>NZ_LZIF01000085.1 GCF_001667145.1 Mycobacterium sp. 852002-51971_SCH5477799-a
CAACCACCCATCCAGCACGAACAACGCCGCCCCACCCACCGGCGCACCGATCGGCGGGGCCCCCGACCCCGCCCGCAGCGGGGCGCTGATTGCCACACACATCGTGGTCTCGGTTGGGCCATAGGCGTTGACCATCACCCGCCCCGGCGCCCACCGATCCACCACCGCCGCCGGACACGCCTCGGCCGCGATCACCAACGCCACCGACTCCAACCCCTCGGACGGCAGCATCGCCACAGCCGACGGAGTATCCGTGAGCACGTTCACCTGTTCCGCAACTAGCAGATCGTGGAAATCGTCCGGTGCGCGAACCACGTCGTCGGGCACCACCACCACCCGCCCACCGCCGAGCAGCGCACCCCAGATCTCCCACACCGAAACGTCGAACGCCAACGAGTGACTATGCGTCCACACCCTCACCGTGGGCAGTCCGGCGTCCAACGATTCCAGCAACTGGGTGACGTTATGGTGGGTGATCGCCACGCCTTTGGGGATCCCGGTGGTGCCCGAGGTGTAAATCAGGTAGGCGAGGTCTTCAGCCGCGGGCGCCGGCAAGCCCGTGGTGGGTTGATCATCGACGGCCGGGTCGTCGACCTCGAGGACCGGCACGCCGAAACCATCGAGCCGCGAGCGCAACTGCGCGGTGCTCACCACCGCGACCGGGGCGGCGTCGGTGAGCATGAACTCGATGCGCGCTGCCGGGGCGGCGGCGTCGATCGGCAGATAGGCCGCCCCGGTCTTCAATACCGCCACCATCGCGGTGATCGCCTGCGCCGAGCGCGACAACAGCAACGCCACACACTGTCCCGCGCCCACGCCGTG
>NZ_LZIF01000086.1 GCF_001667145.1 Mycobacterium sp. 852002-51971_SCH5477799-a
GGGGTAGGGCGGCGGCGCCGATTCGGTCGGCGGTGGCGATTCGGGCGGCGGCGGCGCGGCGGGTGGATGCCAGGGCGCGGTCGCATCCGGCGGCTCGCCGGGTCCGCCGCCGGCGGGCGAGTCGGCCTTGTCGTCGTGGCCGCTCTCGCCGAAGCCGCGCCCGGGAGCTGTCATGGTGTTCAACCTAGCCCATGCGCAGGTGGCGGGTGCCGCCGCGAATCGCCGACGGACACACGAAAATGCCGCGACGGTTTCGGCTCTGGCAGTGACGAAGCCGCGGCTCGTCGTGGCACCGGCGCGACATTGCACCGCAGGCGCACCAGGTTTTCGCAGGTGGCGAAAGATCGGTGGATAGGGTGGGGAGGCCTGAGATGAAACGACGGCCGACGCGGAGGACAATGAGCGGCGATGACTAATCCTTTCCAGCCAGGGCAGGTTCCCGGCGCAACGCCTTCGGGTGCGGCGGGGCGCCGTGGGACGCCCGGACTGCCGACGCCGCCGCGAGGCTGGCCGGTCGGGTCCTATCCCACCTACGCCGAGGCGCAGCGCGCCGTCGACTATCTCTCCGACCAGCAGTTCCCGGTGCAGCAGGTAACCATCGTCGGCGTCGACCTGATGCAGGTGGAGCGGGTCACCGGCAGGCTGACGTGGCCCAAGGTGCTCGGCGGCGGCGTGCTGAGCGGAGCGTGGCTGGGGTTGTTCATCGGGCTGGTGCTGGGTTTCTTCAGCCCGAACCCGTGGGGGGCGCTGGGCACGGGTCTGGTCGCCGGTGTCTTCTTCGGCCTGATCACTTCCGCTGTCCCCTATTCGATGGCCCGTGGCACAAGGGATTTCAGCTCGACCATGCAGTTGGTAGCCGGGCGCTACGACGTGCTCTGCGATCCACAGAACGCGGAGAAGGCGCGGGACCTGTTGGCGCGTTTGGCGATCTGAGGCGCGCGCGAGAGGTGTGAATCAGTGGTGAGTCGGCGCGGGCGCGTGCGCCGGACGGGCGCAATCGCGCTGGCGACTGTGCTCATCGCCGGGACGATAGCGGCGTGCGGTTCCGGGGGTCACGGGCTGGTCATCAGCTTCTACACGACGGCCGCCGACGGTGCGACGTTCACCGCCGTGGCCCAGGACTGCACGAAACAGTTCAATGGCCGCTTCGCCATTCACCAGATCAGCCTGCCCCGGGCCCCCGGCGAGCAGCGTTTGCAGCTGGCCCGCCGGCTGACCGGACACGACCGCACGCTCGACGTGATGTCGCTTGACGTGGTGTGGACGGCCGAGTTCGCCGAGGCAGGTTGGGCGGTGCCGCTGTCCGGCGATCCAGAAGGGCGAGCCGAGGCCGACGCGACGGTCGACGCGTTGCCGGGCCCTCTGTCGACGGCGCGCTGGCAGGGCAAGCTGTTCGGAGCGCCCGTCACCACCAACACCGAATTGCTTTGGTATCGGCCCGATTTGGTGTCTCAGCCGCCGCACACCTGGGACGACATGGTGTCCGAGGCCACCCGATTGCACGACGCGGGACAGCCCAGCTGGATCGGCGTACAGGCCAACGAGGGCGAAGGTCTGGTGGTCTGGTTCAACACGCTGCTGGTGAGCGGGGGCGGCCAGGTGCTCTCCGAGGATGGCCGCCGCGTCACGCTCACCGACACGCCGGTGCATCGGGCGGCCACCGTCAACGCGCTGCGCATCCTCAAGTCGGTGGCCGTCGCGCCCGGCGCCGATCCGTCGATCAGCCGGACCGACGAGAGCACTGCCCGGTTGGCGGTCGAACAAGGTCGGGCCGCGCTCGCCGTCAACTGGCCGTATGCGCTGGCGTCCATGCTGGAGAACGCGGTCAAGGGCGGGGTGCCCTTCCTGCCGCTCAACCGGAATCCTGAGCTGGCCGGCAGCATCAATGGCGCCGGCACGTTCATGCCGAACGACCAGCAGTTCCGTATCGCATTACAAGCCAGCCAGAAGGTCTTCGGCTTCGCGCCGTATCCCGGTGTGGCGCCGGGCCGTCCGGCCAAGGTGACGATCGGCGGGGCGAACCTGGCGGTGGCGAGCACCACCCGTCACCGCGCCGAAGCATTCGAAGCCATTCGCTGCCTGCGTAATCTGGCGCATCAGAAGTACGTATCGATCGAAGGCGGCCTGCCGCCGGTACGCACCTCGCTGTATTCCGATCCGCAATTCCAGAGCAAATACCCGATGTACACCATCATTCGCCGGCAGCTCACCGATGCCGCGGTGCGCCCGGCGACGCCGGTCTACCAGGGTGTGGCCATCCGGCTCGCCGCGACGCTGAGCCCGATCGCCCAGATCGACCCCGAGCGGACCGCTGACGAGCTCAGCGCCCAGGTGCAGAAGGCGATCGACGGCAAAGGGTTGCTGCCGTGACGCGCACCGCCACTGAAACACGCACCGTCACTGAAACGCGCACCGGGCGAACATCTTCCGCGATGCCACGATTGCGCGGGCGGACGCCCGAACAGCGGCTGGCGCTTCTTCTGGTCGCACCGGCGGCGACCTTGATGCTGGCGGTGACGGCCTATCCGGTCGGCTACGCCGTGTGGCTGAGCCTGCAGCGCAACAACCTTGCCGTTCCCAATGACACCGCGTTTGTCGGCCTGGACAACTACGTGACGATCCTGACCGACCGTTACTGGTGGACCGCGCTGGCGGTGACGCTGGGCATCACGGTGGTTTCGGTATCCCTGGAATTCGTGCTGGGCCTGGCGCTGGCGCTGGTCATGCACCGCAGCCTGATCGGAAAAGGTTTGGTGCGCACCGCCGTCCTGATCCCGTACGGCATCGTCACCGTGGTCGCGTCGTACAGCTGGTATTACGCATGGACGCCGGGCACCGGTTATCTGGCGAACCTACTGCCGCACGGCAGTGCGCCGCTGACCGATCAGATCCCGTCGCTGGCGATTGTCGTCCTCGCCGAAGTGTGGAAAACCACGCCGTTCATGTCGCTGCTGTTGCTGGCCGGCTTGGCGCTGGTCCCAGAAGATCTGCTGAAAGCCGCCCAAGTCGACGGGGCCGGCGCGTGGCGGCGGCTCACCCGAGTCACGCTGCCCATCATCAAGCCGGCGGTGGTGGTCGCCCTGTTGTTCCGGACACTGGACGCGTTTCGCATCTTCGACAACATCTACGTGATCACCAACGGCGCCAACAACACCGGCTCGGTGTCGATGCTCGGCTATGACAACCTGTTCAAGGGCTTCAACGTCGGCCTCGGCTCGGCCATCAGCGTGCTGATCTTCCTCTGCGTCGGCCTGATCGCGCTACTGTTCGTCAAGGTATTCGGTGCGGCGGCGCCCGGCTGTGACGTCGATGGCCGCTGACGGGGCGGGCGCCCGGCGCACTGCGATCTGGGCCGTCATCGACACCCTGGTGGTGGTGTATGCGCTCCTTCCGGTCTTGTGGATCTTCAGCCTGTCATTGAAGCCGAGCTCAGCGGTCAAGGATGGCAAGCTGATTCCGTCGTCGGCCTCCCTGGACAACTATCGCGGCATCTTTCGCGGCGACTTCTTCACCTCGGCGCTGATCAACTCCATCGGGATCGGGTTGATCACCACGGTGATCGCGGTGGTACTCGGTGCGATGGCGGCGTATGCGATTGCCCGCCTTGACTTTCCTGGCAAGCGGTTGCTGGTCGGGGCCGCCTTGTTGATCAGCATGTTTCCCGCGATCTCGCTGGTGACGCCGCTGTTCAACATCGAACGATTCATCGGCTTATTCGATACGTGGCCGGGTCTGATCCTGCCGTACATCACCTTTGCGCTGCCGCTGGCGATCTACACGCTGTCGGCCTTCTTCCGGGAGATCCCCTGGGATCTGGAGAAGGCGGCGAAGATGGACGGTGCCACGCCGGCTCAGGCATTCCGTAAGGTGATCGTGCCGCTGGCGGCACCGGGCGTGGTGACGGCGGCGATCCTGGTCTTCATCTTCGCCTGGAACGATCTGCTGCTGGCGTTGACGCTGACGGCCACCAAAGCGGCCATCACCGCACCGGTGGCGATCGTGAACTTCAGCGGCAGTTCACAGTTCGAGGAGCCGACCGGCTCGATCGCGGCCGGCGCCGTCGTGATCACGGTCCCCATCATCGTTTTTGTTTTAATCTTTCAACGACGAATAGTCGCCGGGTTGACCTCTGGCGCGGTGAAGGGATAACTCGATGGCCGAGATTGTGCTGGACCACGTGAGCAAGAGTTACCCCGACGGCGCCACGGCGGTGCACGACCTGAACCTCACCATCGCCGACGGCGAATTCCTGATCTTGGTAGGCCCTTCCGGTTGCGGCAAGACCACTACGTTGAACATGATCGCGGGGCTGGAGGACATCTCGTCCGGCGAGCTGCGCATCGGCGGCGAACGGGTGAACGAGAAGGCGCCCAAAGATCGCGACATCGCGATGGTTTTCCAATCTTATGCGCTGTACCCGCACATGACGGTGCGGCAGAACATCGCCTTTCCATTGACGCTGGCCAAGATGAAGAAGTCCGAGATCGCCCAGAAGGTCGAAGAGACCGCGAAAACGCTTGACCTAAGCGATCTTCTGGACCGTAAGCCATCTCAGTTGTCGGGCGGTCAGCGGCAGCGGGTGGCGATGGGCCGCGCCCTCGTGCGCCACCCCAAAGCGTTTCTGATGGACGAGCCGCTATCCAACCTGGACGCGAAATTGCGCGTCCAGATGCGCGGCGAGATCGCCAGGCTGCAGAAAAGGCTGGGCACCACGACGGTATACGTCACCCACGATCAGACCGAGGCCATGACGTTGGGCGACCGCGTGGTGGTGATGCATTCCGGTGTTGCGCAACAGATCGGGGCACCGGACGAGCTGTACGAGCATCCGGCCAACCTGTTCGTCGCGGGCTTCATCGGTTCGCCGGCGATGAATTTCTTCCCCGCCACCTTGACGCCCGTCGGGCTCAAGCTGCCGTTCGGCGAGGTGATGCTGAGCCCGGAGGTCCAAGAGGTGATCGTCCGGCATCCGCAGCCCACAAACGTCATCGTCGGGGTCCGGCCTGAGCATCTGTCCGACGCCGGGCTGATCGACGGTTACCAGCGCATCAGGGCATTGACCTTCGAGGTGAAGGTCGACCTGGTGGAGTCGCTGGGCGCGGACAAGTACGTCTACTTCTCCACCGCGGCGTGGGCCGCGCACTCGGCCCAGTTGGACGAGCTGGCCGCCGAGTCGAATGCCCACGAAAACCAGTTCGTCGCAAGGGTTCCCGCCGAATCGAAGGCGGCCATCGGGCAACCGATCGAGTTGGCGTTCGACACCACCAAACTGGCGGTCTTCGATGCGGATTCCGGCGCCAACCTGACCCTCGCGCCGTCGGAGACGCCGTGACGTTGGATCGGGTGCGCGCGCATCTGCGGGCTCACTTCACCGATGCCGAGCCCGATGCCGCGAGCGTGACATTTCTGGGCACCGAGACCATCGAGGTGCTGCGTTTCCGTGAGCCAGACGCAACGGTGCATTACGTCACGCTCGGCTGCTCGCGCCACCCGATGACCGAACCGGCGCTCGACCTTGCCGATCCGTTGCGCGGCCCGCGCGCCGAAATCGTGCTGCAGTTGCGCGATCCCGGCCCGATCACCGGCATCGCGCGCAGCCTGGCGATCCTGGCGGCGGCGCCCACCGTCGACGGTGTGGTATTGGGGCCCGACGCGCTGATCGATCTCGGCTCGCCGCTGTGGGCGTCCCCGTCGTCGCGGGTGCCGTTCACCGCTGTGCTGTTGGGCCGCAGTGGGATTGACGATCTGCCACTGGACCCGCCGCGCGACCCGGTGCAGTTCCTGTCGGCGACGCCGATCACCGCAACCGAAGCGGCGTGGGTGCGGCTCAAGGGTGCCGACGCGATGCGTCAGGCGTGGGACAACGACGGCGTCGATGTCCTGGATCCGAACCGCCCAGCCGCACAGCCGAATTGACGCTCGCCGAAACGCTACAGCCAGTTGTTGCGGCGGAACTGGAAATACAACCCGACGCAGGTGACAGCCATCACGGCCATGATCGCCGGATAACCCCACGTCCAATCCAGCTCGGGCATGAAATGGAAGTTCATCCCGTAGATGGCGGCAACCATGGTGGGAACCGCCAAGATACCGGCCCAGGCCGCCATCTTGCGCATGTCGTTGTTCTGCTGCATGCCGACCCGAGCGAGCGCCGCCTGGATCAGCGAATTGAGCGTGTCGTCATAGCTGGCGATCTGGTCCGCCGCCTCGGAGTGGTGGTCGGCGACGTCGCGCAGATAGCGCCGCAGCTCTTTGGAGATCACATCCTTGTTGTCCATCTGGATGCGATGGAACGCCGCCGACAGCGGATTGACGCACCGGCGCAGTTCGACCACCTCGCGCTTGAGCAGATAGATCGGTTCGACGTCGATCTTGCTGCCCGGAGCGAACGCCAACCCCTCGATACCGTCGATGTCGGACTGCATCAGACTGCTCACCCCAAGGTAGTGGTCCACCACATGGTCGGCGACCGCGTGCATCACCGCGTAGGGGCCCAGCCGCATCTGCTCCGGGTCGCCATCCATCCGCTTACGCACGTCGGACAGTCCGCCGTGTTCGCCGTGGCGCACCGTGACCACGAAATCCCTGCCGACGAAGACCATGATCTCGCCGGTCTCGACGATCTCGCGGGCCAGCACCACCGATTCGTGGGGCACGTAATTGACGGTCTTGAGGACCAGGAACAGGGTGTCGTCGTAGCGCTCCACCTTGGGCCGCTGATGGGCGCACACCGCGTCTTCCACGGCCAGCGGGTGCAGCCCGAAAACGTCGGCCACTTCCTGCATCTCGGACTGGTTGGGTTCGCGCAAGCCAACCCACACGAACGCGTCGTGCCCCGACGTTTCGATCTCACGCACTTTGTCCAGGGCGGCCGCGTAGCCGAGCTTGCCCGGCAACCGCTCGCCGTCGGCGTAGACGGCGCAGTCAACCAGTGTCTCCTTGGGCGGCTCGGGAGTCGGGTCCGGCTTGGGATGCGGTTCGTGCGCAAGGGGCCGAAGCGCTTCGGGCAATGCGTCAAATCCTTGGAACACATTTACCTCCCACCGCGCGCGGGTCCGACCAGGCGGTGGTCCATGGTACGCGTTCCGGCTGTTCAAAACGCGACGATCAGGCGTCGGGAAAGGCCTGGTAGCGGACCGGAGATTGGCTGCGCAGCGCGGTGCGCTAGTTTCGAGCCGAAACCCGAATCTGCACGACCTTCTTTACGAGGAGTACATCGACGTGAGCGCAAGTCCCCTCAAGGTCGCCGTCACCGGCGCCGCCGGCCAGATCGGCTACAGCCTGTTGTTCCGCCTGGCGAGTGGCTCGTTGCTGGGTCCCGACCGCCCGATCGAGCTGCGCCTCCTTGAGATCGAGCCCGCCCTCAAGGCGCTGGAGGGCGTCGTGATGGAACTCGACGACTGCGCGTTCCCGTTGCTGTCCGGCGTCCAGATCGGAGCGGACGCGAACAAGATCTTCGACGGCGTGAACCTCGCGCTGCTGGTCGGGGCGCGGCCGCGCGGCCCGGGCATGGAGCGCAGCGACCTGCTGGAGGCCAACGGCGCGATCTTCACCGCGCAGGGCAAGGCACTGAACTCCGTCGCCGCCGACGACGTCCGCATCGGCGTGACCGGCAACCCGGCGAACACCAACGCGCTGATCGCGCTGAGCAACGCCCCCGACATCCCGAAGGAGCGGTTCTCCGCGCTGACCCGCCTGGACCACAACCGGGCGATCTCGCAGCTGGCCAAGAAGACCGGCGCCGCGGTCACCGACATCAAGAAGGTGACCATCTGGGGCAACCATTCGGCCACCCAGTACCCCGACATCTTCCACGCCGAGGTCGGCGGCAAGAACGCCGCCGAGGTGGTCAACGACCAGAACTGGATCGAGAACGACTTCATCCCGACGGTCGCCAAACGCGGTGCGGCGATCATCGACGCGCGCGGCGCCTCCTCGGCCGCCTCGGCCGCCTCGGCCACCGTCGACGCCGCCCGCTCCTGGCTGCTGGGCAGCCCGGACGGCGACTGGGTGTCGATGGCGGTTTACTCCGACGGCTCCTACGGCGTGCCCGAGGGCATCGTGTCGTCGTTCCCGGTGACCACCAAGGACGGCAACTGGTCGATCGTGCAGGGGCTCGAGATCGACGAGTTCTCCCGTGGCCGCATCGACAAGACCACCGCCGAGCTGGTCGACGAGCGCAGCGCAGTCACCGAGCTCAAGTTGATCTGAACAGGGGCGGGTCGGCCTGGTATGACCCACCTCACTAATTAGGGCTACTACTGGGTAGTCAGTACGCTGAAGCGCGTGTCCGAATTGCTTGAATCGATACAGACGCAAGCCGTGAACGGCGTGATCACCGACGCGGAGATCTTCGAGGCACATGTGGGCGGCAAGCTTTCCGTAGGTCTGAGGTCCCCGCTGGACACCCAGCGCGCACTGTCGATCGCTTACACACCTGGCGTGGCACAGGTAAGCCGTGCGATCGCCGCCGACCACGCCCAGGCTGCGCGGTACACCTGGGCGAACCGGCTGGTGGCCGTGGTCAGCGACGGCAGCGCGGTACTGGGCCTGGGCGACATCGGGCCGTCGGCGTCGCTGCCGGTGATGGAGGGCAAGTGCGCCCTGTTTCAGGCGTACGGCGGGCTGAACGCCATCCCCATCGTGCTGGACACCAAGGATCCCGACGCGATCGTGGAAACCCTGGTGCGCCTGCGCCCGACGTTCGGCGCCGTCAACCTCGAGGACATCTCGGCGCCGCGTTGTTTCGAGATCGAGCGTCGCCTCATCGAGGCGCTGGACTGCCCGGTGATGCATGACGACCAGCACGGCACGGCGATCGTGGTGCTGTCCGCGCTCATGGGCGCCAGCAAGGTGCTCGGTCGCGACATGGGCTCGCTGAAGGTGGTGGTGTCCGGGGCCGGTGCGGCCGGTGTCGCTTGCGCCAATCTCCTTATGGTGATGGGTGTTTCGGATATCACCGTGCTCGACTCGCGCGGAGTTCTGCACACAGGTCGCGACGACATGAACGACGTCAAGGTGGCTCTGGCGCGGCGCACCAACCCCGCCGGCGTGACCGGCAGCCTCGCCGAAGCCATCCGGGGCGCCGACGTGTTCCTGGGATTGTCGGGGGGCGTGGTTCCCGAGGAGATGATCGCCACCATGGCGCCCGACGGGATCGTGTTCGCGCTGTCCAACCCCGATCCGGAGATCCACCCACAGATCGCGGCCAGATACGCCGCGGTGGTGGCCACCGGCCGTAGCGATTTCCCGAATCAGATCAACAATGTGCTTGCCTTCCCCGGGGTGTTCCGCGGCGCGCTGGAAGCCGGCGCCCGCCGGATCACCGAAAAGATGATGGTCGCGGCGGCCGAGGCGATCTTCTCCGTCGCCGGCGCCGACCTCGCGCTCGACCGGATCGTCCCGAGCCCGCTGGACACCCGGGTCGGGGAAGCGGTCGCCAAGGCGGTGGCACTTGCCACGGAAGCCTCAGACACTTCCGTCGCCGGGGGGTGAGAACCGGCAGGCTGGCGGTGCCGCTGCTCGCCGCCGCACTCGCTGTTGCCGGTTGCGCACCCGCTACCGGCGACCGTCGTGCCGGTGCCGAAGTGGTGGTCGGATCCCGCGCTGACGCCGATTCGGCACTGCTGGCCGGCGTCTACGTCGCCGCCCTGCGCTCATACGGTTTCGGTGCGCGGGCGGCGACGGCGGCCGACCCGAAACCCCAATTGGATTCCGGCGCATTCACCGTCGTCCCCGCCTTCACCGGCCGCACGTTGCAAGCCTTGCAGCCCGGCGCGACCGCCATGTCGGACAAAGACGTCTACCGCGCGATGATCGCGGCGCTGCCCGAGGGAGTGGTGGCGGGCGATTACACGACGGCCGCCGAAGACAAGCCCGTGTTGCTGGTCAGTCGGCCCACGGCCAAGGCGTGGGGAGGTAGTGATGTCAGCGCGGACTTGAGCACGCTGCCCCGCCACTGCGACGGCCTCGTTGTCGGGACCGTCGCCGGGCATCAGGAACCGTCGACGGTCGGTTCCTGCCGGCTTGCTCAGCAGCGCGAATTTCCCGATGGCGCAACAATGTTCGCCGCAATTCGGGCCGGGCAGCTGACGGCGGGATGGACCACATCGACAGATCCGGACATTCCCGGTGACCTGGTCGCGCTGACCGACGGCAAACCCGCACTGATCCGTGCCGAGAATGTGGTGCCGCTTTATCGCCGTAACGCGCTCAGCGAGCGGCAGTTGCTGGCGATCAACGAAGTGGCCGGCGTGCTGGACACCGCGGCGCTGGTCGAGATGCGACGGCAAGTGCGTAGCGGTGCCGACCCGCAGGCGGTGGCGGGCGGCTGGCTGGCCGAGCACCCGCTCGGCCGCTGAGGCTCAGACTTTCGGCATCAACCGGCCCATGACCGGGCCGAAGAGCTGCTGGTAATACGGGCCCGCCACCCGCACCATCACGTCCAGGAGTTTGGCATCCGTGCCGACCAGGACCCGGGCCTTCTTCTTGCGGACCGCGTCCAGGATGATCTCGGCGGCGCGTTGCGGGCTGGTCCTGGCCAGCCGCTTGTCGAACAGCTTCGCCAGTTGCTCGGGGTCGAGCCCCTCGGCGGCCGTCGCGTTGCGCGCGATCGCGGTCTTGATGCCACCCGGGTGCACCGTGGTCACCGCCACCGGGTGGCCGGCCGCGGCCATCTCCTGGCGCAGCGCCTCGGTGAAGCCGCGCACGGCGAACTTGGCCGAGTTATAGGCCGCCTGCCCGGGCACCGAGAAGAGCCCGAACACGCTGGACACGTTGACGACGTGCCCGTCGCCGGAGGCGATCAGGTGCGGCAGGAACGCCTTGGTGCCGTTGACGACGCCCCAGAAGTCGACGTCCATCACCCGTTCGATGTCCTTGAACTGACTGACTTCGACGTCACCGGTGAACGCGATACCGGCGTTGTTGTAGATCTGGTTGACCTTGCCGAAGTGCTCCTTGACGCCGTCGGCGTAGGCCAAAAATGCCTCCCGCTCGGTCACGTCGAGGCGATCGGACTTGAACGACGCGCCGATCGCCTTGAGCTGTTCCTCGGTGTGGGCCAGGCCCTCCAGGTCGACGTCGCTGATCGCCACTTTGGCGCCCGAGCGGGCCAGCTCCACCGCCAGCGCCTGCCCGATACCTGATCCCGCGCCCGTCACCACCGCGACCTTGCCGGCGAACCCTTGCATGAGCACCCTTCCTTATCGGCACGTTTGCGTCGAGGCTAGCCGGTACCAGCGGTCCCCGATTCCCGCGGGGTCGCAGATCCAGCCCCGGTCAGCCGAAGGCCGTGTCGATGATCTCCTGCTGCTCGACCGCGTGCACCTTCGATGAGCCCGACGACGGGGCCGACATCGCCCGGCGCGAGATCCGCTTGATCCCGGTCAGCCTGTCGGGCAACAGCTCCGGCAGCTCGAGCCCGAACCGCGGCCACGCACCCTGGTTGGCCGGCTCCTCTTGCACCCAGAAGTATTGGTTGACGTTCGGGTAGCGGTCCAGCGTTTCGCCCAACCGGCGCTTGGGCAGCGGGGCGAGTTGCTCGATCCGCACGATCGCCACGTCTTCGCGGTTGTCCTTGGCCTTGCGGGCCACCAACTCGTAGTACAGCTTGCCGCTGGTCAGCAGGACCCGGGTGACCTTGCTGCGATCACCGATGCCTTCCTCGTAGGTCGGCTCTTCGAGCACCGAGCGGAATTTGATCTCGGTGAAGTCGCGGACGTCGCTGACCGCCGCCTTGTTGCGCAGCATCGACTTCGGCGTGAACACGATCAGCGGCCGCTGCACACCGTCGAGTGCGTGGCGCCGAAGCAAGTGGAAGTAGTTCGACGGCGTAGAAGGCATCGCGATCGTCATCGAACCCTCGGCCCACAGCTGCAGGAAGCGCTCGATGCGGCCCGAGGTGTGGTCGGGGCCCTGGCCCTCGTGACCGTGCGGCAGCAGCAGCACGACATTGGACAGCTGTCCCCACTTGGCCTCACCCGAGCTGATGAACTCGTCGATGATCGACTGTGCGCCGTTGACGAAGTCGCCGAACTGGGCCTCCCACAACACCAGAGCGTCCGGATTACCCACCGTGTAGCCGTACTCGAAGCCGACCGCGGCGTACTCCGACAGCGGTGAGTCATAGACCAGGAACTTGCCACCGGTGGGGGTGCCGTCCGCGTTCGTCGCCAGCAGTTGCAGCGGCGTGAACTCCTGGCCGGTGTTGCGGTCGATGATCACCGAGTGCCGCTGGGAGAACGTCCCGCGCTTGGTGTCTTGACCCGACAGCCGCACCAGCTTGCCTTCGGCTACCAGCGAGCCCAGCGCCAGCAGTTCACCGAAGGCCCAGTCGATCTTGCCCTCGTAGGCCATCTCCCGCCGCTTTTCCAGCACCGGCTGCACCCGCGGGTGTGCGGTGAAGCCGTCCGGGGTGCCCAGGAAGGCGTCACCGATGCGGGCCAGCAGCGCCTTGTCCACCGCCGTGGCCAGGCCCGCCGGCAGCATCTGGTCGGCCTCGACGGATTCGCTCGGTAGCGCGCCGTGTTTCTCGAGCTCGCGGACCTCGTTGAACACCCGCTCCAGCTGGCCCTGGTAGTCGCGCAGCGCGTCCTCGGCTTCTTTCATCGAGATGTCGCCGCGGCCGATCAGGGCTTCGGTGTAGCTCTTGCGGACGCCGCGCTTGATGTCGACGACGTCGTACATCGCCGGGTTGGTCATCGACGGGTCGTCGCCCTCGTTGTGCCCGCGCTTGCGGTAGCACAGCATGTCGATGACGACGTCTTTCTTGAACTCCTGCCGGAAGTCGACGGCCAGCTTGGCCACCCACGCGCAGGCTTCCGGGTCGTCGCCGTTGACGTGGAAGATCGGCGCCCCGATCATCTTCGCGACGTCGGTGCAGTACTCACTGGACCGCGAGTACTCCGGCGCGGTGGTGAAGCCGATCTGGTTGTTGGCGATGATGTGAATGGTGCCGCCGACGCGGTAGCCGGGCAGGTGGGTCAGGTTAAGGGTTTCGGCGACCACACCCTGACCGGCGAACGCGGCGTCGCCGTGCAGCATCATCGGCACCACCGAGAACGCCTTTTCGTCGCCTTGGTCTTCGGCGCCGTGGTCCAGCAGGTCCTGCTTCGCCCGGACCAGGCCCTCCAGCACCGGGTCAACGGCTTCCAGGTGCGACGGGTTGGCGGTCAGCGAGACCTGAATGTCGTTGTCGCCGAACATCTGTAGGTACACGCCGGTGGCGCCCAGGTGATACTTGACGTCCCCGGAGCCGTGCGCCTGTGCCGGGTTGAGGTTGCCCTCGAACTCGCTGAAGATCTGCGAATATGGCTTGCCGACGATGTTGGCCAGCACGTTGAGCCGGCCGCGGTGCGGCATGCCGATAACCACCTCGTCGAGTCCGTGCTCGGCGCACTGGTCGATCGCAGCGTCCATCATCGGAATGATGCTTTCCGCACCTTCCAGCGAAAACCTTTTCTGGCCAACGTATTTGGTCTGCAGGAAGGTCTCGAAAGCCTCGGCCGCGTTCAGCTTGCTCAGGATGAACTTCTGCTCGGCCACCGTCGGTTTGACGTGCTTGGTCTCGACGCGCTGCTGCAGCCATTCCTGTTGCGACGGTTCGAGAATGTGGGTGTACTCCACGCCGATGTGGCGGCAGTAGGCGTCGCGCAGCAGTCCCAGCACGTCGCGCAACTTCTTGTATTCGCTACCGGCGAAGCCGTTGACTTTGAACACCCTGTCGAGATCCCACAGCGTCAGACCGTGGTTGAGGATCTCCAGATCGGGGTGGCTGCGGAACCGGCTGCCGTCCAAGCGCAGCGGGTCGATGTCGGCCATCAGGTGACCGCGATTGCGGTAGGCCGCGATCAACTCCATCACCCGGGCGTTCTTGTCGACGATCGAGTCGGGGTTGTCGGTGCTCCACCGCACCGGCAGGTACGGGTTGCCCAACTCGCGGAAGATCTCGTCCCAGAAGGCGTCCGACAGCAGCATCTCGTGGATGGTGCGCAAGAAGTCGCCGGACTCCGCACCCTGGATGATGCGGTGGTCATAGGTGGAGGTCAGCGTGATCAGCTTGCCGATGCCCAGCTCGGCGATGCGTTCCTCGCTGGCGCCTTGGAACTCCGCGGGGTACTCCATGGCGCCGACACCGATGATGGCGCCCTGGCCGTTCATCAGCCGCGGCACCGAGTGCACGGTGCCGATGGTGCCCGGGTTGGTCAGCGAAATGGTAACGCCGGCAAAGTCTTCGGCGGTCAGCTTGCCGTCGCGGGCGCGCCGCACGATGTCTTCGTATGCGGTGACGAACTGTGCGAACCGCATGGTCTCGCAGCCCTTGATCCCGGCCACCACCAGGGAACGCTTGCCGTCCTTGCCCTGCAGATCGATGGCCAGGCCGAGGTTGGTGTGCGCCGGCGTCACCGCGGTGGGCTTGCCGTCGATCTCGGCGTAGTGCCGGTTCATGTTCGGGAACTTCTTGATCGCCTGCACCAGCGCATAGCCCAGCAGGTGGGTGAACGAGATCTTGCCGCCGCGGGTGCGCTTGAGCTGGTTGTTGATCACGATCCGGTTGTCGATCATCAGCTTGGCAGGGACGGCGCGGACGCTGGTCGCCGTCGGCACGTCCAGCGACGCCGACATGTTCTTGACGACGGCCGCCGCGGCGCCGCGCAGCGTCTGTAGCTCGTCGCCTTCCGCCGGCGGGGGAGTTGCGGCTTTCGACGGTCGTGGCGCGACACCATTGCCCGCGACAGGGGCCGTGGGTTTGGCCGTCTCGGTGGTCTGCGGGGTTGCCGGAGCCGGCTTTGCCGGGGCCGGTTTCACCGGGGCGGGCGCGACGGCCGGCTGGCCATCACCGCTGGTCGGGGCGGCAGGCGTGGGTTCGCCTGCGGGCTCGGGGTTGTAGTCGACCAGGAACTCGTGCCAGCTCGGATCGACTGACGAGGGGTCGTCGCGGAACTTGCGGTACATCTCCTCGACCAGCCATTCGTTCTGCCCGAATGGTGAACTTATGTTGCTCACGTCCGCAGTTCGCCTCAATCCTTCTGTTCCGCAAGCGCATTCCCGCGGCGCCTGCACCCTTGTCGGCCACGGATGGCCTGGCACCTCACACCCATGCCGGTACCCATTGTTTCCGCCCTATAAAGGCTAACCTTTCGCCACCGATCCGCGAGGCTGACCGGGAGACACGAGGACGGCCCAGCGCTAGCCGGCTTCGTGGGCCGGAGGCACGAGGTGCAGCGCGCGGGGCCACCTTGCGGGCGGGGCGCCGAACGCACGGTTGGCGTTGCGGATCATCTTCTTGCCGGCGAGGTAGTTGCCGATGGCGCCCACCACGACCCCGATGCCGACCGGCAGCAGTTTGCCGAACAACAGGGCGCCGCGCCGCACGGTGTACTTCCGGACCCACGACTTGAGTAGGCGTGAGTTCAGCTTCGACATCGACGACAGGGGCAGGGCGGCCAGGCCCTCGGAAATCCAGCCGCCGTTGGTGCGGCGCGGACCGATCAGCTCGGCGACGGCGTGCTCGCTGTTGTCGCCGGCGAGGACCGCCAGCACCAGCGCGCGGCGGCGTTCCCGGTGATCGGCCGGGATGTCGTGAACCACCGCCACCGCCAACACGAAGAACGCGGTGGCCTCCAGGAACGTCACCGTTTCCGCGGCGGCCGCGGACAGGGCGCTGATGGTGCCGATGCCGGGGACGGTCGCGGCGGCGCCCACCGCAACACCGCCCGCGGTCACGATGGCCAGGTATCGCTTCTGCAGCTTGGCCAGGATCTCCGCCGGACTGGCATTCGGGTTCGCGTTGCGTAGCCGGGTCACATAGGCCTCGGCGGCCGGGCCCTGCAACCACGAGCTACGCTCGATGACCTGCGCCAATGCCCGCGCGGACATCTTGGGTCGACCGTTGTTGGCGGTCGGCTGCTCGTCCGCGTTGGACATGGTGAAGAACCGGTTCGGCGACCTTTTCCGTCGACCCCGCATATTCTCTCTCCTGCAAATGGCGTTACCCCAGGCTAACGCGCCCGTGGCAAATCCTGACGCGCCATGCACCCCGACCGGGTCCTTGGCTGCCGGCCTATTGCCTCACCGGGAATAATGCAGGCTGGATGTCTGCGACGGTCCTTGCCGTTCGCCGGTCCTCATGCCGTTTAGCGCGCCGCGCGTGGTGTATCACCTTGCGTGGGTCGGACCGGTCGACGCACCGGGTCGATACGGCTGAGCAGCATCTGCGGGAGCGACAGCGAAACGAGGTGGGGTGGATGACGACGGCTACGCCCCGCATGCCCGGGGGGCGCGCGAGACCGGGGCCGGCCCGGGCCGCCAACCGCTGGGACTTTCTCACCCGGAGCTCACCGCAGTCGCAGAACCCCTGGAACCCACTGTGGGCGATGATGATCGGCTTTTTCATGATCATGGTCGATTCGACCATCGTCGCCATCGCGAACCCGACCATCATGACCAGCTTGCGCATCGGCTACGACACCGTGGTCTGGGTGACCAGCGCGTACCTGCTGGGCTACGCCGTCGTGTTGCTGGTGGCCGGGCGGTTGGGTGACCGGTTCGGCCCCAAGAACCTCTATTTGATCGGCCTGGTCGTGTTCACCGCCTCCTCGGTGTGGTGCGGGTTGGCCGGCAGCGCCGCCGTCCTGATCGCGGCGCGCGTCGTCCAGGGCGTCGGCGCGGGGCTGCTCACCCCGCAGACCCTGTCGACCATCACCCGGATCTTCCCGTCCGAGCGACGCGGCGTCGCGGTGAGCCTCTGGGGTGCCACCGCCGGTGTCGCCAGCCTGGTGGGCCCGTTGGCGGGCGGTGTCCTGGTCGACGGGCTGGGCTGGCAGTGGATCTTCTTCGTCAACGTCCCCATCGGCGTCATCGGGCTGGCGTTGGCGTATTGGCTGATCCCGGTGCTGCCCACCCAGTCGCACCGCTTCGACCTGATCGGGGTTGCGCTTTCCGGCGTCGGCATCTTCCTCATCGTGTTTGGGCTGCAACAGGGACAGGCCGCGCACTGGCAGCCATGGATCTGGGCGTTGATCGTCGCCGGCGTCGGATTCATGACGGCCTTCGCGTTCTGGCAATCGCTCAACGCCCACGAGCCGCTGATTCCGTTGGTCATCTTCAGCGACCGCGACTTCACTCTGTGCAACGTCGGGGTGGCCATCATCTCGTTCACCGCCACGGCGATGATGCTGCCGCTGACGTTCTACGCGCAGGCCGTGTGCGGGCTCTCACCGACGCGCTCGGCCTTGTTGATCGCGCCGATGGCGATCGCCAACGGAGTCTTTGCGCCCTTTGTCGGCAAAATCGTCGACAAATACCATCCCCAGCCCGTCCTCGGTTTCGGTTTCTCGGTGCTGGCCATCGCGCTGACCTGGATCACCTTCGAGATGACACCGACGACGCCGATCTGGCGGCTGGTTTTGCCGTTCTTCGCGATGGGCGTCGGGATGGCTTTCGTGTGGTCACCGTTGACGGCTACCGCGACGCGCAACCTGCCGCCGCAGTTGGCCGGCGCGGGCTCCGCGGTGTACAACTCGGTGCGCCAGCTCGGCGCGGTGCTCGGCAGCGCGGGCATGGCCGCGTTCATGACGTGGCGGATCACCGATGAGATGCCGCGCCAGCCGTCCGGCGACGCCGTCGGCGAGGACGCGCTCACCCTGCAGCTGCCCGGGTTCCTGCGCGATCCGTTCGCGGCCGCGATGTCGCAATCGGTGCTGCTGCCGGCGTTCATCGCGCTGTTCGGCATCATCGCCGCGCTGTTCCTGGTGGGCTTTGCGCCGCGGCCGGGCAAGGGCGATGGCAGGGGCGGCGACGGTCCGCTCGGCCCTGACGACGACGTCGTCGACGACGACTACGACGACGACGAATACGTCGAATTCGTTCTGGTGCGCGAATCCGACGTCGAGCGAAGGAGCGGTTCCGAGCCGCCCCGGCAACCGGTCGAACGTCCGCGCCCAGCGTCCACCGCAGCGCCGCGCAGTGACCCCCCCGCGCAGGCTCAACCGATCGGCCACGCCCACAACGGGTCTCGCGTGGACAGCGGCAAACGCCTTCGCCAGGTGGCGGTGCGGCGCCCGACTAAATCCGCCCCGCCCGGCGATCGGCTCACCCGGCCGCCGCGCCGCCAGCACCCGACGGGGCGGCACTTCTCCGAGCGTGAATCGCTGCGAGGCCAGCATCATCGCCCCGATCCGGACGACGACCCCACCGGTTCGGGCCGGCACTCGTCAACCGGTTAGCCGGTCACCGCAGGTCGGGCTGCGTGAGCGCCAGGAAGGCGCCCAGGTCGATCAGACCCTCGGGGCTGGACGGCAGATATTCCGTCAGCGCCGGGGAGCGCACGATCACCGCCGCGTACTGAGCCCGGCTTACCGCGACGTTGAGCCGATTCCTGTTGAGCAGGAAGGAGATTCCGCGGGGCACGATGTCCATGGACGACACCGTCATCGAGATGAAAACCACCGGTGCCTGCGCGCCCTGGAATTTGTCGACCGTACCGACCCGCACTCCAGCGAGCCCCGCGGCGGTCAACCGGTGACGCAGCAGCGCCACCTGGGCGTTGTAGGGCGCCAGCACCAGCACATCGGTGGCGGCCAACGCCCGCGTGCCGTGTTCGTCGGTCCACGACGCGCCGAGCAGCCGGTTGATCTCGGCGATGATCGCGTCGGCCTCCTCAGGGCTCTCGGTCGAATTGCCCTGATGCTCAACCAAACTCAACTGCACGCCGGGCTGACGGCGGTCGAGGCGGCGGCTGGCGGTGCACTCATGGGAACGCAGCCTGTCCTCGTAGGACAGCGCCGAAACCGCGGCGCAGACCGCCGGATGCATGCGGTACGAGAGGTCCAGGAAGTAGCCGCGTTCGTCGGGCAGGGTGCGCTGGCCGTCGACCAGCCACTCCAGCGCAGAGGCGTCCACCGGCTCGGGATGAGTGCCCTGGCTGACTTGCGGCAACTGTTGGGGATCCCCGAGCAGCAGCAGGCTTGCGGCGGCCGGGGCCACGGCGATCGTGTTGGCCAAACAGAATTGGCCCGCTTCGTCGACTACCAGCAGATCCAGGCTCCCCGGCGGTATTCGATTGGCGTTGGCGAAATCCCATGCCGTTCCGCCGATCACACAGCCCGGCGTGTCGGCGAGGAACGCGGCGTAGGCGCCGCCGTCGATCTCCCGCCAGCGCGGTGCCCGGTGGTCGTTGCGCTTCTTGGCGATCCGTTGCGGATCCAGACCGGCGTCGATCACACAGTCCAACACGTTCTCCACGGTGGCGTGCGACTGCGCGACCACACCAACCCGCCAGCCGTGTCCGATCACCAGGTCGCGAATCACACGGGCCGCGGTGTGCGTCTTGCCGGTGCCGGGCGGACCGTGCACCGCCAGGTATGACGAATCCAGATCCAGTAGCGCGGCGGTGATGTCGGCAACCGTGTCGTCGCTACGGGGGAGTGGAGTGCCGCTTCGCGTTCGGGGCGCGCGGCGCAACAGCACGTCGACGATGGCGCTGCGGGGCAGTTGCGGCAACCCGGCCGCCACCCGCGTCGCGGTCGCCTCGATCGACTCCCGCAGGGCCGTCGTCGGAATGGGCGGGCCCGGGGTCAGCGCGAACGGCAGCTGGTGAAAAGTCTTGCCGTCGCTGCCAACTCGTTCGAGCATCACGACTTCGGTGGGGACCGCCGGATCGTCGGCCTCCATGAGCGAGACCCGCCCGGCCGCCCGCCGGTCCGGGCTGTCGGTCATGGCCGGCGGCGCCGGCGGGTGGTAGAGCGCAAAGACGTCGCTCTTCAAGTCGCCGCGCGCCAGCTCGCCGCGCAGCCGCAGCCGCCGCTGCGGTTTGCGCGCGCGAGGAGGCGTGTGCCAGTCGACGCTGACCGACGCGTGCTCGGCGACGAACACATCGGTGTTATCCGCCCACTCGTCGATGGGAAAGTTCAGCCGATCGAAGTGCGCCCACCAGAAGGGTTTGTCCTCGCGCCGGTGGTAACCGCGCGACGCGGCCAGCAGCGCCACCGCCGTCTGTTCAGGCGTGCGGTCGTCGACGCCGGCGGCTCCGGCGAACGCCGACAACGTCACCGCCAACTGGTCGCGATCATCGACGGTGTTGCCCTCGGCAACGGCCTGGGCGCCAATCGGCAGCACGCCGGATTCGTAGGCGCGCAACATCAGCCAGTTCCGCAGTTCCTGAGTCGACCGGCAGTCGTAGTGGTTGTAGTCCTCGATCTCCTTGAGCACCGATGCGGCCTCGTCACCGCGGCCGTCCGCTTGGAGTTCGCAGTAGCGTGCGTAGGAGGTGATCGATCCGGTGGCCGTGGTCACGTCACCTACCCGCAGTTGGGCTCCCATGTAGAGCGGCTCCAGCGCCTTGAGGCTGAATGACTCGGCGCCGGTGCGAATGCTCCTGCGTACCAACGGGTAAAGGTCGACCAACGTACCGCTGCGCAGCAGCTCGTCGACTTGGTCCTCGCCCACTCCATAGCGTCCGGCGAGTCGCAACAACGCGGTCTTCTCGTAGGGCGCGTAGTGGTAGATGTGCATGTTGGGGCGGCGCTTGCGGCGTTTGGCCACCAACGCCAGAAAGTCGATCAGCGCCTTGCGTTCGTCGGCCCGGTTGTGCGCCCACAACGGGCGGAACTTCCCCGTCGGCCCGGCTTCCAATACACCGAACAGATATTCCAGGCCCCACTCGCGGCCATCGACGGTCCACAGCGGGTCGCCTTCGAAGTCGAAGAACAGGTCCCCGGGGTCGGGCTCGGGGAGCAGGGTCAGCGGCTGCGGGTCTATGACCTCGACCTGCGGAATGCCGGTTTCACGTTGGCGGACTTGCAGTTTGGCCTGGACGGCCAGTTTGTTCAGCACGCTGGCCGCCAGGCCGGGAACGGGTGCGCGAAGATCGGCCAGGTCGGCGACGGTGATCACGCCAGCGTCAAAGAGCTTGTCGCGCTGGCTCACTCGCATTCCGGCCACCAGTAGCACGTCGTCGGCCGCCCGCAGCTGCTCGAGGCATAGCGGACAGTGAAAGCAGGCGGCCACGCCCTCGTCGTCCCAGCGCACCGCCGCCCCGCCGGCGTAGTGGTCGTCGAGGAGGCGCTGCAGCCGGGCGCGCTGGGAGCGGTAGACGGGGATCAGGTCGCAGACCCGGTGCCGCACCGCGGTCCCGTCGCCCAGTCGCAGTTCGGCCTCCGGCGCGACCGGGACGCCCGAGGCGGCCAATGCGTCGGCGTAGGCGGCCACCTGCAACAGCGCGGTGACCTTGGCTGAGCGGGCCAGTTTGGTGTCCACGACCCGATATCGCTCGCCGTCGCGGACCAGAAAGTCGGCGAAGCCGGCGAAGCGGCCGTCGAACATGGCGGCTTGATAAATCACCGGCGCGCGGTCGGAGACGGCGCGGCGGGTGGCGTCCGCGGCCGCGGTCAGGCCGGCGGGCGTGTAGGCGGGGCGGCCGATAATTGCGACGTCCTGCCCCAACCGGTCGCGCAGCGAGGCCAGTTCGCGCCGCTCGTGTTCGCTACCGAGGGCGGCCGTCCGCGTGAGCAGTTCGTCCTCGACGGTGACCGCGGGGCCGCGGCCCAGCTTCGCGTCGAAATCCCGCAGCAGCGCGTATTCGCAGCGGGCGGCCGCGGCCAGATCCGATGCGCTGTAAACGATGCTGTCGCCGGAGACCAACACGCGAGCCACAGTAGGCCAGCGCCCCGACAGGAGGGCGGCGCGCGCGCCGAATCAGTGGGCGGGCGTGTTGCCGATGAGTTCGACGGCGTTGCCGTTCCAGTGGAATTTCACATTGGTGTTCAGGCCGTTGATCCCGCTGGGGTAGGTCAGCGCCACGGTGTCGCCCGTGGTCTGCGCCGGGTCGACGCCGTTGAATCCGTAGGTGTCGGGCACGCCCTGGGGAATGAATTGGCCGAGGTGAAAAAGCACTGCACGGGTGGTCGGGCTGACCGCGTTGGTGTTGGCCTTGATGATGACCGCCGACAGCTGCGCGCACTGGTTGTAGTTGCCAGCCAGCGGTTCGGGGTTCCAGGGCTGCTGGCTGCGCGGGTCGCGGGGTAGCTCGGACACCACCTTCGCGATGGTCGGCGCGGCGAGGTTGACCGCGCAGGGATCGGCCGGTGGGGCGTTTCCGGGTGGCGCGGCCGCCGACGGGGTGGCCGGAGCCGTGATTGACGCCGTCTCCGAAGTCGTCCGGGCCGGCGGCGTCTTGGCGACGGTCGAGTCCCCCGATCCGCAGCCGGTCATGGTGAGGGCGATCAAGGCGACAGCGGCCGAGCAGGTCAGTGGCTCGGTACGACATGGCGGCGACCACACATCGGGCACCGTACCTTCAACCGGTCCGGGACTGTGGCAGGCAGGCCGGGTGTGCCCATGATCACCCGCAGCGCTCAGCGTCCGCTGAGCTCGCGATCACACTGGGTCTTATGGTGGTGACCCGCAGCGCTCAGCGTCCGCTGAGCTCGCGATCACCACTAGACTCCTTGGACGATGACCCTCTCGGACAGCTCGACTGAAGCTGCCTCAACGACGTTTGCCGACCTGCAGATCAATCCCTCGGTCTTGCGGGCGATCGCTGACGTCGGCTACGAGTCGCCCACCGGCATTCAGGCGGCGACGATCCCGGCGCTGATGGCCGGCTCCGACGTCGTCGGGTTGGCCCAGACCGGCACCGGCAAGACCGCCGCGTTCGCGATCCCGATTTTGTCCAAGATCGACGTCACCAGCACCGCCACCCAGGCCCTGGTGCTCGCCCCCACCCGGGAACTGGCCCTGCAGGTGGCCGAGGCGTTCAGCCGGTACGGGGCCCACCTGCCCAAGATCAACGTGCTGCCGATCTACGGCGGCTCCTCCTACGGCGTGCAGCTGGCCGGGCTGCGCCGGGGCGCCCACGTGGTGGTCGGCACGCCGGGCCGGGTCATCGACCATCTCGAGCGCGGGACGCTGGACCTCTCCCACGTCGACTACCTGGTGCTTGACGAGGCCGACGAGATGCTCGCCATGGGCTTCGCCGAAGAAGTCGACCGCATTTTGTCCGAGACCCCGGAATACAAACAGGTGGCGTTGTTCTCCGCGACGATGCCGGCCGCGATCCGCAAGATCACCACCAAGTATTTGCACGATCCGCTCGAGGTCAGCACCAAATCGAAAACCGCTACCGCCGAGAACATTTCGCAGCGCTACATTCAGGTTGCCGGCCCGCGCAAGATGGACGCGCTGACACGGGTCCTGGAAGTCGAGTCGTTCGAGGCGATGATCATCTTCGTCAGGACCAAACAGGCCACCGAGGAAGTCGCGGAAAAGCTCAGGGCCCGAGGGTTTTCCGCGGCCGCCATCAACGGGGACATCCCACAGGCACAGCGCGAGCGGACCGTCGCCGCCCTGAAGGACGGCAGCATCGACATCCTGGTTGCCACCGACGTGGCCGCGCGCGGGCTGGACGTGGAGCGGATATCGCACGTGCTCAACTACGACATCCCGCACGACACCGAGTCTTATGTGCACCGGATCGGGCGCACCGGCCGGGCCGGCCGTTCGGGAACCGCGCTGCTGTTCGTCTCCCCGCGCGAGCGCCACCTGCTCAAGGCGATCGAAAAGGCCACGCGGCAAACCCTCACCGAAACCGAATTGCCCACCGTCGAGGATGTCAACGCGCAGCGGGTGGCCAAATTCGCCGATTCCATCACCACCGCGCTCGGTTCGCCCGCAATCGACCTGTTCCGCAAGTTGGTCCAGGACTACGAACGCGAGCACGACACACCGATGGCCGACATCGCCGCCGCGCTGGCCGTGCAGTCCCGCGACGGCGACGAATTTTTGATGTCGCCCGAACCACCACCGGAGCAGCGCGAGCGCCGCGCAGAACGGCGTGATCGCCCCGAAAGGCCAAGGAATGCACGGCCATTGGCCACCTATCGCATCGCGGTGGGCAAGCGGCACAAGATCGGGCCGGGCGCGATCGTCGGCGCCATCGCCAACGAGGGAGGGCTGCATCGCAGCGATTTCGGCCACATCTCGATCGGGCCGGATTTCTCGCTGGTGGAACTGCCGGCCAAGCTGGGCAAGGCCACGCTAAAAAGGCTTGAGCACACCCGCATTTCGGGGGTGCTGATCAACCTGCAACCCGAGCGGTCGTCCACCAACAAGCCCCGCGGCCGAGACGGTGGGAAGCCGCGCAGGAAACACGGCGGATGACGCTGTCCGAAGAGCAAGACGCGCAGGGCGGGCTCGAGCAGACCTCTCGCGTCGACCGGATCGCCTCCCTGACGGGGATCCGCGCGGTCGCGGCGCTCCTCGTCGTCGGCACCCATGCGGCATACACCACCGGCAAATACACCCACGGGTATTGGGGTCTGGTCGGTTCCCGGATGGAGGTCGGGGTGCCGATCTTCTTCGTGCTCTCCGGCTACCTGTTGTTTCGCCCGTGGGTGAAGTCGGCGGCGGAGAGCGGCGCACCGCCGTCGCTGAGTCGCTATGCGTGGCACCGGGTTCGGCGCATCATGCCCGCCTACGTGATCACCGTGTTGTTCGCCTATGTGCTCTACCACTACCGGGATGCGGGGCCAAACCCCGGGCACAGCTGGCTGGGGCTCGCGCGCAACCTGACGCTGACGCAGATCTACTGCAATGGCTACCTCGGCAAGTATCTGCACCAAGGGTTGACCCAGATGTGGAGCCTGGCGGTGGAGGGCGCGTTCTACGTCGTGCTGCCGCTGCTGGCGTACCTGCTGTTGGTGGTGATCAGCCGACGGCAGTGGCAGCCGAAACTCGTGCTGGGCGCCCTGGCGGGGATGGCGTTGATCAGCCCGGCCTGGTTGGTGCTGGTGCATACCGATCACTGGTTTCCCGACGGCGCAAGGCTATGGCTGCCCACCTATCTGGCGTGGTTCCTCGGCGGCATGATGCTGACCGTGCTGCAGGAGATGGGCGTGCGCGCCTATGGGTTCGTGGCCGTACCGCTGGCGGTCGTCTGCTATTTCATTGTGTCCACGCCGATTGCCGGCGCGCCCACGACATCCCCGGCGTCGCTGAGCGAAGCGTTGTTCAAGACCTGCTTCTACGCCGTCATCGCCGCACTCGCGGTGGCGCCGCTCGCCCTGGGTGGCGCTCCCAGTATCCAAGGCTGGTATTCCCGAATGCTGGCCAGCCGCCCGATGGTGTGGCTGGGCGAGATCTCCTACGAGATCTTCCTGATCCACCTGATCACCATGGAATTCGCGATGGATTACATCGTGGGCGCTCGTGTTTACACGGGTTCGATGCTGTACTTGTACGTCGCGACGCTGGTTGTGACGATCCCGCTGGCGTGGCTGCTGCACCGGTTCACCCGCGTGACTGAGCCGCCTAGCCGCTCGCGGCGACCGGCGTGACGATCGGGACGACGAACTCTTCGATCATCGCTCGCTCGTCGGCTTCGTCGTGGCCCGGGTGGGTCAGCAGCGAAACGATCACTCGCACCATCCAGCGACCGCGACGTTCGATGACGGCGGGATCGTCGGGTCCCAGCGAATGAAGGAACGCCACCGCCAACGCCGCGATGACTTCGGACTGTCCGGCCAGTTCGCCACCCACCGGCGGGCGGGTGGTGGCGAACCAGGAAGCCAGCGCCGGGCTTTCGCGAACCATCCTCAGTGTGACCAGGATGCTCGCGATCAGCCGTTCGCGCGGGTCCTCGATGTCGCCGGTGCGCGCGATGATTTCGCGACCCAGCCGGTGGGTTTCGCGGTGGACGTAGGCGGTTCGCAGCGCCTCGCGGTTCTCGACATACCGGTACAACGTCGCGCGGGAACAGCCCGCCGCACGGGCGATTTCGTTCATGCCAATCGAGTCGGAATCGCGCTGGGTGTAGAGCCGCTCGGCGGCGTCGAGGATCCGGTCCGCTGCCGCCTCGGTCCGGTGCGTACCCAGCCAGTCGCTCCCGGGCATCAGGGCTTCATCCGAATCGGCACCGACAGCGGTCGCCGGACGTAGCTGCCGCCGGCCCAGATGATGCCGGATTCGTCCACCTCGAAGCTCGGGCAGCGGGTCAAAAGTTCGGTCAGCGCCACGCGGGATTGCATCCGCGCGGCGGCGGCGCCCAGGCAGTGATGTGCGCCATGGCTGAAAGTCAGGATGTTGCGGGGGCAGCGAGTCACGTCGAGTTCGCCTGCGTCCGAACCGTATTGGCGTTCATCGCGGTTGGCCGAACCGTACAGCAGCAACACTCGGCGGCCGGCCGGGATGGTGGTCTCCTCGACGGCCACGTCACGGGTGACGGTGCGCGCGAGTCCCTGCACCGGTGAGGTCATCCGCAGCAATTCCTCGACCGCATCCGGGATGCGGTCGAGGTCGTCCACCAGCAGCTGACGTTGGTCAGGTCGTTCGTGCAGCAGCGGCATCGAGCCGCCGAGCATGCCGGTGACGGTGTCGTTGCCGCCGGTGACCATCGTGAACGTGAATGCCAGGATCGACAGCGTGCCGGCGATGTCGCCGTCGGCCCCGACGCCGGCGGACACCAGGTGGGAGATGGTGTCGTCCTCGGGTTCGGTGCGCCGCCGTTCGATCAGCGCGGTGAAGTAGGCCATCATCGACCCGACCGCATCGCCGACGGTTTCCAGCGCACCGGCGACGCCGCCGTCGGCGGTGTTGGCCGCGACGATCGCCTGGGTCCAGCCGTCGAATTGGGCCCAGTCTTCCTCCGGCACACCGAGGTAGTGCGCCACCACCATCGACGGCAGCGGCTTGAACAGCTCCGCGACGATGTCGCCGCCGCCGGCCGAGCGCAACCCCTCGATGCGCTCAACGACGAACTCCCGCACCTTGGGCTCCACGGCCTCGACCTGCCGCGGCGTGAAGCCGCGCGAGACCAGCTTGCGGAATTGCGTGTGCACCGGAGGATCCTGCATCACGAACGGTGGATTATCCTGCAGCCCAATCATTTCCAGGTCGCCGTAGTTGACGGTCAACCCCTGAGCGGAGGAATAGGTTTCGTGGTCCCGAGCCGCGGCCCACACGTCGGCGTGCCGGGACAGCACGTAGTAGTCATCCTCGGGATGGTTAGCCGGCACGACGTGGTGCACGGGATCGCGGTCGCGCAACGCGCGGTACATCGGCCAGGGATTGGGCCAGGTGTCGGCGGTGGCCAGCTCGAACTTGACCGGCGCGTCGTGAGACATAACGGCAACCATGTCTCATTCGTACGACAGCGCCAGCAATATGTCAAGAACTCCCGACACCGAGCGCCCCGCCGGGGCTATCGACACCGACTCCCCGGCCAGCCGGGCGCCCGACAACGAAACTAGATAGCCGCGCCGGGGTTGAGGATGCCGTCGGGATCCAGCGCCTGTTTGATGCGCCGGTTGAGCTCCATCACGTCGGGGCCGAGATACCCGGCCAGCCACGGCCGCTTCAACCGGCCGACGCCGTGTTCCCCGGTGATGGTGCCGCCCAGTCCGACGGCCAAGTCCATGATCTCGCCGAACGCCAGGTGGGCGCGTTCGGTCATGTCGGCGTCGGCGGGGTCGTAGACGATCAGCGGGTGGGTGTTGCCGTCGCCGGCGTGCGCGATCACCGAGATCATCAGGTCGCGCTCGGCGGCGATGCGCGCGATCCCGGTGACCAGCTTGTCCAGCGCCGGAAGCGGCACCCCGACATCCTCGAGCAGTAACGATCCCTTGGCCTCGACGGCCGGGATGCAAAACCGCCGTGCGACGACGAACGCCTCGCCCTCGTCGGGGTCGTCGGTCGAAAATACTTCCGTCGCAGCGTGTTCCGCGAAAACCTTGGCCATGATTTCGGCGTCCTCGCTGCCGGCGCGGCCGCGCTCGTCGGACCCGGCCACCAGCATGGCGGCCGCTCCGCGGTCCAGATCCATGCGCAGGGTGTCCTCGACGGCGTTGATCGCCACGGAATCCATGAACTCCAGCATCGAGGGGCGAAGCCGCGCGGTGACGCCGAGCACCGCCTCGACCGCGTCCTCGACGGTCGCGAAGCTGGCCACGACGATGCTGGACGCGTTCTGCTTGGGCACCAGCCGCAGCGTCACTTCCGTGACGACGCCCAGCGTGCCCTCGCTCCCGACGAACAGTTTGGTCAACGAAAGCCCCGCGACATCCTTGAGACGCGGGCCGCCCAGCCGCACCGCGGTGCCGTCGGCCAGCACCACCTGCATGCCCAGCACGTAATCGGTCGTTACGCCGTACTTGACGCAGCACAGCCCGCCGGCGTTGGTGGCGATATTGCCGCCGATGCTGCAGATTTCGAACGACGACGGATCCGGCGGATACCACAGGCCGTGCTCGGAGGCGGCCTTCTTCACCTCAGCGTTGAACAGCCCGGGCTGGCATACCGCGGTGCGCGTGACCGGGTCGACGGCGATGTCGCGCATCTTCTCGGTGGAAAGCACGATTCCGTTGTCCAATGCGGTCGCCCCGCCGGACAGGCCGCTGCCGGCGCCGCGCGTCACGACGGGCACTCGGTGTGCGGCGGCCCAGCGCAGCACGGTCTGCACCTCTTCGGTGTGCCGCGGCCGCACGACGGCCAGCGGCTTGCCCGCCGACGGGTCGAACGCGCGGTCCTGGCGATAGCTCTCGGTCACTGTGGGGTCGGTGACGACCATCCCGTCCGGCAGGTCGGCGATCAGGCTGGCGAGGGCGTCAGAGCTCACGGCCCGATACTAAGCCCGCCCGACTGGCCCGCGTCTTCCGCGAGCTCCGGCGCACGGTCCAGTTCGTGCAGCGACGGCAGCCGGCACGCGACGAGGCCGATCAGCAAAATCGGTACCGCCAACACCAGGAATGTCACCTTCAGCCCGGCCGCGTCGGTCAGCGGACCGGCCACCAGCAGGCCCAACGGGCCCGCCGCGTAGGTCAACCCCGTCATCACCCCGACCACTCGGCCGCGCAGCCGGTGCGGTGCCCGCGTCTGCATCATGTAGTTGTAGATCGGCTGGATCGGTCCGTAGACCACGCCGGTGACCGCGCACAGCACCAGGATCACCGGCAATGGCGGCAGGAACGCGACCCCGACGGTCGCCGCCCCGAAGGTGAGGGTCGCCATCAGCACGGCCGTGCGCCGTCGCAGCCGTCTCGACAGCGCGGCATAGCCGAGCGCTCCCGCTACGCCGCCGAACCCGATCGCCATCAACGCCCACCCGAGTTGCGCGGGTTGGTGGTGGTCGGAGAAGTACTTCGGAAACAGCACGCTTTCCATCGGCAGGTACAGCGCGGTGACGGCCAGGTCGATCAAGCCCAACGTCCGGAGCACCCGGATGTGCCAGACGAACCGTAACCCTTCGGCGATGCCGGACATCCAACCGCCGGACCGGGTCTCACGCTCGGGCTTTCCGCTGCCCTCGAGCCGCAGCGAAGCGATCGTCAGGATGGACAGCCCGAACAGCCCGGCCGTCGTCCACATGGTGTTGATGCCGCCGACGGTAGCGATCATCAGGCCGCCGATGCCCGGGCCCACGATGAACCCCAGGTTGAGAATCGCCTCGTAAATGCTGTTGGTGCGGGCCAGCGACCAGCCCGCCCGGGCGGCGGCCTCGGGCAGCATCGACTCGCGGGCCGTCGTCCCGGCCGGGTCGAACGCGGCCGCGAAGAAGGCCAGGACGGCCAGCACCGCGAGGTTGAGCGCGTCCGCACCGAGCCCCCACGAGATCAGCGGCACGGCAATCACCGCCGTCCCGGACAGTGCATCGGAGATCAGCGACACCCGGCGGCGTCCGAAGAAGTCAACGGCGGTGCCGGCGACGAGAGTCGACAGCACCAGCGGCAGCGTCATCGCCAGGGCCACGGCCGAGGCGTCGCGCGCGCTGTTGTGGTGCTGCAACGCCAGCCAGGGGAACGCGACTATCGAGACGCCGCTACCCGCCGTCGCCATCAACGTGGCGAACAGGATCAGGAATGCTGGGCCGCCGCTTTTCATCGGAATATCGCCGCTGAATGTATGCCAATGCGGTATTTGCGGCGACCGATTTTTTACTCATGCAGGATGTTCATGTGCTCGCCCATCCACGTACCGGCCAGGCGTTCAGCTCTCCGGTTGGCGCCGGCACCGGATGGCCGGGCGATCCGGCAACACCGCAGACACCGGTGGCCGCCGATGCCGGCGCCGTCGCCGACCTCGCCGAGCACGCCGGCTCGATTCCCGAAATCGACGCTCTGGTCAGCGTCTGCCGGGCCTGTCCGCGGTTGATCAGCTGGCGCGAGGACGTCGCGGTCGTCAAACGCCGAGCCTTTGCCGACCAACCGTATTGGGGGCGACCGGTGCCCAGTTGGGGGTCGGCGCGCCCACGGCTGCTGATCGTCGGATTGGCGCCCGCCGCGCACGGCGCCAACCGCACCGGACGGATGTTCACCGGCGACCGCTCGGGCGACCAGTTGTACGCGGCGCTGTACCGGGCCGGGCTGGTGAACCAGCCGACCAGTGTCGACGCCGCGGATGGGTTGCAGACCAAGAAGATTCGCATCGTCGCCCCGGTGCGGTGCGCGCCTCCCGCCAACGCGCCGACGCCGGAGGAGCGAGACGCCTGCTGGCCGTGGCTGCGGGCTGAATGGCGGTTGGTGTCCGAGGATGTTCGCGTGGTCGTGGCCCTGGGCGGGTTCGGCTGGCAGATCGCGTTGCGGTTGCCGGGCACCTCGACCGGGCGCAAGCCTCGGTTCGGCCACGGCGTCGTTGCCGACCTGGCGCCAGGTGTGCGGTTGCTCGGCTGCTACCACCCGAGCCAGCAAAACATGTTCACCGGTAGGTTGACACCAGCAATGCTTGACGACGTCTTCCGCAACGCAAAGGAACTGGCAGGGATCAAGTGACGGAGGTTCTGGTATCCGGCGCCAGCGTGGCGGGTGCGGCGGCCGCTTTTTGGCTTGGGCGGCATGGTTTTTCGGTGACCGTGGTCGAGCGCCATCGGGGGCCGAGGCCGGGCGGTCAGGCGATCGACGTGCGAGGGCCGGCGCTGACGGTGCTCGAGCGCATGGGCCTGTTGGGCGCCGCCCAGAAGCGCAAGACGCAAATCCAGGGCTCCTCGGTGGTGGACCGCGACGGCAACGAGTTGTCCCGGGACACCGAATCGACACCCACCGGTGGGTCCATCGACAACCCGAACATCGAGCTGCTGCGCGACGACCTTGTCGAATTGCTTTACGGCGCAAGCCAATGGACAGCCGAATATCTTTTCGATGACACCATCACTGCCGTGGAGGACGATGGTGCGGCGGTTCGCATCACCTTCGAGCGCGCCGCGCCGCGCAGTTTCGACCTCGTCATCGGCGCCGACGGATTGCACTCCAATGTGCGGCGTCTGGTGTTCGGGCCGGAAGAGAACTTCATCGAGAGGCTGGGCACGCACGCGGCGATCTTCACCGTGCCCAACTTCTTGGACCTGGACTATTGGCAGATGTGGCACTACGGCGACTCCACCATGGCCGGCGTCTACAGCGCCCGCAACAACGCCGAGGCGCGGGCGATGGTCGGGTTCATGGATACCGACCTGCGCATCGACTACCGCGACACCGCGGCGCAATTAGCCGAGCTGGAGCGGCGGATGGCCGGTGACGGCTGGGTGCGCCCGCAGTTGCTGGAGTACATGCGGGCCGCACCGGACTTCTACTTCGACGAGATGTCGCAGATCAAGATGGATCGCTGGTCGCGGGGCAGGGTGGCGCTGATCGGCGACGCCGGATACTGCTGTTCGCCCCTGTCGGGTCAGGGGACCAGCGTTGCGCTGTTGGGCGCCTACATCCTCGCCGGTGAGCTCAAGGCGGCCACCCGAGACGAGACGGTCGACTACGAAGCCGGCTTCGCCAACTATCACCGTGAGTTCAGCGACTACGTCAAGCGCAATCAGTGGCTGGTCGTGGACAACATCCCGGGCGGCGCGCCGATACCGCAAGAGGTGTTCGACCGCATCGTCGCCTCGATAACGCTCAAGGAGTACTGAGCCGAGCGGGAACGTTTGCCGCCCCGCACGCGTTGACGCCATCGTGCGTCTTTCCGTCCTTGATCTCATTCCGGTGCGCACCGACCAGACGACCGGTGGCGCGCTGGCGGCCACCGTGCAGCTCGCGCAGGCCGCGGATCGGCTGGGTTTCACCCGCTACTGGGTGGCCGAGCACCACAACATGCCGTCGGTGGGTGCCACCAGCCCGCCGGTGGTGCTTGCCTACCTGGCCGCGCAGACCTCGCAACTGCGGCTCGGCTCGGGTGGTGTGATGCTGCCCAACCACGCACCGCTGGCGGTGGCCGAGCAGTTCGCGCTCCTGGAGGCCGCCGCCCCGGGCCGGATCGACCTGGGCATCGGCCGGGCGCCCGGCTCCGATCCGGTGACCTCGTACGCGCTGCGCGGCGGCCGGGACGATCGCGACATCGAGAACTTCCCGGAATATCTCGACGACGTGGCCGCGCTGATGAGCGCACGCGGCGTTAGGGTTCCGTTGCGCTCGGGTGATTACACGCTCAAGGCCACCCCGGCCGCCGCGGGCGAACCGCGCCTGTGGCTGCTGGGTTCGTCGATGTACTCGGCGCACCTGGCCGCCGCCAAGGGATTGCCGTATGTGTTCGCGCATCACTTCTCCGGCAACGGAACCGACGAGGCGCTCGAGGTCTACCGTTCGCGATTCAAGCCGAGCGCGCTGACGGCCCAGCCGCTGACCTTTTTGACGGTGAACGCCGCAGTGGCCGAAACCCGGGAAGAGGCAACGGCATTGATGTTGCCGAACCTGCAGATGATGGCCCGGCTTCGGACCGGGCAGCCGCTCGGGCCGGTTCCGCTGGTCGAGGAGGCCTCGGTTGCCGAGTTGACCGGACAACAACAGCGGATCGTCGAAAGCGGCTTCCAGCGTGCCGTTTTGGGGGCGCCGGCCGAGGCCGCCGACCAGATCCGAGCACTGGCCGACCGGTTCGGGGTCGACGAAGTCATGGTGAACCCGGTGGCCTCGGCCCGCCGCGGAACCGATCAAGACACCGCGCCGGGGCGGGTCGCGACGCTGGAGCTACTGGCCAAAGAGCTGTTCTAGCCCGCGTTCTATCGCGCCCGCCGAACGATGGACTCAATCAGACTGATTCGCATCGATGCGGGCCAGCGCGGTGCGCAGGATCTGGCCCGTACCCTCCCGGTCGGGGTCGCGGCGCAGCAGCAACCCCTTGGCCACCGACAGCTTGTCGCCGTTGCGTCGGGGCAAAACGTGCAGGTGAATGTGGAACACGGATTGGAAAGCGGCGTTGCCGTCGTTGACGGCGATGTTGGTCGCGTCGGCCAAGTCGGTGGTGCGGGCGGCCCGGGCGATGCGCTGGCCCAGCGTGACCATCCCGGCCAGTGTTTCCGGCGCAGTGTCGGTGAGGTCGACGCTATGGCGTTTCGGCACGACCAGCGTGTGACCTCGGGTGAACGGGCGAACATCGAGGATGGCCAGGTAGTCGTCGTCTTCGTAGATCCGGATGGCCGGGGCCTCGCCGGCGACGATCGCACAGAACACGCAGGACATGTCGCCCACGGTACTGGTTGCTGCGTTATAGCCGCGCCGAGACTTAATCGGGGCCTGCCACGAATGGGGGGATACGCTGCCGCGATGAACGATCTCGCGTTCGCAGGCGCGGCGGCACACGCACGCATGCTCGCCGACGGTGAACTGACCGCACCGGAGCTGCTCGAGGTCTACCTGGAGCGGATCGCGCGGCTGGACAGCCAGCTGCGCTGCTACAGAGTGGTGCTCGCCGATCAGGCTCGCTATGAGGCCGCGGTGGCGCAGGAGCGCCTGGATGCGGGCGAGCGGCTACCGCTGCTCGGGGTGCCGATCGCGATCAAAGACGATGTCGACGTCGCCGGCCAGGTGACGACGTTCGGCAGCGGCGGTCATCGGCCCGCCGTCACCTCCGACGCGGAGGTGGTCCGCCGGTTGCGTTGCGCGGGTGCGGTCATCATCGGCAAAACCAATGTGCCCGAGCTGATGATGCTGCCCTACACGGAGTCGACGTCCTTCGGAGCCACCCGGAATCCGTGGAATCTGACCCGCACTCCGGGCGGCAGCAGCGGAGGGAGCGCCGCCGCGGTCGCTGCCGGCTTGGCTTCGCTGGCACTGGGATCCGATGGGGGCGGGTCGATTCGCATCCCGGCAACCTGGTGTGGCCTGTTCGGTCTGAAGCCGCAACGCGATCGCGTTTCGTTGGAACCGCACGACGACGCGTGGTACGGGCTGAGCGTGAACGGCCCGATCGCGCGAACGGTGATGGACGCGGCCGTGTTCCTGGATGCGACGTCGACCGTGCCCGGACCCGAAGCCGAGTTCGTGAGCGCGGCGGGCCGCAGTCCCGGCAGGTTGCGAATTGCCTTGAGCACCAAGGTCCCAACCCCACTGCCGGTCAGGGTCGGCAAGGCGGAGCTGGCGGCGGTCGGCCAGGCCGGTGCCTTGCTTCGCGACCTCGGCCATGACGTCATCACTGCCGACCCCGAATATCCGATTTCGACGATGCTCACCAACTACCTGCCCCGCTATCTGCGCGGAATCTGTGACGATGCGGACGCGCTCGCCCACCCGGAGCGGCTGGAACCGCGCACCCGCACCATGGCCCGCTTGGGGTCGTTCTTCTCAGACCGGCGAATGGAGGCCATCCGGGCGAACGAGGATGCGGTGGTCTCGCGGATTCAGGCGATCTTCGACGATGTCGACGTCGTCATCACACCCGGGACCGCGACAGGCCCGTCCCGTATCGGCGCCTATCAACGCCGCGGCGCCGTGTCGACGCTGCTGAGGGTGGGACAGTACGTTCCCTATCAACAGGTTTGGAACCTGACCGGACAGCCCGCAGCGGTGGTGCCGTGGGACTTCGACGGGGACGGCATGCCGATGTCGGTTCAACTCGTCGGCAGGCCATATGACGAAGCGACCCTATTGTCGCTGTCGGCGCAGATCGAAGCGGCTCGCCCGTGGGCCCTTCACCGGCCGCCGGTGTCATAGGCGTCTACGCTTCGCCTGCCTGCGCCGCGCTCGCGATCACCCGCCAGGCCGCCAGCTTGGCACCCGGCCGCATCGCGTTGGCCGGGCTGGTCGACGGCAGGCGCTGATACCCGATGCGATCGGGCGCCGTCGCCAGCCGAGCGAACAGGTCGGCGGCCTTGGCTCCGTTGAAGTACACCGTCGTGACGGTGGGGTACTGCGCGAACAACTCGCCAAAATCGTTGACTGCCAGACTTTTCAGGTCAATCGCCGAGTCGGCGCTGCCGACCCGGCGGCACGCGTGAAGCACATCCCAAAGAGCGACACCATGGGACTGCAGGGCAGCCAGCCGTGCGTCGTAGCGTGCGGTCGCCTCGAAACCGTACAGCTCACCGGTTATCGACCAGAACGCGTTGCGCGGATTGGCGTAGTACTGGCACACCTCCAGCGATTGGGCACTGGGAAACGAACCCAGGATCAGCGTCTCAGCGCGCTCATCGACGACCGGCGGGAATCCTCGCAGCAGTGGTGTGCTCATCACCTCACATCATTGCTCGCCCGCGTTGTACGTTGGCGACGTGCAGGACGGGGCCGACGACACCATCGACGATCTGCTCGAGGGGCTCGAGGGAAGTGCACGCACCGAACGGGCCGAACTCGTGAAATGGCTGTTCGAGCAGGGCGTGACCGCCGAGGAGATCCGCACGACGAATCCGCCCCTGCTGCTGGCCACGCGCCACCTCATCGGCGACGACGGCACCTACGTGTCTGCCCGCGAGATCAGCGAGTCCCATGGCATCGACCTCGGGCTGTTGCAACGCGTGCAACGCGCAATCGGCCTGGCCCGCGTGGACGACCCAGACGCGGCGGTGCACATGCGCGCCGACGGTGAGGCCGCCGCCTTCACCCAGCGGTTCGTGCAGCTGGGACTGGATCCCGAACAGCTGGTTCTCGTGGTCCGGGTGCTGGCCGAGGGCCTGTCGCGGACGGCCGAAGTCATGCGGTACACGGCGCTTTCGGCGATCATGCGTCCCGGGGCCAGCGAGCTCGAAATCGCAAAGGCGTCAAAGGCTTTGGTGACCGAGATCGCGCCCATGCTGGGCCCGATGGTCGAGCACATGTTGTTCATGCAGCTGCGGCACATGATGGAGACCGAGGCGGTCAACGCCGCGGAGCGCGCGGCCGGTAAGCCGCTGCCGGGGGCGCGCCAGATCACCGTCGCCTTCGCGGACCTCGTCGGCTTCACCCGGATCGGCGAGGCGGTGACGCCCGAAGAGCTTGGCCACCTTGCCAACCGGCTGGCCATCCTCGCCCGGGACATGACCGTCCCACCGGTGCGATTCATCAAGACCATCGGTGATGCGGTGATGTTCGTCTGCCCCGATCCGCTGCCGTTGCTCGACGTCATCCTCAAACTCGTCGAAGCCGTCGACACAGACAACGACTTTCCCCGATTGCGAGCGGGATTGGCCTCCGGCATGGCGGTGAGCCGGGCCGGCGATTGGTTCGGCAGCCCGGTCAACGTGGCAAGCCGCGTCACCAACGTGGCTCGGCCGGGCACCGTCGTGGTCGCGGATTCGGTTTGGGACGACATCGGCGACAGCGGTGAGTTCTCCGCGTCGTACGCCGGCGCCCGCCACCTCAAGGGCATCAAGAACGAGGTAAAACTCTTTCGCATCCGGCGGGGCGGTGGTGACTGACTAGCACGCTGACCGGCGAGCGAAGGGTTGTTGGCACATGGGCAGGCCCGGCGCGACTCCAGGGGGCGTCTGACTCCGTCTTACGCGTGTCCTACGCGGCCGGATTCCTACCCCGTACTCCGGCGCTTCGAATTGGTCGCTTCCGGGCCTGCTTCGCTACCCAAACTACGCCGTCGAACAGCCCAGATCAACGGGTTTCCGCGGCCGGCTTGTGCCCTCGGAAACGCCCAACACCGGAGCCGGACCGCGGGAGGAGGCTCTTCCTCTCGTCCGTTGTTTCGCCGCCGGAGAAACACCTTTCCCTGGCTCGTGCAACAGTGTAATCATGTAATCATGAAGGCTCATCACACTCAGAGGCGCTACGGACGTCCCGGAGGCTGGCAGCAAGCCCAGCAACCCGATGCCACCGACGCGGCAGAATGGTTCGCCGGACGTCTGCCGGATAGTTGGTTCGACGGCGACCCCACGGTGATCGTGGACCGCGAAGAAATAACCGTCATCGGCAAGCTCCCGGATTCGGCGAGCACCGAAAGCGAAGCGAGCGAGGCCCGCGCGGCCGGGCGAGCTTCACGATTCCGCGAGGACACCCGGTCGGAGCGAATGCGTATCGCCGACGAAGCGCAGGATCGCTATGGACGCAAGGTTTCCTGGGGCGTGGAGGTCGGCTCCAAGACAGGCCCCGAGCGAATCCTGTTCACTCACATCGCGGTACCGGTCATGACGCGGCTGAAGCAATCCGAGCGCCAGGTGCTGGATACGTTGGTCGACGCCGGCGTGGCCCGCTCCCGCGCCGACGCCCTCGCGTGGTCGGTGAAGCTGGTTGGTGAACACGCCGACGAGTGGCTGGCCCGATTGCGCGACGCGATGTCGGCGGTCGACGACCTACGCGCCCAGGGGCCCGACCTTCAGTCGTGACCAAGCCGCCAGCGCTTTGACCGTGCGGTCGGTCAGCCTTCCGGCTTCTCGCCGTCGATCTTGGTGACGATCTTGTCGGCGATCTGGCCGCCCTGATCGCTGATGTGGTAGCCGCACGCGTTGATGTCGACGACCACGTTGTTGGCCACGCTGAGCGCGCGCTGGCACTCCCAACCGTCCGCTGCCTCTTGGGTGTCCATCAGCGTGACCTTCGGTGGGGCGCCCTGAACCTGGGCGAACGTCCACCGATAGGTCTTGCTCTTGTTCGTGACGGTCACCGTCTTGCCGGCGCAACCCTTCCACTTCTCCGCGGAGTTCTCCACGAAACTCTTGGCCTTGTCGGCGGACGGAAACAACACCACGGCCTGGTTGACCCAGTGATCGTAGTTATCGCCCGCCTCCGAAGACACCAGTCCGCTCACTGCCGAGTAGCCGGTGCCCGCATATACCGGATCCTGGGTGGTGTAGAGGGCGCTCTGGCAATCGGGCACGGACACCGTCACCGAGGAGGTGTCCGTCGACGTGATCGGCTTGCCCGGTTGCATCGATGACGAGCCCATCACGGTATTGATATCCGCCGGGCTCAGCAGCAGCGCGCTGAGGCGGTCGGGTCCCAAGGGCGCGGCCTGCGGTGGTGCTGGTTTGGGTCGAACGGCCAGCCAGATACCGACCCCGCTCGCGATGACCACGAGCACCACGGCGACGGCCGCAATGATGGGCCAGACGTTGCGGTGCGGCTTGGGCGCGGGCTGACCCCATGGCGTCGAGTTGGTGAACTGTGGCGGGCCGCCCCAATTGGCATTGCCGCCTTGGTAATAGGGCGGCGCGGGTTGTCCGGCCGCCGGGATCGGGCCGCTGGTCGGGGTCCACGCGTGCGCGCTCTGTGACGGTATTGGACCGGAACTGGGCGCCGACGGCGGGTCGAATGGTGATGGTGGCGGCGTGTTGAACGTGGGCTGGTACGCCGGTGTGGCGTGGGCCTGCGCGTTGGGATATTCCGCGGTGGGCAGTGCGGCTTCCTGGCTGCGGCGCAGGATGGTGGCGGCGCGGTCTTGGTCGGGGTTGCTGAGCGCTTCCTTGGCGGCCAGGGCCAGGTCACCCGCGCTGGCGTAGCGGTCCTCGGGCTTTTTGGCCATGCCGCGCGCGATCACCGCATCGAAGGCTTTGGGGACGCCCGGGCGCAGCTCGCTGGGCGCAGGGATGGGGTCCATCATGTGGGCGGAGACCAGGACGCCGGCGCTGTCGGCCCGATAGGGCGGCGACCCGGTCAAGCACTCGAACAGGACGCAGGCCAGCGCGTAGATGTCGGCACGGTAGGTGACCTCTGCATCGGAAAACCGTTCTGGCGCCATGTATTTCCAGGTGCCGACCGCGGTGCCGAGCTGCGTGAGCTTGTCGTCGGTGGTTGCGCTGGCGATGCCGAAGTCGACCAGGTAGGCGAAGTCGCCACGGGTGACCAGAATGTTCTGCGGTTTGATGTCGCGGTGCATCACTCCGGCGGCGTGGGCGGCGTCGAGCGCGGACGCGATCTGGGTGATGATGGCGACCGCGCGGGGAGGGGTCAGCGGGCCGAAGCGTTTGAGCACGCTGTCCAAGTCGGTGCCCTCGACCATGCGCATCTCGAGGAACATCTGGCCATCGATTTCGCCGTAGTCGTGCACCGGCACGACGTGCGGTTCCTGCAAACGACCGGCGGTGCGGGCTTCGCGTTTCAATCGTTCGCGAAACACCGGGTCTCTGCTGAAACTTTCGGAGAGGAGTTTGACCGCGACCGTCCACTCCTTAACGGTGTGTTCGGCCTCGTAGACCTCACCCATCCCCCCGCGGCCCAGTAGCCGCTTCAGGTGGTAGGGGCCGAACATCGACCCCGCCCGTGAGGACTGCTCGTCACTCATTCCTCATCCTTCCAACCCAACCCCTGGCCTGCCGGTCTCATCCAAGACTTGCGGACAGACACATGATCGCAACCCGTGACTGAGCAATCATGACGGTAAGCGCGTAGGCGTCCCACCGCACGATAACGGGAACAATTGCCGCGCGTGTCAGCGCGGGTCGGCTTGCCGAGGTCTCATCCCTCGTTGCCGTCGTCAGCGGCGATTTGGAAGGTGAATACGCGGTCGCAGATCCGGACGCGGTCGCCGTCTCGCAAGGTCGCGGCCGAGCGTATTCGTTGGTCCTGCACGTGCACGCCGTTCGAGGACCGCAGGTCGTCGATGATGTAGCCGGTTCCGGTGTCAACGATGACGGCGTGGCGGCGGCTCACCTTGGGGGAATCTAGGACGATGTCGTTGTCGCCAAGCCGCCCAATCGTTGTCGATTCTCGCAGCGGATACCGGCGCCCGGACGCGTCGTGCAGGTAGGCGACCGCCTTGTTGTCTGACGTGTACTGCTCGAGGACGGTGATCGCGACCGCCGCGGTCGTCATGGCGTTCTTCTCGGCGTCCAGCGGTTCTTGGCGCAGGATCCGGTCATTGAGGGCACGCAAGTTCTGGCCCGGGTCGATTCCGAGGTCGTCGGCAAGCGATTTTTGCACGCGGCGGTAGGCCGCCAGCGCGTCCGATTGGCGATCGGTGAGGTAGTAGGCGGTCATCAACTGAGCCCACAGCTGCTCGCGGTAAGGATGTTCGACAGTCAGGGCTTCCAATTCGGTGATCACCATGAACGCACGTCCGCAGGCGATTTCGGCCTCGGCCAGCGCCGTGTGGGCCAGGATCTTCTCCTCGACGAGGGACGTGGTGAATGCGTTGACGAACTGGAAATCTTCCAGGTCGCCGAGCACCGGCCCGCGCCATTCGGCCAAGGCGGCCGACAGGTGCCGGGCGGCCAGCTCGAAGCTGCCCGCGGCCGCCGCATGCACACCGGCGGTCTTCTCGGCGGTGAAGCGGCCGAGATCGCAGGCGTCATCGGGGATGTTGAGCCGATAACCCGGCGGCGCCGCGATCAATACGGTGCGCGAGTCGACACCCGCACCGGTCAGCAGTTTGCGCAAATTGGACACGTAAGAGTGAATGCTCGCCCGCGCCCCCGACGGCGGCGACTCGTCCCACAGTGCGCAGATGAGCCGGTCGACGCCGACCGGCCTGTTGCGGTTCATCAGCAGCATGGCCAGCACCGCTCGCTGTTTGGGCGTGCCCAACGGCACCAGAGCACCGTCAACGCTCATCTCCAACGGTCCAAGCAAACCGAATTCGAGACGTTGGTCCGCCATCGCGCCTACCAGCCTGTCCGCGTCCGCGGCGTCGGATGCCATGAGGTCACATTTGTGATTGTGACGCCAAGCGCGCGGATTCGTTGACGATCCCGACAAACCGTCGGGCTCTGACGGCAGGTCGTCGAATTGATCGGCCCGCCGGGGCACCGGGTTGGGATAGCTGATGACTGAAATGTGTTCTGACGCAGCGTGAGGCGCGGGTTTGCTCTAGTGCCCGTTGATCGCCTAGGCGGGCTGTCCGGAGAATTGCGGGCAGTAGGCGTTGGTCGCCGCGGTGACCACGTTTGCCGCCTGCGGCGGAGTCAGGTTGGTGTGACGAAAGATTTGGACGGTGACGGCGATCCGGCTCTGGCCGGCGGCCAGGTCGGTGCACACCTGGTGGCCCGCTCGCACGGCATCTTGCGTCGACGGGAAAGTGACGCCGAGGCTCTGCATCTGAGTGAGGAACGCCTCGTCGCCGGTCTGCACCGAACTCGCTGCGGCGGTGTCTGCCGTGCTCACGGCGGAAAGCCCGATGGCGACGGCGCCGAGGGCGGTAGTGGCAATCGTCGTGATGCGGCCTCTGGACATTGCTGCCATCCCTTCAGGTGATCTGTCTTGAAAAGACAACGCAAGCGTCTCACCTATTCCTGCAAGCATTCTCGGGCTCTTGGCAATGGCGCGGCCGTCCTCGGGGTCCGCGCGGCACGGTGCGATGCGCCGGCGCTAGGCCTGGGTCATCGCGTAGTACGCGCCGCGCCGGGCCAGCAACTCGGCATGATCGCCCTGTTCGACAATCCGGCCGGCCTCGACCACCAAGATTCGGTCGGCATCGCGGATCGTTGAAAGCCGGTGCGCGATGAGGAAACTCGTGCGATCGCGACGCAGTTCACACATCGCGTGCTGAATAAGCGCTTCGGTGCGGGTATCGACCGAACTGGTTGCCTCGTCGAGGATCAACAATTGTGGGCGGGCGAGAAATGCGCGTGCGATGGTGATCAGTTGCTTTTCTCCGGCGCTGATGTTGCCTCCATCGCCGCTGATTCGGGTCTGATAGCCGGCCGGTAACGTCCGCACAAAACGGTCGACGTAGGCGGCCTTGGCGGCGTCGAGAACCTCGTCTTCGCCGGCGTCGGGACGTCCGTAGGCGATGTTCTCCGCGATCGTCCCTTCGTAAAGCCAGGTGTCTTGCAGCACCATGCCGATTCGCGACCGCAGCGTCTGGCGCTCCATCGTGGTGATGTCGACACCGTCGAGCAGGATCTGGCCCGCGTCGACGTCATAGAACCGCATCAGCAGGTTCACCAGTGTGGTCTTGCCCGCTCCGGTGGGCCCGACGATGGCGACCGTGCTGCCGGGTTCGGCGACCATGGACAGGTCCTCGATCACCGGCGTGCCCGGGCGGTAGGCGAAGCTCACGTGCGCGAATTCGACGCGTCCACCCCGCTGCGGCGCGGTGCCGCCCGGGCTGGGTTGGGCGGCAGATGCGGCATCCGGCGATTCCTCGGGTTCGTCGAGCAGCGTGAAGACGCGTTCGGCGCTGGCCGCCCCGGATTGCAGGGTGTTGTACATCCCGGCCAGCTGGCTCAGCGGTGAATTGAATTGCCGCACATATTGAATGAACGCCTGGATGTTGCCCAGGGTGATCTGGCCGGTGGCCACCTGCAGGCCGCCCCCCACGGCGACGGCGACGTAGCCGAGGTTGCCGATGAACGTTGTCGCCGGTGCCACCAACCCGGAGAAGAATTGAGCGCCGAAGCTCGCGTTGTAGACGTCCTCGTTGAGGGCGCGGAATTGCTCGCGCGCCGCCGCCTGGTGGCCGAACGTCCTGACCACGGTGAAACCGCTGTAGGTCTCCTCGATGTGGGCGTTGAGGCGGCCGATGCTGGTCCACTGGGTGACGAACAGCCGCTGGGAACGTCGCGCGATCGCCCGCGTCGCCAACAGCGACAACGGCACCGTCAGCACCGTGATCACCACCAGCAGCGGCGAGATGGACAGCATCATCGCCAGTACCGCCACCACCGTCAGAACAGATGTCAGCAGCTGGCTGATCGTCATCGACAGCGACGATTGGATGTTGTCGATGTCGTTGGTGACGCGGCTCAGCAGCTCACCGCGCTGGCGGCCGTCGAAGTAGGACAACGGCAACCGATGGATCTTGTCCTCGACATCGGAACGCAGCGCCACCATGGTGCGCTGCACGGTGACGTTGAGTAGCCGCGCCTGCGCCCAAATCAGCACCGCGGAAACGAGGTAGAGGCCCAGCGCCAGCGTCAGGGTTCGGGCAACCGCCCCGAAGTCCACGCCTTGGCCCGGTACCACGTTCATTCCGAAAAGCAAGTCGGCGAAAGTGTTGGCGCCCCGGCTGCGTGCGGCGGCGACGGCCTGCGCCTTGGTGATTCCGGCGGGGAGCTGGCGTCCGATGACGCCGTTGAATAGCAAATCGGTGGCATGCCCCAGGATCCGCGGCACGACCACCCCGATGGCCGTGCCGGTGATTCCCAGGATGATCACCGCGACGCACAGCCGTCGTTGCGGCGCAAGCTGTTTGACCAGGCGGGTGGACCAGCTCCAGAAGTCATGCGAGCGGGTGGCGGGCGCGGGCCGGCGGCTCGCTTGGGCGGTCGCTCGGGTCACGGCGGGCCCCCGAGTTGACCCGACCGCACGGCGCCGACCGACTGCGAGTCGGCGAATTCGGCGTAGGTCGTGCAGTCGGCCAGCAGTGACTCGTGCGTACCCGCGCCCACCAGGTTCCCGTTGTCGATCACGATCACCTGGTCGGCTTTGGCCGCGATCGAGATACGTTGTGTGACAACGATGATGGTGGCATCGCCGGCGGCCGCCTGCAGGGAGGCGCGGACCCGGGCATCGGTGCGCGCGTCGAGCGCGGCGAATGAGTCGTCGAATAAATAGATCGCCGGGCGGCGGATTACCGCCCGGGCGATGGCGAGTCGTTGCCGCTGCCCGCCGGAGAAGTTGATCCCGCCCTGGGCCACGCGCATGTGCAGCCCGTCATCGTGGGCTCGCACGAAATCGTCTGCGGCGGCTAGCCGTAACGCCTCCCACATCTGTTCGTCGGTGACTTGCTGGTGTGGGGCGGCGCCATAACGCAGGTTGTCGGCGATCGTCCCGGAAAACAGGTAGCCGCGCTGGGGAACCAGTCCGATCGCCGACCACAGCCGCTCGGTCTGGTAATCGCGGACGTCGATGCCGTCGACCGTGACGGCACCGCCGGTCACGTCGTAGAGCCGGCAGATCAGCGAGACCAGCGTCGACTTGCCCGAGCCGGTGCTGCCGACGATCGCGGTAGTGGTTCCCGGCAGCGCGGTCAGGGAAATACCTTGCAGCAGTGGCCGATCGGCGCCCGGATAGGTGAACGTCGCCTCGTCCAAACGCACCGTTCCGGTGATCGCGCCGCGTGGGGATCGCGGATTCGAAGGGTCGGTGACGGCGGGGTGGGTGGCAAGCACCTCGGTGATCCGCTCGGCGCAGACGGAGGCCCGCGGCAACACCACCAGCGTCATCGTCGCCATCAACACCGCCATCAGGATCTGGGTGAAGTAAGCCAGGAACGCGGTCAACGAGCCGACCTGCATCTGGCCGCGGTCGATGCGCAACCCGCCGAACCAGATCAGCGCGACGCTGGACACGTTGATGGTCAGTGTGGTGACGGGCAGCATCAACGCCTGCCAGTTGCCCGCGGTCAGTGCGGTCTTCGACAGCGCTGTGTTGGCGCGAGCGAAGCGGTCCCGCTCGAAATCCTCCCGGGCGAACGCCCGGACGACCCGGACGCCGGCCAACTGGTCACGCATCACTCTGTTGATGCCGTCGATCAGGCCCTGCATGCGGCGTAACAGGGGCAGCATGTGCGACATCACCCAGTAGTTGGCCACCGCCATGATCGGCACGCTGACCAACAGCAGCCACGTCAGCGCGGCCTCCTGGCGGATGGCCATGTAGATCCCGCCGAGGCACATGATCGGGGCGGTCACCAGCACCGTGCCCGTGATCTGGACCAGGTATTGGATCTGCCGCACGTCGTTGGTGCTGCGCGTCAGTAGCGTCGGCGCTCCGAATCGGGCGGTCTCGCGCTCGGAAAAGCTGGTGACGTGTTCGAACATCGCCGCGCGCAGGTCGCGTCCGAAGCCCATCCCGGTGCGGGAGCCGAAATACACCGCCCCGACCGAGCACAACACTTGCAATGCGGTGATCCCGAGCATCGCCATGCCGAGCCGGACGATTGTGGTGGTGTCGCCCTTGGCAACGCCCTCGTCGATGATTGCGGCGTTCACGGTCGGCAGATACAGCGACGCGAGGTTGCTGATCAGCTGCAGCGCCATCAGCACCGCCACCAGCCGTCGGTACGGCCGGATGTACTGGCGCAGCAGTGCCAGGAGCATTGGGTAACTGTCGCATACCGCCCGCCCGGCCGTCCCCGTCAACCGCCGGACGGTCAAAGTCCGCGCCGCACTTGTTGGCGGCTTCGAATTGCCTGCTCAGGCGCGTCGGTGGTTGACCCGCTGGGCTGCCGCTACAGTGCATCGTGTGGACCAGCAGCGGGCGGAACGGAAGCAGGGCAGCGGTGCGGCGTGACACGAGGGCGCTGGCCCTTGTGGCGTCAGCATTGACGATCCTGATCCCCGCGGCCGCGGGTTGCTCGGATTCCGGCGACAACAAACCGGGGGCGTCGGCGTCGTCGACGCCGCAGAACGGCCAGGGCAGCCATGGTGCGATGTTCCCGCAATGCGGCGGGATCAGCGACCAGACCGTAGCGGAGCTCACCAAGGTCACTGGACTGATCAACACCGCCCGCAACTCCGTCGGATGCCAGTGGCTCGCGGGCGGCGGCATCCTCGGGCCGCACTTCTCCTTCTCTTGGTATCGCGGTAGCCCCATCGGACGCGAACGCAAAACCGAGGAACTCTCGCGTGCCAGCGTCGATGACATCAACATCAACGGCCACGGCGGTTTCATCGCCGTCGGCAACGAACCCAACCTGGGCGACTCGCTGTGCGAGGTGGGCATTCAGTTCCAGGACGACTTTATTGAATGGTCAATCAGCTTCAGTCAGAAGCCGTTCCCGCCGCCGTGTGACATAGCGAAAGAACTGGCTCGTCAATCGATTGCGAACTCGAAATGATGGCCGCGATGCGTGCCGAATCGCGCAGCAGGCGGACTGCCCGCATTGCCGCGGCCGTAGTGGTCGCCGCGCTGCTGGTGTTGACTGGCTGTTCCCGCTCGATCGGGGGCAACGCGGTCAAGGCGGGTGGCAATGTGCCCCGCAACAACAACTCCCAGCAGCAGTATCCGAACCTGCTCAAGGAATGCGAGGTCTTGACCAGTGACATCCTGGCCAAGACCGTGGGCGCCGACCCGCTCGACATTCAGAGCACGTTCGTTGGTGCGATCTGCCGCTGGCAGGCGGCCAACCCGGCCGGCCTGATCGACATCACCCGGTTCTGGTTCGAGCAGGGCAGCCTGTCCAACGAGCGCAAGGTCGCGGAATTCTTGAAATACAAGATCGAGACGCGTTCGATCGCCGGCATCGACTCGATCGTGATGCGGCCCGACGACGCGAACGGTGCGTGCGGCGTGGCCAGCGACGCGGCCGGGGTGGTCGGATGGTGGATCAACCCCCAGGCTCCGGGCATCGACGCGTGCGGACAGGCCATCAAGCTGATGGAGCTGACGCTGGCCACCAACTCCTGATCGAGGCTCATCGCGGCACCTCGAAGTCGATCAGCGTCGCCACGCCGAGTTCCACGTCTTTCCAGGCGCCCGGCACGGTAAGCACCGCGATCGCAGACGTCGGAAATTTGGCCGAAATCCGTTTCGCGGCGCCGACATTCGTGTCTCCGGCGTCGCGCAACCCCAGCGCCAGGGTTGACATCGTCGGCTCGTGTCCGATGACAAGCAGCGTGCTGACGTCGTCGTCCACCGTGTTGATCTCGTCGATCAGCGTGCCGGGAGTGCTCGCATAGAGGCGCTCGCTGTAGCGCACCGGCGCATCGATGCGGGTGTTCAGCAGGGTCTCGCGGGTGCGTGTCGCCGTGGAGCACAGCACGTGGTCAATGGTGGGTGCGTGGGCACGCAGCCAGTCGCCCGCCAGCCCGGCCTGCCGGATGCCGCGCGGCGCCAACGGCCGATCATGGTCGGCGACGCCGGGCGGGTAATCGGACTTCGCGTGCCGCATCAACAGCAAGGTGCGCTGGTCAATCACGAGCAATCAGATTAATCAGTGCGGCCGCGAGTTGTCGCCATCACCAATGGGGACGAATCCTAAATCCTCTGCGAATTTGTCCCGGGCGTTGTAGAACTTGGAATAGCAGTCCCCGCTCGAGGCACGCGCTGCCATTGCCGAAGCCAGAAGGCGTTTACAGTGAAAGAGTCGTTGCGCACGGGAATTAGATTACTTGCGGCACTGGGGGTCGCCTTGTGGGCAATCCTCGATTCGCCGGTGGCCTGGGCCGGGCCGGGCGGCAACCTTCCGGGCCCCGGCGTGTGCGACTATCCCGGTGTTGGCGGAAGCACTTTCGAGGCGGGGGCCACGACGTACTACTGTGATTTTCCCGTCGAAGAGAACAGCACGCACTGGCACTGCGAATATGGCGGATGGAATATGGGTGGCCCAGGTGGCAATGCCCCCATCGGGGGAAGTTTCATGGGCTTCGGGTTGACTATTCCTGCAGGCGATTTCGGGGGTGCTTCCGGTAGCTGTTCATGGCGCTGGCCGGATAACACTATCGGCCCCGCACCGAATCCGCCGGGGGCGTGGAAGAACTACTTGGTGCCCAAGCCGCCACCGCCCGAACATCGGGCACCCCCGACTCCACCGGCTGAGCCAGAGTCCGGACCACCACCGGTAATGAACCCGATTCCCAGCGATGAGCCACAGACGCCGGCCTACACCAACCCGGCGTTTCCGAATCCCGGCCGGCCTCAGAACCCGCCAAGTTAGCTTGTCGCAGCCACAACGGCCTCAAGCTCGTTGGGTTTCGTGGGATCGTATCGGAAGTGTTGTTCGCCAATGTGGTTCGAAGCGGGCCCCGGATGCTGAGCTTGGCTGATTGCAGAGGCTTGTACATGACGCGACGTAGATTCGTACTCGCACAACTCATTTGAAGAATGGGTCGCGAGCAGTTCCCGAAGGTTGCCTTCGGCCGGTGTTGCCCGATTCGGCGCGTTTATCAAGAGCTAGATTTCTCAGACCAAGACCTGCCGGCCGAGGTCCCGCGTCTTGTCGGTGCGCAGACCTAAACTCGCGATGCCCTGGTAAACACGCACTTCGAAGGGGGTCAAGCGGGCATGCGATTCCTGCACACAGCCGACTGGCAGCTGGGCATGACCAGGCACTTCCTCGCTGGTGACGCGCAGCCGCGCTATTCGGCGGCGCGCCGTGACGCGGTTGCCGGTCTGGGAGTGCTGGCCGCGGAAGTCGGCGCCGAGTTCGTCGTGGTCTCGGGTGATGTCTTCGAACACAATCAGCTTCCGCCCAAGGTGATCGGGCAATCTCTGGAAGCCATGCGCGCCATCGGAATTCCGGTGTACCTGTTGCCGGGCAACCACGATCCCCTGGATGCCTCATCGGTGTATACCAACGCATTGTTCACCGCCGGACGTCCCGACAACGTCGTTGTGCTCGATCAGGGCGGGGTGCATCAGGTGCGCCCCGGGCTGGAGATCGTCGCCGCCCCGTGGCGGTCGAAGGTGCCGACCGCCGACCTGGTCGCCGACGTCCTCGAGGACCTGCCCGCGGGTGCGAGCACTCGCATCCTCGTCGCGCACGGCGGTGTCGACGTGTTGGATCCCGATCGGGACAAGCCCTCGCTGATCCGGCTCGCCAAGGTCGACGGCGCGCTGTCCCGCGGCGCGGTGCACTATGTGGCGCTGGGGGACAAGCACTCACTCACCCAGGTCGGCGGCAGCGGTCGGGTGTGGTACTCCGGCTCCCCGGAAGTCACCAACTTCGACGATGTCGAATCCGACCCCGGTCATGTCCTGATCGTCGACATCGACGAAGACGACCCGCAGCGGGCGGTCGCCGTCACACCACGGCACGTCGGACACTGGCGGTTCGTCACGATGCACCGGCAGGTCGACACCAGCCGCGACATCGCCGACCTCGACATGAATCTGGACCTGATGACGGAGAAGGAGCGAACCGTCGTGCGCCTGGGGCTGACCGGTTCGTTGACAGTCACCGACCGCGCCGCACTGGACGCCTGCCTGGACAAATACGCGCGGTTGTTCGCCTGGCTGGGCCTGTGGGAACGCCGCACCGAACTGGCGGTGATCCCGGCCGACGGCGAGTTCAGCGATCTCGGCATCGGAGGCTTCGCCGCCGCGGCGGTCGAGGAGCTGGTGGCCACGGCGCGCGAGGAGGGCTGCGCTACCGCCTCCGATGCGCAGGCGGCACTGGCGTTACTGCTGCGCCTCACCGAGCGGGGCGCGGCGTGAAGCTGCACCGGCTGACCCTGACCAATTACCGCGGCATTTCGCACCGCGAAATCGAATTCCCCGACCATGGCGTCGTGGTGGTGTGCGGCGCCAACGAGATCGGCAAGTCGTCGATGATCGAAGCTTTGGACCTGCTCCTGGAAGCGCGGGACCGCTCGACGAAGAGGGAAGTCAAGCAGGTCAAACCGACCCACAGCGATGTTAGTTCGGAAGTATCCGCGGAAATCAGTTGCGGGCCTTATCGTTTCGTCTATCGCAAGCGGTTCCACAAGAAGTGCGAAACGGAGCTGACGGTCATCCGGCCGTGCCGCGAACAACTGACCGGCGACGAAGCCCACGAACGGGTCCGGGCGATGCTGGCCGAGACGGTGGACAGCGACCTGTGGCACGCCCAGCGGGTGCTGCAGTCAGCCTCGACGGCAGCGGTGGACTTGTCCGGGTGCGACGCGCTCTCGCGGGCGCTTGATGTGGCCGCCGGCAACAGCGGGGGGCTGTGCGGCACCGAGCCTTTGCTGATCGAGCGCATCGACGCCGAATACGGGCGTTACTTCACCGCGACCGGACGGCCGACGGGCGAGTGGGCCGCCGCGATCACCCGCCTGGCCGACGCCGAGGCCGCGGTCGCCGAGTGCGCGGCGGCCGTCGCCGAGGTCGACGACCGGGTGGCTCGCCATGCCGTGTTGACCGAGCAGGTGGACGACCTCTCGCAGCGCCGAATTGCCGTCGGGCCGCGGGTTGCCGCCGCGCAGGAAGCCGCCGACAAAATCGCGGCGCTAACCGCGCAGCGGCGCGAAGCTGAGCTTGTCGCCGGGGCCGCTGCCGCCACCGCGGCGGCGGCGAACGGCGCCCACACCGCGCGCCGGCAACTGCTCACCGAAATCGACACCCGCGCGAGCGCTGTGGCCGAAATACGAACGCAGACAATGGAAGCCGTGGAAGCCCAAGCCGCCGCGAGCGTGGAGGCGGAAGCGGCCGGCGCCGCTCTGCAACAGGCCACCGAGGCCCTTGCCGAGCTGCAACGCCGAACCGAATCTGCGCGGTGCACGGTCGACCAACTCGCCAACCGCGATGAGGCCGAGCGGATAACCGCCCGCCTAGCCAAGATCGATGCCATCAAGCGGGAGCGCGAGCGGATTGGCGCCGAGCTCGGCGCCATCGCCGTCACCGCGGCGGTGCTGCGACGAATCGAGGATGCCGCGGCCGCCTTTGATCGCACCGGCGACCAGCTGACGCTGACCTCGGCGGCCGTCGAATTCAGTGCTGCCGCAGACATTCAACTGGTCGTCGCCGGCCGGCAGATCTCGCTGCCGGCCGGGAAGAGCTGGTCGATCACCGCCGCCGGACCCACCGCGGTGGAGGTGCCCGGCGTCCTGACCGCCAGGGTCACCCCGGGCGCGACCACACTGGACATCCACGCCAAACACGCCGCGGCACAAGAGGAGTTGGCAGCGGCGCTGGCGGCCGGTCAGGTGTCCGACCTCGCCGCGGCGCGATCCGCCGATCAGCGTCGTCGCGAGCTGCAGAGCACACGCGAGCAGCTCACCGCGACCCTGGCCGGTCTATGCGGTGACGAACGGGTCGAGGAGCTGCGGTCGCGGCTGGCGCAGCTGCGCGCCGACGTCGCCGGGGCCGAACTCGTTCTCACCGATATCGGTGCCGCCCGCGCCGAGCTCGCCGCGGTCCTTCAGGCCCACGCGGCCGCATCGAAGGAATGCGACGCCCTCCGTCAGGCCGCCACCGCCGCCGCGAGCGGGCTCGCCGAGTTGTCCACGCGGGCAACGGTTCTGCAGAACAGCTTACAGACTCAGCGCGCCGAGCTGGACGCCGCTGCCGGCCGGCTGGCGACCGAGCGCGCGTCGGCCGGTGACGACGAACTCGCGGCCTCTTCAGCCACTGCGACGGGTGCTGCGCAGGCCGCGCAACAACGAGTCACCGAACTCGCCGACGCGCTGGCGGCGGCCGCGCCCGATGCGGTCGCCATCGAATTGGCCGATGCCAAGAAGGAAGCCGACTCGGTGTGCGAGCGCTACGAGGAAGCCGCCCGCGCGTTGCGTGAAATCACCATCGAACTCTCGGTGTTCGGCAGTGAGGGGCGGCAGGGCAAGCTCGACGCCGCCGAAACAGAACGCGAGCACGCCGCCACCGAACACAGCCAGGTGGGCGGTCGCGCGCGGGCCGCGCAGCTGCTGCGCTCGGTCATGACGCGCCACCGCGACACCACCCGGCAGCGTTACGTCGAGCCCTACCGCGCCGAACTGCAGAGGCTCGGCCGCCCGGTGTTCGGCCCGAGTTTCGAGGTCGACATCGACAGCGACTTGTGCATCCGCAGCCGCACCCTGAACGGCATCACGGTGCCCTACGAATCGTTATCGGGCGGCGCGAAGGAGCAACTAGGCATCCTGGCGCGGCTGGCCGGCGCGGCCCTGGTCGCCAAGGAGGACGCTGTCCCTGTGGTGGTCGACGACGCCCTCGGTTTCACCGACCCGGACCGGTTGACCAAGATGGGGGAGTTGTTCGACACCGTGGGAACCCACGGGCAGGTAATCGTGCTCACCTGTAGCCCCGATCGCTACGACGGTGTCAAGGGCGCCCACCGCATCGTGCTCAGCGCTTAGGCCCGGCGGCCGCCCACAGCGGCACCGCTGGTCCAAGCGACTTTGTGCGGCTCGCTGTCGCCTTGCCTGCAGAATGGGCTCATGGTGGACCCACACTGATGACGATGAACGCGAAGCGCAGCCGGATACAGGAGAAGCTGGCGGAACTGCCGGGCGTGCGGCCCGTGCGTCGGCCGATCTCGCCGCACAGCGGCGAAGAGTTCGATCTGTACTACGTCCGCGCCGGCCGCAAGTCCGCCCATCCGCTGGTCATCATCCCCGGCGGGCCGGGAGTCGCCTCGGTGCAGATGTACAAAGGGCTACGGCGGCGCGCCGCAGCGGCCGGTCTCGACGTCATCATGATCGAGCACCGCGGGGTGGGGATGTCGCGCCACGACGATTCGGGCGCCGACCTGCCGCCGCAATCGATGACCGTGAACCAGGTGGTCGACGATGTCGCCGCGGTACTCGACGACGCCCAAGCCGAGTCGGCTGTCATCTATGGGGCCTCGTACGGCACCTACATCGCAGCGGGCGTCGGGGTGCGTCATCCGCACCGGGTTCGCGGCATGGCGCTCGATTCACCGCTGCTGTCCCGGCATGACATCGTCATCGTGCGCCGCGCGATTCGCCGGCTGCTGTTGAAGGGAGACAGCCCCGAGACCGCTTCGTTAGCACCGAAAATGCGCAAACTCGTCGACGCAGGCGTCATGGATGCGACCGCGACCCAAGTCGTGGCGTCAATCTATGGCTATGGCGGAACCGACCTGCTCGAGCGTCAACTCGACCTGCTACTCGATGGACGAAAACTGGTGTGGTGGGCGCTGTCCCGGTTCACCACCCTGGGCAACCTGCCGTTCCGCTACGAAGAAGACTTGGTGAGCCGCATTGCGTTTCGCGAACTGGACTACGCAGCCGAACCCGACGGCCTACCGCTCGACCCCGCGGTCGCCGAAAGTAGAACACGCACGCAGCGGGTGACTTTCGAGGACGAGCCCTACGACCTGCCGGCCGAGATGCCGAAATTCGACTGGCCCACCGCGGTGATATCGGGAGGCCGTGACCTGATCACCCCGCCGGCCATCGCGCAACGTGTCGCGTCGCTGCTGCCTGATGCGGTGCTCCTGAGTTTGCCGAACATGGCACACAGCGCGCTGGACTTCCGTGAGCCCGTGGCGCTCGCCAGTGCCGACGCGGTTCGGCGAGGCGACCTGAATGGCCTTGCGGCACAAGCATCGGCGCTGGACGCGCTGCCGCCGCGCCCGGAGGTGCGGCTGCTGTGGAAGGCGCTGGGAGCGGCGGCATTCGCCGAGGGCGCCCTGCCGATCCCGAACCGGCTGCGGAGACGGCTCAGCCGCGCGTGAAACCGATGGCGGTGTAGTCGAGGTCGGCGAGACCGGCTGCGCCGAAATTGGCGAGCGAGCTGCGCACCGCGACGTCACCGGGCGACTGCGTCAGCGGAAGGCTGAACCCCTCCGCCCAGATCATCTTGTCCAGATCGTTGGCAAACGCTCGCGCCTTGGCCGGATCGAGTTCTTCCAGCGTGTTTTCGATGGCGGCGTCGATCTGCGCACTGCCGACCTTGCCGAAATTGCTTTCCCCGTCGGACTTGTAAATCTGGGTCAGCGACGAAAGTGGGAAAGCATCGCCGAGCCAACCGAATTGGGCGATGTCAAAGTCCCCGACGTTGACGTAGTTGGTGAAGAAGCCGGTGCCCGGCCGAGAGACGAGTTCGAGTTTGACGCCGATCTGGGCGAGGCTGTGCTGGGCGATCTGGGCGAACTGCCGGCTGCCCTGGGCGTCGTAGAACAAATCGCGGATGACCAGTTGCCGGCCGTTCTTCTCCCTGAACTGTCCGGCCCGCTTCCAGCCCAACGCGTCAAGCTCTCGGCTGGCCGCGGCGGGGTCGTAGGGCACGACCGAGCTGTTGTCCTGATAGCCCTGCTGCCCGGCGACATAGATGTGGTTGCCCAGCGCAACCGGATCGCTGGTGAGGCCGTACTGGACGACCTTGGCGATGGTTTGCCGATCGATCCCCTTGGCCACCGCGACGCGCAGCGCCTTATCGGCCAGGATCGAGCCAGGTGCGCCGTTGAACGTGAAGTGGGACCAGGCCGGAGCCGGCGCGCGCCGGATCGCGATCCCCTTGGTGCGCTGCGCGATGGTCAGCTGGTCGATCGTGCCGACCCCGGTGGCGTCGATCGTGTTGTTCTGCAGCGCCGGGAGCCGCGCGGCATCGTCGAGCACCAGATAGGTGATGCTGTCCAGGCGAGGCCGCGCTCCCCACCATTTCGGGTTGCGGCTCAACACGATTCGCTGCGTGGTCCGATCCAGCGACGAGACGACGAACGGGCCGGCCGACGGCCCGGGCCCCTCGAGCTGGCCCTTGTTGAAGGCCTCCGGGGTGGCCGTCATGCTCTTGGGTAGCAGCATTCCGTTGCCCGCGAACATGCCCCGCCATTCGGCGTAGGGCTTGGCGAAGGTCATGATGGCCTGCCTGTCGTCGACACCACGGGTCACCGACGCAACGCGGTCGGCGCCGCTGGGCCCGGCGATCTCGAAGGTCTTGTCGGCGCCGCTTAGGGCGTGGATCTGGCTGGCGATGTCCTCCCAGGTGATCGGCGTGCCGTCGGACCACACCGCCCGGGGGTTGATCGTGTACGTAACCACCTGCGGCGCAGTGCCAGTGAGCTCGATGCTGGTGAAGTAGTCGGTGTCGACCCTCGTCGAGCCGTCCGGCCCGATGACGAAAGCCCGCGGCAGCGTCGCCTTCATCATCGCGGAGACGTCGGCCGAATTGCCGTCGATGTGCAGAATGTTGAAGTTCGGCGGGAAGTCGGTCAGCGCGAGTCGCAGGTTGCCGCCGTCGGACAAAGTGGCCGGGTCGCGTGGGTTGATGTCGCTCGTCGAGCCGATCTGCGCGTTATGGCCGGTTTCGGGGATCAGGTTGACGGCCGGTGAGCAGCCGGCTAGCGCCAGCGCGATCGGGAGAAACACCGCCGCGACCCGACCCACTCTGACAACCCGGCTAGGCACGTCTACCCGGATCCGGTTGCGGCACCGCGTTGAGCAGCCGCCGAGTGTATTCGTGTTGCGGATCGGCGAAGACCTGACGGCTGTCGCCCTGTTCCACGATCGCACCGGCATACATCACCACGACCTGGTGCGCCAGGTGCTTGACCACCGAAAGATCGTGGGAGACAAATAGATAGGACAGGTTCAGTCGCTCTTGCAAGTCGAGCAGCAGGTTGATGATCCCGGCCTGAATGGAAACGTCGAGCGCGGAAACTGGTTCGTCGAGCGCCAGAATCTTCGGTTGCAATGCCAGCGCGCGGGCGATGCCGATGCGCTGCTTTTGCCCGCCGGAGAATTCGGCGGGGTAACGCACTGCGTCGGCACGACGCAGTCCCACGATCTCGAGCAGCTCGGCGACTCGCATGTTGGTGCGGCCCTTGTCGAACCCGTTGGCCCGTAGGGGCTCCGCGAGCAGATCAAACACCGGTAGCCGCGGGTCCAGCGAGGCGACCGGGTCCTGGAACACGACCTGAATGTCGCGCCGCAGCGATCGTCTGCTCGCGGCGCTCAGCGCGGTGACATCGGTGCCCAGCACTTCGATCGAACCCGATTGCGGCCCGGTGAGTTCCAAGATTTCGTGCAGGGTGGTCGACTTGCCCGAACCGGATTCGCCGACGATGCCCAGGGTGCGGCCCTGCCGCAATTCGAAACTGACTGCGTCGACGGCGCGAACCTCCCCGGCGCTGCGACGGAACACTCCTGTGGTCAGCCGGTAGGTCTTGGTCAGGTCACGCACCCGAACGACGACCGATGTGTCGGCGGATTCCGCCTGGCGGGCTTCGGTGCTCACGCCGTAGATTGCCGCGGCGCTTCGCCCGTCGACCTCGTCGGTGCGGATGCAGGCAGCCCGGTGATCGGCGCCCACGGAAAGCAAACTCGGCTCCTCGAGCCGACATTCGTCGATGGCCAGCGGGCAGCGCGGAGCGAAGGGGCACCCGGGCCCCAGGGCCGCCAGCGATGGCGGTGCTCCCGGTATCGGCACCAGCCGGGTGCCCTGGGCGGCGTCGAGCCGCGGTACCGAGCCCAGCAGCCCGACGGTGTACGGCATTCGGCGATCCCGGTAAAGGTCATGCACGGAAGCGGATTCGACGACTCGCCCGGCATACATCACCAGGGCGCGGTCGGCGAACTCGGCGACCACGCCGAGGTCGTGCGTGATGATGAGCACCCCGGCACCGGTGATGTCGCGAGCCGTTTTGAGCACCTCGAGGATCTGCGCCTGCACCGTGACATCCAGCGCGGTGGTGGGTTCGTCGCAGATCAGCAGGTCGGGGTCGTTGGCAATCGCGATGGCGATGACCACCCGTTGTCGCTCCCCGCCCGATAACTCATGCGGGAACGCGCGGGCGCGTCGCTCCGGCTGCGCTATCCCCACCAGTTCGAGCAATTCCACTGCGCGCCGGCGGGCGGCCTTCTTACCCACCCGCGGCTGGTGGATCTCGATCGCCTCGGCGATCTGGTCGCCGACGGTGTAGACGGGCGTCAGCGCCGACATCGGATCCTGGAATACCGTGCCGACCGTCTTGCCGCGAAACCGCGACATCGCGTCGTCGCCGAGGCCCAGCAGTTCGGTGTCGTGCAACCGCACCGAACCGCGCACCTGCGCGTACTCGGGCAACAGGCCGATGGCCGCCATCGCCGACACGGATTTCCCCGAACCGGATTCGCCGACCATCGCCACGACTTCTCCGGGTTCGATGCGGTAGCTGACACCGCGCACAGCGGCCACCGGCGCGCCACCCGTTGGGAAGGTGACCGCCAGGTCGGTCACCTCGAGCAGCGCGCTCACCGCCCACCCCCGCCCAGCACCGCGCTGCCTGGGTCGAGCGCGTCCCGCAGACCATCACCCGTGAGATTGGCGCACACCAGGATCAGCACCAGCACTCCCGCGGGAAACAGAAACACCCAGGGAAAGGTGGTCGCCGATTGGGTGCCGTTGGCGATCAACGTTCCCAGCGACACGTCCGGTGGCTGAATGCCGAAACCGAGGAAGCTCAAACCGGTTTCGGCCAGGATGGCCGAGGCGACGTTGAGCGCGGCGTCGATGATCAGAATGGAAGCCACATTGGGCACAACGTGGCCGACGATGATGCGACGGCTGGATACGCCCATATACCTTGCGGCCCGGATGAATTCGCGTTCACGCAGACTCATGGTCATGCCACGCACCATGCGTGAGCTGACCATCCAGCCGAAACCGGCCAAGAGCAGAACCAGCATCAAGACATTGGCCGAGTTCTTGATTCGTGGTGTCACGATGGCGATGAGGATGAAGCTGGGCACCACCAACAGCAGGTCGACCACCCACATCAGCACGCGGTCGCGCCAGCCGCCGAAATAGCCTGATATCGACCCGACGGTGGCGGCGATGCCGGTGGAGATCACCGCGACGCACACGCCGATCAGCATCGACTTCTGCATCCCGCGCAGGATTTGCGCCAACAGGTCTTGGCCCAGGGCGTTGGTGCCCAGCCAGTGGCGCGCGTTCGGCGGCTGCAACAGCGCGGTGAAATCGAGGTCTTCGTAGGAATAGGGCAGCAACGCGGGCAGCGCGTAGCAGCCGATGAACAACAGCACCAACAACGTCAGGGACGCCACCGCGAATCGGCTGCGGGCAAACCGTCGTAGCACCAGGGTGCGCCGTGAGGTGAAGTCCGCGACTTCGTGACCCGAAAAACCATGGGCGCCATCGACGTTCGCCTGGGCGGTCATGACACCCGGACCCGCGGATCAAGAGCTGCGTAGAACACGTCCGAAAGCAGACCGGCCAGCAGCACCGCCGCGCCGGAGAACAAGGTGATCGCCGCGATGATGTTGGTGTCCTGAGTCGCAATGCCCTGCACCAGCCATTCGCCCATGCCGTGCCAGCCGAAGATCTTCTCCACGAACACCGCTCCCGTGACCAGACCGGCCACCCCGTAAGCGAACAGGGTGGCCAGCGGGATCACCGCGGTGCGCAGACCGTGCTTGACCAGCGCCCGCCGACGGGTGAGCCCTTTGGCGCGCGCGGTGCGGATGAAGTCCTGGCCCAGGACGTCCAGCATCGCGTTGCGCTGGTAACGGCTGTATCCCGCCGCGGCCGCCAGGGCCAGGGTCAGCGACGGCAAGACCAGATGCCGTAACCGGTCGAGCAGCTGCGGGCCGGTCCCACCGCTCACCCCCGGTGAGGTCTCCCCGGTGTAGTCGAAAATGTGAATGCCCACGGCCCAGTTCACCCGCAGCGCGCCAAGGATCAGCAGGCTGGCGATCACGAAGGTCGGCGTGCTGAGAACCAGCAACGCCACCATGGTGACCACGCGATCGCTGAGTCGATACTGGCGAATGGCGCCCCACGCCCCGGCCGCTATGCCCAGCACGGTGCCCAGCAGCGAACCAATGACCAGCAGGCGCAGGGTTACCCCGATGCGACGCCACAGCGTCGTTCCGACGGGTTGCCCGGTGACGGTCTTGCCGAAGTCTCCGCGCAGGGCGTGCGCGGCCCAATGCGCGTAGCGGATGGGTATCGGCTCATCCAGGCCCAGCGTGTGGGCCCTGGCGTCGATCACGGCCTGTGGCGGGCGCGGATTGCGCTGCAACAGGCTGTCCAGGGGCTTGAAGGCCACCGACGTCAGGCAAAACGTCAGAAACGATGCCAGCGCCAGCAGTACAAGGTAGTTGAGCAACCGGCGTGCCAGGAACCGAATCATACCGGCCCGCACACCCCACGTCGCATTGGGACAGGTTATCGAGCCGACGGTGCAGCGGTGCCCGGCGCGTTGGTTTCGCCTTCGGATCCGGTTGATTCTCACCCCTGAATCGCGTGTGATCGGTTGTTAGGATCCACCGCGGTGCGAGCCGTTCAGCAAACGCAGCACGGCTCGGGCCGCGACACTGTCAAGGAGGCCTGCGTGACGATTACCGATGAATACCTGGCCAACAACGCCGATTATGCGAGCACTTTCGAGGGTCCGCTGCCGATGCCGCCGGGTAAACATGTCGCGGTCGTCGCATGCATGGACGCCCGGCTCGACGTCTATCGCATCCTCGGGCTCAACGAGGGAGAGGCCCACGTCATCCGCAACGCCGGCGGAGTCGTCACCGACGATGTCGTCCGCTCGCTGGCCATCAGCCAGCGCCTGCTGGGGACGCGGGAGATCATCCTGATCCACCACACCGATTGCGGCATGCTCACCTTCACCGACGATGACTTCAAGCGCAGCATCCAGGAGGAGACCGGGGTCAAACCGCCTTGGGCGGCAGAGGCTTTCGGCGACCTTGCCGAAGACGTTCGCCAATCGCTGCGCCGCATCGAGGGCAACCCGTTCGTCACCAAGCACGTCTCCGCGCGCGGATTCGTCTTCGACGTGGCCACCGGCAAGCTCAACGAGGTCACCCTCTAGAAGCATTCGCCGAGGTGCAGCCACGGCGAAAAATTCGCCCGCCTAATCCTCGACCTGGTTGCACGTTCGGCGAGGCCTCAACCCACCTTGTAGGTCGCCAGCGCCTTGGCCACCAGCGTCCCCTGTAGGTCGACGATCTCGGCTTCGCAATTGACCAGTGACCGTCCGCGCCGCAGCACCCGGCCGACGCCGATCAGGTCGGTGGCCCGGGCCGGCGCCATGAAGTCCAGCGTGATGGACACCGTCACGCCTCGCAGCTCAGGTGGCGCCTGCACGCCGCACCACGCCGCCGCCATGACGGTGAGATCTGCGAGCGTGGCGATGGCGCCGCCGTGGACCATGTCGCCGATGGTCACGTTTGAGGGGTCCCACGGCAGTCGCAGCCGCACTTCGTCCTCTTCGAGCCGGTCGGCGACGATGCCCAGCTTGACGACGAACGGGGATGCGGGGAGGAACTGCGCGATGACGTCGCGGCCGCTCGGTGTGGACGGGACCGGTTCGGGGGAGGCAGGCATCCGTCCATGTTTTCGCACCCCCACCCGGCCGCAAAAGTGTCGCCGCGACTCTTGGCGCGATGTGTCCGGTGGCCGGCCTGCGCGCCACGCGGGTCGGGCGCCGCAGGCCCCGAGGTTGACAGCGGCGAGCCAGGCTGGTCTTATAGCTCATTAAGCTACTAAATATGGTCAGTTCTACCAGGTTTAACCGAAGGAAGCTATGACCGGTGATCTGAAGGTGGCCCCCGCCGCCGGACAGTACGAATTGAGTCACCTGCGCTCGCTGGAGGCGGAGGCGATCCACATCATTCGTGAGGTTGCCGCCGAGTTCGAGCGGCCGGTGCTGCTGTTCTCCGGCGGCAAAGACTCCATCGTCATGCTGCACCTGGCGCTGCGGGCATTCCGTCCCGGCCGGCTGCCCTTCCCGGTGATGCACGTCGACACCGGGCATAACTTCGACGAGGTGATTGCGACACGTGACGAGTTGGTGGCCGAGCACGGCGTGCGCCTGGTGATCGCCTCGGTCCAGGAGGACATCGACGCCGGGCGCGTGGTCGAGCCCCGCCAGGGACGCAACTCGATTCAGACGGTGACGCTGCTGCGGGCTATCGGGGAGAACAAGTTCGACGCCGCGTTCGGGGGAGCGCGCCGCGACGAGGAGAAGGCTCGCGCCAAGGAGCGCGTGTTCAGCTTCCGCGACGAGTTCGGTCAGTGGGATCCGAAGGCTCAGCGCCCCGAGCTGTGGAACCTCTACAACGGCCGCCATCACAAGGGTGAGCACATCCGGGTGTTCCCCCTGTCCAATTGGACCGAATTCGACATCTGGTCCTACATCGGCGCCGAGAACATCGCACTGCCCTCGATTTATTACGCGCACCGGCGCAAGGTGTTTCGCCGCGACGGCATGCTGCTGGCGGTCGACCGCAACATGCAGCCGGGTGCCGACGAGCCGGTGTTCGAAGCGACCGTGCGCTTCCGCACCGTTGGGGACGTCACGTGCACCGGATGCGTGGAATCGCAGGCCGCCACGGTGGATGAGGTCATCGCCGAGACCGCGTTGTCGCGGTTGACCGAACGCGGGGCCACCAGGGCTGACGACCGGATCTCGGAGGCAGGCATGGAAGACCGCAAACGGCAGGGCTATTTCTGATGACCACGTTATTGCGCTTGGCGACTGCGGGTTCCGTCGACGACGGCAAGTCCACCCTGATCGGTCGCCTGCTGTATGACTCCAAGGCCGTCATGGAAGACCAGTGGGCGGCGGTGGAGCAGACGTCCAAGGACCGCGGACACGACTACACCGATCTGGCGTTGGTGACCGACGGACTGCGGGCGGAGCGCGAACAGGGCATCACCATCGACGTCGCCTACCGCTACTTCGCCACGCCCAAGCGGAAATTCATCATCGCCGACACCCCCGGCCACATCCAGTACACCCGCAACATGGTGACCGGCGCGTCGACCGCCCAACTGGTGATCGTGCTGGTCGACGCGCGGCATGGCTTGCTCGAGCAGTCCCGCCGGCACGCTTTTCTGGCGTCCCTGCTGGGCATCCAGCACATCGTGCTCGCGGTCAACAAGATGGACCTGATCGGTTGGGACAGAGAGAAATTCGAGTCGATCCGGGACGAATTCCACGCCTTCGCCGCCCGCCTGGACGTGCACGACGTGGCCACCATCCCGCTTTCGGCGCTGCACGGCGACAACGTCGTGACCAAGTCGGACCACACCCCTTGGTATGAGGGCCCGGCGTTGCTGTCGCACCTCGAAGAGGTGTACATCGCGGGCGACCGCAACATGGTCGACGTGCGGTTCCCGGTTCAATACGTGATCCGCCCGCACACTCGCGAACACCAGGACCACCGCAGCTACGCGGGCACCGTTGCCAGCGGGGTCATGCGTCCCGGCGATGAGGTGGTGGTGCTGCCGGTCGGCAAGCGGACCCGCATCACCGCCATCGATGGGCCGAACGGTCCGGTGGACGAGGCCTTTCCGCCGATGGCCGTTTCGCTGACCCTGGCCGACGAGATCGACATCTCGCGCGGCGATTTGATCGCCCGCACCCACAATCAGCCCCGGGTCGCGCAGGAGTTCGATGCGACGGTGTGCTGGATGGCCGACGATGCGGCTCTCGACCCGGGGCGCGACTACGTCATCAAGCACACCACCCGCACCACACACGCCAAGGTGACTGCGCTCGACTACCGGCTGGACGTCAACACGCTGCACCGCGACAAGACGGCACCGGCGTTGCAGCTCAACGAACTCGGCCGCATCTCGCTGCGCACCCAGGTGCCGCTGCTACTTGACGAGTACACCCGCAACCCCAACACCGGGTCGTTCATCCTCATCGACCCGCACACCAACGGAACGGTGGCGGCCGGCATGGTGTTGCGCGATGCGTCGGCACAGGCCGCTAGCCCGAACACCGTGCGGCACAAATCATCCGCCATCGCCGAAGTCCGTCGGAGGGGCAAGACGGTGTGGTTCACCGGTCTGTCTGGCTCCGGCAAGTCGTCGGTGGCCATGCTGGTCGGGCAGAAGCTGCTCGAAAAGGGAGCTCTGGCATACGTTCTCGACGGTGACAATCTGCGGCACGGCTTGAACGCCGACTTGGGCTTCAGCATGGCCGATCGAGCCGAAAACCTGCGCAGGCTGGCCCATGTGGCGGCGCTGCTGGCCGACTGCGGCAACGTCGTGCTGGTGCCGGCGATCAGTCCGCTGGCCGAGCAACGCGCACTGGCCCGCAATGTGCACGCCGACGCCGGCTTCGATTTCTTCGAGGTGTTCTGTGACACCCCGATCGAGGAGTGCGAGGAGCGCGACCCCAAGGGGTTGTACGCCAAGGCGCGTGCGGGGGAAATCAGCCAGTTCACCGGCATCGACAGCCCTTACCAGGCGCCGGTGCAGCCCGATCTTCGGCTCACCCCGGACGAGACCGTCGAGGAGCAGGCGCAGCGGGTCATCGACCTGCTCGAATCATGCGGGTAGCGCACCAGATCAGCCAGGCTGCGCCGAAATCGTGTCGTCGGGTGGCACAATCCTGTGCGTGCGCATGTCGGCGAAGGCGGAGTATGCCGTGCGGGCGATGATCCAGCTCGCCACGGTGCCCGACGGAACGCTGGTGAAGACGGACGATCTAGCCCACGCCCAGGGCATTCCGCCGCAATTCCTCGTCGACATCCTGACCAACCTGCGTACCGATCGGCTGGTGCGAAGCCATCGCGGTCGCGAGGGTGGCTACGAATTGGCCCGCTCCGGCAAGGACATCAGCATCGCCGACGTCCTGCGCTGTATCGACGGACCGCTGGCCAGCGTCCGTGACATCGGGCTCGGCGACTTGCCGTACTCGGGACCGACGGCGGCGCTCACTGATGTCTGGCGCGCGCTGCGGGCCAGCATGCGGTCGGTGCTGGAAGAGACGACGCTGGCCGACGTCGCCAGCGGCGGCCTGCCCAAGCACGTCGTGCAGCTGGCCGACGACTATCGCGAGCAGGAAAGCCGGCGGCACGGCACAGCGCGTACCGGAGACTAGGGCGCAGCGCTCGCTCGCTCAGCCCGCAGATCCATACGGGCTGGTGAGGATCTCCATGGCATGGCCGGAGGGGTCCGGGAAATAGACCCCGCGCCCGCCGTGGTTGTGGTTGATCTCGCCGGGACGCTTGGCGCCCGGGTCGGCCCAGTGCTGCAGACCGCGTGACCGGATCCTGTCGTAGATGGTGTCGAACTCCTGCTCTGACACCAAGAACGCGTAGTGCTGCCGCGAGATGTCCGCGCCTTCGGGTGCGTCCGCGTAGTCGAGACTTACGCCGTGCTCGAGTTCGACAACCATGAAGTGGCCGAAGGGCTTTGGGCCGGGCAGACCGAAAAGATCGGCGAGAAACTCGGCGGATTCGTGTTTGTCGCGGGATGCGACGATGGTGTGGTTGAAACTGATGGTCATAGTTCTTTCCAGTCAACCACTCCGATGCCCGGCTCGACAACGCGCTACTTCGGCGCGGTGAGCTCCAGGGCGATGTTGTCGGGGTCGCGGAACTCCAGGATATAGGACGGCCCGATGTCTTTGACTGGCTGGTGAACGACGCCGAGCTCGTCGAGATGCGCTGCCGCCGAATCCAATTCATCTTTGCTGGCGAGGCGGAAGGCAATATGGTCCAGGCCGACACGATCCTCGTCGAAGCGGTCGGCCGCGACCGGCCGCAGCCCGAGCAGCGTGCCGCCGAGGTCGTAAATGACGCCGCCGAACAGGAAGCTGAACTGATTGCGGACGGATTCGTCGGCGTTTTCGGGGACTTCCAGCAGCACCGGCCAACCGAACACGCTCTCGTAGAACTGCCGCGACCGCTCGATATCGGTGACGGTCAGTCGGACATGTGCGATGGAACTACTCGTGAACGCCATTCGGTCCATGGTTCCACTGAAAGGCCGCATGTTAAACATGCCAGAATCGCCGTCGTGCGGATTGCGATGACCATGCCGGTGATGGAACCGGATCTGGACGCGACGGTGCTCGAGACGTGGGCGCGCGCCATCGACGAGGGCCCGTTCTCGTCGCTGTGCTGGGGCGAGCGGATCGCCTTCGACAACCCGGACAACCTGACATTGCTGGGAGCGCTGGCCGCCTGGACCGACCGAGTGCGGCTGTTGACGACCGTCATCGTGCCGCAGCTGCACGATCCCGTCATGCTCGCCAAGGGCCTGGCGACCGGGGATCTGCTCAGCGGCGGCCGGTTGTCCGTGGGCATCGGGGTGGGCGGCCGGCACGAGGACTACCACGCCGTGAGTGCCGATCCGGCGACACAGACGATGCGCGGCATGGCCGAACGCGTGGCGGTGATGAGGCGAGTCTGGGCGGGGGAGAAAACTTCCGACTCGGCGCTGCCCGTCGGGCCGGCGCCGGTCCAGCCCGGCGGTCCGCCGTTGTTCGTCGGCAGTATCGGCCCGAAAACCATCCGCAGTGCGGCCGCGTGGGCCGACGGGCTGGCCGGCACCACCCTCGACCTGAACGTCGCCAAGCAAAACGAGCTGTTCGACGTGGCCCGGACAGCCTGGGCCCAGGCCGGCAAGCCGAAGCCCCACCTGATCACATCGTTCTGGTTCGCGTTCGGGTCGCCCGAGGGGTCTCGCGCCCAGATCCACCGTCATCTGCGGCGCTACATGAACTGGATTCCGGCCGAATACGTCGACGCGATGGCACCGATGACGGGCTGGGCCGGCAGCGAGGAAGAACTGCTGGACGTGTTGCGCGGCTTCGAGGCGATCGGCACCGACGAGGTCCAGCTGATCCCGACGAGCTCGGATGTCGATCAGCTTCGTCGCGCAGCGGACGTGGCGGCGCGGTTGTAGTCTCCGTCGCTTCCCTGGCCGAACCGGCACGCCTCAGGTCGCCGCTTTGTCCGTCCGGCGCTCCTCGTTCACCGCGGGCTCCTCCTGGGGTGGCTGCCCCTTGCGCAGCGTCTCCAGCAGCTCGCGGTACGGCCCCACCAGGTAGACGGTGTCGCCGCCGCGAAGCCACGCGTCCCGGCGTGGGTGCAGCTCGAGGGGTGTGTCCCGGCGGGTGATCGCGATGACACGAGTCTGGGTGGACACCTCGAACATCCGCAGCCCGTCGAGTTCGCTGCCGGCCGCCACGTGCATGGCGCCGACCATGAACGAACGCTGCCCGACCGAGAACGTCCCCAGCACCTGTAGGCCCATTGCGGCTCCGATGAACCAGGGCGCGGCCAGGTCGACGGTCGAGCGAACGTTTTCGAAACCGAACCGCTTGGCCACCGCATCGCCGAGGGTGCGGTCATAGATTCGCAGCACGATGGGCACGTCGGGCCGGTTGACCTCAGGCATCACCCGGGGACCGAGCATCTCGCGCAGCACAATTCCGGTCTCGATGTTGACCATGTCGTCCTGGGTTAGCACCGCGACGGCGCGGGCGCGGTCGACGCGGGCCGCCTCCAGCGTCTGGCGCAGCGTTGCGTCCCCGAAGATCACCGGCACGTCGAGTTTGTCCGCGGTCGACAGGAACCGGTTGTTCTCGTCGCGCTCGATCACCGCGACGTCGTATCCGGCGCCGGTCAGGTCGCCGACGACGCGGCTGCCGAATGAGCCGAGCCCGACCACGATGATGTGGTCGCGCAAATGGCGTGCCCGCCGGACCCCTGCCGACTGCAGGAAGCGGCGCGACAGCAGCAAGTCCGCCAGGAACGCGACGAGCAGCGCGGTGGTCGTCACGCCGGCGAACATCAAGGCGACGGCGAATATCCGCAACCAGGCCGATTGCTGGGCGAAGCCGAATTCGCCATAGCCCACGGTGGTGATGGTCTCCGCGGTGAAATACAGCGCGTCCAGCCAGGACAGCCGCGGCTTCGTGTAGGAGAAGTGCACGACAACCGTCGACGCCAGCAGCAGGGTGATCGCGAGCAGTATCGCCGGGAAAAGCATGGGATTGACGTCGTCGCGCATCGCCCGCGCAGCGTCCGAAATTCGCCGCATCCACGATTGTCGAGAGCGTGTCGCGCTCGGCCGGGGCGTCTTTATTCCGCGCGCGGCCAGCTCGTCGGCGCTGCCGATCATGGCTGTCCAGTCACCGGCGCGCACCTGATGGTCTCGTCCAGGACATGGCACTACCTCGGCGGGCGTGGCGGAGTTCTCGCCGTGAATCACCGCCACCGGTGCCAGGTCGCCGTAAATCTCGCGCAGTGTCGCGTCGCGTGGAGCCTCGGCTCCCGACACCAAAAAGTCGATGCCGGCCGCCTCGACCGGGTGCGTGTGGCTCGACAGGCAGGCCTCGACGACCGACGGTGCCGCGAGGTCGGCGACGTCCAGGATGGCGCCAGGACCGTTGTCGGCGGCCACCGCTTTACGCAGCACGTCGTTGCCCAGGCGGGCGACCACGCGCACGTTGGGATTCGTTTTCCTTGCCAGCAAAGCGATTTCGAGATTCTTCGCGTCGTCGGCACCCGCGCACACGATTGCGCTCGCGCGGGCAAGATCGGCACCGCCGAGCTCTTCGCTGTGCAGCTTGACGATCGTGGCGCCCGCGCGGTTCAGCTCCTCGGCGATCGTGGTCGCAAGCACGTCGTCACCGCTGACGATGATGTGGCGGCGCATGCTCATGTGCGTTCCGCCACGACGGCCCCGGCACGGTCGCGGTCGTTCCAGCGTGGTGAGTCGTCACGCATAAACCCCACCTTTGATGACATCGGCGCTCACTTGTTGTTACGACTATCGGGCACTATGCCGACTGACGCCAGCGCGACATGTCCTCAAACGCGAAGATGGTTGACCGAGGAGGTCCATCACGCGGAAAACGCGCTGAAGCCGACCAAGGGGTCGGCTGAATTCTCAAGTCCGTCAACCTCACTTAAGATCACGACATTCTGTGCTTCGCCGTCGAGCGCGCGAAGTCCGACGGGGAGGCCACGACTCTGACTACGACTCGCCCTCATGACCGCTAGCTGGCCGGGCCCCAGTTGGCCAAACCCCTTCGACCCCGGCGCACCGCCGCCTCCGCCGCCCGGCCCACCGTCCCCGCACCCGCCATCGGAGGAAGTGAACACGCTGGCGACGCTGTCGGTCGTGTTCGCATTTCTGCTGGCCCCGGTCGGAATGGTGTTGGGGCACTTCGCCCTTATAGATATCCGCCGGCGCGGTGACCGCGGCCGCAATCGTGCACTGGTCGGACTGACGCTGTCGTACGCGTTCACCATCCTGGCCGTGGTCGCGCTGGTGTTGTGGGCGACCCTCGGCAACCATCACGCCGGACAGTCGACGGCGCACTCCGGGGGAACCACCGCCGGGGGCGTGGCGAAGCCGAGTGCCACCACGACCGCACCGCCGGAACCGTCGGTGACGCCCGAGGGCCTGCAATCGCTGGTGCTCACCGGCGAAGACGTTGCCGGCCTGATCAAGGCGCCCGGCATGTACGTCAACAAGACGTGGACCCAGACGCACGAGCTGCAGCCCGGCGACAGCTTTGACCCTCCGGAATGCACTGAAGCGGTATTCAACGGCTTGACGGCGTCTTATCGCGACAGCGGTTATCGTGCGATCTACGGCGTGGACCTGGGTCAGCACACCAACGGTTTCCCGCACGGGGTTTCGGAGTTCGTCGCGACATTCGACAATGCCGCGGCCGCAGAGAGTTTCGTCACCGGCGCCGTCAATCACATCAACAGCTGCGCCGGAAGACAATTGACGTACTCGCACGGTGGCGTGTCCGGTGTCTACAGCGTCGGAACCCCGGTGCAAACCGGGCCGGTGACATCGGTTCGTAGCACCCTGGGGACCGTGCAGGACAACGGGCGGACCACCGACGTCGGCAACCAGCACACCAGCGCGCTGCGGGCCCTGGCGGCCAAGGCCAACGTCGTGGTCGACGTCGATGTCATCGGACGCGATCTCGGCGACGACGCCACCACCCTCGTGCAGGGCATCCTCGGCCGGATTCCGAGTTAAGCTGTTGGCCAACGAAATTGGCGAGGCACGATCTACAAGACCTGAACGTCCGCGGGTGACCAGAACGCTCGCATCGACGTGATCTTGGCGTCCCCGTTGAACGACATCGTGGAGATCGGCGAGATTCGCGTACGGCTGTCCCCGGCGTCGAGCGTCAGATGCCAGAAGAAGGCGGCTTGACTGCCGGAGATCCGCAATTCGGCGAGTTCGGTGTCCTTCTTCGCGTCTTGGAACCCCGCATAGAACCCGCGGATCGCGTCATGACCGCGGCGAATGTCGGATCCGATCGGATCCTCGATCGTGGCGTCGGCGGCGTAGAGCGCGACGATGTCGTCGGCGGTGCCCGTGGCGACCAGCGCGAGGTAACGATTGACGGTCTCGGTGATGGCTTCCGGGGACGGCATAGCTTCGGACGCTACTCCTCGATGTCGCCACCGTATGAGTTGTGGTACTCGGGGCGATACTGGCGTCGTGACTTTCATCGAACGCCTCGCGAGCCGCGAGATCTATCGGAACCCGTGGATGGTGCTGCGAGAGGATGACATCCGTCGCGCCGACGGCAGCGTGGGCATCTACAGCGTCGTCGACAAGCCGGCCTACGCGCTCGTCATGCCCTACGACGGGCAGCGCTTCCGGCTGGTCGAGCAGTTTCGCTATCCCCTCGATGAGCGGCGCTGGGAGTTTCCGCAAGGCACCGCTCCCGATCTGGCCCACGCCGAACCGGCCGAGCTGGCCGCACGCGAATTACGTGAGGAAACCGGATTGCGCGCAACGTCATTCGAAGCGCTCGGCCAACTCGACGTCGCACCGGGAATGACCAGTCAACGCGGCTGGGTCTTCTTGGCCACGGGTATCTCCGAGGGAGAAGCCGACCGCGAGCACGAGGAGCAGGACATGCGCAGTGCCTGGTTTTCGGGTGACGAGGTCGAGCAGATGATTCGCGAGGGCGTCATCGCCGACGCTCAGTCGATTGCCGCCTACGGATTGTTCCTGCTGCGAAAGTGATAGATCCCCGACAAGACCGCGATCGTGTCCGCGTCGAGATCACACCGCGTCATCAAACGCCCACCATTGACGCAATGCGGCCGAGGTTTCGGGTAGTTGCGGTGGCTGCCGCCGTCCTCGCGTCGGTCGTCGGCGCACCCGGCATGTGTGCGAATGCCACATCACCATCGTGGAACGGCAAATACTCGCTGGTGAGGTATGCGGTTAGCAAATCCGGCACCAGCGTCGCGGCCAAACAAGCCGAACCGACCTTCAGCGCGGATTACGTCTTCACCACCGCATGTGCGTCTGGCCAGTGCGTGGCCACTGCGACCAACGGGCCCACGCCGAAGAATCCGACGCTGCCCCAGCCTTCGCACTACACCTGGGACGGAGCCAAGTGGGTCGAGCGCTTCGACTTTCAATGGGATTGCTATATGGGCGAAGGTGTTTCGAAGGCGTGGGCACCGGCGAGCTCGTGGGCCTTTTACGCACCGCAGCCCGATGGGTCACTACGCGGCTCATGGCACACAGACATCAGCAGCGGTCCTTGCCAGGGAAGCGTCGAAATGCCGGTGGCCGCGTTCGCCGCCGGGACGGCGTAACGGGGACGCATCGATCAGTCCCGCGGCGTAGGGGTCATCGAGGCGATGTAATAGGTTTCGTGCCCGGTCGGGTAGCCACCGCCGCCGGTGGCGATGTGAACATGGTCGTAATGGTCGGCGGTCTCTGAGCCCAGGTCCGCCATCCAGTTGCCCCCGCCGACGCCCGGATAGATCTTCTGGCGCCAGATCACGTGGTTGATGCCCCATCGTTTCGCGTTCGCCAACGCGTAGCCGGCGATCTGGTTGCCGAGCTCGATGCCTTCGGGGCTATGGAAATTCGGGATCATCACGTCGATCGCCAGCCCGTTGGGATGCCACGGCAACGGGTCCTCGCGGTATCCGCCGATGGTCTTGATCTGGGGGAAGAGCACGCTGATGACGCGGGCCGCCCAAATGGTCTTGACCTGCAACCGTTCCTCGGACGCGACGCCGCGGGGCAATGGGAGCTGAAATTGCTGGCCGGCCGAAGGGGCAGGCGGCGCCATCGCCGTCAACGCTTCCACTTCCGCCGGGCCGGCAGCGCGCGGCGCGCTGGCGGGTGGCGGAGCCGCCGCTGCACTGGTGGTGGGAGCCGCCGCCGGGGCCTCGACGCAGCACCGCGGCTTGGGGCCCTGCGCGTGGATCATCGCGGCGGAGACGACGAGCGAGGCCGCGATCGCCAGCCATCGCCAGCGGCCGTTAGCGAACACTCTCACGCCCACGACCAGCAGCTTAACGACCTTTGTGACGCGTGGGGTGGGTTTTCCAATTGCTTGTTCAAGATGTGCGTGCGGACCACAATGGCACCATGCCTGCGCGATCGTTTGACGATGCGAATGCCTTTCATCGGACGATGCGCCGCTTCGCCTCCACCACCGTAGGTGCGGCGCTCCTTCGCCCGACCGCTCACCACCTCGACCGGCTCATCACCAAAACCACCGGTGGCCGCAGCAGCTTCGCCGCGGTCGCGACGGGAATCCCCGTGGTGATGCTGACCACCACCGGCGCCAAATCCGGTGAACCACGCACCGTCGCGGTGTATGGCATCCCGCATCCAGACGGCGTGAGCCTCATTGCCTCCAACTTCGGTGGCAGCAAGCATCCGGCCTGGTACCACAATCTGAAGGCAAACCCGGAAGCGACGGTCACCATCGGACGCGTTACCTGGCATGCCACCGCGCGGCTCGCGACGCCAAGTGAGCGCGACGAAATCTGGGCCAGAGGCGTAGAGCTGTATCCCGGCTGGCGAAAGTACGAAGTGCGGGCCAAAGATCGACGCATTGAAGCGTTCGTGCTGGTACGAAGCTGAGACGACCGTCGCCGAATCGGCTTTCTTTACAGCCGCTTATACGTGTGTCTAAGAAGCATTCCGAATAAGTCACGAAAAAAACACGACCAGCGAGTCTGGCGATCGATGTCCTTACAGTTAGCGAATGAACGTTACGAAAATGGCGATGACGGGGGCTATGGGGTTCGCGACCGTGATTTCTGCGGCGTCCATAGCATCTGGCTATCCGCACCAGGAGATGCCTACTCTGCTTATGCTGAATTTCTTCGGCGTCCCGACAACTTCGACTTGCTACGACAAGGCATGCCAATCACCTCTGGACAGCAATCCGGACGAGTCGGCGAGGCTACGAGCTGAGTCAGTGGCGATCGGCCCAACGCCATGACGGTGTTGTTTGCGACGGAGTGGCCCACGGAGGTATGGGCCGTCGAGCACACCAATATTCGCAACGAGCGTGTGGTAGAGGTCATGGAAGACTTGACTGCCGCTCAACGGTTTATCGAGAAGGTCGACAGGAACCATTGGGCGGAGCCAGTACTTCTCCACAGTCAGGTGAAATTCTTCCCTTGCACACCCGATCGCTACGGTCCGGGCGATATCGCCGACGAACCCAAACCTGCCAAGCGGCAATGGTCGCTGTTCAAATCGGCCGTGGGCATTACGCGTAGACATTCACGCCATAGCGGGAGCTATGCGAATATCCGCAAATGACGGTGGGAACGTGCCAGAGGCGTTGGCAGGATTGCGCTTATGAAATCCGGATCGATCATTTGCTGCCGAATACGCTGGCCGAAAAGAGCCGGAGACGAGCTGTGATCACAATCGGGCGGCCACGGCGCTAAGTCGGGTGAATCTCGCGCGGACGCGTACCTGTGCTGGTCAGGAAGTGCCCCCGGCAGGATTCGAACCTGCGGCCTTCTGCTCCGGAGGCAGACGCTCTATCCCCTGAGCTACGGGGGCGCACCGACATACCTGTTGCGCCATGGGGCTTTCGAACAAGCACGGACAGACTAACGCATTGAAGTTCTCGCCCTGCCACCGCAATGGATTCGAGGCGGGGGCACCCCAGCCAATAGGATGAACGTTCGTGACCCCCGCTGACCTCGCCGAGCTGCTCAAGACCACCGCCGCCGCGGTGCTGGCCGAGCGCGGGCTGGATGCTGCCTCGCTGCCGCAGACGGTCACGGTGGAGCGCCCCCGCATTCCCGAGCACGGCGATTACGCCAGCAACCTGGCGCTTCAGGTGGGCAAAAAGGTTGGCGCAAACCCCCGCGAACTGGCCGGATGGCTCGCCGAGGCGCTATCGCAGGCCGCCGGCATCGCGTCGGCGGAGGTCGCCGGGCCCGGCTTCATCAATCTGCGCCTCGAGGCATCGGCGCAAGCCGTCGTCGTCACCAACGTCATCGACGGCGCCGACCGCTTCGGCCACTCCGACGCGCTGGCCGGCCGCCACATCAACTTGGAATTCGTGTCGGCCAACCCGACCGGGCCGATCCACATCGGCGGGACCCGGTGGGCCGCCGTCGGCGACGCGTTGGGCCGGCTGTTGTCCACCCAGGGCGCCGAGGTGGTCCGCGAATACTATTTCAACGATCACGGCGCCCAGATCGACCGGTTCGCCAGCTCATTGATCGCGGCCGCCAAGGGCGAGCCCACCCCGGAAGGCGGTTATGCCGGCGCCTACATCAACGACATAGCCGCCCAGGTCCTGCAAAAGGCGCCAGACGCGTTGAGCCTTCCCGACAGCGAGATGCGGGAGACCTTCCGCGAAATCGGCGTCGATCTGATGTTCAGCCACATCAAAGAGTCGTTGCACGAGTTCGGCACCGACTTCGACATCTACACCCACGAAGACTCGATGCACACCAGTGGTCGGGTCGACCAAGCCATCGCCAGGCTGCGCGAGACGGGCAACATCTACGAGAAGGACGGCGCAACGTGGTTGCGCACCAGCGCCTTTGGTGATGACAAGGACCGCGTGGTTATCAAAAGCGACGGCAAGCCGGCCTATATCGCGGGCGACATCGCCTACTACCTGGACAAGCGGCAGCGCGGCTTCGACCTGGCCATCTACATGCTGGGGGCCGACCACCACGGATACATCGCGCGGCTCAAGGCCGTGGCGGCGGCCTTCGGCGACGACCCCGCCACCGTCGAGGTGCTCATCGGGCAGATGGTCAACCTGGTCCGCGACGGCCAGCCGGTCCGGATGAGCAAGCGGGCCGGAACGGTGATCACGCTGGACGACCTCGTCGAGGCAATCGGCGTCGATGCCGCGCGCTACAGCCTGATCCGTTCCTCGGTGGACACCCCTATCGACATCGACCTGGCGCTGTGGTCTTCGGCGTCGAATGAAAACCCGGTCTATTACGTGCAATACGCGCATGCCCGGCTTTCGGCGCTGGCCCGCAACGCTGCCGAACTCGGCCTGGTCCCCGACACCGGTCACCTCGAGCTGCTCGGCCATGAGAAGGAAGGGACGCTGCTGCGCACCATCGGCGAATTCCCGCGGGTGCTCGGCACGGCGGCAACGCTGCGCGAGCCCCACCGGGTATGCCGGTACTTGGAAGACCTCGCCGGCGACTACCACCGGTTCTACGACTCATGCCGGGTGTTGCCGCAAGGCGACGAGCAACCGACCGATCTGCACACCGCGCGCCTGGCGCTGTGCCAGGCGACCCGCCAGGTGATCGCCAACGGACTGGCCATACTGGGCGTCACCGCTCCGGAGCGAATGTGAACGTCCACCCCGCCGGTCCTCGGCACGCCGAAGAGACCCGCCACGCCGAAAGCCCGCTGCGCCCGCAATCCCCCGAGGAGCTGCTGCTGCTGGCGCCGAACGTATGGCCCCGCAACGTCGCTCGCGACGAAGCCGGAGTCGCCAGCGTCGCGGGGGTGGCGGTGACCGACCTCGCCCAGGAGTACGGCACCCCACTGTTCGTCGTCGACGAGGACGATTTCCGTTCCCGCTGCCGGGAAATCGCGTCGGCCTTCGGAGGCGGCGAGAACGTCCACTATGCCGCCAAGGCGTTTCTGTGCAGCGAAATAGCGCGCTGGATCGACGAAGAAGGCCTGTCACTCGACGTGTGCACCGGAGGCGAGCTGGCCGTCGCGCTGCACGCTGACTTCCCGCCGGAGCGAATCACATTCCACGGCAACAACAAATCCGTTGCCGAGCTGACGGCAGCGGTAAAAGCCGGTGTCGGCCATGTCGTGTTGGACTCGATGGTTGAGATCGAGCGCCTCGATGCCATCGCGGCCGAGGCGGGCATCGTTCAGGATGTCTTCGTTCGCCTCACGGTCGGTGTCGAGGCGCACACCCATGAGTTCATCTCCACCGCGCACGAGGATCAGAAGTTCGGGTTGTCGTTGGCGAGCGGTGCGGCTTTGGACGCCGTGGGGAGGGTATTCGAAACGCAGCACCTACGGCTGGTGGGCCTGCACAGCCATATCGGTTCGCAGATCTTCGACGTCGCCGGCTTCGAACTCGCCGCGCACCGGGTCATCGGCCTGCTGCATCAAGCCGTCGAACAATTCGGTGTCGAGAAAGCCGCGCAGATTTCCACCGTGGATTTAGGTGGCGGACTGGGCATTTCCTATCTCGCCGCCGACGATCCGCCGCCGATGGGCGAGCTGGCCGCCAAGCTGAGCGAGATCGTGCGCAACGAGTCGGCGGCCGTTGGGCTGCCGACCCCGCGACTGGTGGTGGAGCCGGGACGCGCTATCGCCGGTCCCGGCACCATCACGCTCTACGAGGTGGGCACGGTCAAGGATGTCGACGTGAGCGCCACTGCGAACCGGCGCTACGTCAGCGTCGACGGCGGCATGAGCGACAACATCCGCACCGCACTCTATGACGCGCAGTACGACGCCCGCCTGGTCTCACGGCTCAGCGATGCGCCGGCCGAACTGGCCCGTATCGTCGGAAAGCATTGCGAGAGCGGCGATATCGTGGTGCGCGATACCTGGGTCCCGGGAGACCTGCGACCGGGCGACCTGATCGGGGTGGCCGCCACCGGTGCTTACTGTTATTCCCTGTCGAGTCGTTACAACATGATCTGCCGTCCCGCGGTCGTGGCGGTGCGCGACGGGCGCGCGCGTCTGGTCCTGCGTCGTGAGACGGTCGACGATCTATTGAGTCTGGAAGTGAGGTGAACTGTGCCCCGTGACGAAAAGCCGGTCGGTGTAGCGGTACTCGGGTTGGGCAACGTCGGCAGCGAAGTGGTCCGGATCATCGAGGACAGCGCTGACGACCTCACCGCTCGTGTCGGCGCACCCGTGGTGCTGCGCGGCGTAGGAGTACGCCGCGTCGCCGAGGGCCGCGGTGTCCCCGTCGAGTTGCTCACCGATGACATCGAGGAACTCGCCGCGCGCGAGGATGTCGACATCGTCGTGGAACTGATGGGGCCGGTGGAGCCCGCCCGCAAGGCCATCCTGTGTGCCCTCGAGCACGGTAAGTCGGTCGTCACGGCGAATAAGGCGCTGTTGGCCACCTCCACCGGCGAGTTGGCGCAGGCGGCCGAAAGTGCGCATGTGGACTTGTATTTCGAGGCGGCCGTCGCCGGTGCCATCCCCGTTATCCGTCCGCTGACACAGTCGTTGGCCGGTGACACCGTGTTGCGGGTGGCCGGAATCGTCAACGGCACCACGAACTACATCTTGTCCGCGATGGACGAGACCGGTGCCGACTACGACACCGCGCTGGCCGAAGCCAGCGCGCTGGGTTACGCCGAGGCCGACCCCACCGCCGACGTCGAGGGTTACGATGCCGCGGCCAAGGCCGCGATTTTGGCGTCCATCGCCTTTCACACCCGGGTGACCGCCGACGACGTCTACCGCGAAGGCATCACCAAAGTCACCCCGGCCGACTTCGAGTCGGCCAAAGCCCTGGGCTGCACCATCAAGCTGCTGTCCATCTGCGAGCGCATCACAACCGACTCGGGACAACAGCGCGTTTCGGCCCGCGTCTATCCGGCACTGGTGCCGTTGTCGCACCCGCTGGCCACGGTGAACGGCGCCTTCAACGCGGTGGTGGTCGAGGGCAAGGCCTCGGGCCGGTTGATGTTCTACGGCCAGGGTGCCGGCGGCGCGCCGACCGCGTCCGCAGTGGCCGGTGACATGGTGATGGCGGCGCGTAACCGGGTGCTGGGCAGCCGCGGACCGAAGGAATCCCGGTACGCCCAACTGCCGGTGGCTCCAATGGGTTTCATCTCTACGCGCTACTACGTCAGCATGAACGTCGCCGACAAGCCCGGCGTGTTGTCCTCGGTGGCAGCAGAATTCGCCAAGCGCGAGGTGAGCATCGCCGAGGTCCGCCAGGAAGGCGTCGCGGACGAAGACGGACGACGGGTGGGGGCTCGCATCGTCGTCGTCACCCACACCGCCACGGACGCCGCGCTGTCTGAAACCGTCGATGCGCTGGCCGATTTGGACGCCGTGCAGAGCGTGACCAGCGTGCTGCGATTGGAAGGGACCACCCTATGAGCGCCCCGCGCACCGCCGTCCATCAGCCGTGGCCAGGTCTCATCGAGGCCTACCGGGACCGGTTGCCGGTCGGTGACGACTGGACCCCGGTCACCCTGCTCGAGGGCGGCACCCCGTTGATCGCGGCTGCCCGGCTCTCGGAAAAGACTGGCTGCACGGTCCATCTCAAGGTCGAAGGCCTCAATCCCACCGGCTCATTCAAAGACCGGGGCATGACAATGGCAGTCACCGACGCGCTGGCCCGTGGCCAGCAGGTGGTGCTGTGCGCGTCGACCGGAAACACTTCGGCCTCGGCGGCGGCATATGCGGCGCGTGCCGGGATCACCTGCGCGGTGCTGATCCCGCAGGGCAAGATCGCGATGGGCAAGCTGGCGCAGGCGGTTATGCACGGCGCCAAGATCATTCAGATCGACGGCAACTTCGACGATTGCCTGGAGCTGGCCCGCAAGATGGCCGCCGACTTCCCGACGATCGCCCTGGTCAACTCCGTCAACCCGGTGCGCATCGAAGGCCAGAAGACGGCGGCGTTCGAGATCGTCGACGCGCTGGGCACCGCGCCCGATGTGCATGCCTTGCCCGTGGGCAACGCCGGAAACATCACCGCGTACTGGAAGGGATACACCGAGTATCACCACGAGGGCCTGATCGAGAAACTGCCGCGCATGCTAGGCACTCAGGCGGCCGGCGCGGCTCCGTTGGTGCGCGGCGCCCCGGTCAAGAACCCGGAGACGATCGCCACCGCGATCCGCATCGGCGCGCCGGCGTCGTGGACGGCGGCCGTTGACGCGCAGCGGCAATCGAATGGCCGCTTCTTGGCCGCAACCGACGACGAGATCCTGGTCGCTTATCACCTGGTGGCCGAGTCCGAAGGCGTGTTCGTCGAGCCCGCCTCGGCGGCCAGCATCGCCGGCCTGCTCAAGGCCGTTGACGACGGGTGGGTGGCCCGCGGATCGACGGTCGTGTGCACCGTGACCGGCAACGGCCTCAAGGATCCCGACACCGCGCTGCGGGATATGCCGACCGTGACGCCGCTGCCGGTGGACCCGGTACTGGTGGTCGAGAAGCTGGGGCTGGCCTAGTGGCGATCGCAAGCGCGGCGAAGCCGGGCGCAGCGGGTCGGCACGCGTTGAGCCCCGTGGCGATCGCAAGCGCGGCGGAGCCGGGCGCAGCGGGTCGGCACGCGTTGAGCCCCGTGGCGATCGCAAGCGCGAAAGGCCGTTGATGACCCCGATGCTGCCTGTCGGGTTAGTGGCCAGCGCCGTGGTGTCGGCGTCCAGCGCCAACCTTGGCCCCGGCTTTGACACCCTCGGTTTGGCGTTGAGCCTTTACGACGAAATCATCGTCGAGACAACGGAATCCGGGCTGGTTGTGCTGGTCGAGGGTGAGGGTGCGGGCCAGCTGCCGGTAGGCCCCGAACACCTGGTGGTCCGTGCCGTGGACTGCGGGCTGCGCGCCGTGGGGGTCGGTGCACCGGGCCTGGTGGTGCGTTGCCGCAACGCCATCCCACATTCGCGTGGCCTCGGCTCCTCCGCAGCGGCGGTGGTCGGTGGCCTGGCCGCCGCGAATGGCCTTGTCGCACAGACAGATTGGACGCCGCTCAGCGATGCTCAACTGATCCAGCTGTCTTCGGAGTTCGAGGGTCATCCCGACAACGCGGCGGCCGCCGTGTTGGGCGGTGCCGTCGTGGCGTGGGCTGACCGCAGTGGTACTCACCCGCGGTACGCGGCGGTGCCGCTGCGGCTGCACCCCGACATCCACCTGTACTCCGCGATTCCCGAGGAACGCTCACTGACCGCCGACACCCGTGTGCTGCTGCGCGAGCAGATCAGCCACGAGGAGGCGCGGTTCAACGTCAGCCGCGCCGCGTTGCTGGTGGTAGCGCTCACTGAGCGCCCGGACCTGCTCATGGCGGCCACCGAAGACGTGTTGCACCAGTCGGAGCGCGCACCGGCCATGCCGGCCTCCGCGGAATATTTGCACCTGCTGCGGCGTCATAACATCGCGACGACGCTTTCGGGGGCAGGACCTTCGCTGATTGCGCTGACCACGGCGCCGGAGTTGCCCTCGGAAGTGATGGACTACGGGGCCACGATCGGATTCACCATCACCGAAATGACCGCTGGCGAACCAGCTCGCTGGAGCCCGGGAGTCACTGTCGTCGGCTGATCCCTGGCGCGGCCGGAGGGTTTGCTTGCTTCCAGCAGGGATGGGGGCTATCCTCGGAGCCGTCCAGCAATCGCAGCATCTGCATCTGCATCCATACTGCCTTGCCGCTAGGACAACACCAATTCTTGTGGACGAGGTTCGCCGCTTACTCCGCCGATCCAGGCGATCACCGTTGCAATGTCGATGATTGGGCGCACTCGGCAATTTGCCTGAATGCAACGAACCCCCCGTATGACCTGATCACCGGGGGAAGAAAGGAAATCCGTGACTGATACGGACCTGTTCACGGCTGGCGAAAACACTGACGCCAATCAACTTCCGAATGCCGTGACCACAGCCACTCCAGACGCGAAACCCAACGCCTCGGGCGGTGCACTGTCCACGATGGTGCTGCCCGAGCTGCGCGCGCTGGCCAATCAAGTTGGCGTCAAAGGGACGTCGGGTATGCGTAAGAACGAACTGATCGCCGCGATCAAGGAAGTCCAGGGCCAGGCCAACGGCGTTCCCGCCAACGGCACCAAGTCCACTGAGGACAGCGGCAAGTCGGACAACCAAGACACCGACAAGAACGACGACAGCGCCGAAGCGCCGGCGGCCGAGCGCGACCAGAACGGTGCGACGACCGAGGCTCCCCGTCGCGAACGACGCGGCGCTTCCCGCGATGCGGGTTCATCGGGCCGCGGCAACGACGACGCCGACCGCGAAGGCTCAGGCAGCCGTGAGGGCGCCGCCACCGGTGAGGCCGACCGCCGCGAGAAAGCCAAACACGACAACCAGAATGACGGCCGCGGCCAAGACGGCGGCAACGACCAGGAGCAAAACTCGGGCGGCGGCCAGCAGGGCCGCGGCGGTTCGAACCAGCAGGACGACGACGGTGAGGGCCGTCAGGGCCGGCGGGGACGCCGGTTCCGCGACCGTGACCGGCGTCGCCGGGGTGAGCGATCCGGTGAGGGTGGCGACGCCGAGCTGCGCGAGGACGACGTCGTTCAGCCGGTGGCCGGCATCCTCGACGTGCTCGACAATTACGCGTTCGTGCGCACCTCCGGTTATTTGGCCGGCCCGCACGACGTCTATGTGTCGATGAACATGGTGCGCAAGAACGGCCTTCGCCGTGGTGACGCCGTCACTGGCGCGGTCCGCGTGCCGAAGGACGGCGAACAGCCCAACCAGCGGCAGAAGTTCAACCCGTTAGTGCGCCTGGACAGCGTCAACGGCGGCTCGGTCGAGGACGCCAAGAAGCGCCCCGATTTTTCCAAGCTGACGCCGTTGTACCCCAACCAGCGGCTTCGCCTGGAAACCACCAGCGACCGGCTGACCACGCGGGTCATCGACCTGATCATGCCGATCGGCAAGGGCCAGCGTGCGCTGATCGTGTCGCCGCCCAAGGCCGGTAAGACCACGATCCTGCAGGACATCGCCAACGCGATTACCAGGAACAACCCGGAATGCCACCTCATGGTCGTGCTCGTCGATGAGCGGCCCGAAGAGGTCACCGACATGACCCGCTCGGTCAAAGGTGAGGTCATCGCCTCCACCTTCGACCGGCCGCCGACCGACCACACGGCGGTCGCCGAGCTTGCCATTGAGCGCGCCAAGCGCCTGGTTGAGCAGGGCAAGGACGTCGTCGTTCTGCTGGACTCGATCACCCGCCTCGGGCGCGCCTACAACAACGCGTCGCCGGCGTCGGGCCGGATCCTGTCCGGTGGTGTCGACTCCACCGCGCTGTACCCGCCGAAACGGTTCCTGGGTGCCGCGCGCAACATCGAGGAAGGCGGATCGCTGACCATCATCGCCACCGCGATGGTCGAGACGGGGTCCACCGGTGACACGGTCATCTTCGAGGAGTTCAAGGGCACCGGTAACGCCGAGCTCAAGCTGGATCGCAAGATCTCCGAGCGGCGCGTCTTCCCGGCGGTCGATGTGAACCCGTCGGGTACCCGCAAGGACGAGCTGCTGCTGTCGCCGGACGAGTTCGGCATCGTGCACAAGCTGCGCCGCGTGCTGTCGGGCCTGGATTCGCATCAGGCCATCGACCTGCTGATGTCGCAGCTGCGCAAGACGAAGAACAACTACGAGTTCCTGGTCCAGGTGTCCAAGACGACGCCCGGGGCGATGGACAACGACTAGCCCGTCCGCCGGCCGCCCGACGCGTAAACCACGCACACGACAGGCCGCGTGGGACCGCCATGCTTTACGTCTCATGCAAGCCACCCACGCGGCGGGAATGCCAAGGGGCGTCCCCGTGTTTTGGGAAGACAGTGGTTGACCTGGCATAATCACGCTCGACACGATCGAAGAGGACACGATGAAAGCTGACATTCACCCCGCCTACGCGGAGACCACGGTGCTCTGCGGGTGTGGCAACACCTTCCAGACGCGCAGCACCAAGGACGGCGGGCGCATCGTCGTCGAGGTGTGCTCGCAGTGCCACCCCTTCTACACCGGCAAGCAGAAGATCCTCGACAGCGGTGGCCGCGTGGCCCGCTTCGAGAAGCGGTACGGCAAGCGCAACGCCGGCGCTGCCGACAAATAGCTCGGATACCGACGCCCGAACTGTGCGCACCGCCGCACAGGCCGGGCGTCGGTTTGCGTTTGCGGTGATGACAGGCAAAGCGGGGCAGGAGGTGTGGCAGTGACCAAGCCGGTTCAGACCATTGATGTGCTGCTGGCCGAGCATGCCGACCTCGAGCGCCGGCTGGCAGATCCGGAATTGCACAGCAACCCCGACGAGGCCCGCAAAGCCGGACGGCGGTTCGCTCGCCTGGCCCCGATCGTGGGCACCTACCGCAAGCTGGTGGCGGCGCGCGACGACCTGGAAACGGCGCGCGAGTTTGCCGCCGACGACCCGTCCTTCGCCGACGAGGTGACGGATCTGCAAACCCAGGTGTCGGAGTTGGACACCCAACTCACCGACATGCTGGCACCGCGCGACCCGCATGACCCCGACGACATTGTGCTGGAAGTGAAGTCCGGTGAAGGCGGCGAGGAATCGGCCTTGTTCGCCGCCGACCTGGCGCGGATGTACATCCGCTACGCGGAACGGCATGGCTGGACCGTCACCGTGCTCGACGAAACCACCTCAGACCTCGGCGGTTACAAAGACGCGACCCTGGCGATCGCCAGCAAGGGTGACACCGCCGACGGGGTCTGGTCGCGGATGAAATTCGAGGGCGGAGTGCACCGGGTGCAGCGTGTCCCGGTGACGGAATCGCAAGGCCGCGTTCACACTTCGGCGGCCGGCGTGCTGGTCTATCCCGAACCCGAAGAAGTCGGCGAGGTGCAGATCGATGAGTCGGATCTGCGCATCGACGTCTATCGCTCGTCGGGCAAGGGCGGCCAGGGCGTCAACACCACGGACTCCGCGGTGCGCATCACCCACCTGCCCACCGGCATCGTCGTCACCTGTCAGAACGAACGCTCGCAGCTGCAGAACAAAGCCCGCGCGCTGCAGGTCCTGGCCGCCCGCCTGCAGGCTTTGGCCGAGGAGCAGGCACTCGCGGATGCCTCGGCGGACCGGGCCAGCCAGATTCGTACCGTCGACCGCAGCGAACGCATCCGCACCTATAACTTCCCGGAGAACCGGATCGCGGATCATCGCATCAATTTCAAGTCGCACAACCTCGATCAGGTTCTCGACGGCGACCTCGACGCCCTGTTCGACGCCCTGGCCGCCGCCGACAAGCAGTCCCGGCTGCAACAGGCATGAACGCCCTGCGGCGCGCGATCGACGATGCTGCGGTCACCCTTGCCGAAGCGGGAATCGACTCTGCGCGTTGGGATGCCGAGCAGCTGGCCGCACACCTCGCGGGAACCGACCGCGGACGCCTCGGCCTGCTGGAGTCCGCCGACGACGACTTCCTAGGGCGCTACCGCGAGGTCGTAACCGCGCGTTCGCAGCGCGTGCCGTTGCAGCATCTCCTGGGGAGCGCGCCATTCGGCCCCGTCCTGCTGCACGTGGGTCCCGGGGTTTTCATACCTCGCCCCGAGACCGAGGCCCTGCTGGAATGGGCTACCTCGCAACAACTCGCGCCGCAGCCCGTCATCGTCGACTTGTGCACCGGTTCGGGCGCTTTGGCGGTGGCGCTGGCCAACCACCGGCCCGCGGCGCGCATTATCGCCATCGATAACTCCGATACCGCGCTGGAATACGCGCGCCGCAACGCGCAGGGCACGGCGATCGAGCTGCTGTGCGCCGACGTCACCGAGCTGGCTTGCGACCCCGGACTGCTCGCCGAACTGGACGGTCGAGTCGACATGTTGGTGGCCAACCCGCCCTATGTGCCCGACGATGCGGTGCTGGACCCCGAAGTCGCGCAACACGATCCGCGCCAGGCCGTCTTCGGCGGTCCGGACGGATTGGCGGTGATCGCCCCCCTCGTCCGTCTCGCCGGTCGCTGGCTGCGCCCGGGCGGACTGATCGGCGTCGAGCACGATGACACCACCTCGGCGCAGACGGTGGAATTGTTCGACCGCACAGCGTCTTTCGAAGACGTCCAGGCCCGGCGTGATCTGACCGGCCGGCCGCGATTCGTGACAGCCCGCAGGACAGCGACACGGGGGGAGAACGGCGCAAATGACTGATGTCTTCGACTGTGCGGACCCCGCTCAGCGCTCACTTGGAATCACCGCCGCGGCGGGAGCGCTCAAGGGCGGCCGCCTGGTCGTCATGCCGACCGACACCGTGTATGGCATCGGCGCCGATGCGTTTAACAGCGCCGCCGTCTCCGCGTTGCTGTCGGCGAAGGGCCGGGGGCGCGATATGCCGGTGGGTGTGCTGGTCGGCTCCTGGCACACCATCGAGGGACTCGTCTACACCATGCCGGACGGGGCCCGCGATTTGATCCGCGCGTTTTGGCCGGGTGCGTTGAGCCTCGTGGTGAGCCAGGCGCCGTCATTGCAATGGGATCTCGGCGATGCTCGGGGCACGGTGATGTTGCGGATGCCGCTGCACCCCGTCGCGATCGAACTCCTGCGCGAAGTCGGGCCGCTGGCCGTGTCGAGCGCCAATGTCTCCGGCCGTCCGGCTGCCGTGAATGCCAACGAGGCGCGCAGCCAGCTCGGCGATCTGGTGGACGTCTATCTGGAAGCGGGCCCGTCCGATCAAGGGGCTGCCTCCACCATCGTTGATCTGACCGGTGCCACGCCGCGGATTCTGCGGCCGGGTCCGGTCAGCGCGGAGCGGATCGCGGAAGTACTTGCCGTCGATCCGGAAAGCTTGACCGCCCCAGCCTGACTGGAGCGGGTGTCGAGGTGCCAGGTTTGTCCAGTACGGTCTCGGTGATGTCCAGCGACGTGACCAACCTTGCCGGTGGGTTGCTCGCGCTGAAAGACCGCGGCGCCGGCGTTCCGCTTCGTGAGCTGGCGTTGGTGGGCTTGACCGCGGCGATCATCACGTACTTTGCGACCGGACCGGTGCGGGTGCTGGCCACCCGGCTGGGCGCGGTCGCTTATCCGCGAGAGCGCGACGTACACGTGACGCCGACACCCCGGATGGGTGGGCTGGCGATGTTCCTCGGCGTGATCACGGCTGTCTTTCTGGCCTCCCAATTGCCCGCCCTCACCCGCGGGTTCGTCTACTCCACCGGTATGCCCGCGGTTTTGGTGGCCGGTGCGGTCATCATGGGCATCGGCCTGATCGACGACCGTTGGGGTCTCGATGCTTTGACCAAGTTCGCCGGTCAGATCACTGCGGCCAGCGTGCTGGTCACCATGGGCGTGGCATGGAGCGTCCTGTACATCCCCGTCGGCGGTGTCGGCACCATCGTGCTCGACCAGGCCTCGTCGATCCTGCTGACCCTGGCGCTGACCGTGTCGGTTGTCAACGCGATGAACTTTGTCGACGGTCTCGACGGTCTGGCCGCAGGCCTGGGACTGATCACCGCGCTGGCGATCTGCATGTTCTCGGTCGGCCTGCTGCGCGACCACGGCGGTGACGTCCTCTTCTATCCGCCCGCGGTGATTTCGGTGGTGCTCGCCGGCGCCTGCCTGGGCTTTCTGCCGCACAACTTCCATCGCGCCAAGATTTTCATGGGCGACTCCGGCTCCATGCTGATCGGTCTGATGCTGTCGGCCGCGTCGACGACGGCCGCCGGCCCGGTCTCGCAGAACGCCTACGGCGCCCGGGATGTGTTCGTGCTGCTGTCCCCGTTCCTGCTGGTGGCCGCAGTCATTTTTGTACCGATGCTCGATTTGCTGTTGGCGATCGTGCGCCGTACCCGCGCGGGCCGCAGCGCGTTCAGCCCGGACAAGATGCACCTGCATCACCGGTTGCTGCAGATCGGCCATTCGCACCGCCGGGTGGTGTTGCTGATCTATCTGTGGGTCGGGATCGTCGCGTTCGGCGCGGCCAGCACGATTTTTTTCCGCCCGCGCGATACCGCCGCAGTGATGCTGGGCGCCATCGCCGTGGCCGGCATCGCGACGGCAATCCCGCTCCTGCGCCGCCGGGATGAGTACTACGACGAGGAGTAGTAGTGGGGTTGTCGGTGTGGTACGGTGCTGGTAGAACCCCAAAAAGCCGCGCAGGCTACCGGTCCATCGGAGGCTGATCCGAGCGGGCTGGATCAAGACCGGCCTCGGGATGTACCCGTTGGGTGATTCAACTGTGACGTGCGATACGCTCGGCGGATCACCGATCAGTCGGTCGGGGGGTTCCCGTTCTACCAACCTGGGATTGAGGTGCTGCAGTGACGACACCAGCGCAGGACGCGCCGTTGGTGTTCCCCTCTGTTGCTTTCCGTCCGGTTCGGCTCTTCGCGATCAGCGTTGCCATCACCGCGGTGGCGGTGCTCGCCGCCGCGCTGACCGGCCATCCGATGGTCGGAGTCTTCTTCGGTGTCGGACTTCTCCTGGGTTTGCTCAATGCGGTGCTGGTGCGCCGCTCGGTTGAATCGATCACCGCGAAGGATCACCCCCTGAAAAGGTCGATGGCGGTCAACTCGGCGTCACGGCTGGCCATCATCACCGTCGTCGGGCTGATCATCGCCTACCTCTTCCGGCCCGCCGGCCTGGGTGTCCTGTTCGGATTGGCGCTTTTCCACGTCCTGCTGGTGGTCTCGACAGCGCTTCCGGTATGGAAGAAGCTGCGCGCCGGCGACTGGGCGGAGTCTTCGGACGGTGTCGAAGGCGGCGTGATCACGGGATCGGACGGAACGGAAGGTAAGGAACAGCAACGATGACTGGGACGACGTCGTTCCTGGCCGAGTCGGCGATCGAGGTCGGCGAGCACAACAAAGCCACGTGGCTTGGCCTGACCGTCAACACCGACACGATCCTGTCGACCGCGATCGCCGCGGTGATCGTCCTCGGGCTGGCCTTCTTCTTGCGTGCGAAGATCACCTCCAAGGGCGTGCCCAGTGGCGTTCAGCTGTTCTGGGAGGCGATCACCGAACAGATGCGCGGACAGATTGAAAGCGCTATCGGCATGCGGATCGCCCCGTTCGTGCTGCCGTTGGCCGTCACCATCTTCGTGTTCATTCTGATCTCCAACTGGTTGTCGGTGCTTCCGCTGCAGTACAAAGACAAATCCGGGCACGCCTCCGAGCTGCTGAAGTCGGCGGCGGCGGACATCAATTACGTTCTGGCGCTGGCCCTTTTCGTCTTCGTCTGCTATCACGTGGCGGGCATCTGGCGCCGCGGGATCATCGGGCACCCGCTGGCGGTGGTTAAGGGGCATGTGGCGTTCCTGGCGCCGATCAACCTCGTTGAAGAGCTCGCCAAGCCCATCTCGCTGTCGCTCCGACTGTTCGGCAACATCTTCGCGGGCGGCATCCTGGTCGCGCTGATCGCGATGTTCCCGCCGTACATCATGTGGGCGCCCAACGCGATCTGGAAGGCCTTCGACCTGTTCGTCGGGGCGATCCAGGCCTTTATCTTCTCGATCCTGACCATCCTGTACTTCAGTCAGTCGATGGAGATCGAGGATCAGCATGACTGAGACAACCACGAATCATTTTGACCCACACATCATTACAAAGGCCTGGTAGACCCCTACCAGTTATCAAGGAGGAAAAGAATGGCAGGCATGGACCCTCAAATCGCTGCCGCCGCTCTCATCGGCGGAGGCCTGATCATGGGTGGCGGTGCGATCGGCGCCGGCATCGGTGACGGCATTGCCGGTAACGCGCTGGTTTCGGGTATCGCCCGGCAACCCGAGGCGCAGGGCCGGCTGTTCACGCCGTTCTTCATCACGGTCGGTCTGGTCGAGGCGGCCTACTTCATCAACCTGGCGTTCATGGCGTTGTTCGTCTTCGCTACCCCGGTCAAGTAATTCGCCGCAATGCGTGACGCGAGTCTGAGCATTTTGGCATCTAGCCAGGTGGTGGCCGAGGGAGGCAACAACTTCCTCGTCCCCAACGGCACCTTCTTCTTCGTGCTGGCCATCTTCCTGATCGTGCTAGCCGTCATCGGCACATTCGTCGTGCCGCCGGTGATGAGAGTGCTGCACGAGCGCGAGGCCATGGTCGCCAAGACGGCTGCCGACAACAAGAAGGCGACCGAGCAATTCGAAGCGGCCAAGGCCGACTACGAAGAAGCCCTGAGCGAGGCGCGGGTTCAGGCGTCGTCGTTGCGCGACAATGCCCGCGCCGAAGGTCGTAAGGTGATCGAAGACGCGCGCGCCCGTGCCGAACAACAGGTGATGTCGACGTTGCAAATGGCATCCGAGCAATTGAAGCGGGAGAGGGACGCCGTGGAACTGGATCTGCGTGCCAACGTGGCGTCGATGTCGGCGACCTTGGCAAGCCGCATCCTCGGCGTCGACGTCGCCCCCGCCGCAACCACATCCGCAACCAAGACATCCGGACGGTAAATACGTATGTCGACTTTCATCGGCCAGTTGGTGGGCTTTGCGGCCATCGTGTTCCTGGTGGTGCGCTACGTCGTGCCGCCAGTGCGTCGGCTGATGGCCGCGCGGCAAGACGCCGTGCGCCAACAGCTGAAAGATGCTGCGACGGCAAGCGATCGGCTGACCGAGTCGACCACGGCGCACAACAAGGCCGTGGAAGACGCGAAGACTGAGGGCGAACGGGTCGTCGAGGAGGCCCAGACCGACGCGGGCCGCATCGTCGAGCAGCTGCGGGCCCAGGCGGACGTCGAGGCCGAACGCATCAACACACAGGGCAGCCGTCAGGTCGATCTGTTGCGCACCCAGTTGAGCCGACAGCTCCGGTTGGAACTCGGCCACGAAGCGGTGCGCCAGGCGGGCGAGTTGGTGCGCAACTACGTCGCCGACACCGAACAGCAGTCGGCCACCGTCGACCGGTTCCTCGACGAACTCGACGAGATGGCGCCCGTTGCGGCCGACGTCCAGTATCCGCTGATGACCAAGATGCGCTCGTCGAGTCGCATCGCACTGGGCAACTTGTCGGACAAGTTCAACAACCTAGCCAAAGACCTTGACAACAAGGGGCTTTCGACTGTCTCCAGTGAGCTGGTAGAAGTTGCCCAGATGCTGGACCGCGAGATCGTCGTCACACGGTATCTGACCGTTCCGGCCGAGGATGGAGCCCCCAGGGTCCAGTTGATCGAGCGGCTGCTCTCCGGCAAGGTCGGCGACGTCACCCTCGACGTGCTGCGCTCGGCCGTATCGGAGCGTTGGTCAGCAAACTCCGACCTCATCGACGCCATCGAACACCTGTCTCGGCAGGCGTTGCTCGAAGTAGCCGAACGTGAGGACAAAGTCGACGAGGTCGAAGAACAGCTGTTCCGGTTCTCCCGCGCCCTCGACGCGGAGCCGCGGTTGGCGATCCTGCTGGGCGACTACTCCGTTCCGGTGGAGGGGCGAGTCGGCCTCCTGCGCAAGGTGTTTGACAGCGCAAGCGGCCGGGTCAATCCGATCACGATGGCGCTGCTGGCCCAGACTGTGGAGCTGCTAAGGGGCCAGAACGCTGACGAGGCCATTCAGTTCCTGGCGAAGGTTGCGGTGGCGCGCCGAGGCGAAATCGTGGCGCAAGTCAGCGCGGCAGCCGAACTCAGCGATGCGCAGCGCACCCGCCTCATTGACGTGCTCGGCCGCATCTACGACCACCCGGTGGCGGTGCAACTCCAGATCGATGCCGAACTATTGGGCGGGCTGCTCATCTCCGTGGCCGACGAAGTGATCGACGGGACGCTCGCTTCTCGACTTGCCGCGGCCCAGGCTCAATTGCCCGACTGACCACCATCGACCAATCACAATCACGCGAACCACGATCAAGTAGGAAGACGAAAAGCCATGGCCGAGTTGACCATCTCCGCTGAGGACATCCAGAGCGCCATCGAGGAGTACGTAGACTCCTTCACCTCCGATACTGCCCGCGAGGAGGTCGGCTCGGTCATCGAGGCCGGGGACGGCATCGCGCACGTCGAGGGTTTGCCCTCCGTCATGACCCAGGAGCTGCTCGAGTTCCCCGGCGGAGTCCTCGGCGTCGCCCTGAACCTCGATGAACACGACATCGGCGCGGTGATCCTGGGTGACTTCGAGAAAATCGAAGAAGGCCAACAGGTCAAGCGCACCGGCGAGGTCCTGTCGGTGCCCGTAGGCGACGCGTTCCTAGGGCGCGTGGTCAATCCGCTCGGCCACCCGATCGACGGCCAGGGCGACATCGATACCGACATTCGCCGCGCGCTGGAGATCCAGGCGCCGTCGGTGGTGCAGCGGCAGAGCGTGAGCGAGCCGCTGCAGACCGGGATCAAGGCCATCGACGCGATGACGCCGATCGGGCGCGGCCAGCGCCAGCTGATCATCGGTGACCGTAAGACGGGCAAGACCGCCGTCTGCGTGGACACCATTCTCAACCAGCGGGAAAACTGGGAGAGCGGTGACGAGCGCAAGCAGGTGCGCTGCGTGTACGTGGCCATCGGCCAGAAGGGCACCACGATCGCCTCGGTCCGACGTGCGCTCGACGAGGGCGGCGCGATGGACTACACCACGATTGTGGCGGCGCCGGCGTCAGACTCCGCCGGTTTCAAATGGCTTGCGCCGTATACCGGTTCGGCGATCGCTCAGCATTGGATGTACGAGGGCAAGCACGTGCTGATCGTCTTCGACGACCTGAGCAAGCAGGCCGAGGCCTACCGCGCCATCTCCCTGCTGCTCCGCCGCCCGCCGGGTCGCGAGGCCTACCCGGGCGACGTGTTCTACCTGCACTCGCGCCTGTTGGAGCGTTGCGCCAAGCTTTCCGACGATCTCGGCGGGGGTTCGCTGACCGGTCTGCCGGTTATCGAGACCAAGGCGAACGACATCTCCGCCTACATTCCCACCAACGTCATCTCGATCACCGACGGCCAGTGCTTCCTGGAGTCCGACCTGTTCAACCAGGGTGTGCGGCCGGCCATCAACGTCGGTGTGTCGGTATCCCGCGTGGGTGGTGCGGCGCAAATCAAGGCCATGAAGGAGGTGGCCGGCTCGCTGCGACTCGACTTGTCGCAGTACCGCGAACTGGAATCGTTCGCCGCCTTCGCCTCCGACCTGGATGCCACCTCGAAGGCGCAATTGGAGCGCGGCGAGCGGCTGGTCGAACTTTTGAAGCAACCGCAGTACCAGCCCATGCCCGTTGAGGAGCAAGTGGTTTCGATCTTCTTGGGCACCGGCGGTCACCTGGACTCCGTGCCGGTCGAGGACGTTCGGCGTTTCGAGACCGAGCTGCTCGACCACATGCGAGCTTCGGAGGAAAAGTTCCTCAGTGGTGTGCGCGACAGCGGGAAGCTCTCCGAGGAAGGCGAGAACCAGCTCACCGACATCATCAACAACTTCAAGAAGGGGTTCGCGGCCACGGGCGGCGGATCGGTGGTGCCTGACGAGCACGTCGAGGCCTTGGACGAAGAGGATCTGGAAAAAGAGTCCGTACGGGTCAAGAAGGAAAAGCCAAAGGACACAAAGGGGTCCAAGGACACCAAGAAGGAATCCGCCAAGGCCTCCGGCAAGGACAAGAAGTAGCTACCGATGGCGGCAACACTTCGCGAATTACGCGGCCGGATTCGTTCGGCGGGGTCGATCAAGAAGATCACCAAGGCCCAGGAGATGATCGCGACCTCGCGCATCGGCAAGGCGCAGGCTCGGCTGGAATCCGCCCGGCCTTACGCATTCCAGATCACCTCGATGCTCACGACGCTGTCCTCCGAAGCGGCATTGGACCATCCACTCTTGGTCGAACGAGAGGAGCCGAAGCGCGCCGGCGTCCTGGTCGTGTCCTCGGACCGTGGTCTGTGCGGCGCGTACAACTCGAGCATCTTCCGCCGCTCGGAGGAATTGTTCTCCCTGCTGCGAGAGGAAGGCAAGACACCCGTCGTCTACACGGTGGGCCGAAAGGCGCAGAACTACTTCAAGTTCCGCAACTGGGACATCACTGAATCCTGGACGGGTTTTTCCGAGCAGCCGCAGGTGGAAAACGCTCGGGAGATCGCGTCCACGTTGGTCGACAGTTTCATGGCCGGGGCCGGCGATGACGAGTCACAGGACGACCAGGGCGTCGACGAACTGCACATCGTGTACTCGGAGTTCAAGTCGATGATGTCCCAAGCCGCGGTGGCCCACCGCATCGCTCCGCTGGTCATGGAATACGTCGAGGACACCGACGAACTCCACACGCTCTACTCGTTCGAACCAGACGCCACAACGCTTTTCGATGCGTTGTTGCCGCGGTATGTGACGACCCGGGTGTACGCCGCGTTGCTCGAGTCGGCGGCATCGGAGCTGGCGTCGCGTCAACGAGCAATGAAGTCGGCGACCGACAACGCCGACGACCTGATCAAAGAGTTGACGTTGATGGCAAACCGCGAGCGGCAGGCCCAGATCACCCAAGAGATCAGCGAAATCGTCGGCGGCGCAAACGCGCTCGCCGACGCTCAGTAGCACACGAGGAAGAAGAAAAATATGGCTGCTACTACTAAAAGCACCGAGAAGACCGACAAGAAGTCGACCAACGGCGACACCAGCGGCCGCATCGTACGGGTGACCGGCCCCGTCGTCGACGTCGAGTTCCCGCGCGGCTCGGTACCCGAGCTGTTCAACGCGCTCAACGCGGAGATCACCTTTGAGGAGCTCAAGAAGACCCTGACACTCGAGGTTGCGCAGCACTTGGGCGACCACCTCGTTCGTGCCATCTCGCTGCAGCCCACCGACGGCTTGGTGCGTGGTGTTGAGGTCACTGACTCCGGCAAGTCGATCTCGGTGCCGGTCGGCGAGGGCGTCAAGGGTCACGTCTTCAACGCCCTGGGCGACTGCCTGGATAAGCCCGGGTACGGCGAGGAGTTCGACCACTGGTCGATTCACCGCAAGCCGCCGCCGTTCGAAGAGCTCGAGCCCCGCACGGAAATGCTGGAGACCGGCCTCAAGGTCGTCGACCTGCTCACTCCGTACGTGCGCGGTGGCAAGATCGCGCTGTTCGGTGGTGCCGGCGTCGGCAAGACGGTGCTGATCCAGGAGATGATCAACCGTATCGCCCGAAACTTCGGTGGTACTTCAGTTTTCGCCGGCGTGGGGGAGCGCACCCGTGAGGGCAACGACCTGTGGGTCGAGCTGAAGGAAGCCGACGTGCTCAAGGACACCGCGCTGGTGTTCGGTCAGATGGACGAGCCGCCCGGCACCCGTATGCGGGTGGCGTTGTCCGCGCTGACCATGGCCGAGTGGTTCCGCGACGAGGCCGGCCAGGATGTGCTGTTGTTCATCGACAACATCTTCCGATTCACCCAGGCCGGTTCGGAGGTTTCGACGCTGCTCGGTCGTATGCCGTCCGCGGTGGGCTACCAGCCGACGCTGGCCGACGAGATGGGCGAGCTGCAGGAGCGCATCACCTCGACGCGAGGCAAGTCGATCACGTCGATGCAGGCCGTCTATGTGCCCGCCGACGACTACACCGACCCGGCGCCGGCAACGACATTCGCGCACCTGGACGCCACCACCGAGCTGTCTCGAAATGTGTTCTCCAAGGGCATCTTCCCCGCCGTGGACCCGCTCGCGTCGAGCTCGACCATCCTGGACCCGAGTGTTGTCGGCGACGAGCACTATCGGGTGGCCCAGGAAGTCATCCGAATCCTGCAGCGGTATAAGGATCTTCAGGACATCATCGCGATCCTTGGTATCGACGAGCTCTCGGAAGAGGACAAGCAGCTCGTGCAGCGCGCACGGCGCATCGAGCGGTTCCTCTCGCAGAACATGATGGCGGCCGAGCAGTTCACCGGCCAGCCCGGCTCGACGGTGCCGCTGAAGGAGACCATCGAGGCGTTCGACCGGCTGACCAAGGGCGATTTCGACCACATCCCGGAGCAGGCGTTCTTCTTGATCGGTGGCCTCGATGACCTGGCTAAGAAGGCCGAAAGCTTTGGCGCCAAACTGGATTCCTGAGGCATGAGCGAAAAGGCTCCGAAAGGCTCTGTGGTATGGCGGATTTGAACGTCGAAATAGTCGCCGTCGACCGAAAGATCTGGTCGGGTGAGGCAACGTTCCTGTTCACCCGCACCACCGTCGGTGAGATCGGCATCCTGCCGCGACACATCCCGCTGGTGGCGCAGTTGGTCGACGACGCAATGGTGCGCGTCGAAAGAGAGGGCGAAGACGATCTGCGGATCGCGGTGGACGGCGGATTCTTATCTGTCACCGAGGAGTCGGTGACGATCCTCGCCGAATCCGCCGAGTTCGAGTCGGAGATCGACGAGAGCGCCGCCAGAGAGGCTTCTGAGTCTGACGACCCGCGCATCGCCGCCAAGGGGCGCGCGAGATTGCGTGCCGTCGGCGCGATCGACTAATCGCCGATGAGCGCGCCCATGGTCGGCATGGTCGTGCTCGTCGTCGTGCTGGCGAGCGCCGTAATCGCATTGAGTTATCGGCTGTGGAAGCTGCGCCAGGGCGGCACGGCGGGGATCATGCGAGACATTCCTGCGGTCGGAGGCCACGGCTGGAGGCATGGCGTAATCCGTTATCGCGGTGGCGAAGCCGCGTTTTACCGACTCTCGAGTCTGCGGTTGTGGCCCGACCGGCGGCTGAGCCGGCGAGGCGTGGAGATCGTGTCGAGGCGGGCACCGCGCGGCGACGAGTTCGACATCATGACCGACGAGATCGTCGTCATCGAGCTGCGCGATACGACCCAGGACCGCAGGTCTGGTTACGAGATCGCCTTGGACAAGGGTGCGTTGACCGCGTTCCTGTCCTGGCTGGAGTCGCGCCCGTCACCTCGTTCCCGTCGGCGCAGCCTGTAGACCCCGTCAACGGTTGGGCAGACGGTCGCCGGCTAACTCGTGGCGGCATTCTCGCCACCCGGTTTCCACAGCACGTCGCCGCCGGGGTTGGCCACGCGCGACAGGATGAAAAGCAGATCCGACAGGCGGTTCAGATATTTCGCGGGCAGGACGTTGACCTGCGCGGGCGCGGCATCGACGGCCGCCCACGCCGAGCGCTCGGCTCGACGAACGACGGTCCGGGCGACGTGCAGCAACGCCGACAACGGCGAACCACCGGGCAGCACAAACGAATTCAGCTTCGGCAACGGCTCGTTGTATGCGTCACACCATTTCTCGAGCCGATCAATGTAGGGCTGGGTGACGCGCAGCGGCGGATACTCGGGGTTCTCGACGACGGGCGTCGACAGATCCGCGCCGGCGTCGAACAAGTCATTCTGGATCTGCCGCAATACGCCGGCGAGCTTCTCGTCCGGCTGACCGACGGCGACGGCTACGCCGATCGCCGCGTTGGCTTCGTCGCAATCGGCGTAGGCCACCAGCCGAGGATCGTTCTTGGAAACCCGGGAGAAGTCGCTCAATCCCGTCGTGCCGTCGTCGCCGGTTCGTGTGTAGATGCGAGTCAGGTGTACAGCCATGAGCAAACCGTACTCGGGTGTGGGTCGGCCGACTGACAAGCCGATACCGCTTCACTAGACTGACGCGGGTGGCTGAGCGATTCGTGGTGACCGGCGGTAACCGGTTGGCAGGCGAAGTCGCAGTAGGGGGCGCCAAGAACAGCGTTCTCAAGCTGATGGCCGCGACGCTGTTGGCCGAAGGCACCAGCACGATCACCAACTGTCCGGACATCCTGGATGTGCCGCTGATGGCGGAGGTGCTGCGCGGCCTGGGCGCAACGGTCGAATTGGACGGCGATGTCGCCCGAATAACCTCTCCGGACGAACCGAAATACGACGCAGACTTCGCCGCGGTGCGACAGTTCCGCGCGTCGGTGTGCGTGCTGGGACCGCTGGTCGGCCGGTGCAAGCGCGCCCGCGTCGCGCTGCCGGGCGGCGATGCGATCGGATCACGCCCGCTGGACATGCATCAGGCCGGCCTGCGCCAACTCGGTGCGCAGTGCAACATCGAGCACGGATGCGTAGTGGCACAAGCCGATACGTTGCGCGGCGCGGAGATCGAGCTGGAGTTTCCCTCGGTGGGGGCCACCGAGAACATCCTGATGGCCGCGGTCGTGGCCGAGGGCGTCACCACCATCCACAATGCGGCGCGCGAGCCCGACGTCGTGGATCTCTGCACGATGTTGAACCAGATGGGCGCGCAGATCGAGGGCGCCGGTTCGCCGACGATGACCATCACCGGCGTTCCGAAGCTGCACCCGACCGAGCACCGGGTGATCGGCGATCGCATCGTCGCCGCCACCTGGGGGATCGCTGCGGCGATAACCCGCGGGGACATCACGGTGACGGGCATTGACCCGGCCCACCTGCAGGTGGTGCTGCACAAGCTGCACGACGCCGGCGCTACCGTCACGCAAACCGACTACAGCTTCCGGGTGGCGCAGTACGAGCGCCCAAAGGCCGTCAATGTGGCGACCCTGCCGTTCCCCGGATTTCCCACCGACCTGCAGCCGATGGCGATCGCCCTGGCCTCGATCGCGGACGGCACGTCGATGATCACCGAGAACGTATTCGAGGCTCGCTTTCGTTTCGTTGAAGAAATGATCCGCCTCGGTGCCGACGCCCGAACCGACGGGCATCACGCCGTCGTTCGGGGCTTGCCGCAATTGTCGAGTGCACCGGTGTGGTGTTCGGACATTCGGGCGGGCGCCGGCCTTGTGCTGGCCGGGCTTGTCGCCGACGGAGACACCGAGGTCCACGACGTCTTCCACATCGATCGCGGTTACCCGCTGTTCGTGGAAAACCTGGCGATTTTGGGAGCGGAGATCGAGCGGGTACAGTAACCAAAGTCAGTGCCCCACAAGCGCGGTCACCTACGCGAAGGTGGACGAAAGCGGGGCCTTGACCCCTCGCTGGATTGGTACTAGCCTGGCACGGCTGCTCCCGACACGGTCTCTAGAAGATCAAAACTGGGAGTTGACTAACCTGCCGGGCCTGTATTAAGCTGGCAGGGTTGCCCCAAAACGGGCGAAACAAGTGTTGTTTGAGAACTCAATAGTGTGTTTGGTGTTTATTATTTGTTGTTGTTTTTTTGGCCATACCTAACACCCCCCGTGTGTGGGTATGGTCGTAATTTTGATGCCAGTTATTTGGTGTCTTTTTGTTAGGTCAGATTTTCTCTGATTGTGAATTCACCTCGTTCTGCGGGGAGTTTTTGTTTGGAGAGTTTGATCCTGGCTCAGGACGAACGCTGGCGGCGTGCTTAACACATGCAAGTCGAACGGAAAGGCCTCTTCGGAGGTACTCGAGTGGCGAACGGGTGAGTAACACGTGGGCAATCTGCCCTGCACTTCGGGATAAGCCTGGGAAACTGGGTCTAATACCGGATAGGACCTTTAGACGCATGTCTTTTGGTGGAAAGCTTTTGCGGTGTGGGATGGGCCCGCGGCCTATCAGCTTGTTGGTGGGGTGATGGCCTACCAAGGCGACGACGGGTAGCCGGCCTGAGAGGGTGTCCGGCCACACTGGGACTGAGATACGGCCCAGACTCCTACGGGAGGCAGCAGTGGGGAATATTGCACAATGGGCGCAAGCCTGATGCAGCGACGCCGCGTGGGGGATGACGGCCTTCGGGTTGTAAACCTCTTTCACCATCGACGAAGGTCCGGGTTTTCTCGGATTGACGGTAGGTGGAGAAGAAGCACCGGCCAACTACGTGCCAGCAGCCGCGGTAATACGTAGGGTGCGAGCGTTGTCCGGAATTACTGGGCGTAAAGAGCTCGTAGGTGGTTTGTCGCGTTGTTCGTGAAATCTCACGGCTTAACTGTGAGCGTGCGGGCGATACGGGCAGACTAGAGTACTGCAGGGGAGACTGGAATTCCTGGTGTAGCGGTGGAATGCGCAGATATCAGGAGGAACACCGGTGGCGAAGGCGGGTCTCTGGGCAGTAACTGACGCTGAGGAGCGAAAGCGTGGGGAGCGAACAGGATTAGATACCCTGGTAGTCCACGCCGTAAACGGTGGGTACTAGGTGTGGGTTTCCTTCCTTGGGATCCGTGCCGTAGCTAACGCATTAAGTACCCCGCCTGGGGAGTACGGCCGCAAGGCTAAAACTCAAAGGAATTGACGGGGGCCCGCACAAGCGGCGGAGCATGTGGATTAATTCGATGCAACGCGAAGAACCTTACCTGGGTTTGACATGCACAGGACGCGTCTAGAGATAGGCGTTCCCTTGTGGCCTGTGTGCAGGTGGTGCATGGCTGTCGTCAGCTCGTGTCGTGAGATGTTGGGTTAAGTCCCGCAACGAGCGCAACCCTTGTCTCATGTTGCCAGCGGGTAATGCCGGGGACTCGTGAGAGACTGCCGGGGTCAACTCGGAGGAAGGTGGGGATGACGTCAAGTCATCATGCCCCTTATGTCCAGGGCTTCACACATGCTACAATGGCCGGTACAAAGGGCTGCGATGCCGTAAGGTTAAGCGAATCCTTTTAAAGCCGGTCTCAGTTCGGATTGGGGTCTGCAACTCGACCCCATGAAGTCGGAGTCGCTAGTAATCGCAGATCAGCAACGCTGCGGTGAATACGTTCCCGGGCCTTGTACACACCGCCCGTCACGTCATGAAAGTCGGTAACACCCGAAGCCAGTGGCCTAACCTTTTGGAGGGAGCTGTCGAAGGTGGGATCGGCGATTGGGACGAAGTCGTAACAAGGTAGCCGTACCGGAAGGTGCGGCTGGATCACCTCCTTTCTAAGGAGCACCACGAAAAGCATCCCAATTGGTGGGGTGCGAGCCGTGAGGGGTTCTCGTCTGTAGTGGACGAAAACCGGGTGCACAACAGCAAATGATTGCCAGACACACTATTGGGCCCTGAGACAACACTCGGTCGATCCGTGTGGAGTCCCTCCATCTTGGTGGTGGGGTGTGGTGTTTGAGTATTGGATAGTGGTTGCGAGCATCTAGATGAACGCGCAGTCCTTCGGGGCCGGCGTGTTCATCGAAATGTGTAATTTCTTTTTTAACTCTTGTGTGTAAGTAAGTGTTTAAGGGCGCATGGTGGATGCCTTGGCATCGAGAGCCGATGAAGGACGTGGGAGGCTGCGATATGCCTCGGGGAGCTGTCAACCAAGCATTGATCCGAGGATTTCCGAATGGGGAAACCCAGCACGAGTGATGTCGTGTTACCCGTATCTGAATATATAGGGTGCGGGAGGTAACGCGGGGAAGTGAAACATCTCAGTACCCGTAGGAGAAGAAAACAATTGTGATTCCGTCAGTAGTGGCGAGCGAACGCGGAACAGGCTAAACCGCACGCATGTATAACCGGGTAGGGGTTGTGCGCGCGGTGTTGTGGGAGTGATATGTCTCAGCTCTACCTGGCTGAGGGGTAGTCAGAAAGTGTCGTGGTTAGCGGAAATGGCCTGGGATGGCCTGCCGTAGACGGTGAGAGCCCGGTACGCGAAAACCCGTCACCTACCTTGTATCAGTTCCCGAGTAGCAGCGGGCCCGTGGAATCTGCTGTGAATCTGCCGGGACCACCCGGTAAGCCTAAATACTTCTCGATGACCGATAGCGGATTAGTACCGTGAGGGAATGGTGAAAAGTACCCCGGGAGGGGAGTGAAATAGTACCTGAAACCGTGTGCCTACAATCCGTCAAAGCCTCCTCGTGGGGTGATGGCGTGCCTTTTGAAGAATGAGCCTGCGAGTCAGGGACACGTCGCGAGGTTAACCCGTGCGGGGTAGCCGCAGCGAAAGCGAGTCTGAATAGGGCGCATCCCCTTTGGGGTGTAGTGGCGTGTTCTGGACCCGAAGCGGAGTGATCTACCCATGGCCAGGGTGAAGCGCGGGTAAGACCGCGTGGAGGCCCGAACCCACTTAGGTTGAAGACTGAGGGGATGAGCTGTGGGTAGGGGTGAAAGGCCAATCAAACTCCGTGATAGCTGGTTCTCCCCGAAATGCATTTAGGTGCAGCGTTGCGTGGTTCACCACGGAGGTAGAGCTACTGGATGGCCGATCGGCGCTACTAGGTTACTGACGTCAGCCAAACTCCGAATGCCGTGGTGTAAAGCGTGGCAGTGAGACGGCGGGGGATAAGCTCCGTGCGTCGAGAGGGAAACAGCCCAGATCGCCGGCTAAGGCCCCTAAGCGTGTGCTAAGTGGAAAAGGATGTGTAGTCGCAGAGACAACCAGGAGGTTGGCTTAGAAGCAGCCACCCTTGAAAGAGTGCGTAATAGCTCACTGGTCAAGTGATTATGCGCCGATAATGTAGCGGGGCTCAAGCACACCGCCGAAGCCGCGGCACATTCACGTTTACGTGGATGTGGGTAGGGGAGCGTCCCCCATTCAGCGAAGCCTCCGGGTAACCGGTGGTGGAGGGTGGGGGAGTGAGAATGCAGGCATGAGTAGCGATAAGGCAAGTGAGAACCTTGCCCGCCGTAAGACCAAGGGTTCCTGGGCCAGGCCAGTCCGCCCAGGGTGAGTCGGGACCTAAGGCGAGGCCGACAGGCGTAGTCGATGGACAACGGGTTGATATTCCCGTACCCGTGTATAGGCGTCCCTGATGAATCAGCGGTACTAACCACCCAAAACCGGATCGACCATTCCCCTTCGGGGGCATGGAGTTTCGGGGCTGCGTGGGACCTTCGCTGGTAGTAGTCAAGCGATGGGGTGACGCAGGAAGGTAGCCGTACCAGTCAGTGGTAATACTGGGGCAAGCCTGTAGGGAGAGCGATAGGCAAATCCGTCGCTCATTGATCCTGAGAGGTGATGCATAGCCGATTGAGGCGAATTCGGTGATCCTCTGCTGCCAAGAAAAGCCTCTAGCGAGCACATACACGGCCCGTACCCCAAACCAACACAGGTGGTCAGGTAGAGAATACCAAGGCGTACGAGATAACTATGGTTAAGGAACTCGGCAAAATGCCCCCGTAACTTCGGGAGAAGGGGGGCCGGAATACCGTGAACACCCTTGCGGTGGGAGCGGGATTCGGCCGCAGAAACCAGTGGGTAGCGACTGTTTACTAAAAACACAGGTCCGTGCGAAGTCGCAAGACGATGTATACGGACTGACGCCTGCCCGGTGCTGGAAGGTTAAGAGGACCCGTTAACCGTAAGGTGAAGCGGAGAATTTAAGCCCCAGTAAACGGCGGTGGTAACTATAACCATCCTAAGGTAGCGAAATTCCTTGTCGGGTAAGTTCCGACCTGCACGAATGGCGTAACGACTTCCCAACTGTCTCAACCATAGACTCGGCGAAATTGCACTACGAGTAAAGATGCTCGTTACGCGCGGCAGGACGAAAAGACCCCGGGACCTTCACTACAACTTGGTATTGGTGTTCGGTACGGTTTGTGTAGGATAGGTGGGAGACTTTGAAGTACAGACGCCAGTTTGTATGGAGTCGTTGTTGAAATACCACTCTGATCGTATTGGACACCTAACGTCGAACCCTTATCGGGTTCACGGACAGTGCCTGGCGGGTAGTTTAACTGGGGCGGTTGCCTCCTAAAATGTAACGGAGGCGCCCAAAGGTTCCCTCAACCTGGACGGCAATCAGGTGTTGAGTGTAAGTGCACAAGGGAGCTTGACTGCGAGACCTACAAGTCAAGCAGGGACGAAAGTCGGGACTAGTGATCCGGCACCTCTGAGTGGAAGGGGTGTCGCTCAACGGATAAAAGGTACCCCGGGGATAACAGGCTGATCTTCCCCAAGAGTCCATATCGACGGGATGGTTTGGCACCTCGATGTCGGCTCGTCGCATCCTGGGGCTGGAGCAGGTCCCAAGGGTTGGGCTGTTCGCCCATTAAAGCGGCACGCGAGCTGGGTTTAGAACGTCGTGAGACAGTTCGGTCTCTATCCGCCGCGCGCGTCAGAAACTTGAGGAAACCTGTCCCTAGTACGAGAGGACCGGGACGGACGAACCTCTGGTATACCAGTTGTCCCACCAGGGGCACGGCTGGATAGCCACGTTCGGACAGGATAACCGCTGAAAGCATCTAAGCGGGAAACCTTCTCCAAGATCAGGTTTCTCACCCTTTTAGAGGGATAAGGCCCCCCGCAGACTACGGGATCGATAGGCCAGACCTGGAAGCCCAGTAATGGGTGCAGGGAACTGGCACTAACCGGCCGAAAACTTACCAACACGCAATCGCAACCACAATCCAGTTCACGACAGCAATGTCGTGTAACGCCACACCCCCCACCAAACAAATTTAAATAGAGTTACGGCGGCCACAGCGACAGGGAAACGCCCGGTCCCATTCCGAACCCGGAAGCTAAGCCTGTCAGCGCCGATGATACTGCCCATACGGGTGGAAAAGTAGGACACCGCCGAACATACACAAAAACACCCCCGGCAGCGGGGGTGTTTTTGCATTCGCAGATTAATGCGAATTCCTAATCGAACAGCGTTAATTCCGCATGGACGGTCGTGTGGCTCCGCTCCATATCGAGAAGCGTTCGTTTTCGGTCGAGTCCGCCGCCGTAGCCGGTAAGTCGGCCATTGGCGCCGATGACCCGGTGACACGGAACGACGATCGCGATCGGGTTGTGTCCGTTGGCCAGACCGACCGCGCGAGCGGATCCGCGAGCGCCGATCTGATCGGCGATCTGGCCATAGGATCGCGTCTGCCCATACGGAATGGTCAGCAGTGCCTGCCATACCCTGCGCTGAAACTCGGAGCCGCGCAGGTCGAATTCGAAGTCGAAGTCGGTGCGCTCGCCGGCGAAATACGCGCCGAGTTGCTCGACGGCCTCGCCGAACGCCTGCGGGTTCGGCGACCAGTCGGCTCGGCTCGGCTCATAGGTCTGGTCGACCATGCGAAGATTCGTCAGCACCGAGCCACGACCGGCCAGGGTCAGCAGTCCGATCGGGCTGTCGATGGTGCGGTACTCGATCATGCGACCTCCTGTGGCGGCCATTGGTTGACCGGATGTTCGAGAGTGGTCCAAAGGTATTGCGTGGCATAGGAACGCCAGGGTCGCCACCGCGCACTCCGCGCGACGAGCGAGCGTTCGTCGGACGGCAGGCCCAGCTGTTTGGCGGCCAGGCGCAGGCCCAGATCACTGGCGGGGAACGCGTCGGGGTCGCCGAGGCCGCGCATCGCTATCACTTCCGCGGTCCATGGGCCGACACCGGGCAGGGCCAGCAATTGCGTTCGGGCGCTTTGCCAATCGCATCCGGTGCTCAGCTCGACACTTCCGGCGGCGAGGCCGGCGACCAAAGCATTCAGCGTCCGTTGCCGGGCTCGGGGCACCGCCAGGTGGGTGGGATCGATATCCGCGAGCTGCTCGACGGAAGGGAAGGTGTGGGTCAACGTCCCCTCGGGATCGTTGATCGGCTGCCCGTAGGCGGCGACCAGCCGGCTCGCATGGGTGCTCGCTGCCTTGGTGGACACCTGCTGGCCAAGCACCGCGCGCACCGCCAGTTCGGCCTCGTCAACCGTGCGCGGGATCCGCTGCCCCGGCGCCTTGGCGACAACGGCGCACAATTCGGCGTCGTCGCTTAGGGCCTCGTCCACCGCGTCCGGGTCGGCATCGAGGTCCAGCAGCCGCCGGCAGCGCGCGATAGCCGTTGTCAGATCACGAAAGTCGTCGAGCACGAGCACGCACCGGACATGATCGACGGCGGGCGTCAGGGTGACGATGGCGTTGCCAAACGGAAGGCGCAGACTGCGTCGGTAGGCACCATCGCGGACTTCCTCGCAACCGGGCACCGTGCTCGCCGCCAGATGACCGAAGACACCGCCGTAGCCGAACGGCGTGCGCGCCGGGAGCCGAAGGCACACGGTGCCAGGGGAATTCGGGGTCGAGCCGGAGCGGGTTGCCGCACGCTGGCGCAGCGCGCGCGGTGTGTTCTCGAAGACGGAACGCACGGTGTCGTTGAACTGACGGATGCTGGAAAATCCCGCGGCGAAGGCGACATCGCCGAAGGGCAGGTCCGTGGTTTCGATCAGTACCCGGGCGGTCTGAGCCCGTTGCGCGCGGGCCAGCGCGAGCGGGCCGGCCCCGACCTCGGCCTGTAACAGCCGCTCCAGCTGCCGCGTGGTGTAACCGAGGTGCGCGGCCAGACCACCGACCCCTTCGCGGTCCACCGTCCCGTCGGCGATCAGGCGCATCGTTCGTGCCACGACGTCACCGCGCACATTCCACTCCGGCGACCCCGGGGACGCGTCGGGGCGGCATCGCTTGCATGCTCGAAAGCCCGCTCGCTGAGCGGCCGCCGCCGTCGGGTAGAACCGCACGTTACGCGCGAACGGTGGCCGTACCGGGCAGCTGGGCCGGCAGTAGATGCGGGTGGTCAGCACTGCGGTGACGAACCATCCGTCGAACCGGGCGTCCTTGGACTGGACGGCCCGGTAACAACGTTCGAAATCGTCGTGCACGTTTCCAGGTTTACACCCGCCCACCGACAAAACTGGCGGAAAAGCGACATCGTCGTGGAAGGTGTCCCCAGTCGCCAGGGCCAGATAGCGGTTGGGGTCCCGATGACCGAGGGCGACGGACGCACGTAGCCGTAGCCAAGGCATGTGCGCCCTGGATACCGGTGTGGCCAAACCGCCCGACTCGGCCGCGAGACCGCTCGTCCTCGCCGCGGTTACCCGAAGCGTTGGAGCGGAGGTCAGGCAGTTGTCGCTGCGCTGACTTCGGCTCGAAACCGGGCATTCACGAGTCGACCGGCGACGCCAGCTGACAGGGGCGCTCATGCCCGCGCAGGGTCACGGTATCGCCCATCGACCAACGCGCCCGCTCATTTTCGCTTGCGCCCTCGACGGCGTCGGCCGTCGCGAGAAGCCGGCTCGAGTGCGACTTGGCAAGCTCGCACAGGCGGGCCGCCTCGTTGACCGGCTCACCGATCACGGTGTATTCAAAACGCTCTCTGGCTCCGACGTTTCCGGCGACGGCACGACCCGCCGCCACGCCGATGCCGGCCGACAGCTCAGACATTTCCTCGGCCAGTCGCTTGGTAATGCAGCGGGCGGCGGCGAGCGCCGCGTCCTCCGGGCTGTCCAGGCGGTTCGGTGCTCCGAAGATGGCCAGCGACGCATCGCCTTCAAACTTGTTGACCAGCCCGCAATGTCGATCCACCTCTTCGACGACGATGGCGAAAAATCGGTTGAGCACACTGACGACTTCGGCCGGCGGGCGGTTCGTCACCAATTGCGTGGATCCGATGATATCGATGAATACGACCGCGACGTGGCGTTCCTCGCCGCCCAGCTTCGGCCGTTCACGCTCAGCGGCCAGGGCGACTTCGCGACCGACATGCCGGCCGAAAAGGTCGCGGACGCGTTCGCGTTCGCGCAAGCCGTCGACCATCGCGTTGAAACCGCGTTGCAACTCACCGAGTTCGGTTCCATCGAACACCACCAGGTCGCCGCGAAGGTTTCCCCGCTCGACGCGCCGCAGCGCGTCGCGAACGACTCGTACCGGGGTCGCGGTGAGCCACGCGAGGATCCACATCAAGACGCAGCCGAAGATGAGTGTGGCGATCGACACGATCAGCACGCCGACCGCGAACTGCGTCTCGGTCAGGTTGCGCATCATGATCTGGAAGCTCGCCAGGAAGGCGATGCCGAGGACGGGCATGCCCGAGCCGACGAACCAGACCATCATGGTTCGGCCCATCAGGCCCGCCGCCAACCGGCGCGGCGGCGGTCCCGCCTCGAGCGCCTGGGCCGCCACCGGCCGCAGCGCGAACTCGGCGAGCAGGTAGCTGCCGGTGGCGACCAGGACGCCGCAGATGGTGACCGCCACCAGGAAGCGCGGGATGAACAGCGTGTTGGCCATGCCGAAGAGCGTCGTCAACACCACCGCGCCGATGCCCCACAGGACGAGGTCGAAGACGGCGATCCGCCAGGGCGCGAGGAACGTATTGCGTTCATCCTGTGGGCTGGGAGCGCGCTCCTCGATCGCCCAGCGCAGCGCGATGACGGTCCGGCGGGTGATCCAATAGGTGCCCACGGCCAGGGCGAGGGCGATGTACGCCGGTGAAGCCGCCCAGGTGATCCACGCCGGCGCGTCGTCGAACACGCTCGGTTGCGGAATGGCGACCGTCACGATGAGCAACGCGACGCCGATCCCGATCAGGTTGGCTCCCAGGACGAGCACCGTCATGATGACCTGAATGCGGATGCGGCGCCGCCCCTGGCTTTCCGACACCCGGCCCAGCAACAAGGAGCCGTACGCCGGGGTTTCTGGCAGCCGGCCACTCTGCCGGGTGACCCTTTCGAGCACCCTGCCCAGGCGTTTTGCAATGTTCTGGTTGGCCAACATGGTGGCGTCAGCCTATGTCTTCGGCCAGGCTCTAAGGTGAGTCGGGTGCGTCTAGTGATCGCTCAATGCACGGTTGACTACGTCGGCAGGCTCACCGCGCATCTGCCATCCGCCCGCAGGTTGCTGCTATTCAAGGCCGATGGATCGGTCAGTGTGCATGCCGATGACCGCGCCTACAAGCCACTGAATTGGATGAGCCCGCCATGCTGGGTGACGGAAGAGACCGGTGATCAGGCCCCGGTATGGGTGGTTGAAAACAAAGCGGGCGAACAATTGCGCATCACCGTCGAGGAGATCGAACACGACTCCAGCCACGAGCTTGGCGTCGATCCCGGGTTGGTCAAGGATGGCGTCGAGGCGCACCTGCAGGCGCTGCTCGCCGAGCACGTGCAACTGCTGGGCGAGGGATACACGCTCGTTCGCCGCGAGTACATGACGGCCATCGGCCCGGTCGATCTGCTCTGTCGTGACGAACGCGGCGGTTCGGTTGCGGTGGAGATCAAGCGTCGCGGCGAGATCGACGGTGTCGAACAGCTCACCCGGTACCTGGACCTGCTCAACCGCGACACGGTGCTCGCGCCGGTAAAAGGGGTGTTCGCCGCCCAGCAGATCAAGCCGCAGGCCCGCACACTGGCCACCGACCGCGGCATCCGTTGTCTGACATTGGATTACGACAAGATGCGCGGGATGGACAGCGACGAATACCGGCTGTTCTGACGAGTCGCACTAGACTGAGTCCATGGCTCGGCGCCCTACCCCGCCACGTCGGCAGCGGCCGCTGGCGCCGCCGCCGGCACTGCGCCGGGTGGAGCTCGGGCCCGATGGCCACGAGTACGAAGTCCGTCCCGTCCCGGCGGCCCGTGCGGTCAAAACCTATAGGTGTCCCGGCTGCGATCACGAAATACGCTCCGGCTCAGCACATCTGGTGGTATGGCCGATCGATTCGATGCTCGGCACAGGCCCGGGGCAAATCGACGACCGCCGGCACTGGCACACGCCATGTTGGGCGCACCGGGCTACCCGCGGTCCAACCAGGAAGTGGTCGTGACTATCGAAGTCTCAGGCGGCCGATTCGACGAGTTCGATGAGAACGCCGCCGCCGTCCTTGGGGTGGATGAAGTTCATCCGGGAGTTTGCCGTACCGCGCCGGGGTGCGTCGTAGATCAGGCGCACGCCTTGCTCGCGGAGCTGTTCGGAAAAGGTGTCGAGGTCACTGACCCGAACGGCCATCTGCTGGAGGCCCGGACCGCGCTTGTCGAGGAACTTCGCGATCGTCGAGGACTCGTCGATCGGGGCCATCAACTGAATCTGCGCTGTGCCCGCCGGGGCGCCGCGCACAGCCAGCATGGCTTCGCGGATTCCCTGCTCCTCGTTGACTTCCTCGTGCACCAGGATCATCCCGAGGGTGTCGTGGTACCAGGCGATGGCGGCGTCCAGGTCGGCGACTGCGATGCCGACGTGATCGATCGCCGTCACCAGTGAGGTGGCCAGGATCTGACGGGCGTCAACTTGATCGGTCGTCATCACATAACGGTAACCTGGCGGCAAAGATTGCGCTTCTCCGGGAGGCCGAAACGGCCATCGAGGGGGCGCCTAGCAGGCCTTAGGAGACAGTCATGACGACGTCGGTGATCGTTGCTGGAGCACGGACACCCATCGGCAAGTTGATGGGTTCGCTGAAGGATTTTTCCGCCAGCGATCTGGGGGCCATCGCGATCGCGGGAGCGCTGGAAAAGGCCAAGGTTCCGGCATCCGCGGTCGACTACGTGATTATGGGCCAGGTTCTGACGGCCGGAGCCGGTCAGATGCCGGCCCGCCAGGCGGCCGTGGCCGCGGGCATCGGCTGGGATGTTCCGGCGCTGACCATCAACAAGATGTGTCTGTCCGGGATCGACTCCATCGCGCTGGCTGACCAGCTCATCCGCGCCGGGGAATTCGACGTGGTGGTGGCCGGCGGCCAGGAATCCATGACCAAAGCGCCTCACCTGCTGATGGACAGCCGCTCGGGCTACAAGTACGGCGACGTGACGGTGCTCGACCACATGGCCTACGACGGCCTGCACGACGTGTTCACCGACCAGCCGATGGGCGCTCTCACCGAGCAGCGCAACGACGTCGACAAATTCACCCGGCAGGAGCAGGACGAGTTCGCTGCACGGTCGCACCAGAAGGCGGCCGCGGCGTGGAAGGACGGCGTCTTCACCGACGAGGTGGTGCCGGTCAACATCCCGCAGCGCAAAGGTGATCCGCTGCAGTTCACCGAGGACGAGGGGATTCGCGCCAACACCACCGCCGAGTCGTTGGCCGGCCTCAAGCCGGCATTTCGCCGCGATGGCACCATCACCGCCGGTTCGGCCTCCCAGATCTCCGACGGCGCGGCCGCGGTGGTGGTGATGAGCAAGGCCAAGGCCCAAGAGCTGGGGCTGAGCTGGCTGGCCGAGATCGGCGCGCACGGCGTGGTGGCCGGACCGGACTCCACCCTGCAGTCGCAGCCGGCCAACGCGATCAAGAAGGCGATCGCTCGTGAGGGCATCTCGGTGGACCAGCTCGATGTCATCGAGATCAACGAGGCGTTTTCCGCGGTGGCGCTCGCGTCGACTCGTGAGCTGGGCGTGAATCCCGATCTCGTCAACGTCAACGGCGGCGCGATCGCCGTGGGCCACCCCATCGGAATGTCGGGAGCGCGGATCACGCTGCATGCCGCCCTGGAGTTGTCCCGACGCGGCTCCGGATACGCGGTCGCGGCGCTGTGCGGGGCCGGCGGGCAGGGCGACGCCCTGATTCTGCGCGCGGGTTAGCCGGCTCCAAGGGGCTTGCGCCGACGTTGCTGGCACGACGCGCCGACGACAAATTGTGATCTTCGTCATATTTGCCATTCACGACCCTGCTCGACGCGCTTTCGCACCGTCGTGGCGCTGCCTGACCGCGCCGTGACCGAGTGGAGGGGCGGCCCGGGCGCATGACAAACTTGACGGCGTGACGCGTCCGCGACCCTCTATCGGCCCCGCCCTGGCTGGTGCGGTCGATCTCTCCGGTCTCAAGCAACGGCCCCAGCCGGCGGGCGGCCCTCCCGCCGGGTCGGCGCCGACGGGCGCCGAGGGTGACCGCGGGATCATCGCGGTCACCGAGGCCAACTTCGAAGCCGAGGTGCTGCTGCGGTCCGAGGAAGTGCCCGTCGTCGTGCTGCTGTGGTCACCGCGCAGCGACGCGTGCGTCCAGCTGCTCGACACGTTCGCCGGCCTGGCCGCGCAGGACAATGGCAAGTGGTCGCTGACGACGGTCAACGTCGACGTCGCGCCCAGGGTCGCGCAGATATTCGGCGTCGACGCCGTTCCCACCGTCGTGGCGCTGGCCGCCGGTCAGCCGATATCGAGTTTCCAGGGAATGCAGCCGGCGGAGCAGTTGCGCGGCTGGTTGGACCAGATTCTCTCGGCGACCGCCGGAAAGCTCAAGGGCTCAACGGGTTCCGGTGAGGCGGACGCCGTCGACCCCGAGCTGGCCGCGGCCCGCCAACAGCTAGAGGACGGCGACTTCGAAGCGGCCAAGGCGTCGTATCAGACGATCCTGGACGCCAACCCGGCCAACGCCGAAGCCAAGGGGGCGATTCGGCAGATCGAGTTCCTCACGCGCGCAACCGCGCAGCGCCCGGACGCCGTCGCCGCTGCCGACGCCGCACCCGGCGACATTCAAGCCGCCCTCGCGGCGGCCGACGTGCAGATCCTCAATCAGGACGTCGGGGCCGCCTTTGACCGCCTGATTGCCTTAATTCGCAGCACATCCGGCGACGATCGCACCCTGGTGCGCACCCGGCTGGTCGAGCTCTTCGAGCTCTTCGACCCCGCCGATCCCGAGGTTGTCGCCGGACGGCGTAATCTCGCCAACGCGCTGTACTGACGCGGCCGTTACTCGGGTTCCAGCCACAGCGCCGACGTGGGCGGCAGCACCAACAGTGCCGAGGCCGGCCGGCCATGCCACGGGTCTTCGGTGGCGTCGACGCCGCCCATATTGCCGATACCCGAACCGTTGTAGACCGTCGCGTCGGTGTTGAGCACCTCGCGCCAGCGCCCCGCCAATGGCAGACCCAGTCGGTATCCACCGTGCTCGGCGCCCGCGAAGTTGAACACGCACGCCATCACCGAGCCGTCCTTGCCGTAACGCAGGAAGCTCAACACGTTGTTGCCGGAATCGTTGGCGTCGATCCAGGAATATCCGTCGGGCACGGTGTCCTGGCTCCACAGCGCCGGGTGACTGCGGTAGACGCCGTTGATGTCGCCGATCAGGCGCAGAATCCCGTTGGAGAACCCTTGCTCGTCGAGCTGCCACCAATCCAGGCCGCGCTCCTCCGACCACTCGGCACGCTGCCCGAATTCCTGTCCCATGAACAGCAATTGCTTGCCGGGGTGCGCCCACTGGTAGGCCAGCAGGCTGCGCAGCCCGGCCGCCTTGACGTGGTTGTTGCCCGGCATCCGGCCCCACAACGTGCCCTTGCCGTGGACCACCTCGTCATGGCTGATCGGCAGCACATAGTTCTCGCTGAACGCATACAGCATCGAGAACGTCATCTCGTGATGGTGGAAGCTGCGGTAGATCGGATCGCGGCTGATGTAGTCAAGCGTGTCGTGCATCCACCCCATGTTCCACTTCATCGAAAATCCCAGGCCGCCAAGGCTTGTCGGGCGCGTCACACCTGGCCATGAGGTTGACTCCTCGGCGATGGTGACGATGCCCGGGGCGGTCTTGTGCACCGTGGCGTTCATCTCCTGCAGGAACTGCACGGCCTCCAGGTTCTCCCGCCCACCGTAGATGTTCGGGGTCCAGCCGCCTTCTGGGCGCGAATAATCCAGGTAGAGCATCGAGGCGACCGCGTCCACCCGTAGGCCGTCGACGTGGAACTCTTCGAGCCAAAACAGCGCGTTGGCCACCAGGAAGTTCCGGACCTCCCGACGGCCGAAGTCGAACACGTAAGTGCCCCAATCGAGTTGCTCGCCCCGCTCGGGGTCCGAGTGCTCGTAGAGCGGCGTGCCGTCAAAGCGGCCCAGTGCCCAAGCGTCCTTGGGGAAGTGCGCTGGCACCCAGTCGACCAGCACGCCGATGCCGGCCTGGTGCAAGGCGTCGACCAGGGCCCGAAATTCGTCCGGTGTCCCGAATCGGGACGTCGGCGCGTAGTACGACGTCACCTGGTAGCCCCACGATCCGGCGAAGGGGTGCTCGGCGACCGGCAGCAGCTCGACGTGGGTGAACCCGTGGTCCACCACGTAATCGGTGAGCTCACGGGCCAACTGCCGATAGTTCAGACCTGGACGCCACGAACCCAGGTGGACCTCGTAAGTGCTCATCGGCTCGAACACCGGGTTGCGCTGCGCGCGCTCCGTCATCCAGTCGGCGTCTTCCCAGGTGTACTCGCTGCGCGTGACCCGCGAGGCGGTGTGCGGCGGCACCTCAGTGGCGAATGCCATCGGGTCGGCCCGGTCGGTCACGACGCCGTCGGCTCCGTGCACGCGGAACTTGTACAGCCCCTCGAGGGGGAACCCGGGCCAGAACAGCTCCCAGACGCCCGACGACCCCAGCACTCGCATCGGGGCTTCATTGCCGGTCCAGCCGTTGAACTCCCCGATCAGATTGACACCTTTGGCGTTGGGCGCCCACACCGCGAACGACACGCCGGTGACGACGCCGTCGGCCGTGGTGAACGAGCGAGGATGTGCGCCAAGGACTTCCCAGAGCCGCTCATGGCGTCCCTCCCCGAACAGGTGAAGGTCGACCTCACCCAACGTCGGCAGAAAACGGTACGCGTCGGCGACGACGTACGGCTCGGCACCTTCATAGGTGATCTGCAGCCGATAGTCGATCAGGTTGACGAACGGTAACACCACGGCGAAAAGACCGGAATCGATGTGCTGCAGAGGGAATCGTTCTTCGCCGACCAGCGCTACTACTTCGGCCGCATGTGGCCGGTACGCCCGAATGACGGTGTGGTCGTCGTATTCGTGGGCGCCCAAAATGCTGTGCGGGTTGTAGTGTGTGCCGGCGATCAGGCGCGACAGGTCGGCCGGATCGGGCGCCAAGTGCGTCCGAGCGAGTTGGTCGGCTTGGCTCATATCCCTTTCACCTCCGGTCCATTTCATCGCCTGCGTATCAGGGTCATGCATGAGTCATGCGGTATGAGTGGCATATTGATGATGTGCGCGACCGCCTGCCCGGGGTCGATGCGAACGTAATTGGCCTGCCCCCATTGAAATTCCTGGCCGGTGATCTCGTCGCGCACCCAGAACCGCTCGTAGGGCTCCATACCCAAAGCGGCCATGTCTAAAAACAGCGTCGCTTCCTCGGCTCCGTACGCGTTGAGCGTCACGACCACCAACACACAGTCGCCGGTCGCCGGGTCGAACTTCGAGTAGGCGAGCAACGCATCGTTGTCCACGTCGTGAAAATGGATCGTGCGCAGCTGCTCCAGGGCGGGATGGAGTCGGCGAATTGCGTTGAGCCGCGTGATGAATGGCTCGAGCGATCGTCCCTCGGCGAGGGCGCCCGCGAAATCGCGGGGCCGCAATTCATACTTCTCGGAGTCGAGGTATTCCTCACTGCCCTCCCGCACCGCGCGGTGCTCGAACAGTTCGTAGCCCGAATACACGCCCCAGGCGGGCCCCATGGTGGCCGCCAGCACCGCGCGGATGGCGAACATGCCGGGCCCGTTGTGCTGCAAGATGGCGTGCAAGATGTCGGGGGTGTTGACGAACAGGTTGGGCCGGCGGAAATCGGCGAGGTTGGCGATGTCGTTGCCGAACTCGGTCAGCTCCCACTTCGCCGTGCGCCAGGTGAAGTAGCTGTAGGACTGGGTGAACCCCAGTTTCGCCAGACCGTACTGCCGCGCCGGTGGCGTGAACGCCTCCGACAAGAACAGCACGTCGGGATCGGCGGCCTTGACCGTGGCGATCAGCCAGGCCCAGAAATCCGGCGGCTTGGTGTGCGGGTTGTCGACGCGAAAGAACTTGACTCCGTGGTCGATCCAGTACCGGACGACGCGTAGCACCTCGTCGTAGAGGCCGGCCGGGTCGTTGTCGAAATTGATCGGATAGATGTCCTGGTACTTCTTGGGCGGATTTTCCGCGTAAGCGATGGTGCCGTCGGGCAATTCGGTGAACCAGTTGCGGTGGTCACGCGCCCACGGATGGTCCGGCGCGCATTGCAGCGCAAGGTCCAGCGCTACCTCCATGCCCAGCTCGCGCGTCGCGGCGACGAACGCGTCGAAGTTCTCGATGGTGCCCAGGTCCGGATGGATGGCGTCATGGCCACCTTCATCGCTGCCGATTGCCCAGGGAGACCCCACGTCCCCGGGGGCGGCGGTCGGAGAGTTGTTGCGCCCCTTGCGATGTACCTTGCCGATCGGGTGGATAGGCGGCAGGTAGACGACGTCGAATCCCATTGCCGCGATGCGCGGAAGCTGGGCCGCCGCGGTGGCAAAGGTGCCGTGCACCGGATTGCCGTCGGCGTCCCACCCACCGGTCGAGCGGGGAAACATCTCATACCAGGAGCCGAACCGCGCCAGCGGCCGGTCCACCCAGACGCCGTGCTGTTCGCCGCGGGTGACCAGATCGCGCAGCGGGTAGTCCGCCAGAATCTCTTCGATCTCGGGTCCCAGCGCCAGCGCGGTGCGGGTGACCGGGTCGCCGGGCTTGCGCAGCGCGGCGGCGGCGGTCAGCAGCGGTTCGCGCAGGGGGCGCGGCACGCCCGTCGCCGCGCGCTCGAACAGCCCCGCTCCGACCAACAGATCGTTGGACAGTTCGGTCTCGCCCTGACCCGCGTCCAATTTGGCGATCAGTCCGTGCCGCCATGAATGAATCGGATCGCCCCACCCGTCGACCCGAAACGTCCACAAACCGACCTGGTCGGGGGTGAACTGACCGTGAAAAACGTAGGGCTCGAGACCCATCGTCATCGGCAGTGACAACGGCTTGATTCGTTGCTGGTTGACCTTGCCGTCGCGTTCGGCCACCGGCTTTGCCGGCGCCTGAACCGCCTTGATACGGCGGGTCTCGTTCACCTGCGGATAGCCGGACCCGAGGTAGCGCACGACTAGAGTGGCCGCGACGGCCTCGTGGCCCTCACGCCATACCGCGGCGCTGACCGGCACGACTTCGCCGACCACTGCTTTGGCGGGATACGCGCCACAGGAAACGACCGGTTGGACGTTATCGATCTCGACACGACCGGGCACCAGCACTCCGTTCCGATTGTGTGCGGCCAACCGCCGCGACGTGCTCCGTGCGGATTGACGCTCGTCGGGAAATTTCCTGTCGTGGGGAACTTTCTGCGCGGGGAGGCATCGTTGCGACCCCGATAACTACCCGATACCCACCCTAGTCTTCGGTCACACACCGGCGCGGAAAAGCGATGCTTCCCGCCGTGCGGGGGCGGAGAACCTCAGTAAGGTATTAACGCGTGAAAGCCCTCCGCCGGTTTACCGTCCGTGCTCACCTTCCCGAGCGTCTGACTGCGCTGGACCAGCTGTCGACCAATCTGCGATGGTCCTGGGACAAGCCCACCCAAGAGCTGTTCGCAACCATCGACCCCGACCTTTGGGAGCGGTGCGGCAGTGATCCGGTGGCGTTGCTGGGCGCGGTGAAGCCGGCGCGGCTCGACGAGTTGGCGCTCGACGAGGCGTTCTTGGGCCGGCTCGACTCGTTGACCGCCGATTTGAACGATTACCTGAGCCGGCCGCTGTGGTACCAGCAACAGCAGGAGCACGGCGCCGAAATGCCGGTCGCGATCGCCTATTTCTCGATGGAGTTCGGCATCGCCGAAGTGCTGCCCAACTACTCCGGTGGCTTGGGCATTCTTGCCGGCGACCACCTGAAGTCCGCGTCCGATTTGGGTGTGCCGCTGGTAGCGGTGGGCCTTTACTACCGCTCGGGGTACTTTCGTCAGTCGTTGACGGCCGACGGCTGGCAGAACGAGACCTACCCATCGCTGGACCCGCAGGGCCTGCCGTTGCGGCTGCTGACCGATGCGACCGGCGAGCCCGCCCTGGTCGAGTTGATGCTGCCGGACTCCGCGCAGCTGCACGCGCGGATCTGGGTCGCTCAAGTGGGCAGGGTGCCACTGCTGTTGCTGGATTCCGATGTCCCCGAAAACGAGCACGATCTGCGCGGCGTGACCGACCGCCTGTACGGGGGTGACCAGGAACACCGGATGCGGCAGGAGATTCTGGCCGGCATCGGCGGGGTGCGGGCCATCCGTGCCTTCACCGACATTCACGGCCTGCCCGCGCCCGAGGTGTTCCACATGAACGAGGGCCACGCGGGTTTCCTCGGAGCCGAACGCATCCGCGAGCTGATGACCGGTTCCGGATTGGATTTCGACACCGCGCTGACGGTGGTGCGCTCCAGCACGGTGTTCACCACGCACACCCCGGTGCCCGCCGGCATCGACCGGTTCCCCATCGACATGGTGCGGTTGTACTTCGACGACCACGCGGGCGACGAATCCGACAGGAAGGTCGCGACATCCGACGCCTCGCCGGTGTTGCTGCCGGGGGTGCCGACGGCTCGCATCCTGGCGCTCGGCGCCGAGGACGATGCCACCAAATTCAACATGGCTCACATGGGTCTGCGGCTGGCCCAGCGCGCCAACGGTGTGTCGTCGCTGCACGGAAGAGTGAGCCGGTCCATGTTCAACGAATTGTGGCCCGGCTTCGATGCGAGCGAGGTGCCGATCGGCTCGATTACCAACGGAGTTCACGCGCGTACCTGGGCGGCGCCGCAGTGGTTGCAGCTGGGCCATGAGCTAGCCGGGTCGGATTCGTTCAGCGATCCCGGGGTTTGGCTGCGCCTCAAGCAGGTCGACGCGGGGCATCTGTGGTGGATCCGCTCGCAGCTGAGGTCCCTGCTGGTCGACGACGTCCGGCAGCGGCTACGTCGATCGTGGCTGGAACGGGGTGCCTCTGAGGCCGAATTGGGTTGGATAACAACGGCATTCGATCCAGAGGTGCTGACCATCGGGTTCGCGCGGCGGGTGCCGACGTATAAGCGCCTGACGCTGATGCTGCGTGATCCCCATCGGCTGGAACAGCTGCTGCTCGACCAGGAGCGGCCCATTCAGCTGATCGTCGCCGGGAAATCGCACCCGGCCGACGACGGCGGCAAGGCGCTGATTCAGCAGGTGGTGCGCTTTGCCGATCGGCCCGAGGTGCGCCACCGCATCGCATTTCTGCCCGACTACGACATGTCCATGGCGCGGCTGCTGTATTGGGGCTGTGACGTCTGGTTGAACAATCCGCTGCGACCGTTGGAGGCTTGCGGCACTTCGGGAATGAAGAGCGCGCTCAACGGCGGGCTGAACCTGTCCATCCGCGATGGCTGGTGGGACGAATGGTACGACGGCGAAAACGGTTGGGCCATACCGTCCGCCGACGGCGTGGCCGACGAAAACCGGCGCGACGACCTGGAGTCCAGTGGGCTCTACACACTGCTGGAAGAAGCCGTCGCACCGAAGTTCTACGAGCGTGACGAACACGGCGTGCCGCCGCGCTGGATCGAGATGGTGCGCCACACCGTGCAGACTCTCGGACCAAAAGTGTTGGCGTCCCGCATGGTTCGCGACTATGTCGAGCAGTACTACACGCCGGCAGCCCAGTCGCTGCGCAGGACGGTCGCGCCCGCCGAGGGCGCCGAAGACGCGGCGGGCGGCAGTGAGTTCGGCGCGGCTCGTGAGCTGGCCGCCTACCGCGGGCGCGCCCAGGAGGCCTGGCCCAAGATCGTCATCACCGACGTCGACAGCACCGGCCTGCCGGACAGTCCGGTGCTCGGCTCGAAGCTGACCCTGACCGCCACCGTCCAGCTGGCCGGGCTGGGAGCCGACGAGGTCACGGTCCAGGCGCTGGTGGGCCGCGTCGACGGGAGCGATGCGTTGCTGGAGCCGATCACCATCGAGATGTCCTACACCGGCACCGCCGAGGGCGGCAACCAGGTCTTCTCGACGACGACGCCGCTGCCGCTGGCGGGGTCCGTCGGCTATACCGTGCGTGTGCTGCCCCACAATTCGATGCTGGCGGCCAGCAACGAGCTCGGCCTGGTCACGCTGGCGCGATAGCCGGAGCGGTCAGGCCGACAGGCCCTCTTCCGGCGAGGCCGCGCTGCGCAGTCGCTGCAGCGCTTGGCGCACCTGGTCGCCGTTGGTGGTCTGCCAGAACGGCGGCAACGAGGCCCGCAGGTAGCCGCCGTAGCCGGCGGTGACCATGCGGGAGTCGAGCACAGCAACCACGCCGCGATCGCTGACGCGGCGCAACAGCCGGCCCGATCCCTGAGCCAACAGCAGTGCCGCGTGGTTGGCCGCGACGGCCATAAAGCCGTTGCCGCCGCGCGCGGCGACCGCACGCTGCCGCGCGCCCAGCAGGGGATCGTCGGGCCGGGGAAACGGGATGCGGTCGATCAGCACCAGTGACAGCGACGGCCCGGGCACATCGACGCCCTGCCACAGCGACAGCGTGCCGAACAGCGACGTCTCGGGGTCGGCGCTGAACTGCTCGACGAGCGCCGAGGTGCTGTCATCGCCCTGGCACAGCACCGGCGTCGACAGCCGCCCGCGCATCGCCTCGGCCGCCGCTCGGGCCGCCCGCATCGACGAGAACAACCCCAGGGTGCGCCCGTCGGCAGCGGCGATGAGTTCGGCGATTTCGTTGAGCTGCTCGGCCGAGCCGGTGCCGTCGCGTCCCGGTGGCGGCAGGTGTGCGGCCACGTACAGGATTCCGGCCTTGGCGTGCTGGAAGGGCGAACCCACATCGACGCCCCGCCAGCGTGGGTCATCGTCCTCCTCGGCCGGCAATCCCCAGGCCGTGGCCATGGCGTCGAACGAGCCGCCGATGGTCAGCGTCGCCGACGTGAGCACCACCGTCGAACGCGAGAACACCCGGGACCGCAGCAGCCCGGCGACCGACAGCGGCGCCACCCGCAACACCGGGCGCGATGAACCCCTGATCTCCTCGTGCTCCAGCCACACCACGTCGGTGCGGTCGGGGATGGCCGGGCCGAACGATTCCAGCACGCGCGACGCGGTGTCCGATATTTCGCTCAGTGCCGCAACGGCTTCGGCGCGCGACGCCGCGGCCTTGGGGTCGTTGGTGGTCTCGATCGCCGAGCGCGCCGCGCTCGCCACGTCGCGCAGCGCCGCCAGGTAGGTCGCCAGCTCGTCATCGAGGCGATCGATGCGGCCCGGCGTGCCGTCGTGGATGATCGAGGCGAAGTTTGCCGTCGTCGCCTCCAGCCGCTGGATCAACTCCGGGTCCACCAGGCGGGCGATGCGCCGGGCGGCCACGCCGAGGGAGGCCGACGTCAGCTCCGCGGTGGCCACCGACGTCACCCGATCGACCAGCTCGTGCGCTTCGTCGACGACCAGCAGCTCATGTTCGGGGAGCACCGCCGACTCGGCCACGGCGTCGATGGCCAACAGCGCGTGGTTGGTGACCACGACATCGGCGCGGCCGGCGCGGCTACGCGCCCGCTCGGAAAAGCACTCGGCGCCGAACGGGCAGCGCGCCACGCCGAGGCATTCCCGCGCGGAAACGCTGACCTGCGACCAGGACCAGTCCGGGACGCCGGGTTTCAGGTCGTCGCGGTCACCGGATTCGGTGCTCGACGCCCATTCGGTGAGGCGTTGGACGTCGCGGCCCAGCGCGCTGACCGCCATGGGGTTGAAGAGTTCCTCCTGCGGCCGGTCGTCGCCCTCTTCGCCGTCGGCCGCGCCGCCGTTGTGAATCTTGTTCAGGCACAGGTAGTTTCGTCGGCCCTTGAGCAAGGCGAACTGCGGACGCCGCGGCAGCGCGTCGGCCAGCGCATCGACCAGCCTGGGCAGGTCGCGATCGACGAGCTGGCGCTGCAGAGCGATCGTGGCCGTGGACACGACGACGGGGGACTCGTCGTCGATCGCGTGGACGATCGCGGGCACCAGATACGCGAGCGACTTGCCGGTACCGGTGCCGGCCTGCACCACCAGGTGCTCCTCGGTGTCGAAGGCCCGCGCGACTGCGGCGGCCATCTCCTGCTGGCCGCTGCGTTCACTGCCACCGAGCGCGGCCACCGCGGTGGCCAACAGTTCGGACACGGAAACGTCGGACGTGGCTACCTCTTCGCTGTTCAGGGCGGCGCGCGCCGCGCGATTTTCCGCGTGGTGCTAGCGCCGGCCGGCCGGAATCTGCGTCGTCGTGATCGCGGGATCGCCGTGCGACAAGTTCAATCCCTCCCACGGCAGACTGCGCAGCCCGGAAGTTACCAGCTCGCGCGCCGCGGCGAGGTTCGGTTTGGACACCAGCTCGCCACCACGGACCAGCGGGACGGTCAGCACCCGAGCCGGTTCGGAGACGACGGGCAGATGGCCGGCTGGATACACCACCTCCTCGGTGACGATGCCGGAATCGCGCGACAGCCGTAGCGCTGCCTTGCGCCCGCCGTGGGATCCCTTGTGGCTGCTGCGCTTTTGGACCGGCACCCCATCCACCTCGACGAGTTTGTACACCATGTTCGCCGTTGGGGCGCCCGAGCCCGTCACCAGCGACGTGCCCACGCCGTAGCTGTCGACCGGCTCGGCGGCCAGCGCCGCGATGGAGAACTCGTCGAGGTCGCCCGAGACCACGATGCGGGTCCGCGTCGCGCCCAGCTTGTCGAGCTGTTCACGCACCTGTCGCGCCAGCACGCCCAGCTCGCCGGAGTCGATGCGCACCGCGCCCAACCCGGTGCCGGCGGCGGCCACCGCATTGGCCACACCGGTCGTCACGTCATAGGTGTCCACCAGCAGGGTGGTGTCCACTCCGAGCGCGTCGACCTGTGCCCGAAATGCCGCCAACTCGGTCGATTCCGGGGTGGAGTCGGCCTGGGCATGCAGCATGGTGAACGCGTGCGCCGCGGTGCCCTCGGCCGGGATTCCGTAGCAGCGCTGCGCCTCCAGATTGGACGACGCCGCGAAGCCGGCCAGGTACGCGGCGCGCGCGGCGGCGATGGCGGCCTGCTCGTGGGTTCGTCGGGAGCCCATCTCGATCAGCGGGCGCCCCCGGGCCGCACTCACCATGCGCGCCGCGGCGGACGCGATTGCGGTGTCGTGATTGAAAATCGACAGTGCCAGCGTCTCGAGCACCACGCATTCGGCGAACGTCCCGCTCACCGACAGCACGGGGGATCCCGGGAAATACAGCTCGCCTTCGGCGTAGCCGTCGATGTCGCCGCCGAACCGGAATTCGCGTAAGTAACGCAACGTATCCGGGTCGAGGAACTGCCCCAGCGACTGGCATGCCTGGTCATCGAAGGTGAACTGCGGCAGCGCCTCGAGCAGCCGGCCGGTTCCCGCGACCACGCCGTAGCGGCGGCCTTCGGGAAGCCGACGGGCGAAAAGCTCGAACGTCGTCCGTCGATCCGCGGTGCCGTCCCGCAGCGCGGCGGCCAACATCGTCAACTCGTACTTGTCGGTCAGCAGCCCAGTAACGACCGGGTAGTTCATTCCATAACGGTATCGGCCGCCGTTGGGGCTCGGTAACGTCGTGCATCCCTCGGTATCGTGTAGGCCATGGTTGTTATGTCAGCGCCCACTAAGCCGGGCACTACAGGACAACGAGAGTCCGCCCCGGTAGAGGCCACGGCGAGTCCGTGGGTCACGATCGTCTGGGATGACCCGGTGAATCTGATGACCTATGTGACATATGTGTTCCAGAAGTTGTTCGGCTACAGCGAGCCGCACGCCACCAAGCTGATGTTGCAGGTGCACAACGAGGGAAAGGCCGTGGTGTCCGCCGGCAGCCGTGAATCCATGGAAGCCGATGTGTCCAAGCTGCACGCCGCCGGTCTTTGGGCGACCATGCAGCAGGACCGCTGAAGCTCGAGGCGCTGGCGATTCCCTGTGCGCAAATGGAAGCGGGTCGAGACCGCGAGCGGTCCCCGCTTTCGGTCGTCCCTGGCATCGCACGAGGCCGCCCTGCTCAAGAACTTGGCCACGGCGATGATCGGCCTGCTCGACGAGCGCGAATCTTCCTCGCCCGCAGACGAACTCGAGGAGATCACCGGGATCAAGACGGGCAACGCCGATCCCCCGAAAGATCCCACGTTGCGCCGGCTACTGCCCGACTTCTACCGGTACCGCGACGAGGACACCGCGCCGCCCGATGCCGCGGACAGTTTGAATGCCGCTTTGCGCAGCCTGCACGAGCCCGACATCGTCAACGCCAAACGTGTTGCCGCACAGCGGTTACTGGACACCGTTCCCCACGAAGGCGGCCGCTTCGAGCTGACCGAGGACGACGCGAACTCCTGGGTCGCGGCGGTCAACGACATTCGGTTGACCCTGGGCGTCATGCTCGAGGTCGGGCCGGATGGCCCGGAGCGCCTGCCGGACGACCATCCGCTGGCCGTGCACTTCGACGTGTACCAGTGGCTGACGGTGTTGCAGGAGTACCTGGTGCTGGTGCTGATGGGGCCCCGCGACCGATGAACGCCATCACCGATGTCGCGGGCATCCGCGTCGGCCATTACCAACGCGTGGATCCCGACGCGTCCCTGGGCGCCGGCTGGGCCTGCGGCGTCACCGTCGTGCTCGCCCCGCCGGGCACCGTCGGCGCGGTGGATTGCCGCGGCGGCGCGCCGGGCACCCGCGAGACCGATCTGTTGGACCCCGCCAACACCGTGCGGTTCGTGGACGCGGTGTTGCTCGCAGGCGGCAGCGCCTATGGGCTCGCCGCCGCGGACGGTGTCATGCGCTTCCTGGAAGAACGCGAACGCGGGGTCGCGATGGACGGCGGCGTGGTGCCCATCGTGCCGGGAGCGGTGATCTTCGATCTGCCGGTCGGCGGCTGGGAGTGCCGTCCGACGCCCGAGTTCGGTTATGCGGCCTGTGCCGCCGCTGAAAACGGCACGGCGATGGATGTCGGGACCGTCGGCGCCGGGGTGGGCGCGCGCGCCGGCGCGATCAAGGGCGGCGTCGGGACCGCGTCGAGGGCACTGCCGTCTGGTGTGACCGTCGGAGCGGTGGCCGTCGTGAACTCTGCCGGCGAGGTCGTCGCCCGGGAGACCGGCCTGCCGTGGATGGCCGACCTGTCCCGGGAGTTCGCTCTGCAGCCGCCCCCGGCCGAGCAGATCGACTCCTTCGCCCGGTTGCCGTCCCCGTCGAATCCGGTGGAGAGCCCCCTCAACACCGTCATCGCGGTGGTGGCCACCGACGCCGCCCTGAGCCCGGCGGCATGTCGAAGGGTGGCGATCTCCGCCCACGACGGCCTGGCCCGCAGCATCCGGCCGGCGCACACGCCGGTCGACGGCGACACGGTGTTCGTGCTGGCCACCGGGGCGGTCGAGGTAGGCGCGGCCGCCAGTTCGAAACCAGTGCCCGCCGCCTTCTCCCCGGAGACCCCGCTGGCCACCGAGGTCGGCATCGCCGCCGCCGATTGCCTGGCGCAAGCGGTGCTGGGCGGTGTGCTGGCGGCGAAATCGATCGCCGGCATACCTAGCTACCGCGACGTGTTGCCCGGGGCATTTGGTCGATGAGATCGACCGGCCCAAGCGCCGGTAGCCTTGACGATGCTGGAAACACGCTGGAAGGGCAGCCATGGGTAAGACCACCACCGCGCCGCGACGATGCAGAGCGGAGCGATGAGGAGGAGCGGCGCTCGTGGCTTGACGGGACGGCCCGGCGCCCCCGCCGGCCAGGCGAAGAAACGGTCCGCCGCGTCCGTGGGGGCCGTCACGATCCTCACCTTCGTGGCGTTGCTCTACGTCGTCGAACTGATCGACCAGCTGACCCGGCACTCGCTGGACGCCAACGGCATCAGGCCACTGGAGGCCGACGGCCTATGGGGCGTCATCTTCGCCCCGGTGTTGCATGAGAGCTGGCAGCACCTGATGGCCAACACCGTGCCGCTGCTGATCCTGGGATTCCTGATGACGCTGGCCGGCCTGTCCCGGTTCGTCTGGGCCACCGCCATCGTGTGGATCCTGGGCGGCCTCGGCACCTGGCTCATCGGCAACGTCGGTAGCAGCTGCGGGCCCACCGACCACATCGGCGCGTCCGGCCTGATCTTCGGCTGGCTGGCCTTCTTGCTCGTGTTCGGCATCTTCGTGCGCCGGATGCGCGACATCGTCATCGGCCTGATCGTGATGTTCGCCTACGGCGGCGTTCTGCTCGGAGCCATGCCGGTGCTCGGCAGATGCGGAGGCGTCTCATGGCAGGGCCATCTGTGCGGAGCGATCGCCGGCGTCGTGGCCGCTTACATGTTGTCCGCGCCGGAGCGTAAGGGTCGGACGTCGAGACAGGCCGGCGCCGCCGTGCCGCGGCCCAAGACATGAGCTCGGCGCTGGCGCCCATCGGCGTCTTCGACTCCGGTGTCGGGGGACTCACGGTCGCCCGGGCGATCATCGACCAGCTGCCCGACGAGGACATCATCTACGTCGGCGACACCGGCCATGGTCCATACGGCCCGTTGACCATCTCCGAGGTCCGCGCGCACGCGCTGGCCATCGGTGACGACCTCGTCGGCCGCGGCGTCAAGGGGTTGGTCATCGCCTGCAACACGGCATCGGCGGCGTGCCTGCGGGACGCTCGCGAACGCTACGACGTGCCCGTCGTCGAGGTGATCCTGCCCGCGGTGCGCCGCGCGGTGGCGACCACCCGCAACGGGCGTATCGGCGTCATCGGCACTCAGGCGACCATCAACTCGCACGCCTATCAGGACGCGTTCGCCGCCGCCCGCGATACCGAGATCACCGCGGTGGCGTGCCCGCGCTTCGTCGACTTCGTGGAGCGCGGCGTGACCAGCGGCCGTCAAGTGCTCGGATTGGCCGAGGGCTATCTGGAGCCGCTGCAGCGCGCGCAGGTCGACACGCTGGTGCTCGGTTGCACGCACTACCCGTTACTGTCCGGGCTCATCCAGTTGGCGATGGGTGACAACGTGACACTGGTGTCCAGCGCCGAGGAAACGGCCAAGGAAGTGCTTCGGGTGTTGACCGAACGCGATTTGCTTCGCCCGCACGACGCACCGCCTGCGACTCGGGTTTTCGAAGCCACCGGTGACCCCGAGGCATTCACGGCACTGGCGGCGCGATTCCTTGGTCCCGCGGTCACCGGTGTCCAGCCCGTTCATCAGGTGCGCATTGATTAACGACCGGACGAGATTCTCGTCACACCAATGCGGCGATGTTTTCGTCACGGTCCCATCGGGCATGGCACAGTAGTGTCCGTGCGAATAACCGTGCTCGGCTGCTCGGGCAGCGTGGTCGGTCCGGATTCGCCCGCGTCGGGTTATCTGCTCCGGGCACCGGACACTCCGCCGTTGGTCATCGACTTCGGCGGGGGCGTCCTCGGCGCGCTGCAGCGGTATGCCGATCCCGGTTCCGTGCATGTGTTGTTGTCCCATCTGCACGCCGATCACTGTCTGGATTTGCCCGGACTCTTCGTGTGGCGGCGCTACCACCCGACACGTCCGCTGGGCAAGGCGTTGCTCTACGGCCCGGGGGACACCTGGTCGCGCTTGGGCGCCGCATCGTCGCCCTACGGCGGTGAGATCGACGACTGCTCGGACATTTTCGACGTGCGGCATTGGGTTGACGGCGAGCCGGTGACGATCGGCGCGCTGACGGTGACACCGCGCGTGGTGGCTCATCCGACCGAGTCCTACGGCCTGAAGATCACCGATCCCTCCGGCGCATCGTTCGTCTACAGCGGCGACACCGGTACCTGCGACCAGCTCGTCGAGCTGGCTCGCGGCGCCGACGTCTTCCTCTGCGAGGCCTCCTGGACCCACTCGCCGGAGCGCCCGCCCGCGCTGCATCTGTCGGGTACCGAGGCCGGCCGGGCCGCGGCCGCGGCCGGCGTTCACGAACTGTTGCTGACGCACATCCCGCCGTGGACCTCGCGGGAGGACGTGATCAGCGAGGCCAAGGCCGAGTTCGACGGTCCCGTGCATGCGGTGGTGTGCGGGGAGACGTTCGATATCCGCCGCTCCGAGCGGGTCTGAGCCTTCCGCGGCGGTGCTGAATTGCCCGCTAGTGTTGGCGGCGTGACGAGACGAGAAGACGGCCGCCTCGACGACGAGCTTCGGCCCGTTGTCATCACCCGCGGTTTCACCGACCATCCCGCCGGTTCGGTATTGATCGAATTCGGCCACACCAAGGTCATGTGTACGGCCAGCGTGACCGAGGGGGTGCCGCGCTGGCGCAAGGGATCGGGCCTGGGGTGGCTGACCGCTGAGTACGCGATGTTGCCGTCGGCTACCCACACCCGCTCGGACCGCGAATCGGTAAAGGGCCGCCTGTCCGGGCGCACCCAGGAGATCAGCCGCCTGATCGGGAGGTCGCTGCGTGCCTGCATCGACCTCGCGGCACTGGGGGAGAACACCATTGCTGTTGACTGCGACGTCTTGCAGGCCGACGGCGGCACCCGCACCGCGGCCATCACGGGTGCCTTCGTAGCGTTGTCCGACGCGGTGACTTTTCTCGCGGCTTTGGGCAAGCTGTCGGATCCCCGGCCGTTGTCTTGTGCGATCGCGGCGGTCAGCGTCGGCGTGGTCGACGGGCGGATCCGAGTCGACCTGCCCTATGAGGAGGACGCGCGCGCCGAGGTCGACATGAACGTCGTCGCCACCGACACCGGGACCCTCGTCGAGGTGCAGGGGACCGGTGAGGGGGCGACCTTCCCGCGCTCGACGCTGGACAAATTGCTCGACGTGGCGCTGGCCGCGTGCGACAAGTTGTTCGCCGCGCAGCGCGAGGCGCTCGCGCTCCCATATCCCGGCGTCCTCCCCGAGGGGGCCCCGGCGCCGAAGGCGTTCGGCAGCTGACCCGGCTGCTGGTCGCCAGCCGCAACCCGAAGAAGCTGGCCGAATTGCGCCGGGTGCTCGATGGGGCCGGTCTGACGGGGTTGAGCTTGGTGTCGCTCGACGATGTGGCGCCGTTCGAGGAAGCGCCGGAGACGGGCGCGCTCTTTGAGGACAACGCCTTGGCCAAGGCCCGCGATGCGTTCACCGCGAGCGGGCTGGCGAGCGTGGCCGACGACTCCGGGCTGGAGGTGGCCGCGCTGAACGGCATGCCCGGCGTCCTGTCGGCGCGCTGGTCGGGCACGCACGGCGACGACGCGGGCAACACCGCATTGCTGTTGGCGCAATTGCGCGAGGTACCCGACGGACGTCGCGGTGCGGCATTCGTGTCCGCGTGTGCGCTCGTCTCGGCCGCAGGGGAGGTCGTCGTGCGTGGCGAATGGCCGGGAAGCATTGCGCACGAACCGCGCGGCGACGGCGGCTTCGGGTACGACCCGGTCTTCGTTCCCCAAGGGCACGACCGCACGGCAGCAGAGCTGAGTCCGGCTGAGAAGGACGCGGTCTCGCATCGCGGTCGCGCGCTGCGGCTGCTGTTGCCGGCGCTGGAAACGCTGGCCCGATCAGGGGGACCAGACGCTGCGCAGGGTGGTTGACCTTTTGCCCGACTTGTTGCGACACCTTGTTTTCTGCGCGACGTTGTCGCTCGGAGCGGGCCACTCGCGGTGTCAGTCCCGGGAGCGATCGGTGTGGCGAAGGTGGCTTATAAGCCGAAGCGCGCCTTGACGTCCCGGGTTTGGAAGTGCTCGACGATGATGCCGAGCAGCGGGATGGTCCCGGAAAGCAGCACCCCGACCGTCTTGCCGAGCGGCCAGCGCACCTTGACCGCAAGATTGAACGCGGTCAACACGTAGACGAAGTACACCCAGCCGTGGACGACTTCGATCCACCGGATCTCGTGGTGGAAGGCGAGGTGCGAGACGATCTCGTAGCACAACGCGATGAGCCACAGGCCGGTCGTCCACGCCATGATTCGGTAGCCGAGCAACGCGGTGCGGATCTTGTCGACGGGGACTGCAGGCGCGGATGTTCCGGGCGTCTCCGGTGTCGTCATGCGGTTGTCCTCTTCTGCTCTTCGGCGTCCTGCGCCGCGAGCTCGGCCAGGTAGGCGTTGTACTCCCGCAGCGCTGGATCGTCGGATGCCTGCGCCGCGGCCTTCGGTCGTTCGGGCAGCAACTCGGCGGGTATCTCCGTCATCCCGGCTGTGCTTCGCGGCTGTGGTGGTTCCTCTTCATAGCGAACAAATTTGCGGTAGGCGTACACGCAGAACCCAGCGAACAGCGGCCATTGCAGCGCATAGCCAAGGTTCTGGAATGAGCCGGAGACGGAATTGAACCTGGTCCACTGCCACCAGCCCAGGGCCAGGCACCCGCACGCCGCGATGAAGACCAGCGCGATCAGCGCCGGCCTGCGACGATGCGTAGCGGACACCCCTTGACCGTACCGCTCATGATTTGGGCCCGACGAATTCGTCAAGCTTCGCCAGTGAGGCAAAGTCATGAAGGCTGCCGCAGACCGATGCACTCGCGGACCGTGATCGGATTTGTGGACCGCATCGCCAATCCTGCACCGTCGGTCCGTCACCGACAACTTGTCGAGTCGTCAAGGCTGTACGATCGCTACGCGCGCGGGCGTGGTGAAATTCGGCAAACACGCCGGCTTTAGGTGCCGGTGCTCGTGAGAGCTTGAGGGTTCGAGTCCCTCCGCCCGCACTGCACAGACGCTGTTATCTCATGCCTTCGGCCTGGCTTACGCACAACCTGAACAGGTGCCAGGAGATGTCGGCTTGCACACCGGCCTGGTCCAAATACCTTCGCCAGTCGCTACGACGGAAGCTCCGCGCAATCGAGATGACCCCATCCTCTCGCAGGATGCGATGCCAGCCCATCAGGCGTGCCAGTGCCGGGAAACTGTAGTACCGCAGCGCATGGCGCTGCAGGTCGACGATGTGGCAACCGTACCCAGAGTTTTCGTTGAACCAAGCCAAATACTTGACGACATCCTCGTCGCGGAGGTGGTGGGTGAAGTCTGAACTGATGATGAAGTCAGGCCGCTCGGCGAGCGAGTACAGAAATACATCTGCCCTCTGGTAGTCGATCCATCCATCGAGGCGTCGCCTCGCGTGCGATCGCTGTGCTGCGCGGGTTGACGTCGATGCCCGACAGTCGCACGTTCAGCCCGCGCCGGTGCGCCCACCTGGCGATGGCGCGCAGCAGGTCGCCATGCCCGCAGGCAACGTCCAATTACGCTGCAAGTCAACAGTTTTGGCTACACGCTGCAGCGAAGCGCGGTCCGTATAGGTGATCAAGCCCCGGCCGTACTGAACGCCTTGTCTCATGCTGCGGGACGCAAACCGAAATGGACCGTTCCGAATCCGGTGCTGAGCGTGACGTAGCGGACGTCCTCGAAGCCCGCTTCCAGCATCGCCTTGCTCAGCTCGTCTGGCGACAGCCAGCTGCGGATGGAATCGGATGTGTATTGGTGAGCGTCGCGATGCCAGGAGAACGCCCAACCCGCGGCCGGCATCACGCGGAAGTACAGCAGGTGGTGAAGGACTTTGAGCGCCATCGAGTTCGGCCTGCTGAAGTCCAGCACCATCAAGCGGCCGCCCGGCCGCAGGACACGCCTGAACTCACGTAGCGCCTGCCCGCGAACCGCCACGTTGCGCAGCCCGAAGCCGATGGTGACTACGTCGAACCGTGCGTCCGGGAACCGCAGATCCGTGGCATCCCCTTCCTGGAAGTCGATGGCCCCGCGCTGCCGGCCGCGGGCGACCTCAAGCATCGCCTCGCAGGAGTCGACGGCCACGACCTCGCCGGCCGGCCCGACTGCGGCCTCCTCCACCAAAGCCAGATCGCCCGTCCCGGTAGCGACATCCAGCACCCGTTCGCCTGGGCGGAGGTCGCAAAGTTCGATGGCCTGTCGCTTCCACACGCGATGAAGCCCCAGTGTCCACACATCGGTCATTGCGTCGTAGCGAGGCGCCAGCGTCGAGAACAGCTCCTTGACGTACTTACTCTTAGCTTCGTCCGACTGGTCCCACCGCCGTGTAATCATCGGGAGCCTCCGCACATCGCGACGTTGCCCCCCGATCGTCGATGGGAGCATAGGCGCTTCCACGCCTATTCACAGCGGTAATTCCGAAAACACCGCGGGTGCTCGTAGCCCAACTCGGCTAGCTCACGAGGCGCGCACCGAGCACTGGTTCGCGCCTGTCGGCAGCCGACAAACACTTTGGACATCGACGTGAATCGATCTGTTCGGACGACCAGACGCGCGGCGATATAAACGACTGCGTGAAATTTTCCGTGTCTGTTAAAAAGTATTGCACACGCGCCCAATTGCAGATATAACATCAAATAACCGTTAGCGCTTAGATGCCACGGTGATTCATCTAGTAGAAAGGCCCCACCGATGAGGACGAAGAGCACCAAGAAGATGCTGAAAGCTGTCGCACTGGCCGCAGTGCTGACCGGTGTGATGCTGGGATCGTCGGGTTGCATAATGATCGACCTTGGTGCGCCGGGCAGGGTCGCAGCAGCGGAATAGCACCGCTGGGCGCGATGCTGGGGATAACGCTCGGTCCCATCTTTGGCATCGGCAACTAACTCTTTAATGCTGCCGCAATCATTCATCCCAGCGGGCTAAGCCAAGCAGGGCAACCTAATTGGCCAATCGTTCCTGTCGCGATGGCGGCTGCGATGAAAGTCGGATGGGACCGCATTTACGCTCCGATTGACGACGTGCCTATTCGGTGATATTGAATTCGATACGTCGACGGAAGCGTAAACGGTCCCATCCTGAGCGTGCCGAGCAGCGCCGAAGAATTGTCGCGAGATGCATCTGGAATCAATGGTGCCGATGTCACGCTTCTTGGCGCCGCCCTTTGACAAAGGCGCCGGAGTCGCGGACAGCATTATTTCGCTTTGTGGGCAGTACACCAGCGCTCACAAAGAAAGCGTTGCCGCGCTAAGGAGCGCGCGCCTGGTGCGCACTCGGGACGAAATATGGACCGACGTGGCGTCAAATCCATCCTGGCGGGTATCTGGAACTCACGGGATACAAGGGAGACGCCATGCCCACTGGAAACGAGCCATCACCACCGAGCGAAGAAGCTTTCACCGCAGAGGAGGTGAAGTTCGCCGAACATAAGGCCGCCGCGGCGCGCGAACGCGCCGCGCGCGCCGGACTTTCCGCAGCTCATAGCCTCGAGGAATCCGCGAATCGGCACGAGCGATTCGCGAAGATCCAGGATCAAACCGTCCAACAAGGCGTCTCGCACACGGAAGAGCACCGCAGTTCTGCGCGAAAGCATCGCCAAGCGGCCGAAGACGACCGCAGGCTGGCCGAGCTGAAACGCAAGGAATCCGAGGCAGACCTCGCATCGGCGCCGGTCACCGACTGACGCCCGGTCAGTCCTCTACGAAGCGGGCGCGGACCTCCGGCGCCGGCAGCGGGCAGCTGTCGTACTTGCCGCCGACGCGGTATCGAATCGAGGCGAACCGGTCGTAGAGCCAGTCGCGTAGCGGTGTAGGAATTACGCGCGCGACCGTGCACACCCGCCAGGCGCCGCCCAGATAGTTCGCCACGCGCAGCACTGCCTCGGATCGGACAGCTACCCGTTCGGAGGGCTCGCCCGGGTCATCCACGAACACCACCGAGTCGACGCCGCCAATCTCCGGGTGCCGCTCGATGATCGCTTTGGCGAAGACACTGTCCAGCGCCGCGAAGCGCAGGGGGCCGGTGGGATCAAATCGCAGGATCGTACGGACCGACCGGTTGCACACTCCGCAAACCCCGTCATAGAGCAGCACGGGCGCCGCCGACTCACGATTCATGTTTTCCAGCTTACTGGCCGGGGCGCATCGCGGGCGTGCGCGCGGTTGACCTATGGTAAGGCAACCCTTAGTTTGTGGGGTAACGCGGCCCATGCCGGCCGCATCGATCCGTGGCCCCGGGGCGGTGAATCCGCCGGGTCGTCCAGATCGCCAAGGCCGTCGCTACGCGGGGCGCCGTGAGAAAGGACCGCTAATGGCACGCGGATTCCAGGGTGTGATGCTGCGCAGCTTCGGCGCGCGCGACCACAGCGCGACGGTCATCGAAACTGTCCGGATCGCCCCGCATTTCGTCCGGGTCCGCATGTCGTCGCCGACGCTTTTCGAAGACGTCGATGCCGAACCGGCTGCGTGGCTGCGGTTTTGGTTCCCGGACCCAGACGGATCGAAAACGGAATTTCAGCGCGCCTACACGATCTCGGAGGCCGACGCTCCCGCCGGTCGATTCGCGGTCGACATCGTGCTGCATGATCCCGCCGGCCCGGCGTCGCAATGGGCGCGGAAAGTGCAGCCCGGGGCCACCATCGCGGTCATGGCCCTGATGGGCTCGTCGCGGTTCGACGTGCCCGACGAACAGCCGGCCGGTTATCTGCTGATCGGTGACTCGGCATCCATCCCGGGGATGAACGGGATCATCGGCGTCGTCCCCGACGACGTCCCGATCGAGGTGTACCTCGAACAGCACGATGACAACGACACGCTGATCCCCGTCGCGCCTCATCCTCGACTGCGGTTGCACTGGGTTGCCCGCCATGACGAGAAGTCGCTCGCCGCCGCAATCGAGAGCCGGGATTGGTCCGACTGGTACGCATGGGCCACGCCCGAAGCCACGACGCTCAAGCAGGTGCGGGCGCGGCTTCGCGACGAATTCGGCTTTCCCAAATCAGAAGTTCACGCCCAGGCCTATTGGAGCGCCGGGCGCGCGATGGGCACCCGGCGCAACGAGCCGGAGGGATCCGATGGCGTTGCACCTAGCCTGTCCACGGAAGACATTGCGGCGCAAGTTGAATCGATTCAGCAGGGGTCCGACGCGACGCCTGCCGCGGCCCGCGGGAACTGGCGTGCGCAGGGCGCCGGCCGGCTCCTCGCGCCGCTGCGGTCGGCGCTGATCGTCTCGGGCGTGCTGCAGGCGGTGATCACGCTGGTGCAACTGGCGCCCTTTGTGTTACTGGTCGAGTTGGCCCGGCTCCTGGTTTCCGGGGCGTCCGCGTCCCGACTGGCCGACATCGGCGTCGTCGCGGTGTCGCTGCTGGGTCTGGGGGCGTTGCTCGGTGCCGCCCTCACCCTCTGGCTCCACGTCGTCGATGCGCGGTTCGCCCGAGATTTGCGATCGCGACTGTTGCGCAAGATGTCTCGGTTACCCCTGGGCTGGTTCACCGCACGGGGGTCGGGGTCGATCAAGCAACTGCTGCAGGACGACACGCTGTCCCTGCACTACCTGGTCACCCATGCCATTCCGGACGCGGTCGCCGCGGCGGTCGCGCCGGTCGCGGTGTTGGTCTACCTGTTCGCTGTCGACTGGCGGGTGGCGTTGGTGTTGTTCGTGCCCGTCCTCGTTTACCTGGTGCTGACGTCATCGCTCACTATCCAGTCGGGCCCGCGCATCCCGCAATCGCAGCGTTGGGCGGAGACGATGAGTGGCGAGGCCGGCGCATACCTGGAAGGCCAGCCGGTCATCCGCGTCTTCGGCGGGGCGGCCGCATCCAGCTTCCGGCGCCGCCTAGACGAATACGTCGGCTTTTTGGTCGCCTGGCAGCGCCCGCTGGCCGGCAAGAAAACCTTCATGGATCTAGTCACCCGTCCCTCCACGTTCCTCTGGCTCATCGCGGTCACGGGCACAGTGCTGGTGGTCACGGGCCGGATGAACCCGGTGGATCTGCTGCCGTTCTTGTTGCTGGGCACCACATTCGGCGCACGGCTGCTCGGCATCGCCTACGGCCTGGGCGGCATCCGCGCCGGCATGTTGGCCGCCCGACGCCTGCAGAACACGCTCGACGAGGCCGACCTCGCCGTGCGAGACATCGACGAGTCTCAGCCGGATGCAGCGGCCACGGTGGTGTTCGACAACGTCGGCTTCGGTTACCGCCCCGACGTCCCTGTCATCCATGGTGTCTCCCTGACCTTGCGACCCGGCACGGTCACCGCGCTGGTTGGCCCCTCCGGCTCGGGCAAGTCGACGCTGGCCGCCTTGCTGGCCCGGTTCCACGATGTCGGGCAAGGTTCGATACGTGTTGGGGGACAGGATATTCGGTCGATGACCGCCGACCAGCTCTATACCCAGGTTGGATTCGTGTTGCAGGAAACGCAATTGGTGCACGGCACCGTGGCGGAAAACATCGCCCTGGCCGCCCCCGATGCCACCGCGGCACAAATCGAGCAAGCGGCGCGCGAGGCCCAGATCCACGACCGCATCACGCGACTGCCGGACGGCTACGACACCATACTGGGCGCCGGAAGCGGGCTCTCTGGCGGGGAACGCCAACGGCTCACCATCGCCCGCGCGATCCTGGCCGACACCCCGGTGCTGATCCTCGACGAGGCTACCGCCTTTGCCGACCCGGAATCGGAATACCTTGTGCAGCAAGCACTCAACCGGCTGACGCGGGACCGCACCGTGCTGGTGATCGCCCATCGATTGCACACCGTCACCCGGGCCCACCAAATCGTCGTGCTTGACCACGGCCGGGTCGTCGAACGTGGCACGCACGACGAGTTGCTGACGGCCGACGGCCGATACCGACGGTTATGGGAGGGCGGCAGGCGCGACCAGCTGACCGCCGGCACGACCGGCGAGGGGGCACGATGATCCGCACGTGGTTGAGTCTGGTCCCGGCTGATCGGCGCAACCGGGTCATCACCTATACGGTGCTGGCATTGATCTCCGTGGTGGTGCGCGCTGTGGCCGCCGTGCTGCTGGTCCCTCTGGTCGGCGCGCTGTTCAGCGACGACCCGCAGCGCGCGCTGGTCTGGTTGGGCTGGCTGACCGCGGCCACCGTGACCGGATGGGCGATCGACACCGCAACGGCGCGTATCGGTTTCAATTTGGGTTTTGCCGTGCTGGATCACAGCCAGCACGACGTGGCGGATCGGCTGCCCGGTGTGCGGCTGGATTGGTTCACCGCCGAGCACACGGCGACGGCACGGCAGGCGATTGCGGCCACCGGTCCCGAACTCGTCGGTCTGGTCGTCAACCTGCTCACGCCGCTGATCTCCGCCGTCCTGCTGCCCGCGGCCATCGCGGTGGTCTTGTTACCGGTCTCCTGGCAGCTGGGGGTCGCGGCGCTCGGCGGCCTGCCGCTGCTGTTGGGCGCGCTGTGGGCATCGGCCCGCCTGGCGCGGCGCGCCGATGCTGCGGCCGCCGACGCCAATAGCACGCTCACCGAACGGATCATCGAGTTCGCCCGAACCCAGCAGGCGCTGCGAGCCGCGCGACGTGTCGAGCCCGCGAGGAGCCTGGTCGGCGACGCATTGGCCGCACAACACGGTGCCACCATGCGGCTGCTGTCCATGCAGGTTCCCGGGCAGCTGTTGTTCAGCCTCGCCAGCCAGCTTGCGCTGATCCTGCTGGCCGGCGCCACCACCGCGCTCACCGTGAAGGGAACGCTCACGGTGGCCGAGGCCATAGCGCTGATCGTCGTCATCGTGCGCTACCTCGAACCGTTCACCACTATCAGCGAGCTGGCGCCGGCGCTGGAAAGCACCCGCGCCACGCTCGACAACATTCGCTCGGTGCTGACCGCGCCGCTGGTGAGCGTCGGCGCCGCCACGCTGGCGAGCGCCGCCGCGCCGCGCATCGAATTCGACGACGTCACTTTCCGATATGACGGCGCCGGTGCGCCGGTGCTTGACGGGGTGAGCTTCACCTTGGAGGCGGGCCACACCACGGCGATCGTCGGACCGTCCGGCTCGGGCAAGAGCACCATCTTGGCGCTGGTCGCCGGGCTGCATGAGCCCACCGGCGGCCGGGTGTTGATCGGCGGAGTGGACGCGGCGACGCTGGACGGTGAAGCGCGGCGCGCGGCCAGCAGCGTGGTGTTCCAGCATCCCTACCTGTTCCACGGATCGATCCGCGACAACGTGTTCGCCGGAGATCCCGGCGCCACCGACGAGCAGTTCGCGCGGGCGGTGGCGCTCGCGCGCGTCGACGAGCTCCTCGGGAGGCTTCCCGATGGAGCCGACACCGTCGTCGGAGAGGCCGGCTCGGCACTGTCCGGAGGTGAGCGGCAACGGGTCAGCATCGCCCGCGCGTTGCTCAAGCCCGCGCCGATATTGCTGGTAGACGAGGCGACCAGCGCTCTGGACACCGAGAACGAGGCCGCGGTGGTCGATGCCCTCACCGCCGACCCGCAATCGCGCACCCAGGTGATCGTTGCGCATCGGCTGGCCAGCATCAGTCACGCCGACCGTGTCCTGTTCATCGACAACGGTCGGGTGGTCGAAGATGGAACGGTTGACGAATTGCTCGCTGCGGGCGGCCGTTTCGACGAATTCTGGCGCCAGCAGCACGAGGCCGCCGAATGGCGGATTCTGGCGGACTAGCGCACCGCGGTTGACCGCAACTCTTGCGGTATGCCTTACAGTTTGTCAGTCGGACCGAGCTGTACAGGAGGCGTGCTGCTTATGAGTGCTGTGCTGTCGATACCGCGTTACCCCGCCGACGTGACCCCGCAGTGGTTGTCGGCCGCGCTGTCTGGCAGCGGCACACCGGTCGAGGTTGCCGCCGTGGAGGTGGTCGCGATCGGCACCGGGCAGACGGGCGCTACCTATCGGGTGACCGCTCGCTACGCGAGCGATCCCGGTGATCTGCCGCGGACCTTTGTGATCAAGCTGCCCGCCCAGGACGACACGGTGCGCGACCGGGTGGTCATCGGCTATCGCAGCGAATGCGCGTTCTACTCCTCGGTGGTGGATCGGGTCCAAGTGCCGACACCGCGATGCTTTTATTCCGAGATCACCGATGACGCAATGAACTTCGCCCTGCTGCTCGCCGATCAGGCGCCGGCCGTGCAGGGCGATCAGCTCATCGGATGCGGCGAAACCGAAGCACGCCTTGCGGTTACGGCGCTGGCAGGCCTGCACGCACCCAGTTGGTGCGATCCCGTCTGGCTCGATTTTCCGGGCATCGCGTTCGGCCGGCCGGATGAAGCCGGCGCCAACGGCATGGGTGAGGTGGCGAAGATGAGCGCCGACATCACGCTGGAGAAGCTGGGCGATCGGATGAGCCCGGCAGACCGCAATACCTTCGGCGCGGCAATGGGTTCGATCACACCGTGGCTGCTGTCCGAGTACGACCGGTTCGCCTTGCTACACGGCGACTATCGGCTCGACAACCTGCTGTTCGATCCCGACCGAACGAGGGTCAGCGTGGTCGACTGGCAGACCCTGGGCGTGGGCTTGCCGGCTCGAGATCTCGCCTACTTCACCGCGACCAGTCTCAATTCGCAGTTGCGGGCCGACATCGAAGAAGATCTCGTCACCGACTACCACCGAGCGTTGACGGCCGGCGGCGTGAGCGGCTACGACCGCGAAACATGTTGGCGTGACTACCGGCTCGGGGTATTGCAGGCACCACTAATCTCGGCGCTGGGATTTGCGTTCGCCGCGGCCACCGAGCGTGGCGACGACATGGTGCTCACCATGCTCAGCCGCGGCTGCCAGGCGATCCGCGAGCTGGGGACGCTCGAACTAATCGGCCACTGATCGGCGAGACGCTTCTTGCGCTAACTGAATCCGCGTCGTGAGCCCGAGTTTGGCGTACACGTGGGTGAGATGGGTTTGCACGGTCCGCGGCGAGATGAACAGCCGGTCGCCGATGTCCTTGTTGCCCAGTCCTTCGCTGACGAGGCGGACTACGTCACGCTCGGTCGGGGTCAGCGAGTCCCAGCCGCTGGGCGGTCGCTTGCGTTCACCTCGCCCGCGGCGCGCATACGCGATTGCCTCGTCGGTGGACAGGCCCGTGCCCGCGTGCCATGCGGCGTCGAATTCCTTCTCCGTCAATGCATTACGGGTGGCATCGACCGATGCCTCGTAGTCAGCGTCGTATACCCGAAAGCGGACGATACCTGTTCGCTCACGCACCGCGTACGCCGCGCCGAATAGCCGTGCGGCTTCCAGGTGGCTGCCGGCGAGGTGGCCCAGGCGGGCAAGGCACTCGAGTAGGTCTGGAACGAAGAGGTGTGCTCGCAGTTCGGCGGCACGGGTCAGCGCGTCGTGGACGTCGCGTTCGGCCTGCCCGGGTTCGTTTTCTGCCAACGCGACGCGGGCGCGGGTCAACAGCGCCTGCACTGTGAACCAGCCGGCGCCCGCCGCAACGTCTTCCTCAGCGAAGCGGCGCGCGGACGCAAGGTCGCCACAGGCTAGCGCGACTTGGGCCGCTGGCTTCGCAGTGGTGGATGCGAGTGGCCAAGCGCCGAACCGCTCGCGCGCCGCATCGCTGGCTTCGCTGGCCGCCTCGATATCGCCGGCGGCCAAACTCGCGAAAGCCAGTGACGAGTAGACCACACCTTCCATGTACCGACCGATCTCAGCGGCGCCGTCGAGCGCCTCAAGGCCGACGGCACGTCCTTCGTCCGGTCGTCCGGTGTGCGCCGAAACGTGGCACAGACGCTCGCGGGCGGACACCTGCCAGATCAGACTGTGCGCCTCGTCGGCTTCGGTAATCAATTCGCGAAGTTGTGTCGCGGCGACGGTCGCGTCTCCGAACACCCATTGCGCCCCGATCAGACACCACCGGCATCCGCGCGAATAGCCTTGGTCGCCGATCGCGTCGGCAAGGTCCCGTCCCTCGGCCGCTGCCGCCACGACGGCGTCGGGATCACCGGTGCCGACTGTCGCCGTCAAGGCCTTGCTGTACAGGATTTGGGCCAGCCTCCAACGGTCACCCGTAGCGCGCGCCAAGTTATCCGCTTCCGACAGGTAAGGCTGGGCCAGTCGGGCGTCCCAGGCCGCGAGGCGTCCGCAAGCGGTAAGGGTGCGGGCAAGTAGTAGAGGGTCGTCCAGCTCACGCGCGATGGCCAACGAACGCTGGGCCCGCGCAAGGCTTCCCGCATCGCGCATGTTGTCCAGGAACGCCTTGTCGGCCAGCCCCCGAGCCATCGCCTGGGGCGTCACATCGGCGCCTCCGGTCTCAGCGTCGGCCAGGCCCGCATCGAGCCAGTCCGATCCCTCCCGGAGCCCACCCCGGGTGAGCCACAGCGGCTGCAGCGACGTGGCCAAGCGCAGTGCGCTGTCAGTGTCGGAGTTCTCCCGGCTCCACCCGAAGGCGGCACGCAGATTATCGATTTCGGCCTGCGCTCGGTCGAGCAGCAGCTCCAGGCTGATGTCACCTGGAGCGTCGAGTGTCGCCGCCATCGCGATGTAGTGGTCGCGATGTTGGTCCCGGACAGCGATGGCCTCAGCGGACTCGCTCAGTCTTTCCTGCGCATACTGGCGGATTGTTTCCAGCAATCGGTATCGCGTTGCGCCGCCGACGGATTCGGCGATTACCAACGATTTGTCAATCAGCAGAGCCAGCACATCGAGCACCTGGTGCGGCCCCAGATCCTTATCGCACACCACTTCCCGGCACGCGTCGAGGTCGAAGCCGCCCATGAAAACCCCGAGCCGACGGAACAAGATCCGCTCCGGTTCGGTCAACAGCGCGTGGGACCAGTCAACCGAGGCCTGCAACGTCTGCTGGCGGCGCACGGCCGTCCGCGACCCGCCGGTCAACAACCGGAATCGGTCTTGCAGCCCGGCGAGAATCTCGTCGGCAGACAACGCGCGCACGCGCGCCGCCGCCAGCTCTATGGCGAGGGGCATGCCGTCGAGCCGACGGCAGATCTCGTTGACTGCGGCGGCGTTGACGTCGTCGACACTGAACCCGGGACGCGCGTGCCGGGCGCGGTCTTCGAAGAGTCGCGCGGCGTCGCCCTCGAAGGACAGCGACGGCACCCGCCATATCACCTCGCCGCTCATGCCGATCGGCTCGCGACTCGTCGCCAAGGCCGTCAGTCGCGGGCAGGCCGCCAGCAGCGCGGCGGCGAGCCCCGCGCTGGCGTCCAGCAGATGCTCGCAATTGTCGAGCACCATCAGCATGTGCTTGTCGCCGATGAACTGGAGCAGGCTTTTCTCGGGAGAACGCCCCGGCTGATCCGGCAAACCCAACGTTCGGGCCGCGATTATCGGCACCAGGTCGGGGTCGGTGATCGGAGCCAGGTCGACATAGCAGATTCCGTCGGCGTAGTCGTCCGCGACGGAGGCGGCTACCTGCACCGCTAAGCGGGTCTTGCCCACGCCCCCGGCGCCGGTCAACGTCACCAACCTATTGTGCGCGAGAATGCTTCGCACATCGCCCATCTCGGCGTCGCGGCCCACGAAGCTGGTCAGCTGAGCGGGAAGATGTTGAGCGACAGAGTTTTCGGGGGCTTCACGCTTTCGAAGTGGCGGAAATTCGTTGCAGAGGTCGGGATGGCACAGCTGCACAACCCGCTCGGGACGGGGCAGATCCCGCAACGGATGGGTGCCCAGGTCGGTCAACCAGGCGTCGTCGGAAAGTGTGTCGGCAACGAGATCGCTGGTGGTGCCCGACAACACCGTCTGGCCGCCATGCGCGAGCTCGCGAAGTCGGGCGGTCCGGTTGATGGCCGGACCGACGTAGTTGTTCTCGTCACGCAATTGCACCTCGCCGGTGTGCACCCCGATTCGTAGCCGCAACGGCGCGAGGGGAGCGCGCTGCAACGCAAGCGCGCACGTCACCGCATCGGACGCTCGGCTGAAAGCGATGACGAAGCTGTCACCCTCACCCTGCTCGACCGGACGTACTCCGTGATGGGCGCTGACCAACTCGGCGAGTGTCTGGTCCAGCTTCGCGATCGCCGCGGTCATCTCCTGCGGTTGGGAGTCCCACAGCTGCGTCGAACCCTGGACGTCGGCCAGCAGCAACGTCACCGTGCCGGTCGGCAAGGGCTCGTTCATGCCTAGTTCGCTCCAGTCCAACGGCGGCACGTCCGGCCGTGGATCGATTTCGCTCATGGTAGCCAGCATGAGCTGAGCGCATGCCGTAAAACATCGGCGGATGCGCGTATATGTCGCGGCTCAGAGGTCGCCGGTGAAGTCGGCGCTCAGCCAGCGGTCGGGCCGGATGGTGAAGAGCACCTCCTCGACGCCTTCCATGCTTTGCACGAACGCGCGACCGCCTTCCTCGCCGAGGTATCGGATGGCGATCGATTCCTGTAGGTCGGCCGGGGCCGGCTTGGTGGTCTCGACGATGGTGCCTTCCACCACGACGTACTGATATGGCGGCTCCTCGCGCTGGACCACCAGCGTTACCGCCCCCGCCTGGGTGATGAGGCGGGCCTTGCGGCTCGATGCCCCGGTCATGATCCGGACGTCTCCGCCGGGGGTGTAGTCGTACCAGATCGGGACACTGGCCGGCGGCCGGCCTTCGGTGGCGGCGACGGACAGCACGGCCACATGCTTGTCGGCGAGGAACTCCTGGCGCTCGGTTTCGCTGAAGGCTTTCATGACGAGTGCAAACGCCGCGACGGAGAAGCTATTCCCGAGCGACGATGATCAGTACTGCGTCGAGCCCTGATCGACCGGGATCTGTGCGGCGGTGACCTTGCGCGACTCGTCGCTGGCCAGCCAGCACACGGTATCGGCGATCTCCTCCGGCTCGGCGACCCAGTCCGGCAAGAACGGCGTGAGGACGTGCGATAGCTGCGGGTTGGTCTCCATGGTCTTGCCCACCGCGTTGACCATGTCGCCGGAGCCCATCGCCGTGTTCACCGGACCCGGGTGGACGCTGTTGACCCGGATCGAGTGCTTGCCCAATTCCGCTGCGAAGGCCCGCGCCAGCCCGGTGACGGCGTGCTTGCTGGCGGTGTAGTGGATCATGAAGGGCTGCATCTTCATCCCGGCCGCAGAACTGATCAGGATGATCGAGCCGCCGCGGCCCCCCTCGATGATCTTGTCCGCGCCGGCCATCACGGTGTTCCAGGTGCCGGTCACGTTGATGTCCATGACATCGCGGAAGTTCTCCGGCGTGATGTCGTCCCATGCCTGCGGAGCCGCGACCCCGGCGTTGGCGACGATGATGTCCAGCCGGCCCAGCTCGGCGACGCCATCCGCGACCACCTTTCGCAGAGCGTCGAAGTCGCGGGTGTCGACTACCGTCGAGATGATCCGTCGGTTTGCTGCTTCGACCAGTCGCACGGTTTCGCTCAGGTCGTCGGGACTGGCCGGATCGTAGGGCACGCACGACGGCAGCTTGCCGGCGATATCGACGGCGATGATGTCGGCGCCCTCCTGGGCCATGCGCACCGCGTGCGCCCGGCCCTGGCCGCGGGCCGCGCCGGTAATGAATGCCACTCTTCCGGCAAGCCTGCCGCTCATAGTTCTCCTTTGTTGGGTCCGGCCACTCTCATCGCTGCGCCGCCTTGACGAGGTTCGATCCGATGATCAACCGCTGAATTTCACTGGTGCCCTCGTACAGCCGCAGCAGGCGGACATCGCGGTAGATTCGCTCGACGGCAACGCCCCGCATGTAACCCGTGCCGCCATGGATCTGCACCGCGAGATCCGCGACATTGCCGGCCATTTCGGTGCAGAAGACTTTGGCGGCTGACGGTGCGATCCTGCGATCCTCGTCGGCGACCCACAGCCGAGCGGCTTCGCGCACCAGCGCACGGCCGGCCATCACGCCGGTCTGCTGGTCGGCGAGCATGCCCTGCACCAGCTGGAAGCTCCCGATCGGGTTCCCGCCCTGCGTCGCGGTGGCGGCGTAGGACACCGATTCGTCGAGCGCGCGTTGAGCGGCGCCCACCGCGAGGCCGGCGATGTGCACCCGGCCGCGGGCCAACGAGGTCAGGGCCGCCCGGTATCCGTGGTCTTCACTGCCGCCGACGAGCGCATCGGAGCCGACGCGCACGTCGGTGAAATTGACGTCGGCCGTCCAGGCGCCTTCCTGGCCCATCTTGGCGTCCTTGGCGCCCACCTCGACACCGGCGGCGTCTGCGGGCACCAGGAAGACCGCGATTCCCGGACCCGCCTCGTCGGCGGGTCGAGTGCGCGCGAACACCACGAAGAGATTGGCGACGGGCGCGTTGGTGATGAAGCGCTTCTGCCCGGAGATCACCCAATCGTCGCCGTCACGAACGGCTTTGGTGCGCAAGCCGGCCGGGTTCGACCCGGCGCCGGGTTCGGTCAGTGCGAAGGACGCGACGACGTCGCCGGACGCGATCGACTCCAGCCAGCGGGACTTCTGTTCGTCAGTGCCGAACCCGACCAACACCTGTCCGGCGATGCCGTTGTTGGTTCCGAACATCGAACGCAGCGCCAGCGACGTGTAGCCCAACTCCATCGCCATCTCGACGTCCTGCATCAGGTTGAGGCCAAGGCCGCCCCACTCCTGGGGAATCGCGTAGCCGAACAGCCCCATCTTCTTGGCCTCGCCGCGCAGGTCGTCGGGGACGCGATCGGTGTCGAGGATCTCCTGCTCGCGGGGGACAACGGCGCTGCGGACGAATTGCCTTGTCTGAGCGAGGATTTCGCGGAAGTCCTCCCCGGAGACTTCAGCGGTTTCGTCGGTGGCCATGGGCTCCACACTCCTCTCTCGATCCGGGACACCCCGGTTCAGAGCAGGATCCTATATCAAATATGATATTTGCCTTACGGGTGCCCGGTGGAGGCGACAACAGTGAAGGATGTGTGATCCAGGTGGCGATGTTGGCAGGTCAGACCGCGGTAATCACGGGCGGAGCGCAAGGGCTGGGTCTGGCCATCGCGGAGCGCTTCGTGGCCGAGGGTGCGCGAGTCGTGCTCGGCGACGTCAACCTCGAGGAAACCCAAGTTGTGGCCAAGCAGTTGGGCGGCGATGATGTCGCGGTCGCGGTTCGCTGCGATGTCACCCAGTCGTCCGACGTCGAAACGTTGATCCAGACTGCGGTCGAGCGCTTCGGCGGCCTGGACATCATGGTCAACAACGCCGGGATCACCCGGGACGCGACGATGCGAAAGATGACCGAGGAGCAATTCGATCAGGTGATCAACGTTCACCTGAAGGGGACCTGGAACGGGACCCGGCTGGCCGCCGCCGTCATGCGCGAAAACAAGCGCGGCGCCATCATCAACATGTCCTCGGTGTCCGGCAAGGTCGGCATGATCGGCCAGACCAACTACTCGGCGGCCAAGGCCGGCATCGTCGGCATGACGAAGGCGGCGGCCAAAGAGCTTGCCTACCTGGGTGTCCGGGTGAACGCGATCGCTCCCGGATTGATCCGCTCCGCCATGACGGAGGCCATGCCGCAGCGCATTTGGGATTCCAAGGTTGCTGAGGTGCCGCTGGGCCGCGCCGGTGAGCCCAGTGAGGTCGCCAGCGTGGCGCTGTTCCTGGCGTCCGACCTGTCGTCGTACATGACCGGCACCGTCATGGAAATCACCGGCGGCCGCCACCTATGAGTGTTGACGCCGTCATCTGCGAACCCGTTCGGACGCCGATCGGCCGCTACGGCGGAATGTTCAAGGCGTGCAGCGCCGTCGACCTCGCCGTCACTGCGCTCAAAGGGCTGCTCGAGAGGACCGGGCTGGCGCCCGATGCCGTCCAGGACGTGATCCTCGGTCACTGCTATCCCAACAGTGATGCGCCGGCAATCGGGCGCGTGGTTGCGCTGGATTCCGGCCTGCCGGTGACGGTTCCGGGTATGCAGGTCGACCGGCGTTGCGGCTCTGGCCTGCAGGCGGTCATCCAAGCGTGCCTGCAGGTGGGCGCCGGGGACAATGACCTTGTCGTCGCCGGGGGTTGCGAGAGCATGAGCAACGTCGCCTTCTACTCCACCGACATGCGTTGGGGCGGCGCCCGCAACGGTGTACAGGTGCACGACGGGCTGGCCCGGGGACGCACGACCGCGGGCGGCCGCAACTACCCGGTGCCCGGCGGGATGCTGGAAACGGCCGAGAACCTGCGTCGCCAGTACAGCATCTCACGCCAGGAGCAGGACGAACTCGCCATGCGAAGCCACCAGCGCGCCGTCGCCGCGCAGAAAGACGGCATCTTGGCCGAGGAGATCATTCCGGTCGCGGTCCGCACCCGCAGCGGCGAGGAAGTCATCGACACCGACGAACACCCCCGCGCCGACACATCTGTCGAATCGCTGAGCAAGCTCAAACCCGTTCTGCTGAAGCATGATCCGGAGGCGACGGTGACCGCCGGCAACGCCAGCGGGCAGAACGACGCGGCATCGATGTGCGTGGTCACCACCCCGGAAAAGGCCGATGAATATGGCCTGAGGCCGTTGGTGCGCCTGGTGTCGTGGGGCGTGGCGGGGGTCGCGCCCAACGTCATGGGCATCGGCCCGGTGCCCGCGACAGAGGTCGCCCTGGCCAAGGCCGGCTTGCAGCTATCCGACATCGACCTCATCGAGCTCAACGAAGCCTTTGCCGCGCAAGCGCTTGCCGTGATGCGGGAATGGAACTTCGGCGCCGCCGACCACGAGCGGACCAATGTGCACGGCTCGGGAATCTCGCTGGGTCACCCGGTGGGCGCGACGGGCGGACGGATGCTGGCGACCCTGGCGCGCGAGCTTCATCGCCGCGGGGCGCGCTACGGCCTGGAGACCATGTGCATCGGCGGAGGCCAGGGCCTGGCCGCCGTCTTCGAGCGGGTCGTATCGCAATGACCGATTCCGCGTTGCCGTTGGACGGCCTGACTGTCGTGGAGGTCTCGAGTTTCGTCGCCGCGCCGCTGTGCGGCATGACGCTGAGTCAGCTTGGTGCAGAGGTCATCCGGGTCGACCCCCTGGGCGGCGCCTCTGATGTGCAACGCTGGCCCCTGGCGGCGGACGGCACCTCGATCTACTGGACCGGCCTGAACAAGGGAAAGCGTTCGGCCACCATCGATCTGCGCGCCCCGGACGGCCAAGAACTGGTCCAGCGGCTGATCGTCGAGGGGGACGGCATCATCGTGACCAACGCCGCGGGCTTGAGCTGGCTCAGCCACGAAGCCCTGGCGGCCAACCGCCCCGACGTGATTCACGTTCAGTTACTCGGGCGCGGTGACGGTTCCACCGGCGTGGACTACACGGTCAACGCGGGTCTCGGCTATCCGCTCGTCACCGGTCCGGCCGATCATGCCGGTGCGATCAATCACGTGCTACCCGCTTGGGACGTGTGCTGCGGGCTGTATGCCGCTCTCGCCGTCGTCACGGCCGTCCGCCACCGCGAGCGGTCCGGGGCGGGGGCCCGGATCAGCCTGGCGTTGGAGGACGTCGCCCTGGCCACCGCGGCCAACCTGGGGCTGCTGACGGAGCCGCAAGTCACTGGGACACAACGCGAACGGTTGGGTAACGCGATCTACGGCCAGTACGGGCAGGACTTCGTCAGCAGTGACGGGGCCAGGTTCATGGTGGTTACCTTGACCGGTCGGCATTTTCGCGACCTGCTTGCGGTGACGGGCACCGACGGCGCCGTGTCGGTGCTGGCCGAGGCGCTGGGCGCCGATTTCGGGTCCGAAGGCGATCGTTACCGCTACCGTGACGTGCTCTCCAGTTTGTTCGCCACCTGGTTCAGCGATCACACCGCCGACGAGATCACCATCGCGCTGTCCGGCACCACCGTGTTGTTCGAGCGGTACCGCACCTTCGCCGAGGTCGCCGCGGGGCCGAAAGTCACTGATAATCCGATGTTCTCGCGATTGCGGCAACCGGGTCTCGGCGAATACTTCGCCCCAGGGCTGCCGGCCGCATTCGACGGCACACACCCGGCCAGCGCGCCCGCGCCCGCCCTGGGACAGGACACCGCCGGTGTGCTCGCGCGGTTGGGGTTGGACGCCGCCGACATCGAGCGGCTAACGACCGCCAAGACCATCGCCTGCTGAGCAGCCGGAAGGAAACGCAGCGCATGACCAAACTCGCCCAGACCCTCGGATTGACCGACGTGCAGACCGAGATCATCGCCACCGTGAAAAAGTTCGTCGAGAAGGAAGTCATTCCCCACGCGGCCGAGCTGGAACGGACTGACACCTACCCACAGGCGATCGTCGACCAGATGCGGGAGATGGGCCTGTTCGGCCTGATGATTCCCCAGGACTACGGCGGGCTGGGCGAGTCGCTGTTGACCTACGCCTTGTGTGTCGAGGAACTGGCGCGCGGCTGGATGAGTGTGTCCGGCGTGCTCAATACGCACTTCATCGTGGCGTACATGCTGCGCCAGCACGGCACCGACGAGCAGAGGCAGCGGTTCCTGCCGCGGATGGCGGCCGGTGAAACTCGGGGCGCCTTCTCGATGTCGGAGCCGGAGCTGGGTTCCGACGTGGCCGCGATCCGCACCCGGGCCCGGCGCAACGACGACGGCACCTACACCATCGACGGCCAGAAGATGTGGCTGACCAACGGCGCCACTTCGACACTGGTGGCGGTGTTGGTGCGCACGGACGAAGGCTCGGACAAACCTCACCGCAACCTCACCGCGTTCCTCGTGGAGAAGCCGGTCGGCTTCGGCGAAGTCGTTCCCGGACTGCGCATTCCCGGCAAGATCGAGAAACTGGGCTACAAGGGCATCGAAACCACGGAGATGATCTTCGACGGCTACCGGGCCGGGGCAGACGACGTGCTCGGCGGCAGCACCGGTCAGGGCTTCTTCCAGATGATGGACGGCATCGAAGTCGGCCGGGTCAACGTGTCTGCCCGCGCGTGCGGTCTCGGGATTCGCGCCTTCGAGCTCGCGGTGCGCTACGCGCAGCAACGCGAGACCTTCGGCAAGCCGATCGCCGAGCATCAGGCCATCGCGTTCCAATTGGCCGAGATGGCGACCAAAGTCGAAGCCGCACATCTGATGATGGTCAACGCGGCGCGCTTGAAGGATTCGGGGGAGCGCAATGATGTCGCCGCCGGGATGGCCAAATACCTGTGCAGCGAGTATTGCACCGAAGTCACCCAGCAGAGTTTCCGGATCCACGGCGGCTACGGCTATTCCAAGGAATACGAAATCGAGCGGTTGATGCGTGACGCGCCGTTCCTGCTCATCGGTGAAGGCACCAGCGAGATCCAGAAGAACATCATCAGCAAGCGACTGCTCGCCGAGTATCAGGTGTAAGCAGATGAGCGTTCCGGATTTCGCTGCGCGGCCTCAACTTTCCGAGGACGTCGCGCGCCTCATCCGCCGTCGGATATTCGACGGGGCGTATGTCGCAGGATCGTATGTCCGGTTGGATCAATTGGCCGCGGAGCTGGGTATCAGCGTCACACCGGTGCGTGAGGCGCTGTTCGCGCTGTGCGCCGAAGGCCTGATAAACCAGCAGCCGCGCCGTGGCTTTGTGGTGCTGCCGGTCACCGGACGCGACGTCACCGATGTGGCGAATGTGCAGGCGCACGTCGGTGGTGAGTTGGCCGCGCGGGCGGCGCTCAACATCACCGACGAGCAGCTGCACGAGCTCAAGGAGATTCAGGCGCAACTGGAGGATGCTTACGCCGGCGCCGAACACGAACGAACCGTGCGGCTGAATCACGAATTTCACCGCGCCATCAATGTCGCGGCGGACTCGCCCAAGCTCGCTCAGCTGATGTCACAGATCACCCGGTACGCTCCCGAATCCGTGTTTCCCGCCATCGAGGGCTGGCCCGAGCAATCGATGCACGACCATCGGCGGATCCTGTCCGCGCTGAAAAAGCACGACGACAAGCTCGCCCGCGCGGCGATGTCGGAACATCTTGCCGCCGGCGCGGTGCCGCTGATCGACCACCTCGTTGCGCGCGGGGTGGTTGCCGACGTCGGCGGTCCAACGCCTTCCTGACGCCGCGTCGACCATGTACTCCAGACGAACACGTCAATCGGCCCGATGTTCGCGAACCTCAACTCATTGGACAAGGCCTTCGAGTCGCAAAACTGTCAACCGTGGACGCGGGTCCGCTGAGCCTGGTCTACCAGCATCTCGCGCAGTCGACGGATGTCGACCTTGCCGGTGCCACCGCGCGGAACGCCGTCATCGGATTCCAGCAGTAGCCACACCGTCGGGACCTTGAAGGCGCTCAACAGAGTTCGCGCGGGGCCGCGCAGCCGCTCGGCGGTCAGGGCACGGCACACCACCACCGCGCCCACCCGATTGCCCGCAGCGCCGGGAACATTGGTGACGAAGGCGTTGTCGACGCCGTCGATTGCGCGCAGCGCGCTCTCGACCTCACTGGGGTAGACGGTCGCGCCGCTAACTTTGAACATGTCGTCGGATCGCCCGTGGTAGAACAGGAATCCATCCTGGTCGAGGTGGCCGAGGTCACCGGTGGGGTAGAAGCCGTCGACGGTGAAGAGGTCCTCGCGGGAGCGACCGCAGATCCCGCGCAGCGTGTGCGGTCCGCGAATTTGGATCATGCCGGTCGCACCGGCCGTCATCGGCGCGCCGCTGTCGGCGTCGACGATGCGGACTTCCATGCCGGGGAAGGGTTTTCCGCAGCTGCCCCAGGCCGAAGGGGGCATGTCGGTATCGGCGGGATAACCGCAGTACGGCCCGAAGGCCTCGGTCATGCCAAATAACGTGGCCCGCGCGCCGGGCAGGGCGCGCCGCTCGGGCGGTAACAGGGCCTGCAGGCTTCCCGCTCCTAGAGCCGACAGGTCGGCACCCACCTCGCCGGCGTGCCGTGCCAATGTCTCGGCCTGGTCCGGCCAGCCCCGAAACAGCGTGACCCGTTCGTCTTCCAGCAGTTTAAGGGTGGTTTCCGGTCGAGGTATCTCTTCGGTCACCAGGGTGGCGCCGGCCAGCAGGACGGAGAGTATGCCGCTGCCGAAACCGCCCACCCAGAAGAAGGGCATCGGCAGATACAGGCGGGTCTCAGAGGTGATGCGGCGAGCCGAAAGGCCCGACCGCACGGCGCCCAGCGCATTGCCGTGCGAGTGGATGACGCCCTTGGGAGAGCCGCTGCTGCCCGAGGTGAACATGATCACCAGCGGGTCGGCGGGCGTTACCGTTGCTGTCATGGGGTCGATGATGTCGCGGACGTGCCTACTCGCACAGCCGTTTTCGAGCCGGTTGACCGGCCAGAGCTGCCGTAACGCGGGCAGTTCGGTTCGTGGCAGAGTCGCGAGGTCATCGAGGTAACGGTGGCCGCGGAATTCCTCGACGCTGACCAAAAACTGCACCGAAGCCGTCCGTAGCTGCGCGGCCAGCTCTGCGGCCGTCAGCAGGGTGCTAAGTGGAACCAGCACCGCGCCGATACGAGTCAAGGCGATGGCGATCTGCACCCAGCGGGCGCCGTTGGGCATGATGAGTCCTACCCGGGTGCCCTTGCCCACGCCGGCCTCGATGAAGGTAGCGGCCAAATCACGTGTGGTCGAATCGAGTTCGCGGTAGCTGATGCGGGAGGTAGGATCGATCACCATCGGCGTGTCACCATCTTGGTCGGCCCGCAACCGCACCAGTTCGTCGATGGTGCTAGACATCGAAGAGCCTTCTGAGTCGGCGCATGTCGACCTTGCCACTGGACAGCAGCGGAACCTCGGCACTGCGGAGAGCGACGAACCGCTTGGGAATCTTGTACGCCGACAGCTCCTGCTTGAGACGCGCCACCAGTGCGCCTTCGTCGAACTGCGCGGCGCCGTCTGCCGTGACGACCACCGCGGCGACGACCTGCCCGCGCCGGGCGTCGGGAATGCCGATCACATACGCCGGCGCTTCGTCGGTGACCCTGCTGATGGCCTTCTCCACCTCGGCCGCCGAGACATTGGCGCCTCCCGTTTTGATCATCGCGCTGAGCCGGCCGACGAAATAGACGAATCCGTCGGCATCGACGCGCACCAAGTCGCCGGTGTGGAACCAACCGTCGGCATCGAAACACTCTTCGCGGCTGCGCTTGTAATAGCGCTGCATCAGGCACGGTCCGCGAATGCACAGCTCGCCGACCTCGCCGACCGGCTTGACGGCCGCGGTGTCGGGGTCGGGGTCGACGACCTTGGTCTCAATCCCCGGTGCCGGCTTGCCGAATGAGCCGCGCCGGTGCTCGGGTTGATCGAATTCGTCATCGCCGATCAGCACGACGCTGCCGGCCTCGGTCATGCCCAGCATGTTGTGCCGCAGTTCCGGGTCCGCCGGGCGGGCGTCGGGAGCCATGATCGGGTACAGGTTGCCGCGCCGCATCGAGGTCAGATCGCGCTGGGGAAAGCTAGGGTGGTCGGCCAGGTGGGCGATCCCGGCCGCGAACCCGTTGGTGGTGGTTGGCCTTTCGGCTTCCAGCAGGTCGAGGGTCGCGCCCGCGTCGGTGGCGTTGGAACACACCAGCGTCGATCCGGCCGTCAAAGTCGCGAGCAGGCCGTACGCGAATCCACCGATCCAGAAGAACGGCGAATTGCAGAACAGCCTGTCGTCGGCGGACAAGCCCCGGATCACGTTGAGGTTTTGTTGATGCGCGAGCAGGCCGCCGTGGGTGTGCACCGCGCCCTTCGGGGAGCTGGTAGATCCCGACGTGTACACGATCGTCAGCGGATCACCTTCTGCGACAGCATCTTCCAGCGCCAGCAGGAGGGCGGGGTCGACGGTGTCGGCCCGCCCGTATACGGTCTCGTGGGTGACCGCGACGTAGCGCAATTGAGGCGCTGCGGCGCAAAACAATCGGGAACCGAGATCGGCATCCGGGAGAACTTCGGACAGCCGTTGCACGTAATCGTGAGAACGAAAAGACTTGGCGATCAATAGGATCTGCACGTCACTATCGACAAGTTGCTCGCGCAGCTCACGGGCGGTGACAAAGGTGGAGAACGGTATAACCACGGCACCGATCCGCGCCGCGGCCAGCATCCCGACCACGAACTCGGGTCCGTTCGGATAGAGCAGCCCCACATGGGTGCCCTTGCCGGCGCCGAGGGCAATCAGCCCGCGCGCAAGCGCCGCCGAACGGAAGACGGCCTCGGCGTAGCTGATCCGGTCATCGTCGCAGACCAGAAGAGGGTGATCGCCGCGCGACCGAGATTGCCGCCGCAATATCGCGGCGACCGTCAATGAATCAACGGGCATGGTCGCGCTGAATCGCGGGCTCGCGAAAGGAGTCCCGTATCGCACCGAGATCCGGCTTCCCCGACGGTGTGCGGGGGATGGTGTCGACGATTGCGATCTCGGTGGGTATCTCGTAACGCGCCAGCCGCTCTCGCAGGTACTCCACCAGCGCCTCGGCATCGGCGTGGGCCCGCTCGCGAAGCTCAACCATGGCGACCGGTGTCTCGCCCAGCCGCTCGTCGGGCCGGGCGATCACCGCCGCGCCCGCCACCGCGGGGTGGCTTTCCAGTGCGGCACGGACGTCGTCGGGCATCACCTTGAAACCGCCGCGGATGATCGCCTGGTCGGCGCGCCCGACGATCCAGAGAAACCCGTCGTCGTCGATTCGCGCCATATCCGTGGTCCGCATCCACTGCGCGGCAGGCCCCAGCTGGCCCGGCTTGACCTCCAGCAGGCCGACCGCATTTGCGCCCAAGGGAGTTCCGTCCTCGGCGACCACCCTGAGCTGAGCGCCGGGATTGGCCCGACCGACGCTGCCCCGTTTGGTCTTCCAGTACCGCTGATGGTCGGGAAGGGTCCAGCCCGCCACGCCGCCGCCGAATTCGGTTGCCGCATAGGAGGTCAACACGGGAACGCCGTACTTCTCGGTGAAGGCGTCGGCATCCTCGGCCGACAGCGGTGCCGTCCCGCAGGTGACGGCCTTCAGGCTTGCCAGGTCGGCGCGCGGAACATCGGAGTGCAGTACGGTGCGCAGGGCGGCCGGTACCAGCGACGCCGCGCGGGGACGATGCTTGCGCACCGCCTCGGCCCACGCGTTGAGCTCGAATCGTTCCAGCAGCACGAACGGCCGTGCCTCGGCCACGCATTGCAGCACGCGGAATACCCCGCCGATATGCACCAGCGGTGAGTTCACGATCGCGACGCCGCGGCGCAGCCCTTGAGGCGACGCCGCGTGTTCGGGCTCCGGACCCATCACGCTGCGCGCCAGCATGTCGTAACTCAGATCGATCCGCTTGGGCGGCCCCGTAGTACCGCTGGTCAACATGCGCACCGCGACATCCGACGGCGGACCGGCTTCGCGGGCGGACGGCGTGACTGCGTCGGCGTCGTCTAACAGACCCGTAATCGCGACCGTCGGCGTGCCCGCGGGCACCAGCGCCGTCAGATCGTCTCGCTCGCCTACGATCACCGGAAGCCGCAACCTTACGATGTCGTTCTTGGTGCGCTCGTCACCGCGCGACGGGTTGATGACCACGACCGTTCCACCGCTCAGTAGCACGCCCAAAAAGGCGGCCACGTGTCCCGGCCGGTTGCGTAACAGCATCCCGACTTCGGCCCCGAGAGTAATGGCCGCGATGCGTTGTGCCGATGCGGCGACTCGAGCCCAGGAGATCCACTGCCCGCCATACTCAATGGCGTGCGATTCCGGCTCTAGGTCAAGCACTTCGGCGATGCGTTGGACCAGCGGGTGGCGCGACATCAACGAATCTCCGGTTTGCCCAACCGGGTTTGGGGATCGTTCTGGGCGGCCCGCTCGGCGGCGCCCAGGGGGTTGCCCAGCCGGGTGTAGATCAGGCCCTGCTCCAGTGCGGCGCGGTAGGGCTTGTCCAGCGATTCCCAAATCGCTTTCACCGTGCCCGCGGTCGCCGTCGGCGGCTTGGCCGCGATGGTCGCGGCGATCTCGTGGGCGCGGCGCCAGAGCTGGTCGGCGGCGACGACCTCGGAGACCAATCCGATCCGGAGGGCGGTGTCGGCGCTGACCCGTTCGTCGTTGCCCATCAGTGCTATGCGCAGAGTCTCGCCCAGGCCGATGCGTCGCATCAGGCCGATCGGTTCCAATGCGCACACCAGGCCCGCCGACACGTGAGAGTCGAAGAACGTGGCGGTCTCTGAGCAGATGACCACGTCGGATTCGTTGACGAAGTAGAACGCGCCCGCGGTGCACATGCCCTGGACCGCACAGACCACGGGTTTCCACATCTTCTGCCACTTGGGACTCAGCGCTTCGCCGGGATCCTCGTGGTTCCAGATGTTTTCGGGCTGCCCGTACGGCGTCTTGATGTCCAGGCCGGCGCTGAACGCCCGATCGCCGGCGGCGCGCAACACCACCGCATGTACCGAGTCGTCGAGCTTGACCGTGCGCCACGCGCGGGTCATCTCCTCGCACATGGTGCGGTTGAACGCGTTGAGCTGATCAGGGCGATTCAGCGTGATGGTGGCGACATGGTCGTGCGCGTCGACCTCGAGCAGAATGGTTTCGAAGGTCATCGGCATTGCCAGTTCGGTTTGCGTTTCTCGACGAACGCCCTCGGGCCCTCCTGCGCGTCCTCGGTGCGCAGCACACGCTCGCGGAACGTCTCGGCGAGTATCTCCGCTTCGTGCAGCGGCACGTTCAGGCCCTTGAGAATCGCCAACCGGGTGCCCCGGACGGCCAGCGGCGCATTGGAATTGACGATATCGGCGATCTCGTGGGCCCGTTCCAGCAGGCGGTCGTGATCGACGATTTCGCTGATCAACCCGAGGTCATACGCGCGTTGCGCGCCCATCCGCTCGTGCTTGCCCATCAAGGCCATTCGCAGCGCGATGGAGCGGGGCAACACCCGAGACACCCGCACCAATTCCCGGCCGGCCACCAGCCCGATGCTGACGTGCGGATCGAAGAATGTCGCCTGCTCCGAAGCGATCACGATGTCGGTCGTAGTGACCCAGTCCATGCCGGCACCACAGCAGATTCCGTTCACGGCGGTCAGCACCGGCTTCGCCATCGTGCGAAACGGTGGCGTGCCCTCCTGCGGCGCCTCCCATTGGTCGTACGTCGACAGGTATGGCCGCTCGTAGATCACCTTGCCGTCTTCCGGAATCTCTTTGACGTCGGCGCCGGTGCAAAACGCGCGGCCGGTCCCGGTGACGATGGTGAGCCAGACATTGTCATCGCTTTCGGCCTCGTCGTAGGCGGCGCGAAGCTCGGTGATCATGTGCGGGCTGAGCGCATTGAGAGCGTCCGGCCGGTTCAGGGTGATGGTCGCGGTGTGCCGGTCGACTTCGTACTTGATGGTGTCGAACGAATCAGCGGGCATCGGTCATCCCTTCGTCTGGCGCTTGGTCCGACCCGCGAGCGTGGGGTCGAAGGACGGATTCCCGGCGATTGCCGTGCGCAGGACCCGCGCCTAGCGCGTTGCTGTTGTCGCTTCTCTGGTCAGCGTCCACGAAAATCCGGATCCCGTCGCTGCGCGAAGGCCGCCAGGCCCTCCTTGAAATCGCTTGTCCTGCAGGACAATTCCAGGTTGAACAGCTCCTGGGTCAACGATTGGCTCAGCGTCGAATGCTGGCCGAAGTTCAGCGCCTGTTTGGCCAGGCCGATCGCGGCCGTCGGCCCGGCCGCCAGTCGGGCCAGCAACTGCTCGGCGACATGGTCGAGGTCCGAGCCGCTTACCGCCTGGTGGATCAGCCCCCAGTCGGTCGCATCCCGCGCGCTCACCTTCTCACCAAGCAGCAGCATGCGCCTGGCCCGCGCCAGGCCGACCAGGCGCGGCAGCAGCCAGGTGGAACCCGAGTCCGGGCTGAATCCACGGTCGATGAAAGGCTCCCAGAAGACCGCGTCCTCGGCGGCCACGGTGAAGTCGGCGGCCAGGGCGAGATTGCAGCCGAACCCTACGGCCCAGCCCCGCACGCTGCACACCACCGGCAATTGGATGCTTGCGACGAGCTCGATCACCCGGTGAGCGGCATGGGGGATCCGCCGCACCAGATCCCCGGTGCGGGGGCGCTGGGCGCCGGGATTGTTGGCGGCCACCCAGTCGGCGCCCGCGCAGAAGTCGTCGCCCGCGCCGCGGATGTGGACGGCGCGTAGCGAGTCGTCGGCGGCGGCATCGGTGAGCGCATCGACCAGTGTCCCGATCATCAGCTGTGTCAACGAATTACGCCGCGATGGGCGGTCGATCGTCACCAGTAACACCGCACCGTCGCGGCGCACTGTTACCGAACCCTCGGCACCGGCCGTGTCGGCCCCCTGACTCACCGTCGAATCCGGCCTTTCTCCGCCGATACGGTTACCCATACAGTAGGCAATACGATTGATACGCTGTATAAGTTAGCAAGGATACGCTGCCTGCGGAACAACCCGGGGTGAAAGAGAGAACCATGGCCTTGTCGGAGGGGCACGCCGCGCCGACGTCGACCGGCGACGGTGACGCGCGATTCGGCGAGACGCCGCTTGCCCAGACCGTGGCCGCGTCCGCCGCCATGCGGCGCCTGAGCTCGTTGCTGATATCCCTCGAACGTCCGCACCGCGCGGTGGACGACATGCTGCAGAAGTTCGCCGAGTGGGAAGGTGAACTGGCGGCCGCGGCGCCGACGGACAACGCGCCGCGCATCGGCGAAGTGCCCGACGACCCCCGGCGCGTCTACCTCAACCACGCCACCGATATCGGCGCGTACAACCCGTGCTTTCCCGAATACCGGTTCGATCAACTCGACGCCGAGAATGCAACGGGCACTGTCGAGTTCCCGCTGGTGTACGAGGGTCCGCCGGGCCTGGTGCACGGCGGGTTCCTGGGCGTCTTCTTCGACTGTGTCATCCAGCACCACAACTGCGTCACCGGCCTGTCCGGCAAAACGCGATCCTTGGCCGTCACCTTCCGCCGACCGACGCCGGTGTTGACCGAGCTGCGTTTCGACATCGCCCGATCCGAGGGCGAACGCGGCATCACGTCGACCGGGCGGCTGTTGCTCGACGACGAAGTCCTGTCTACCGGAGAGGTCAACACCTTGGCGTCACGGCCGGAAAACCTTGCCGGAACGCGATTCGGCAGGCGCCGAAAGGAGTCCGACACATGACCGCCTCGAGCACCTCAGACAATCGCGTGCTCTTCGACGTCGATCCCGATGGGCGCATCGCGACGATCACGCTGAACAATCCCAAGCAACGCAACTCCTATGACGCGGTTATGCGGGATGCCGTCGCCCGCTGCCTGGACCGGGTGGCCGAAGACGACGACCTCACGGTGGTGCTACTGCGTGGTGCCGAGGGGGTGTTTTCCACTGGAGCCGACATGAACAATGCCTACGACTGGTATGGCTCGTCCGCGCCACCCGACCAGGCTGCGGCCGACGACCGGGCCGCCAAACGCCGCCCCAGCCAGCGTCGACGACTTACCGTGGACCGCAAGTCTTTTGGCTTCTACCACAATTTCATGGGCTTTCCGAAGGTTACGGTGGGGGAGATCGCCGGTTACGCGCTCGGCGGCGGATTCGAGATGGCGTTGATGACCGACATCTCGGTCATCGCGCGCGACACCAAGATCGGCATGCCCGCAACCCGTTTCCTCGGCCCCGCGCTCGGCAGCCTGCACATGTTCTTTCACCGGCTCGGGCCGGTGCTGGCCCGGCGCCTGCTGCTGACCGGCGACATCATCGAGGCGGCCGAGATCGAACACCTCGGGATCTTCACCGACACCTGCGCGCCCGGCGCGGTGACGGCCCGGGCACGATACTGGGCCGAGAAGGCGGCGAAGATGCCCGCCGACGGAGTCGTCATCGCCAAGGAGGCATTCCGGCTGGTCGAGCAGAGCCAGGCGTACCAGGGCGAAGAGGTCGCCAGCTACCTGTTCCACGCCTTCGGCACCAACCTGCAATTCGGGCCGGACGAGTTCAACTTCGTCAAAATCCGTGCGCAGCACGGTGCCCGGGAGGCGTTCCGGTTACGCGACGAGCACTTCCACGTGCCTGAACCCGAAGGCTGACAGAGCGTTTCGGGCGCAATCAACGAGCGGCTGCCGCCTTGGTTCGGCCACGGTTGGTGGCAGACTTGGCCGGCTTGCGCTGTCGTGATGGCGCCGCCTTGCTGCCCTTTAACTCGTTGCTCTCGTCGATCAGCCGGCCGGCGTGATCGAGAATGCAGGTGAGACCGTACTCGAAATTGGTTTCATCGGGCGCGCCGATGCGGTGACCTATCCGGGTCACCTGAGAGAGGAGTGGGGTCTTTTCCGGGTCGATCGAAACGGCGTCCTCGATGGCGCGGGGACCGATATCCGACGATTGGTTCTTTTCGTAGAGCCGTTGCAGCACCACCGATCCCCGCACGTGAACCGAAACCGCCGAATAGGTGTCGAACGCATCCTCCGGTGACAGGCCGGCCTCCACCAGATTGGCCACCGCTTTCTCCATCTCCTGGGCACCCATCCGCGCCGCCTTCGGGGAAAGGGCCGCCCGAATCAAAATCAGGTCGCACAGAATTGGGTTGCCCATGAAGGTCTTACGCATCAAGCGCGCGTGGTTGGCCAACGTCTCGCGCCAGTCGCTGGCTTCGACATAAGGAGTGGCGAACACGTACTTGCTCAGGGCTCGGTCGGTCATCGCGTTGAGCAGGTCGTCCTTCTTGCGGAAGTACCAGTAGATGCTCGTCACGCCGACACCGAGATGTTTGCCGAGCAACGGCATGCTCAGGTTGTCGATCGACACCTGCTCCGCGAGTTCGAATGCGCCGCTGATGATGTCATCGGGATTGATGGACCCGCGTTCGCGTCGCTGGCGCTTGTCGGCGGTTGCCTGTTTTGCCACTACGGGCACCTCCATCAAATTCTGTTTCGTGCATGCGGTCCGGCGACCGTGCCGCCGGTAGTATCGAATTTACCGGCACTTCTCATCTGACCTGCGTATACGCCTGCGTGTCGCATTATTCCTCTGCTACTGTAATACCTATCGTAGGCTTTTTGGTAAATCGGCTGGACAGGCGAAAATGACCAGACTAGAGCTGCGGATTACGCGATGGATCTAGGGCTGGCGAATGCCACTGCGGTGGTAGTCGGCGGCAGCCGCGGTATGGGATTGGCGACGGCACGCTGCTTCGCGGACGAAGGTGCCCGGGTGGCGGTGGTCGGCCGTAGCCGCGACGCCCTCGATGCGGCGGTGACCGATCTCGCGAAACGTGGCAGTCCGGACGCGGTTGGACTGACCGCCGACATCGGAGACGACGAAGCGGTCGGCACGGTGTTTGGTGAGCTCGCCGAGCGATGGAACGGCGAACTCAACGCGCTGGTCGTCACGGTGGGGCCGGGCGCCGCAGGCACGTTCGAAGATCTGACCGACGACCAGTGGCGCCAGTCCGTCGAAGACGGCGTGCTGGGGATGGTGCGCTGCGTACGTGCGGCACTTCCGCTGCTGCGCAAGGCGCGATGGGCCCGAATCGTCAACTTCTCGGCGCACTCGACTCAGCGGCAAAGTGTCATGCTGCCCGCCTACACGGCGGCGAAGTCGATGCTGGCCAGCGTTTCGAAAAACCTGTCCCTGCTGCTGGCCAAGGACGAGATCCTGGTCAACGTGGTGTCGCCTGGCAGCATCGCGTCGGAATCCCTGGTCGGCTGGGCGAAGTCGGTGGGGGTCGACGGCAACGACCCGTACGCGCTGATGGAGGCCATTGCCAAGCATTTCGGTCATCCCGCGCACCTGCCGCGGGCGGGCCTGCCGGACGAAATCGGCCCAGTCGCCGCGTTTCTGGCCTCGCGGCGCAATTCCTACATGACTGGAGCCAACATCAACGTCGATGGCGGTTCGGACTTCACCTGAGGACGGTCGAAGAAAGCGATTGGCAGACAAAAGGAGTCGATTGTGGCTACGGCAGCAGAGGCGCGCGCGTGGGCGCCCGGCGCGCTGCGGGGGATCGGTGACTCCCTCTACACCCCGTTTTGCGGCACCGAGGGCGATGATATCGACTGGGACGCCTACCGGACATTGGTGCGTTACTGCGTCGGCGATCTCGGGCATCCAATGTTGTGGTGCACCAGCGGAATCGCCGAATTCTGGTCGCTGACCCTCGAGGAGCGTAAAAGACTTCTGGAAGTGGCAGTCGAGGAAGCGCGCAGCATCAATCCTGACGTGGTGGTGCAGGCGTGCACGGCGGCCATGTCGGCGAAGGACTGTGTGGACTTGACGCTGCACGCCCAGGAGGCGGGCGCCGACATCGTCTACATTCAAACGCCGATGATGGAGGCCCACGGCGGCGAGGGCGTGTTGCGCTTTTTCAAATACGTGGCGGCGCGCACGAATATCGCGCTGGGCATGTTCAATTCGCCGTCCTCGGGTTACGTGCTGACGCCGGCCGAAAGTGCCCGGATCTACAACGAGGTTCCCGCCGTGTGCGCCACCAAAGAGGGCGCCTTCCGGCCGGCGAGCAGCCGGATGCTGCATGAACTGGCGCCCGGCCTCGCGGTGTGGGAGTGCGACAAGACGGTGTACCGCGCTGGCTGGCTGCGCGACGGGATCGTCTGTCCGGCGCAACTGGGTACCGCGGGTTACCTTTTCGAAACGCCCACGCGGCGATTGTTCTCCGAATACTGGGACCTGGTACAGAGCGACAAACTCGTCGAGGCGATGGACTACGGCCGCGAGTCGGGCCTGGACCAGTTCGACCTCGACATCGGGTCCTGGTGGACCTGTTACCCGGGTCGAGCGGATTACTTCACCCACTGGGGCGGCGCATTCAAGTACGCCGCGTCGCTGCTTGGCCTGCCCATCGGCGCGTACCCGCATTCCCGGCCCCCGCAAGCCAAATTACCTGTCGAGGCGCAGGCCCAGATCGAAGACGCCTATCGGCGCCTGGGCCTGCTCGAAACTGTGTTGCGGTAGAACGGTTTACGCAGCGAAGCGGGCCCGGTCGATGACCGGGCCCGCCCTACTAGCTGACCGTTTAATTCTGCTCGGCCCGCTCACGCTGCTCGTAGGCCTTGGCCTTGCCGCGGGCTTTCTCAGCGGCGGCTTCCTTCTTCCCAGCGTTGCGCTGGGCTTCCGCCTTGTCCTGCTGAGCCTTGCCCTCGTCGATCAGGCCATCGTTGCCGATGATGATCCCGATGACCTGCTTGGTCTTACCCAGGGCATCTTCGACGATGCCTCGAACGAGTTCGATCGGGCCACTCTTGACGTCAACCACTGCAACTACCTCCCATTGATTGGCTGGCTCCCCGTGGGTTTCCCGATCGCGGGGCCGATGCAAACGTCGTGACAACGTGTGACACACCACAGAAATTAAGTCTTGCCACGTCGCGGGCAATTTGTGCGCCGAAAAAAGGGTGCGAGCCCTCCGCCCCTTCGCGAGTTGCGACTGCGCCGAAATCCGTCTTCGCCGGCCTGTCGATCTGCGGGCGGTTTGAACCGACCCTTCGGCACCTGAAATCGCAGTTTAGTCGGGGTTTCACACCCGACTTACGGCGGTTGTGGAATGCGGTACCGATAGGTATACAGTATGGGTACAAACTCGCCTGTTGATCAGCTATGAGGGGACGGTCTGATGAGCGCCGCCGACCGTGTGGTCACTGGTGAGGCGGTGCTGTATGAGACCACTGAAACCGGTGTTGCAATTCTGACGTTCAACCGTCCGGATCGCCTCAACGCCTGGGGCCCCGACATCGCAGCCGGGTTCTACGCGGCGATCGATCGCGCCGAGCAGGACCCGGCCATCCGCGCCATCGTGTTGACCGGCCGGGGCCGGGGGTTTTGCGCGGGCGCGTATTTGGGCGCGCCGAGTTCGGCTCCCAGTTACGGCGAGACGCTGGAGAAGGCAGGTCAGACGAACTTGGCTGACTTGGTCGGGGAGCGGCCGCCCCATTTTGTGACGACGCTGCGCAAACCCGTCATCGCAGCCATCAACGGTGCTTGCGTCGGCATCGGGTTGACTCAGGCGCTGATGTGCGATGTTCGGTTCGCGGCCGCCGGCGCGAAGTTCGGCGCCGTGTTCGCGCGCCGCGGCCTGATCGCGGAGTTCGGGATTTCGTGGATACTGCCGCGGCTGACCAACTGGGGCGTCGCTCTCGATCTGTTGCTCAGCGGGCGGACCTTTTTCGCAGAAGAGGCGGCCGAGTTGGGTCTGGTGAAAGAGGTTGTCGCTTCGGAAAGTTTGATGAAGCGTGCCCTGGACTACGCCGAGGACATCGCCGCGAATTGCTCTCCGGCGTCGATGGCCGTGATCAAGAGCCAGGTTTACGGTGACGCGACTCGCGACGTCGTACAGGCCAACGGCCTCTCCGAGGTTTTGTTGCACGAGGCCATACCACGGCCCGACGTCATCGAGGGCATCACGAGTTTTCTCGAGAAGCGGCCCCCGCAATTCCCAGCGCTCGGTGCGACCGACGCTTAGTGTTCGCCGGTAATGGCGGAAAGGATGATCATGGCTGACTTGGGTTACCAGGCGATCGACGTTGACAACCACTACTACGAGCCGCTGGACTCGTTCACCCGCCACCTGGACAAAAAGTTCAAACGGCGCGGCGTCCAGATGGTCACTGAGGGCAAGCGGACCTGGGCGGTCATCGGCGACCGCGTCAATCACTTCATTCCCAACCCCACGTTCGATCCGATCATCGTGCCGGGTTGCCTCGACCTGTTATTCCGCGGCGAGATTCCCGAAGGCGTCGACCCGGCCTCGCTGATGAAAGTCGAACGGCTGGCGGACCATCCCGAGTATCAGAACCGCGATGCCCGGATCGCGGTGATGGATACCCAGGACATCGAGACTGCGTTCATGCTGCCGACTTTCGGATGCGGGGTCGAGGAGGCGCTCAAGCACGACATCGAGGCGACCATGGCGTCGGTGCATGCGTTCAATCTGTGGCTCGACGAGGATTGGGGCTTCGACCGGCCGGATCGCCGGATCATTGCGGCGCCGATCATTTCGCTGGCTGACCCCGCCAGGGCCGTCGAAGAGGTCGAGTTCGTGCTGGCGCGCGGCGCCAAGCTGGTGCTGGTGCGTCCGGCGCCGGTGCCCGGTCTGGTCAAGCCACGGTCGCTGGGCGATCCCAGCCACGACCCGGTGTGGGCGCGGCTGGCCGAGGCGGAGGTGCCGGTGGGATTTCACCTGTCCGACAGCGGTTATCTGCACATCGCGGCGGCCTGGGGCGGCAAGGCGACGTTCGAGGGCTTCGGCGCCAAAGATCCGCTGGATCAGGTGCTCCTCGACGACCGCGCCATCCACGACACGATGGCCTCGATGATCGTGCACGGCGTGTTCACCCGTCATCCCAAACTCAAGGCGGTCAGCATCGAGAACGGGTCATACTTTGTGCACAGGCTGATCAAGCGTTTGAAGAAGGCGGCGAACACCCAACCCCAGTGGTTCCCCGAAGACCCGGTGGAGCAGCTGCGCAACAACGTGTGGATCGCCCCCTATTACGAGGACGATCTGGCGGAGCTGGCCGAGGCCATCGGTGTCGACAAGATCCTGTTCGGCTCCGACTGGCCGCACGGAGAAGGCCTGGAATCGCCGGTGTCGTTCGCCGAGGAGCTGAAAGCCTTCAGTGAGTCCGACGTGCGAAAGATCATGCGGGACAATGCCCTAGACCTTCTCGGTGTCCAAGTCGGCTCGGCCGCCTGATCGGACCGAGGCCGGCTACGCCCGTGAGCGAATGGACCATTGGGGCGGTTCTCGACGAAATCGCCAACGTTATCCCCGACCGGACGATGACGGTCTGCGGCAACCACCGCAGCACCTTTCGCCAGTCGGCGGAACGCACCCGCAAATTGGCGAACTTCCTGGCAAGGAACGGATTAGGAGCGCATCGCGAACGCGCCAGCCTGCACAATTGGGAATGCGGGCAGGACCGCGTGGCGCTGGTCATGCACAACGATCTGTACCCGGACGTGCTCGTCGGCTGTCTCAAGGCCCGGACCGTCCCGGTGAACATCAACTACTACTACACGCCACGCGAGGTCGGCGAGCTGCTCGACTACGTGCGGCCCAGGGCGGTCATCTACCACCGCGCACTGGGCGCGAAGTTCGCCGACGTGCTCGTCCACGACGGCGTCGAGCTGTTGGTGTCGATCGACGACGGCAGCACGGCCCCGGGCCTGCCCGGGGCGGTGTCATTGGATGACGCACTGGCGCAGGGGGATACCGACCAGAGCATGATGGCGTCCCCGGACGATCTATTGATGATCTGCACCGGCGGCACGACCGGCCGACCCAAGGGTGTGCTCTGGCGACAGTCCGACATCTACGTGACATCGATGGTGGGCGCCGACCATGCCTGTGCCCAGGAGATTCACGACAAGGTGCGCGGTGACGCCGGTGCCCCATGGTTCGCTGTCTCGCCGCTGATGCACGCGGCCGGCATGTGGACAGCATTCGCGGCCATCATGGCGGGCACGCCCGTGGTGCTCTACGACACCTCGAAAAGACTTGACCCGCACGTGGTCTGGGAGACGGCCGAACGCGAGAAGGTCGGCATGATGACCATGGTCGGGGACGCCTATGCCGCACCGCTGGTGGAACAGCTGCGGGGTGGTTCCTACGACTTGTCGTCGCTGTATGCGATCGGCACCGGCGGTGCCGCGACGAATCCGAAGTATCAGCAAGCCCTGCTGGACTTGCTACCCCAGATCACTCTCATCAACGGGTATGGCTCGTCGGAGACCGGAAACATGGGGTTCGGCCACAGCCGGCTCGGCACGCAAGCCGACACCTTCACGCTGCGCGAGGGCGGACTTGTGCTATCCGAGGACTACAGTCACTTCCTTGCTCCCGGTGAGACGGAGGTGGGCTGGGCCGCCAGGCAAGGGCGAATACCGTTGGGATACTTCAACGATCCCGACGCCACCCATAAGACTTTTCCCGAGATCGATGGCAAGCGGGTGGTGATATCCGGTGACCGGGCCGGATTGGAACCCGACGGAACGTTGCGGCTCTTCGGCCGTGATTCCCTGGTGGTCAACACCGGCGGCGAGAAGGTTTTCGTCGAGGAAGTCGAAGAGGTGCTGCGCGCCCACCCGGCGATCGCCGACGCCCTGGTCGTCGGTCGCCCCAGCGAACGCTGGGGCGAGGAACTCGTGGCCCTCGTCGAACTCCGCGATGGAGCCGCCGCGGCCGCCGAGGAACTGCACACGCTCTGCACGTCGCGACTGGCGCGATTCAAGGCGCCCAAAGAATTCGTCGTCGTCGAGCAGGTGCAGCGCCTGGGCAACGGCAAGGCCGATTACCGTTGGGCGAAACGTCACGCAACAGCAAAGGCGCCGATGTCGACATGAAAGCTATCGATTGCCTGGTGAATGTGCACTTCGGCGAGACCGAGCAGCAGCCCACCTGGATGCTCAAGGTACGTGACGACTACTTCAAGGGACCGGAGTCGATGTTCGAGCCGGTCGAATTGTCGAAGTTGCTCGAGGAGATGGACACCCAGGGTGTGCGCAAGGCGATCCTGATGGACAATCTGGCCAAGCCGTCGGTGACCGCGCGCAAATTCGTCGAGGAGAAGCCCGACCGATTTGCGCTGGCGATGGGCGGGGTCAACCTGCTGCGGCCGATGCCGTCCCTGCGGGAACTTTCCTCCATCGTCAACGACCTGCCCGTTGCCTATGCCGCTGTGGGACCGAGCTTTTGGGGTGACGGTCAATACCCGCCGAGTGACGCCGTGTACTACCCGCTGTACACCAAGTGCGCCGAGCTCGAGCTGCCGCTGTGTATCAACACCGGGATTCCCGGGCCTCCCATCCCGGGGGAGGTGCAGAACCCGATGCACCTGGACCGAGTCTGCGTGCGATTCCCCGAATTGAAGCTGTGCATGATTCACGGCGCCGACCCGTGGTGGGACATCGCGATCAGGCTGTTGATCAAATACGCCAACCTGCGGTTGATGACGTCTGCATGGTCGCCAAAGCGGTTGCCGGACAGCCTGTTGCATTACATGCGGACTCGAGGACCGAACAAGGTGATCTTCGCTTCTGACTGGCCGGTGCTGAAAATGCACCGCGTCGTCCCCGAAGCGGCCGGGTTGGACCTGCCCGCCGACGTTCTCGACAACTATCTCTACAACAACGCCCAAGAATTCTTCTTCGGTGGCCAGAAGGAAGGCTGAGGATGGACCGCTATGAACTACGTAGGCTGGACTACAGCCTGACGTCGGATCACGAGGCGTTGCAGGCCGCCTACCGCGATTTCTTCAAAACACATTGCCCGATCGAAACCGTGCGCGCCGCCGAGGAGACCGGCTTCGACAAAAATCTATGGGAGCGGCTGTGCGCCATGGGCGCAACGACCATGGCGGTTCCGGAATCCGCGGGCGGAGACGGCGCGACGCTCGTCGATCTGACCTTGGTGGCCGAGGAGATCGGCCGGTCGCTCGCGCCGGTTCCGTGGATCGACCAGGTCTGCACCGCACGGCTGCTCGCACGCCTGGGCGCGGTCGAACCCGACGTCGTGCACGGCAAGCGGCTCGCCGCACTCGATCCGCAGCAGGAAAGCGCATCCGGCGCTCGGCTCCTGCCCACCGGATCGATCGCCGACCAGATCATCATGCGCGATGGCGACGACGTCGTCGCGCTGACGTTCGGGACGCGCCCGACCAAGGTGGACAACATCGGCCGGTTGCCGATGGCCTGGGTGGATCCAGCGACCGCTGACACCCGCACCGTGCTGGCCAGCGGATCCGAGGCGTTCGCGGAATATCAACGAGCACTGGATGAATGGCGGGTGCTGAGTGCGGCGGCGTTGGTTGGGCTGGTGGAGAAGACCATGACCATCGCCGCCGAGTTCGCCAAGACGCGTTACACGCTGGGGGTGCCCATCTCGACGCTGCAGGGCATCTCTCATCCGCTGGCCAACATCGCGATCACCGTGCAGGGTGGCCGCAACCTGGCGCGGCGTGCGGCGTGGTTTCTGGACAACGAGCCGCACGAGCGACCGGAGTTGGCACCCTCGGCGTTCGTGTTCATGGCCGAGGAGGCGGCGAAGGCCGCGACCATGGCGGTGCATATCCAAGGGGGCCTTGGTGTTTCGGCCGAGGCCGCCGCCACGGCATACCTGGTACGAGCCCGTGGCTGGGCATTGGCCGGCGGGGATCCCGGCGCCAGCGCCAAGTACATCGGCGAGCTGGTCGCCGCCCGCGAAAGTGGAAAGGGCGCCTAAGTGGATTTCTCACGAGTCACGCTGTCCGAGGACGATCAGCGCTTTCTCGAAGAGGCGCGCGATTTCCTGCGCACGCATGTGACAGAAGACGTCAAGCGCCGGGACCGGGAAACGGGCGACAACTTCGACGAGGGAGTGCACCTGGCGTTGGGCGCCGCCGGCTACCTCGAACGCGAATGGAAGCCGGAGGCCGACGGCGGCTTCAGCCGGCTACGTCGCCGCATCTGGGAGTTGGAGAAGCGGCGCGCGCACGTGCCCTGGGTGACCTGGGGCACCACCGCCATGGTGGCCCGCTCGGTCGCGAGGTTCGGCTCGGCCGAGTTGCGGGACGAAGTGCTACCGGGCGTCTTCAGCGGACACGTCCGGCTGTGCCTGGGCTACACCGAACCCGAGGGCGGGTCCGACATCGCCACCTGCAAGACCCGTGCGGTGCGGGAGGCGGATGGATCAACCTGGATTATCAATGGCTCCAAGATGTTCACCACCGGCGCGCACAACTGCCAGTACGTCTTCCTCATCACCAACACCGATCCGGACGCTCAGAAACACAAGAGCCTGACCATGTTTCTGGTTCCACTGAGCTCTCCGGGCATCGAGATCCAGGGCATCCGCACCGTCGACGGTGACCGCACCAACATCGTCTACTACAGCGACGTGCGCGTCGACGACAAGTACCGCCTGGGCGACGTGAACGCGGGCTGGACGGTGTTGCGTGAACCCCTTAACACCGAGCACGGGGCGGTGGCGGCCGCCCCGGACGGGCTGCAGGACGTGTCGATCATGATGCACCAGGCCGGTTTCATGGCCGATGCCCTGGACAAGGCCGCGGCCAAAGTGGGCGAGCGGGACCCGAACGGGCGCAGGCTCATCGATGATTCGGCGGTGGCATATCGCTTGGGGCGCAGCGCGGCGCGGATAGAAGCGTCATTGAGCGCCCCCAGCATCTTCGGGCGCGTCGCCCTGGCGCAGACGATGCGTGACATCTCGCCGGACCTGATGGACATCCTGGGTACCGCGTCGACGCTGCCCCTCGGCACCGACGGCGCGGCCGACAATGGGGCCGCGGAGTACGTATACCGCTTCGCCCCGCTGGTCGGGATTTACGGCGGGACCCTCGAGGTGTTCCGCAACATGATCGCGCAATACGTGCTGGGCCTGGGAAAGCCGGCGTACGCGCCGGTCGCGAAGAAAGCCTCCTAGTTTCGCCGAGCGTGAACTGACGGCGCCCGCCTTCGGCTTGTCGTCGCCGCCAGTTCACGCTCGGCGCTGGGGCGCGCCGTCAGGTCGTGAGGATTGTCGCCGCGGCGGTGCCCGGCGCGCCGTACAACTGGGTGAATCCCACCTTCGGGTTGCCGGGCACCTGACGATCGCCGGCCTCGCCGCGGAGTTGGCGTACGATCTCGTGGATCTGTCGCAGACCGGAAGCGCCGATGGGCTCACCGTTGGCGATCAGCCCGCCGTCGGTGTTGACCGGCATCGAGCCGTTGATCTCGGTGGCACCGTCGGCCAGGAGCTTCTCCTGATCGCCGTGCTCGCAGAACCCGCACTCGGCCATGTGGATGATTTCGGCTCCGGCGTCGGTGTCCTGCAACTGGATGACGTCGACGTCGTCGGGCGAGATGCCCGCCTTCTCGAATGCGCCGCGAGCGGCGTAAACCGTTGGCGCCACGTCTTCTTCGACGGGTGCGCAGGTGGTGTTGACCTCATAGGCCCCGTAGCGGCGGGTGCGGACCTCCACCGCCCGCAGGTAGACGGGCTTGGAGCTATAACGGTGCGCGATGTCCGCCCGGCACATGACCACGGCGGCGGCCCCCTCGTCGGGCGCGCAGAACATGTATTGCGTCAGAGGGTAATTGAGCATCGCCGAGTTCAAGATGTCTTCTTCGGAGAGCGGCTTCCGGCGAAATGCATTGGGGTTCATGGCCCCGTTGCGGAAGTTCTTGGCGGCGACCTTGGCCAGCGTCTGCTGAGAGATGGCGTGGTCGTGCAGGTAGCGGTTGGCTTTCATGCCGAAGAACTGGGTGGTCAGGTACTGTCCGTTCTCCGCGTACCAGCGCGGCATGCCGACCAGTGCGGGGTCCTCGGTGAACGCGCCGCGTGGGTGTTTATCCAGGCCGACGGCGATACCGATGTCGTAGTCGCCCAGCCGGATGCCGTCGGCGCACGCCTTGGCGGCGCTGGCGGCGGTCGCGCATGCGTTGAACACGTTGGTGAACGGGATGCCGGTGAGGCCGACCATGCCGACGATCGCGTCCGGGTTGGCCACCGTCCAGCTCCCACCGGTGGCGAATTGCACGTCATGCCAGGCGATACCGGCGTCGGCGACCGCGGCGAGAATGGCGTCGACGCCCATCTGCATCGCCGACTTGCCCTCGAAGCGCCCGAAGGGGTGTAAACCCACGCCGATGATGGCGACATCGTCATTGGAGGTCACGCAATGGCTCCTGCATTCTTGAGTTCCTCGATCCGGTCCCAGTCCATGCCGAGCTCCATTAGAACCAACTCGGTGTGCTCACTGGCCTGGGGCGCCCGGGTCGTCGTCAACGGCTCGTGGTTGAACTGAACGGGGCCGCGAACCACGCGGAACGGCTTGCCGCCGCCGGCGAGCTCGACTTCGGCGATCATGTCGTTGGCGATCGCCTGCTCATCGTCGACCAGGTCGATGAGGCTCTGGAACGGTGCCCACTGGCCCTTCATCGTCTTGAGGTGCTGCCGCCAATAGTCAAAGGGCTTGCCCGCGAAGGCCGTTGCGATCAGCTCGGCGGCGGCATCGGCGTTCTGAATCAAGGGAAGCACGTCGGCGAAGCGCGGATCGTCGGCCGCCTCGGGAATGCCTAGATGTTCGAACGTGTCGCGGATCAGCCCGGTCGGGCTGATGATGCACAGGTTGATCGTGCCGCCGTCGGAGGTTTCGTAGTTGCCCATGAAGGGATTCACCGAGGGGGCGCCGGAACCCGGCATGGGAGTGCGCATGACCTCGCCGGTCTCCATGCCCTGCGTCACGCTGGCGCCGGCCGCCCACCACGCCGTGCTCAGCAGCGACACGTCGAGTTCGACGGCTTCACCGGTGCGCTCGCGATGCAGCAGGGCGGCCGAGATGCCCCCGGCGATGAACATGCCGCCGATCGAATCGCCGAATGCGGGAATGCCTTGTCCCAGTGCGCCGCCCAGCTCCTCGGGCGTCAGCGCGTACCCGATGCCGCTTCGGGTCCAGAACGCCGTGCCGTCGTACCCGCCGGTGTCACGTTCGGCCCCTTTGTCCCCGTAGGCCGACCCGCGGGCGTACACGATGTTTGGATTCACCGCGCGAATGTGCTCGACGTCGAAGTTGTGCTTCTGGCGTTGCGCGGGCTTGTAGTTGGTGAGGAACACGTCCGCGGTCTTGGCCAGCTCGTAGATCACTTCCTGACCGCCCGGCGTGGAGACGTCGATTCCGACGCTGCGTTTGCCCCGGTTGGGATGTTCCATCAGCGGGTGTCGCTCCGGATCGATTTGAATGCCACCCATATTCAGAAAGCCACGCTGGGTATCGCCGCGCGCCGGGTGTTCGACTTTGATGACGTCCGCTCCCCAGTCGGCCAGGATGGCTCCCGCTGCCGGAACGAACGTGAACTGCGCAAGCTCGAGGACCCGAAAGCCCGTCATGACTTTGACCATTGTCGGACACTACTTCGCGTCGAACGTCACCGGAAGCGCATTCGGTGACCGGAACGGCTGGCCGTGGATGTGCGGGTCATCGTCGGTCAGCAAGGTGAGGTTGGTGAGCCGGTCCAGCAGGCATTCCATCGCGACGCGCGTTTCCAGCCGCGCGAGATGCAAACCGAGGCAGGTGTGCTCACCTGCGGCGAACGAGATGTGCGGCATGTGCTTGCGGAAGATGTCGAACTCTTCGGAGCGTTCCCAGCGTTGCTCGTCGCGGTTCGCCGAACCGATGCACACCCCGATCACCGAACGCGCCGGAATCTTCACGCCTTCCACTTCGGTGTCCTCGGTCGTGAAACGTTGCACCACGGTCAGCGGTGTTTCGTACCGCAGCCCTTCCTCGATGGCCGGTGCCAACAGCTCGCGGTCGGCTTGCAGCGCGGCGAATTGCTCCGGGTGCGTCAGCAGCAGATACAACAGGTTTCCCGACGAGCGGTAGGTGGTTTCCAAGCCGGCCGGTAGTAGCAGACGAAGGAACGAGTAAATGGCTTCGTCGGTGAGCTTTTCGCCGTCGATCTCCGCGGTGACCAGGTCACCGATGATGTCCTCGGTGGGCTTGGATTTGCGCTGTTCGATCTGCTCGATGAAATACTCCTTGAGCGCGGCCGAGGCCTCGAAGGCGCCTTCGTAGTTGACGTGGTAGCTGATCAGTTGCACGGCGCGCTTGCGGAACATCGGCAGGTCGTCGGCCGGCAGTCCCAGCAGCTTGGCGATCACGCGGGTGGGGAACTCGAAGGTGAAGTTCCGGACCAGGTCGGCTCGACCTGTTTCGATGAACTCGTCGATCAGGGCATTGCAGATCGGCCGCACGATGGTGGGCTCCCAGCGGGCCAGCGCCTTGGACTTGAACGCCGCGGAGACCAGGTTGCGGTGTTCGCGGTGTTTCATTCCCCCCATCGCCAGAATCGTCGGCCCCATGAACAGGCCGATGGTCTTGTCGTACGGCTTGGAACTGAACACCCGGCCGTCCCGAAACACCGTGTTGACCGCGTCGAACGACATCGCGGAGTATTCCTGCTTGGGCATCAGGGACTCCGGCGTCTTGGAGTAGTCCATCACCGTGCCGGCGAACACGCCGGCCTCCCGCCGCTTGCGGGCAAAGAACGGGTAGGGGTCACGCAGGCTGACGGTCTCGTCGCCGGCACCGGCGGCGGTGTGCACGTTGGTCGTCACCTGATCTCCAGCATCTTGATCTCAGCACGATCGAACACTTACTTCGTAAGATCATACTGTAATTATTACAGTAGGCAATATGGGCATGACCATGCGAGGCCGCTCGCCGGTCCGGACACCGAAGGTGAGTCATGAGCACACTTGACGAACGCGCTCACGGCACTGCCGAACAGCGGGCCGCTGAGCTGGACGCGGTCCTGCAGCGGCAGCGGCGTGCCTTCAAGGCTGAGGGGCCGCCCAGCCTGGCGGCGCGGCGCAACCGCATCGACCGGCTGATGGCACTGGTTCTCGACAACACCGGCGCGTTCGTGGACGCCATGGCCGCCGACTTCGGCACGCGCTCCAAGGCGGCAACCCTGTTTACCGAGGTCATCGGGATGTTCTCCGTCATCGAGCACACCAGATCCCATGCCGCTCAGTGGATGCGGCCAACCAAGCTGATGCGCACGGCGCGGCTGTTCGGTCTGCGGGCCGAGGTCCAGCCCTCGCCACTCGGAGTGATCGGGATCATCGGTCCGTGGAACTTTCCGCTCAATCTCGTTGTCCTGCCCGCCGCCACCGCGTTCGCGGCCGGCAACCGGGTGATGATCAAAATGTCGGAGGTCACCTCGCACACCGCGGACCTGATGGCATCGCTCGGGCCTAAATACTTCGAATCGGACGAACTGCACGTCGTCACCGGCGGTCCCGACGTGGCGGCCGCCTTCGCCGCCTTGCCGTTCGACCACCTCTTCTTCACCGGCTCACCGTCGGTCGGGGCCCTGGTCCAGCGGTCGGCGGCGCAAAATCTGGTTCCGGTGACGTTGGAGCTCGGCGGCAAGAATCCCGTCGTCGTCGCGCCGGGCGCCGACATCCGCCGGGCGGCGACACGGATCGCGCAGGCCCGCATGGTCAACGGGGGCCAAGTCTGCGTGTGCCCCGACTATGTGTTCGTGCCCGAAGGACGGCTGGATGCCTTCGTGGACGTCGCCCGGAATGCCCTGCGCGAGATGTTCGGCAGCATCGTGTCGAACAAGGACTACTGCTCAAGTGTCAACGATGCGAATTTCGACCGGGTCATCGGGCTGATCGAGGACGCCCGCGACAAGGGCGCGAGCGTGGAAACCGTTGCGCCGGTGGGAGAGTCGCTGCCGGACCGTGCCTCGCGCAAGATCGCGCCCACCATAGTTCGTGACGTCGACGAGCGCATGAAGATTGCACGGGAGGAGATCTTCGGCCCGGTCCTCGTGGTGAAGGCGTACTCGGGCCTGACGGAGGCCATCGACTACATCAACGACCGACCGACGCCATTGGTGGCGTACTGGTATGGACCCGACGACGCCGACTTCCGCGCCTTCGTCCGCAGCACCCGCAGCGGCGGTGTCGCCCGTAACGACTTTGCGGCACAGATGATCCCGTCGGCGGCGCCGTTCGGGGGAGTGGGCCGCAGCGGGATGGGCGCCTACCATGGCAAGGCCGGTTTCGACTCGTTCAGTCATTACCGCACCGTGGTGGGCAACGATCTGCCTTTCAGCATCACCGGGAACGCGGCGCCGCCGTTCGGCCGCTCGTTGCGGCTGGGGGCCGGCGTGATGATGCGAATAACGAAGGCCCGCAACCGCCGCCGGCTCAGCGCGAGTCGGTCAGTTTCCCGGCCCTAGCCAAAAGGCCCGCGTATCCCGCGCCGAGTAGGCGCGGCATCGCCGCCATCACGCGGCCGTCGGCTCCGATGAGGATGCGGGCGCGGTTCTTGTCGGCCCCGCGCAGGATCAGCCGGGCGGCCTTGGTGGCGGACGTCAGGGCCGCGCGATCGAACATCTTGGTCGCCATCTCGGGATCCTCGTTGTCCGCCGTGCGCATGTTCGCCCCGAAGTTGGTGCGCACCACGCCCGGGTGCACGCAGTGCACGGTGACCGGACGGCTCTCCATGATCATCTCCTGACGCAGTGCCTCGGTGAGGCCGCGCACCGCGAACTTGGACATGCTGTAGGCGCCTTGGTACGGAACCGCGATCAGCCCGAAGGCGCTGGACAGATTGATCAACCGGGCGGGGCGTCGCGCCGTACCCGCCTCGATGAGTTGTGGCAGAAAGGCTTTGGTCCCGTTGACGACGCCGCCGACGTTGATTTCCATCAGCCAGTCGAAGTCCTTCCAGGACATCTCCGCCACGCCGGCGAACAGGTCGACCCCGGCGTTGTTGAACACCAGCGAGGCGGGCCCGTGCTGCTCGCGCACCTCGTCAGCGAAACTCAGCACCGCATCGCGGTCGGCGACATCGACCCGGTACGGCGTCACCTGCCCGAGCGGACACGCGGCCTGGGTTTCGGCCAGGCCGTCCGGGTCGATGTCGGATGCGGCGACGTGTGCCCCATCCCGTGCAAGCGCCTGGGTCAGGGCGCGGCCGATGCCGGAGCCGGCACCCGTGACCACAGCGACACGACCTTGGTACTTCATTGGTCTACGCCTTTCCGCGTCGGGCTGCCGGGATCACCGGTCAGCCATTCACCGCCTGCTCGCGCGCCCACCGGTAGTCGGCCTTTCCCGACGGGCTGCGCTCGATGATCGGACGGAACACAATCGCTTTGGGAAGCTTGTAGCGCGCCAGCGTCTGCGCGGCGTGCGCCACCAGTTCCCGTGACTCGACGCCGGCGCCCGGTGCGAGCGCCACCACGGCGACGACCTCCTGGCCCCACCGCTCGCTCGGCCGACCGGCGACCACCACGTCGGCCACCGCGGGATGCGAGGCGATGGCCGTTTCGACCTCCTCGACGAAGATCTTCTCGCCGCCGGAGTTGATGGTGACCGAGTCCCGGCCCAGCAATTCGATGGAGCCGTCGGTGCCGTGGCGCGCGCGGTCACCGGGGACGGCGTACCGCACGCCGTCGATCACCGGAAATGTCTTGGCCGTCTTGGCCGCATCGCCCTTGTAGCCGAGTGGGACGTAGCCCCGCTGCGCCAGCCAGCCCATCCCGTCGTGGCCCGGTTTTAGGATTGCGGTCAGGTCCTCTGCCGCGACGAAGGTGTCCGGCCCGGCGTTGAACCTGCCGGTCGCCACCGCTCCGGAGGTCGACATGTGGTGCATCTGCGCCCCGGTTTCCGAGGATCCGACGCCGTCGACGACAACGGCGTTCGGCAGCGTTTCGATCAAGCGTTGCTTGACGTACGGGGTCAGCAGCGCACCGCCGTTGGCGACGACCGCCAGCGACGATACGTCGGCGATCCCCTTCTCGATCGCGGCGACCAAGGGGCGCGCCATCGCATCGCCCACCACGGTGACCACCATGACTTTTTCTCGCTCGATGGTGCGCACCACGTCGTCGGCGTCCAGGTGATCGACCACCGTGGGAAAGACGACGGACTGTCCCGTCGTGATCGCGGTCATCACACTCCACTGGGCGGCGCCGTGGATCAGCGGGGGCAGGATCATCAGCTTGGTGCCCGGACCCGACGCGGCGCGTTCGACGATCTCTTCGACGGAACTGGACGGCTCGCCGGTCATCAGATTCCGGCCGCCGAAGGACGTCATGAAAATGTCGTGCTGGCGCCACAACACGCCCTTCGGCATCCCCGTCGTGCCGCCGGTGTACAAGACGTACAGGTCGTCGGCGGAGTGCCGCACCGGCGGCGGCTCCGGAGACATCGACGCCAGGGCGGCCTCGTAATCGACTGCGCCCTCGAGTAATTCGTTGCCCGAGTCGTCGGCGATCTGGATCAGCACGCGCAGCTGTGGCAGATCCGGCAGGATTTCGGCCACCCGCGGTGCGAACGCCGCGTGGTAGAGCAGCGCGGTCGCCCCGGAGTCCGCGAGCAGGTATTGCAGCTCGCTCTTCACGTAGCGGAAGTTGACATTGAACGGGGCAACTCGCGCCTCAAAGCTGCCCAGCAACGCCTCGACGAATTCGTTCCCGTTGTAGGCGTAAAGGCCCAGCAGGTCTTGGCCCACCTCGTGGCCGCTCAGCGCGGAGCGCTCGGTGTGGCAGCCCAACCCCTGCGAATGCAGATACGCGGCCAGCCGGGTAGAGCGTTCGATCGCCTGCGCATAGGTGTAGCGCCGATCGCCCTGGATGATCAGCTCCCGATCGGGGATCGCGGCGGCGACGGCCTTCGCGACCGCCGGCACCGTGAATGTTGTTGTGGTGTCGGACATCGTGCCTCTCACGGCTGGTGGGGGAGCAGGCGGACCATCAGGCCGTTGGCTTCGCTGAGCAAGGTTCCATCGGCGGCTATCATAGTAGCGTCAATGAAAACCTTCCTGCCGTCGACTCGCGTGATGCGACCCTGGGCCGTCAGTGGCTGGTCGATGGGGGTGATGCTGCGGAAGTCGACGTGCAGGTAGGCGGTGCGCGTCGGCCGGATGTCCGCGGTAGTCACGACCATGCCGAACAGCCAGTCGTAGAACAGCGGGATCATGCCGCCGTGCACGGCCCGGTTCCCGCCGATATGGGCGGTGCTGAAATGACCGGCCATCCGCACGCCATCGGGACCGGACTCGGTCACCATCCAGGGCGGCATCAGGGGATGGGCCAAACCGGGCAGGCTCAGCACCCGGCCGGCCACCGCCTCGGTCTCGTGGACCTGGTGGCCGTCCAGCAGCGCGCAGGCGTTCTCCAGGTGCGCGGTTGCGGCGGCCCACAGCGCCGGGTCGGGCTTCGTGGACACCGTCAGGTCCTGCAGACGGCGCAGCGCGGCGACGAACGGGCCCAGTTCCGCGGGTGCGTCCTCGACGGGTCTGACGTCGGGGAATCCGCCTCGAACTTCCGGCGCGGTTTCGGTCATCGCGTTCCTTCGTCCCAGGCCCGGAGCAGATCGTCGGTGCTGGTGATCGTGGCCAGCAGCGACAGGGTGTTGGCGATCATCGCTGCACCATAGTCGGCGGGTACGCCGGCCACCGCGTCGCGGGGGACGACCACCCGGTAGGCGGCGTTGACGGCGTCCATGACGAGGTTGGGAATCGCGATGTTCAGCGAAACGCCGACCACGACAATGGTCGACACCCCGAGATTGCGCAGCACCGCATCCAGGTCGGTGCCGCCCATCGGGCCCACGCCGTGCCACCGGTGCAACACCAAATCCGAAGGCTCCGGCCCTAATTCGGGCAACAACTCCGCGCCGGGCGTGCCGGGCGTGATGTCCACCCGGTTACCGCCGCCCATCGCGAAGATTTTCGCGTTGTGGTTAGAGCCGAGCCCGTCGGGCCGCCGCTGCACCAGGCAGTGCACGACGCGCACCCCGGCCGCCCGGGCCGCGGGCAGCAGCCGCGCGATGTTGGGCAGCGCCTCGCGGCGGGCCTCCTCGGCGAGCATTGCCAGTCCGGCGTCGGGGCCCATCACCGCGCCCTGGCACTCCTGGGTGACGATCGCGGTGTGCCCCGGTGCGGCGAGTCCGGTCGTTCGGTCCGTCATGCGGGGGCGCCCACCGGCGCGACGTCATAGAACTGGGTCGCCCATTTCCTCAGTGCCATATAACCTTTCGCATCGACCTTCGACAGCGCGGGGTGTTCGACGTACTTCTGGTAGCGCCAGATCTGCAGATCGTCGAACACGGTGGACAGGAACTGCTTCTCGATGACCTCGCGCAGTTTGCCGTCGGGAACGTCCGCGGTGTCCCCGGGTGGCCGCGGCCACCAGATCGAGTAGAACAGGTCCGAGCATTCGTCGTCGACCGGCGTACAAGTGAAGATCAGCCGATGATTCTGCGCGCCCTCGAAGACGCTGATCGCTCCGCCGAGGCCGAACAGGTGGCTGTGGAACTGCAAGACCAGGTCTTCGGGGTTGTCGCTCTGCGCGTCGGGCCAGCCCGCGATGAACTGCCATTCCTGGTCGACGATCTTCCAATCCAGCACCCTGGGCGTCACGGTCGCGTGGTGCACGTACTCGAAATGCGCGCTGTCGGGGGCGTTCTCGGCGACGATCTGCGGATGCACCGGTTCGCGCTCCGCGCGCCGCGAGAACTCCGGGTACGCGCGGTAATACGCCGCAGGGTCCGTCTCGAACTGCGGGAACTTGTGAAAGATGTCCGGCATCTCCCATTGCGGCTCCTCGCCGTCCGGGTGGTGCCAGACGAAGACGCAGTCGTACTGCTCCCGCACGGGATACACCCGCAGCCGCAGTCCGCGGTTGGGCCGGTCCGGCTGATAGGGGATGTATCGGTTGGTGCCGTCGGGACCCCAGCGCCAGCCGTGGAACGGGCACTCGACGCAGTCGTCGATCACCTTGCCGCCGTGACCGATGTGCGCGCCGAGGTGCTTGCAGTGTGCTTCCAAGACGTGCAACTCACCCTGCTCGTCCCGGTAGGCCACCAGATCCTCGCCGAAGTAATGCAGCGGCCGGACCTCGCCGTCGGGAAACTCCGGAGACCAGCCGACCATGAACCAGCCGGTGACTTTCCAGGTGAATGGGACTTTCACGGCCAACGCCTCTCGTGATCGTTGATACTAAATCCATTACAGTATAGATTTCAGCAGTCCGGCCGGCACGCGGCAAGGAGTGAAATGACGACAGCGGCTGACGAGCTGGAAGCCATCCGGCAACTGAAGGCGCGCTACTGCCGCTTCCTGGACACCAAAGACCTCGAGTCCTGGCGCGACGTGTTCACCACCGACGTCGTGGTCACCCTCGACATGGCGGTGTCCACCGCCCGTGCCGACCCGCAGACCGCGCCACCGATCGAAGGCGTCGAGAACTTCGCGCCGATGGTGATGGGCGGGCTCGAGGGAGTGACCACCAAACATCACTGTCACACCCCCGAGATCGCGCTCACCTCCGCCACCACCGCGACCGGCATCTGGGCGATGGAGGACCTGCTGATCTTCGGTGACGGCCGCGAGTTGTACGGCGCCGGCCACTACCACGAGACCTACGAGAAGCGCGACGGTGTATGGCGGATCAAGACCCTGCACCTGACCCGAACCATCTTGAAGATGACCGGTGGTGACGATGGCTGAAGCCGATACCTCGTTCGACGTGCTCGCCATCGGGGCCGGATTCTCCGGGCTGGAATGGATCGGTGACTGCATCGCGTATGTGCGCGCCAACGACATCCGCACCATCGAGGCGATGAGCACCGCTCAGCAGGAGTGGATCGACCACGCCACCGCGCTGGTTGCGCCGACGGTGTTGGTTCACCCGTCCTGCAACTCCTGGTACAACGGTGGCAACGTGCCCGGCAAGAAACGGATGTACATGGGTTATACCGGCGGCATACCCGAATACCGGCGCCGCTGCGACGAAATCGCGGCCGGCGGATACACCGGCTTCAAACTGGCTTAGCAAGGTGGGCGACGTGGGGACGGCGATGAGCGGACTGGGCCTGGCTCAAAATGTGGTCCGCGAGCTGGGGATGCTGATGCCCCGCACCGTGGCCGGCCTGCGACAGTCGACCGGCTGGACCCCGTTATCGCCACGCGGTGCGCGTCAGTTCGGCGAGGCGATGCTCGACGAACTGGTGCTGAGCGCGTTTTCGCTGCTGGGCGGGAGTCCCGAGGAGATGCGGTCACTGGATGTGTGCACCGCGGCGGCCGACGAGCTCTCGTCGCTGGGCATTGGCCGGGCGCACGCCGACCCAAAACCGTTGCGGCCAACCTCGATACACAAACGCAGCATCGCTGGTCTGGCGTTCGAACGGATGGCCTTCGAGCACGACCCGACGTTGCCGGCCACGCTGGAGGCCGACGGTCTGGGCGGTCCGGCACGAGCGGTGGTGCGCCTGTGCCGGCACCACGACGGACCCCGCCCATGGCTGGTCTGGGTGCACGGGGCCGGCCAGGGTGGCGACGAAGACCTGCTGTTGACCCGGATTGGACGCATACATCACAAGCTGGGCTTCAACGTCGCGCTGCCGGTGCAGCCCGGCCACGGCTGCCGGCGACGCCAATGGCCGGCCTATCCCGACATGGACCCGCTGGGCAATGTGGCGGGCATGATGCGCGTGGTGTCCGAGGTACGCGCGGTCGTGCGCTGGGTGCAGCCGCAAGCCACCGCCGTTGTGGTGGCGGGGATTTCGATGGGCACTCCGGTGGCTGCGCTGGTTTCCCACCTGGAGAAGCAGATCGACGCGGTCGCCCTCTACACGCCGATCCTGGGGCTCAACGCAATGATCGCGCGGCACCTGCAGCGGTGGGGCGCATCACGCGAGGGATTCCGCGAGTTGCTGGAATCCCCCGTGGTGGCCCAACTGACCTCGGTGATCGATCCCTTGGCGGTCACCCCATCCCCGCCGCCGGATCGTCGGCTGATCGTCGGGGCGTGGCACGACCGGATGGCGATGCGCGAGCCCGTCGATGCGTTGCAAGAACGCTGGGGCGGCCAACTGTACTGGTACGACGGCAGCCACGTCGGGCACATCTTCTCGCGGCGCGTGCAGCGCATCACCGACCAATTCTTGCGCGACGTGGCCGCGCGCCAGGCAGACCACGCGGTGCTCGACTGATGGCGCCCAGCTGGACCGCCCGAACTGTGGTCGAGCTCTACAACCTGGTCGTGTGGAACGAACGCAATATCGACCTGGCCGATGAATTGTTGGCCGACAGCGTAATTCGGCACGAGGTCGGCGGCGCGCGCACGATGACCCACGCCGAAGCGGTGCAGCGGGTAGTGGACATGTGGCAGCTGGCCGATTCGTTGCGCTTCGACCTCAACGTCGTCATCGAGGGCGAGGACGGCGAGCACGTCGCCATCGTCTACGACTCGACGATCACCACCAAGGACGGCACCGAAACCAACATCGCCAGCATCGAAGTGTTCCGCGTCGTCGAAGGCAAGATAACCGAGGTTTGGAACTGCGGCTACCAGCAAGGGGTTTGGAATTGAGTGACCGTGCGCTTGATGAATTGGGCTACTACCTGCTGGCCGGGGCCGGTGGTGAGGGCCCGGCAACGCTGATGGACGAGGCGCGTCGCGGCGAGCAACTGGGCTTCGGCACCGCCTTCATCTCCGAGCGGTGGAACGTCAAAGAGGCGTCGTCTCTGGTCGGGGCGGCATGCGCGGTTACCAACCGGATGCAAATCGCCACCGCGGCAACCAATCACAACACCCGCCATCCCCTGATCACCGGATCCTGGGCGACCACGATGCATCGCCTGTCGGGCGGCCGGTTCACCCTGGGTGTTGGCCGCGGCATCGCCGCGATCTACGGGGCGTTCGGCATCCCGGCGGTGACGACGGCGCAAATGGAGGACTGGGCTCAGGTCATGCGTCGGCTGTGGCACGGCGAGCTGATCTTCAATCACGACGGCCCGATGGGCAAGTACCCCGTCCTGTTCCTCGATCCCGACTTCAGCGAGGACATCCGGCTGGCGCTGGTGGCCTTCGGGCCCAACACGCTCGCGCTCGGCGGACGCGTGTTCGACGACGTCATACTGCACACCTATTTCACCCCGGAGACTCTGCAACGCAGTGTCAAAATCGTGAAGTCGGCAGCGGAGAATGCGGGCCGCGACCCCGACAGCGTGCGGGTGTGGTCGTGCTTCGCCACCGTCGGTGACCACCTGCCCGAAGAACTCCGGCTCAAGAAAACCGTGGCTCGTCTGGCCACCTACCTGCAGGGCTACGGCGATCTGTTGGTCGAGACGAACAACTGGGATCCCGCTGTGCTGCAACGATTCCGGGAAGATTCGGTGGTCACCTCGATCGCCGCGGGATCGATCACAAGGCCACCGCCGAGCAGATCGAGCACATCGCGACGCTGATTCCCGACGAATGGCTGGAGGCGTCGGCCACCGGGTCAGCGCAGCAGTGCGTAGACCGCGTCCGCAAGGAATTCGATTACGGTGCCGATGCGGTGATCATGCACGGTGCCACACCCGACGAGCTCGAGCCGATCGTCGCGGCCTACCGCGCTGCGGATTGACCAGACGCCGCGCGCATCTCACGGCATGATGACGGTCCGGGTCACCGGCTCGGCGGGGGATTGCCTGGCGGACAGGCCGCGCTTCAGCGAGGCGAGCAGGGCATCCCGTGTCTCGCGGGGATCGATGAGTTCGTCGAACCCCATGTGTTCGGCGGACCGATAGGACGCCTGCAACTCGGCCTCTCGCAACTTTGCGGTGACGTCCTCACCGGCGTGCGTCGCCCGGCCCAGAGCGGCCGCGCTCATGGCGCCCATCGTCGCGCCGGGGTAGGCGAAGGTCGCGGACTGGCTGTCGAAACCCAGCAGGGACATGACCATGGAACCGAACCCGTATGCCTTGCGCAGCGTCACGTGCAGCTTCACCGTCGTGGCGGCCGTCTGCGCGGCGAACATCCGCGCCCCGGCGCGCAATACACCGCTGCGCTCGGAGCGGCTGCCGGGCAGCATGCCGGGATTGTCGGCGAGGAAGACGAGGGGCAGGTGAAACGAATCGGCCACCAGGATGAAGTGCGCCGCCTTGTCCGCGGCCGCGGCGTCGATGGAGCCGGCGAGCACCTGAGGTTGATTGGCCACCACCGCGACCGGGTGGCCACCAAGATGGGCCAGCGCGCAGATGATCGCCTTGCCGTACTGCGGCTGGACTTCGAACCAGTCGGGCCGGTCGAAGATCACGTCGAGCACCGCGCGCATGTCGTAGACGCGGCGGTTGTCGCGGGAGACGATGTCGAGCAGCTCCGGCGTCGCTCGCGGCTCGCTGTCCTGGTCCTGCGGCAACGATGTCGGGTACGACCACGCGCTCGGCGGAAAGTAGGACAGGTAGCGCCGGACATCGTCGAGCACTGCTTCGTCGTCCTCGGCGACGTTGTGGATCACGCCGCTGGGCAAAGCGACATCGGGCCCACCGAGGTCCTCCTTCGAAATGTCTTCTCCGGTGGACTCTTTGACGACGGGTGGTCCGGCGGTGAAGATCGCGCCCTGCCTGCTCATGATCCGGAAGTCGCAGACTGGGGCGACCAGCGCGCCGTGTCCGGCCGACGGCCCGAGTACGACGCCAACGGTCGGGACGCGGCCCGAGCACTGCGCCTGGGCCAGGAGGTCGGTGGGGGTGCGGCCGTAGTGCCCGCCGCCGGGGCGGAAGCCCGCGCCCTCGAGCAGCATCACCAGCGGGATCTTGTCGCGCAGCGCCAGTTCGGCGATCCGGTACCGCTTGGAGTTGCCGCCGGGTCCGATGCTGCCCGCCATGGTGGTGAAGTCCTCGGCGCCCAGCATCACCGGTGAGCCGTTGATCTCACCGGACCCGACGATCAGGCCGTCGGCCGCGATCTCACCGCCGACCAGCGTGCCCAGCTCACGAAACGTGCCCGGATCGAGGAGGTACTCGATGCGCGCGCGAGCGTCGAGCTTGCCCTTGTTGTGGTGCTTGTCGAGTCGCTCGGGCCCACCCATCGCCCGCGCGTGCTGACGGCGACGCTCGAGGTCCTCGAGCGTTTCTCCCCAATCCTGGGCTTTCGGCATGCCTATGTCCTACCTCATGGAAGATTCATCGCGCGACCAGATTTGTAGGGTCACATACTGGATTGCTTACTGTAAAGTTACCCGCATGCCCGAAGCCGCGCGCCTAAAGGTCGACGGGGCGTCCCGAATCGAGGAGTCTCAGCAGTGAGCGCAACGACGATGGACGAGGCCGCGAAGCTGTTGGCGGACCCGTTGGCGTACACCGACGAGCGGCGGCTGCATGCGGCGCTGACGCACCTGCGGGTCAACGCTCCGGTGTCCTGGGTGGATGTTCCGAACTACCGGCCGTTCTGGGCGATCACCAAACACGCCGACATCATGGACATCGAACGCGAAAACATGCTCTTCACCAACTGGCCGCGGCCCGTGCTGACCACCGCGGCGGGTGATGAGATGCAGGCCGCCGCCGGGGTACGCACGCTGATCCATCTGGACGACCCCCAACACCGGGTGGTGCGCGCGATCGGCTCCGATTGGTTCCGCCCAAAGGCGATGCGGGCGTTGAAGCTTCGCGTCGACGAACTGGCCAAGAGCTATGTCGACAAGATGATGGCGGCGGGCCCCGAATGTGACTTCGTTCAGGAAGTCGCCGTCAACTACCCGCTCTACGTGATCATGTCGCTGCTCGGGCTGCCGGAAGCCGATTTTCCGCGGATGCTGAAGCTGACCCAAGAGTTGTTCGGCAGCGACGACTCAGAATTCAAACGCGGCACCACGAACGAGGACCAGCTGCCGGCGTTGTTGGACATGTTCGGTTACTTCAACGGTGTGACGGCGTCTCGCCGCGAACATCCGACCGCGGACCTCGCGTCGGCGATCGCGAACGCCCGCGTCGACGGCGAACCCCTCTCGGACATCGACACCGTTTCCTACTACCTGATCGTGGCCACCGCCGGGCACGACACCACCAGCGCGACCATCTCCGGCGGGCTGCAAGCGCTGATCGAGAATCCCGACCAGCACCATCGCCTGCGCGACAACCTGGACCTGATGCCGCTGGCCACCGAGGAGATGATCCGCTGGGTGACCCCGGTCAAGGAATTCATGCGGACCGCCGCCAAGGACACCACCGTGCGTGGAGTGCCCATCGCCGCCGGGGATGCGGTGCTGCTGTCCTATGTCTCGGCCAACCGCGACGAGGACGTCTTCAGCGATCCGTTCCGCTTCGACGTCGGTCGCGACCCCAACAAGCACCTGGCCTTCGGCTACGGTGTGCACTTCTGCATGGGCGCCGCGCTGGCCCGCATGGAGGTCAGCAGCTTCTTCGCCGAGCTGCTGCCGCGGCTGAAATCCATTGAACTCAACGGTGACCCGGAACTGGTCGCCACCACCTTCGTCGGCGGACTCAAACATCTGCCGGTTCGGTACTCGCTGGCTTGAGTGCGGCCGCGCCGGCTGTCGCTACACTCCCCGTGGAGGTCGAGGCAATGGCGCATAGGACGATTGTCATCACCGGTGCCAGCGACGGCATCGGCGCCGCGGCGGCCCGCCGGCTCGGCCACGGCGGCGACAATGTGGTACTGGTCGGACGCTCGGAGAACAAGACCGCGGCCGTGGCCACCGAGCTCGACGCCGACTATTTCGTCGCCGACTTCTCCGACCTGTCTCAGGTGCGGGCCCTTGCGGACAAACTCCGGGCCCAGTATCCGCGCATCGACGTCTTGGGCAACAACGCCGGGGGTGTGTTCTCGAAGCCGCAGCGGACTGCCGACGGCCATGAGATCACTCTTCAGGTCAACTACCTCGCGCCGTTCCTGCTCACCACGCAGCTGCTGGACATTCTGGTCGGTTCCCGCGCCATCATCGTCAACACGTCCAGTTCGTCTCAGCGGCTATTGCGCAGAGTCAAACTCACCGATTTCGACGCCACGGACCGGTGCCGGCCCAGCACCGCCTACGCGTTGGCCAAATTGGCAAACATCCTGTTCACCAAGGAATTACATCGGCGCTTCTCCGCCGACGGTCTTTCGGCTGCGGTGGTCCACCCGGGTTTCGTCAACACCAATATCGGTCAATCGTCCGGCTCTCGGTTCCTGACCACCATGCAACGGACGCCGGTCAGCAGGATGATCCAATCCGCGGATCACGGCGCTGATCAGCTGGTCTGGCTGGCGACGAGCGTGCCCGGAGTCGACTGGGCGCCCGGCGAATATTACGTGAAAGGCAAAGTCGCCAAAGCCAATCGGGCGGCCGCCAATCCCGTCCTCGCGCGCGAATTGTGGGAACACACCATGGCCAAGGTCGTTTAGGAGCTGCCAACTTAAGGCTCGGTACTCGAGAGGACGCCCATGCTAGGAATCCATCACGCCGCGATCTGCACCGCTGACGTCGAACGTTCGATGACGTTCTGGCGCGACGGCCTGGGCTTTACCGAATTGTTCGGCCACACCTTCACCGGAGACTGGCCAGAACTGTTCGGCGCACCGACAAACCAGCTGCAGTCGGTGTTCCTCGGTGATCCACAGACGCCAGATACCGGGATCGTCGAATTGGTTGCTTTCGAGAGCGCCGCTGAAGCGCTACCCGTAGCTGCGGTCCCCCGGCACGGCTTCTTCTTGCTTTCCCTGCAGCGTGATGTGGACGAAACCCTATGCACGCTAGCCGAATTGGGCTTCACCGATGGTGTTCACCGGATCACCGTTGCGACCCCGGCGGGCAAGACCGTGCCGATGGCCGTCATCACCGCACCCGATGGTGTAGTGGTCGAGCTGATCGGGCCCGCGCGATGAGCGCCTCGAGCGCCGTGGTGACCGGTGGCGCCTCCGGCATCGGACGGGAGGTCGCCCGCCGGCTACGTGACGCCGGACACGACGTCGTCGTGTGGGATCTGTCCGGTGGTGACATCGTCTGCGACGTCAGCGATCCCGACGCGGTGTCGGCGGCAATGGAACGAACCGTGCGCGAACACGGCACGCCCACCCGGATAGTCACCTGCGCCGCGATCGGCGCCTCGGGTCTGCTGCTGGAACAACCTCTCGACGAGTGGCGACGGGTGTTATCGACAAACCTGACCGGCACCTGGCTCACCATTCGCGTTGCGGCGCAAGCCATGATCGACGCAGGGGTTGGCGGCTCCATCGTGGCGGTCTCCAGCATCAGCGCCACCGTCGCCGACCGAGACATGGGCGCCTACTGCGTCTCCAAAGCGGGGGTCAACATGCTGGTGAAGGTCGCCGCCGAGGAATGGGGCGGCCACGGCATCCGGGTTAACGCAGTGGGTCCCGGTGTCACTCGCACACCGATGCTGCCGAACCCGGAGGCCCTGCCCGGCTGGGTGGAAGGACTTTCCGAGAGGACGGCACTGGGTGGGCTGGGTGAGGCTTCCGATGTGGCAGCCGCTATCGTCGGTGTCCTCGAATTGCCCTGGGTGACAGGACAAATCGTGCATGCAGACGGCGGCTTGGCGTTGCACAGCCCGATCGACGCGTATGGCCAGTTGCACCGGGTGCGCAACCGCGGGAAGTAAGCTCAGGCGATCCCGAAATCGATAATGCCCCGGACGATGCTGCCGTTGAGCAGATCGTCGTAGGCGTCGTTGACCTCGTCGAGGCGATAACGCTTCGTGATCATCTCGTCGAGCTGGAGCTGGCCGGTCTCGTAGAGCCGGGCCAGCCGGGAGATGTCCGCCTTGGGGTTGCACGAGCCGAATATGGTGCCCGCCAACGTCTTGTTCATCAGGATGAAGTCCTGCAGGTCGATCTTGACCGACCGGGTCAACTGCGAGGTCATGCCGGTGAGCACGCAGGTGCCGCCCTTGCGGGTGAGTTGCACGGCGTCGCGGACGTCCTGTGGGGTGATCAGCGACGGTGAGACCACCACCGCGTCTGCCATCACCCCGTAGGTCAGGCCGCGCACCAGATCCAGCGCCTCGGCGATCGTGGCCGCGCTGTGCGTCGCGCCGAACCGCAACGCCGACTTCTGTTTGAACTCCACCGGGTCGACGGCCACGATCTGCGCGGCGCCGTTGATCCGGGCACCCTGGATCGCGCCGGTGCCGATCCCGCCGACGCCGATCACCACGACGGTATCGCCGGCGCGCATGTTCGACCGGTTGGCGACCGAACCGTAACCGGTTGGGATGGCGCAGGACAGCAGCGCGCTCGACGTCAACGGCAGGTGTTGCTCGATCTTCACCAATGAATTAACCGACACCACAGTGTGTTCGGCGAAGGCCCCGATCTTGGCAATGTGACCCAGTTTGCGGCCGTCGGCGGTGTGGTGGCGGAAGGTGCCATCGGTCGGCATCCCCGGGACCATGGCGCCCATCCCGACGTCGCAAAGGTACTCGATTCCACTGGCGCACCAGCGACATTGGCCGCACACGGCGACGAACGACATCACCACATGGTCTCCGGGGGCGAAGTCGGTGACACCGGGCCCGATCTTCCGCACGACGCCGGAGCCCTCGTGGCCGCCGATCGTTGGAAACATGGTCGGCAGCCCCATCGATCGCATCACCTCATTGGGCGCTGACATGTCGCCTTTGAGGATGTGGTCGTCGGAGTGGCACAGGCCGGCCGCTGCCATCTGAACCAGGACCTCGCCGGTCTTGGGGGGATCGAGCTCGAATTCCTCGACAGACCACGGTCCGCCGACGTCGTGCAGAATCGCTGCGCGGCTTTTCATGCGGCGGGGGTGAACGTGACCGGAAGCTTGTTCGGCGACCGGAAGGTGAGCCCGACGATCTTGGATTCCACTCCGGTTCCGTCATCGGGCACGAATACCAGATTGTCGACGCGGTCCAACAGGCTGTTCAAGATGACCCGCGTTTCAAGCCGGGCCAGGTGCATGCCGAGGCACATGTGGATACCGCCGGCGAAGGCGATGTGGGATTGGCGAGGCCGGCAGATGTCGAACGTGTTGGGATCGGTCCACCGGCTCTCGTCGCGATTGGCCGATCCCATACACATGTCGATCTGCGCCTCGGCCGGAATGGTCTTGCCGCCGATTTCGACCTCCTCAGTCGTGGTGCGCATGACCATGGTCAGTGGCGTTTCGAACCGTAGACCCTCCTCGATCGCCATAGGGATCAATGAGCGATCTCGAGTGACCATCGCCAATTGTTCGGGATGAGTCAGCAGCAGGTACAGCAAATTGCCCGACGAGCGATAGGTGGTCTCGAGGCCGGCCGGCAGCAGCAGCCGCAAGAAGGCGATGATGGCCTCGTCCGTGAGCTTCTCGCCGTCGATCTCGGCGGCCACCAGGTCGCCGATGATGTCATCGGTGAGCTTGCGCCGGCGTTGCTCGACTTGTTTGAGGAAGTAATCGTAGAGCTCGGTGGCGGCATTCAATCCCGCCACGATGTCCGTTGGGATCGAGATCAGGTCGAGGGACAACCGCCGGAAGAACTCCAGGTCCTCCGCGGGCAGACCGAGCAGCGTCGAGATGATGCGCGTGGGAAATTCGAAAGTCAGCGCTTTCACCAGATCGGCATGCCCGTCGTGCTTGATTTCATCGACCAGCTGATCGCAGACCGGTCCGATGACCGACGGCTCCCAGCGTTCCAGCGCGGTCGCCCGGAAAGCCTTGGCCACCAGGTTGCGGTGGTCGTGGTGTTCCCTGCCGCCCATCGCCAGGATGGTGTGTCCCATCACCAACCCGATCGTCTTGTCGTAGGCGGCGGAGGTGAAGATCCGGTCGTCGCGAAAGGCTTGGGATACACCGTCGTAATCGAACAGCACCCACTCGTCGCTGGGTCGCAGCTCTTCCGGCAACTGCGTGTTGTCGTTCAGGGAACCGTGCCACACCGGGTCGGTGTGCCGCATGTGTTGAAAGAACGGGTAGGGACTGGTCTCGCCGGTGTGATCGAGTGTAGGGACAAGGGGCTGCCCGTTCGGGCCAGTGCTGAGCGTCATCAGCGCTCCTCCTGAAACAACCGATAAGGCCGTTCACGCGGACCGGATTGCGAGTGCCCGCGAAATCCACGGCGGGTGTAACCGATGTGAAAATAGCTATCATAGTATAGATAGCAACGAAGCCCAACGCTCTGCAACGGTGGGACCGACGGCGACCGATGTCCGCCGTTGGGAAGTTTCGCCGGAGATGGCCTGTCCTACCGCGACGCCGGCTCGTCGGGCTCGTTTCGCGGCGCCGAGCACCTGGTGGGTCAGCGCTTAAAAGCGCAGGTCTACCTTGAAGGTGGTCTCCGCTTAGCTTCCGGGACCGCCGATGAGCCCGCACGACGAGCCCGGAAAATGAGTTGATATGACACAGACGAACATGACCCGGCCGCATGGCCTCAACCGCATCGATCCGGTGCTACGCGATGCAGCCGTGGAGCTGGGCGCCTTCGAATTCCGCGCCGAGACACTGCCCGCGGAGCGGGAACACGCCAACCTGCTGGCCGCGCAGCGCGCCGCGGCGGCCGATACCACTGGCGTCTCCGTCAATTCGCGATCGATCGCCGGTCCGGACGGTCATCAGCTGGGCCTGCGTTTGTATCGCGGCCGCACCGAATCGTCCGCGCCGCTGGTGCTGTACGCCCATGGCGGCGGATTCGTCACCGGAAGCTTGGAAACCGACCATGCGCACTGCGTGGAGCTGGCCCGTGACGGCAATTGCCTAGTGATTTCGGTCGACTACCGGCTGGCCCCCGAAAATCCGTGCCCGGCGGCACTCGACGATGTCGAGGCGGCCTTTCGTTACGCCGTCGAAAACAGCGCGGAGCTCGACGCCGACGCCAGCCGCGTCGCGGTGATGGGACGCGACGCCGGTGCTGCTCTGGTCGCGGGTCTGACCCAGCGCATGTTCGACCAGGAAGGTCCGGCGATCCTGATGCAGATCCTGCACCAGCCGATGCTCGATTCCGATGCAACGCCGTCGCGCCGCGAATTTCAGCGCACCCCCGGCCTGACCGGCCCGGCCGTGAGCCGGGCGTGGAACCACTATCTGGGCCACGCCAGCGCCAACGGTCAGCACGTCCCCGCGCACCGGGCCAATCTCGAAGGCCTGCCGCCGACGTTCGTCAGCTGCTCCGAGATCGACCCATGCCGCGACGAGGCCATCGACTACGCCAACCGGCTGTTACATGCGTACGTTCACACCGAACTGCACGTGATCGCCGCGACCTTCAACGGCTTCGACTCGATGGTCCCGGATTGGGTTGTTTCCCAGGAGAATCGGGCGCTGCACGCGCAGGCGGTGCGCCGCGTGTTCGCCATGTAGCGCGGCCGTCTCGACATACCTGCTGGTCTCCGCTTTTTACCGATCGAACTCCGGTATCTCTTACCGTAGTGCGCGTTGCTAACATCGGAATCGCCAGCCAACCGAGGACCGATCGGGCGGATGATCAAACACTCAAACCGTTTCCGTTGCAGCTGCAGCGATCGAATGTCAAGAAGGACCCCCTCGGCATCATGACCACCCTCGACTCTCCCGAAAAGATCCTCTTCACCTCAACCACCCAAGCTTTCCTGGAAAAGGAAGCGCCGCTGCGCCGGGTTCGGGAGCTGCACGCCGCGGGTACGTCGTTCGACCCCGCATGGTGGCGGCGCGCCGCGGAACTTGGCTGGACGGGTCTGCTCGTGCCGGAGGAGCGGGGCGGCGGAAGCGTCTCGGACAACGGCTTCGCCGATCTGGCGATGGTCGCCGAGCAACTCGGCAAGACGGTGGCCCCCGGCCCGCTATATCCGGTCAGCACCGTGCTCGCCGGGCTTGTCGAGTGCACAAACTCCGACGAGCACGCCGACACCATCGAGGCGCTCATATCGGGTGAATCGGTCGCGTCGTGGGCGGTCTGCGAGCCGGGCGAGGGCTGGGCGCCGCTGAACCCATCGGTCACGGCCACCGAAACCGACTCCGGTTACCGCATTGACGGGGTCAAGGATCGCGTCGAGGAGGGCGCCCACAGTGCGGCGCTGCTGGTGGTGGCGCGTTGCGGCACCAGCCCCGCCGAGATTCGTCAGTTTCTTGTTCCCGCAGACGCGCCGGGGGTTCGCATCGAGCCCCAGGAGTCGGTCGATCTGGTCAAGCAATACGCCCGGGTGCACTTCGACGGTGTCGGGGTGCCACGTTCGGCGGCCGTCGGTACCGCCGACGAAACCGTCGCACTCGTCGACCGACAAAGCCAGATCGCCCAGGTGCTGCAATGCGCGGAGGTGGTCGGTGCCCTGCAGACGGTGTTCGATCTCACGGTGCGGTGGGCGCTGGACCGACACACTTTTGGCCGCCCACTGGCGTCGTATCAGGCCCTCAAACACAAGTTCGCCGACATGAAGCTCTGGCTGGAAGCCTGTCGCGCCACCACCTCGGCGGCGGTCGCCGACGTGGCCGCCCGTGCGCCGGAAGCGAATCTGTCGGCCAGCATCGCCAAGTCCTACGTGGGCGAGATGGCGGGTCAGATCGTGCAGGCGTGTGTGCAGATGCACGGCGGCATCGGCGTCACGTGGGAACACGACCTGCACCTGTACCTCCGCCGGATCACGCTGTACCGCAGCATGTTTGGGACGCCAGAGGAGCACAATCTGCGTGTATACGAGTTCGAGAAGGCGGGTCGTTCGGCGAAATGATGAGCATCCGATGACGCCAACCGAGTCCGTCGCGGAATTCGCCGCCCGGGCCAGGAAATGGCTGGCGGACAACATGCCCCCCATCGACAGTGAGGCCCCACCCGCCGCGCCGCGCGACGAGGAACGATCGTGGCGCAGGGCCAGGGAATTGCAAAAGCGGTTGTACGACGGCGGATTGGCCGGCATCTGCTTTCCCCGCGAGTACGGCGGCCTTGGGCTGGACTACGAATACCAGAAGGCATTCGACGTCGAATCCCTCAATTACGAGATGCCGTTGATTCTCAACACCCCGACGTTCACGATCTGCTGCGCCACGCTGCTCGACACCGGCAGCGAAGACCAGAAGAAGCAGCACATCGCCGCGGCGCTGCGCGGCGAGGAAGTGCTGGTGCAGTTGCTGAGTGAGCCCAGCGGCGGATCGGACCTCGCGGGCGTGCTCACCCGGGCCGAGCGCCGCGGTGACCGTTGGATCATCAACGGCGCCAAGACATGGAGCACGAGTGCTTTCGCCGCCGATTACGGCCTGTGCCTGGCCCGCACCGACTGGGAGGTGCCCAAGCACGAGGGCCTGACGATGTTCCTGGTCCCCATCGCGCATCCGGGAATCACATTGCGGCACATCACGATGCTGAGCGGTTCGAAAGAATTCTGCGAGGAGTTTCTCGACGGCGTCGACGTCGGAGATGACGCCGTGGTCGGGGAGGTCAACGGTGGATGGGCGGTGGCGTCCCGCCAGCTCTACCACGAACGCCGAGCGGTCGGGCAGGGGTCCGAGTTCGCCAGCGGCAGCGGCAGCGAGGGCGGCAACGCGATTCCGGTTGACTACGTGGCGCTTGCGGAGAAGACCGGGCAAGCCGACAACGAACGCGTGCACGAGATGGCCGGTCGCGCCCTGGTGCACCGCGCCGTGGCCGAGCAACTGATCGGGCACGTGTCTCGCTGCGTCAGAGACGGTGTCTTGCCGCCGGCCGCCGGAACGCTCATCAGGCTGTTCCACTCCGAGACCACGACCACCGACGTCGACACGGCGCTGGCAATCGCGGGAAGTGCCGCAGTGGTGGGGGAGCAGGGCGCCGGACTCGAAACGGGCCTGCGGTATCTGTCCCGGCAGACCGTCGCCATCGGCGGCGGCACAACGGAGATGGCGCGCAACGTCATCGGCGAGCGGGTGCTGGGTTTCCCCCGGGAGTACGCCGCCGACCGCGGGGTGCCGTTCAACCAGGTGCGCCACGGCGAGCGAGCCGACCGACCCTAACCCTCGGCGACGAGGTTCTCGGCGAGGCCGCTGACCACCGGGAGCTGCACGAGCGACAAGACGTGGTGCGCCGGGCTTCCCGGCGGGGCCACCAGCACGTACTCACCGCCCTGTCGGCGCGCTCGCTCGCGAGCAGCTGCCAGCGCGCTGACACCCGCCGATCCGAGGTGGGTGACGCCGGTGAGATCGATTGTCAACGGCGCGACGCCGGAGCGGCTTTCGACTGCGATCTGACGGTCCAGGGTGGACGCGGTGGTGGAGTCGACATCGCCGGTGACCACGATGCGCCCCGGTTCGCTGACCTCGGAGGCGAATTCCGCGTTGCCCGACCGCCGACCGGTCGCCCGGGCGACCGCTGAATTCGTGACGAAATTCGCCGGCCGTGAGAGTCGGTGCGTCACTGTGGCGGTCGTGCCATCGGCTCCACGACTGACGTGCGCCTCCGACACCAGGGCCTCGGCCATGGCCAGGCCGCGGCCACGGCCCGTCTCGCCCTCGCGGTGATCCTTCCACCGCCCATGGTCGGTCACCGAAGCGTGCAGGTTGCCATCCCCGGACAGCGTTGCCTCGACGACGACGCCGTCGGGAACCTCTGTGCCATAACCGTGCTCGACCGCGTTCTCGACGAATTCCGAAATCGCGTGCACCACATCCGAGATGTCGTCGGTATCGGCGCCGATCTCCGACAGCCACTGCCTCAGGCGGGACCGCACGGTACGCGCGGTGCGGATGGTCGCGTCCAGCGTCAGGTGCAGCGGTGCGGGCGGTGTGCGGCGTTGCGCCGCGAGAAGAGTCACGTCGTCGCTGTAGCCCGTCGAACGCAGCAGCAATTCCAATGTCTCCGAGCAGATTCGGTCGATCGGCCGTACCGATGACTCGATGACGAAGCCGCGCTGTCCGCCGACGATATCCGCGGTCAGCTCGGCGAATTCGGCGGTGCTGGCGACCAACGGCCGCCCCGGCCTTTCGATCAGGCCGTCGGTGTACAGCAGGATCGAGTCACCCACGTCAAGGAATTCGGTGCGCACCGGAAAGCCGGTGTCGCTACCGAGGGGGCCCGCGCCGGAGGGCTCGAGATAGCGGGCGGTTGCGTCCGCCGTCACGAGTAACGGCGGCGGGTGTCCAGCGGTGCAGTAGCGGAATTCGCCGGTGCCGAAGTCGAGTGAGCCGACGCAGATCGTGGCGGTGTTCGAGCCCGGGACGTGCTTGCGGAATCGGTCGACCGCCTCGAGCGCCTCGGCGATCGGGTATCCCGCGACGACCTGCATCCGCAGCGCGGTCCGCAGCTGCGACATCGCCGCCGCCGCTTCGACGCCGTGGCCGACGACGTCCCCGACGACAAGCGCCAGCCGGTCGCCGAGGGGTATCGCATCGAACCAGTCGCCGCCGGCCGCGGTGTCCTCGGCGGCAACGAGATACTGCGCCGTCACGTCCGCGCCGGGAATGATGGGCACCGACGGCGCCAGTAGCGCCTGCTGCATGACGGTGGCGGAATCGCGGACGTTGCGATACCGCTCGGAGATCTCCTCAAGGCGTGCTTCGGCGGCGATCCGGGCCTGCACCCGACTCGTTACGTCCACGAAGGCCAGCTGTACGCCCTCTATCGAGCCGTCCGCCGCGCGTCGCGGTGTGACGATGAAGTCGAAGAAGTGCTCCTGCGCGCGGCCTGCGCCTTCAAAGTCGGCCTGCACCCGCCATTCCGTGCCCGACTGTGGTTCGCCCGTGTGATACACCCGGTCGAACATTTGAAATATCCGTTGGCTCTCCAGCTCGGGATAAACCTCGCGCGCGAGTAGTCCAATTGGGTCTATTGGCGGGCTGAGTGCGCGGTAAGCCGCATTGACCGCGACAAATCGGTGGTCGGGCCCCTCGAGTCCAACCAGCAGCGCGGGAACATTCTCGAAGACGCGGCGGACGTCGTCTGCCGCACCAACGGTTCTGTCCCAGTCGTTTTCGGCCACCATCTGGCCGTTCCTCCTAGCGGCCTGCAGGCGGCCCGCGAAGCCGGGGCCGCGTCGAAACCGGGTCAAAGGGCTGACCTGTTTGCAATTGTTCAGATTAGCAATCGTTGTTGCATGTGCGTTGCATCGGTTTGATGCCGGTCGCGTTGGCTTCGGCAGAATTGGGCGACGAGTGAATGACGGCTGCGACAATCACCACCCGCTGAACCACGGAGCCGCCCGGTCGGGGGCGAATGGGGACGGGGGCCTCGCTGCCACGGCCGATCTCGTGGCGCGAGGCAGCCACCGATCTAATTACTCCGAATTACCCTTGAAATATCCGCAGCCGCAACGCCTTTCGGATCGCGCGGCGGCATCGGTCAGGCTGAGACCCGTTTCTTGGCCGGCGCCGACACCTTCATGAGCTTCATCAGGTTGCCGCCCATGATCTTGGCGATGTCGGATTCGGAGAAGTCGCTGAGTTCGTCGACGAAGGAGATGGGGTCTTTGAGGCCTTCCGGGTGCGGCCAGTCGGAGCCGAACATCACCCGGTCGGTACCGACCATGTTGACGATCTCGGTGAACCGGTCCTCCCAGAACGGAGTGATGTACACGCACCGCTTGAACGCCTCGATCGGGTCCTCGCTGAACGACTGTGGCATCTTCTTGTAGACGCCCTTGAGGCCCTTGAAGAGGTCCGGCACCCAGTCGGCGCCGTTTTCAATCGACAGGATTCGCAGCTCCGGGTTGCGCGACAGCGCTCCGTGGCACACCAGCGCACCCATCGCGTCCAGGATCGGGCGGTGGCCCATCGCGAAGCTGCGGAACGCGGTTGGCTTGAACGGCAGGAACTCGTCACCGGGCTCCCACACGTTCGCGAATTCGGAGTAGCCACTGTCCGAAGCGTGCATCGACACCGGGATCTCGGCCTCGATGCAGGCCTGCCAGAACGGGTCGAACTCCTCGAGCCCGAACGATCGGCTGCCGCGGAAGCCGGGCACCGGTGCGGGGCGGACCAGCACGGTGCGCGCGCCGCGCTCGAGGCACCACTGGAGTTCTTCCAGCGCGCGGTCGACGATTGGCAGGGTGATCACCGGGGTGGCGAAGATGCGGTCCTTGTAGTTGAACGTCCACTGCTCGTGCATCCACTCGTTGAGCGCGTGGATGACGTCGTGCGTCATCTCCGGGTCGTCCTTCATCCGCTCCTCGACCAGGCTGGCCAGGGTGGGGAACATCAGCGCGTAGTCGATGCCGAGTTCGTCCATCACTTCGAGGCGCGCGCCCGGCTCACGGAAGGCGGGGATGGCCTTCATCGGCTCGCCGAGGATCTCGCGGTAAGTCTTGCCCTGCGCGCCGTTGCGGAAATAGTCCTCCTGGGCGCCCGGCTTGGCGACCTTTTCGAAGGTCGGGTTGGGGATGTATTCGCTGATATGGCCGCGCACAACGATTTTGGTGCGACCGCGGACCTGCACATAGTCGATGACGTTTTTGCGCTTGTCCGGAAGGTACTTGGTGAGCGCTTCCTGCGGCTCGTACATGTGGTTGTCGGCGTCGAACACGGGGAAGGAAAGTTCGCGCGAGGGCATGGCGATCTCCTCGTAAATGTCTTGGATTCTCTATCGCTGGTAATGACGTTACCACTTCTGCGCAATTAGGTATACCGAGTCGGCGGTCTCCCGGAAGCTCAGGCGTCCGGCCAGCTTGGGAGCTTTGGTGTGGTCCCCTCGATGACAGCGAAGTTGACGGTCGCCGTCGCCAGTAGATCGTCGTCGCCGTCGCCATAAATGTCGACTTGCATGACCATCGCCCGCCGGCCGGAACGCAACATCCGGGGCACAGCGAACGCCACGCCCTGCCGTACCGGCCGCAGATAGCGAATGAACAGATCCGCGGTGGTCATCGTGGTACCCGGTTGCAGATAATCCAGCCCGAATTGACCGCCCGCCACATCCACGAGCGTGGCGATCAGCCCGCCCTGCAGCGCGCCGGACGTGTTGACGACCGCAGGACTCACCGGCATGGTCATGGCGAATTCGCCGTTGCGGGTGCTGGGGCGCATGCCGATTTGGCTGAACAGCTCGGCCAACGAGGGCGTCGCCGATTGTTCGTCGGTGTCGCGGATGCCCAGGGCGCGGCTGCAGAAGTCGTAGAGTTGCCCGACATCGACCGGTGTCCCGTTCAATTCCGAACCGAGCCAATGCAATCGCTGTGCACCCATCATCGTCTGCATGACGATGGCGGCCGCCGCGCCGACGTCCAAACCCGGGTTGAAGACCCCCTCGGCGATGCCCTGCCCGACGATGTCGCGAATCAGGCCGTGCAGTGGCGAGAGAACCCGGGCGTATTCGCGTGGCCGGGTCTCGGCCAGGTGCTGGTTGTAGAGAGTCAACGCGCGATTGAGGCTGTCCTGGGTGCTCGATTCCGGTTGCTGGCTGAGTCGGTCGATCAGCAATTTGAGCGCCGAGGTGCTGTCCAGGCCGGTGGTTTCAGCGCGCCAGGTCTGCACAGATTGGGCGATTGTTCGATCGAAGAGGGCCAGCAGCAGTTCGTCCTTGCTGCTGAAGTGTTGGTAAAAGGCTCGCAGCGACGTCTTGGAGCGCGCGACCACTTCTTGCACGGTGAAGTCGGTGCGTCCCGTTTCACCCAGTATCGCGACGGCTGTTTTGATGAAGCGGTCGCCGCGGGTGATCTCCACCTGGTCTTTGGTGTCGGCCATGAGCGGATGGTCCCCTTCCATAGCGCGCAGGTGGCGCTATGAGAATGAGGTTACCGCGCTTGGCGGCCGCGCGAGCCGGCGCTTAGCCCTTCGCGCAGAAGTAGGGGCTGCCCAATGATCTGCGTCAGAATGGCGGCGGATCATCGTCGCCGTCGCCCGGTGGGGCGGGGCCGGGCGAAGCAGCCTGATATGCGGATTGGCGGGCCTGAAGCGCGGCGCGGTTATGCCGGCGTTCGCCGGCAATGTACTTCGCGCGGTTCTCGGCGCGGGTGCGCCGCCGCTGCGGCATCATCGCGGCACGATCGGTGAGCCGGTCGGGCTGGCGAGGCCGGGGTGTCTCACCGGTTGGCGTGCACAAGGACGGAAACAGGAGCGCACTGCCCGGGGTGGTCACGTAAGTGTGCCCCGAGGGGGAGCGCCAGATCACCGTGCCGTCGGGCAGCTGCTGATCGTGCCAACCCCAGAAGGTCTTGATCAAATGATGTTGTCGGCAAAGACATTTGAGATTGGAGGCGTGCGTCGCGCCGCCTTGAGAGTGCGGGATCGTGTGGTCGAGGTCCGCTTCGGCCGCGGGACGGTCGCACCCGGGGAAGCGGCACGTCAAATCGCGGCAGCGCACGAAATCGGCCAGCGCCCGCGATGGGACGTACCCGCGCTCCGGCGGTGCGTCGCCGGGATGCTTTACAGGCAAGAGCGTTGCTGAGCCGACAAGCTCAGCCATCAACTCCGGCGGGATAAGCACGTCGGTGCCGATCATCGAACCGGAGTCTGGTTTGGCGCCGTCAGCGGTGCACTGGTTGGCGACCACATGGATAACAACGGGGCTCGGCACCGGTGTTGCGCCGGCCGGGCACGTTGGTCGCCCGCAGCGGCACTGCAGCCTTTCGGCTCCCGCCGCCAAGGCCCCCATGGCGTCGGCGCGACGCTGCTTCAGGGTGCGCGGATCAGCCTCGCATACGGTGGCAGCCAACGCATTCAACCGTGCGTCCACTGCGTGAGCATCGGTGGCGACCAGCCTTCCGTATACCTCCGCCAACCCGTCGCCGCCGTCCCAGATCGAGAATTCGCGATCCGCTTGTTGTTCGCGGCGACGGCGGACCGCGTCGCGATCGGCCCGGGCCACGATCCGGTCCACCGCCGCTGCCAGGCGTCCGCGCGTCATCGTCGGCCATCGTTGCACTCGCAGCGCGAGCGCGGCGTCGACCGTGGCAAGCACGTCGGGATCGTCGATCAAGTCGGTGCGGAACACGATGGTCTGGAAGGTCGAATAGCTGATGTCACCGGAAACCAACGCGGAGCCCACTTTTGGTAGCCGATTTCGCATGGCGCGCGAATAGTTCAGTAAACTCGACGCCAGCGCCTGGCTTATTCTCAGTGCCGCCGCGATCTCTGCGGAGATGGAATCCCAGGTGTCGGTCGCCCAGGTCTCGCGCTCCCCGTATTGGCGCAGCCGCAACATGTCGAGTTCGCCGATTGCCGCCAGGCGCTCACCGGCCGCCTGGTTCTCCGCACGGGAGGACGAACAGATCCGTTCCAGCAAGGCAGCTGACTCAGGCGTAACGGCCGGAGACAGCCGTTCGACCATGGCGTCAAACCGGGCGATCACCTCCGGCTTCGATCGGCCGCCGGCAATTGCTTCGAACATGCATTCGACTATAAGACGCCGGTCCGACAAGTCGTCGCTTCAACCGCCCCGGGCCGCGATCATCGCCGAGCGATTGACCTTGGTCGCCGCGGTGCGGGGGATGGCGTCGACGAACTCGACGGTCTTTGGGGCTTTGTAGGGGGCCAGCCGGCTCTTCGCGTACTCGATCACCTGCTGTTCGGTGAGCTGCGCGCCCTCCGCGATTTGAATCACCGCGTGCACTCGGCGCCCCCACTGCCGGTCAGCGAGTCCGATGACCACCACGTCGGCGATCCCGGAGTGACCCGCGAGCGCGGATTCGACCTCCGCCGGAAAGACGTTGGCGCCGCCGGTGACGATCATGTCGACGCGGCGGTCGACGATATAGAGGAAGCCGTCCTCGTCGAGGTGGCCGATATCGCCGGCGGAGCGGAAGCCGTCCTCGGTCGACGGCAGCGGTGCCGCGCCCCCCAGGTAGCGGGATCCCGCACTCATCGGCGCCCGCAAGTACACGTCGCCGTCCTCGCCGGGACCCAGCGGTCGTTTGTCCGCGCCTAGGATCCGGATGTCGGTGTCCCGGAAGCCGCGGCCGACGCTGCCCGGGTGGGTGAGCCACTCGTCGCCGCGCAACGCGGTGAGTCCGAGGTTCTCGGTCATGCCATACGCCGAGACGATCTGCTCTGGGCTCAGGAGTTCGAACCAGGTGTGCATCAACGACGGCGGCATCACCGCGGCGCCTTGCAGGATGAAGACCACGCTGGACAGGTCTCGCTGCCGGACGTCCGGCCGGGCCGCGATGCGGGCCAGCATGGTGGGCGTGGCGGTGAAGTTCGTGACCCGAAACCGTTCGATCACATCCAACACCAGTGCGGCGTCGAACTTTTCGAGTATGACAAGGTGGTCGCCGGCGAGTAGGAAGAAGAAGGTGGCAAAGCCGTTGGTGTGATACATGGGAGCGGGCACCATGATGGTCTGCGGCTGCGCCACCGGCGTCCAGTTCGACAGAAACGGCTCGCCGTGCTGAGGCGTCCACAGCGAAGGCGCCAAGCTGAGAATCACTTTGGGTACGCCGGTCGAACCGCTGCTGCAGATGCCGTTGACGTGCGGGGAAACGGCGGTGGGCAGCGGGCTCGCGGACTCGCCGGCAGCGCGAGTTTCCAAGTCCCACCGAGATTTTTCGTCGACCACGACCGCGGGGTCGATCACCTCGCGCACCCGGCCTCGCTCCCACTCTGGAAGATCCCAGTGCATCGGGACGGGGACCGCGCCGACCTTCCAGCACCCCAGCGTCGCCAGCACCAGATGCAGCGAGTTCGGAATGGCCAGTGCCACCAGGGAACCCGTTTGCGCGCCCAGCCCGGCCAGCGCCCGGCCCCACTGGTTGGCGCGGGCATCGAGTTCACCGAAAGTCAGCGCCTCCGCGGTGCCATCGAGCGCGACAATGGTGACGCCGAAATCGTCGCGGCGTTGTTGCGCGAGCTCGCGCAGTTTGGTCGCGAATGGTATTCCCTCGTCGAACGGATTGGGCGTCACCTCGGCCGCGGGGGCGGGGCTCATTTGCGCCGCTCCTCATCGCTTCGTCCCCGGCAAGCGGGAGGTGCCCCCACTGCATCGTCACCGGCGCGGGTCACGCCGATACCGGCCCGCTGAACAATGTCTCGAATGACCCGTCCGACACGCAGGGGATCAGGCGCAAGGCGAGATCCTCTGTGCCCAGGGGCAACCGCATCAGCGGTTGGGTGTGCCGGTCGAGCACGCTGACGTCTGACTCGTCGCAGAAGCCCAGGGCTCCGAGCAGTTGGTGGGACGAGCGCATCACCTGTCGTGCCGTGTCGGCGGCCTTGAGCCGAAGGATCAGGGCGTCGGCCGAATGGATTTGCGCCGGAAGTGATTCCGGGCGGCAAATGGTGAATTTCGCGAGTTCGTGCAGTCCGCGGACTGCGACGGCCGCATCCGCGACGGCGAACCTGACGGCCTGAAAGTCCGCGAGCGGCTTGCCGAACTGAATCCGGGCGCGCACATGATCGGTGACAATGCGCAACGATTGCTGCACCGCTCCCAGAATCCGCCATGATCCCAGCACGAGATGAAGGTTAACGTCGGCGACGGGCACGGTGCCCTCGGGTGCGCTCAAGGTGGCCGGGACCAGGAAGGGCCCCAGCTTGGCGCCGGTCCGCGAGGCCGGCTGTGGCCGGTACCGATTGCCGTCCAGGTCCGCCGCTACCCAGTCACCGGCGAGGTCGCCGTGGTCGATGCGCGGGGCTTCCGGATTGACCAGGGCCAGGCGCGCGCCATCGATCGCCAGCAGCTCCTCCACCAAGGGGTAGGGGAGCGCGGTCGCGCCGGCGGCCTGACAAAGCACCGCCGCGGCCAGCAGGTCATCCGGGGCCGAGCGCACGTCGAGGTCGAACGCGCCGACATCGTGCAGCGCCGCGCGCGCCGCATCCCGGATGGCGTCGTCGGTCTCGGCGCGCAGCGCGGCAGGCGGTCCGCCCAATCGGCTGAGCCGCTTGCCGGCGACGGCGGCGAAGTCGCTGACATCTTGTGGTAGATCGGTTTTCACCTGTGTTCTCCCAATACGTCTCGTGCCACCAGCATGCGCTGCACCTCGATGGTGCCCGATGCCACGGTGGCCGCTTGCGCGTAACGCCAGTGGTCTTCGATCGCCCCGTGCAGTGCCGCGGAGCTTCCGCTGTCCAGCGCCGTCGGGCCCAACACGTCGAACAGCAGCTCGGCGACGAGTTGGTCGCAGGTAGTCGTGATGATGCGGGCGGCGCTGGCCGCCGCGCCCGCCGACGGGTTGTCCTGCAGTGAAACGGCGCGATAGGCAAGCAATCGGGCGACCCGTAGGTCGACGAGTGCGCGCACCCATCGGGTGCGGATCGTCTCGGGCAGCTGGTCCCAGTCGTCCCCGAGCTGAGCCCGCATCCGTTCGAGCAGCGATTCGCAGCGCGCGTAGCGCGCGATGCCGACTCGCTCGAAAGCCAGAGCTTCGCGCATCACCCGCCAGCCGTCGCCGACCTCACCGAGCACGTCGCCGGGAAACGCCTGCACGTCGTCCAGGAACATCTCGTTGAGGTGGTGCGGTCCCAGCATCGACGGGATCGGCCGGACGGTGAATCCGGCCCGGTCCATCGGAATCAGAAACAGGGTGAGCCGCTTGTGTTTTGGCGCCTCCGGGTCGGTGCACGCCGCCAACACGCACCACGATGCCATCAGCGCGTACGACGTCCACACCTTTTGGCCGGTGATGCGCCACCCGTCCCCGTCGGCAACGGCGCGGGTGCGCAACGACACCAGGTCAGTGCCGGCCTCCGGCTCGGAGAAACCTTGGCACCAGATCACGTCGCCGGAGGCGATGGCCGCCAGGTGCTTGGCCTTCTGTTCGGCCGTCCCGTACCGCATCAGTGCGGGCCCGACCCAGTTGATGCCCATGTACTGCGGACCGCGCGGCTCGTGCTGGGCCCACATCTCCTCGCGCAGCACCGTCTGCTGCCAGACCGAACCTCCGCCGCCGCCATGCTCTTTCGGCCACGCCAGCGCCAGCAGCCCCTCGGTCGCCAGCAATTTGCAGAACGTCTCGGTGGTGGCGAGGTCTTGCGGGTTCTCGGTGCAGGCACCCAGAAAGTCGGCCGGGATGTGGTTGGCAACCAGCTCGCGCAGATGGCTGCGCAGTTGCCCGGCATCGTCGCCGAGGTCGTAATCCATTGTCGTCATCCCTTCGGCAACCCGAGCAGCCGCTCGGCGATGATGTTGCGCTGAACCTCGGACGTCCCGCCGTAAATCGTCGCGGCCAACGCGTCCTGACGTTCGAACAGTAGATCCGGATCGGTGGCCGAATCGGGGCCCCCGGCGGCCGCACTCAGTTCCCAAACACGCTGCAAGGTAAGCGATCCGAGCAACTTCATGGTGTCGGCTTCCGGGCTGGGCCGCCCCGCGAGTTCGTTGCCCAACGCACGATACCCGGTGGCCCGCAACGCTTCAGCGTCCGCCAGCAGCGAACCGAGTTCGGCATACACGTCGTGGCTCGTGTCCGCGGCGCCGGCGTCGCGCACCGAGGCGAGACCGCGTTTGATCTCGACCCAGTTCATGATCCAGATCATCTGGCGTTCATGGTGCAGCGACGACAAGGCGACATTCCAACCGCCGTTGAGCGGTCCGAGCAGATTTTCGGCGGGCACCTCGACGTCGTCGAGGAAGACCTCGCAGAATGTTTCGTCGGAGATCGACGCCATGCGGATGGGCTCGACCCGGACCCCCGGCGAATGTAGGTCGAGAATGAAGCACGAGATGCCGCGGTGTTTCGGGGCTTCGGGATCCGTGCGGGCATACAATGTGCACCACCGCGACTCGTGTGCCTGGGTGGTCCAGATCTTGTGGCCGTTGACCCGGAACACGTCGCCATCGCGCTCCGCGCGGGTCCGCAGACCGGCGAAATCCGACCCGGCTTCAGGCTCGGACATGCCCAGCGCCCACCACTCGTCACCGCGCAGCAGCGGAACGAGCAGACGCTCGATCTGGGCGGGCGTGCCGAACTGGCGAATGCCGGGCGCGGCGACTCCGGGGCCCTGAACGTTGGGCAGCTTGGGTGCGGACCGCAGCGCCGCCTCGATCCGGACTTCCATGGCGTCGCGCAAGCTCAGCGATCGACCGCCGTGCTCGCGGGGCCAGGTCGGCTGCAGCCATCCGGCCTCGAACGAGGCGCGTTGATACTCGCGCCGCAACCCGAGATCCCAGCGGTACCGCCGATAGTTCGCGTAGTAGTCGTCGGGCAGGAACTCCGCCAGCCACGCGCCGAATTCCGACACGACCGGGCTCACGCGGCACCCCTGCAAAATCGTCGCCCCACCTCGTAATAGAGGGAGCGGCTGTCGCCCAGCATGGCGGCGCCCTGCCAGGCCCGCCGGACATAGAGGTGCGCGTCGTGTTCCCAGGTCTGCCCGAGGGCACCGTGTACCTGCACGGCGGTGCGTGCACATCCGACCGCTGCGTCGTTGGCCGCCGCCTTGGCCAGCGCCGCGGCGGTCCACACATCGGCGCGCGGCGCGACCGGATCGCCGAGAAGGGCGGCCGCCGCATAGGTCAGGCTGCGGGCGCGTTCGACGCTGACGTAGTTGTCGGCCAGCGCGTGTTTGATGCCCTGGAACCCGCCGATCGGCTGGCCGAACTGGCGCCGTGATTTCGCGTACTCGACCGAGCGGTGCAACGCGGCACTCGCCACGCCGAGCAGATCGGCGGCCGAGGCCACCCAGGGCGCCGTAAAAGCCGATTCGAGATCAACGGGTGCAACTGCGATGGGCTCGGCGTCGATCTCGACGCCGGCCAACGGTTGAGCGGGATCGGTGGATTCGGCCGCCGGCACCATGGTGACCCCGTCGCCGCAGCGGGCGACGGCCGCCACGGTCTCACCGTCGTCGCAGCGAGCCAGCGTGACGACCAGCTCCGCCCGCGACAGGTTGGGGACGGCGACGGCGGTGCCGCGCAGCCGTCCCTGGGACAGGGTCATCGGAGCGCCGGGCAGTCGCGATCCCTGGGCGTGAACGGCCAGGGTGGCTACGACACCGCCGGCGATATCGGTCAGCACCGCGTCAAGCCCAGTGTTGCGCAGGACGCCCGCGGCCAGACCGACGCTGCCCAGCAACGGAATTGGCGCGATGGCCGCACCGCATTCCTCGAGAACCACGGTTAGCTCGACCGGTCCGTAGTCGCCGGCGTCTGGGGCGGCGAGTTCGGTCCAGCCGAGATCGACGACGGTCTTCCACAGGGCGCGCCAGCGCTCGGGGTCGGTGATCGCTTGACGCGCGGCGTCGGGCGGGGACTCCGTCCGTAATATGTCGCGTACGGTGTCACGCAGCGACAGCTGCTCCGAGTTCAGTCCGACATCCATAAGACCTCTAACATAGTAAAGATAATAAACTAGCCGTGCCGTCGCAATCGCACGGATGTGGACGCATAGGTGGCGCATGGCCGAGTGGTATCTGTTCCTGCCGCAGGTGAGGTTGTCGGCGGCCGACATCGCCGATCGGGCGCGTCACGCCGAGGCCAGCGGCTTCGACGGGATCGCCTTCATCGATCACCTCGAGGCCCCCGGGCTGCCCGACGAAAGCATCTGGGAGGCAATGGGCATTGCCACCTGGGTGGCGGCCAGGACCGAGCGGCTGCGGATCGGTCATCTGGTGCTCTGTGACGCGTTTCGGCACCCGGCCGTGCTTGCCAAACAGGCCGTCACCTTGTCAGAGGCGTCGGAGGGCAGGTTCGAGCTCGGCCTGGGATCGGGATCGTGGCCCACGGAATTCGCGAGATTCGATGTCGGCCAACAGGATCCGCGGGCCAGGGTCGAGCAACTCGGCCGCCACCTGGAACTGATCAGACAGTACTGGGGCGACGGCGACCAACAATCCGGCCTGGCTGCACAAGCCCCGCGCCGGTCGTACCCGATACCGCTGGTTCTGGGTGGGAGCGGACCCAGGATGATGGAACTCGTTCGCAGATACGCGGATTGGTGGAATCTGCCAGCCAACCAGCTCGATCGGCTGTCGAGGCTCGCCCCGGCCGCGGGAACGGCCCGGATGTCAATCCAGCAGATGGTGGGCTTCGTGCGGTCGGGCAGCGACCCCGACACCGTGCGTGAGGTGAGCGCCCGGCGATTCGGCAACCTCGGGTCCGGGCTGGTCTGCGGTGACGCCGACGAGCTGATCGGGCACTTCAGCGGCTTGGCCGACCAGCGGGTCGAGCGGTTCTACGTATGGTTCGCCGACTTCGCCGCGCCGGACTCCCTGCACGAGTTCGGCGAATCGGTGATCAAAGACTTCCCCGCGCCGTAACCTCAGCCGCGTTGCGCGCGGCGCCGGGCTTCGGTGGGGACGACCGGCGGTCGCGCGAAGGGGCCGCGCTCCACGGCGGACAGCCGGATCTCGGGCAGATCGACCGACGAGTCGACGGTGTCCAACCAGGCGACCGCCTCGGCGACGTCCGACACCCCGATGGCGTACATCTCGAAGGGAACGTCCTGCAGCATCTCGGTGGCCACCGGTCCCGGCGTGACGATGTGCACGCTGATGCCGTCGCGGTCGACTTCGAGGGCCAAGGCTCGGGCGAACGCATTCATCCCGGCTTTCGAGGCGGAGTACGCGGTGCGAGCCGGCATGGGCTCGTGTGCCGCCGACGACGAAATGAACACCAGTCGTGAGCCGGCTGTCATTTTCGGCAGCACCGCTGAGGTCACGACGAAGCACGAATCCAGGTTGGCCGACATGATGGCGTGCCACTGCTCGAAGGTCTGCTTGCGCGCGTAGGTCCCGCCGAGCGCACCGGCCGCATGCACAACGAGGTCGATTGTCTCCAATGCGCTTATCGCGGCGGCGAATCCGCCGGGGTCGGAAGCGTCGGCCGCGATGTGGCGGGCACCGATCTCCTCGGCGGCCGCACGCAGCGGAACCTCGCGGCGCGCCGCGAGCACCACGTCGTAACCGCGCTCAACCAGCTTGCGGGCGCAGCCTTTTCCGATCCCGCCGCTTCCGCCGGTGACTAATGCGGTTCGCATGACCGTTGCAGGCCGTCGTCAGGAGTGCCGAATGTCCCGCGGCCGCGACAACGCCTGCGGGGACAGCGCATAGATGCGTTGATCGTGCTGACCGGACAAGACGTAGGTCTGCGTGTCGGCCAGGTGGCGACCCGCGATGCGGCGGGCCCGGTCGACGTTGCCCTCGGCGATCGTCTCGGTCAGCTTGACGTGCGTGTTGAGCACCGCGCGGCGCTGGGCGAGCGACGGGTAGGTGCCACGCGACGCACTCTCGTCGGCCCACTGCCGTTCGTGGCTGCTCCACAGCGTCTCCAGGCTTCCCACGACCGCGATGATCGTGTGATTGCCGCAACCGCGGACGATGAGATCATGGAATTCGCGTCCGATTTCGGTGAAGAGCCTTCCGTCGTCCAGGTTTTCGGCCATGGACTCGTTGATCCGGGTGAGCTCGGGAACCAGGGTGTCCGCTCGGTCCGGCCGGCGGGCTGCCAGGGCGGCGCAGGCGGGCTCGAGTTCCTGCAATGCCATGCCTAGGTCGGCGACCTCGACGGACTCGCTCTGCAGCAACAACCCGAGCATGTAGGCGGCGCTGGTCTTCGCCGGGGCGTGGACGACGGCACCGCCGCGGTTGCCGCGCCGCACCGAGACCAGGCCTTCGGTCTCCAGGATCCGCAGGGCTTCGCGCAGCGAGACCAGGCTCACGTTGAACTGTTCGACGAGCACCTCTTGGCGCGGCAACAGATCACCGTCCGCGAGCTCGCCGTCGATGATCTGACGGCGCAACTCGTCGGCTACGATTTCGGCGATCCGCGGCGCCGACAGCCGGCGCCGGGCGTCGGGGCCAATTCCCAAGGCGGTCATCCGATCCTCGAAACGAAATGCAACTCGCTGGCTTAGCTATTTTAGCAGTAATGATATAAATAGCTTCTCTGGTCGCTCGTCGATCGGAAGGGCGGGTGCAATTGAGCGAGCGGTCCGAAAGCCGGCCGACACCGCTACACGATTTGCGTGTCGTCGAGATCAGTGACCGGATAGCGGGCAGCTATTGCGGCAAGCTGCTGCGCGACGTCGGCGCGCAGGTGCACAAAATCGAACCGCCGCAAGGGGATTGGTTACGGCGATACTCCGCCAGCGGGTCCCCGATCCCCGAGGACCGCAGCGCACCGTTCTTCAGTTACCTCAGCGCGGGCAAACGCAGCATGACCTTCGCACCCGGGTCCCAGCGCTACCGAGACGAATTGGCCGGCGCCGACGTCGTCGTCGTGACCGCCGGGCGGGCGCGCGCCGCGGCGCTCGGCGTCGACCCGCAACAACTGCTGGTGCTCTCGCCGCGGGCGATCATCGTCTCCATCTCCGACTTCGGCTGGACCGGCCCCTATGCGGACCGGGCGGCCACCGAGTTCACCCTGCAGGCGTGGGCGGGCTCGCCCGGCTTCCGCGGCGACCCCGCCGGGCCGCCGATCTCCATCGGTGGTGATCTCGGCGAGTACATGGGTGGCGTATTCGCCGCCTTCGGCGTACTGGCACTGCGTCGCCGTGTCGAGCGCGGCGGTCCCGGCGAACACCTGGACCTGTCCATGCTGGAAGCCATCACCACGATGCAGAGCAGCGAATGGCTGCATTCACAGCTGCTGCGCGTCCCGCCGATCCGGCGCACCACCGAGGTGCCGTCTATCGAACCCGCCAAGGACGGGTACGTCGGAATCACCATGGTCACCGGTCAGCAGTGGCTCGATTTCGCCGCGATGGTGGAGTGCCCGCAGCTGGAGGAGATCGAACAGCTGCGGTTCCAGATCGGCCGGTGGCAATACCGGGACCTCATCCGCGAACAGATCCACCCGTGGCTGGCCGAACGGACCGTCGCCGAAGTCGTCGAGCTCGGGCAGCTGTTCCGGTTGCCGATCGCCGCGCTGGGCAACGGCTCCACCATCCGGGAGCTGGCTTACGTGCGTGAGCGCAGGGCCTTCACCCGCAACCCCGCCGGGTTCGACCAGCCCCGGCCGCCCTGGCTGATGTCGGTGTGTGCGCCCGCGCCCGTGGGTGACACGCCCGCCCTCGGTGAGGCCGACGGCGAAACCCCTTGGCGCCGTGTGGAGCCCGAGGTAGAACCGGCGCCGGACGGGCTACCGCTGGCCGGTGTGCGCATCGTCGACCTGACCGCGTTCTGGGCCGGCCCCGCCGCGACCCACCTGCTGGCCGCCTTCGGCGCCGACGTCGTCAAGATCGAGTCGATCCAGCGTCCCGACGGCATCCGGTACTCGGGCGGGATGCGCACCGACGTGGACGACTGGTGGGAGTACGGCTGGGTGTTCCACGCGATGAACACCAACAAGCGTTCGGTGACACTGGATTTGGGATCCGAACGGGGTCGCGCCCTGTTCACCGAGTTGGTCGCCGGCGCCGACGTCGTGATCGAGAACTTCTCGCCGCGGGTGATGGAGCAATTCGGGCTCACCGACGATGTGCTGCGCAAGGTCAACCCGAAACTGGTGTTCGTCCGGATGCCCGCATTCGGCGTCGAGGGGCCGTGGCGGGAGCGGGTCGGGTTCGCCCCCACCATGGAGCAGATCGCCGGCCTGGCCTGGGTGACCGGCGTGCCGGAGGCGCCGCCGGTGACACCGCGCGGGGCCTGCGACCCGCTGGCCGGCGTGCACGCCGCGTTCGCCGTGCTGGCCGCCCTGAGCTTCGCCGAACGCACCGGGACGGGTCAGCTGGTTGAGCTGCCGATGCTCGAAACCGTGCTCAACGCCACCGCGATCCAGGCGATCGAGTCCGAAGTCTTCGGGGTGACCCTGAGCCGTCGCGGCAACCGCGGTCACAGCGCGGTCATCCAAAACATCTACCGCTGCGCCGGATCGGACGACTGGATCGCGATCACCGTTCGCGACGACGCGCAGTGGCGCGCGTTGGTGGAATTGATGGGGCGACCGACGTGGTGTGACGACGAGGAGCTGTCCACCGTCGCCGGGAGTTTGGAACGAGCCGACGAAATCGATCGCAGGCTGGCGGATTGGTTCGTCGGGCAACCACTTGGCCCGACGGTGGAGCGGTTGGCCGACGCGGGAATTCCCGCCGCGCCGGTGGTGTCGCCATCGCTGGTCACCGACAACCCGCAACTGCGCGAACGCGGCTTTTTCGAGGCACTGCATCACGCTTGTACCGGCCTCGGCCTGTACCCCTGCCCGCCGTTCGCCCGGCTCGCCGGACAGGACAAGTGGCTGCTGCGGCCGCCACCGAAGCTTGGCGAGCACAATGAGGAGATCCTGCGCGAGCGGTGCGGGCTGACCGACGAAGAACTGACACGCCTCGCGACCGGCGGGGTGACCGGGACCCGACCCAAGGGCCTCTAGAGAAGTGGAGGGCAATCGATGCGCGTGACGGTCGACGAGAACCTGTGTGAAGCCAATGGCTTCTGCGAATCGCTTGCGCCGGAGGTGTTCGAGCTGGGCGACGCCGATGTGGTGCAGATCGCGGACGGCCCCGTGCCCCCGCGGCTGGAAATCGACGTGCGCGCGGCGGTGGACCAATGTCCAAAGGCCGCGTTGCGGTTGCAGGACTGAGCGGCACCGCCCGGCACGGGCGCCACTTGCGAATGGGAGCCACGTACAGGTCCGGTTCGTGGCCCGGTCTCAGCGCCGCTCGGTCAGCTTGATGGCCATCTCGTCGTAGATCGACATGTTGGTGGCTAGGTTCGGATGGGACACCTTCGCCGGACCGATCTCGATGTTGTCGCAGCGCAGAAACAGTTCGTCGAGGACCGCGCGCAGTTCCGCCCGGGCCAGCATCGCGCCCAGGCAGTGGTGCGGCCCGCCGCCGCCGAACGCCACGTGGGGGTTGGGCTGTCGGCCGATGTCGAAGGTGAACGGGGACTCGAAAACCTCCTCGTCGCGGTTGGCCGAACGCAGGGTCGACACCACGCGTTCGCCCTTGGCGATGTGCTGACCGTCCATCTCGACGTCGACCTTTGCGGTGCGCGTCCAGTACGCCACCGGCGACGCCCAGCGCAACACCTCCTCGACCGCGCCGGCGCGCAGGTCTTCCCGCTCGCGATACCGTTCCACCTGCTCTGGATTGGCGACGAACGCCTGCAACCCAATGGCCAGGGCGTTCTTCGTGGTGTCGCTGCCGGCGAACGCCAGCACGAAGAAGAAGAACTCGAGTTCGTTCTCGGGCAGGCGGAACTGCTCGCCGTCGTCACCGGTGATCACCGCGGACGCGAGCGTGCTCCAGATGTCATCGGTGGGATTGCGCCGCTTTGCGGCGGTGAGCTCCATCGCGTATTCGAAGACCGAGCCAAAGAGCTCGAGTTCCACCTGGCCGCTCGGACCCGCCTCGGGCGCAAGCGCCTTGAGGATGCGGTCGAAGATGTCGAATATTCGTGGCCGGTCTTCCTCTGGGATGCCGATGATGTCGCCGATGACCGACATCGGTAACGCGTCGGCGACGTCGGAGATCCAGTCCCCACCACCGTGCGCGAGCAGGCCGTCGATCATGTGGGCCGCACGCGCCCGGATGCCGTTCTCCAGCTTGGCGATCGCGCGCGGGTTGAAGGCGTTGGAGATCAGTTTGCGGCGCTTGTTCAGGTCCGGCGGGTCCAACGTGATGATGGTCGGGAACGACGAGAACATGGCGACGGGCTGAATGAGTGGGCCGTCGGCGGCGGTGAACGACTCGGTGTCGCGATGCAGGCGGACCGCGTGACGGTGTTTGGTGGCCACCCAGAATTGACGCTGGACCGTGTCGGCGACACCCGGTGTCAGGTCGTGCCGGAAAAGCGGCCTCGTGCGCCGCAGCTCGGCGAACAGCTCGTCGGGAAAACCATTACGCCACAAGGCGAAATCGGATAGGTCCACTGCAGCGGCCGTCATGCGAACCCCCATCGGCTCAGGCGTCACGCGACGACCGGCCGGTGTCGCGTTGACGTTCAATGTCTAAAATAGTAAAAATAGACTTTAGTCGTCGAAACGCGGTGAGGTAAGAGCGGCCCAGATGCGCCCGGCCGCGTGGGAAACGGAGTTCTCGTGACGAATACGATTCCAGAATCAGACCCTTCAGAGCGGGAGTTCGGGCAGGCCGGCATCGCGCTGTCGACCTACCGTTTCCCGACGGGCTGGTTCATCGTCGCCTTCGGAACCGATCTGGCTCCCGGCCAGGTCAAGCGCGCGCACTACTTCGGTGAGGAGTTGGTGCTGTTCCGCACCGAGTCGGGCCAGGTCCACGTGATGGAGGCCTATTGCCAGCACCTCGGCGCCAACCTCGGGGTGGGCGGCACGGTGGAAGGCGAGAACATCGTCTGTCCGTGGCACGGCTGGCAGTGGCGCGGCGACGGTACCAATGCGCTGATTCCCTACAGCAAGATCGGCTGCAAGAACAACGTCCGCATCCGGACCTACCCGAGCATAGAGTGGTACGGCTTCATCCTGGCTTGGCACGAGCGGCACGGTCGGGCGCCCTACTGGCAGCCGCCGGTGCTGCCGGAATTGGAAACCAACGAGTACTACCCGCTGCACCCGCACACCCAGATGCTCAACCGGGTGAAGGTGCATCCGCAGATGATCATCGAGAATGCGGCTGACCCCTATCACGTTCAGTACGTGCACAAGGCCGCCAATCCGGCCACCACGGCGTCGTTCGAGGTGGCCGGTTATCACCTGCACGCCACCGTCAACGCCCATTTCGGCGGGGGACGGGCGCAGACATGGCTGACCCCGAACGGTCCAGTCGACGCCAAGATCATCTACGACAACTACTCGCTGGGCTTGGGCGTGGTGCGCTTTCCCAGCGAACTGGTGGCCACCGTGCAGGTCACCGGCCAGACGCCGGTGGACGAGGATTACACCGACTACTTCTACACCCAGGCTTCGGTACGTGAACCCGGCGACGACGGTGACGTGCCGACCGGACGGGCCGCCCGCTTCCTGGCGCTGCAGCAAGAGGTCATCAAACAGGACTTCTTCACTTGGGAGAACATGAAATACCTGGAGAAGCCGAATCTCGCTCCCGAAGAAGCGCACGACTACGCGGCCCTGCGCCGCTGGGCGCATCGTTTCTACCCGGGCGAGGAGCCCTCACCCTCCGACTTCGGTTACAGCGCCGGCGGCGAGCCCGACCCCGCGGCCGCCAAAGCTTGATCACGGCCGAACAGCTCGATGTGCGCTGACCGCAGCGGGCCCGCGCAGCCCTCCGATTTCGGCGTCGACAGTTTCACCGTGCCGGCCGTGCTCGATCGCCGCGCGCAGCAGTACCCCGATCGGGTGATGATGTCGATCGCCGGTGTCGACGTGACCTTCGAGCAGATGCGCCAGCGGTCCTGCGCGGCGGCAAAGATGTTGACCGATTTGGGTGTCGGGCGGGGCGACCGCGTCGCGTTGTTCACCGGCACGTGTCCGGAGTGGGTGTATTTCTGGCTGGGCGCCGCACGGATCGGGGCGGTGAGCGCGGCGGTCAATGCCGCGAACAAGGGCGACTTTTTGCTGCACGCCCTTCGGCTGTCACGGGCCAAGGTGATCGTGACCGACGCCGAACGGCAACCCCGGGCCGCCGAAGTCGCCGACGCGGTAGAAAGCCTGACAAGCATTGTGGTGCAGGGTGATTCGCTGACGGCGGCGCTGGGCCAGAACGCGGATGATGTGGCGACCGACAGCCCAGCAGGTCCGGGCGACCTCGGCTGCTTGTTTTACACTTCAGGCACCACTGGCCCGTCCAAGGCAGTCGCCACCACATGGCACTACCTGTTTTCGGTGGCAGCAACCGTCGCGTCGGCCTGGGAATTTCGCGAACGCGAGGTGCTGTGGACGGCGATGCCGCTGTTTCACCTCAGCGCGGCCCCAAGCATCCTGGCGCCCATGCTGGTAGGCGCGACGACGGTGCTGGCCGGGGCTTTTCACCCCGCGGAGGTGTGGGCTGACATACGCGCCCGCGGTGCCATCGGATTCGCCGGCGCCGGGGCGATGGTCTCGATGCTGCAGAATCTTCCTGCGGATTCCGACGACGCACGACTACCGCTGCGGTTCATTTCCGCCGCGCCCATCGATGCGGATTCCTACCGCGACATCGAAAAGCGTTACGGCTGTCGCATCGTCACGATGTACGGGCTCACCGAGGCGTTCCCCGTCGCGGTCAAGGCGCTGGCCGACGCCGGGGTTCCCGGAACGTCGGGACGGCCGAATCCCGACTTCGAGGTGCGGATCCTGGACGAACAAGGAAACCCGCTGCCCGCCGACACCGTGGGTGAGATCGCCTGTCGGCCCAGGCATCCGCACGTGATGAGCGAGGGATACGTCGGCGCGGATTCGCGGATAAAGCCGCATCCGGAGTGGTTTCGCACCGGCGATCTCGGGCGGCTCGATTGCGATCAGAATTTGACCTATGTGGACCGGATCAAGGATGCGTTGCGCCGCCGCGGTGAAAACATTTCGTCGGTTGAAGTGGAGCGCATCGTCATGTGCCATCCCGCGGTTGCGGAGGCCGCCGCGGTCGGCGTGCCCAGCGAGCTGGGAGAGGACGATGTTCTGGTGGTCGTCACGTTGCGGTCCGGCGCCACACTCGATTTCGTGGAGTTGCTCGACTTCTGCGCATCGCGCATGCCGTATTTCTGCGTGCCGCGATTCGTGGAGACCGTCAGCGAACTCCCGAAAAATGTGATCGGTCGGATACGCAAGGACTTATTGCGCGAACGGGGCATCAATCCGAAAACGTGGGATCGTGAAAGGAGCGGGTATGTCGTTAGCCGTTAGGTTCCGATAGTGTCACCTAAGAGTCGATGAGTTGTCTTAGTGTTCCGTCAGCCCGTTGTAGGCAGTCATTTCCGAGAGAGGCTGGAAAACGATGACCATGACTTATCAGGAACAGCAAATGCTCCAAGCCGCCACCGGACGCGCTGCCATCCTGGATCTGGATGCCCGGCACAATCGGGCCTATTCCGACGGTGACCGTGGCCGCTGGGTCTCCACCTTCCGCCACTCCGGCGCCAGCTACACCCGTGACGGCGAGCTGTTCAACGACCTGCGTTCGGCCTTCGACGGCGGCGATGGCCAGCGACTGGTCACGCTCGATCACGAAATCCGCGTCGACGGCGTCAACGCGACTCAGCATTGTGTCGCCGTGCTTTTCGCAGCTGTGTATGGCGACACGGTGCTGCGGGCCACCGGGATATTCCGTGACACGCTGATCTATGAGCGGGGCGGCTGGTATTTCGCTTCCCGCATGCTGCAGTGGGATTCGGTCCCGAGTCGGCACCCGCTCGTCATGTGAGCGGCGCCGATACATGGATCGGGATTTCGGTGAGCGGCTGGCCTTCGGCACGTACGACGATGCGCTGCGGATGGTCGGTGCGAAAGGCGAGCCCCGCACCGCAGCCACCGCGGTCAGCGCCGCACGCATACAGCTGTTCGCCGCGATGGTCCGCGACGCCAATCGCTCGTACTGGGATTCCGAATTCGCCCGCCTGCACTGGGGAGGCCTGCTGGCGCCGCCGGCCCTGTTGATGGGCTGGCTGATCGCGCCGCCATGGCAACCGGGGGGCAGGGGGGCGGCTTCGTTGATCGCCCTGCGCGTGCCCCTGCCCGGCACCACATTCATCAACGCGGCAAACGAGGTTGAGTTCCCACAACCCATCACCGAGGGCGACGTGCTGACCGTCGTCGACGAGCTGGTCTCGGTGTCACCGGAAAAGCGGACACGGCTGGGCTTCGGCCATTTCGTCGAGACGCTGGAGACCTATCGCCGCCAGGATGGGACGGTGGTGGCCACCTGTCGGAATACGTTGTTCCGGTTCACCCCTGGAGCGTCCACGTGAGCGACGAAGGCCTGCGCTGGCACCAGATCACCGTTCCCGTCGACCTGCCCGAGGTGATCGACCACATCAGCTACCAGCGGGTGGTGGAGAACGCCGGAGCGACGTGGGATTATTTCCCCGGCCATTTTGATCCGGAATACGCTGCTGCTCAAGGCAACCCGACGATCTACGTCAACACGATGCACCTGGCCGGCTTTGCTGACCGCGTCGCGACGGACTGGGCTGGCCCGCGCTCGCGTGTGGTGCGGCGGTCCATGCGGCTCACCGGGTCGGTGTATGCCGGTGACACGATGATCGGCCGGGGCCGCGCCGTGGCGAAGCGCCGGGATACCTCGGTGGAGCCGCCGCGCTGCCTGGTCAACGTCGAAATCCAGGTGACCAATCAGCATGGCGCGCTGTGCTGTCCGGTCGAGCTGACCTTGCACGTGCCCGACTCCCCGCGCGACGGCGATGGATGACGTCGGCCAATTGCACCTGGCCGTGTGCCGTCGCTTCGGTGCGGCGGTCGCAGCGGCCAACGGCAAGTGGGACCGTCCATCGCCGTGCGATGCGTGGGACGCGCGGGGAGTGCTCGAGCACGTCATCGGGTTCCATGACGTGCTGCTATTGCGTCCCTTGGGATTGAAGCCCGATCGGCCACGCGACGATCCTCGGGCGCGCTGGCAACTCACCTACGACTCGCTGGCGGAGGTTCTCGGATCTGGCGGAGCGACACAGCTCGATGAGTACCGGTTGATGCCGAACCTGACCCGTGACGTCCTGGTGCACACCTGGGACCTCGCCCGCGCGGTGGGTGCCGACGACGGCCTGGACCCCGCGTGGTGTGAACTGTTCTGCGCCGCCCTCCCGGAGGATCCGCAGGCGTTGGCCGCAGCGGGGATGTTCGGTGCGCCAGTCGTGATCGACGACCAAAATGATGCGCAAGCAAGGCTTTTGGCGCGGCTTGGCCGCGACCCGTGGTGGCAAGCGGAAACCCTATAGCGGCGGCAGCTGGCCTTTGCAAATCAGCGTCTGCAGCTCGACATACTCATGTAGGCCCTCCGGCCCGAACTCGCGCCCGATGCCGGACTGCTTGAAGCCGCCGAACGGCGCGCCGATGTCCAGGGTGTACATGTTGATGCCATAGGTTCCGGTGCGCACGGCGGCAGCGACGTCCAGGCCGTGCTGGATGTCGGCGGTCCACACCGAACCGGCCAGGCCGTAATCGGTCTCGTTGGCGATGCGGACCGCGTCGTCCTCGTCACGGTAGCGAAGCACGGTCAGCACCGGACCGAAAATCTCCTCCCGGGCGATGCGCATGTCGTTGGTGGCGTCGGTGAACAGCGTCGGCTGCACGTACCAGCCGCGCTCGGACGGGCTCTGTTCGCCGCCGAGCACAACGCGGGCACCTTCGCTGCGCCCCGACTTGATGTAGTCCTGGACGCGGCGCTGTTGGCGTTGGGCCACAAGCGGTCCGATGTCCGTCGACTCGTCGGCCGGGTCGCCGACATTGAGCGTGGACATCATGTCGGCCAGCGCGTCGACGACCTCGTCATGTTTGCGGTCGCTCACCAGGATCCGGGTCTGTGCGACGCAGGCCTGACCGTTGTTCATCAGCCCGGCGGACTTCAGGCCGGCCACCGTCTTACCGATGTCGGCGTCGTCGAGAATGATCGCCGCGGACTTGCCCCCCAGCTCCAGGCTCACCCGCTTGAGATGCTCACCGCACAGGGCGGCGATCCGGCGGCCGACTGCACTGGACCCGGTGAATGCGATCTTGTCCACCCCGGGATGACGCACCAGCGCCTCACCAATGTCGGGGCCTCCGGGCAGGACCGACACCACGCCTTCGGGCAGCCCGATCTGCTCGATCATCTCAGCCAGCCACAAAGCGTCCAAAGGGGTTTCGGGCGCGGGCTTGATGATGACCGTGCAGCCCGCGATCAGCGCCGGGATGAGCTTGGGCATGATCAAGAACTGCGGCACGTTCCACGGCACGATCGCGCCGACCACGCCGACAGGGGCCCTCCGCAGATGTACCTCGCCGAGCACACCTTGCCGGCGTTCCTCCCACGGGAAATCCCGGGCGGCAGCCAGCGAGAGGTGGATCAGCGCTACGGCGGCCGCCCCCTGGCCCATCCGGCTGAAGCTGCGCGGCGACCCCATCTCATCGGTGATGAGGTCGGCCATCTCGTCGGCATGGCCGGCATAGATCCCGGCGAGCTGTTCGACCTTGGCCATCCGGGCGGCATGGCTCATCCGTGGCCACGGACCGTGATCGAACGCGTTCCGTGCGGCGGTGACGGCGGCATCGACGTCCTCGGGTCCCGCGACTTGAACATGCCCGACCGGCTCTTCGGAGTGCGGCGAGATCACGGCGAGCTGCTGGGGATTGGCGGGTTTGCGCCACTGGCCCCCAATGAACAGCTCGTTATAGGAACGATGGCCGGAAGTCTTTGTCATCGGGGCACTTCCTCAGGGGATCGGACCGTGGCCGCAATTTCGCTATTCACGCTAACATAGCGAAAAAAGCAGCGAGGCCCTATATGACCAGCGATTGGCGCAGTTACCCGTTTCAGTTGGTGCCCGGCGACGGCCAGTTGGAATTCCCCGCCGCCGAAGGCGAACACCCCGACCAGGAGTCGGACACCTGGTTCATCGCCGGGCAGCTCGACGCCGCCGAGACCGATCGATCGTTCGCCTTTCTGACCATCTTCAACAAGAACCGGCCCGGCGGAACGGTCGTCGCGGACTTCTACACGATGGCGCTGTTCGACCTCGACACCGGTGATTACGGCACCTTCACCGATTACGACATGCCGCCGGCCAACATGGAGCCCGGCGCCCAGCGCAAGTTGACGATGGCGGAGGGCCATCTCGACATCAACTACCACAGCACCGCGGGAACGGCGTCGTGGGCGACCAGCCGCAACGGCGATGGCGAACTGCTGCCCTACACGTACCGGGTCAGCCTGGTCGGAACGGATCAGTCCGGGCGGCGCATGCGACTGGATCTGGCCGTAACCCCAACGCGTGCACCAACACCGGTAGGTGCATCAACCTATAACGGAAAGATCGTCTGCTTCGGTCAAAGCGACACCTACTCCTATTTCCAGACCGGCATGGCGATGACGGGAACCCTGCGCTGGGGAGACGTGGTCCAGCAGGTCTCCGGTGCCAGCGGGCACGTCGATCGGCAGTGGTTCCCGAAGTACGCCGGTGGCGGTGGATCCGGCGGAGACCCGCGGGCCAGGTCGCACGAATGGCGCACGATCAACTTCGACAACGGCGTCGACCTGAGCATCTGGCGCCAGTTCGACCGCACAGATGGCAATGCGCTGCAACCGTTCACCGGTGTCACGACAAGCGACCCGGACCCCGCGATCGCGCCGCAATGTGCCGAAGACGTCGAGGTCACGGTCAGCAGCTACGTGCGGTGGCCGGAGGCCATGCGACCCCTGGTGCGGCCCCTCGCCCCGGCGCGATACATGCCCGACCGGCACCGGATCACTTGTCCCACACTGCAACTGGACCTCATCGGGGAGCCGCTGGTGGCGGCCCCGGCGCACGGGCTGCCGATCGAGTACATGGAGGGCCCCTACCGCTACCACGGCACCATGTGGGGAAAACCGGTGACGGGCTTCGCGTTCAATGAACGCTCGTTGGCGTTATACCGGGATTGGGAACTCGTCGAGGTGCTGTCCACGACTGTCGCGAGCCTGGCACCGCCGGAGCCCGAATTGCAGGCCATGGTGGATCAGGTCGTGCCGCTGATTGCGGCCGGCCGGCGCAAGGACGCCGTCGAGCTGCTGTCCAACGCGGCGCCTGCCGAAAATAACGCGCTGGCAAAGCTTCTCGACGATCTGATCGGGGTCCTGTCAGCCGACGTCGGCTGACGCCGACAGCGCCCGGGCCCACGTGATGTGTCGATGCTGCAAACCGGGCTCGTTGCGGCCGAACACCAGGCGGTCGCGGACTCCGGACTCGAGGTTGGCCTGCAGCCCCTCGACCAGTCGGTAGTCTTCGTCGCGCACGGTGGCGTGCGCGTATTCGAAGACGGCTTGGGCGCCGGCGGCGGCTGACTCATCGGTGAGGTCCTGCGGTGTTGCGTTCTGGTGGACGGTGATTGACCTACCGGGCCGATCCCCGGGATAGACGCGGAACAGTTCGCCGTTGGCGATGGTCACCGATAGCACGATGTTGGGGAAAAGCGCATAGATCACCACCATGTTGTGGAACGGATTCCATTGGTCCTCGGGCACATCGTCGAGCTCCAGGATGGTGTTGAGCGGGAAGATCAGCCGGTGATGCGGCCCGTAGGAGTCGAACACCGTGCAGTTGCTGCGTGCGATGGTGGCGAACGTCTGCTGATGGACGGTGGCGAAATGGTAGTTCTCGGCGAAGGTGTCGATCGCCAGTTTCCAGTTGATACGGGAGTCCAACACCTTTTCGCCCAGCGGTGACCAGCGCCCGATGCCCCATGAGTCGAGTTCCTCGGCAAGCGGGCCCAAGTGTCCCGCCACGTCCAACGTGGATCCGGGATCCAATGCCACCCAGAGGAATCCAGCGAATTCGGTGGCCGGGATCTCGGTCAGACCATCGGACTTGACGGTCACCTCTGGGAATCCCTCGTGTCCGGGAACCGCCACCAGGCGACCGGTGTTGTCGTATGTCCAGGCGTGGTACGGGCAGGTGAATCGCTTTGCGGTGCCACAACCCGTCACCACCTGCGACTGGCGGTGTAGGCACACGTTGTTGAACGCCTTCACCGTTCCGTCTGATGTTCTGGTCAGCAGGATCGACCGCCCCATCACCGTCTTGGTGCAATAGGCACCCGGGGCGGGCAGTTCCGAGACGTAGCCGACCAACTGCGGACTGGCCAGCAGCATGGCCCGATCCCGGTGGTGGCGCACGCTACCGGTGTAGTCACGCGCGTCGACCGTGTGCTGTGTCGGAGCGAGATCAGTCGTCTTGTCCCGCGCCAACTTCAACGCACGCCGCGTCAGGTCGATGAGCTGTTCGCGTTCCATCTGGACTCCGGTTGCAGTCAAGCGCTCTCGGTAACTCTACTAACTTTATAGTGACAATAAAATAAGGCCAAACGCCGTGCCGGCGCGGTAGTGGGCGCCGAGGTAGGGAAGCGCCTGCGGGTATCGCTGCGCAATCGCTCGCACACGCTGATCGCCGTCGAGAGTGTGCAAGTAGTCGCCGGTGGCTTGGTCCGCCGGAAAAAACGACTCGATGATGAGGCTCTCCACCGAAATGTCGAGCGGGCTGCCGAAGGTCGCGACGGTGCTGACGAACCGGAGCTCGGTTCCGTCCAGGGTGATCAATCGAAACGGCACATACAGCTCGCCAGTCCGCTCGCCGCGCTGGACTCCCCGAGGCGCCGGATAAGTCAAGAGCTCGTCGTAGAGCCGGCGGATGTCGGGTGCCGCGGTGGCCTGCGCCTGGCGGCGAACCCGCCCCATGATCGCCGAGTGCACCTCGGCGCGGTTGAGCAACCGCTGCGCCAAGCCCCGCGGATGCAGGCACAACCTCATGACGTTGATCGGCGGGCGCAGCAGTTCGGGGTCAACCCCGTCGGCGAGCACGACGCAACCCACATTTCCGGCTATCAGGTTCCAGCACGCATCGGTGACGATGGCCGGATACGGGGCATGGCCGGCCAAGACCGAGTCGACGGCCGCCTTCACGGGCCTCATCCGCTCGGCGTCCAGGGTGTGCTCGCCGAACACGGGCGCATAGCCGCCGTCGAGCAGCAGGCGGTTGCGCGCGGCGAGCGGCAGATCCAGCGACTCGCCGATGCGCAGCAACAGGGCGCGGCTGGGCCCTGCCGGTCTCGACGAAACTGAGGTGGCGAGGCGAGACACCGACCTGATGCGCAAGTTCCATCTGGCTCAATCGCCGACGAGTGCGCCACTCGCGCACCGCTATCCCCGCGGACACCTTCTCGAAGCTAACGCTGCTTTACGAACCTGAACTGGGCGTGGCGGGCGCCCTTCAGAGCCGATGCGGCACCGTGATACACATGTGACCTGCGTGACCAATGTGTCATTTGGGGTTTCTGTCGTACCCTTTGGCTTGTGTCATCCGTTTCGCGACGCGCCGTGCTCAAATTTGCGGCCGCGACCCCGGCCCTGCTTGGCTTGGGCGTCGCAGGCGCGTCGCTGAGCGCCCCGGCGGCATCGGCGTCGCTCGGCACCCTGCTGGACTATGCGGCCGGGGTCATTCCGGCCAGCCAGATCCGGGCCGCGGGCGCGGTGGGGTCGATTCGGTACGTGTCGGACCGTCGCCCCGGCGGCAACTGGATGCTCGGAAAGCCGATCCAGGTCAGCGAAGCGCGCGACCTCAACAGCAACGGGTTGAAAATCGTGTCCTGCTATCAGTACGGCAAGGCCAGCACCGCGGACTGGCTGGGCGGTGCCAACGCCGGCCTGCAGCACGCACAGCGCGGGATGCAGCTGCACGCCGCGGCCGGTGGGCCCGCCAGCGCGCCGATCTATGCCTCGATTGACGATGACCCGTCCTACGAGCAGTACAAAAGCCAGGTGGCGCCCTATCTGCGTTCGTGGGAATCGGTGATCGACCATCAGCGCACAGGCGTGTACGCCAATTCGAAGACCATCGACTGGGCGCTGCATGACGGGTTGGGCTCTTACTTCTGGCAGCACAATTGGGGCTCGCCCAAGGGATATGCCCACCCGGCGGCCAATCTGCACCAGGTTGAAATCGACAAACGCAGCGTCGGAGGGGTCGGCGTGGACATCAACGAGATCCTCAAGCCCCAATTCGGCCAGTGGGCCTAGCGCCCGATGCCGTCGCTCGGCGCGGCCGAGACTCCCGTTCTTAAAAATTCCAGCAAACACTCGTTCGCTCGTTTCACCGACGCGCACCGGCGGCCGATCGGGGTCGGCCAGCGCCGACGGCGCCGCGACGCCACTTTGCGACCAAAAATTTTTATGTAACGATTCGATAACAAGACAGCTTTGATCTGCGCAGTTATAGCTACTCGACCGTAACCACCTGCATGCAGCGGGTTTGTTAATCGGCTCCTCGGCGCCGGTGAAAGCGCGTGTTACCCAGGACACGGTTACCGATGCGTAGAACTCACCAGTAACCGATCAGCGCGCAAAACGAGGGTCGATCCTTATGACACTCTTAGTACAGCCGATGGAGTCCGTCGCGCCGCTCAGCGCCACCCGAGCGGTCCGCCGACAACACACCGGCCCGGCCGTTTCCCGGCTGTGATTCGACGCGGAATCGACAGGACCCCGCCCTGCGGTGGTGAACCGCCAGACGAACGAGACCTAAAGACGCATATAGGGGAGACAGAAAAGGTGACGATCCACGAGCACGATCGGGTGTCCGCTGACCGCGACGGGCGAGGCCCGCAGGGGAGCAAGAACCCACAAGCCGGGGACACCCTCGCTCTTGTCGACCGCTTGACGGCCGGCGAGGCCTACGCCGTGGCATTCGGTGGTCAGGGCAGCGCCTGGCTGGAGACCCTCGAAGAACTGGTGTCGTCGGCGGGAATCGAGTCCGAGCTGGCAACGCTGGTCGGTGAGGTGAACCTGCTCCTCGAGCCGGTGGCCAAAGAGCTGGTCGTCGTGCGGCCGATCGGGTTCGAGCCGTTGTCGTGGGTGCGTGCGCTGGCGGCCGAGGATCCGGTTCCGTCGGACAAGCACCTGACGTCAGCCGCGGTGTCGATCCCGGGCGTGCTGCTCACCCAGATCGCGGCCGTGCGTGCGCTGGCACGACAAGGCATGGACCTGAAGGCGACGCCGCCGGTGGCCGTCGCGGGACATTCCCAAGGTGTGCTCGCGGTCGAGGCGCTGAAGGCCGGTGGTGGCCGCGATGTCGAGCTGCTGGCAATGGCCCAGTTGATCGGTGCGGCCGGAACGCTGGTGGCCCGTCGGCGCGGCATCTCGGTGCTTGGCGACCGCCCGCCGATGGTGTCGGTCACCAACGCCGACCCCGAACGCATCGGCCGGCTGCTCGAGGAGTTCGCGCACGACGTGCGCACCGTGCTGCCGCCCGTCTTGTCCATCCGCAACGGCCGCCGCTCGGTCGTCATCACCGGCACGCCGGAACAACTGTCCCGCTTCGAGCTCTACTGCCAGCAGATCTCGGAGAAGGAAGAAGCCGACCGCAAGAACAAGCTCCGCGGTGGCGATGTCTTCGCGCCGGTCTTCGATCCGGTGCAGGTCGAGGTGGGCTTTCACACACCCCGGCTGGCCGACGGCATCGACATCGTCGGCGACTGGGCCGAGAAGGTCGGCCTGGACGTCGAGCTGGCCCGGCAGCTGACCGAGTCGATCCTGGTGCGTCCCGTCGATTGGGTGGAGGAGATCACCCGGGTCAACGACGCGGGGGCGCGCTGGATTCTCGACCTGGGGCCCGGCGACATCCTGACCCGGCTGACCGCGCCGGTGATCCGCGGTCTGGGCGTGGGGATCGTGCCCGCGGCGACCCGCGGCGGGCAACGCAACCTGTTCACCGTCGGCGCCGTCCCCGAGGTGGCGCGGGCCTGGTCGAGCTACGCTCCGACGCTGGTTCGCCTGCCCGACGGCAGGGTCAAGCTCTCGACGAAATTCACCCGGCTGACCGGCCGCTCGCCGATCCTGTTGGCCGGCATGACCCCGACCACCGTCGACGCCAAAATCGTGGCCGCCGCGGCCAACGCCGGGCACTGGGCCGAGCTGGCCGGCGGCGGGCAGGTCACCGAGGAGATCTTCGCCGACCGCGTCGAGCAGATGTCCGGGCTGCTCGAAGACGGTCGTACCTACCAGTTCAACGCGCTGTTTCTGGACCCGTACCTATGGAAGCTGCAGGTCGGCGGCAAGCGGCTGGTGCAGAAGGCCCGCCAGTCGGGCGCGGCCATCGACGGTCTGGTGATCAGCGCCGGCATCCCCGACCTCGAGGACGCCGTCGACCTGATCGAGGAGCTGGGCGAGGTCGGCATCAGCCACGTCGTCTTCAAGCCGGGCACCGTCGAGCAAATCCGCTCGGTCATCCGCATCGCGACCGAGGTGTCCACCAAGCCGGTGATCGCGCACATCGAGGGCGGGCGCGCCGGGGGCCACCACTCCTGGGAAGACCTCGACGACCTGCTGCTGGCGACCTACTCCGAGTTGCGGTCGCGCTCCAACATCACCGTCTGCGTCGGCGGTGGCATCGGCGCGCCGGAGCGGGCGGCCGAATACCTGTCCGGCCGCTGGGCGCAGGCGTACGGCTTCCCGCCGATGCCGATCGACGGCATCCTGGTCGGCACCGCGGCGATGGCGACCAAGGAGGCCACCACGTCGCCGTCGGTCAAGCGGATGCTGGTCGAAACGCAGGGCACCGATCAGTGGATCGGCGCCGGAAGAGCGTCCGGCGGAATGGCTTCCAGCCGTAGTCAGCTCGGTGCGGACATTCATGAGATCGACAACAGCGCGTCGCGATGCGGCCGGCTTCTCGACGAGGTCGCCGGAGACGCGGAAGCGGTCGCGGAGCGCCGCGACGAAATCATCGCGGCGATGGCCAACACCGCCAAGCCGTACTTCGGCGATGCCGGTGAGATGACCTACCTGCAGTGGCTGCAGCGCTACGTCGAATTGTCGATCGGGGACGGCGATTCCACCGCGGACACCGCGTCGCCGGGCAGCCCGTGGCTGGCCGACACCTGGCGCGACCGTTTCGAGCAGATGCTGCAGCGCGCCGAGGCACGTCTGCACGCACAGGATTTCGGTCCCATCGAGACGCTGTTCGACGGCTCCACCGACGACGGCGCGCGGCTGCTGGAAAATCCTTCCGAGGCCATCGCCACCCTGCTGGCGCACTACCCCGACGCCGAACGCGTGCAGCTGCACCCGGCCGACGTCCCGTTCTTCGTCACCCTGTGCAAGCTGCTGGGCAAGCCGGTCAACTTCGTGCCGGTGATCGACAAGGATGTGCGGCGCTGGTGGCGCAGCGATTCGCTGTGGCAGGCGCACGACGCCCGCTACGACGCCGATCAGGTGTGCATCATTCCGGGTACCGCGGCCGTGGCCGGCATCACCCGGATGGACGAGCCCGTCGGTGAACTGCTGGACCGCTTCGAGCAGGCGGCCATCGACGAGGCGCTCGCCGCCGGGGCGGAACCCACGGCGGTCACCTCACGCCGCACCGGCCGCGCCGACGTCACCGGGCCGCTGGCCGTCGTGCTGGACGCCCCCGATGTGCAGTGGGCCGGCCGCACCGCGACCAACCCGGTCCATCGGATCGCCGATCCCTCCGACTGGCTGGTGCATGACGGACCCGAGAGCCGCCGCGCCACGCATTCGTCCACCGGTGCGCAGCTTCAGGTCGACGGCGACCGCGTCGTGCTCAGCGTTCCCGTATCGGGTACGTGGATCGACATCCCATTCACGTTGCCGCCCAACACTGTTGACGGCGCCACGCCGGTGGTCTCCACCGAGGACGCCGCCACGGCCATGCGGGCGGTGCTGGCCATCGCCGCAGGCGTCGACGGGCCGGAGTTCTTGCCTGCGGTCACCGACGGAACAGCCACGGTCACGGTCGACTGGGACCCCGAGCGGGTCGCCGACCACACCGGTGTCACGGCCACCTTCGGAGAACCTTTGGCGCCCAGCCTCACCACCGTGCCCGACGCACTCGTCGGACCGTGCTGGCCAGCCGTCTTCTCGGCGATCGGCTCGGCCATCACCGACGCCGGCGTTCCGGTCGTCGAGGGCCTGCTGAGCCTGGTGCATCTCGACCACGCCGCCCACATGATCGGCAAGCTGCCGAAGGGCCAGGCGCAATTGACAATCACCGCAACGGCTTCGGTGGCCATCGACACGGACATGGGGCGCGTCGTGCCGGTCTCGGTCACCATCGCCGACACCGACGGTCAGGTGATCGCCACCCTGGAGGAGCGGTTCGCGATCCTGGGACGCACCGGCGCCGCCGAACTGACGGACCCGACGCGCGCCGGTGGTGCGGTCTCGCAGAACGCGACCGACACCCCGCGTCGGCGCCGCCGCGACGTTGCCATCACCGCTCCGGTCGACATGCGTCCGTTCGCGGTGGTCTCCGGTGACCACAATCCCATCCACACCGACCGGGCCGCCGCACTGTTGGCCGGCCTGGAATCGCCCATCGTGCACGGCATGTGGCTGTCGGCCGCGGCCCAGCACGCGGTGACCGCCACCGATGGTCAGGCGCGCCCGCCGGCGCGGCTGATCGGCTGGACAGCGCGCTTCTTGGGCATGGTGCGTCCCGGCGACGAGGTCGCTTTCCGCGTCGACCGGGTCGGAATCGACCAGGGCGCAGAGGTTTTGGAGGTTGCCGCCCGGATCGGATCGGATCTGGTGATGTCGGCGACGGCACGCCTGGCGGCCCCGCATACGGTCTACGCGTTCCCCGGACAGGGAATTCAGCACAAGGGCATGGGCATGGACGTCCGGGCCCGATCGAAGGCCGCCCGCAAGGTGTGGGACAAAGCCGACAAGTTCACCCGTGACACGCTGGGCTTCTCGGTTCTGCACGTGGTGCGCGACAACCCGACCAGCATCATCGCCAGCGGTGTGCACTACAACCACCCTGAGGGCGTGCTGTACCTGACGCAGTTCACCCAGGTCGCGATGGCCACCGTGGCCGCGGCGCAGGTCGCCGAGATGCGCGAGCAAGGCGCCTTCGTGGAAGACGCGATCGCCTGCGGCCACTCCGTCGGCGAGTACACCGCACTGGCGTGCGTGACCGGCATCTACGAGCTGGAAGCCTTGCTGGAGACGGTGTTTCACCGCGGGTCGAAGATGCACGACATCGTGCCGCGCGACGAGCTGGGCCGGTCCAACTATCGGCTGGCGGCCATTCGGCCCTCGCAGATCGACCTGCCCGATGACGAGGTCCCCGAATTTGTCGCCGATATTTCGGCGAATACCGGTGAGTTCCTTGAGATCGTCAACTTCAACCTGCGCGGGTCACAGTATGCGATCGCGGGCACCGTGCGCGGGCTGGAGGAGCTCGAGGCAGAGGTGGAGCAGCGCCGCAAGATCACCGGCGGCAAGCGCTCGTTCATTTTGGTGCCGGGTATCGACGTGCCGTTCCACTCGCGGGTGTTGCGTGTCGGTGTGGCAGAGTTCCGGCGATCACTCGACCGAGTCATGCCGCGCGACAAGGATCCTGACGTCATCATCGGGCGCTACATCCCCAACCTGGTGCCGCGTCCGTTCACCCTGGACCTCGACTTCATCCAGGAGATCCGCGACCTGGTGCCGGCCGAGCCGCTCGACCCGATCCTTGCCGACTACGACACCTGGATTGCCGAGCGCCGGATCGAGATGGCACGCATCGTCCTGATCGAGCTGCTGGCATGGCAATTCGCCAGCCCGGTGCGCTGGATCGAAACCCAGGACCTGCTGTTCACCGAAGAGGCCGCCGGCGGTCTCGGTGTGGAGCGGTTCGTCGAGATCGGTGTGAAGTCCGCGCCGACCGTCGCGGGCTTGGCCACCAACACCCTGAAGCTGCCCGAATACGCCCACAGCACAGTCGAAGTGCTCAACGCCGAACGCGACGCGGCGGTGCTGTTCGCCACCGACACCGACCCCGAGCCGGAGCCCGAGGACGAGCCGGAGGTGCCCGCCGAGAGTGCGTCGGCGCCGGAAGCGGCCGCACCGGCCCACGCTGCCGCGCCCTCGGGTGCGGCCCGGCCGGACGACATCGGATTCGATGCCGCCGACGCCACACTCGCGCTGATCGCGCTGTCGGCCAAGATGCGCATCGATCAGATCGAGGAGCTGGATTCCATCGAATCCATCACCGACGGCGCGTCGTCGCGGCGCAACCAGCTGCTGGTGGACCTGGGTTCGGAGCTGAACCTGGGCGCCATCGACGGCGCCGCCGAAGCCGACCTGGCCGGGCTGCGCGCGCAGGTGACCAAGTTAGCGCGCACCTACAAGCCTTACGGCCCAGTGCTTTCCGACGCAATCAACGACCAGCTGCGCACGGTGCTGGGGCCCTCGGGCAAGCGGCCCGGTGCCATCGCCGAGCGGGTCAAGAAGACTTGGGAACTGGGCGAGGGTTGGGCCAAGCACGTCACGGTCGAGGTCGCGCTGGGGACCCGCGAGGGGACCAGTGTCCGGGGCGGCGCCATGGGGCACCTGCACGAAGGTGCGCTGGCCGACGCCGCGTCCGTCGATAAGGCGATCGATGCCGCGGTGGCTTCGGTTGCCGCGCGCCGTGGCATCGCGGTCGCGCTGCCCTCCTCGGGCGGTGGCGGCGGTGCGACCATCGACGCCACCGCACTGGGTGAATTCACCGACCAGATCACCGGCCGTGACGGCGTGCTGGCCTCGGCGGCCCGCCTGGTGCTCAACCAGCTGGGCCTGGACGACCCGGTCAGCGCTTCGCCGGCGGCCACCGACGCCGAACTCATCGACCTGGTCACCACCGAACTCGGCGCTGACTGGCCACGCCTGGTATCGCCGGTGTTCGAATCGAAGAAGGCCGTGCTGTTCGACGACCGGTGGGCCAGCGCGCGCGAAGACCTGGTCAAGCTCTGGCTCAGCGACGAGGGCGACATCGACGCCCGCTGGGTGGACCTGTCCGAAAGGTTCGAGGGCGCAGGCCATGTGGTGGCCACGCAGGCCACCTGGTGGCAGGGCAAGGCCCTGGCCGCCGGCCGTCAGATCCACGCATCGTTGTACGGCCGCATCGCGGCCGGCGCCGAGAACCCGGATCCGGGCTCTTACAGCAGCGAAGTCGCCGTGGTGACTGGCGCATCCAAGGGCTCCATTGCCGCGGCGGTCATCGGGCGACTGCTCGATGGCGGCGCCACCGTCATCGCCACGACGTCCAAGCTCGACGACGAGCGGTTGGCGTTCTACCGCGGGCTCTACCGCGACCACGCCCGGTTCGGCGCGGCCCTGTGGGTGGTCGCGGCCAACATGGCGTCCTACTCCGACATCGACGCGCTGGTCGAATGGGTCGGCACCGAGCAGACCGAAAGCCTTGGGCCGCAGTCGATTCACATCAAGGACGCGCAGACCCCGACGCTGCTGTTCCCGTTTGCTGCACCGCGGGTCGCGGGCGACCTGTCCGAGGCCGGCTCTCGCTCCGAGATGGAGATGAAGGTGCTGCTGTGGGCGGTGCAGCGGTTGATCGGCGGGCTGTCGAAGATCGGCGCCGAGCGCGACATCGCGTCGCGGCTGCACGTCGTGCTACCGGGTTCACCGAACCGCGGAATGTTCGGTGGTGACGGCGCTTACGGCGAAGCCAAGTCGGCGCTGGACGCCCTGGTGAGCCGTTGGCACGCCGAGTCCTCGTGGGCGGCCCGGGTCAGCCTGGCGCACGCGCTGATCGGTTGGACCCGCGGCACCGGGCTGATGGGCCACAACGACGCCATCGTCGACGCGGTCGAGGAGGCCGGCGTCACCACGTACTCGACCGACGAGATGGCCGCAATGTTGCTGTCGCTCTGCGACATCGAGTCCAAGGTCGCCGCGGCCGCTGCGCCGATCAAGGCGGACCTGACCGGCGGGCTGGGCGAGGCCAACCTCGACATGGCCGAGCTGGCCGCCAAGGCCCGCGAGCAGGCCACCTCGGCATCGGACGACGAGGCCGAAGCCTCCGGCGCCCAGGGCACCATCGCCGCGCTGCCTTCTCCGCCGCGCGGCTCCGCGCCGGCACCACCGCCGGAATGGGCGGACCTCGACGTCGACCCGGCCGACCTGGTGGTCATCGTCGGTGGCGCGGAACTGGGCCCCTACGGCTCGTCGCGGACCCGCTTCGAGATGGAGGTCGACAACGAATTGTCGGCGGCGGGCGTCCTCGAGCTGGCCTGGACCACCGGCCTGATCCGCTGGGAGGACGATCCCCAACCCGGTTGGTACGACACGCAATCCGGTGACCTGGTCGATGAGTCCGAGCTAGTCGAGCGCTACCACGACACCGTGGTCGAGCGCTGCGGCATTCGCGAATTCGTCGACGACGGCGCGATCGACCCCGACCACGCTGCGCCGCTGCTGGTGTCGGTGTTCCTGGACAAGGACTTCGCCTTCGTGGTGTCCTCGGAGTCCGACGCGCGCGCCTTCGTCGAGTTCGACCCGGAACACACGATCATCCGGCCGGTGCCCGACTCCAGCGACTGGCAGGTCATCCGCAAGGCCGGCACCGAGATTCGGGTGCCGCGCAAGACCAAGCTGTCGCGAACCGTCGGCGCGCAGATCCCGACCGGGTTCGACCCGACCGTGTTCGGCATCAGCCAGGACATGGCCAGCTCGACCGACCGGGTGGCGTTGTGGAACATCGTCGCGACCGTCGACGCGTTCCTGTCGTCGGGGTTCACCCCGACCGAGTTGATGAGGTGGGTGCACCCCGGCCTGGTCGCCAGCACGCAGGGCACCGGCATGGGCGGCATGACCTCGATGCAGACGATGTATCACGGCAACCTGTTGGGCCGTAGCAAGCCGAACGACATCCTGCAGGAAGTTCTGCCGAACGTCGTTGCCGCGCATGTGATTCAGAGTTACGTCGGCAGCTATGGCGCGATGATCCACCCGGTGGGCGCGTGCGCGACCGCGGCGGTGTCGGTCGAGGAGGGTGTCGACAAGATCCGTCTCGGCAAGGCGGAGCTGGTGGTCGCCGGCGGATTCGACGACCTGACGCTCGAAGCCATCATCGGCTTCGGTGACATGGCGGCCACCGCCGACACCGGCATGATGCGGGGCCGGGGCATCCACGACTCGAAGTTCTCCCGGCCCAACGATCGACGCCGGCTGGGATTCCTCGAGGCGCAGGGCGGCGGCACCATCCTGCTGGCGCGCGGCGACCTGGCGCTCAAGATGGGTCTTCCGGTACTGGCCGTGGTGGCCTACGCGCAGTCGTTCGCCGACGGCGTGCACACCTCGATCCCGGCGCCGGGCCTGGGCGCGCTGGGCGCCGGTCGCGGCGGCAGGGATTCGGCGCTGGCGCGGTCACTGGCGAGGCTCGGGGTGGGCGCCGACGACGTCGCGGTGGTCTCCAAGCACGACACATCGACGCTGGCCAACGATCCCAACGAGACCGAACTGCACGAGCGGCTCGCCGACTCGCTGGGCCGTTCCGAGGGTGCCCCGCTGTTCGTGGTGTCGCAGAAGAGCCTCACCGGGCACGCGAAGGGCGGCGCGGCGGTCTTCCAGATGATGGGGTTGTGCCAGATGCTGCGCGACGGGGTGATCCCGCCCAACCGCAGCCTGGATTGCGTCGACGACGAACTGGCCGGCTCGGCCCACTTCGTGTGGGTGCGCGAGACGCTGCGCCTCGGGGACAAGTTCCCGCTCAAGGCCGGGTTGGTGACCAGCCTTGGGTTCGGCCATGTTTCGGGGCTGGTCGCGCTGGTGCACCCGCAGGCGTTCGTCGCCGCGCTCGACCCCGAGCAGCGTGCGGACTACCGGCGGCGCGCGGACGCCCGCGTGCTGGCCGGTCAGCGGCGGCTCGCGTCGGCGATCGCCGGCGGCGCGCCGATGTACGAGCGGCCGGTGAACCGCCGCTTTGACAACGACGTGCCGGAGAAGCGTCAAGAAGCCGCGATGCTGCTGAACCCGGACTCGCGCCTGGGTGAAGGCGAGGCTTACCAGGTCTCTGCCGGATGACGTCGGCGATCCGTTAGCCTGGCGACCCATGGGAATTGTCGGTGTGGGGATCGACCTCGTCTCCATTCCTGATTTCGCCGAGCAGGTCGACCAACCGGGCACCGCCTTCTCCGAGACGTTCACCCCGGGGGAGCGCCGGGACGCCTCGGACAAGAGTTCGTCTGCGGCGCGTCACCTGGCGGCTCGCTGGGCCGCGAAGGAGGCCGTGATCAAGGCCTGGTCAGGGTCGCGGTTCGCCCAGCGTCCAGTGCTGCGGGAGGACATCCACCGCGACATCGAGGTGGTCACCGACATGTGGGGCCGTCCGCGGGTTCGGTTGAGCGGCGACATCGCCAAACACCTGGCCGACGTGATCATTCACGTGTCGCTGACGCACGAAGCGGATACGGCCGCCGCGGTGGCCATTTTGGAGACGGCGGCCGACTAGCCTCGATCCCATGAGCGATCTGGTCGAGCGCGTCCGCGAGGTGCTGCCGTCGGTGCGGCGCGATCTGGAAGACCTGGTCCGCATCGAATCGGTGTGGGCCGACCCGGGCCGCCGCGGCGAGGTACACCGCAGCGCGCAGGCCGTCGCGGATCTGTTGTCGCAGGCCGGATTCAGCGATGTACGCATCGTCAGCGAAGGGGGAGCTCCCGCGGTAATCGCTCACCACCCCGCCCCCGCCGGCGCACCGACCGTGCTGCTGTACGCCCACCACGACGTGCAGCCCGAGGGCGACCGCGGCCAGTGGATTTCGCCACCGTTCGAGCCCACCGAGCGGGACGGCCGTCTCTACGGCCGCGGAACCGCCGACGACAAGGCCGGCATCGCAACACATTTGGCGGCGTTTCGGGCGCACGGCGGGCAGCCGCCGGTGGGCGTGACGGTCTTCGTCGAGGGCGAGGAGGAATCCGGGTCGCCGTCGCTGGGCCGGCTGTTGGCCGCGCACCGCGACGCGCTGGCCGCCGATGTGATCGTCATCGCCGACTCGGACAACTGGAGCACCGAGATCCCGGCGCTGACGGTGACGCTGCGCGGCATGGTCGACTGCGTCGTCGAGGTCGCCACGCTCGACCACGGCCTGCACTCCGGCATTTGGGGCGGCGTGGTGCCCGACGCGCTGAGCGTGCTCGTGCGCATGTTAGCCAGCCTGCACGACGACGACGGCAACGTGGCCGTCGCCGGCCTGCACGAAAGTGCCGCCGCCGCCGTGGATTACCCGCCCGAGCGGGTGCGCGCCGACTCCGGCCTGCTGGACGGGGTGTCCGAGATCGGATCGGGTTCGGCACCGCAGCGGCTGTGGGCCAAACCCGCGATCACCGTGATTGGTATCGACACCACACCCATCGAGAAGGCCTCCAACACGCTGATCCCGCGGGCCCGCGCCAAGATCAGCATGCGCGTCGCGCCGGGCGGCGACGCATCGGTGCACCTGGACGCGTTGACCGCCCACCTGCAACAGCACGCGCCGTGGGGCGCACACGTGAGCGTCACCCGCGGCGACGTCGGCGAGCCCTACGCCATCGACGCCACCGGCAGCGTCTATGACGCGGTGCGGGCCGCGTTCCGGCAAGGTTGGGGGACCGATCCGATCGACATGGGCATGGGCGGGTCGATTCCGTTCATCGCCGAATTCGCCGAGGCGTTCCCGCAGGCGAAGATCCTCGTCACCGGCGTGGAAGATCCCGCCACGCAAGCCCACAGCATCAACGAGAGCCTGCATCTGGGCGTGCTCGAACGCGCGGCCATCGCCGAAGCGCTACTGCTGGACAAACTGGGCTGAAGCGAAACTCGACCCCCGGATTGCATATGTAGAACGACGGTCTCGTCGCATACTGCTTCTACATGCAGCCACTCGTCCGCAGGAGACGCCACCGTGAGTACGGAAGACACCCTGACCGAAGACGCCGGCAAGACCAACCGTTACCACTTTGATCGCCACACCCCGGAGTACCGCGAGCGGTTCACTGCAATCACCGAGGAGATGCACGCCAGGTGTCCGGTGGCGTGGACCGACACCTACGACGGGCATTGGGTGGCCGCGGGCAACAGGGCAGTCTTCGAGCTCGCTCGATGCCCGCACGTATCCAACGACCACGACGTGACCGGCGAAGGCACCGGCTACAAGGGCATCACCATCCCCACGCTGCCGCAGGGCACCGGCGTCCGTGGCGGCATGCTCGAGATGGACGAACCCTTGCACTCCGCCTACCGCAGCATTCTCAACCCCTACCTGTCACCGGCAGCCGTCAAGCGCTGGAAACCGTTTGTCGACGAGATCGTGCGCGCGAGCATCGACGAGAAGATCGAAGTCGGGCGTATCGACTTCGTCGACGACCTCGCGAACGTCGTGCCCGCCGTCCTGACTCTGGCGATGATGGGTGTTCCTCTCAGGAAATGGCAGCTGTACTGCGAGCCGGCCCACGCCAACGTTTACACCCCCGCCGATTCGCCGGATGCCCCAAGAGTTTTGGAGCAGACGATGGCGATGGGGGCGGACCTGTTCAACCACCTCCTCGAGATCCGCGAGAACCCACGCCCCGGCATAGTGGACGCACTGGCAAGACTGAAGATCGACGGCGAACCCGCCCCCGACGCCGAACTGCTCGGAATGCTCGGCTTGATCATCGGCGGAGGTTTCGACACCACGACGGCGCTGACCGCGCACGCCCTCGAATGGCTGGGCGAAAATTCCGAGCAGCGCGAACTGCTCAAGCGGGATTCAGCAACGCTGCTCGACTCGGCGACCGAGGAATTTTTGCGTTACTTCACGCCCGCGCCCGGCGATGGTCGCACCATCGCCGCCGACCTCGAACTCGCGGGTACGCGATTCAAGGAGGGCGATCGCCTGTGGCTGTCCTGGGCGATGGCCAACCGCGACCCCGCGGTGTTCCCCGACCCGAATCGATTAGACCTGAGCCGAAAGAACAACCGGCACTTCAGCTTCGGGCTCGGCATCCACCGCTGCATCGGCTCCAACGTCGCACGCGTCGTGTTCAAGTCGATGCTGACGGCGGTGCTCGATCGGATGCCCGACTATCGCTGCGACCCCGAGGGCACGGTGCACTATCCGACGATCGGCGTGATTCAGGGCATGCAGCACCTTCCGGCGGCCTTCACCCCGGGCAAGCGGCTTGGCCTAGGGATCGACGAGACGCTGGAGAAGCTGCAGCGGGTCTGCGATGAACAAGGAATCGCGCGGCCGATCACCGAGTACACAGAGGCCGCCGTCATCGGCTAGACGGACAGGTCGCGGCGCAGCTTGGCGACGTGGCCCGTCGCCTTCACGTTGTACTGCGCGACGGCGATCTTGCCCTTCTCGTCGACCACGAAGGTGGAGCGGATGACGCCGGTGACCGTCTTGCCGTACATCTGCTTTTCGCCGTAGGCGCCATAGGCCGTCAGGACCTTGCGGTCGGGGTCGGACAGCAGCGGGAACGTTAGCTTCTGGGCGTCACGGAACTTGGCGAGCTTCTCCGGCTTGTCGGGAGAGATCCCGATGACGTCGAGGCCTGCACCGTTGAGCTCGGCCAGGCTGTCCCGAAAGTCGCACGCCTGCTTGGTGCATCCCGGCGTCGACGCGGCAGGGTAGAAGTACACGACGACGCGACGCCCTTTGTAGTCGGCCAGCGACACCTTGTTGCCGTCGGCGTCGGGCAGGCTGAAGGAGGGCGCTTTGTCGCCCGGTGCAAGCCGTGTGGTCTCGGTCAAGGTAACTACCTTTCTGTTCACCGGAGCGTCGGGGTTACCGCCAGCTGATCTAGGGTAGTTCCGGCAGGTGTAGGAGCTGGATAGTGGGCGACTTGGAGGACACAGTGGCGGATCGGGACCCCGAAGCCATCAAGCAGGACATCGACGTCGCCCGTGACCAGCTGGCGGCCACCGTCGACTCGCTTGCCGAGCGGGCCAACCCCCGGCGCCTCGCCGACGACATCAAGATCCGGTTGATCGGATTCGTGCAGAAGCCCGTGGTGCTGGCCTCGCTGGCCGGCGTCGGGGCCCTCGTCGTGGTGGTGGCGGTGCGCCGCGTCAGGAATCGGTGACGCGGCCGGTCTGGACGTACACCGGAATGTCGTCGGCCCAGGGCTGGTTGGTGGCCATGTCGTCGACGTCGCAATAGCCGCGTTCGAATTCACCCGTCGCCGCGTCCACCAACCGGTATTCCTGCCGCTGTTGGTGGATGGGCTGGGCGTCGAGGATAACGACCCGCACCTCGCCCGGCTCGAAGCCGCACCGCTGCTGCAGCGCCTCGATCAGGCATTCGTTGTGCATGTGCCCGTCGCCGAAGTTCCAGCCGAGGACCATTGCGCACAGGACTTCGCCCTCACACAGGTTGTAATCGTCCTCGTCATAGTCGGCCATTGCCCGGTGCGCCAGGGTCAGCAGCGCGCGTCCGTGGGTGTTCATGCCCCGAAACGCCAGGGCGAGGTGCAGCGGGATCAGGGTTTCCTCTTTGCTGCCGTACAACCGCTCGAGCTGCAAGTGTTGCATCGGGCCCAGGGCCCGCGAGCCGACGCGGATCTTCTCGTCGGCTGAAGGCCGCACACACCACAGGGTGGTGTCCCAGTTGCCCGCGTAGTAGCGCATGCCGGGCAGGAAGGACACCTTGCGCGGGCTGAGGTTCCCGAGGGCGACGGTGCCGGCCATGGCGGCGAACAGGATGGCGACCGGCAGCAGGTTGGCCAGATCCGACAGGCCCAAGCGAGCGTGCGCGACGAACAGCCACACGACCCCGAAGATCATGAACACGTTCCATTCCAGCGGCACGCCCATGGGGAAGGCCAGCAGGATGTTGAGGTGGAACACGATCATCACAAAGACAGCGAGGGCCGTCGGCCAGCCGCCGTGTGAAAAAAGCAGCACGAGCGGCACCAAACCCTCGACCGCGGTCGAGAAGTGGGCGATGAAGCCCGCCAAAGCGCTGGGCCGCAAATCGTCCGGATGGTGCTTGAACATCGACCGTTTGAGCCGGCCCGAGGGGATGAACGGATTGTTCGCCAGCATCGTCGAGATCACGAACGGAAAGTGCTTGTTGAGCTTGGAGGTCGCCGCGCCCAGCCAGATCACCATAAACACGACCTTGGCGCCGACCACGATGTCCGCCCCGGCGAACAGAAACGTCAGCGCCAGTGGCGCATACACCTCGCCCCGCGCGGCCAGGAAGATGATCTTGTCGCGCAAGCCGAGCACAGCGAGCACCGCCAGGATCGCGAGGGTCCGCCACCACGGCAGCACGCCGATCGTGGTGTCCAGGGCCGTAATCGGCCCGCTGCCATCGGACAGCAGCGCGGACACGAGCAGCGCGAGCAGGACGCCGTAGAGCAACGCGTCGAACGGGGTCCGGTTGTGGCCGTTGGTCAATGGCACCCGAGCGGGCCAGGGTGGTAATCGGATGGTGCCGGGCCGTAGCCAGTACAAGATCGACCCCATCGGGGGAAAGTAGCGCCCGGCCAACGGTCCGAAGCAGCAGCCGAGACCGATTACTTCGAACAGCATCGTGTAGAGCACGGCCTTTTGGAACACGATCGGCTCTGACCACCACGCGCCGACTTGGGTGAAGCCTCCGATGCCGGAGGTCGACCAGGCGAATAGCCAGCCGCCGAGGATGTACAGCGCGATCTTCACGCCGTACATCACGTGCATCACCAGCGGGGTGCCGAAGCCGTGCTCGGCGATGTGGCGCGCCATCGGCACAATCCGCTCGGCGCGGGAGCGGGCGCTCCACTCGGGCATGTCGACGACGGGCAGGTTGGGCTGGATGAACCCCATTGCAGCTCCTTCGACGCAGCGTGTCCCAAGGGGCCTATCGGCGCTTACGGCGCCAATCGGTGCCAGCAAGAAATTACCTGCAGGAGGGGCTAGCCCGGAGGGATACGACGACAAATAGTCCGGCGCAATCCGATTAGCCACACCACCTGCCTCCGGCGGTCTGCGCTCGGCATCACCGCTGGAGCACCTTTGCTGGGCCGGGCCAACAGGGCGACGGCTACTCCCAGCCGGGCGGGTCATTCTCGGCCATGTAGGCCTCCCACGCGGCGCGGCGCATGGTCCGGGAATGCAGGTCCTGACAGATCGCCTTTGCCTCGCCTGCGATGACGGTCCGGCCCAGGTCGTGGTGCACAAAGCCGTCATCGACACGCTCGGCGCGGAAGCCGCCCGTCGAGACCGCGTGGACTCGATACTCGCTACGGTCGTCGATGTTGGCGTGGAAGTGGCCCTCGTGGGGTTCGATCCACTTCAGCTCCGTTTTCACCAGTCCACTCTGCAGGAGTCCGTCCCAAAGACGGTAGGGCTCGCGGGGGTGAAACGGAGCTCTCGGGAATCGCTACCCATCGGGGAAACCCCTGCAGTGAAGAAGCCGCCAAATATTGACATATTCGGCTGGGCTGGTGCGCCGTCAGGGTTTCGAACCCCGGACCCGCTGATTAAGAGTCAGCTGCTCTACCAACTGAGCTAACGGCGCTTGTGGTCGGCCGAGACCGCGTAGGCGACAATAACAGGCGTTGCGCCACACAGTGAAATCCCGACCTCGTTCCAGGATAGCCGCCCGGGGGTCAGTGAGCCGGTAGGCGTCCGAGCACGCCCTGGTCGGTGAGCGCCTGGCTGCCGTCCACTTTGTTTTGCGCCATCCGGTGTGCCGGTGAAAGATGCTGTCGTGCAACGAAATCGGTTCACAACACGGTGCCGGTATAGGGTGTCCGGTCGGTGCCGAAGGCGGCGTCCAGCTCACGCAACGCACCCTGGCGCGCCTCGGTGATGCGGTTGGCGCGGGCAAGCTGGGAAGCCCGGTGTGCCCCCATGTAGACGGTGGCCAGGTCGGCCAGACCGATCTTGATGTCCGGGGAGCCGTCGTGGGGGGTGCATTTTCCGATGCCGTCGTGGCTGTGCAGCGCAAAGGTCCCCCCCGCAAGGCCGAGCGGGTCCGTGACTTCCAGCACGATGTCGGCATCGGCGGCATAGCTGCGCGCGCCGAGCGTTTCGGGGACGTCGTTGATGCGCACCCACAGAAAGTCGCTTACGCCCTTGGTTTCAGCGGCGCGTTGGTCGACGAGTTTGAGCGGTAGTGGATCGTCAGCAGCCACGTCGACCTCGATGCGATAGAACATCTCCAACACCAGGAGCGTCTGCAGTAGCTCGGTATGCGCTTCGTCGGTGATGGGGCAGAAATCTTCGACGACCACGGTGCCCAGCGGCGGACGGAACGCATGCTGTTGCGAGCCGACCACTCGGTAAGTGAGGAAGCCGTCGGGATGGATGGTGTAATGCAGCGCAGATCCGTTGCCGCGCTGGGTCGGTCGGTCGTCCAAGTAGTCGGCCCACCACGCGTCGTCGCGGGAAATGGTGCCAGGAGTTGCGGCACACCATCTTTCGTAGATCTCTGGCAACCGCCGTCGTGCCTCGGCGGCGTTGACCTCGCGCCCCCGAATCCGGCTCGGGGCGTCGCGCAACTTCGCGAAGCGGCGGTCGATGGAATAGGTGTGGCTGTAGCTCGACACGCCGGCGCCGAAGCCGTCGTACATCGCCGTCTGCGTCGGAACGCCGCAAACGACGGGATAACCGCGGTCCAGCAGTATTCCGAGCCCCTGGGCGCTGAGTTGCGCCCAGAGCCCCTTGCCCTGATGCGTTGACGCAACGGCGATCATCGTCAGCCACGCGACCCGTAAGTTGGCTCCGCCGGGCACTGTGAGCCGCGAAGGGTAGATGATGGACGTTCCCACCAGATTCGGATGCTCCGGATCGGAAACATCCTCGGCGATCAAAATGTTGTCGAGACTGACTCGACTCCTCCAGGCCTCAAGGTCTTCGGGGCCCACCGGATCGCCGAAAGCCCGGGCCTGATTCTCGAAAACCGACTGCCAGTCGTCTTCGGTGGGATGCCGAATATTGGTGCTATCGCCCTTTTCGTCCATCGCACATCCAATCTGCTTGTAGCCCAGGCAAACCGGCACAGCGCACGCCGAATCCAGGTACCAAGTGTGCTTTTAGCTCCGATACCCGAGTGCCAGAAGGTCAAACCTCGATCCAAAGATCGAAACGACGCAAGGCCAGAACGCTAATGTGAGCAATTCAATACTGGGCGGGTCAACCGACGCGGTTTCGGGTAGGCGATACGCCATGCTGCAAGTAATCACCCGGCTTGCGATCGCCGCGCCGCGCCGCATCATCGCGATCGCCGTGCTGGTGCTACTGGGGGCAGCCATCTTCGGGTTGCCGGTGGTCAACAGCCTTTCCGGCGGGGGTTTCCAGGACCCCACTTCGGAGTCTTCGCGGGCGAGTGACACCCTTCGGGACAAGTTCAACCAAACCGATCAGCAGATGCTGATCGTGGTGACCGCGTCGACCGGCGCGCGCGGTGGTCTGGCGCGCCAGGTCGGCACAGAGATTGCCGACCAGTTAAAACGATCCCCGTGGGTGCTGAACGTGTCGTCGCCCTGGACGTCACCACCCGCGGCCGCGGCTCAGCTGGTCAGCAAGGACGAAAAGTCCGGAATGATCGTGGCCGGCCTGAAGGGCGGGGAAAACGACGCGCAGAAGTACGCCAGCGCGTTGACGAAGGACCTGGTGCATGACCGCGACGGCGTCACCGTGCGCGCCGGCGGCATGGCCGTGGCGTATGCGCAGATCAACGACCAGAACCAGCGCGACCTGCTGTTGATGGAGTCCATCGCGATTCCGCTGAGTTTCGCGGTGCTGGTGTGGGTGCTCGGCGGAGTGGCGGCGGCTGCGCTGCCAATTGTCTTGGGCACATTGGCCATCGTGTGCACCATGTCGGTACTGCGGCTGATCGGCCTCGCCACCGACGTGTCGGCCTACGCGCTGGACCTCAGCATCGCGATGGGCCTCGCCCTGGCCATCGACTACAACCTGCTGATCATCACCCGTTACCGCGAGGAACTGGCGCGCACCGAGGACCGCTACCGGGCGTTGTATCGCACCATGGCCACCGCCGGGCGGACCGTGCTGTTCTCCGCCACCACCGTCGGCTTGTCGATGGCGGTGATGGCGCTGTTCCCGATGTACTTCCTGAAATCGTCGGCTTACACCATCGTGGCCACCGCGGCCATCGTCGCGATCACGGCGGTGGTGGTGACCCCGGCCGCCATCGTGCTGCTGGGTCCCCGGCTGAACACGATGGATGCCCGTCGTGTGATACATCGCATCCTGCAGGGGCAGAGGTCATTTCGTGATCCGGCGCACAAGCCGCTCGTGTCGCAGTTCTGGTACCGGTCGACCAAATTCGTCCTGCGTCGCGCCATGCCGGTCGGCTTGAGCGTAGTCGCGCTGCTGTTGTTGCTGGGCGTGCCGTTTCTGGGGGTGAAGTGGGGTTTTCCAGACGAGCGGGTGCTCCCGCGCTCGGCGTCCGCGCGGCAGGTGGCCGACATGCTGGACAACGATTTCGCGAACGGATTGGGCACCTCGGTTTCCGTGGTCGTTCCCGACGCCCACGGGCTGAGCCCCGGGGAGCTGCACCGATACGCCGCCGAGCTGTCCCGGGTGCCCGACGTGTCCGCGGTCACCGCACCGATGGGGACATTCGTGGGCGGAAATAGGGCGGGCCCACCCGCCGCCGCCACCGGCATGGCCAACGGCAGCGCGTTTCTTACCGTGGTCAGTGCTGCGCCGCTGTATTCGCGGGCATCGAACATCCAGCTCTGTCTCATATACACAA
>NZ_LZIF01000087.1 GCF_001667145.1 Mycobacterium sp. 852002-51971_SCH5477799-a
AATCGACCCCACCCGGCCGATCTCCACCCCGTTGTAGGTGACCTTCGAACCCGGATCCATCACCAACCCGGCCCGCGACGCGAGCATGGTCAGCTGCGACTTGGCGGTGAAGCTGCCCCGAAACTGCCCGTATACCAACGCCAGAATCAGCGCGCAGACAATCAGCATGGCGACGGCGACCAACTTATACGGCGGGGTCCGTTGCGAGTTGATCTGTACGGGTGAGCCCGGACCTGAATCTTTCGACAAGACCGTTACTGCCCCTTACGTCGGCGCCGCAGCCCCCCAGGCGCTGCGGCGAACGATCCGCCAAGCAATTGCCGGGGGCTCCGTACACATGCGATAACGAAGACCAGTGAAATGTACCGCGAATGGAGGGCTTGCGCGAACCACTATTCACATAATTCGGTCGGCGCGCTGGCTGCAGTGCCCAGGTCTAGGCTCGGAAAAGACTAGGAAAGGTACGCAATGCTCGCAGCGTTCGGATTCGAATCCCTGGGCGTAGTCGTCGGGGACATGTACTTCATCGACCCGTCCCCGCTCGAGGGTCAGGAAACGCCGGAGCGGGGCGTCAGACTGGAGCTGCGCCTCGTCGACCGGGCCGAACCCCAGGGCTCGATCTACGCCGGCGTGCCGATCGCCTTCACCCGCCCGGTATGGCGGGTGGACCTATTCGGGTCCACCGAAAGCCCTCCCGGGACGCTGGACCGGGCCCATCACCACCCGCAGTTTAACGGTTGGGAACCCAGCAGCCGGCACTTCGTTCCCGAGCTGTCCGCCGACCCGCTGACCTGGTTGACCGAGCAGCTGGCCGACCCGGCCGCGATCCTGGCCCGCGCCGGCGTCGACGCCGACGACGTCAACGAAGCCGACACCACCGGACTCGCCGACGCGGCGCCGGAGATCGTCGCCGCGGTGAGACGGTTGCTCGACGGCGTGCGCAACGGCGAATTGGCACCGGCCCCCGCCGAGCCCGTTGCCGCCGCGCGCACCGGCTGGCTCTGAGGTGCGTTAGCGTCGTCGGCGTGACCCTCAACAACATTGCCCTGACCACCCTCGAAGGCCGGCCGACCACGCTGGCCGAATTGTCCGACGGCGCAACGCTGGTCGTCAACGTAGCCTCCAAATGTGGGCTCACTCCGCAATACACGGCGCTGGAGAAGCTGGCCAAGGACTATGGCGAGCGCGGCCTGACCGTCGTCGGCGTCCCCTGCAACCAGTTCATGGGCCAGGAACCCGGCACGGCCGAGGAGATCCAGGAGTTTTGCTCGACCACCTACGGGGTGACGTTCCCGCTGCTGGCGAAGACCGACGTCAACGGCGACGACCGTCACCCGCTGTACGCCGAGCTGACCAAGACCGCCGACGCCGACGGCCAGGCCGGAGACATCCAGTGGAACTTCGAGAAGTTCCTGCTCGCCCCCGGCGGTGAGGTGGTGGCGCGGTTCCGGCCCCGCACCGCGCCCGACGCCCCCGAGGTCATCAGCGCCATCCAGGCCGTGCTCCCCCGATAGGTGTGAAACGGCCCCCGGAGAATCTCCGGGGGGCCTGCGTGCGCTCGCTAAGCGAGCATCGGGTCGATCGCGGAGCGTGGTACCAACACCTGAGTGGCACCTGCCGCGTCGGGCAGCATATGACCCTGGTCGAAAAAGAAGATCACACCGTCGTTCGTGACGGCGAAATTCTGATAGTTCGCCGGGTCGTAGGCGACGGCCGGCGCGATGGTCACCGGCGGTGCCGTCTGCGTCTGGTTCACCGGCGGTGCCGTCTGCGTCTGGTTCGCCGGCGGTGCCGTCTGCGTCTGGTTTGCCGGCGGTGCGGTCTGCTTCTGCAGCTCGCTCTGCACGATTGGCGCGACGGTCTTCAGCGGGTCGTCGACGCGCCACAAGGGCGTGTTGTTCTTGTCGTCCGGCGCTGCGGTCCACACAATCGCCTTGCGATAGGCCTGGTCCCAGTTAAACGACTTGAACGTCGTCTGGGGGTGTGCGGCGCCAATGTTCTCGAGGACCTTCAACACCACCGCCTCGGTGCCGCGCGGGGGTATCGCCGACCCGTAACTCGCCGACGAGATGGTCAGCTGGTAGGGCTGATCGCGGGGTGCGGAGGATTTGGCGACATTAAGGAAATCGTCGCGCTCCTTTGTAATGAAGTCGGCCACGGACTTCTCGTCGGGGTAGTTGACCGGGAAGCTGATGTCGAGGTTGTAGCCGGCGTCGGACATCTGGATCTTGCATGTTTGGCCAGTGTTGACACCCTTGAGTTCGGTGCAGTAGTCCTTCGGCGGCGCGGCGGCGGCGACGCCAGCAGAGCCGAAGAGAACGAGGGCCGTGGCGAACCCTGCCACCTTGAAGCTGCGCATGTTGGATCTCCTCCGACAACTCGCGGTACCGATGCGACGGATGGAGGTAAAGATAAGCCATCGCGCCGCCGACCATGATTGCCGGACTTCCTGAGAGGAGTGTTCCCAAAGGTGTTCCAACGGCATGAAAACGGCCCCCGGAGATTTCCCGAGGGCCGTTTTACCTGGTAGCGGGGACAGGATTCGAACCTGCGACCTCTGGGTTATGAGCCCAGCGAGCTACCGAGCTGCTCCACCCCGCGTTGGTGAATGCCAGGTTACCGAACGCGTGTCACGGCGACCAAATCGCGCGGTCAGCGGCCAGTCGACGGCTCAGATCGGTCAGTGCGACGGCGGGCTCAGCCCGTACCGCTGCGCGATGTCGTCCATCCACTCGGGCGACCCGTAGGTCAGCCCGTACTTGTCGGCGAGTTCGCCGAACTCGGTCAACTCGTGCAGCGGCTTGCCCGCAGGGTCGTCGGCGTGCTCGAGGAGCAGTTCGCCGAGTTCCCGGAAATAGTTCTCGAATCCGCCCGGGGTGATGATCTCGATGATGCGGCCCGGCTCGCTGCCGGCGTTCCACATCGCATGCATCTGGCCGCGGGGCTTGGTGATGTAGCCACCGGGACCCAACACCACCTCGCTGTCGTCGGAGCGGAAGCCGATCTCGCCGGCCAGGACTATCGAATGCTCGTCCTCCCGGGTGTGCCGGTGTGCCGCGGTGAGAACTCCGACCGCGAACGGGTGCTCGACGATGGACACCTCGCCGCCGTTGGTCTTGCCGGATATCTTGAACACCGCCCCGAAGCCCGGGAGGGTGACGACTTCGCCCTCCCCCGGCTGCACCACGGTGACCCCGATGTCTTTCAGCTCGGTCATGTGATTCACCTTCCTGCGAATATCCTTGCGCTGCAATCTCCGGCCGCTTGTCAACCGGCTGCGGCCAGGCCGGTCGTGTCGTCGTGCGGCGGCCACAGTGGTTGCGGAACTTCGATGCCGAACGACTTGTCCCAGCCGTTGCGGGACGAAACCTCATGTACTGGACGGCGATTGGCCGCGACGCCCCACCTGCCCAACGGATAACCGAGGGTGAGCATGGCCGACATCTTCCAGCCTTCCGCAACGGGCACGCCCAGTAACTCGTTCACCTTGTCCTCGAAATTGCGAAGCACCATCGTCATGACGCCGCCGACGCCCTCGGCACGGGCGGCGAGCAACGCACTCCAAATCGCCGGGTAGATGTTGGCGCCGCCGTAGTCGTCGATGGAAAAGACGAACAGCAACAACGGGATCTCTTCGAAATGGTCGGCGAGGTAATTTCCCGAGCCTTTCATTCGGCGCATGGTTGCGGCGTGAGCGGCCGGGTCCGCACCGGGCGCTGTCGCCACCATCGGCCCCGTCCCTGTCTTGAACTTCTCGTATTCGAGGGCGCGGGCCTTCCGGAACAGTTTGGCGAACTCGCGGATGAGTTCCGGATCGTCGACGGCCACGAAGTGCCAGCGCTGGGTGTTGCCCCCGTTGGGGGCGCGGACCGCCGCATCGAGGATGCGGGCCTGCGTGTCCAGCGGGATCGGATCCGGCCGCAATCGCCGCATCATCCTGGTGGTGTAGAGGCCTTCGTAAATGTCCATTGTTCTGCTCCCTTCCGCTACTCGGGCCAGCTGTTGTTGAGGATCTTGTCGACGAAGTCGACGCGCTCGAAGGCCGGATCGAAGTGCGCCAGCACATCGGCGTTCATGGTGCCGTCGGTGGTGCGCGGGCGGTGCTTCATGCCGTCGTTGAACGCCGCCAGGATGCGCCGCTTGAACTGCGGGCGCGGGTGCGCGGCGGTCACCGCGGCCAGCGCCTCTGGCGCCAACTGCTCGCGCCCGAGGCCGACCACATCGACTTCGACGCCTGCCTGCAGCAGGGCCACTTCGGGTGCCATGAACTCGGGCACGCCAGGGGTGGTGTGCAAGGCGATGCCGAGCCACACCTTGCCGGCGTCGGCTTCCTCGACGCCGCGGTTGAGCAGGAAGTCACGGGCCGCGTTCGCGCCGTCGACCTCGAAGCGGACGCCGGAACCGCGGTAGCGCTCGGTCAGGCCGAGGTCGTGAAACATCGCCGCGACGTAAAGCAGCTCCGGGTTCGGGTGCAGGCCGCGACGCAGGCCCTGCAGCGCGCCGAAGAAGAACACCCGCCGGGAATGGTTGAAGAGCAAGTCGTCCTCGGTGTCGCGGATGAGCTCGGTGACCTCGCGCACCAGCGCGGTGTCGGGAACTTCGATGCCGGCGATGGTGTCAATCGAGCTGGTAGTCATGTTGTCGTCTCCTTCTCCGGTGGTCTCCGTTTGAGTGTGCGGCCGCCCGGGCAATCCGACCCCGCCCGTTCGGGCCGTCCTCTCCACAGAAAGCGACACAATGGCTGCGTGGCTGCAGCCAAAACACGGGTGGTGGTGATCGTCGTCTTCGACGGGGTGACGTTGTTAGACGTCGCGGGCGCGGGTGAGGTGTTCGTCGAGGCCAACCGGTTCGGCGCCGATTACGAAGTGAAAATCGCGTCCGTGGACGGGCGGGACGTGACCAGCTCGATCGGGGCACGCTTGGGCGTCACCGACAGCGTCTCTGCGATCGACTCCGCCGATACCGTCATGGTCGCCGGCAGCGACAACCTGCCCGGTCGAGCCATTGACCCCGCCCTGGTGGAGGCCATCCGATCGGTGTCGGCACGGACCCGGCGGCTGGCATCCATCTGCACGGGGTCGTTCATCCTCGCGCAGGCCGGTGTGCTGCGCGGCCGGCGCGCGACCACGCACTGGCACGACACCCGATTGTTGGCCCGGGCCTTCCCCGATGTGACCGTGGAGCCGGACGCGATCTTCGTGCGTGACGGCGACATTTTCACCTCGGCCGGCATCTCGTCGGGCATCGACCTGGCGCTGGCGTTGGTCGAAATGGATTACGGGACCGAGCTGGTACGTGACGTGGCCAGGTGGCTGGTCGTGTACCTCAAGCGCGCGGGCGGTCAATCGCAGTTCTCGGTGCTGCTCGAGGCCGATCCCCCGCCGCAGTCTCCCCTGCGTCCGGTCACCGATGCGATCGCGGCCAACCCAGGCGCCGACTACAGCGTGAAAAAGCTTGCGGCCCTGGCATCTTTAAGCACACGCCAACTGACCCGGCTATTTCAGTCCGAGCTCGGGATGAGCCCGGCGCGCTACGTCGAATTGGTTCGGATCGATTTCGCCCGTGGCGCACTGGAATCCGGCCGGTCGGTTACCGAGACCGCGGGCATGGCCGGCTTCGGCAGCATCGAAACGCTGCGCCGGGTATTCGTCAACCACCTGGGCATCAGCCCGAAGGCCTACCGGGACAGGTTCCGGACGGCCTACGCCTGAAAGCTATTTGGTGCTGTTGTACTTCGTGATCGCGTCATCGAGGCGCTGTAGCGCCGCACCGTAGCCGGCGAAATCGCCCTTCTTCTGCGCGTCCTTGGCCTCGCCGATTGCCGCCTGAATCTCTTGCAGGGCGGCGGATTTCGCGGGCGACAGCGTCACCGATCCGTCGGGTACCGGGGGTGCGGCGACTGCGGGCGGTGAGCCGGGCGTCGCGACCGGCGCCGGCGCGGTGGGCGGCGGACTCGCGGCGGGTGTCCCGGCTTCGGTGGGCTGGATGCTCGTCGCGACCGCACCCGCGCCCGGACCGAACAGTCCGGTGAGGGCGTCCCGCACGGTCGGGCCGTACCCGATCTTGTCGTTGTACATCATCGCCACCCGGATCAGCCGCGGATAGGACGACGCCGCGTCGCTGGCCCCCGGCGAGGCATACACGGGTTCGACGTAGAGCAGCCCGCCCTGCCCCACCGGCAAGGTGAGCAGATTGCCCCACCGGATCCGGTTCTGGTTGTCGCGTCCGATCACGCCGAGGTCCTGAGACACCGCCGGGTCGGTGGTGATCGCGTTGTTGGCCAGTTTGGGCCCGTTGACCTGACCCGGGATGGTCAGCACGGTGATCCTGCCGTACGTCGCCGGGTCGGAGCTGGCGCTGATGTAGGCGGCCAGATAGTCGCGCTTGAACCGGTTCATCGCGCTGGTCAGCTGATACGACGCCGTATTGTCGTTCTTCGCAATGTTTTTCGCGACGATGTAGTACGGCGGCTGGTAGCTGCTGGCCGTCGGGTTCGGATCCAGCGGCACGTCCCAGAAATCCGAGGTCGAAAAGAACGTCACCGGATCGTTGACGTGGTATTTGGCCAGCAGCATCCGCTGCACCTTGAACAGGTCCTCGGGATAGCGCAGGTGCTCGGCCAGCTCCGGGGTGATGTTGCTCTTGGGCTTCACGGTGCCCGGGAACACCTGCATCCAGGCCTTGAGCACCGGGTCCTGTTCGTCTTGCTGGTACAGCGTGACAGTGCCGTCGTAAGCGTCCACGGTCGCCTTCACCGAGTTGCGGATGTAGGAGACCCGCTTGTCGGGCGCCAGCTTGTTGAACGCCACTTCGTTGGAGTCCGCGGTCGCCGATTCCAGCGACGTGAGTTCGGAATACGGGTAGTTGTCCAGCGTGGTGTAGCCGTCGATGATCCACACCAGTCGCTTGTTGACGATCGCCGGGTACACCGCGCTGTCGGTGGTCAGCCACGGCGCCACCGCCTCCACCCGCCGCGCGGGGTCCCGGTTGAACAGGATCTTGCTGTTAGAGCCGATCACGTTGGAGAACAAGAAGTTTCGCTCGGCGAACTTCGCGGCGAATACGCTGCGCGACAGCCAGTCGCCCAACGGGACGCCGCCGAGCCCGGTGTAGGTGTAGTTCTTGGTTTCGTTGTTGGTCTCGTAGTCGTATTCGCGGTCGTTGCCGTTGCGCCCGACGATCGCATAGTCGGCCGACGTGTTTGAGATGACCGGCCCGAAGTAGACGCGCGGCTGGTCGAGTTGGGCCGGGCCGTCGGACACCACCCCTCCGTTGGCGCCGACGACGTTGACCAGGAATTCTGGGTAGCCACCGTTTTGGTTGGGATCGTTGGCGACGCCGCGGACCGTGTTGGCCGGTGAGGCGATGAAGCCGTTGCCGTGGGTGTAGACGCTGTGCCGGTTGATCCAGTCGCGCTGGTTCTCGATCAGCCGGTCGGGGTTGAGTTCACGCGCCGCCACTACGTAGTCACGCAACGCCCCGTTGCGGTCCAGGTACCTGTCGATGGACAACTGGTCGGGGAAGTAATAGAAATTCTTGCCCTGCTGGAACTGGGTGAATGCCGGACTGACGATCGTCGGGTCGAGCAGCCGGATGTTCGACGTGGTCGCGCGGTCGTCGGCGACCTGCTGCGCGGCGGCCTGCGTGTCGCCGGTGTAGTTGCGATAGGTGACCTGGTCGGAGGTCAGGCCGTAGGCTTGCCGCGTCGCGGCGATGCTGCGGCTAATGTATTCGCTTTCCTTTTGCGCGGCATTGGGTTTGACGCTTATCTGTTCGACGATCAGTGGCCAACCGGCACCCACGATCAGCGAGGACAGCAGCAACAAGACCAGCCCGATCGCCGGGATCCGCAAGTCCCTGAGCACGACCGCGGAGAACACCGCCGCCGCGCAGATGAGCGCGATCGCCATCAGGATCAGCTTCGCCGGCAGCACCGCATTGATGTCGGTGTATCCGGCGCCGGTGAAGGGTTTGCCGCCGCGGGTGTGCGACAACAACTCATAGCGGTCCACCCAGTACGCGATCGCCTTGAGCACGACCAACAACCCGACCAGGGTGACCAGCTGGATCCGCGTCGAACGGCTCAGTGCGCCCGTCCGACCGGACAACCGGATGCCGCCAAAGACGTAGTGGGCCAACACGTTGGCGACGAAAGCGAGGAACACCGCGACGAACAGGTAGGACAGCAGCAGCCGGTAGAACGGCAGCTCGAAGGCATAGAAGCCGAGATCCTTGCCGAACTGCGGGTCCCTGATGCCGAAGTCGCCGCCGTGCAAGAACAGCTGGATGCGCACCCAATAGCTTTGCGCGATGATGCCGGCCAGCAGGCCGATCGCCACCGGGATCCCGGCGCTCACCAGTCGCAACCGGGACAGCACCAGGGCGCGGTAGCGCGCCACCGGATCGTTGTCGTTGCTCGGCACGAACACCGGCCGGGTGCGGTAAGCCACCGCGAGCCCGGCGAACACGATGCCGCCCACCAGCAGACCGGCGACCAAGAAGACCACGAACCGGGTGACCAGCACGGTGGAAAACACCGAGCGATAGCCGAGCTCGCCGAACCACAGCCAGTCGACGTAGGCGTCGATCAGCCGCGGACCCGCCAGCAGCAGAGCGATCACACCGAGTGCGATCAGGATCAGAATCCGGCTACGCCGAGTCAGCTTCGGCATCCGTGCGGTGGGCCGCATCCCCACTGGCTACGCTCCCTGATTCGATGGCTAGACGGTGACAACTCTACGCATGGCACTACCCGTGACCATCAAGGTTCGCTAGCAGCTTGGCGGCTGCCCACCCGACCCGATCGCATGCAGCGCATCCACTGCCTGGCCGAGCGTCTCGACCTTGACCAGCCGCAGGCCGGACGGATTGTCCGAGCTGGCCTCATAGCAGTTCTTCGCCGGCACCAGGAACACCGTTGCCCCGGCCGCGTGCGCGGCGACCATCTTGTGGGTGATGCCGCCGATCTGGCCGACCTTGCCATCGGACGAAATGGTCCCGGTGCCCGCGATGAAGTTCGACTTGGCCAGGTCCCCGGTGGTCAACTTGTCGACCACCGCCAGGCTGAACATCAGTCCCGCGGACGGTCCGCCCACGTTGGCCAGGTTGAAGTCCACAGTGAAAGGCGCCCATGGCGCGTCGAGAACCGCAACGCCCAGAAAGCCGTAGCCGCGGTCCTTGTTGGCACCCAGCGTGATCTGGGCCACCCCGGCCGGCTCGTTCTTGCGGCGGTAGTCGATTGTCAACACCTGGCCCGGCTTGGTGTTCTTCAGCAGCCCGGTGAACTCGTCGACGGTGGCCACCGGGACGCCGTTGACCGCGTCGATGGCGTCACCGGTCTTGAGCTTGCCCGCCGAGGGGCCCGGCTCGGGAACCTTCGCGACCGTCACCGCCGCGGGGTACTTGAGGTACCCCAGGGCCGCATAGGCGGCGCTGTCCTCGGATTGCTTGAAGTCCGCGTTGTTGGCCTTGTCGACGTCCTCACGCGACTTGCCCGGCGGATAGATGAGGTCGCGGGGCACCAGCTGTTCCTGGTCCGACAGCCACAGGGTCAACGCCTCGCCCAACGTCAAATCGTCGCGCTGGGACACCGTGGTCATGTTGAGGTGTCCGGTTGTCGGATGCGTCTGGGTGCCCTCGATCGCCACCACCTGCTTGCCGTCGACCTCGCCGAGCGTGTCGAAGGTGGGCCCGGGCCCCAGCGACACGAACGGCACCGTCACCACCGCCAGCAACACGCCGAACACCACGATCGGCACCAGCGCGACCATCAAGGTCAGGATGCGCCTGTTCACGCCGATCAGACTAGACGGCGGCCGCGGCGCGATGCTCGGCTACGACGTTCTACCGGGTTCAGCTACAAGCTGACCCGAGGTCGCGCCGGCTGACCGAGTGGTGAGTACCGTTGGGGTTATGGCTGACCTGCCTTTCGGCTTCTCCTCCGGAGACGACCCCGACAAACACGGGAAAAAGGATCCCGATTCGGGCTCGAACCCGTCCGACCCGTTCGCCGCCTTCGGCATGAGCGGTGAATTCGGCATGGGCGACCTGGGGCAGATCTTCACCCAGCTGGGTCAGATGTTCAGCAGCGCGGGCACTGTCGGGCCCGGTGGAACCGCTTCGGGTCCGGTCAATTACGAACTGGCGCGGCGCGTCGCGACGAATTCGATCGGCTTTGTGGCGCCGGTTCCGGACACCACCAACTCGGCGATCGCCGACGCGGTGCGCCTGGCCGAAACCTGGCTGGACGGGGCCACGGCGCTGCCCGCGGGCACCACGAAGGCGCTGGGCTGGACGCCCGGCGACTGGGTCGACAACACGTTGGAGACGTGGAAGCGGTTGTGTGACCCGATGGCACAACAGATTTCGACGGTGTGGGCCGCGTCGCTGCCCGAAGAGGCCAAGAGCATGGCCGGCCCGCTCATGCAGATGATGTCGCAGATGGGCGGTATGGCGTTCGGGTCACAGCTCGGGCAGGCGCTGGGCCGATTGTCCCGCGAGGTGCTGACATCGACCGACATCGGTTTGCCGTTGGGGCCCAAGGGAATTGCGGCGGTGATGCCCGAAGCGGTCGAGTCGTTCGCCACCGGGCTGGAGCGCCCGCGCAGCGAGATCCTGACGTTTCTGGCGGCGCGCGAGGCCGCCCACCATCGGCTGTTCAGTCACGTGCCGTGGCTGTCGAGTCAACTGCTTGGTGCCGTCGAGGCGTATGCGATGGGCATGGAAATCGACATGTCCGGCATCGAGGAGCTGGCGCGCGACTTCAATCCGGCGTCACTGTCGGACCCCGGAGCGATCGAAAACCTGCTCGGGCAGGGCGTTTTCGAGCCCAAGGCGACGCCGGCGCAGACACAGGCACTGGAACGCCTCGAAACACTGCTCGCCCTGATCGAGGGGTGGGTGCAGGTGGTGGTGGCCGCCGCGCTGGGCGACCGGATTCCCGGGGCGGCCGCGCTGGGCGAGACGATGCGCCGTCGCCGGGCCAGCAGCGGCCCCGCCGAGCAGACCTTCGCGACGCTGGTCGGCCTGGAGCTGCGGCCCCGCAAGATGCGTGAGGCCGCCGCGTTCTGGGAGCGCCTGACCGAGGCCGCCGGGGTCGACACCCGCGACGGAATCTGGCAACACCCCGACCTGCTGCCCGACGCCGAGGACCTCGACGAGCCGGCGGGCTTCATCGACCGGGTCATCGGCGGCGACACCAGCGGGATCGACGAGGCCATCGCCAAACTCGAGCGCGAGGATCAGGGCCCCGATCGCCCGGGCGCCGACGGCGGCTCTGTGGATAACTGACCGGAGTTATCACCCCCGGCGTGACACAGTTGCGCGGTGACTCAGCGGTGCCAGGCCGTCCTTTCCGCCTATGCGCTGGATCCCGCTTTGCCGGTGTTGCTGCGTCCCGACGGTGCGGTCCAGGTGGGCTGGGACCCGCGCCGCGCGGTGCTGGTCCGCCCGCCGGATGGCCTGGCCGCCGCCGAGCTGGCCACGCTGTTGCGGACGATGTGGTCGCCGACCCCGCTCTCGGAGTTGCAGCGCCGCGCCCTCGACCGCGGCCTGACCGACGCCGACGGTCTGCGAAACCTCGTCGCGCAGCTCGTCGGTGCCGGCGTCGCCACCGAATGCGGGCGACCGCGCGCGCGGGCGGCCTCGGTGCGGATCCACGGGCGCGGGCCGCTATCGGAGCTGCTGGTGGAAACCTTGCGCTGCTCGGGCGCCCGGATCGCGCACAGCAGTCAACCGCACGCCGCGGTGTCGGCCGACGACGTCGACCTGGTCGTGCTCTCGGATTTCCTGGTCGCCGATCCGCGCATGGTGCGCGACCTGCACAACCAGGGCGTCGCGCATCTGTTGGTGCGGGTACGCGACGGCATCGGGCTGGTGGGTCCGCTGGTGATTCCGGGCGTGACCAGCTGCTTAGGGTGCGCGGACCTGCACCGCCGGGACCGCGACGCGGCGTGGCCGGCCATCTGCGCGCAGCTGCGCGAAACCGTCGGCGTTGCCGATCGGGCCACCGTGCTGGCGACCGCGGCGCTGGCGCTCAGCCAGGTCAACCGGGTGATCGCCGCCGTGCACGGGCAGGAGGCGGCCGAGCCCGCGCCGCCCCAGACGCTGAATGCAACCCTGGAATTCGATCTGCACTCCGGCGCGATCCTCACGCGACCGTGGACCAGGCACCCGTTGTGCTCCTGTTGACGCACACTCAGCGCGGCGCTTGGTGTCGTGGTCGCGGGCCGCACGCCGTTCGCTTCGCCGACCTGCGCTTACGAAGTGTGACAACGAGTGTTGTCGACATCTCTCCACATCGCGCTGGCCATCATGGATGATGGATGCGTGGCAGACATCAAAAGGGGCCGTGCTGCGCGGAACGCGAAGCTGGCCAGCATCCCGGTGGGATTCGCCGGCCGGGCAGCGCTCGGATTCGGTAAACGGCTGACCGGGAAGTCCAGGGACGAGGTCCAGGCCGAGCTCCTGGAAAAGGCCGCCCACCAACTGTTCACCGTCCTCGGTGAGCTCAAGGGCGGCGCGATGAAGGTGGGCCAAGCCCTGTCGGTGCTGGAGGCCGCGATTCCCGAGGAGTTCGGCGAGCCGTACCGCGAAGCGCTGACCAAGCTGCAAAAGGACGCCCCGCCGCTGCCCGCCGCCAAGGTGCACCGCGTGCTCGATGCGCAGCTGGGCACCAAGTGGCGCGAACGATTCAGCTCGTTCGACGACACTCCGGTTGCCTCGGCCAGCATCGGTCAGGTCCACAAGGGCGTCTGGTCGGACGGCCGTGAGGTGGCGGTCAAGATCCAGTACCCGGGCGCCGACGAGGCACTGCGGGCCGACCTCAAGACCATGCAGCGCCTGGTCGGGGTGTTCAAGCAGCTCGCGCCGGGCGCCGACATCCAGGGCGTGGTCGATGAGCTCATCGAGCGCACCGAGATGGAGCTGGACTACCGGCTGGAGGCCGAGAACCAGCGCGCCTTCGCCAAGGCATATCACGACCACCCGCACTTCGCGGTGCCGCGCATCGTGGCCAGCGCGCCGAAAGTGGTGATCCAGGAGTGGATGCAGGGCACCCCGATGGCCGAAATCATCCGGCACGGCACCACCGAACAGCGCGACTTGATGGGCACGCGACTGCTCGAGCTCACCTTCGATGCGCCGCGCCGGCTGCAGATGCTGCACGGCGACGCCCACCCCGGCAACTTCATGCTGCTCCCCGACGGCCGCATGGGTGTGATCGACTTCGGTGCCGTCGCGCCCCTGCCCGGCGGGTTGCCGATCGAGCTCGGTATGACCATCCGTCTAGCCCGTGACAAGAACTACGACATGCTGTTGCCGACGATGGAGAAGGCCGGCTTCATTCAGAAGGGCCAGCAAGTGTCGGTGCGTGACATCGACGACATGCTGCGCCAGTACGTCGAACCGGTCGAGGTCGAGGTTTTCCACTACACCCGCAAGTGGCTGCAGAAGATGTCCGCCATCGAGATCGATCGGTCGGTGTCGCAGATCCGCACGGCGCGCCAGATGGACCTGCCGCCCAAACTGGTCATCCCGATGCGGGTGATCATGTCGGTGGCCGCGATCCTGTGCCAGCTCGACGCCCACGTGCCGATCAAGGCGCTGTCCGAAGAGCTGGTGCCCGGCTTCGCCGAACCCGACAGCGCGGTCGTCTAGATCCCCTCGCTCTAAGCGGCGGCCCCGTCCTGCCGGCGGCCCTTGCGCGGGCGTCCGCGCGGCCGTTTGAAGCTCAGGACCGAGCCGCGGTCGATGATTTCGCCGCCCCACACACCCCAGGGTTCGGCCCGTTCCAACGCGGCGGTCAGGCACTGCCGCCGCACCGGGCAGCCGGCGCACAGCGCCTTGGCCCGCTCGAGATCGGCCGGGGTATCGGCGAACCACAGGTCGGGATCGCCGACGTGACACGGCAGGGCTTGTCTGGGGACCGTCGGTGCCGACATGTCCTACCACCTACTTCCTGATCTGGATTGCTTTGCAGTGATCCGGACCAGGTCGAAGAGTTGCCGACCTACAACTATGGCCACGGATCCTGGTGACTTCGGGTCCGTGGCCATCTGGGAGAAAACCGGGCTGGTGCTTACCTTGCCTTCGGCGGGCTCCCGACATCTACGGACGCGTCGGTCACGGCGGCGGCGCGATGCTTACGCGCGGCCGCCGGGGCGGCGTGTGCGGCATGGAAGGTACCCGCGGCCAGGACAGGGCGGGTCGCGCGAGCCACGCCTACACCAAACGCGTCGTTGATCATCGTGGCCACCCTCCTTCTCCGTAGCGCCGAGTTGCGGTTTCGAGGGTAAACGGTCACCGCCGATGACCACAACCGATTTTTAACCAGCGGGTTTGCCGGTCAGCGCCCGCGGACCAGTTCCAACACGTCGGGGCCGTACTGTTCCAGCTTGCGGGCGCCGATGCCGGGAATCCCGATCAGCGCCTCCTCGTCGTCGGGCAGCAGCTCGGCGATGGCGATCAGCGTGTTGTCGGTGAAGACGACATAGGCGGGCACCTTCTGCTCCTTGGCGATGTCCAGCCGCCAAGCCTTGAGCCGCAGCAACAGATCCTCGTCGATGTCGGCGGCGCAGGTCTCACAGCGCCGCAGCATGATAGCTGCCGGGGTGGTCAGGTTGCTGTTGCAGATCCGGCAGCGGGTCGCGGTGGCGCGGTTACGCCGGGACTTGTTCGGCGCGGCGTCGGCCCGCGCTTGCGGCGCAATGCCGTTGAGGAACCGCGATGGCTTGCGGCTCTGGCGCCCGCCGGGGCTGCGGGCCGACGCCCAGCTGAGCGCCAAATGCATACGGGCCCTGGTGATTCCGACGTAGAGCAACCGCCGCTCCTCCTCGACCGCTTCGCTTTCGGCGCCGTGCGCCAACGCGTGCGAGATGGGCAACGTGCCGTCGGCGAGTCCGACCAGAAACACCGCGTCCCACTCAAGTCCCTTAGCCGCGTGCAGCGACGCCAGCGCGACGCCCTGCACCACCGGTGGATGCCGGGCGTCGGCCCTGGTTCGCAGTTCGGCCACCAGCCGGGGGAAGTCGAGCTGCGGTCGCTGGGCCACCTCGTCGTCGACGAGCTCGGCCAGCGCGGTCAGGGCCTCCCAGCGCTCCCGGGCCCGGGTGCCGACGGGTTCCTCGGCCGTCAGCCCCAACGGCTCCAGGATCGCGCGGACCACGGTGGGCAGGGGCTCCCGCAGGGGCTCGGCGCCGCTGCGCTCGGCGCCGCGCTGCAGCGCCAGCAGGGCCTGCTTGATCTCCTGGCGGTTGAAAAATCCCTCGCCGCCGCGAACCTGATAGGGAATCCCAGCCTCGGTCAACGCCTCCTCGTAGATCTCCGACTGAGCGTTGACCCGGTACAGCACCGCGATTTCCGACGGCGGGGTGCCGGATTCGATGAGCCGCTTGATCGACACCGCCACCGCGGCGGCCTCGGCGGGTTCGTCAGGATGCTCGTGGAACGACGGCGCCGGACCCGGCGCCCGCTGACCCACCAGGTGCAGCTTGCTGCCGGCGACCCGGCCGCGGGCCGCCGCGATCACCTGGTTGGCCAACGACACCACCTGCGGGGTGGAGCGGTAGTCGCGCTCCAGGCGCACCACCGTGGCGTCGGGGAACTGGCGGGAGAAGTCGAGCAGGAACCGCGGAGACGCCCCGGTGAACGAGTAGATGGTCTGGTTCGCGTCGCCCACCACCGTCAGGTCGTCGCGATCGCCCAGCCACGCCGTCAGCACCCGCTGCTGCAACGGCGTGACGTCCTGATATTCGTCGACGACAAAGCAGCGGTACCGGTCCCGGAACTCCTCGGCCACCGCGGCATCGTTTTCGATCGCGGCCGCGGTGTGCAGCAACAGGTCGTCGAAATCGAGCAGGGTGACGTTCTCGTCGCGGACCTTGAGCGCCTCGTAGGCGGCGTAAACGGTGGCGACGCGGGCGGCGTCCAGCGGGATGTCGCGCGCGGCGGCGGCCACCGCGGCCGGATATTCCTCCGGTCCGATCAACGACGCTTTGGCCCACTCGATCTCGCCGGCCAGGTCCCGCACGTCGACGGTGCTGGCGTTGATCTTTGCGCGGCCGGCCGCCCGGGCGACGACGGCGAACTTGCTGTCCAGCAGCTGCCAGCCCGTGTCGCCGACCACCCGCGGCCAGAAATATCGCAGCTGCCGGTGGGCGGCCGCGTGGAACGTCAGCGCCGACACCGCGCCGACGGAGGTACCTGCGTCCGCCACGGCGTCGATCGTCCGCAGCCTCGCGCGCATCTCCCCCGCTGCCCGCTGGGTGAACGTGACCGCCAGCACCTGACCGGCCGCGACGTGACCGCCGGCGACCAGCTGGGCGATCCGGTGCGTGATGGTTCGGGTCTTTCCCGTTCCGGCGCCGGCCAGCACGCAAACCGGGCCGCGGGGAGCCAGCACGGCCTCGCGCTGCTCGTCGTCCAGCCCGGCTGTCAATGGATCGGCGACCGTCGGCATGGCGTCCATCTTGGCAGCGGTCGCCGACAAACCCGGCGCATCGCCACGCCCTAATCGGCGGGACTGGCGTGTCGCCCCGGCGAGTCGCCGGATCTCATGGCGCATCCCGCCTGACGACCGGGCGGCACCCCCGGCGCGGAATGCATCGTGGTCGGGCTACGTTTACGAACTATGACCTCTGCCCCGCTCACCGTTTACACGACGTCCTGGTGCGGTTACTGCCATAGGCTCATGACGGTGCTGAAGTCCAACGGCATTCCCTACGAGGCGGTAGACATCGAACACGACGCGGCGGCCGCCGATTTCGTCAGCTCGGTCAATGGCGGAAACCGGACGGTTCCGACGGTGAAGTTCGCCGACGGGTCGACGCTGACCAACCCGAGCGCCGCCGAAGTGAAGGCGAAGCTGGCCGAGGCCGGCGCCTAGGCGCCCGGTCAGTCGATCGCGGCCCAGGATTCGATGATCACGCGGGCGATCGAAATCGACCCGGGCAGCAGCAGATTCGACTCCGACGAGCTGGACCAGTCGCCCGCCGCCAGCGCGGCACGCACCTCATCGCGCGTGAACCAGGCCGCCTCGGCGATCTCGCCGTCGTTAAACGAGAATTCTTCGACCGGGTCGGCGACGGCGTGGAAGCCGACCATCAGCGAGCGCGGGAACGGCCACGGCTGACTGCCCAGGTATCGCACGTCGCGGACGCTCAAGCCGATCTCCTCGCGAATCTCCCGAGCGACGCACACCTCGAACGATTCGCCGGCCTCGACGAATCCGGCGAGCAGCGAGAACATCCGCTCCGGCCACACCGCCTGGCGGGCCAGCACCGCGCGGTCACCGCCGTCGTGGACCAAACAGATCACCGCCGGGTCGATCCGCGGAAACTCTTCGTGACCGGTGACCGGGTTGACGCGTGCCCAGCCCGCCCGGGCCGGTCTCGTCGGCGAGCCGTCCTCGGGGCTGAAGCGGGCCTTCTCATGCCAGTTCAGCAGCGCGACGGCCGCGGACACCAGCTGACTGCTGGTGTCGTCGAAGATCGGGCCCAGGCTGCGCAGGTTCACCACTTCGGCGTGCGCGTCGGGATCGTCCGGGGCCTGCAGCGCGCCGCGAACGCCCCAGACGTGACGGCCGTCGTCGAGGCGCCCCAAGAACACGGCCTCCGACGGCGGCTTGTCGCCGATTTCGCCGGCGGCGCCGAGCACCACCCGACCGTTGGCGGCGATCACCTGATTGCGCGAATCCACCCGCAACAGCGCCGCATCGGCCCAGCCAGCGGTGGCGGCCTCGACGTCGGTGCGCAGCTGGTCGGCGCGGTCGGCACCCACCCGGGACAGCAGCGGGACGCTGCGCAGCTGAAAGTCCGCTATCGCCATCAGTGGTCGGCGTTTCGGATGTAGAGCAGTCGGTCATTGGCCTCGATGGCATCCACTTCCGGTGCGCCGATGCGCAGCAGGTGGCCGTCGCGCACCACGCCGAGCACGGTGTCCCGCAGGTGCCGCGGCGATCCGCCGACTTCGGTCTGCTCCACTTCACGCTCGGCGATGGCCAGTCCGGCGTCGGGCGTCAGCAGATCCTCGATCATCTCCACGACGCTGGGCGTGGTGGTGGCCAACCCGAGGAGCCGCCCGGCGGTGGCCGAGGACACCACCACCGAGTCCGCGCCCGACTGCTGCAGCAGGTGCTGGTTCTCGGTTTCCCGGATCGAGGCGACGATCTTGGCGGTGGGCGCGATCTCGCGCGCCGTCAGTGTCACCAGCACCGCCGTGTCGTCGCGGCTGGTGGCGACGATGATGGACGCCGCATGCTGGGCGCCGGCCAGTCGCAGCACGTCGGCTTTGGTGGCATCGCCGTGCAGCGTGACCAGGCCCGCGCTTTCGGCGTGCTCGAGCGTGCTGCGATCGGTGTCGACGACGACGACGTCTGTCTGAACGGTCTCGTCGCCCAGGATCGCTGCGACCGCCGTCTTCCCCTTCGTTCCGTAGCCGATCACGATGGTGTGGTTGCGCACTCTGCTCCTCCAACGCTGAATCTTCCACCCGTGGCGAGATCGCTCGGAAAGCACTTCGAGAGTGGTGCCCACCAACACGGCCAAAAACGCGATCCGCATCGCGGTGAAGATGAGGGTGTGCACCAGCCGCGCGGTCTCGGTGTACGGCGTGATGTCGCCGTAGCCGGTGGTCGACAGGGACACCGCGGAGAAGTACAGGCAGTCCAGGAAGGTCAGCGGCTCGTTGCGGACGTCACGGTAACCGTCGCGGTCAAGGTAGACGATGAGCGCCGCGGCGAACAGCACCACGAGTGCGATGGCCAGGCGGCGGGTGATGACGCGGATCGGACTGGCATGTTCCTCGGGGATGCGCACCACGCCGATCAGCTGGTGACCGCGCTGAGCAGTCAGGGTTTCGTCCAGACCGCTCAGCCTTCGGGACCTACCGTTGCCCACGGCGACCCGTCATCGGCTTACCTTTTGCGCACGAGACACGCACGGGTCTTATGTAACCACGGCCACAGCTCCGCCAATACTCGGGCGGCGCACGTCACACCTGGGCGCGACGGTCGCCGTCGAATCCATTCAGCAACCCCGCCACCTCGGCGTCGCTCGGCAGTTCCTCGGGGATCACGGTGGTGCGGGCACGCACGTAGTGAAAAGCGGCGCGCACCGAGGATTCCGGGACGCCGGTCAGCGCCGCCCAGGCCTGGCGGTACACGGCGAGCTGGACGGCGGCCTGCCGCTTCGCTTCCTGCCCGCGCGGAGGTTCACCGGTCTTCCAGTCCACCACCGTGGCGCCGCCGTCGGGGTCGGCGAAGACGGCGTCGATGCGTCCGCGGACCAGTGTGTCACCGATCGGCATTTCGAACGGCACCTCTACGGCCAAGGGAACCCTTGCGGCCCAGGGTGATTCGTTGAACGCATCCTGCAGCGCGGTCAATTCCGCGGCGTCGCCGGCATCGGAATCCGCCGCGCCAGGCAGATCGCCCAACTCGAACAGACATTCGGCGCCATAGAATTTCTGAACCCATGCGTGAAAGGCATTGCCCAACAACGCATGCGGCTCTGGCCGAGACGGCAACCGATGCGCCAACCGCTGCGCGGTGCCCGCCGGATCACGCGCCAGCCCGACCAGGGAGCTGACCGACAACTGGCTGGGCAGGGGCCGGGGTGCCGGCCGCGCCGACCGGGCACGCTCGGCCAACAGTGCGTCGACGTCGGCGGCCCAGCCATCCACATCGACGCCCTCCTCGGTCGTGTCGGCCAGCAGCGCCTGTCTCACCCGCGCGGCGCCGCGCTCGACGCCGTCGCGCCGGCGCGCCAGCGGGTCAGGCGGCCATACCGCTTCGATGACGTTGTCGCGTAGCGGGTTTCGTTCACCGTCAGCGGGTGTGGGTGCCCAATGCTCCACCGTTCCACACGGGTCGCCGGCCGCGGCCGAATCGTCGATCACGGCCTTGATCTCGCAGAGGAAATCCGACGGCCCGCGCGGCTTGATGCCGGTGGCCCCCCACTGGTGGCCGGACACCAGCAGGGTGTTCTCGGCGCGGGTGACGGCGACGTACAACAGGCGCCGCTCCTCGTCGACGCGCCGCTGCTCGAGCTGGCGGCGGTGCTCGGAGATCTTGTCCGACAGCTGCTTTCGGTTGGTGACGTCCGAGGTGTCCATTACCGGTATGCCCAGCGTCCCCGCGGCCGCGCGATCACCGCGCAGCAGTGGCGGCAGTTCCGCGGCGTCGGTGAGCCAGGTGCTCTTCGACGCCGTCGACGGGAAAGTGCCGCCGGACAGGTGGGCCACCGCGACGACCTGCCATTCCAGCCCCTTCGCGGAGTGCACGGTGAGCACTTGGACGCGGTCGTGCGCGACTGTCAATGGCGCTGGTGCCAAACCGTTCTCGACCGCCTCGGCGACGTCCAGGAAGGCCAGCAGGCCGGCCACCGACGTGGACCCAAACCCGTCCGCCGGCCCGATCGCGGGGTCGGTGCGTTCGGCGTAGCCGGCGACGACGTCGGCGAACGCATCCAGGTGCTCGGTGCCGGCCCAGCCGGCGCCGACCCCCGCCGCGGCCCGGGCTTCGCAGTCAATGCCCAGCACACGGCGCACCTCGGCCACCAGATCGGGCAACGGGTGGCCCAGGTGGGCACGCAGGGCACTCAGTTCGGCGGCCAGCGCGGTGATGCGCTGATAGCCCGAAGTCGAATATGCCGCGGCCGCACCGGGATCGGCGATCGCGTCGGCCAGACATACGGTATCGGCGTCGGGGTCTGCCGCCCGCGCGATCGACTCGGGTGAGGACGCTTCCGGCGCGGCCCCGCCAAGCGCACGCGCGCGCTGCCACAGCGCCGCGAGGTCGCGGGCACCGAGGCGCCAGCGTGACCCGGTGAGCACCCGCATCGCCGCCGCGCCGGCCGTCGGATCGGCGACCAGTCGCAGCATGGCCACCAGCTCGGCGACCTCAGGGATGGCCAGCAGCCCGGCCAGCCCGACGACCTCGACGGGGATGCCGCGGGCGCGCAAGGCGTCGGCGATGGGCGCGGCATCGGCGTTGCGGCGCACCAACACCGCGGCCGTCGGCGGCCCGAGGCCGTCCTCGCGGGCCCGCCGGTACTGGGCGTCGAGATGGTCGGCGATCCACTCCCGCTCGGCCGTCACGTCGGGCAGCAATGCGCAGCGGACGGTGCCGGGCGGGGCATCCGGGCGCGGGCGCAGCGCGTGCACGGCCACCGATCGCCGGCGCGCCTCCGCCGAGACGGCGTTGGCCACCCGCAGGGTCCGCGGCGGATTGCGCCAGCTGGTGCGCAACTCGCACATCGGCGCGGGGGTGCCGTCGGATCGGGGAAAGTCGGTGGTGAACCGCGGCAGGTTGGTCGCCGAAGCGCCACGCCAACCGTAGATCGACTGAATCGGGTCGCCGACGGCGGTGAGCGCCAGCCCGTCGTCTACCCCGCCGCCGAATAGTGCTGAGAGAGCGATGCGTTGGGCGTGGCCGGTGTCCTGATACTCGTCGAGCAGTACGACCCGGTAGCGGTTACGCAGCTCCTCGCCGACCTGTGGGAACGTCGCCGCCAGCCTGGCCGCCGAGGCCATCTGCATCCCGAAGTCCATCGCCTTGGTGGCGCGCATGCGGTCGTTGAGCGCGTCGAGCAGTGGCACCAGTTCGGTGCGCTCGGTCTGGGTGGCCAGCAGCCGCAGCAGCCATTGGCTGGGGCCGCGGTCCCGTTGGTAGGGACCGGCGGGCAGTGAGTGGATGAGCCGCTCCAGCTCCACGTGGGTGTCGCGCAGCTGGCCGGTGTCCACCAGGTGTTCGTTCAGTTGTCCCCACAGCCGCAGCACCATCGAGGTGACGGCCGCTGGCGTCTTGTCGGTCCGCAGTTCCCCGGGGTACGTGTTCACCACGTCGAAAGCCAGCTGCCACAACTCGGTTTCGCCGAGCAGCCGGGTGTCCGGTTCGACGGGCAGCAGCAGCCCGTAGTCACGCAGCAACGAACCCGCGAAGGCGTGGTAGGTGCTGACCGTCGGCGCGGCACCGTTGTCGACGGCCGAATCGCCGGCGGCGCTCGGCGCGTCCAGGCCGACACCGGCCAGCCGGGCCAGCCGGGACCGGACGCGGCGCAGCAGCTGGCCGGCGGCCTTGCGGGTAAACGTCAATCCGAGCACCTGACCGGGTGCGGCGTAACCGTTGGCGACCAGCCACACCACCCGCGCGGCCATGGTCTCGGTTTTGCCGGCGCCGGCCCCGGCAATGACCACGAGCGGCCCCGGCGGCGCGGCGATGACGGCAGCCTGCTCGGCGGTGGGCGGGAAAAGCCCTAACGCGCCGGCCAATTCGGCGGGGCTGTAGCGCGGCGGGGTCACTGCTGGGACCCGTCGGCGTGGGCCGGGCAGTTAGGCCGGATGGGGCAGTGCGTGCAGCCGTCGTTGCGGCGTGCGATGAACTGCGGGCCGGACGTCGCGCCGGCCGCACGCGCGATGATCCCGCGCCATTCCTCTCCGGCGGCGGTGGTCAGCGGATCCTGTTCTCGTTCGGCCACTCCGGACGCTCCGGTCTTGCCGAGGTACACCAGCCGCGCGCCCCCGGGCTCGGCATTGTCGGTACCGTTGCCGACCAGTCCCTCGGCCACCGCCAGCTGATACATCGCCAACTGGGCGTGTTGTTGCGCATCGTCCTTGCTGACCGGTGTCTTGCCGGTTTTGATGTCGACGATCACCAGCCGCCCGGCGGCATCGCGCACCAGCCGGTCGACCCGGCCACGCAGCCGCACCTCGCCGCCGTCTTCGGTCGCCACGGTCCCGTCGATCTCGACCTCGACGCCGATCTCGGTCAGTGCGCCCCTGGTCTGGGCCCGCCACTCGATGAACGCCTCCAGCATGGCGCGGTGCCGAGCCAGCTCGTTGGCCGAATGCCATTGTGCGGCAATGGGCAAATGCTTCCAGGTGCGGTCCAGCTCGGCCAGCAATTCCGATTCGCTCTTGTTCGGTTCGGCGATCAGGGCGTGCATCACCGACCCGATCGCCGAGCGCACGTCGCGCGGGTCTGATCCGCCGTGCCGCTCGGCGAGCCAGCGCAGCGGGCAGTCATTGAGCGTCTGCAGGGTCGAGGGCGTCAAGGTGACCACGTCGCCGCCGTCGCGCAGCGGTTCGCTGGTGCTGATCGGGGCCAAACCGTGCCAACCGGCCGGGTCGGCGCCGGGCACGCCGGCTTTGGCCAGCCGGGCCAATTGGGTTGCCGCGCAGTCGCGGGTGCGCTCGTCGACCGCCCCTTCGGGCGCACACACGACGCCGCGCAGCCGGCCCACCACCGCGGCCGCGGACAACACCCGCGGCGCCGAAACCGGTGGCACGCCGGCGCTATCGGCTTCGTCGTCGGCCCATTGCGCGATCTCGGTGAAGAACACCGACGGCAGCGCCGCCTCCAGACCGGCCCCGCCGGTGTCGCTGTCGACGGCCGTCACCAGGAGCCGGCATCGGGACCGGCCCATCGCCGCCACCAGCAGCCGGCGCTCCTCGGCCAGCAGCGGCGCCCGCACCGAGGCGTCAGCGCCGACCCCGTCCAGCACGTCCAGCAGCCGCTGGGTCGCCAGCACGCCGCCACGCGGAACGGTGTTGGGCCACAAGCCATCCTGCAATCCGGCGATGACCACGAAATCCCATTCGTGGCCCAGCGCGGCGTGCGCGCTGAGCACCCTGACCTGCTCGGCCGGGGTGATCGGCTCGGGGGTGCTGCTCGGCAGCGCCAGTGCGGCGATGTGCTCGACCAGACCGCGCAACGACGCACCCGAGGTGCGCGACACATAGTCGTCGGTGACCTCGAACAACGCGGTCACCGACTCGAGGTTTCGGGTGGCCTGCGCCGCGGCGGGGCCGCCGCGCTCGCTCACCGACAGCCAGCGGCGCTGCAGCCCGGACCGGTGCCAGGCGGCCCACAGGGTGTAGCGGGGGTCGTCACCGGCGCGGTGCGAGCGCGCCGCCGCGTCCAGCACCGCGCGGACCTTGCGCAGCGGGGCGAATTGCGGCCCCGGCGGCGTCGCCTCAGCGGACAGCGCCTCGACCAACAGGTCGGCGAAATCTCCCGGGGGGCGAATGGGATTGACGCGCTGCAGTGTTCGGCGCAGCCGGCGCATCGACACCGGATCGACACGACCGATGGGGCCGGTCAGCAACGCCAGCGCCTGCTGGCCGTCGAGGCCGTCGGCGGTGGCCAGCAGCACTGTGAGCAGTGCCCGCGCGGCCGGCTCCTCGGACAACGGGCCCGGCACCGCGGGTGCGGCCACCGGCACCCCGGCGGCGGCCAGCGCACGCGGCAGTCGCGCGCCGGCCCGCGGCACCGATCGGACGATGACCGCCATCTGCGACCAGGGCACGCCGTCGATCAGGTGTGCGCGCCGCAGCGCGTCGGCGATGGTTGCCGCCTCGGCATGTGCCGACGCGGCCAGACGCACCGTGACGGATCCCTCCCCCGCACCGGCGCCGTCGATCCGCCGGCCGCTGCTGCCGCCGGGCAACCGGCCGGCGATACCGCTGACCGCGCGCGCCACGGCGGGAGCGCAGCGGTGCGACGCCGTCAGCGTCACCGATGGTGCGTCGCCGCCGAGCAACCCCGCGGGTTCGCCGCCCCGGAAGCCGAACACCGCCTGATTAGGATCCCCGGCGATCAGCACCAATTCGGCGCCCGCGCCGAGCACCCGAACCAGGCGCGCGGCCTGCGGGTCGAGTTGTTGGGCGTCGTCGACCAGCAACACGCGGATCCGGCCACGTTCGGCCGACAACAATTCGGGATCGACGGCGAACGCTTCCAGTGCGGCGCCGACCAATTCGGCGGCACCCAGCGCTGGTGTGGTCGCCTCCGGCGCGGCGGTGCCCACCGCCGCGCGCAGCAGCATGACCTGCTCGTACTGGCGCGCGAACTGGCCTGCGGCGCTCCATTCCGGCCGCCGGCAACGACGGCCCAGCCGCTCCAGCTCATGGGGATCCACGCCGCGTTCGGCGCAGCGGGCCAACAGGTTTCGAAGCTCGGCCGCAAAGCCGGCGGTGCTCAGCGCGGGTCGCAGCTGGGCCGGCCACGCCGTCGCGGCACGCTCCCCATCCTCGAGGTCTCCGGCCAGCAATTCCCGGATGATGGCGTCCTGCTCGGCGCTGGTGACCAGCCGCGGGGGCGCCTCGCCGGCGCGTTCGGCGGCGCGCCGCAAGACCGCGTACGCATACCCGTGCACGGTCCGCACCAGCGGCTCGCTGACGGCGGCCCTGCCACGGTTGCCGGCCCGCGAGCGCAGCAGCGCCGTCGTCAACGCGCTGCGCGCGGCCATCCCGATCCGGCCCGAACCCGTAAGCAGCAGAACAGATTCCGGTGGGACACCAGCGTCGATCTGGGCGACTGCGGCGTCGATCAGCAGGCTGCTCTTGCCGGTGCCGGGCCCACCGAGAATTCGCAGCAGGCCGCGCGCGCCGGAGTCTAAGACGGTGCGCGCTTCGGCATCCCACGTGTAGGCCATGACGGCATGACATCACGAGGGTCCGACAGGTCCGCTAGCGCGCGACGAACGCGGCCTGCAGCAGCCGGGGGTCGAATCCGCCGACCGTCTCGCCGGTGACCGCGTATTGGTACACCGCGACCCGAAAGATCTGGCTGAGCGCGCTCGAGACGAACGAGATCACAACGGCGCACATGAATGTAGCGGCAAGCACGGCGAGGCCGAGCGGCGCGAGACGAGCCGCGATCAGCGCGATGCCACCCACCACGCCGCCAATCACGACGACCAGGGCGACCAGGAACGTCAGCACCCCGATGGTGGCCGCCCCGGCCGCGCTCTCGCCCCAGCGCGCCTTGATGGTGTCCACCGAGCGCCGCAGTGACCGAAATGGCCCGGTCCCTTCGAGCGCTATCGCCGGTACGACGAAAAACGTTGCGACGGCCCACGCCGCGCCGACCAGGTCCGCGACGAGCTTGCCCAAATTCGGTAGGCGCTCCTCGACCGCCTTGAGGACCAGCCCGACCGTCGTCGCCACCAGCGTCCACCCCAGGATCGGAACGAGCCGGCGCGCCGCCGCGCTGACGCCCTCGGCGACCCTGGTGTCCTCGCCACGCATCGAGCGCACCACGCAGGCGGCCAGCGCCACATTGAAGAAGATGGCGATGAACGTGGACGCGTATGCCGTCGCCGCGCCCGCGATGTAGTAGACGGGATCCTGGTTGTCCACCTGATGACCCTGGAACACCCCGCGCACCAGCAACGTCGGCGCCCAGATCGCGATCGTGGCCAGGGTGGCGAAAAGGGTGGACAAGATCGGGAAGAAGACGAGCGAGCGGTCCTTCTTCAGGACCTCCCAGCTCTGCTTCGACAGCGCCCAGCCGCGCCTGATTCTGCCCATGAGCGCTCCCGTTGGGTAATCGAGGAAGATCGAGCGGTTCAGCGTACCCGGCCGGCACCTACCCTGGAGCGCGAGCGACCAAGACCGGAAGGAGGGGTTGAAGACCATGCACGACGACGAACGCGGCTTTCCCATCGACGAGGCGCCGGAGGGCGATGCGGTGGAACAACTGCGGCCCGCGGATTCCGACGACGAGACCGGTCTGGACATCGACTACGTGGCCGCCGGGGACCGGGAAGCCAACGAGGCCGATGTGATCGAGCAGGCCTACATCGTCTCCACCGAGGACGATCGGGATGACGACCGGTGAGGACCGCCCGCCGCCTTCGATAGTGGCGGCTGGCACCATCGACGCGTGACCGCAAAGTTGCATGTGCACCGCTACGGCCCGTCCGGTCCAGCACAGGCTCTGGCGTTGCACGGGTTGACCGGCCACGGCCAGCGCTGGCGGCATCTGTCCGGCTTTCTGCCCGGGATCGGCATGGCCGCACCGGATCTGGTCGGCCACGGCCGGTCGTCGTGGGCCGCGCCGTGGACCATCGACGCCAACGTCGCGGCGCTGGCCGCGGTGCTCGACGAGCAGCCCGACACGCCCGTGGTGGTCGTGGGCCACTCGTTCGGCGGTGGGCTGGCGATGCACCTGGCCGCCGTCCGCCCGGATCGGGTGGCGGGGCTGCTGCTGCTCGATCCGGCGGTCGGGCTGGACGGCGGCTGGATGCGCGAGATCGCCGAGGGGATGCTGTCCTCGCCCGACTATCCGAACGCCGCGCAAGCGCGCATGGAAAAGGTGCACGGCTCCTGGTCTGACGTGGAACCCAACCTGCTCGACGTCGAGATCGACGAGCATCTGATCACGCTGCCCGGCGGGCGCTACGGCTGGCGGGTCAGCCTGCCGGCGATGATGTCGTACTGGAGCGAGCTGGCCCGCGAGGCCGTGCTGCCGCCGGCGAAGACGCCGACCGTCCTGGTGCGAGCCAAGCGGACCACCCCGCCCTATGTCACCGACGAACTGATCGACGGCTTGGCCCAGCGGTTGGGATCGGATTTCCGGCTGCTGGATTTCGACTGCAACCACATGGTGCCCTACGCCAAGCCCGACGAAGTCGCGGCGCTGACCCGCGAGCTGTTGGAAGCGCGCTGAGCGTGGCGCCGGTGACCGACGAACAGGTCGAGCGGGTGCGTGCACTGGTCGCCGCCATCCCGTCCGGGCGGGTCGTCACTTACGGCGACATCGCCACTGTCGCAGGCCTTTCCAGCCCCCGCATCGTCGGCTGGGTCATGCGGACGGATTCCTCGGACCTGCCCTGGCACCGGGTGATCACCGCCTCCGGGCGCCCCGCACGCCACCTGACGACCCGGCAGCTGGAATTGCTGCGCGCCGAAGGCGTGCTGGCGACCGACGGCAGAATCGCGCTGCACGAGGTTCGCCACAAGTTTCCGGACGGGCGCTAGAGCACCAGCCGGACCAGCGCCGCGGTGCGCGCCAGGCCGGGGAACGCCTCGGCGGTGGACCGCGGGTGCAGCGCGTGGACCGCGAGGCGAAACATCAACGCCCGCAACAACATCTGCGGCCACTCCGGCAGGGCGTTCCAACGCTCGATCAGGCCGTCGTCGGCCTCTCCCCAAGACAGCGCGTCGATGACAACCACGCCGGCCGCCCACGAGGCGGGCCGCCAGTACGGGGTGATGTCGGTTATTCCCGGTGCGGCGGTGCCGACGAAAAGCACTGTGCCGTAAAGGTCTCCGTGGACCAGCTGGTTGGGGCTCTTGGTCGGCTTGCGCAAGGTGGCGAGTTGGTTGATCAGCTCCACCGAGCGCTCGGCGTCCGCCATCGGCGGGGCCACCCTCGCACCCGGGGGCACCGAGGCCAACGGCCGTTCCTCCCAGGCCGCACGGTCGGCGGCGATGAAGATGTCGACGTCGCCCCACGGCGCGGCGGGCCCCTGGGTCAGAAAGCGGGGGCGGTCCAGTTTGCCCGTCGCCTCGTGCAGGCGCACCGCGGCGGAGACGACTTCGTCATGGCGGGGCTCCGGCGCCCCGGCCACGAAGGTGTCCGCCCGCCACCCGGAAACGACGTAGCGCCCGTCGGTGGAACGAACCGGCCGGGCCAGCCGGACGCCGTCGACGAACAGGGTTTCGCGGACCCGGGCGGACCAGGCCGCGCGCGCGTTGTCGGCCACCAGCGACAACACCACTTCGCCGCACCGGAAGCCGCCCTCCCAACTGGCACCCAAGTAGACGGGTTTCACGGCGGCCAAGCCGAACGCCGACAGCACATGATCCGGCGGTGGCTCGACTGTCACACCGGTACTCTAACGAGTCCAACAGGCCATACAGGTCAGTACATGACCATGTCGGGTTGCATCTGCTGCGCCCATGCCACGATCCCGCCCTGCAAATGCACCGCATCGGCGAATCCGGCCTCGCGCAGCACCGCCAGCGCCTGGGCCGAGCGCACCCCCGTTTTGCAGTACAGCACCGGTAGGCGGTCCCGCGGCAGCTTTGCCAGACCCTCACCGGAATTGATCGACGACTGCGGAATGAGCTGGGCCCCTTCGATGTGCACGATGTCGAACTCCACCGGCTCGCGCACGTCGATCAGGGCCAGCTTCCTGCCGGAATCCAGCCAGTCGCGCAACTCTTGCGGGGTGATGGTCGGCCCGTCGGCGCGGGCCGGGGACTCGGGCGCGACACCGCACAACCGCTCGTAGTCGACGAGCTCGGTGATCTTCGGCCGGGACGCGTCCGACGGGTCGCGGCGGATCGCGATGGTGCGGTACGTCATGTCCAGCGCGTCATAGATCATCAACCGGCCCAGCAGAGAGTCGCCGATCCCGGTGATGAGTTTGATCACTTCGGTGCTCATCACCGAGGCGATGGAGGCGCAGACGATGCCCAGCACCCCGCCCTCGGTGCAGGAGGGGACGGACCCGGCCGGCGGGGGCTCGGGGTAGAGGTCGCGATAGTTCAGTCCGCGTCCGTCCGGCGCGTCCTCCCAGCACACCGAGACCTGACCCTCGAAGCGGTAGATCGACCCCCACACGTAGGGCTTCTTCGCCAGCACCGCGGCGTCGTTGACCAGATACCGGGTCGCGAAGTTGTCGGTGCCGTCCACGATCAGGTCGTAGGAGCCGAACAGCTCGACCGCGTTGGTCGAGTCCAGGCGGAATTCGTGCAGTCGCACGTTGACGAGCGGGTTGATGGCGGCGATGGACTCGCGCGCCGACTGGGTCTTGGACCGTCCGACGTCGGCCACCCCGTGAATGATCTGACGATGCAGGTTCGATTCGTCGACCACATCGAAATCGACGATGCCGATCGTGCCCACGCCGGCCGCCGCCAGGTAGAGCAACGTCGGCGCACCGAGCCCGCCCGCGCCGATCACCAGCACCCGGGCGTTCTTGAGCCGCTTCTGCCCTTCGATGCCCAAGCCAGGAATGATCAGGTGACGGCTGTAGCGGGCCACCTCGTCGCCACTGAGGTGAGCTGCGGGCGCCACCAAAGGCGGCAGCGGCGTTGACACTGCGAACATCTCCTCGGTTGGCCAAGCGGAAAGCGTCTACCCCCATCACAGCAGCCCGCCGACAGAGCGGCAACGCGCATCGGAGGGGACAAGGCCGATCGCCCGCCTTCTCCTCACGCCACCTGCGCGGCGGGCATCGGCGGCGGGCTATGCGATCGGGTACGGCCAGGGATTGAACCGGCAGATCTTCCCGTCGGCCTTGACGACGTCGGGGTCGAACTGGGCGGCGTCGTTGTTCGACGTGGAGAACGTCTGCTGCATCATCACCGGGGCCAAGGCGCCCTGCTGCTCACACGGCTCGTGATGCAGGTAACCGATGGCGTGGCCGACCTCGTGGTTGATCACGTACTGGCGGTAGGACCCGACGTCCCCCTCGAACGGCACGGCTCCCCGGATCCAGCGGGCCTCGTTGATGAACACCCGCGCCTCGCGGTTGGCGCCGAAAACCGGGTTGTAGCAAGAGGTTTCGAGCCGGAACTCGTAACCGCACCCCTCGCGCACCGTCACGGGCGACACCAACGAGATCCGAAAATCGGGTTTGCCGTTGTCGATCCGGATGAACGCGAACTGCGGGTTGTGCGTCCAACCCTTCGGGTTGCCCAGCGTCTGGTCGACCATCTGGGCGAAGGCGTCGTCGCCGCCGAACATGGTCGGGTCGATGCCGTTCTCCACTTCGACGGTGTACCTGAACACCTTTGCGGTGCCCTGGCCGATCTGTGGCGTGGCGCCCGGCACGACGTGCCACGTCTTGTCGCCCGCTTCGGTGAACGGGCCGCCGTCGGGCAGGGTCCCGGCCGGCAGGTTGGCGTCGAACGCGGCGAGCCCACGCGGCGGGGCGTCGATGATCGTCGTGCCCACCGCGCCGATCGCCGGCGGACTCTGGATGGGCTGGCTGGCCGTCGGCTTCGGCGCGCCGGTACCGGTCACCGTCTGATACATGACCACCGCGGTGAGCACCACCAGGACGGGCAGGGCGTACGCGCGCCACCCATAGGTGGAGACGAACCGCCCCAGCCAGGTTTGTTTGCGCCATTGTCGCGGCCGCTCACGGTCGGCCCGCGCCCGCCCGGCCTCCCGCGCGAGCGGGTCACGCAGCGCCCGCAGCGGCTCTCGCCACTCGTCGCGTAACACCGGCACGCGGCCCGTGCTGCGCGGCGGCCGGGGGGAGGTCATTTCCCCAGGATTACACAGCGTCGGACCCGCGCCGTCCGTGGCGCGCCCGAATCCGCCGTCCGACACCGCTTCTGCCTGCGGCGACGAGCGCGATTACGGTCGCATCGACCCGTCGGGTAGTAAGGTACCTTCCACGGGCTGCGAGCGGCTGACTCCGCGTTACCAGGGACCGGCCGCCGATAATCAGATGAGGAATCGATGAGCGAACTCGCCAAGGTGCCGGCGCGCCGCGCCGTCCGATCGGCTGACCGCGGTCGGCCGGCAGACGGAGCCGCGGTCTCGAACCGGCGAGGCAACCGGTTGCCCCGCGACGAGCGGCGTGGCCAATTGCTCATCGTGGCCAGCGACGTGTTCGTCGACCGCGGCTACCACGCGGCCGGTATGGACGAGATCGCCGATCGCGCCGGAGTCAGCAAACCCGTTCTGTATCAACACTTTTCGAGCAAGCTTGAGCTGTACCTGGCGGTGCTGGCGCGGCACGTGCACAACTTGGTCTCGGGCGTTCAGAACGCGCTGAGCACCACCACCGACAACCGGCGCCGGCTGCACTCCGCGGTGCAGGCGTTCTTCGATTTCATCGAGCACGACAGCCAGGGCTACCGGCTCATCTTCGAGAACGACTACGTCACCGAACCCGAGGTGGCCGCCCAGGTTCGCGTCGCCACCGAATCCTGCATCGACGCGGTATTCGCGTTGATCAGCGAGGATTCCGGACTGGACCCGCACCGGGCCCGGATGATCGCCGTTGGTCTGGTCGGCATCAGCGTCGACTGCGCGAGGTATTGGCTGGACTCCGACCGCCCGATCTCCAAGGCGGACGCCGTCGACGGCACCGTCCAGTTCGCCTGGGGCGGGCTGTCACACGTGCCGCTTACCCGCTCCTGATTTCACTTGCCGGCGTGCTTGCCGGATTCGGCGCTGATCCCGAAGCCCACCCGGCGCGCGTCAGCGACGCCGATCTCGACGTAGGCGATTCTGGTGGTGTGAATCAGGAAGCGGCGGCCCCGCTCGTCGCTCAGGCGCAGCAGCCCTGACCCGTCGCTCAGGGCGGCGCTGACCAGTTCTTCGACCTCGGCGGGCGTCTGGGTGCTAGCGAGGACCAGCTCGCGCGGACTATCCGTGATACCGATCTTGACCTCCACGGTCACCCCTTCCATGGGTCTTGCAGCCTTGCGCAGGTATTGAAGTGCCGGCCCTGTCAGCAGCAGGCTAGTGGACGCCGCTGAACCTCACCTCGCCGCGTCCCCACACTTCGCGGTCAGCGAAACCTTGGTCGCAGCCCGGTAACGATTCGCTTGCAGGTTGTCTCGGGCACCCGCGCGATACCCGATCCGTGCTTTCACATGGCTAACTTCGGCACCATGGGTACCACGTGGGCGCACCTTGACGACAGGATCCGGGATTACCCCGAGGACGAGCTTGACGACGCCGTCGAAACCGATCCGCATCTGGACGCCGACCACAACTGGACGGGCTGGCCGGCCGATTCACGCTGGCGCCCCGCCACGGCAGTGCTGGGCGCGGTGGTCGCCCTGGGCGCCATCGCCACCGCGGTCATCATCAACAGCGGCGACAGCGCGTCAACCAAGGCCACGGTGGGTGCGCCGGCTCCCCGCCCGGTGACCTCGGCACCCGCGACGACCGAAGCATCCGCGCCGCCCAGCGCCGCCCCCCGGCCGACCCAGTTACCGCCCGAAACCGTCACGACGGTCACCACACCCAGCGCCGCGCCCATCGTGCCGCCTGCGGTGGCGGCGCCCACCGTCGCGCCCCCGCTCGCGGCGGCGCCACCTTCGGCAGCGCTGAACCCGCGCACCATCCTGTACAGCGTGACCGGAACCAAGCAGCTGCTGGACCTGGTCAACATCGTCTACACCGACGCGCGGGGCGTGCCGCAGACCGAATTCAACGTGTCGCTGCCGTGGTCCAAGGTGGTGGTGCTGAACCCCGGCGTAGAGACCGAATCCGTCGTCGCGACCAGCTTCTACGGTCGGCTCAACTGCTCGGTCTTCAACGCCGCCGGACAGCGGATCATCGCGTCCACCATCTCGAACATGGCGACCTGCGCCGGCTAAGCCCGGCTGCGAGCCTCAGCTCAGGCCCAGTTCGTGCATGCGTCGTTCGTGCGTCTGCTGCATCCGGTCGAAGAACGCGTTGAGCTGGCCCAGCCCGCCCGCGCCCGACATCACCAGGTCGACGAGCTCGTCGTGGTCGGCCAGCAGGTACTGGGCCTGGGTGATCGCTTCGCCGAACAGCCGGCGTGACCACAGCGCCAGCCGGCTGCGTTGCTTGCCGCTGGACGTCACCGCGGCGCGCACCTCGGCGACGACGAACTGGGAGTGCCCGGTTTCCGACAGGGTCGCGCGAACCACGTCGGCAACCTCGTCGGGCAGCCCATGCGCGATCTCGAGGTACAGATCGGCCGCGAGGGCGTCGCCCACATAGGTCTTCACCAGGGCCTCGAGCCACGTGCTGGGCATCGTCAGCCGGTGGTAGTTCTCGAGCGCCGAGACGTACTTGGACATCGCCGACACCACGTCGACGCCGCGGCTTTCCAGCGCGTCGCGCAGCTGCTCGTAGTGCTGCATCTCCGCAGCGGCCATGCTCGCCATCGAGATCCGTCCGCGCAGGTCAGGGGCCATGCGCGCCTCGTCCGTAAGCCGGTAGAACGCGGCGATCTCGCCGTAGGCCAGGACCGCGAACAGCTCGTTGACACCCGGGTGATCGGCCGACAGCCGCGGGGCGGGCGAATCGTCGATTTGGTCGGCGGCAGCGGGCTGGCAGGAGGGCCGGGTCATGGCAACACTGTAGTCGGCTGACGTGGCGCAAAATGGGAGCCAGCTGTCGACCAGCTATCATGTAGGTAGATGGCGGCGTATTGATGCCGTATTTGTTTTGTCAAGCCGCTATCGGCGAAATGTGCGTGCACAGCTGGCCCGCCCTAACTGGGCCATCCCAGACTGGGCCAGGGCCGGCGACTCGGCGACGAAATCGGAGTCGGAACTCGTGCGCGCGTGACCGCGAATAGAGAAACGCCGACACACACCGATACGTCACCGAGAGGCTACCTACCCACGCATGACCGCACTCACCAGCACAACTGAACTGACCTTTGCGCAACTCGGCGTCCGCGACGAAATCGTGCGCGCGCTCGCCGAAAAGGGGATTGAAACCCCGTTTGCCATCCAAGAACTGACCCTGCCGATGGCGCTCGCGGGCGACGACCTGATCGGCCAGGCCCGCACCGGTATGGGCAAGACGTTCGCCTTCGGCGTGCCGCTGCTGGAGCGCATCACGGCCGGCACCGCCGCGCGGCCGCTCAACGGCACACCGCGGGCGCTGATCGTCGTGCCGACCCGCGAGCTGTGCCTGCAGGTCACCGATGACCTGACGCTGGCGGCCAAGCACCTGACCGCCCAGAAGGGCGAGACAGGCCAAGAACGGGCACTATCGGTGGTCCCCATTTACGGCGGACGCCCCTACGAGCCGCAAATCGAGGCGCTGCGCGCCGGGGCCGACGTCGTGGTGGGCACCCCCGGCCGACTGCTCGACCTGAGCCAACAGAACCACCTGCAACTGGGTGGGCTGTCGGTGCTGGTGCTCGACGAGGCCGACGAGATGCTCGACCTGGGCTTCCTGCCCGACATCGAACGCATCCTGCGTCAAATCCCGACCGACCGGCAATCCATGCTGTTCTCGGCGACCATGCCGGACCCGATCATCACGCTGGCGCGCACCTTCATGAACCAGCCCACCCACATCCGGGCGGAAGCGCCGCACTCGGCGGCCACCCACGACACCACCGTCCAATACGTCTACCGGGCCCACGCCCTGGACAAGGTGGAGCTGGTGAGCCGGGTGCTGCAGGCCGAGGGCCGCGGCGCGACGATGATCTTCACCCGCACCAAGCGCACCGCCCAGAAGGTGGCCGACGAGCTGGCCGAGCGCGGCTTCGCGGTGGGCGCGGTGCACGGCGACCTGGGCCAGGCGGCCCGCGAGAAGGCGCTCAAGGCCTTTCGCACCGGCGAGGTCGACGTGCTGGTCGCCACCGACGTCGCCGCCCGCGGCATCGACATCGACGACATCACCCACGTCATCAACTATCAGATCCCCGAGGACGAGCAGGCCTACGTGCACCGCATCGGCCGTACCGGCCGCGCAGGCAAGACCGGTATCGCGGTCACCCTGGTGGACTGGGACGAGCTACCCCGCTGGTCACTGATCGACAAGGCGCTGGGGCTGGACTGCCCCGAGCCCGCCGAGACCTACTCCAATTCGCCGCACCTCCACGCCGAGATGGGCATCCCCGCCGAGACCACCGGCGCGGTGGGCGCGGCCCGCAAGCCGCAAGGCCAGCGCCGCAGCAGTGACCGGGACGGCAAGAAACCGGAGCAGAAGTCGGAGAGGCCCGCGCGCCGCTCCGGCACCCGCCGGCGCACCCGGGGCGGCCAGCCCGTCACGGCGCACCCGTCGGGCAACGGGGCCGCCAGCAGCAACGGCGAGGCCACCGCGGAAACCGCGGCCGCCTCGCCCCCGGGCAACGCGGGCTCTACCCGGCGTCGGCGCCGGCGTCGCAAGCCCGCCGAAGGGCAGGCCGCCGCGGCTAGCGCCGCCACCACGCAGAGCAACTAGCCCCCCGGGCCGCCGGATGGTCAGACCCGAGCGCCGGACCAAGGCCGACATCGTCGCCGCCGCGGCCATCGCGATCGTCGTCGCCGCAGTCGCGGCGTTGGTCTGGTGGAGCAGCGACGCCCGCGCCACCATCAGCAGGCCCGCGGCCTTTCCCGCCCCCAATCCGGCCCCGGCCCGCCAGGTGCCCGCCGACCTGAAGCAGCTGTGGAGCGCTGCCAGTCCGGCCACCACCGCCCCGGTGGTAGCCGGCGGGGAGGTGATCACCGCCGCGGGCCGCCAGATCGACGGGCGCGATCCCGATACGGGCCAGCCTCGCTGGAGCTACGCCCGCGATGCCGACCTGTGCGGGGTCACCTGGCTGTATCGCTACGCCGTCGGCGTCTACCGCGACGATCGCGGCTGCGGCCAGGTGAGCACGCTGGACGGCGCCACCGGTCGCCGCGGGCCTGCCCGCAGCGGTTACGCCGACCCTCGGGTGCGGCTCTCCTCCGACGGCATGACGGTGTTGTCGGTCGGCGACACCCGACTGGAGCTGTGGCGTTCGGACATGGTCCGGATGCTGGCCTACGGCGAGACCGACGCCCGGGTGAAACCGTCGACGCGCGGACTGCACTCCGGATGCAAGCTGATCTCGGCCGCGGCCAGCTCGCAGGCGGTGTCGGTGCTGGAGAGCTGCGCGAATCAAGCCGACCTGCGGTTGGTGCTGCTGCGTCCGGGCAAAGACGACGATGAACCACAGCAACACATCGTGGCCGAACCGGGAATCGCGCCGGATTCGGGCGCCCGGGTCCTGACCGTCGCGGAGAACACCACCGCGGTCTACCTGCCCGCGCCGCAGCCCCGCGTCGACGTGATCGACCAAACCGGCGCCACCGTGTCGAGCACCCCCCTGCCCAAGCCGCCGTCGCGCTCGGCGACGGTCTCGCACCCCGGCAGCCTGATCACCTGGTGGACGGGCGATTCGCTGATGGTCTTCGACACGAACACATTGGCGCTGCGCTACACCATCGCCGCGGGTGACAAGACGCCGTTGGGCCCGGGGGTGATGATGGCGGGCCGGCTGCTGGTGCCTCTCACCGACGCGATCGGGGTCTACGATCCGCTCGGCGGCGCCAACGAACGGTACATCCCGGTGGACCGGTCGACGAGCGCGCCGCCGGCCGGGAAACCGGTTTTCCCGGCCGTGATCGGGTCCCGGGTGCTGGAACAGCGCGGTGACACCCTGGTCGCGCTCGGCTAGCTACCCCAGACGGTGGCCGGCTCCGCGGCGCTTGCGATCGCGACTAAACCTCGACGGCGAACGTCGGCAGCGGCTTGCCACTCTTCCAATGCTTGAGCAACGCCACCGCCAGATCGCCGTAGGCCACCGCGCCCTTGTTCTTGCGCCCGGCCATCACCGATGAGCCCGAGGCGCTGGCCTCGGCGAATCGCACCGTGCGAGGAATCGGCGGCGCCAGCACCGGCAGGTCGTACCGGTCGGCGACGTCGGCCAGGACGTCGCGGGTGTGGGTGGTGCGCGAGTCGTACAGCGTCGGCAGGGCGCCGAGCAGTCGCAGCTCCGGGTTGGTGATCTGCTGGACGTCGGCGACGGTGCGCAGGAACTGGCCGACCCCGCGGTGCGCGAGGGTTTCGCACTGCAGCGGCACCATTACCTCGTCCGCGGCCGTCAGCCCGTTGAGGGTGAGCACGCCCAGCGACGGCGGGCAGTCAATGATCACCACGTCGAATTGGTCGCCGAGTTTGGCCAACGCGCGCTTGAGCGCGTATTCGCGGCCGGCCCGCATCAACAGCATCGCTTCGGCGCCGGCCAGGTCGATGTTGGCCGGCAGCAGCGTCATTCCCTCCGCGGTCTCGACCAGCGCGGCGTTGGGCTCGACGTCGCCGAGCAGCACCTCGTGCACGGAGACCGGTAGCTTGTCCGGGTCTTGGCCCAGCGAGAAGGTCAGGCAGCCCTGCGGATCGAGGTCGACCAGCAGCACCCGTTTGTTCTCGTCCACCATCGCCGCACCCAGCGACGCGACCGTGGTCGTCTTGGCGACACCACCCTTCTGGTTGGCCACCGCCAGTACCCGGGTCTTTGCAGCCATAGGCGCGGCTCTCCCCTCTGCGTAATCCCCATGCGCTCAACAACGCCCATCCTGACACGTTCGCCCGCCCCGCGCTGCGGCCTGAGCAACCACCGCGAGTCGTCCGGCAGAATCATTCGATATGGGGTTGCACAACCACCGCCTGGTGCTGCTGCGCCACGGCGAGACCGAGTGGTCGAAGTCGGGCCAACACACCGGCCGCACCGAGGTCGAGCTGACCGACGCCGGCCGAACGCAGGCCAAGCTGGCCGGCGGCGTGCTCGGCGAACTCAAACTCGTTGATCCGCTGGTGATCAGCAGCCCGCGGCAGCGTTCCCTGACCACCGCGCAGCTGGCCGGACTGTCCGTCGACGAGGTGTCCGAACTGCTGACGGAATGGGACTACGGCTCCTACGAGGGCCTGACCACCGAACAGATCCACGAGACGGTGCCCGATTGGTTGGTGTGGACGCACGGCTGCCCGGGCGGGGAGACCGTCGAGCAGGTCAGCGAGCGCGCTGACGCGGCCGTCGCGACCGCGCTGGAGCACATGGAGTCGCGCGACGTGATTTTGGTCAGCCATGGCCACTTCTCCCGGGCGGTGATCACGCGCTGGGTCGAACTGCCGCTGATCGAGGGCAGCCGCTTCGGCATGATCACCGCGTCGATTGCGGTCTGCGGTTTCGAACACGGGGTACGACAGCTGCAGGCGCTCGGATTGACCGGTCAGTGAGCAGCCAAGGCGACGATGCGCGCCGCGCGGCGCCGCGAGGAGTCGAGTATCTGCATCGCGCACCACCGTTCGCGCTGTGCGGGCCGACCGGCACCCTGATCGCCGACGGAGTGCGGCGCCGTTACGCAGACGTGGGCGCCGCGCAGGCCGCGCTGCGCTCGGATGAAGCGCCGATTGTGTTGGGCGCGTTGCCTTTCGACGTCACCAGGCCGGCGGCGTTACTGACGCCCGATGCGGTGAACGCCACGGACGGACCTCCGGACTGGCCGTCGGGCGGCCTGCCGCCGGTGCGGGTGGCCGAGGCCGTGCCGCCGCCGGTCGAATACCGCGACCGGATCCGCCGGGCGTGCGAGCAGCTGGCCGCGGCCGACAACCCGCTGGACAAGGTGGTGCTGGCCCGCGCCCTGCGGCTGGTTGCCGACGCCCCGCTGGATGCGCGGGTGGTCCTGCGCCGGTTGATTGCCGCTGACCCGGCGGCCTACGGCTATCTGGTGGACCTGACCGCCGCCGGCGACGAGTACGCGGGCACCGCACTGGTGGGCGCCAGCCCCGAGCTGCTGGTGGCGCGCAGCGGCGACCGCGTTGAATGCCGGCCGTTCGCCGGCTCGGCCCCGCGCTCCGCCGACCCGGAAACCGACGCCGCAAACGGCGCCGCGCTGGCCGCCTCGGCCAAGAACCGTCACGAGCACCAACTGGTCATCGAGACCATCAGGGCCGCCCTGGAGCCGCTGTGCGACGACCTGTCCATCGCGGCCGAACCGCAGTTAAGCAGCACCGCCACGGTTTGGCATCTGTGCACGCCGATCACCGGTCGTTTGCGCGATATATCAAGCACCGCAATGGATTTGGCGTTGTCGCTGCACCCGACCCCGGCGGTCGGCGGGGTGCCGACCAAGTCCGCGATGGGGTTGATTGCCGAACTGGAAGGCGACCGGGGGTTCTACGCCGGGGCGGTGGGCTGGTGCGACTCCCGTGGCGACGGCCGCTGGGTGGTGTCCCTGCGCTGCGCGCAGCTCTCGGCGGACCGGCGGGGCGCGCTGGCGCGCGCCGGCGGCGGTATCGTCGCCGAGTCCGATCCCGACGAGGAAGTCGCCGAAACGACAACGAAATTCGGCACGATCCTCAACGCTCTGGGAGTTGAGCGATGAGCCACCACATCCGCCGTGCCACGTCGCAAGACGCCGCCGCGATCACCGACATGATCCACACGCTGGCCGACTTCGAGCACGCCGCCGATCAGTGCACGGTGACCGAAAATCAAATCCGCGCAGCACTTTTCGAAGACCCGCCGACGGTGCATGGCCACCTGGCCGAGGTGGACGGCGAGATCGCGGCGATGGCGCTGTGGTTCCTCAACTACTCCACCTGGGACGGCGTGGCGGGCATCTACCTGGAAGACCTGTTCGTGCGGCCCGAGTTTCGCCGGCGCGGACTGGCCCGCGCGCTGCTGGCCGCGTTGGCCTCCGAATGCCTGCGGCGCGGCTACACGCGGCTGTCCTGGGCGGTGCTCAACTGGAACGCCGACGCCATCGCGCTCTACGAAGCCATCGGCGGGCAACCGCAGAACGAATGGACGACCTATCGGCTGTCCGGGGCGTCGTTGGCCGGCTTGGCGGAATCGCCCTGATCACCGCCGGCCCAGCGCACCGCGGCGGGACTGAACAGCAATCCCAGCACGATCAGCGCCGCAGCACCCAGCGGAATCCCGAAGCCCGGCTGACGTGATCCGACCGCGAGGTACCACGCCACCGGCAATAACAGCAGCTGGGTGATGACGGCCAGACCGCGGCCCCAGCGCTTGCCGAGGATCAGCGCGCGCCCCGCGGCGATCACCCCGGCGCCGACCAAAACGAACCAGCCCGCCGTCGCGAGGCCGTTGACCATTTGCTGATCGGCCCCCGCGATGCCCCGCACCACCAAGACCACCGCCACGATCAGCGCCGCGATCCCCTGTAGCGCAACGATCAGGCCGGCGCGGCGAACGGTGATCGGAGCGGCTGGCGGCGTCACAGCGTCAGCGTAGTCAGGGCGGTCGCCGGTCCCCCGGCGGTTCCCTCACAGCGGCGCCTTAACCGGCGCGCCTAAGCTCGTGGCTCATGCGGGCCGTGCTGATCGTCAACCCCACAGCCACTTCCACCACACCGGCCGGTCGCGACCTGCTGGCCCACGCGCTCAAAAGCCGCCTTCAGCTCAGTGTCGAACACACCAACCATCGCGGTCATGGCACCGAGCTCGCGCAGAAGGCCGTCGCCGACGGTATCGATCTGGTGGTGGTGCACGGCGGCGACGGCACAGTGAGCGGCGTGGTCAACGGCCTGCTCGGCCGGCCGGGGCCGCTTCCGAGCGGACCGGTACCCGCGGTCGCCGTGGTGCCCGGCGGTTCGGCGAATGTGCTGGCGCGTTCCCTGGGCATTTCCCCGGATCCGGTCGCGGCCACCAACCAGCTCATCCAGCTGCTCGACGACTACCAGCGGCGCCAAGCCTGGCGGCGGATCGGTCTGATCGACTGTGGCGAGCGCTGGGCGGTCTTCAACACCGGCATGGGCGTCGACGCCGAGGTGGTGGCCGCGGTCGAGGCCGAACGGGACAAGGGCGGCAAGGTTTCGGCGTGGCGCTACATCCGCGCTTCGGTGCCCGCCGTGTGGGCCTACACGCGCCGCGAACCGATGCTGACACTCGAACTTCCCGGCCGCGAACCCATCACCGGCATCAGCTTCGCGTTCGTGTCGAACTCCAGCCCTTGGACTTTCGCCAACGCACGGCCGGTGTGGACCAATCCCGGCTGCAGCTTCGAGTCTGGCCTGGGGGTGTTCGCTCCCACCACCATGAAAACGATTCCCACCCTGAGGATCGTGCGGCAGATGTTGGCCAAACGACCCACGTTCGACTTCAAGCACCTCATCACCGAGGACGACCTGCCATGCGTCCGAGTTACCTCGACCGCAGGGCCAGTGGCCTGCCAGTTTGACGGCGATTACCTCGGCGTGCGCGAAACCATGACGTTCAAGGCGGTCCCGGACGCGCTGGCGGTGGTAGCGCCGCCTCAACAAAAATGGCGCTGACCTGCGCTGATTCCGCGCTCGGGCGCTGTGCGCGTAAAAATTTCCGTGAAGCAGCCCGTGGAGTGTAGTACAACGGAGTGAGGGCTTGGCTAAGAGATGATCAAAGTGAGATAGCCCACGAGCGAACTCACGCTATTGACATCTGTTGAGCCTGTGAAACGATCAAAACGTTGCATGCAGAAACTACGTAGGAGTCCGGACTCCTTTTCTTCTGCACGCGTAAACAGCCGAAGAAAATGGCCGTGCGCCTTGCTGCGCACTCAGTGAGGAGTAAAGACGTATGGATTGGCGCCACAAGGCGGTCTGTCGTGATGAAGACCCGGAGCTGTTCTTCCCGGTAGGGAACAGCGGCCCGGCGCTCGCGCAGATCGCTGACGCGAAACTGGTCTGTAATCGGTGTCCGGTGACCACAGAGTGCCTGGGTTGGGCCCTGAACACTGGCCAGGACTCGGGCGTCTGGGGCGGCATGAGCGAAGACGAGCGGCGTGCACTGAAGCGCCGCAACGCCCGGACGAAAGCCCGCAGCGGGGTATAACCCACATAACGCAAATAGTGCGGCCTCGACGAAAGTCGGGGCCGCGCCTTTGCGTGTGGGAGCGCTGCGCGCCTACAGCAGCAGACGGGTTCGCCGGCCGATCGGCACCCGCAGCACCACATCGGTGCCGCGGACGGGCGCCTCACGCATGCCCAGCGTGCCGTCCAGCTCCGCCGACACCAGGGTCCGCACGATCTGCAGACCGAGGCTGTCGGAGGTCTCCAGGCTGAATCCCTCCGGCAGCCCACGACCGTCGTCGTGCACCACGACGTCGAGCCAGCGGGCGGATCGCTCGGCGCGAATGGTCACCGAGCCCTCTTCGGCCGCCGGGTCGAAGGCGTGCTCGATCGCGTTCTGCACCAGTTCGGTGATCACCATGATCAGCGCGGTGGCCCGGTCCGAGTCCAGCACACCCAGGTCGCCGACCCGGTTGATGCGGATCGGCCGGTCCACCGACGCCACGTCGTTCATGATCGGCAGGATCCGGTCGATCACCTCGTCGAGGTTGACCTGTTCGTCCACCGACATCGACAGCGCGTCGTGCACCAGCGCGATCGACGACACCCGCCGCACCGACTCGATCAGAGCCTCCCGCCCCTCCGCGTTGACGGTCCGGCGCGCCTGCAGGCGCAACAGAGCCGCCACGGTTTGCAGGTTGTTCTTGACCCGGTGGTGGATCTCCCGGATGGTGGCGTCCTTGGAGATCAAGGCGCGGTCACGACGCTTGACCTCCGTGACGTCGCGGATCAGCACCGCCGCGCCGGCGCTGGCACCGTCGACCATCAGTGGCAGCGTGCGCAGCAGCACGGTGGCTCCGCCGGCGTCGACCTCCATGCGCATGCTGCGCCCGCCGGCCACCAGATCTTGCACGTGCTCGGCCACCTCCTGGGCCTCGAACGGGTCGGAGATCAGCGGGCGCGTGACCTCGATGAGGTTGCGCCCCTCCAGCTCGGTGGTCAGGCCCATCCGGTGATAGGCGGACAGCGCGTTGGGACTGGCGTAGGCGACGACGCCGTGCACATCGAGGCGAATGAAGCCATCGCCCGCCCGCGGGGTCGAGCGCGACATCACCACGTCGCCCACGTCCGGAAACGTTCCCTCGGCGAGCATGTGGACCAGATCGCCGGCGCACTCCCGGTAGGCGATCTCCAGCTGACCGGACGTTCGGTCGGCGGCCAACGCGGTCTGATGGTGGGTGAGAACGGCCACCACCTTGCCGCCGTACCGCACCGGAGACGCCTCGATGTGCGTGCCGGTTAACCACGAATCCTGTTGTCCGGCAATGTCATTGCGCTTGCCGGTGCCCGACGCGAACGTTTCGGCCACGAGTGCCAACCGGTCGGATCCGACGACGGTGCCGACCGCGTCGGTTTGCAGCGCCGTGGGCGCCGTGTTCGGCCGGCACTGCGCCACACAGACCAGCGCGCCGTCGTCGCGACGCACCCACATCAGGTAGTCGGCGAAGGACAAGTCGGCCAGCAGCTGCCACTCCCCGACCACCGCGTGCAGGTGGTCCACCGCGTTGCCCGGCAGCATGGTGTGTTCGGCGAGCAGATCACCGAGAGTTGACATCGCTTACTCCCCGGGTCGTTCCCGGCGGCTGGTCGAGGGGTCCGACTTCTAGCTGATCACCGCGATAAGGTCGCCCGCCTGAATCACGTCGCCCACCGACACACTGACCTTGCTGACGGTGCCGCCCACTTCGGCCAGGACGGGGATCTCCATCTTCATCGACTCCAGCAGCACCACGATGTCGCCTTTGCCGATCTGGTCGCCCTCGTTCACAACGACTTCGAGCACGCTGGCCACGATCTCGGCGCGCACATCCTCCGCCATCTTCACCCCACTCGTCTCGGCCTTCGCGCAGGCTGGCTGCTGGTCATCACGGTTCAATCAGGCCCATCAGGCTCGGATACATCGAACCACAGGGCCGGTCGGGGCCGCGGCGCACGGGGCCCGCAAGGGCCCTACGAGGGCGAAGACACTGCACAGGACGTCCCGTGAGACAATGGCCGTCAAGCCAACGGGCGCGGAGCGCCTAGTTTGACAGCAATCACGGAGGTTTTCACCATGGCCAAACGGGGCCGTAAGAAGCGCGACCGCAAGCACAGCAAGGCCAACCACGGCAAGCGCCCCAACTCCTGACGGGACGCTACTGCGTACCCCGGATGATCGTGGTCCGGCGGATCTCGAGCCGTAGCCGCTCGCGCAGCGCCTCAGGGGCCTTCTCGCCCCTGCATTTGGTGGCGATCAGCGCCTTGATCCGCTCTTCGAGCCCGTAGTGCTTGAAGCAACCGGGGCACGCCTCGAGGTGCTGACGCAGCTGCTCGCGGGTGTCCGGGCCGCATTCACCGTCGAGCAGCAGCCAGACCTGGCGGATGACCTCCGCGCAACCGACGCTGCCGTGTGACTCGTCGTTGGGGCAGGCGTCGGGCGAAGCACCGCCCTGGCCGGAGAACTCGCTCATGACGACACCTCCTCGTGCGTCTGCTGACCGCGGTTGAAACCGCGCTCCTTGGCAACGTCGGCCAATAAGCCACGCAGCTGCCGGCGGCCGCGGTGCAGCCGTGACATTACCGTTCCAATCGGCGTATCCATGATTTCGGCGATTTCCTTATACGGGAAGCCTTCGACGTCGGCGTAATAGACCGCCATCCGGAATTCTTCCGGCAAAGCCGCCAGCGCGTCCTTGATTTCGGAGTCCGGCAGCGCCTCGAGGGCCTCCACCTCTGCCGAACGCAGCCCCGTGGACGAATGCTCGGCGTTGGAGGCCAGCTGCCAGTCGGTGATCTCCTCGGTCGGATACTCCGCGGGTTGGCGCTGCTTCTTGCGATAGCTGTTGATGTAGGTGTTGGTCAGGATCCGGTACAGCCACGCCTTCAGATTGGTGCCGGCCCTAAACGAGCGGAATCCCGCATAGGCCTTGACCATGGTCTCTTGCAACAGATCTTCGGCGTCGGCGGGATTGCGCGTCATGCGCAGCGCGCCGCCGTAAAGCTGGTCCAGCAGGGGGATCGCGTCGCGCTCGAACCGCGCCGTTAGTTCCGCGTCCGTCTCTTCGGGCGCGGCGGGCTCGGAAACCTCGGGTCCCGTCGCGCCATCGCGGCCATCGTCAGCATCGGCCATGTCGATCAACCCGGTCCCTTCTGCGGCGGTGTTGCCGGAGAGCACGGAAAGCGCCACCGGACTCGCAAGGAAGCCAGCCAACCGCTCCTCGCCTAACAGGCTCGTCGCCGTTGACCCCACGCTGCTCCTCCTAATCTAAGCGCTGACCCCGACACCGTCCGTCCGGGTCCGCTCCACCGCTTGTGCAACCGACTGGATCAACGCCGCGCGCGACCTCGCTATTTCCACAGCGCGGCCGGGCGGATGCCGGCCCTGGCGACCGGTTTCGGACCCCGATCAGTGCGGTTCGGGCGTGGCGTTAGTGTGACGCCATGTCCCACGCCAAGTCTCTGCAAGGCAAGACCATGTTCATCTCCGGCGCCAGCCGCGGTATCGGCCTGGCGATCGCCAAGCGCGTCGCGCAGGACGGCGCCAACATCGCGCTGATCGCCAAGACGGCCGAGCCGCACCCGAAGCTGCCGGGAACGGTGTTCACGGCGGCCAAAGAACTCGAGGAAGCCGGTGGGCAGGCCCTGCCCATCGTCGGAGACGTGCGCGACCCGGATTCGGTCGAGGCGGCCGTGGTCAAGACCGTCGAGCAGTTCGGCGGCATCGACATCTGCGTCAACAACGCGTCGGCGATCAACCTGGGATCCATCTCCGAGGTGCCGATGAAGCGGTTCGACCTGATGAACGGCATTCAGGTGCGCGGCACGTACGCGGTCTCGCGAGCGTGCCTGCCCCACATGAAGGGCCGGGAGAATCCACACATTCTGACGCTGTCCCCGCCGGTGCTGCTGGGCCAGGAGTGGCTGCAGCCGACGGCGTACATGATGGCCAAGTTCGGTATGACGTTGTGCGCGTTGGGCATCGCGCAGGAGATGCGCGAGGAGGGCATCGCGTCCAACACGTTGTGGCCGCGCACGCTGGTGGCCACCGCCGCGGTGCAGAACCTGCTCGGCGGCGATGAGGCGATGGGACGCGCCCGCAAGCCCGAGATCTACTCCGACGCGGCCTATGTCATCTTCAACAAGCCGTCCAAGGAGTTCACCGGCAACATGCTGCTGTGCGAGGACGTGCTGGTGGAATCCGGTGTCACGGACCTGTCGACCTACGACTGCATTCCCGGCTCGAAGCTGGGCGTCGACTTCTGGGTGGATGGCGTCAACCCGCCGGGGTATTCGGGTCCCTAATAGGTCGTGGCCGCCACACCGGGCATCGCCGCGCTGGTGAAAGCCGGTGTGCCGCACGAAGTCCTGACTTTCGATCATGATCGGCGGGAGCAGTCGTTCGGTGCGGAGGCGGTCAACGCGCTCACCAAGGCCGGCGGCATCGACCCGGGGCAGATCTTCAAGACGCTGATCATCACGGTTCCCGGCGGACTGGCGGTCGCGATCGTGCCGGCGACCGCCCGGCTGTCGCTGAAGGCGGCCGCCGCCGCGCTGGGAGTTGCCAAGGCAGCCATGGCCGACGCCCCGGTCGCCGACCGGGCCACCGGGTACGTGCTCGGTGCGGTGTCGCCGTTCGGTCAGCGCAAGCCGCTGCCGACGGTCGTCGATTCCAGCGCGCTGGCGTGGGATCGGGTGTTCTGCAGTGCCGGGCGCCGAGGCTGGGAGGTCGCGGTGGCGCCGCAGGACCTGATCCGCCTCACCGGCGCGGTGACCGCCGACATCAGCAGAACGTGACGGCGACCTTGTCCGCGGCCCCCCGACCTCGGCGACCCCCCCGGCCGGCTCATGCCCGAGCGGGGTGTGCCCCTGGCGCGGCGGGATGCCGCCGATGGTGATGTAGAACGCGTCGGAACCGCAGATGCCGCAGGCCCGCATCCGCACCAGGACGTCGCGCGGGCCGACCTCGGGACGCTCGGTGTCGAGAACCTCGGTCGGACCGTCGGCGTCTTCCCAATGCGGCAGCGGCATTTTCGCCTGGGTCACCAGTTCGAGGATCTTGCGTTGCTCTTCGAGCAGGGCCAGGCAGCGCGGGTCGGTGCGCAGCGTGTCGGTGTCCGCGGGTGGGATCGGGTCCACGCACTGCCAGTGCAACAGGGATCGCCGGGCCGGGTCCTGGTCGAGCAGGTAGCTGATCACCGTTGTTCCGGTGCGCGGCATGCCGAGCACGATCATGGGCCGCTCGACGGGCGCGTCCAGCACTTCGGGGTGGGCCTGGATGTAACCGTGCACCTGCATGCGCCGCCCCAGCGCGTTGGTGGCGTCGTCGAGGACCCGTTCACGCCCGAACGGTGTGAAGGCCGGTGTTGAGCTCGTCGAGGATGAGCTGCAGTCCGTCCCGCCATGAGTCGGAGTCGATTTCGGTGAGACCGGTGCGTCGGGCCGCCAGTTTGAGAACGTCCTCGGCGGTCGCGATGTTGTCGAGGTCTTTGTGGTCGCTCATCGCGCTAGACCGTCAGGTATCCGCCGTCGACGGCGATGGTGGTGCCGGTGATGTACGAGGCGGCGTCGGTACACAGAAACAGCGCCGCGCCCGCGCAGTCCTGGGGCGTGCCGGGCCTGCCCAGCGGGGTGTGGAAGCCGATCTCGACGTCCATCACCTCGGGAATTCCCATGGCGGGGTGGGTCATTCGGGTGTCGATGAGCCCCGGCGCGATGGCGTTGACCCGGATCCCGTCATTGGCCCACCGGCGGGACAGATTCATCGTCAAAGCGATCAGGCCCATCTTCGACGAGGCGTAGCCGGGGACGAAGACCGCCGAGCGGAAGGCGGACATCGAGACCACGCTGACGACGCTCGCGCCGCCCGGTGCCTGACTGGACTTGAGTCGTTCGTGACAGCGCATCGTCAGCCGCATCGGGCCGAGCATGTTCTGCGTCACCGACGCGACGTAGCCGTCCGGGTCGTATTCGTCACCGGCGGGATAGGGGCCACCCGCGTTATTGACCAGGATGTCCAGGTCGCCCAGCGAATCCGCCAGGGCGTCAACGGATTCGGCATCCTGGATCTGGCACTGCCGGTAGGTGAACGCGCCCAGCTCGGTTTCGGGATAGTCTGCGGCCGAGCCGCGGGTCCCGGACACCGTGACGGCGGCCCCGGCAGCGGCGAACGCGGCGGCGATCGCGTTGCCGATGCCGCTGGTGCCGCCGGTAACCAGTGCGTGGGCGCCGCTGAAATCGAAGTTGACGGTGTTCATTCGTCCGTCCTCAATTCGTTGATCGACTTGGTGAGCCAGGCCTTCTCCCAGAAGTTTTCGGTGTCGGCCAGCAGCGCCTCGTGCGCGTCGGCGGCCACCGCCCGGGCACCGGTGTGCATCGGCTGGGCGGCCAGGATCAGGTCGGTGAGGTGGATGGCCTGCACCGGCCGCCCGGCCGCGACGTGAGCGCGGGCGGCGTCGGTGAGCGCGTCGGCGCCGGCGGCGCTGACCACGTCTGCGGCAACCGAATCCGGCGCCACGCCATACAGTTCGGTGGTGGAGCGGTGCCGGAACCACCCGGTGTACATCTCCCAGATGGCCCGCACATTCCAGGACGTCTTGCCGTAGCCCTCGCCGATGTCGAGGTGCTCGGGCACCTTGACATCGCGCATGGCGGTGTGGATGTCGGCGCCGGCATTCATCAGCTCGGCGGTGCGATCGTGCACGGCCTGCATCGCCTCGCGCATCGCGGTGACCTCCTCGGCGATACGATCGGCGCCCTCGATGGGATCGAAGTGGCCCGTGATCAGCCGCCGCGGTCCGTATTCAAGCACGGTGTTCAGCGACTCGATGTAGAGGATCGGATCCCGATATCGGTCCCCGCGGATGGTCATCAGGTTCGGGACGTGCCCGAATAGTGGACCGAACAGGTTGCCGCTGAACAGGATTCGATCCTCGGGTAGCCACACCACCAGTGCGTCGGTGGTCTCGCCGCCCGGCGTCCACACCAGCTCGACGGTGCGCCCGCCGACCGTCATGCTCGTGTGCTGGTCGAAGGTCGCGGCCGGCTCGGGAAACGAGAAGTCGATCGTCGCGGGGTCGATCGTCTTGAAGTGTTGCAGGATGGCATCGGAGAATTTCTGGAAGGCGAACGACGTCTTGGGCACCCGATAACCCATGAGCAGCGCGTTGTCGTCGCGCCAGTACCGGTAGTTGCGGTGCATCACCACGTCGGTGCCCTCATCGCGCAGCGAGTTCACCCCGCCCCAGTGGTCGGCGTGCCCCTGGGTGACGATGATGGCCCGCGTCGGGCCGGGCACGTCGGCAAAAGCGTTGCGGTGCAACGGGCCTTCGAAGACCAGCCCGCCGTTGACGATGATCCGTCCGTCGTCGGTCGCGACCGCATAGGAGTTGGAGACGCCCGGCGACATCCAGACGCCGTCGCCCAGCGGCTGCGCGGGGGTGTCCATCGCCGCCGCGAGGTCACCCGCTCCGGGACGCTCCCGATGAATCCCTGCCATGACTGGCGATCCTCTACAGTTCTAGAGGTAAAGTCAATATCTTCGCGGCGGGAAGGGGCGCTCATGGGACTGCGCGGTCTGGCGGACAAGGTGGCGATCGTCGCCGGCGGCGCAACCGGCCTCGGCGCCGCGACCGCCGCCCGGCTGGGCGAGGAGGGCTGCCGGGTGGTCATCGGCGACGTGGCCGTCGACGCCGCACGGCAGACGGCCGCGCGCATCGCCGCGGCCGGGGGCACGGCCGCCCACGTGGGCTTCGACCTGGCGGATCCCGCCTCGGTTGCAAGCCTGATCGACTGTGCCGCGAGGACTTACGGCGGAGTGGACCTGCTGTTCAACGTGGGCGCCGACATGAGCACCATCCGCTCCGACACCGACGTGGTCGACATCGACTTCGACGTCTGGGATCGGGTGATGACGGTGAACCTGCGCGGTTATGTGGCCGCCATGAAATACGCGATCCCGCACATGCTGCGTCGCGGCGGCGGGGCGATCGTCAACATGTCCTCGGCGGCGGCTTTCCAGGGCGAGCCCGCACGTCCGGCGTATGCCACGGCGAAGGCCGGCATCGGTGCGCTCACCCGCCACGTCGCGTCGCGGTGGGGAAAGGACAACATCCGGTGCAATGCGGTCGCCCCCGGGTTCACCGCCACCGAGACGATCCGTTCGGTGCCGCAGTGGCCGGACCTTCAGGCCGCCGCACTCGAGCGCATCCGCGCACCCCGCGTCGGCGATCCCGGCGACGTCGCGGCGCTGGTCGCCTTCCTGCTCTCCGCCGAGGGCGAGTGGATCAACGGGCAGGTCGTCAACGTCGACGGCGGCACGGTGCTGCGCTGAGGACGGACATGGCCACCAGCAGACCCCGGAAACGCAATGGCGACGAACGCCGTCGCGACCTGTGCGATGCCGCGATCCGGGTGCTGGCCGAACACGGTTCGCGCGGACTGACGCACGGGCAGGTCGACCGCGTCGCCGGCGTCCCGGAGGGCACCACGTCGTACTACTACCGGACCCGCGCCGCCCTGCTGCGCGGCGTCGGCAAGCGCGTTGCGGAGATCGATGTGGGCAACCTGCAGTCGGTCATCGACGAGCCGGTCGATCCGCTCTCCCCCTTCGCGCACCTGGCCCGGCTCACGATGATCCAGGCCGAAGAACCGGGCCTCATGCTCAACAGGGCGCGCCACGAACTGTTGCTTAGCGCCGCCCGCGACCCCGGCCTGGCCGAAACGTCGCAGGTGTTCGTCGCCCGGATCAACGGCATGGCCCGCGACGCCGTTGCCCACCTGCAACCGGACATCCGCGACCCGGCACTGCTGGCCGCGCAGACCGCAGCCGTCACCACCTTCATCGCCGGTGTCTTCACGCGGCTGGCCGCCGGCGATCGCGACGTCGGGGACGCCGAGCAGCTTGGCCGTCTGCTGGAAGCCGTGGCCACGGCGGTGGCGCTCGCGGCCCAGCGGAGTTGAGCGGAGAATGAAGTTGTTTCCCAGCAACTGATTCGGCTTGAGCCACAGTCACCCACCCGGGCCGCGCCCAACACCGGAGCTTGTTGTGTCAGCCCGCCACCGCGAAGGGACTGACCGCGCTGTTGGACAGGCCACGTTCGGCGTCGGCGCGCGGTTCCCGGGGCCGCCTGGGGGTCGTGAGGGCGATGACTGACGGTTCGACAACGGGAGCGCAGAAGTAGCACAGACCGGGTGCGAGTTCGGGAAAGCTGCACTCGGGGCAGAGATTGGGACAAAGCAATGCACTTGTCATGAGATCGATGGTCAGGCCGCAGGGTTCTCCCGCGCCACGCCAGGGAGAAAAAGGTATGTATGTGCCGCAAAACCGTTGCTCAATCGAGTCATGAGGGACCGGCGAACAACGCACCGTTGAACCTTGCGCTAAAGCAAAGCTAAAGGATTTTCATCTGCTCGGGCTGCGCCTCGGCCGGTTCGAGCAACTGCGGACCGTTGTTGCGAACGTTGTTGACCAACGTCGATACCTCGCGCATCCGAATGGCGCGCACATCGGGTGTGCGGGCCAGCAGGCCCTCATCGATCGCGGCGTCCGGATCCAACCACCGGTCCCAATCGCGTTCGGGCATCACCAGGGGCATCCGATCGTGGATCTGCGCCAGTTCGCCCGGCGCATCGGTGGTGATGATGGTGCAGCTCAACAGCGGCGCAGCGTCCTTGGCCGGCTTCCAGACCGACCACAGGCCCGCCATGAACAGCGGCTCCCCGTCTTCGGAGTACATGAAAAACGGCGTCTTGCGGGTCTTCTTCCCGGCGGCATCGTCCGAATTGACCCGCCATTCGTAGTAGCCATCCATCGGGATCAGGCAGCGCTTGGACTTGGCGCTGGTCCGGAAGGCGGGCGACGTGGTGACTTTGTCCGCGCGGGCGTTGATCAACATCGGGCCCTTGGTGTCGGGCGCACCGTCGGCGCCGGTCTTGGCCCAGGGCGGCACCAACCCCCAGCGCATCAGCCGCACCCGCCGCGTCGGCTGGTCGTCGGGCTCGGAATGCCTGCTGACGACGGTCGCGATGGTCGAGGTCGGGGCGACGTTGTAGTTGGGCGCGGGAGCGTCGGCGGCGGTCGCCTCGTCGATCGCCTTGATCTTCTCGGCCAGCAGGGCCGGATCGGTCGTTACCGCGAACCGTCCACACATAGATTCCATGGTGGCAGAAACCGGCGACACGCAATGATGGACCGATGAGTACGTGGACGGCCCCCGTAGCATCGCAGCCCGTGCAGGCGACCGTGACCGTTCCGGGATCGAAATCGCAGACCAACCGGGCGTTGGTGCTCGCCGGGCTGGCGACCGCCCTGGGCTCGGGGTCGGCGACCATCAGCGGGGCGCTGCGCAGTCGGGACACCGACCTGATGATCGGCGCGTTGCGCACGCTGGGCTTGCGTGTCGACGGAGACGAGACGGAGCTGACGGTCAGCGGTCGCGTCGAACCGGAGACGCCGGCGCAAGTCGACTGCGGCCTGGCCGGCACGGTGCTGCGGTTCGTGCCGCCGCTGGCGACGCTGGCCGAGTCGGCGGTGGAGTTCGACGGCGACGAGCAGGCCCGGGCACGGCCCATCGCGCCGCTGCTGGACGCGCTGCGCGGGCTCGGTGTCCGGATCGACGGCTCCGGTCTCCCGTTCCGGGTGCTGGGCGTCGGTTCGATCACCGGCGGCACCGTGGAAATCGACGCCTCGGCCTCCTCGCAGTTCGTCTCCGGTCTGCTGTTGTGCGCGGCCTCTTTCGCCGAGGGACTGACCGTGCGGCACACCGGTGCGGCACTGCCGTCGGCTCCGCACATCGCCATGACGGTGGTGATGTTGCGTCAAGCCGGCGTCGACGTCGACGACTCCGAGGCCAACCGCTGGACGGTGCGTCCGGGGCCGGTCGCGGCGCGGCACTGGGAGGTCGAGCCGGACCTGACCAACGCCGTTCCGTTCCTTGCGGCGGCGGTGGTCAGCGGCGGCGCGGTGCGTATCACCGGCTGGCCGGCCGACAGCGTGCAGCCCGCCGAGGACATCCTGTCCGTGTTGGGCAAGCTGAACACCGTTGTCACGCAGAATGATTCGTATCTGGAGGTGCGCGGCTCCGGGGAGTACGGCGGTTTCGACGTCGACCTGCGCGCGGTCGGCGAACTGACACCGTCGGTGGCCGCCCTGGCGGCGCTGGCGACGCCCGGATCGGTGTCCCGGCTCTCCGGCATCGCTCACCTACGGGGGCACGAGACCGACCGGCTCGCCGCGCTGAGCGCCGAGATCAACCGCCTCGGTGGAGATTGCGAGGAAACGTCGGACGGCCTGGTGATCACCGCGACGCCGCTGCGCGCCGGGACGTGGCACGCGTACGCCGACCACCGGATGGCGATGGCGGGCGCGATTGTCGGGCTGCGGGTGGACGGGGTCGAGGTGAGCGATATCGGCGCCACCAGCAAGACCCTGCCGGACTTCCCGCAGCTGTGGGCCCGGATGCTGGAGCACGGCATGTGAGGCCCGGCGACTACGACGAGTCCGACGTCAAGATCCGCTCCGGTCGGGGGTCGCGACCGCGGACCAAGACTCGCCCCGAGCACGCCGACGCCGAGGCCGCGATGGTGGTCAGTGTCGACCGCGGCCGATGGGGATGCGTGCTGGGCGGAGACGTCGATCGCCGGGTCACCGCCATGCGGGCCCGCGAACTGGGCCGCACCCCGATCGTGGTGGGCGACGACGTCGACGTCGTCGGTGATCTGACCGGGCGGCCGGACACGCTGGCCCGCATCGTGCGCCGCGGCGAGCGCCGAACCGTGTTGCGGCGCACCGCCGATGACACCGATCCGACCGAACGGGTGGTGGTGGCCAACGCCGATCAGCTGCTGATCGTGGTGGCACTGGCCGATCCGCCGCCCCGCACCGGCCTGGTGGACCGGACGCTGATCGCCGCCTACGCCGGCGGCCTCACGCCGATCCTGTGCCTGACCAAGACCGACCTCGCACCGCCGGAACCGTTCGCGGAGCAGTTCGTCGACCTGGACATGACGGTGGTCGTCGCCGGCCGCGACGATCCCCTGCTCGCCGTGGCGGACCTGCTCGCGGGCAAGATCACCGTGCTGCTCGGGCATTCCGGCGTGGGCAAGTCCACCTTGGTCAACCGCCTGGTGCCCGACGCGGATCGCGCCGTGGGCGACGTGACCGACATCGGCAGGGGACGGCACACGTCGACGCAGTCGGTGGCGCTGCCGTTGACCGAACCGCTGGGCACCACCGGCTGGGTGATCGACACGCCGGGCATCCGATCCTTCGGGCTCGCACACATCCAGCCCGACGACGTCATGATGGCGTTTTCCGACTTGGCCGAGGCCATTGCGGATTGCCCGCGCGGCTGCGGGCACATGGGGCCGCCGGCCGACCCGGAGTGCGCCCTGGACACACTGACCGGGCCCGCGATGCGCCGCGTCGCCGCGGCGCGCCGGCTGCTGACCGCGCTCAACCAGACTTCTTAGCCAGTCGCATCCCGAGTTCGTCCGGCGACACCAGATGACCTTCGGCACAACGGATTTCGACGCCAGCCTCTGCGCCGCAGCCCAGGTGGACCAGCCGCAGCCGGTTGTGACCCGGCAGATGACGTCTCCCCCACTCGAACATCGCCCACACCACCGGCATGAAGGCGATGCCGGCCTCGGTGAGCACGTATTCGTCGCGACCGCGCTGGCCGGGCTCCCGATACGGTTGGCGCCGTAGCAATCCCAGCTCGACCAGTTCGCTCAGCCGTGCCGAGGTGGCGGCCTTGGTGATGCCCACCCGGCGGGCGAAGTCGTCGAATCGGGTGGTGCCGTAATAGGACTCGCGCATGATCAGCATCGCGGATTTGGTTCCGACGACCGCCATCGTTTTCTCGATCGCGCACTCGCCCACCGCCGACCAGGCGTCGCGGTCGGCCAGCGGTCCTTGCAGCAGTGTCATCTAAATCACCTCCGCAGCTGGGTTGCTTTAAGCATACCGAGGTGTTTATCTGGGTACAGCGATCTATACCTAGATCAACGCGACTCGAGGAGGAGTCATGAATCAGGTCCGCGACGCCGTCATCGTCGGAGCCGTCCGCACCCCCATCGGCAAGGGCAAGGCCAGTGGCGCGCTGCACGACGTGCTGCCGGCAGATCTGCTGGCGCACAGCCTGCGTGAGCTGGTTGCGCGTACCGACGTGGATCCGGCGCACGTCGACGACGTCATCGCCGGCGCGGTCACCCAGGTCGGCGACCAGGCAGCCAACATCGCCCGCAATGCCCTGCTGGGCGCGGGGTTCCCGGAGTCGGTTCCGGGCGTTTCGATCGACCGACAGTGCGGCAGCAGCCAGCAGGCCATCAGCTTCGCGGCCCAGGGTGTGATCGCCGGCGCCTACGACCTGGTGATCGCCGCCGGAGTGGAGTCGATGAGCCGCGTACCGATGGGCACCCAGGTGCTGCCGGGGAGCAACCCGATGGGTGAGGACATGACCCGGCGCTACCCCGACGGCCTGGTGCCGCAGGGCATCAGCGCCGAACTGATCGCCGCGAAGTGGGGCTTCTCGCGCGCCCAGCTCGACGAGTTCTCCGCCGGCAGCCACGAGAAGGCCGCCCGCGCCACCAAGGAGGGCCTGTTCGACAACGAGCTCATTCCGGTCGCCGGGCTGGCCACCGACGAGATCATCCGCCCCGGCGCCACGGTCGACACGCTGGCCGGGTTGCAGCCGGCGTTCTACAGCGACGCGGCCAAAGCCCGTTTCCCGCAGATCAATTGGCACATCACACCCGGCAATTCGTCGCCGCTGTCCGACGGCAGCGCCGCGGTGTTGATCACCACCAGCGACGTCGCCAAGAAACGGGGCCTGCGCCCGCTGGCCCGGATCCACACCACCACCGTGGTGGGCTCCGACCCGCTCTACATGCTGACCGGCGTCATTCCGGCCACCGAAAAGGTGTTACAGCGTGCCGGGCTGACGCTCGCCGACATCGATCTGTTCGAGGTGAACGAGGCGTTCGCGCCCGTCGTGCTGGCCTGGGCACACGACACCGGCGCCGACCTGACCAAGACCAACGTCAACGGCGGCGCGATCGCGATCGGCCACCCGTTGGGCGCCAGCGGCGCTCGGATCATGACGACGATGGTCAACGCTTTGGAACAACGCGGCGGACGGTACGCCTTGCAGACCATGTGCGAGGGCGGCGGCATGGCCAACGCCACCATCATCGAGCGGTTGTGAGCCGGCCAATGTCTCCTCACACCACCTCGAACATCTTCGTCGTCGGCGGCACCGGAGCCCAGGGCATGCCCATCATCCGCGCGCTCGTCGCCGACAAGAAATACTCGGTTCGGTTTCTCACCCGCGACGTCGGCAGCCGGCGAGCCAAGGAATTGTCCGAACTGGAAAACGTCTCCGCCGTGGAGGGGTCCTTCGCTGACGAAGCGACGCTGCGTGAGGGATTCCGCGGTTGCGATGGAGCCTTCATCAACATCGACGGGTTCAACACCGGCGAGAAGAGCGAGACCTACTGGGCAATCCGCAGTTACGAAATCGCCATCGAAGAAGGAGTCAGGTTTCTCGTATACGGAAACCTCGACTACGGGCTGAAGAAGGCGGGATACGACTCTCGGTTCCGCACCGGTCATTATGACGGCAAGGGCCGCATTGGCGAGTGGATCCTGTTCCAAAATCAGGTGAATCGCGATCGGATGGGCGCGGCGCTGTTCACCTCGGGTCCCTACATCGAGATGGTGATCTCGCCGGGTACGCCAATGACGCCCACCGTGGAGGACGGCGTCCTGACGTGGCGTGTTCCACTCGGCGACGGGGCGGTGCCGCACGTGTCGCTCGAGGACTGCGGTTACTACGTGCGCTGGCTTTTCGACCATCCCGAGCGTGCGAACGGCATGGACCTCGAGGTGGCTGTCGACGATATCGCCTACGGCGATCTTGCCGCGGCGTTCGAGAAGGTCACCGGGCATCCGGCGCGGTACGTCGACACCGACCTGGACACGTACTGGCGAAACGGTCCACTCAGCGTCATCGCCGACGCGCCCGCCGGGTACAACGCCGACCGCAAAGACAAGAGCACCATGAACGTACGCGACAACTTCACCGGTTTCTGGAATCTGTGGAAACACCGAGTAGTCAAACGGGATTATGCGCTGCTCGATGAGATCCACCCGAACCGGATCAGGAGTGCCGAGGAGTGGTTCAGGCGCCAAGATCAACTTGCGCGAGAGCTGGGTGGCGGCGGCCTTTGGGAGCGGATCCAGCCGGAGAATCGGACTCCGATACTCAAAATCGGCGAGGACCAGCGGCAAGGCAAGCTGTAGCCAATGATGACCGCCTCCGACCGACGCGAGACCCGCTTCGACGGCGTCAGAGTGCGCTACGACAGCGCCAAGAGCTACGACGAACTGCGTGCCGCATTGCTCGCCGACATCGGCGAGCAGCCGGTGCCGATCAACGACATCGCGACGGCCACCGGTGACTGGCAGTCGTATCGGGAGCGCATCGAATCTCACGTCGGGCCAAGCGGATTCATGCTGTTCGGTCTATTCGACCATGGCGCCTGGGTCATTAAGGCCGGCATCGACCGCAAGACGATACGCGTCATTCTCGGTAATCCGCTGATAGCGATCACCATGCTGCGCCACGACGTCAAGGCCGGCTTGTTCGCCCCGGTGGAGCTGCTACTCGCCGACGAGGGCGAGGGCCACAGCAGCCTGACCTACGTCAAGCCGTCGTCGCTGATGGTGGTGAATCCCAATCCCGAATTGCTCAGCGCCGCACAAAAACTCGACGAGAAGCTGGCGGCGCTGGCCCAAAAGGTGACCGGCGGCTCCTCATCTGACTAGTCGCGGGCAATCGGTTGGGTCGATTATCGCGCATAAAGCCGGGGTCACCAGCCGCAGCAGGTGCTCAGTGTCGACGTCAACTAGATCTGGCATTTGTAAGAGATAACGCTGGCTGGCCACTCCCATGAGCATCGCTCCGATCAACGCCGCGCGAAGGCGTGCGTCAGGCGCGTCGATTGTTTTGGCGATGGCGCTGACCGCGTGTGACGTTATGTGAGTCCGCAGAAGGTTGGCGGCTTCCTCGCTTGTCATGCTGGCACGCAGCAGCACAGCCATCGGACTGTTCGGGTCGGCGGCCCAGGCGGCGAGCATTCCGCGTGCCAGGTTCTCTGCTATTTGGAATGGCTCGCCAGAGACGACATCCTCGATCGGGATTGTCCAGGTGGCTGCTTCTTCGAAAAGCATTTGCTTGGTGCCGAAATACTTGATGACCGAAGACTTGTCGACGCCCGCAGCGGCCGCGATGCCGCGAATCGTGGCGCGTTCGTATCCAACGTCGCCGAACACTGCGCGCGCCGCCTCGAGTATCTGACGCCGAGTGCGCTGGCCTTTGCGCTCCGCCCCGGGCGCCCCCGCGGAATCCTGGGCCTGACCGGCGTCGCTCACTCGCTGTCCGTCGCCGAGCGTGCTCGCAGCCTAATGACCGGAAGTTCGCGATCTGTCTGCTGTTCGTACTTAGCGAAACGCGGCAACGTTTCCTTGATGCGCCGCCACGCGTCCTCGCGTGCTTCTCCGTGGAGCTGCTGAGCGCCGACAGTTACTTTGCGGCCGGACAATTCAACTCGTACTCGGTCAGGGTGCGCAGCAATGTTGTAGTACCAGGCGGGATTGTTGGCCGCCCCGTTGGCGGACGCCACCACCAGCCACGCATCATCACCATCCGGGAAGTACGCAACGGGTGTACTGCGCTGCGCCCCGCTCTTGCGACCGATGGTGGTCAAGACCAGCGCGTCCATTCCCATCACCTTGCCGCCTTTTTGACGGATGCGTTTCATGTTCCAACCGTTGAACCAACGCATCAACAGGCCGGCGCGAGGCTGACGGGCACCGTGGGTGCCGTTGGGGGTATTGAAGGTCATGGCATTTCCTAGGTCGAGCACACCGCCTAGTGGACGGTGCGTTTGGGTGGCACGAATGATTCGTCATGTCGTAGCGGTTGACCGCTGAGGTTCCAACTCCACGAAATCTTCGGCGTCACGCGCAAATACGGTTGGTCACCGTCCACCACTTCCGCCGTGCCGTACACGCGAAGAAAACGCGGACTCCACGGTTGCGTGGACACCAAGTCGTCGATGACCAGAGCGACCTTGTGGTTGCCGGCCAGAACGTTATTGTGCCGTCGGGTTTTCGACGGCTGATAACCGCCGATGTTGATGTAGGTGCCGTCGAACTCGAATCCGACTGGGACCACGTCGGGTTGGCCGTCATCACTGACGGTGGCAACCCGTGCCAGTCGCTGGCTGTTCATGAAGGCGATTTCGTCGTCGCTGAAGCTCACGGAAAGTCCTTTCGTAGCCACTCCAAGCATGTCGGGGCCGAGACAAAAGTATACGAACGTCTACTTTTGATTCACTATAGCTCGACCGCCGCTTCTTCACGGGCAGACGTGACGCGGTCACGACACCGCCCGATCTGGCCAACTTCGACGGCCGCGACGGTACGATCGCGATCGGTCACCGGTGGGCGAGCGACCGGGCCTACTTCACCCAGTTACGTTGTGGCGCTGGGTGCCTGCTCCCACGATGCAAACGTCGCAGGTTTCTATCGGTGGATGCTGGAACGCGGACATCGGACCACCTTTCCTTGCACCGGCAACAGGTCTGTGCCCGGCGCCGCGGCGGCCGATAGAGTAATCGACTACGCGAAACCGGCGTTTGGCTCGTCAAGCGGGCGGCTGCGCGAGCGCGGTGCGCTTCGATTTGCCCTCACGCAACCTGGCTGGAATTCACTTAATTGGGGCAAAGTCGGGGGCCTATCTACGCGCTGGCTGACTTCGATGATCAGGGACGGGGCGGGAAGGCTTGGCGGCCGGCGAACATCAGTTTGGCCACCTATTCCTCGCTGACGATCGTCATTGACGATTGTCAGCGAGGGGTGTACGGTGCCTGCATGGAGTCATCACGGGCGCCATCCCCGACCGGCTCGCCGGCCGGGGGCATCCGCGAAACGCGCCGGTTGGAAACCCGTGCGCGCTTGTTCGACGCGGCGCTGGCCGAGATCTCGCGGCGCGGCGTGGCCGCCGCCGATGTCAGCGCGATCGTCGCCGATGCGGGTGTAGCCCGGGGGACGTTCTATTTTCACTTCCCGACCAAGGAGCACGTGCTCATCGAGGTGGAGCGCGTCGAGGAGATGCGGATCATCAGCGAACTCGGCGACGCCACGGGCGATCTGGCATCGGTGCTCACCCAGCTGGTGCATCACGTGCTCAGCGCCGAAAGCCGCTTGGGCGAAGCGGTTTTTCGGGACATGCTCGGATTGCATTTCTCCTCAACCCGTCCGGTAGAAGACGAGTTCACGCAGCACCCGTTGGGGCAATTTCTGGTGGGAACTATCAGTCGGGCCCAAGATGCCGAGCAGGTCGGCTCCGGCGTCGACGCGGCCGAACTCGCGACGTTCTTCCTCACCGGACTCTTCGCGCTGCTGGCCACGGGGGCCCATGATGCCGCGCTGTTAAGCCGTTATGTGACAACGATTGTCAAAGGAATGGAGAAGCTATGAGCCGGACCGGAATCGAGGGCTACCGGGACTTCCTGGCCAAGCGTGACGGCGAAGCCGATCTGCTCAACCGACGGCTGGTCAATCGCGAGCAGTTTTTCAGCGACATACAATCCAATCCCGTCCAGTCGGCCCATCCCGCCGACCGAGCGACCTTCCTGCGCAACCTGCGCCGCCGGCGACCAGAAGCCGGCCTGGATGACAAGATGCTCTTCCTGTTGGCAACCGCGAAGCTGAATCAGGCGGAGCGATTCGGCGTGGGGCTAGGTGAAACCTACGGCCGCAACAGCGACGAGAGCGTGCCGCCCGAGCGCGTCTACCTCGAGCTGGAAGAGCACTACCACACCCGGTTGCTGGCCTACGCGCTAGACGTCTTCGATCTGACCTTCCAGGTCGTCCCACCGCCCTTCGTCATACGCCAGTTCGTCAAAGCGAACGTATTCCTGCCTGAACGGCTCGGTTTCATGTTCGTCGGAGCCGCGGAGATGGCGGGATGCATTTTGTTCGACGAACTACGCCGCGCCGGCGGCAGGCTTTTCGCCGACGAACCACAGGTCGCCGAACGAATCGCACTGCTCTACAGCGAAATCCTCACCGACGAAATCGGCCACGTCGGTTATTGCGCGTCGCGCTGCACATCCGTGGAGCGGGCGATCATGCGCCGAATCTATCCACTCATCGGACGACTCTTCGCCCGTCAAATCGCAGAAATAAGCTTGCTGATCGATCCGAAGGCGTTGCACGCACGGCTCGATCGCCCCTTCGATGTCGAGGGACTCACCGCCGACCTGAACAACGAGACCTATCTCGTCGCACACCCCTGACGACTGCGCCGACCCGCTCAGCTTCTTTTGCCGGCAGGACTTCCATACGACAGGCCCGAAAAGCCAACGGGCAGTTAGGCGGCCAGGTCGTCGTCGGCCCGGCGGGCCGCTGCCGCCTGCTTCCCACGCCGCCAACCGCGCACTGCGGCGATCGCGGACTTCAGACCGCGTCGGCGGCCGGTCGCCGGATCGGTGCCCAGGTAGCCGGGTTCGAGCTCGGCGAACATCCGCTCGCTGCGAGTCTCCGGTGCGTTGTCGGCGTCGTCGCGCAGGTACTTGTTCGGCAGCGAGAGCTTGGCCAGCGTGCGCCAGGTCTTGGCGTACTGAAGCAGGAAAGAGCCTGTGGTGTAAGGCAAGTCGTACTTGTCGCAGACCTGTCGCACCCGCACCGAGATCTCGTGCAGCCGGTTGCTCGGCAGGTCCGGGTACAGGTGGTGCTCGATCTGGTGGCACAGGTTGCCGCTCATGAAGCGCAGAGCGGGGCCCGCCTCGAAGTTGGCGCTACCTAGCATCTGACGCAAATACCACTGGCCCTTGGTCTCGCCGATCATGTCGGTCTTGGTGAATTTCTCTGCGCCGTCGGGGAAATGGCCGCAGAAGATCACCGCGTTGGCCCACACGTTGCGAATCACGTTGGCAAGGGCGTTGGCCTTCAACGTGGACATGTAGGTGGCGCCGGGCGACAACGACGTCAGCGCCGGGAAGGCGACATAGTCCTTGAGCACCTGGCGGCCGGCCTTGGCCAGGAACTCTTCTGTCCTTTGCCGGGCCTCGTCCTGCTCCATGCGCTTCTTCACCATCTTGCCGAGCTCCACATGCTGCAAGCCGACGCCCCATTCGAAGAGGAGCGCGAGCAGCGTGTTGTACACCAGGTTGAAGACGTTGAAGCGCTTCCAATTCTGGTCGCGGGTGACGCGCAGCAAGCCGTAGCCGACATCATCGTCCATGCCGAGAATGTTCGTGTACTTGTGGTGCACGAAGTTGTGCGTGTAGCGCCAGTGCTTGGACGATCCGCTCATGTCCCACTCCCACGTCGAGGAGTGAATCTCGGGGTCGTTCATCCAGTCCCACTGGCCGTGCATGACGTTGTGGCCGATCTCCATGTTCTCGACGATCTTGGCCACGCCCAGGGTCACCGTCCCCGCCCACCAGGCCGAACGCCGCGAGCTGGCGGCCAGCAGCAGCCGGCCGGTCACCTCAAGCGCGCGCTGGGCCGCGATGGTGCGGCGGATGTAGCGAGCGTCCCGCTCGCCGCGTGAGTCTTCCACGTCCTGCCGAATGGCGTCGAGCTCAACGGCCAGGCTTTCGATATCGGTGTCCGTCAGATGGGCGAATACGTCGACGTCTGTGATCGCCATCGTCGTCATCTCCCTGCGGTCGATTGTTTGGTCATAACTCTCTAGACCTACGCTATCGTAACCTACGACGTCGTAGGTTACCTGTGAGTAACCTTTAAATGTCGAGCACGCAATCGCCCGAAGCCGCGGACACACAGGTCTGCACCCGAGTCCCGGGGTCGTGCTGCTGGCCGGTGCGCAGATCACGCACGTGACCCTCCATCAGGCTCACCACGCACGACTGGCAGATCCCCATGCGGCAGCCGAAGGGCATCTGCACCCCTACGCCCTCGCCGGCGTCCATCAGCGACGTCGCCGCATCGGCGGCTACGCTGCGTCCGCTTTGGGCGAAGGTAACCGTTCCCCCGGCGCCGGCGGGTGCGGCCCTGGACACCGCGAACCGTTCGAGGTGCAGGCGCTCGCCGACGCCCGCTGCCGACCACACGCGCTCGGCCTCGGTGAGCATGCCTTCCGGCCCGCAGGCCCAGGTCTGGCGGTCGCGCCAGTCCGGCACCTCCCGATCCAGCACGGACAGGTCGAGTCGACCCTGGGTGCGCGTCTCGCGCAGCTGCATCCGATAACCGGGATGCTCGGCGGCCAGCGCGGCCAATTCGGTCCGGAACATCACGTCGGAGTGCGTGGGCGCCGAGTGCACGTGAGCGATGTCACCAATCTGGTTGCGGCGCACCAGTGTTCGCAGCATCGACATCACCGGGGTGATCCCGGATCCGGCGGTGAGGAACAGGATCGACCCGGGCGCCGGGTCGGGCAGCACGAAGTTGCCCTGTGGGGCGGCGAGCCGGACGATGGTGCCCGGCTCGACGCCGGCCACCAGGTGCGACGACAGGAACCCCTCCGGCATCGCCTTCACGGTGATGGTCACGGTGCGCGCCGAACCGGAGCCCGCGTCCCCGCCGGCCGGAGCCGAGGTGAGCGAATACGACCGCCAGCGCCAGCGCCCGTCCATCAGCAGCCCGATGCCGATGTACTGGCCCGGCTGGTAGTCGAAGTTGAAGCCCCAGCCCGGCTTGATGACCAGGGTCGCTGAATCTTCCGTCTCTCGGCGCACCTGCAGGATCCGTCCCCGCAGTTCGCGCGCCGACCAGAGCGGGTTGGCCAAATGCAGATAGTCATCCGGCAGCAGCGGCGTGGTGATGCGAGCGGCCAGCTTGCGCAGCGCGTGCCAGCCGGGGTGCCGGTCCGCGCCGGCGACAACAGGTCGCTTGGTGTCGACGACGTTGCCCGTGATCGATGGGTTACGTCTGCCCAGGGGAAGCTCCTGCTCACGATGTGTCGTCTGGTTTGCGCTCACATTGTGATCCATTCTCTGCGCTTCACGAAACCTACGGTACCGTAACCTACGGTGTCGTAGCTAGCGCTGGCGAGTGGAGCGCCTCACATTCGGCGTCACATCAGCTCCAGCAGGAATGGCAGCTCCTGGTTGGCGTACCAGGCCAGATCGTGGTCTTGCGCGTCGCCGACGATCAGGTCGGCGTCCTCATCGCCCAGGTCGGCAGCGTCGACGGCCTCGATGGCCTTCGCCACCGCCGGTTCGGCCCCGGCGTTGTCGACGTAGGCGGCGATCACGTCGTCGATCGGCACCGGCCCCGACAGCCGGACCACCGCGTCGTCGAGGTCGGGGCGGTACGTGACGTCGTCGACCTCGGCGGCCAGCACCGCGCGCCGCGGCCGCAGGGACTCCGATGACGCGCCGCTGCCCTCCGCCGCTTCCGTTTCCCGGGCGGCCAGCAGCCGCAGCGACGCCAGCGCCGCCTCGCGCAGCGCCACGTCGGCGAGCTCCTCGTCGTCGCCCTCGGCGTAGGCCTCGCGCAACCTCGGCGTCAGTGCGAACGCGGTGCCGTTGACCGGGCGCAGCGAGCCGTCGGCGACGAGCTGGGCCAACATGGGCAGCGTGGCGGGGATATAGACGACCGTCATGGCTGCGCCTAGACGAGCGTGGCCGCGTAGTCGTCGACGTAGGTCGACAACTCGCGCGGCGGGCGCTGGTAGTTACCGCTGACGACGGGACGCTCCGGCAGCTCGACCTTGGGAGTCTCGACGTCGTGGTAAGGGACGGTGGACAACAAATGGGCCATCATGTTCAATCGCGCGTGCTTCTTGATGTCGGATTCCACGACATACCACGGACTTTCCGGGGTGTCGGTGTGCACCATCATCTCGTCCTTGGCTCGTGAATAGTCCTCCCACCGGTATACCGATTCGAGGTCGATCGGGGACAACTTCCATCGCCGGACCGGGTCGTTCAGCCGAGACTTGAACCGGCGCAGCTGTTCGTCCTCGGAGACCGAGAACCAATACTTGCGCAGCAATATCCCGTCGTCGATCAGCATCTGCTCGAAGATCGGCGTCTGCCGCATGAACAGCGCATGCTCCTGCGGCGTACAGAATCCCATGACCTTCTCGATGCCCGCCCGGTTGTACCAGGACCGGTCGAAGAGCACGATCTCGCCCTTGCTGGGCAAGTGGGCGATGTAGCGCTGGTAATACCACTGCCCCCGTTCACGATCCGAGGGCGCCGGCAGTGCGGCGACGCGTGCGATTCGAGGGCTGAGGTATTCGGTAATCCGTTTGATGGCACCGCCCTTGCCCGCGGCGTCGCGGCCCTCGAACAACACCACCAGCCGCGCCCCGGATTGCCGCACCCACTCCTGCAGCTTCACCAATTCCGTTTGCAGCCGGAACAATTCGGCTTCGTAGACGTCGTCGGAGATCTTGGCGACGGCCCGGGAAGACGACTTCTTCTTGTTCGGCGCGCGGTCACTCTTCACGGTGCTCACAGCAACGAATGATAGCGCCACGCAGGGGTTTTCACCGCCGTCTAGGACCGGGACGCCTCGAGCAGTTCTTCCAGCGCTTGGTTCAGCAGCCCGGGCAGCAGGTCGACATCGCTCATGGCTTCGCGGTCGGCGTTGATTCCGTAGTACAGCTCGCCGTTGTACGACGTCACGCCGATGGCCAGTGCCTGGTTGTGCAGCAGGGGCGGAACCGCGTAGGTCTCCAGCAATTTGGTGCCGGCGATGTACATCTGCGACTGGGCACCGGGCACGTTGGTGATCAACAAGTTGAACGTGCGCTTGGAGAAGCTGGGGAAACTGGTCGCCACCCGAATGCCCATGCCGTGCAGGGTTGGCGGGGCGAAACCCGACAGGGTGACGATGGTCCTGGCGTCCACCAGCTGGGCGGCCGTCGGATTCGACTCGGTCGCGTGCGCGATCTGCGACAGCCGCACCACGGCGTTGGGCTCCCCCACCGGCAGGTCGACGAGGAACGGCATCACCTGGCTGATCGCCTGACCGGGACCGCTCGCGTCGAGGTCGCCGTCGTCGTAAACCGGCAGCGGCGCCATCGCGCGCACCGTCGCGGTCGACGACACCGCCACCCCCCTTGACATCAGCCAGTTCCCCAGCGCGCCGGCGATGACCGCGAGGACCACGTCGTTGACGTCGCAGTCGTAGCGCGCGCGCACGGCGCGGTAGTCCTCGAGCCTGCCCCGCGCGACCGTGAAGCGCCGGTGCCGCGACACGGTGGCGTTGAGCGGGCTGCTGGGCGCGGTCCCCCTGGCCATGGTGCGCACCAGGTCGACGGCCCGGCGGCCGGCGTCGAGAAGCTCCGTGTGGTTGGTCACCAGACCGCCGATCATCGACCCGACGGCCTGCAGCTGGGCGCCCGGACCCGTGACCCATTCACTGATCGCGCCCAACACCAGCCGGGTGTTGCCCGGGTCGCGCTCCGGTATCCAGATGTCCTCGGGAAACGGTGGCGGCCGCTTCTTCCGATCGCCGATCACGTGGTTGATCTCCAGCGCCGACATGCCGTTGATCAGCGCTTGATGCGACTTGGTGTAAAGGGCCAACCGGTTCTGGGACAAACCTTCGACCAAATACATCTCCCAGAGCGGGCGCGACTTGTCGAGCGGCCGCGCGGCCAGCCGCGCGATCAGCTCGTGCAGTTGCTCGTCACTGCCCGGAGAGGGCAACGCCGAGCGCCGCACGTGATAGGTGATGTCGAAGTCGTTGTCGTCCAGCCACACTGGCCGAGCCGTGCCGACCCGCACCTCCCGCACCTTCTGCCGGTAGCGCGGTATCTGCGGTAGCCGCTCCTCGACGGTGGCCAGGAGCGTCTCGTAGCTCAAGCCGGCACGGGGCCGGCGCAGGATCGACAGCGATCCGACGTACATGGGGGTCGCAGTGTTCTCCAACCGGTAGAACGACGCATCCGACGGGGACAAGCGAGTCACCATGCGGCGCTGTCCTCCTGGTCAGTTCGTCGCCCATGCGCGCGGGGCCCCTGGACCCCTGGGGCCCGATGTCCCGCCCACGGTAATCGTGTGGCCGTGCACCAAGTCAGCGTGGGTACGCGTGCGGCCGAGTTGTGCCATGATGACCACTGACTAACCGCTGTCTGCCCCTCTCCAGCAGGCTTGATGGTCCGGCCGAAGAGTTGGAGAGTGCGCGTTGAACAGTAGTCCCGTTGCGAATCCATCTGACGCTTTCACCGTCATACCAGTCGCCGATTACGAGCCACCGACGCAGGACGTGCCGCACACCGCCACGCCGTGCCGGCAGCCGTCGCGACCCACGCTGCGACGGCGCAGCAGCCACGCACCGCCGCGGCCCTATACCGGGCAGCCCAGCAGGGCACCGGCACCGGATCCGGGCGCGGTCATGTCCCCGCGGCTGCGTCAGGCGGCCGTCTTCGCCGACGCCGCGCTGCGCCGGGTGCTCGAGGTCATCGACCGCCGTCGTCCCGCCGCCCAGTTGAATCCGCTGCTGGCGCCGAGCCTGGTGGATTCGGTGGCCGCGGTTGGCCGTTCGGCCGCGAGCCGCAATCGCGACGCCGCCGTGTTGCGCCGCATGCGGCTGCAGCCGGCCGGTCACCGTGAGCCGGATTCGGCGGCCGAGGTCTTCGGTTCCTACAGCCGCGGTAACCGGATGCACGCGATCGCCTGCCGGGTCGAGCAGGTCGCCGCTGCGGGCGGAACCCGGTGGATGGTGGTGGCCCTGCACATCGGGTGACGGCAGCCACCCGGTCAGGTCGCCGGTGCGGCGCCGGCCGCCCGCGGGCCGCCGGTGTAACGGGCCAGGACTGGGCCCGCGATCGCCATGATGAAAACGTAGGACGTCGCCAGCGCGGCGACGGCGGGAAGCGACTTGCCCGCCAACCCGATGATGATCAACGAGAACTCACCGCGGGCGATCAGCGCGGTGCCCGCCCGCAGCTGCCCGCGCCGCGCCACCCCGTCGTGCCGGGCGGCGAGCATCCCGGTGGCCACCTTGGTCGCCGCCGTCACCGCCGCCAGGATCAGCGCCGCCGGCAGCATCGGAACCAATTCGTGCGGGTCCACCGAGTAGCCGATCGCCAGGAAGAAGATGGCGGCGAACAGGTCGCGCAGCGGCCCCAGCACCTGGCGCGCCCGCTCGGCGGTCTCGCCGGTCAGGGTGAGGCCGACCAGGAAAGCACCGACCGCGGCCGAGGCATGCAGTGACTCGGCCATGGCCGCCACGATCAGGGTGATGCCCAGCACCCGCAGCATGAGCTGTTCGGAGTCGGGGTGTTCCACCAGCCGGTCCATGTGGTGGCCCCATCGGTAGGACACGGCGAACGCCGCCATCAGAGCGCCCACCGCCACGACCATGCCGCCGATGGCGTGCAGCCATCCGCCACCCGAGGCCAGGACCGCGAACAGCGGCAGGTAGGCGGCCATCGCGAAATCTTCGAGCACCAGCACCGACAACACCGCCGGGGTCTCCCGGTTGCCGAGCCGGCGCAGGTCCTCCAGCAGCCGCGCGATGACGCCCGACGAGGAGATGTAGGTGACGCCGGCCAGGCATAGGACGGCCACGCCGTCCAGTCCCAGCAGCCAGCCGGCGATCGCGCCGGGCGCGGCGTTGAGCACGATGTCGACGCCCGCGGATGGCAGGTGGTGGCGCATGCTGCTGGAGAATTCCGCGGCGGAGAACTCGCAGCCCAGGGTGAGCAGCAGCAACACGACGCCGATGGGTGCGCTGGTGGTGATGAACTGCCCGCCGGCGGCCATGGGCAGGATGCCGCCGTTGCCCAGGGCGAGGCCCGCCAGCAGGTACACGGGTATGGGCGACAACGCGAATCGCCGTGCGGCGGCGCCCAATACGGCCAGGGTGGCCAGGAGGGCGCCGAGTTGCAACAGCAGCGTCCCCGAAATCTGCACCCGCTCAGCCTTTGTCGATTATTTTCTCGACGCCCGCGATGCCGTTTTCGGTGCCGATGACGATCAGAACGTCTTGGGCGTGCAGCATCTCGGCGGGCCCGGGCGAGGCGAGCACTTCCTCATTGCGCACGATCGCCACGATGGACGCGCCGGTGCGGGTGCGCGCCCGCGTGTCTCCCAGCGGGTGATCCACGAAGGGGCTGCCGGCCAGGATGTGCACCTGCCCCGTCTCGAGTCCGGGGATTTCGCGGGCCAGCTCGGTGAACCGCTCGGCGATCCGCGGCGCCCCCAGGATCTGGGCCACGGCCTCGGCCTCCTGATCGTTGAGGTGAAGCAGCGGCCGGGCCTCGTCCGGATCTTCGCGCGCATACACGACGACGTCGAAATCGCCGCTGCGCCGCGCGATGATGCCGATGCGGTCGCCCTTCTGATCGGTGAATTCGTAGCGAAGACCGACCCCGGGGAGCAACACCTCCTTGACATCCATACGTCAATCCTGACAGGTCGCCCGGCGCGGCGGTCGCCGGTCGCGAATCTTCTTGCCGCCCGAAAGCTAGTGCAGCTCGGCCGGTTGGGTGGGGCGACCGCGCGACCGTCGCCCCAGCGGCAGCAGCATCGGCACCTGTCGTCGGTAGTCGCGGTACTCATCGCCCAGCGCGGCCACCAGGTCGCGCTCTTCAAATCGCGTGGCGATCAGGATGTAGCCCGTCATCGCGACGGAGAAGAGCAGCTGTCCGGCCGTCATGGTGGGCACCGCCCAGAACGCGATGACGAAGCCGAGCATCAGCGGGTGCCGCACCAGGCGGTAAAGGAACCGAACGCGGAAATCGAGGTTGGTATAAGGCTTTGCGCGCCAGGCCAAATACACCTGCCGGAGCCCGAACAGGTCGAAATGGTTGATCATGAACGTCGACGCCAGCGCGACGGCCCAGCCGAGCCAGAACAACGTCCACAGCGCCAGGCGCCCGGCCGGCAGCTCGACTTCCCAAATGACGGCCGGCATCGTTCGCCATTGCCAATAAAGCAGCACCAGCACGACGTTGGACAGCATCACGTAGGTGCTGCGCTCGATCGACGGCGGCACCAGCCGCGTCCACCGCGCCTTGAATCCCGGCCGCGCCATGACGCTGTGCTGCAGGCCGAAGGCACCGAGCAGGATCATGTTGATCAACACCGCCTGACCGATGGGCGCCGAGAGCCCATGATCGACCGTTCGCGGCACCCAGAAGTTGCCCAGGAACGCGACGAGATAGAGGAATACGGCGAGAAAGAGCAGATAAGCGGCCGCGCCGTAGCCGACCGTCAGGTAACGCTTCATTAGCTGATTGTGCGCCTCATCGGCCCGGAAGAACATGGGGCGATTGCCTCATTGTCCGGTGTGCACCAGCCCGTGCTGCAGGGCGTACATGCTGGCGCCGATGCGGTTGGACACGCCGATCTTGGCGTACGTTCGCTCGACATGGTTGCGGGCGGTCTTCTCGCTGATCACCAGCGACGCCGCGATCTGCTTGTTCGACGCGCCACGAGCGACCAGACACAGGACTTCGATCTCGCGTGGGGTCAGCCCGTCCGGTCGCGCGGCCGTCCGCTGCGCGGGTTGTCCCGCCGCCTGCAGCACCACTTCGACGGCGACCGGGTCGAGCTCGCCGGCCCGTACCCGGCCCCGCAACCGGCGCGCGGCCGCGGCCGGTGACAGCTGTTCTCGATACGGCCTTGGCTCGCAGGCGGACTGGTAACAGACCGCGGCGGCCAGGATGCGGTCCGGCAGGCCGAGCGCGGTGGCGGTCACGCCGCGCGGGTAGCCCGACCCGTCGAGGCATTCGTGGTGATTGCCGGCGACCTCCGCCAGCCGAATAAGCCCGGGCACCTGGTTGAGGATGCGCACCGTGAGATACGGATGCAGCCGTACCCGCTCGAACTCCGATGCGCTCAACGGCCCCGGCCGCGACCAGATTCGATTCGACACCCCGATGCGGCCCAGATCGTGGACGTGGCCGGCGCGCCGGGTCAGCGCGACCGCGTCGCGCTCAAGACCGGCTGCCTGCGCGGCCTGTCCGGCAAGATCAGCCACGGCGCGCGAATGACCAAGAGTGAAAGGACATTTCAGGTCGACGAAGTCGCCCAGCGCGAGGAGCAAGGTGTCCAGCGACTGGTCGTCGAGCCGTCGATGGCGATCGGGCGCCTCGCGCAATGCGGCCGCCCACGCATCACCCGCGGGAGGGCCGGACAGGATCGCGTCGGCGTCGCGTAGGAAGGCGTCGGCCACCCGCGGATCGAACTGGCCGCCGCGTCGGCCGCTCACCATGGCCACCGCCCCCGCAACGCCGAAGGTGCGGTGATGCACCTCGACCGTGTCGGCGATCTGGGCGATGCGCATCTGGATCGGGATGTCGTCCCCCCGCGCCCCGGCGGGCAGCCCACCGCCGTCGTAGCGCTCGAAAGCGAATGCTAGTGCGGCTTGCACGTTGGGGCCCAAGCCAATTCGGTCCGCCAGCAGCGCCGCCGACGCGCAGTGCGAGTGGATCAGTCGTGAGATGTGACCGCGCGCGTTGGCGAACAACGTCGCCATCACGCTCAGCCGGTGTGCCAGGGGCTGGCCGCGCCCCACGTTGCTCGCCAGGAAGCGCAGGTACGGGATGCCGGACCAGTCGATCAGATACGAGTCGTGGCGCACGGCGATGTCGTCGCCGAACCATCGCGCATATTCGTGGGAGTCCGCGTGGCAGCCGATCCACATGATCAGGGTGGTGTAGTAGGCGCAGTCGCGCTGGTCGCCGTCCAGGCCGAGCCGGTCGGCCAGCCTGGTCGCGATAAGCGCCGCGCGCAGCATGTGCTCGGCGGGCTGGCCGAGGCCGAGGTCGATCGCCACCGACAACGCCGCCAGCAACTCCGCGCGGGTGGGTAATTCAGGCGCCGACATGAGGTTCATTGTGCCCAGCTAATCGCCGCGGGGTCATCCAATTGGAATAGTGCGCCGCACGATTTGATGGCGGGCCGCGTCGAACGTCTCGAAATGCCCGGAGCCCACCGCGAACACGCCGCGTTGCGGCGGCCGGAAGCCACCCAGGCTCGCCTGCCGCTGTAGCGGTCCCACCGGTCCCAGGTCGACGTCGCTCAGCACCGCGCGCGAGCTGGCTACCGCCCACACCCGCGTGGGCGCGATCATGAATCGCTGGCCATTGGGCGCGATTCCGGACAGCCGGACCCGGCCGGCGCGCAAGGTCGGGCCGGCGACTCGACCGAGCACAGCCAGGGCCGCCCGGTTGGTCCAGGCCCGCGCCGGCAACCGTCCGCCGACCGCGCTCATCACTCGCGTCGACGTGGTGGCGCGGATATCCACCTGCCAGGCAAGCAAATTCGGGATCTGCACGAACAGCGACCACGGGGTGACCCACGCGACGTCGATGTCGCATTGGACCGCGTCGTGCGGGGTGGCCGCGCTGAAGAACCGGGCGCAGCTCTGCGGCCCGGGCGTCGTCGCGTAAAACGTCCAGACACCGTCGGGGTCTCGATGCCACACCGATCGATAGCCGGGCGAGAACGACGTCGCCGGAAACTGCCGCAGCGCCAGGTAATGTCCGCTGGCGAACGGGAGGCCCATCACGCCAAAGCCGACGAAGCGTTCGTCGCTTCCGGCGGGCAGGACGGGGTGCTGCAGGACGGCGGTGGCGGCGTCGAGCGGGGTGCGTGAACTTCTCATGCACGAAGCCTGCGCGCGCTCACCGCCGCGGCGCATGGGGCGGATGCCCCAATTTGGCCACGAGTGTGCGGCCTGCCGCGCCTTCGGTGCCGAGTGTGCGGCGGGCCGCACACTCGCGCGGAAGGCGGGAGTGCGCGGAAGGCTTGCGGCGCTAGCGCCGCTTGACCGACTTGGGTGACTTGGTACCGCGGCCCTGTTGCCTCGCCGCGGCGCGGCGCTCACGCCGGCTGGCGCCGCCGGGCACCCCGGCCGGGGTCTTGCCATCGCCGCCGTTGCGCTGCACCGCCGCCGAGCCGTCCTCGGACGGACCCGAGTAGCTCATGGCCGGCGCCTCGTTGTCAATTCCCTTGGCGCGCAACTGGGTTGGCGCCTCCTCGCGCACAGCCGTCGCCGCGCCGCCCTGCTGCACAGCCGCCGCGGTGGCGAATTCTTCCAGCCCCTCGGGAGCTTCGACCGGTGCGACCTGCGGGCTGGGCACCGCCTCGACGGTGACATTGAACAGGAATCCGACCGACTCCTCCTTCATGCCGTCGAGCATCGCCATGAACATGTCGTAGCCCTCGCGCTGGTACTCCACCAACGGATCGCGCTGCGCCATCGCGCGCAGCCCGATGCCCTCCTTGAGGTAGTCCATCTCGTAGAGGTGCTCGCGCCATTTGCGGTCGATGACGTTGAGCAGCACGTTGCGTTCCAGCTGGCGCATCGCGCCCTCGCCGGCGATCCCCTCGAGCTCGGCTTCCCTTGTGGCGTAGGCATTTTCGGCGTCCTTCAACAGCGCCTCGAGCAATTCCTCGCGGGTGAGGTCGTCGCGCTCGGAGTCGGCGTCGTGTTGGGTCAGCGGCGCATGGTCGATGCCCACCGGGTACAGCGTCTTCAGCGCCGTCCACAGGGCCTCCAGGTCCCAATCCTCGGCATAGCCATCGGCGGTCGCGCCGTTGACATAGGCGGTGACCACGTCGCGGACCATGTCCAGCGCCTGCTCCTTGAGGTTTTCGCCCTCCAGGATGCGGCGGCGCTCGGCGTAGATCACCTTGCGCTGCTGGTTCATCACCTCGTCGTACTTCAGGACGTTCTTGCGGACCTCGAAGTTCTGCTGCTCCACCTGGGTCTGAGCGCTCTTGATCGCGCGGGTGACCATCTTGGCCTCGATGGGCACGTCGTCGGGCAGGTTCAGCCGGTTGAGCATCGCCTCGAGCGCGGCACCGTTGAAGCGGCGCATGAGTTCGTCGCCCAGCGACAGGTAGAACCGCGACTCTCCCGGGTCACCCTGCCGGCCGGACCGGCCGCGCAGCTGGTTGTCGATGCGGCGCGACTCGTGGCGTTCGGTGCCCAGCACGTACAGGCCGCCGGCCTCGATCACCTCGGCGGCCTCGGCGCTGACCTCGTCCTTGACCTTGGGCAATTCCTCGTGCCAGGCGGCGTCGTACTCCTCGGGCGTTTCGACCGGGTCGAGGCCGCGCTCGCGCAGCCGCTGGTCGGTGAGGAAGTCGGCGTTGCCGCCCAGCACGATGTCGGTGCCGCGGCCGGCCATGTTGGTGGCCACGGTGATGCCGCCGCGGCGGCCCGCGACGGCGACGATGGTCGCCTCCTGCTCGTGGAACTTCGCGTTGAGCACGTTGTGCGGCACGCGGCGCTTCTGGAACTGCCGCGAGAGGTACTCCGAGCGCTCGACGCTGGTGGTACCGATCAGCACCGGCTGGCCCTTCTCGTAGCGCTCGACGACGTCGTCGACCACAGCGATGTACTTGGCTTCCTCGGTCTTGTAGATCAGGTCGGACTGGTCGGCGCGGATCATCGGCTTGTTGGTCGGGATGGGCACCACGCCGAGCTTGTAGATTTCGTGCAGCTCGGCCGCCTCGGTCTGGGCGGTACCGGTCATGCCGGCGAGCTTGTCGTAGAGCCGGAAGTAGTTCTGCAGCGTGATGGTGGCCAGCGTCTGGTTCTCGGCCTTGATCTCGACGTGCTCCTTGGCCTCGATGGCCTGGTGCATGCCCTCGTTGTAGCGGCGGCCGTAGAGCACGCGGCCGGTGAACTCGTCGACGATCAGGACCTCGCCGTCGCGCACGATGTAGTCCTTGTCGCGGTTGAATAGCTCCTTGGCCTTCAGCGCGTTGTTGAGGTAGCTGACCAGCGGCGAGTTGGCCGCCTCGTAGAGGTTGTCGATGCCGAGCTGGTCCTCGACGAACTCCACGCCCAACTCGTGCACGCCGACGGTGCGCTTGCGCAGGTCCACCTCGTAGTGGGTGTCCTTCTCCATCAGCGGCGCCAACCGGGCGAACTCGCTGTACCAACTCGAGGCGCCGTCGGCGGGGCCGGAGATGATCAGCGGGGTGCGGGCCTCGTCGATCAGGATGGAGTCGACCTCGTCGACGATGGCGAAGTTGTGCCCGCGCTGCACCAGGTCGTCGAGCGAGTGCGCCATGTTGTCGCGCAGGTAGTCGAACCCGAACTCGTTGTTGGTGCCGTAGGTGATGTCGGCGCTGTAGGCGACCCGGCGCTCGTCGGGTGTCATCTGGGCGAGGATCACGCCGACGTCCAGGCCCAGGAAGCGGTGCACGCGGCCCATCCACTCGCTGTCACGTTTGGCCAGGTAGTCGTTGACGGTGACGACGTGCACGCCCTTGCCGCCGATGCCGTTCAGGTAGGCGGGCAGCACCGAGGTCAGCGTCTTGCCCTCACCGGTCTTCATCTCGGCGACGTTGCCGAAGTGCAGCGCCGCGGCGCCCATCACCTGCACGTCGAAGGGCCGCTGGTCGAGGACCCGCCAGGCCGCTTCGCGGGCCACCGCGAACGCTTCCGGCAGCAGGTCGTCGAGGCTTTCGCCGTCGGCGTGCCGCTTCTTGAACTCGTCGGTCTTGGCCCGCAATTCGGCGTCGGTGAGCTTCTCGATCTCGTCGGACAAGGTGTTGACGTAGTCAGACACCCGCTTGAGACGCTTGAGCATGCGACCTTCGCCGAGGCGCAGCAACTTCGACAGCACAGCTATGTCCCCTGTTGGTAGGAGTCTTGCATTGAGCGACTCCCATGGTAGGCGACGACGCCCGGATGGCCGCCGTAGCGGCGATCGCAAGCGCGGCAACGCCGGGCGTAGCGGGTCGCCGCCCGACCAACCCTCTCAGGAGAGCCTGATCAGCCCGTAGTCGTAGGCGTGGCGTCGGTACACCACACAGGGCCGTTCGGTCTGCTTGTCGTGGAACAAGAAGAAGTCGTGTCCGACGAGTTCCATCTCGTAGAGGGCGTCGTCGACCGTCATCGGCGTGGCCGGGTGCTCCTTGGTCCGCACGATTCGCCCGGGCTCGTGGTCGGCCTCCACGCCGTCGTGCTCGGCCGGCGCGGGTTGCGGCGCGCTGCGCGGCGGGACGGGTGGCACCGCCGTCGCGGCGGCCAGTGACACCGGGGTCTTGTCGCCGTAGTGCACCTTGCGGCGGTCCTTGACGCGGCGCAGCCGATTCTCCAGTTTGTCGACCGCGGACTCGAACGCGGCGTAGAAACTATTGGCGCAGGCTTCCGCCCTCGTCACCGGGCCGCGGCCACGGGCAGTGATCTCGACGCGCTGACAGGATTTTCGCTGACGCCGGTTGGGCGCGTGCTTGAGCTCGACATCGAAGAGATAAATGGAGCGATCGAACCGCTCGAGGCGGGCGAGCTTTTGCGAGACGTACAGACGGTAATGATCGGGGATTTCCACGTTGCGGCCCTTGAACACAACGTCGGCGGTGGTTGTCGGTGGGGCTTGCCCATCGGTGACGGGCGGTTGGTCCAGAATCTGACCGGAATCCACGGATAGCCTTGACATACGTGACAACTCGTTTCTCTTTTTCACGTCACACGCGCCCTGCGTGCCTGGCTGCTTAATGCGCCGACGAGGTGGGAGCGGTTCGAGACTGGCTACCGCCGCAGGCTGCCCGCCGGAGCAAGGTGTCGATTACTCACCCCTTCCCGCGGATGGGTCTCACCTGGAAATTCGCGACCAGTGAGTCAGACCGATGAGTCGTTCTTCGTTGTTTTCGACGTTAGCTCGTGTTCGCCTGCCGATGCCACTAATTTGGTCGAGCTGTTGCATGTTCTTCACAAGCTCTTGGCTGGTTCATGGGTTGCGCGCGGCCGCGGCCGATTCAGACCGCGGCGATCGTTAGCACCGCGGTGACCCGAACCCCGACGGCCTGAAGGATCCGCACCGATTCGCGCGCCGTCGCGCCGGTGGTGACGATGTCGTCGACGAGCATGACTTCGCCGCGCGGCGGCGAGCCGCGCAGCACCACCCGGCCGGCGATGTTGCGCTGGCGCGCGGTCGTGCCCAGACCCACCGAATCTCGCGTCAGCGCCTTGAGCCGCAAGGCCGGCACGACGGTGATGTCGGGATGCCGCGCCACCGCGGCGCGCGCCAGCCGGGCGACCGGGTCACCGCCGCGCCGGCGCGCGGCCGAACGCCGGGTCGGTGCTGGCACGACGGTCAGCGGGGTCGACACGATCCCCCACGACAGCAGCCTGTGCACCCCGATGGCCAGCGCGCGCGCCAGCGGTTCGACAAGATCGGCGCGGCCCTGCTCCTTGAGCGCCAGGATCGCGTGCCGGCGCGCGTTGGCGTAGCGGCCCAGCGCGAACACCGGAACCTCCGGGTCGATGCGCGGGTTCACCACATGCGGCTGATCGGCGCTCACCGACAGTTCGACGGCGCACGCGTCGCACCAGCGGGTCGTCGGCGCCCCGCAGCCGCCGCATTCGGCCGGCAGGAACAGGTCGAGCATGGCGTCAGTGTGCCGCCCGGGTGTGACAGCTAGCCCGGCAGGACCGGGGCCGCCCCGGGAACCGTCAGCCCGGGCACGTCCGACCAGCCCTGCTGGCCGTCGGCCGACGGCGAATACTGCAGCACCCCTTGCGGACCCGCGACGTAGGCCGTCGACGGGTTGGCGGCCACCGTCGTCACCGGCATCTGTAAACCGTGCGGCGGCGCGTCGGAGTTCACCCCGTCGATATTCACATACGACACCGGGTGGCTGGCGTCGGTGCGCGTCACCACGATGTCGTCACCGGTGCGCCACGACAGCGACACCACCGAATTGCCCAGCCCGAAACCGAGCCGGCGCGGGAAGGTCAAAGCGTACTGTCCGGCCTGGGTCTGCTCGACGCTGGCGAGAATCACCTGGCCACCGATCACCATCGCGGCGCGGGTGCTGTCGCGGGACAGCTGCAGGTCGGTGATCGGCCCCGGGAACCGGGTGGCCACCGCCACCGAATCCACCGGAAGGCGCGCGGGTTGCCCCGAGGCCGGCTCCTGGATCGCCCGCAACACGTTGTTGCCGTCGACCACCACCCAGACGACGTCGTCCAGCGACCAGGTCGGTCGCGACAGGGTGTGTCCGTCGGCGGACTGCACCGCCTCCTGGCCGAGATCACCGATCCACAAGGACGCGGCCATGTCCGGGGCACCGCGATGCAGCGTCACCACCGACGCCACCTGCCTGCCGCTGCGCGACAGCGCCGCGCCGGTCTGGTCGCCCATGCGACCGAACGCGCCGGCCACCATCGAGGTGTGCTGGCCGTCCAGCGACACCAGTGAGCCGTTCACCAGGGCATGCAGCCCCGCGCCCGCGCCGTCGGCCGCGCCGGGGTCGGTGGCCGCGACGTCGGAGGTGGTCCACCCGTCGCGGAACCGGTCGTCCAGCGGCGCGCCGTCGGCGTTGATCACATACGGTCCGCGGATGTCAGCCCTGGCCAGGGTCCAAATGATCTGCGCCGCAAGCAATTGCCGGCTGTGCGGATCGGTGGTGGACAGCTTCTCCAGATCGACGCGCGCACCGCCGTAACCGCGCCCGATGCCGTTCTTGCCGCCGTCGGCCCGGGTCACCGGCCCGCGCAGCCGCAGGGGCGGTGCGAGCAGGTTGCGGACCGTATGCGCCATCTCGGGCCGCGGACCGGCGATCATCTTGGAGATCAGCTCGGTGGCCAACTGGTCGTGGTCAGGCACCGCGACGTAGCGCGGGTCGGGAACCACCGTCTTGCCGGTCGGGTCGTCGAAGTACAGCGTGTTGCGTTTGTAGGTGGACTGAAACTGCTGCCAGTCCAGGAACACTCCGTTGGGCAGCCGGTCGATGCGCCAGCCGCCGGAGGTCTTGACCAATTCGATCGGCCCGGGGTCGGGCAGCACACCCTCGGCGGTCTCGAACACCCCCACGTCGGACAGCGAACCCAGGATGTCCGCTCGCATGGTCGCCGAAACACGTTCGGCCGCACGTGTTTCGACGAACACCACATGGTCGATCAGCAGCGCGCTACCGGCATCGTCCCAGGCGTTGGACGCCGACTGGGTGAGGAACTGCCGCGCAGCGAGATGCCGGTTCGCGGGATCGGCTGTGGCCTTGAAGAATTCGCGCAGCAGGACGTCGGGGTCCATGCCCGGGGTCGGTTTGGGCAAGTTCGACGGCTCGGGCCGCTCGACGGTGCCGATGGCTTGCGGCGCCGACGAGCTGGGCACCCCGGCGCAGCCGGCGAGCAGCATGGCCGGCATCAGCAGGGCAACCAACCGCCGCATCACAGGGTCCTCTCGGCGTGCTCACGCTGGCGCTGCTGGCGTTCCTTGTGCTCGGGCCCATCGGCCTGGGCGGCGGGCTGCGGAATCGGCTTCATGGGCAGCGGGCTGGTGGTCACCTTGTGGCCGCGAACCAGCGGCAACGTCAGCCGGAAGCACGAGCCGTCACCCGGTTCACCCCACGCCTCCAGCCTGCCCTGGTGCAGGCGCGCGTCCTCGATGCTGATCGCCAGGCCGAGTCCGGTGCCGCCGGAGCGGCGCACCCGCGACGGGTCGGCCCGCCAGAACCGGCTGAACACCAGCTTCTCCTCGCCCGGCCGCAGCCCGACGCCGTAGTCGCGGACGGTGACGGCCACCGTGTCCTCGTCGGCGGCCATCCGGATCTTGACCGGCTTGTGCTCGGCGTGGTCGATGGCGTTGGCGATCAGGTTGCGCAGGATGCGCTCCACCCGGCGGGTGTCGACCTCGGCGATCACCTCTTCGGCGGGCAGATTCACCTTCAGTTCGATGCCGGCGTCTTCGGCCAGATGCCCCACGTTGCTCAGCGCGCTCTGCACGGTGGTGCGCAGGTCGACGGCCTCGACGGACAGCTCGGCGACACCGGCGTCGTGCCGGGAGATTTCGAGCAGGTCGTTGAGCAGCGACTCGAACCGGTCCAGCTCGTTGACCATCAGCTCGGTGGAGCGCGCCAGCGTCGGGTCCAGATCGGCGCTGTGGTCATAGATCAGGTCGGCGGCCATCCGCACGGTGGTCAACGGGGTGCGCAGCTCGTGGCTGACGTCGGAAGTGAAGCGCCGCTGCAGATTACCGAACTCCTCCAGCTGGGTGATCTGGCGCGACAGGCTCTCGGCCATGTCGTTGAACGACATGGCCAGCCGCGCCATGTCGTCCTCGCCGCGCACCGGCATGCGTTCGGACAGGTGCCCCTCGGCGAACCGTTCGGCGATCCGCGACGCCGATCGCACCGGCACCACCACCTGCCGCGACACCAGCAGAGCGATCCCGGCCAGCAGCACCAGCAGCACCGCGCCGCCGGTGATCATGGTGCCGCGCACCAGCTGGATGGTGGCCTGCTCGTTTTTCAGCGGAAAGATCAGGTACAGCTCCAGGTTGGCGACCTGAGACGACGCCGGCGTGCCGACGATCAGCGCCGGTCCGGAGAACCCGTCGGTGTGCACGGCCGCGTACTGGTAGGACGCCTGCCCCGCCTTGACGAAGCCGCGCAGGGAACCGGGCACCTGGTCTACGGGGCCGGCCGTGGTCGCCGCGCGCGGGCCATCGCCGGGCACCATCAGCACCGCGTCGAAGGCACCGGCCAGCCCCGCGCCCGAGGCCGAATCGGTCTTGGAGGTCAGCGTGTTGCGCGCCAACTGCAGGCTGCTGTCCAACGACCGCGTTTCTTCGCCGTTGACGATCCCGCCCACGGTGGTGCGCGCCCGCTCGATCTGCTCGATGGCGGCCTTGACCTTGACGTCGAGCACCCGATTGGTGACCTGACTGGTCAATACGAATCCGAGCGCCAAAATGACCGCGAGGGACAGCCCCAGCGTCAGCGCCACCACCCGCAGCTGCAGCGAGCGGCGCCAGGCAATGGCCACGGCCCGGCTGACGGTACCCATGCCACGAGTCATGGGGCCGGAGCGCCCCCAGCGGCTCCGAGTGCGTCGCCGGGAGCCCCAAATCACCGCCGGCGCCCCCTACGGCGCTCTAGACGTGCGCGGGTCACGGAGGTCCGGCCTTGTAACCCACTCCTCGAACGGTCAACACAACGGTCGGGTTCTCAGGGTCTTTCTCGACCTTGGCACGCAGACGCTGGACGTGCACGTTCACCAAGCGGGTATCCGCCGGATGACGATAGCCCCACACCTGTTCGAGCAGCACATCACGAGTAAACACCTGCCGCGGTTTGCGCGCCAACGCCACCAGCAAGTCGAATTCCAGCGGTGTCAGGGAGATCTGCTCGCCGTTGCGCGTGACCTTGTGCGCCGGCACGTCGATCTCGACGTCGGCGATGGACAGCATCTCGGCCGGCTCGTCGTCGTTGCGCCGCAGCCGCGCCCGCACCCGGGCCACCAGCTCCTTCGGCTTGAACGGCTTCATGATGTAGTCGTCGGCACCCGACTCGAGGCCCAGGACCACGTCGACGGTGTCCGTCTTGGCGGTGAGCATCACGATCGGCACGCCGGAATCGGCGCGCAACACCCGGCACACGTCGATGCCGTTCATGCCGGGCAGCATCAAGTCCAACAACACCAGGTCGGGGCGCAGTTCGCGCACCGCAGTCAGGGCCTGGGTGCCGTCACCGATGACCGCAGTGTCGAAACCCTCCCCACGAAGCACGATGGTGAGCATCTCGGCTAGCGAAGCGTCGTCGTCGACGACCAAAATCCTTTGCCTCATGGAGTCCATGGTGTCACCAGATCGGGACAAAACTCGGGCACCACACGGGCGTTTCTCCTTCGAAACGGCCGAATCGTGACAAAGCTGTGCTAGTTGGCGGCCAAATCGGCGGCCAACCGGCCCGGATCGATGTCCGCGTCGACGCTCAGCCAGCGGCCACCCCAGCCCGCGGCGGCCAGTTCGGCGTAGACCGCGCCGGTGCGCTGCTGAAGCCCGTCGTCGCGTTCGTAGCTGTCGCGCGCCCGGCCCGGATCGGACTCGGCCCGGCTGCGGGCGCGCCGCCCGGCCAGTTCGGCGGGCACCGCGAGCAGCACCTGCCAGTCGGGCGCGGGCAGCCCGAGGCGCCGATACTCCAGCGCGTGTATCCATTCCACGGCCGGCCCGGCGGCGTCCTGGTGCAGGCGGGCCGCGGTGTATGCCGCGTTGGAGGCGACGTAGCGATCCATGATCACCACGTCGTGCTCGCGGCGCAGCGCATCGATTTCGTCGACAGCCCCGGCACGGTCCAGCGCGAAGAGCATCGCCATCGCATAGGCCGACGACGCGAGGTCGCCATGCTCGCCATGCAGGGCCTCGGACGCGATGTCGGCGGTCACCGATCGCCCATAACGCGGGAAGGCCAGCATGGCGACCGACTTGCCGTCCGCCTGAAACAGGTTGCGGAGCTTGTCGGTCAGCGTGCGCTTGCCGGCGCCGTCGATGCCTTCGATCGCGATCAGCACGGCGCGAGCCTATCGCCGCCGAGTGCTGCGCGAGTGTGCGGCCAGCCGCACGTCGAACACCGAATATGCGCCTGCCCGCACACTCGGCGGCCGGGCTGCTCAGTAGCGGTAGTGGTCGGCCTTGTAGGGGCCGTCGACGTCGACGCCGATGTACTCGGCCTGCTCCTTGGTGAGCTTGGTCAGCTCGCCGCCGAGCGCCTCCACGTGGATGCGCGCCACCTTCTCGTCCAGGTGCTTGGGCAGCCGGTAAACCTCGTTGTCGTACTCGTCGTTCTTGGTCCACAGCTCAATCTGCGCGATGACCTGGTTGGAGAAGCTGTTGCTCATCACGAACGACGGGTGGCCGGTGGCGTTACCCAGATTCAGCAGCCGGCCCTCGGACAGCAGGATGATCGACTTGCCGGTGTCCGGGAACGTCCACAGGTCGACCTGCGGGCGGATGTTGGTCTTGGTGGCGCCGGACTTCTCCAGCCGGGCCACCTGGATCTCGTTGTCGAAGTGGCCGATGTTGCCCAGGATCGCCTTGTCCTTCATCGCCTTCATGTGCTCGAGGGTGATGATGTCCTTGTTGCCGGTAGTGGTGATGATGATGTCGGCCTCGCCGATCACGTCCTCCACCCGCTTGACGTCGAAGCCCTCCATCAGCGCCTGCAGGGCGTTGATCGGGTCGATCTCGGTGACGGTCACCCGCGCGCCCTGCCCAGCGACCGACTCGGCGGACCCCTTGCCGACGTCGCCGTAGCCGCAGATCAGCACCTTCTTGCCGCCGATCAGCACGTCGGTGCCGCGGTTGATGCCGTCGATCAGCGAGTGCCGGCAGCCGTACTTGTTGTCGAACTTGCTCTTGGTGACCGAGTCGTTGACGTTGATCGCCGGGAACGCCAGGTCGCCGGCGGCGGCGAACTGGTAGAGCCGCAGCACGCCGGTGGTGGTCTCCTCGGAGACGCCCTTGATCGACGCGGCGATCTTGGTCCACTTGTCCTTGTCGGTCTCGAAACGCTTGCGCAGCAGGTTCAAAAAGACCCGGTGCTCGGTCGAGTCGTCTTCCTCGTCCGGCGGCACGACGCCGGCCTTCTCGTACTGCGCCCCGCGCAGCACCAGCATGGTGGCGTCACCGCCGTCGTCCAGGATCATGTTCGCGGGCGCGGCGGCGCCGTCTTTATCAGGCCACGTCAGCACCTGCTCGGCCGCCCACCAGTATTCCTCGAGCGTCTCGCCCTTCCATGCGTATACCGGAACGCCCTTGGGCTCCTCCGGGGTGCCATGCGGGCCGACGACCACCGCGGCGGCGGCGTGGTCCTGGGTGGAGAAGATGTTGCAGGACGCCCAGCGCACCTCGGCACCGAGCGCGACGAGGGTCTCGATCAGCACCGCGGTCTGCACGGTCATGTGCAGCGAACCCGAGATCCGCGCGCCCTTGAGCGGCTGCACGTCGTGGTACTCGCGGCGCAGCGACATCAGACCGGGCATCTCCTGCTCCGAGAGCTCGATGTCCCGGCGACCGTAATCCGCCAACGACAGATCGGCGACCTTGAAATCGATGCCGTTCCGAACCTCGGGGGTGAGTGCGTTTTCGGTCGTCGTCATAACGTGTGTTCTTCCTTTTTCGGCTCGCTCGGGTCCAAGCGGTAATTAGCTTAGGTATGTTCTTGGGCCACTGTAGTCGCGGGTCCGCGCGCCTTGCGGGTCAGGGAACGTTGACGACGCCGTGACGCTCCGCGAACGGCGTCATCAACCTGGCCAGATCGGCGGCCACGTCGTGGTCCGACTCGGGCGGCATCGACACGTAGCTCAGCGCCAGGCGCACGATGGCACGCGCCAGCACCCCGGCGTCCTCGTCGCTGGCCGCGACCCAGCTGTGGGTGAGCGCCGTGGCCAGCCGTTCGGAGGCGCGGTTGATGATGGGGGCGCTGCCGATCGTGATGATCTGCAGCAGGTCCGGCTTGGCCACCCCGGTGAGCAGCGAGATCACCAGGGGGTCCGCCGACAACTCGGTGAACAGGTCGCGGAATCCCTGCAGAAACGCCTCATAGATGTTGCCGACGTTGGCCTGCAGCGCGGCATTGACGGCGTCGACCAGCCGATCGGCCAGGCGCAGGCCGTACCCCTGCGCCAGACCCTGCCGGGAGCCGAACTCGTTGTAGATCGTCTGCCGGCTGATGCCCGCGGCGCGGGCCACATCGGACAGGGTGACGGCCGACCAGTCGCGGGTCAGCAGCAGATCCCGCATCGCATCGAGCACCGAGTCGCGTAGCAGGGCGCGCGACGCCTCGGCGTACGGCATCCGCTTCACAGGCGTGACAATAGCGGCTTTCGCCGTCGCGTTGGCGCCGATCACTGGCGCAGCTCTCCTCCGCCAGCGGGTGGGGGTGCCTCCCACTTGTGGGGGCGTGCCCCCACCTCATCGCTACGTTCTGCATCGTCGCTGGCGGTCACGGACGGGCGATCTCCACCATCTCGAAGTCGATCTTCGCCGCACCGCAATCCGGGCAGCTCCAGTCATCGGGGATGTCGTCCCACCGGGTGCCGGGCCCGATGCCGTCTTCCGGCCAGCCCTTGGCCTCGTCGTACTCGAATCCGCATTGCACGCAGATGAAAAGCCTGTAGTCGTCGCTCACCGGTTCACTCCTATTACTTCGAAATCGACCTTCTCGCGCACCGCACAATCGGGGCAGCACCAGTCTTCGGGGATGTCACTGAAGGGCGTTCCCGCAGGAAACCCTTCCCGCGGTGCGCCTTTCGCTTCGTCGTAGGTGTAATCGCAGCCGGGGCAACGGTAGGCGGTCATGCCGCCACCCCGTGGCGGGCCAGCAGCTTCTCGCGCAGGCGCGGCTGCACGTTGATCCGGGTGATGTCGCCGTCGTAGTGCGCCAGGACCCGGTGGTCCATCACCTTGCGCCACAGCGGCGGGAAGTAGGTGAGCGAGATCAGCGACGCGTACCCGCTCGGCAGGTTGGGCGCGCCCTCCATGCTGCGCAGCGTCTGGTACCGCCGGGTCGGGTTGGCGTGGTGGTCGCTGTGCCGCTGCAGGTGGTACAGGAACAGATTGGTCACCACGTGGTCGGAGTTCCAGCTGTGCGCGGGAGTGCAGCGCTCGTAGCGCCCGCTCGAATTCTTCTGCCGCAGTAGGCCGTAGTGCTCCAGGTAGTTGACCGATTCCAGCAGGCTGAAGCCGAAGACCGCCTGGATGAGCACGAAAGGGATCAGCGCGGGGCCGAAGATCGCGATCAGCACGCCCCACAGCACCACCGACATCAGCCAGGCGTTGAGGACGTCGTTGGACAGATACGTCTTGGGGTGCCACGGGCTGGAGCCCTGCCGGCGGATACGTTGCGCCTCCAGCCGCAGCGACGAACGCAGGCTCCCGAAGACGCTGCGCGGCAAGAACTCCCAGAACGTCTCGCCGAAGCGCGCCGACGCGGGGTCCTCCGGGGTGGCGACGCGCACGTGGTGGCCGCGGTTGTGCTCGATGTAGAAGTGCCCGTACCAGGTCTGCGCGAGAGTGATCTTGGACAGCCAACGCTCCAGCGAGTCCTTCTTGTGGCCCATCTCGTGGGCGGTGTTGATGCCGACGCCGCCCAGCACGCCGACCGACAGCGCCAGTCCCAGCTTGCCGGCCCAGCCGAGGGCGCCGTCGAAGCCCAGCCAGCTCAGGTTCGATGCGGTGAACAGGTAGGCGCCGAAGACCACGCTCAGGTATTGGAACGGGACGTAGATGTAGGTGCAGTAGCGGTAGTACCTGTCGTTCTCCAGCTGCTCGATGACCTCGTCGGGTGGGTTCTGACCGTCGGGCCCGAAGCGCAGGTCGAGGATCGGCAGCAGGACCCAGAGCAGGATCGGCCCGATCCACAGCGGGACCTGCGCGGCCGCGTGCCAGCCCAGCCGGTTCAGGCCCCAGATGAGCGGCAGCATCACGAACAACGCCGTCGGGGCGATCAGCCCCATCAGCCACAGACGGCGCTTCTTGTCGCGCCAGGCCGGCGGCTCGGAATCCCTGCTCAGTTGCGGTTCGAATGTGGTCATATGCCAAACCTCCTTGTGAGTCACACCACGTTGAGATTGGACAATACCGCTGTGTGCGTCTTCTGTCTAGACAAAAGACGTTGATTTGTAAAGGGGCGTTGCCTAGGGGACTGGGCTATTGGGGTCGGCCTCGAGCGCGTCGCTGCGCACCGTCTCCCTGTCCTCACGCCGGCCCAGCACCGAGTGCCGGTAGCCGTAGCCGGCGTAGATGGCCGTGCCGACCACCAACCAGACCGCGAACCGGACCCAGGTGAGCGCGGTGAGGTTGAGCATCAGCCACGCACACGCGGCGATCGAGGCGATCGGGAGCAACGGCACCCACGGCGCCTTGAAACCGCGCTCCAGATCCGGCCGCGTCCGGCGCAGCACCATCACGCCGGCCGAGACCAGGACGAAGGCGAACAGCGTTCCGACGTTCACCATCTCTTCGAGCTTGGTGATGGGAAACACCGAGGCCGTCACGGCCACCACCACGGCAACCAGCACCGTGATCCGCACCGGGGTGCCGTGCGAGCCGGTCTTGGCCAGGGAACGTGGCAGCAGCCCGTCGCGCGCCATGGCGAACAGGACCCGGCACTGGCCGAGCATCAGCACCATCACCACGGTGGTCAGTCCCGCCAGCGCGCCGATGGAGATGATCTTGCTCGCCCAATGGATGCCGTTCGCGGTGAAGGCGGTGGCCAGGTTCGCCTGGCCACGGCCCTGGACCGTCTTGAGCTGGGTGTAGGAGACCATGCCGGACAGGACGATGGCGACGGCGACGTAGAGCAGGGTGACGATGCCCAGCGACGCCAGGATTCCCCGCGGCACATCGCGCTGCGGATTCTTGGTCTCCTCGGCCATGGTGGCGACGATGTCGAACCCGATGAACGCGAAGAACACGATCGACGCCCCCGCCAGCACGCCATACCAGCCGTAGTGGCTGCCGTGCGCGCCGGTCAGCAACGACAGGACGGACTGGTCGATGCCCTTGGCATCGCGGCCGGCCTCCGCCTTCGGGATGAACGGCGAGTAGTTGGCGCGCTTGATGTAGAAGGCGCCGACCACGACGACGAAGATCACCACCGACACCTTGATCGCGGTGATCACCGCGGAGAACCGCGATGACAACTTGGTGCCCAAGGCGATCAGGGTCGCCACCCCCGCGACGATCACCAACGCCCCCCAGTCCAGCTGGGCTGAGCCGAATTTCGCGGTGCCGCCGGCGAATCCGAACACGGTACCCAGATAGCTCGACCAGCCCTTGGCCACCACCGCGGCACCGATCGCCAGTTCCAGCACCAGGTTCCAGCCGATGATCCAGGCCAGGAACTCCCCGAAGGTGGCGTAAGAGAAGGTGTAGGCGCTACCGGCCACCGGCAGCATCGAGGCGAACTCCGCGTAGCACAGCGCGGCCAGCGCGCACGTGCCCGCCGCGATCACGAACGACACCCAGATGGCCGGTCCGGTGATGTCGCCGGTCGTCGACGCGGTGACGGTGAAGATGCCGGCGCCGATCACCACCGCGACGCCGAACACCACCAGGTCCCGCCAGGTGAGGTCCTTGCGCAGCTTGGTGTCGGGCTCGTCGGTATCGGCGATGGATTGCTCGATCGATTTGGTCCGCCATCGATTGGCCATGCATTCGCCCTTTCCCGGCGCTGGGAGCCGTTGGTCCGTCACAGTACTGGGTACTCTCGGCAAATGCCGGATAGCGGAGCAACGGCCAGGGATCATGCCGTGGTCATCGGGGGGAGCATCGCCGGTCTTTGCGCCGCTCGGGTGCTTTCGGATTCGTATTCGCAGGTGACGGTGTTCGAGCGCGACGAGTTGCCGGCCGAGCCGGCGAACCGGGCGACGGTTCCCCAGGACCGGCACCTGCACATGCTGATGGCCCGCGGGGCGATCGAATTCGAGGGTCTTTTCCCGGGCCTGCTGGACGACATGGTGAGCGCGGGGGTGCCCAAGCTGGAGAACCGGCCCGACTGCATCCACCTCGGGGCCGCGGGCCACGTGCTGGGTACCGGGCAAACCCTGCGCGACGAGTTCACCGCCTACGTGCCCAGCCGCCCGCATCTGGAATGGCAGTTGCGACAACGGGTCCGCGGCATCGACAACGTCACCGTCGCGCGGCGCTCGGTGGCCGAGCCGCGGTTCGACCGGGCGCGACAGCGGGTGACCGGCGTGCTGCTCGATCCGGCCGACCCCGAAAGCAAGGAGCCCGAATTCGTCGCCGCGGACCTGGTCGTCGACGCGGCGGGCCGGGGCACCCGGCTGCCGGTGTGGCTGGCGGAATGGGGATTCGAGCGCCCGGTCGAACAGGAGCTGGACATCGGCATTCATTACGCGACCCAGCGGTTCCGCATCCCCGACGGGCTGATCGCGGAGAAGGTGGTGGTCGCCGGCGCGTCGCATGACCTGTCGCTGGGTCTCGGCATGCTCTGCTACGAGGACGGCACCTGGGTCCTCACCACCTTCGGTGTGGCCAACGCGAAACCGCCGCGGACCTTTCCCGAGATGCTCGGGCTGGCGCAGCGGCTACTGCCGGACCACTTCAACGCCGCGCTGACCCGGGCCGAGGCGCTGGGCGAGCCGGCGTTTCACGCCTTCCCGGCCAGCAAATGGCGCCGCTACGACAAACTGGAGCGCCTGCCGGCGGGCATCGTCGCCTTCGGCGACGCGGTGGCCAGCTTCAATCCCACCTTCGGGCAGGGCATGACGATGACCTCGCTGCAGGCCGGCCATCTGCGCCGCGCGCTGCAATTCCCGGACGATCAAGTCGCCGCGGAGCTGAATCGGGCCACCGCCAAGAGCACTTTCCCGGTGTGGACGATGAACGCGATCGGCGACGTGACGTTCCACCATGCCGGCGCCAAGCAGCCGGTCCCCTGGTGGTGGCGGCCCTCAGGGGCGCTGTTCGACCAGTTCCTGGGCGCCGCCGAGACCGAACCCGTTCTGGCGGAATGGTTCTTGCGGCGGTTCTCGCTGCTCGACAGCCTCTACATGGTCCCGCCGCCGCGAATCATCGGCCGCGCGATGGCGCACAACCTGCGGCTCTGGTTCGGCGAGCGGCGCGAAGCCGCCAAACGTCGCGTGGAGACCGCGAGCGCGGCAGGACCGGGCCAAGCCGGTCGCCACGATCGGGCCTAGACCCTCACAGCCCGACCGTCGCCCTGAACAGCCTGGTGGGTTCGTGCGCCTCCAGCCGGATCGGGGCGTCGTCGGCGGCCAACCAGGCGGCCATCCCCCGCTTCAACGTCAGCGAGCCGGATTTGCCATGCACCGTCGTCGAACCCTGGCTGCACAGCAGGATCTGCGGGCCCTCGTGGCTACACGTCGCGTCCACCTCGTGGCCGACGTACTCGTCGTCGAGCTCCAACAGCGCGACCGCGAACTCGTCGGTCGGCGTCTCATAGATCAGTCCGAAGCCCTCGCGGCGGATCCGCGGCCGCAGCTGCTCCTCGGTGGTGGGCGCGAAGTCCAGCACCCGCAGCAGCTCGGGCACGTCGACGTGCTTCGGGGTCAGGCCGCCGCGTAACACGTTGTCCGAGTTGGCCATCACCTCCACCGCGAAACCGCGCAGATAGGTGTGCAGATTTCCGGCGGACACGAAGATGGCCTCGCCCGGGGCCAGGCTGATGCGGTTGAGCAGCAGCGCCGCCAGCACGCCGGCGTCGCCTGGGTAGCGCTCGCCGAGCTCCAGCACCGTCTTGGCCTCGGGCGCGAATTCTGTTGCGCCCGAGCTGAGGTACGAGATGGCGCCGTCCAGGACGGCGGTCACCAGCACGTCGATGTCCGGCTGCGGCGCGGTGATCCAGGTGGTGAACAGCGCGCGCAGTCCGTCGGCGTCGGACTGGTCGTTCAGCAGGTCGATGAACGGGTCCAGGTCCGAAACGGCCAGCGCCCGCAACAGCTCGACGGTGCGCGACGCCTGCCGGAATCCGGCCAGCGCCTCGAACGGGTGCAGCGCCACCAGCAGCTCGGGCTTGTGGGAGGTGTCGCGGTAGTTGCGCACCGGCGAGGTCAGCGGAATGCCGACTCGCTCCTCGCGGAGGTATCCCTCCGCCGCCTGCGCGGCGCTGGGGTGCGCCTGCAGGGACAGCGGCTCGTCGGCGGCCAGCACCTTGACCAGAAACGGCAGCACGTCGCCGAAACGGGCCCGCGACGCCGGGCCGAGCTGGCCCTCCGGGTCGTCGACCAGCGCCTCGAGCAGTGTGATTTCGCCGTTGTCCGTTTCCAGCCACGCCGGATCGCCCGGGTGCGCCCCAAACCACAGCTCCGCCTCCGGGTGCGCCGCCGGCACCGGACGCTCGGTGAATTCGGCGATAGCGGTACGCGAACCCCAGGCGTAGGTTCTCAAGGCCCCGCGAAGCAGTTCCACTGTTGTATCTATCCCCGCACCAGTCGCATATAAACCGCGGCCATTTCCAGCCGGACGGCCAATACTGCCAGCTGCTGTTCGGGGCTGCCGGGTCCCCCCAGCGCCGGCGAAACGCCGTAACCGGCCGAGCCGCCGGGCCCGTCGGGCACGTCCTCGGCGGCGAGCAGGTACACGTTGTCCAGTCCGGCAGTCCGGGCGGCCACGCCCGCCTGCTCGGCGGCCAGGACGACGGTCAGCACCCGCAACCGCGCGGGCGGCGGTCCGTCGATCTCGTCGTCGTGAAACAGCGCGGCGTCGGGATCTTCGAAGCCGTCCGACGCCGCGGCGCGCAGGGCGACCAACGCGTCCGCCAGCCCGGTAGCCGGAGTCACCTGGTTCGCGACCCGCAGCAGCACCGAGCTGCCGTGCCGGGCCAGCGCGAGCGTCGCGGCACCGTCGCCGGCCAGCGCCACCTGCCGCTCGGCGATCCGCGCGGCCAGCAGCTTGGCCGGGTTGGTGAACAGCTCGCGGGCGGCACTGTTGCGCAGCGCCTCGGCGTCCAGCTCGTCGGCGAGCAACGCCAGGTCAACATTGGGCCGGGGGTCCACGGCGTGCAGCAGGGCGAGCCCGGCGGCCAGGTACCGGCACAGGCCGAACTCGTCGGGAACCCACAGCCGCGGCGCCAACACCGCCGCGCCCCCGGCGGTGGCGTCCCGCAACGGACCCTCGTAGGGCGCCGCCACGACCACCCGGGCGCCCCGGCGCAACCCGGTGGCGGCCGCGGCGGCCAGCGCGGGATCACCCGGGTCGCCGCCCGCGACGACCAGCACATCGAGCGGACCCAACCACGGCGGTGCCTCGTCGGCGAGAGTGAAGGGCTGGGAAGCGGTTCCACCCATGGTCGCGGCCAGCATCGTCCCGGCGGTTTCGGCGGTGCCACGCCCGGCGACCCAGACGACGCTGCGCGGACGGTCGTCGGCGACCAGCGAGGCCAACCCACCCTCATCGACCGCGGCGGCGACCGCACGCACCTGGGCACCGGCCGACGAAGCGGCGCGCAGCAGACCGTCGCGGTCGGCCGCCAGCAGGCCCTCGGTGTCCGCGAGATCGATTGCCCGGGTGGCGTTCACGGCGCGGCCTTCACGCCCGCCGAGGCCGCCGTTATTTCGGAACTGATCTGGGCGACCACCGCGGCCACGTCCTCTACCGTGCGCGCCTCCACGTTCAGCCGCAGCAACGGCTCGGTGTTGGAGCTGCGCAGGTTGAACCAGCTGCCGTCGCCCAGGTCGGCCGTCACCCCGTCCACATGATCGAGGGAATGGATCCGGGCGCCGAACGACTTCAGCACCGCTTCGGTGCATCGCGCGGCGTCGGCGACGGTGAAGTTGATTTCGCCGGACGATTCGTAGCGCTGGTAATCCGCCGTCACCTCCGACAGCGGGCGGTCCTGCTCGCCGAGGGCGGCCAGCACGTACAGCGCCGCAAGCATCCCCGAGTCGGCACCCCAGAAGTCGCGGAAGTAATAGTGCGCCGAGTGTTCGCCGCCGAAGATCGCGCCGGTGTCGGCCATCAGCGCCTTGATATAGGAGTGCCCCACCCGGGACCGCAGCGGGGTGCCGCCGCGCTCGGCGACGAGTTCGGGTACCGCGCGCGAGGTGATCACGTTGTGGATGATCGTCGCGCCGATCTCCCGGCTCAACTCACGGGCGGCCACCAGGCTGGTCACCGTCGACGGCGACACGGGGTGGCCGCGTTCGTCGACCACGAAGCAGCGATCGGCGTCGCCGTCGAAGGCCAGCCCGATGTCGGCGCCGGTCTCGCGCACGAAAGCCTGCAGGTCTTCCAGATTGGCCGGGTCCAGCGGGTTGGCCTCGTGATTGGGAAATGAGCCGTCGAGCTCGAAGTACAACGGCTCCAACGTGATCGAGCCGATCGGCCCGAGCACGGCGGGCGTGGTGAGACCGGCCATGCCATTGCCGGCGTCCACGGCCACCCGCAGCGGGCGCAGCCCCGAGGTGTCCACCAGCGACCGCAGGAAATGTCCGTAGTCGGCCAGCACGTCGCGATCGCTCACTTCTCCGGGTGCCCCGTCGTAGTCGTCGACCCCGGCGATCACGTCGTCGGCGACCAGCCGCAGCCCGGTCTCGGCGCCGACCGGTTTGGCCCCCGCCCGGCACAGCTTGATGCCGTTGTAGGCCGCCGGGTTGTGGCTCGCAGTGAACATGGCGCCGGGGCACTCCAGCAGTCCGGAGGCGAAGTAGAGCTGATCGGTTGAGGCCAGGCCGATGCGCACAACGTCCAGTCCCTGGCTCGTCACCCCGGCGGCGAACGCGGCGGCCAGCGCGGGCGAACTGTCCCGCATGTCATGGCCGATCACGACCTGGCGGGCGCCCTCGCCGCGCATCAGTTTGGCGAAGGCTGCGCCGAGATCGGTGACCAGCGGCTGGTCGAGCTCTTCGCCGACTAGCCCACGTACGTCGTAAGCCTTGACGACACGGTGGACAGTCGCGGCGGGCCGAGGCATGCGGGACTCCTGACGACGTGAACTCTTGGCGTCAGCCTATCGGGCTACGGAGAACTGGGGCCTAGTCGCTGGCTAGTCGCTGGGATCGGGCAACACACGCAGATGTCCGCGGCGGCGTCCGGAGCGATGCTCGGGCGGCGCCAGCAGGCTACTACTGGGCGCGGTGGCCTGAGCTCCGCCGTGATGGATGTGCGCATCGGAGAACCCGTTCACCGGCGTCGCGGCCGCGGCGTACGGCACGCCGCGATCGCCGCCCTCGCGAACCGCGTCGGCCAGGGCGACCAAGTCGTCCTCGTCGGGATGGGCGGGTTCGGCAAGGAGGGGCCCGGAATGGCGCACGAGCTCCCACCCGCGGGGCGCGGTGATCCGGCCGGCATGGTTGACGCACAAATCCCAGGAATGCGGTTCCCGCGCGGTCGCCAACGGACCGACGACTGCCGTCGAGTCCGAATAGACGAACGTCAGGGTCGCCACGGCGTAGTGCGGGCACCCGGGCCGGCAACAGCGACGGGGAACGTTCACGATCGAAAGGCTATCGTGCGCAAACGTCGCCGAAGCGCCGGACACGCGCAACTGGCCGGCCCTCGATGTGCAACCGTTACCATCGGCGCGTGGGTGATTCGCGCAGTTCCCCGCGAAGCGATCGGTTCGCCGACGGATCGGCTCCGCGCCGGACCGGGACCCACCGACTCTTCCGCCGGGGCCGCGATATGCGCGGCCCGCTGTTGCCCCCCACCGTGCCGGGGTGGCGCACCCGCGCCGAGCGATTCGACATGGCGGTGCTGGAGGCCTACGAACCCATCGAGCGAAGCTGGCAGGATCGGCTGGCCGAACTCGACGTCGCGGTCGACGAGATTCCGCGCATCTCGGCCAAGGATCCCGACAGTGTGCAGTGGCCACCCGAGGTGATCGCCGATGGGCCGATCCCGCTGGCGCGGTTGATCCCGGCCGGCGTTGACATCCGCGGCAACTCCACGCGGGCACGAATTGTGTTGTTCCGCAAGCCGATTGAGCGACGGGCCAAGGACACCGTCGAGCTCGGCGACCTGCTGCACGAAATCCTGGTGGCCCAGGTCGCGATCTACCTAGACGTTGAGCCGTCGGTCATCGATCCGACGATCGACGACGAATAACTTCTGCTTGCGCGTCGGGCGTCGAACGCTCAACGCGCGTTGCGATCAGCGTGCGTCAGATTATGCCGCGCTTGAGGCGGCGGCGCTCGCGTTCGGACAAACCGCCCCAGATTCCGAAGCGCTCGTCGTGCTCGAGGGCGTACTCGAGGCACTCATGACGCACCTCGCAACCCAGGCAGATCTTCTTGGCCTCGCGGGTGGAGCCACCCTTTTCCGGGAAGAAGGCCTCGGGGTCGGTCTGGGCGCACAGCGCGCGGTCCTGCCATTGGTCGGCGGCCGGCTCCGGCATGGGCTCGGGCTCGAATGCGATTGGCGCATCAGGGACCACGGTCAAATGCGGCCGAGCGGGGCGGTCCAGTGCCGGGTCGATGTCGGTGTGCGGCGTGCTCGCGATGGCGCTTCGAAAAGTGTCGTAAGACATACGGTCGTCCGCCTCCTCAGCTTGATTGAGAGAGTGTGTTTGGTTTCCCACTGTTCTGATGTACAGACAATTCGAACAAGTGATCGAATCTCGGTCTGCGACACCGGAGTCGGCCGGCCAACCGGGAAATGACACTGTTGTGATTAGACACGGGTTGACCTGCCGGGTCAAGCACTTCGGCGCATTTCCATACCATCTCGTGATCGAATTTCGGCGTTTCTGTTGTTTTGGGCCTTCGGCGTGTCGATCACACGGCCCTCAACTTTCCCAGCAGTCGCCCATAACCCGTGGGGAACCGCAACTTTGAGGCACCCCCGACGGGCCCACCACGGAGCTGCCGCCGGGCAGTACTGTCGTGCAATGTGAAGGTCACCGTTCTGGTCGGTGGGGTTGGCGGCGCCCGCTTCCTGCTGGGGGTTCAACAGCTGTTCGGGCTCGGTCAATTTGAGACGCAACGGCACCCGGACACGGAGGCCAGCAGTCACGAACTGACGGCGATCGTCAACATTGGCGATGACGCCTGGATTCACGGACTGCGAATCTGCCCCGATTTGGACACCTGTATGTACACCTTAGGTGGAGGTGTAGATCCGGAGCGAGGGTGGGGGCACCGAAACGAAACCTGGCACGCCAAAGAGGAATTGGCGCGCTACGGGGTGCAGCCCGACTGGTTCGGACTCGGTGACCGTGACCTGGGCACGCACCTGGTGCGCACCCAAATGCTCAACGCCGGCTACCCCCTGTCGCAGATCACCACCGCGCTGTGCGACCGCTGGCAACCCGGCGCGCGGTTGTTGCCCGCGAGCGACGACCGGTGCGAGACCCACGTGGTGATAACCGATCCCGACGACGGCAGCCGGCGGGCCATTCACTTCCAGGAATGGTGGGTGCGCTACCGGGCCCAGGTGCCCACGCACAGCTTCGCCTTCGTCGGAGCCGAAAAGGCGGCTGCCACAATTGATGCCACCGCGGCCATCGCCGACGCCGACGTCATCCTGCTGGCGCCCTCGAACCCGGTGGTGAGCGTCGGCGCCATCCTGGCCGTCCCCGGCATTCGCGGCGCGTTGCGCGCCGCACGCGCACCGATCGTCGGCTACTCGCCGATCATCGGTGGAAAGCCTTTGCGCGGCATGGCCGATGCCTGCCTGTCCGTGATCGGGGTCGAATCCACCGCCGAGGCGGTCGCCCGGCACTACGGCGCGCGCCGCGACACCGGCATCCTGGACGGCTGGCTGGTGAGCGAAGACGATCGCGCCGACATCGACGGCGTCGCGGTGCGCTCGGTGCCGCTGGTGATGACCGACCCGAAGGCGACGGCCGAGATGGTCAAGGCCGGGCTCGACCTGGCGGGGGTGACGCCATGACCTCTCCACCCGGCGAGCACGGCACCGCCGCAGCCATCGAAATCCTGCCCGTCGCCGGGCTGCCCGAATTCCGGCCCGGCGACGACCTGGGCGCGGCCGTCGCCGCGGCGGCCCCGTGGCTGCGCGACGGCGACGTCGTCGTGGTCACCAGCAAGGCGGTGTCCAAATGCGAGGGCCGGCTGGTGCCGGCGCCGCAGGACCCCGAGGAGCGCGACCGACTGAGGCGCAAGCTGGTCGACGACGAAGCCGTCCGGGTGCTGGCCCGCAAGGGCCGAACCCTGATCACCGAGAACCGGATCGGCCTGGTGCAGGCCGCCGCGGGCGTCGACGGATCCAACGTCGGGCGCGACGAACTGGCGCTGCTGCCGGTCGACCCCGACGGCAGCGCCGCGGCGCTGCGGGCCGCGCTGCGCGAGCGGCTCGGTGTCGCGGTCGCCGTGGTCATCACGGACACAATGGGCCGCGCCTGGCGCAACGGCCAGACCGACGCGGCCGTCGGCGCGGCGGGTCTTGCTGTGCTGCACGGCTATTCGGGGGCGGTCGATCAGCACGGCAACGAGCTGCTGGTCACCGAGGTGGCGGTGGCCGACGAGGTCGCCGCGGCCGCCGATCTGGTCAAGGGCAAACTGACCGCGATGCCGGTGGCGGTGGTGCGCGGCCTGTCCGTGACCGACGACGGCTCGGCGGCGCGGCAGTTGGTGCGGTCGGGCACCGAAGACCTGTTCTGGCTGGGCACCGCCGAAGCCCTCGAGGCGGGGCGTCGGGAGGCGCAGCTGCTGCGCCGATCGGTGCGCCGGTTCAGCGCCGAGCCGGTGCCGGCGGATCTGCTGGAAGCCGCCGTCGCCGAGGCGCTGACCGCGCCGGCCCCGCACCACACCCGCCCGGTGCGGTTCGTCTGGCTGCAGACCGCGGCCACCCGTACCCGGCTACTGGATCGCATGAAGGACAAGTGGCGCGCCGACCTCGCCGGCGACGGCCGGCCCGCCGACTCGATCGACCGCCGGGTGGCGCGCGGCCAGATCCTCTATGACGCGCCGGAAGTCGTCATCCCGATCATGGTGCCCGACGGCGCCCACTTTTATCCCGACGCCGCCCGCACCGACGCCGAGCACACCATGTTCACCGTGGCGGTCGGCGCGGCCGTGCAAGCCCTGCTGGTCGCCCTGGCGGTGCGCGGGCTGGGCAGCTGTTGGATCGGCTCGACGATCTTCGCCGCCGACCTGGTGCGCGCCGAGCTCGGGCTGCCCGCCGACTGGGAGCCGTTGGGCGCCATCGCCATCGGCTATGCCGCCGAACCGGCCGGGCCGCGCGATCCGGCAGGACCCGGTGATCTGCTGATCCGCAAGTAATACTGAGCCCATGAAGTTCGCCGGCCGCCGCGTGCTCATCGAGGGCCGAAGATTGCCGGCCGAGGCGGCGGCGCAGTGCCGCGCGGCGCGGGTGTCGTCGCGGGATCGGCGGGGGCCACGATGAGCGTTCGGGAGTCCGCGATCGCGATGCTGTCGGATTGGCAGCCGCCCGACCCGGCCCAGGATTCGTTGCGCCACGCGGTGTTGGCGTTCGTGCAGGCCCGCAGCGATGCGTGCCGGCGCGAGTGCGTGCCGGGCCACGTGACCGCGTCGACGCTGGTCCTCGACCACTCCGGCAGCCAGGTGCTGCTGACCTTGCATCCCCGCCTCGGCCGGTGGGTGCAGCTGGGCGGCCATTGCGACGATGACGACGCCGACGTCCTCGCCGCCGCACTGCGCGAGGCCACCGAGGAGTCCGGGATCGACGCGCTGGCGATCGAGCCCCGTCTGGCCGCGCTGCACGTGCACCCGGTGACCTGCTCGTTGGGCGTGCCGACCCGCCATCTGGATCTGCAGTTCGTAGCGCACGCCGCGGCCGGCGCGCAGATCGCGATCAGCGACGAGTCCGACGATTTGCGGTGGTGGCCCGCCGACGCCCTGCCCGAGGGGACGGATTACGCGCTGGCGTATCTGGTCGCCCAGGCCGTGCGAGCGTGACAGTAGCGTCACGCTCGACGAACGAAGCCCGAGCGCCTAGACGTCGGACGAGTAGCGGATCCCGCCGTCGGGAATCGACACGCCGGGCCACACCCGGGCGCCGCGCAACAACTCGCAGCGCGCCCCGATGTCGGCGCCGTCGCCGATCACGCCGTCGCGGATCAGCGCCCGCGGTCCGATGCGCGCGCCGAAGCCGATGATCGAACGCTCGATCACGCTGCCCGCCTCGACCTTGACGCCGTCGAAGATCACCGCGCCGTCCAGCCGGACGCCGGGGCCGATCTCCGCTCCCCGCCCGACGACCGTGCCGCCGACCAGCACCGCGCCCGGCGACACCGCCGCGCCGTCGTGCACCAATTGCTCGCCGCGGTGGCCGTGCAGCGCCGGCGACGGGGCGATGCCGCGCACCAGATCCGCTGAGCCGCGGACGAAGTCCTCCGGGGTGCCCATATCGCGCCAGTAGCTGGTGTCGACGTAGCCACAGACCTTCACGCCGGAATCAGACAGCAGCGCGGGGAACACCTCACGTTCCACCGAGACCTCCCGGCCGCGCGGGATGCGGTCGATCACCTCGCGCGAGAAGACGTAGCACCCGGCGTTGATCTGGTCGGTCGGCGGGTCCTGGGTCTTCTCCAGGAAGCCGGTGACGCGCCCCTCCTCGGTGGTCACGCAGCCGAACGCCCGGGGGTCGCCCACCCGGACCAGGTGCAGCGTGAGGTCTGATTCCTGAGCCGAGTGAAAGTCGAGCATCTGGCCCAGGTCGGCTCCGGAGAGCACGTCGCCGTTGAACACCATCGCCGTGTCGTGCCGCAAATGGCCGGCGACGTTGGCTATCCCGCCGCCGGTGCCCAGGGGCCGCTCCTCGGTGACGTACTCGATCTGCAAACCCAGCTTCGAGCCGTCGCCGAACTCGGCCTCGAACACCGCGGCCTGATACGAGGTGCTCAGGATGACGTGGTCGATGCCGGCCGCGGCGACCCGCGAGAGCAGGTGTGTGAGGAACGGCAGCCCCGCGGTGGGCAGCATCGGCTTGGGCGCGGACAGCGTCAGCGGCCGCAGCCGGGTGCCCTTGCCGCCGACCAGGATCACCACATCGACTTCTGCAGTCCCCACCTCAGTGTCGCCCTTCTAAAAGTTTCCGCCGCCCGGACGCGCGCAGCGCACTGCGCACCATCAGGCGCGAACGCACCATCAGCGAGGCGCGCAGTGTCCAGCGCAGCGGAGCGCGCAACCAACCGGAATGCCGGTCGGCCAGAAACATATACGTGCTCTCGTGGTGCGCGGCCAGGTGGCTGGCCGGGTCCGAGCCGGTGGAGTGGCCCTTGTGATGCAGCACCTCCGCCGACGGCACGTAGACGGACAGCCAGCCGGCCTTGCCGAGGCGGTCGCCCAGGTCGACGTCTTCCATATACATGAAGTAGCGCTCGTCGAACCCGCCGATCTGGCCGAACGCCGAACGCCGCACCAGCAGGCACGACCCCGACAACCAGCCCACCGGCCGCTCGCTGGGCTCCAGCCGCTCCTGGCGGTACGCCGCCGACCACGGGTTGCTCTTCCACAACGGCCCGACGACCGCGTGCATGCCACCGCGGATCAGGCTCGGCAGATGCCGCGCCGACGGATACACCGACCCGTCCGGATCGCGGACCAGCGGGCCCAGCGCGCCGGCGCGCGGCCAGCGCGACGCGGCGTCGAGCAGTTCGTCGATGCTGCCCGGGCCCCACTGCACGTCCGGGTTGGCGACGATCACCCAGTCGTCGTCGGGGTCCAGTTGCGCGACGGCGCGATTCACCGCGGTCCCGTAGCCGAGGTTGGCTCCGGTGTGGAACAGCCGCACGTTGGGGTAGCGGTCGACGGCCGCCTCCGGGGTGCCGTCGGTGGAGCCGTTGTCGGCCAGCAGCACGCACACCTCGCGCTCCGTGGCCAGCGACAGGGAAGCTAAGAAGCGTTCCAGGTGCGGACCCGGTGAATAGGTCACCGTTACGACCGGCAGGACGTCAGTCACGCGTAGAGGGTAACGGTCGATCGGCCGCTGCACCGTTATCGGCGGCGGCCAGCGCCGCGGCAAGCGCAGCGCGCCACGGCCGCAGGGGCCGCATCCCCGCCACTACGGACTGGCCGCTGGACAACGCGGAGTAGACCGGTCGGGGTGCGGGGCGGGGAAAGCGGTCGGTGGTGACGGGCCGCACCCGCTCCGGGTCGGCGCCGCATTCCTCGAAGACGGCGCGGGCCTGATCGAACCGCGAGCAGGCGCCCTCGTTGGCCGCATGCAGGATCGGACCGCGCGTGCGGTCGTCGACGATCTGCAGCAGCGCGGCGGCCAGGTCGCCGACGTAGGTCGGGGAGCCGGTCTGGTCGTCGACCACGTCCACCGGACCGTCGCCCGCGGCCAGCCGGCGCATGACGGCGACGAAGTCCTTGCCCGTGCCGCCGGTGTAGACCCAGGCGGTGCGGACCACGACCGCCTCGGGCAGCGCCGCCAGCACGGCCCGCTCCCCCGCTGCCTTGCTGCGGGCGTACACACTCTGCGGCGCGGTCTGATCGGTGGGCTCATAGGGCCGCGGCGGTGCGCCGCCGAAGTCGCCGTCGAACACGTAGTCGGTGGAGACGTGGACCAGGTGCGCGCCGGCCCGCGCGCAGGCGCGGGCGATGTGCCCGGGCCCGGTTTCGTTGACCGCGAACGCGCCCGCCTCGTCGGTTTCCGCGCCGTCGACGTCGGTGTACGCCGCGCAGTTGATCACCACATCCCCGCGCCGCACGATCCGCTCGGCCGCCGTGGGATCGGTGATGTCCCACTGCGCCGACGTCAGCGCCAGCGCGTCACGGCCCTGACTCGTCGCCAGCGAGGTCAAATAGCCGCCCAGCTGCCCGCCGGCACCGGAGATCACGATCCTGCCTGACATGGTTCGAGTCTGGCACGGCCCGGAAAGCGGCAACCAAGCCCGGGGCGCGCGGGCGCTGGCTACCGGTGAAGCCTCTGTGTCGCAAGTAATGTAGTGGGATGCCTGTGCAACGTGTGGTTCGTGTGATTGCCACCGCGCTGACGCTCGCGGTCGTCGTCGGCACCGGGATCGCGTGGAGCAATGTCCGGTCCTTCGAAGACGGCATCTTCCACATGTCCGCACCCTCGCTGGGCAAGGGCGGCGACGACGGCGCGATCGACATCCTGCTGGTCGGCATGGACAGCCGCACCGACGCGCACGGCAACCCGTTGTCGCAGGAGGAACTGGAAGCACTGAAGGCCGGCGACGAGGAAGCCACCAACACCGACACGATCATTTTGATCCGCATCCCCAACAACGGGAAGTCGGCCACCGCGATCTCGATCCCGCGCGACTCCTACGTCGCCGCCCCGGGGCTGGGCAAGACCAAGATCAACGGTGTCTACGGTCAGACCCGGGAAGCTAAGCGCACCGCCCTGGTCAAGGCCGGCGCCTCTCCCACCGAGGCCGCCGCGCAGGGCACCGAGGCCGGTCGCGAGGCGCTGATCAAGACCGTCGCCGACCTCACCGGCGTCACCGTCGACCACTACGCCGAGATCGGCCTGCTCGGCTTTTCGCTGATCACCGACGCTCTGGGGGGCGTCGACGTGTGCCTCAAAGAGCCGGTGTTCGAACCGCTTTCGGGTGCCGACTTCCCGGCCGGCCCGCAACGACTCAGCGGCCCCGAGGCGCTCAGCTTCGTGCGGCAGCGCCACGAGCTGCCACGCGGTGACCTGGACCGGGTGGTCCGCCAGCAGGTGGTGATGGCCTCGCTGGCCCACCGGGTCATCTCCGGCCAGACGCTGTCGAGCCCCACCACGGTCAGGCGGCTCGAGGCCGCCGTCCAGCGCTCGGTGGTGATCTCGGCCGGTTGGGACGTGATGGATTTCGTGCAGCAGATGCAGAAGCTGGCCGGCGGTAACGTCGCCTTCGCCACCATTCCGGTGCTCGACGGCGCCGGCTGGAGCGACGACGGCATGCAAAGCGTGGTGCGGCTGGACCCACATCAGGTCGCCGAGTGGGTGGGGGGCCTGCTGCACGATCAGGAACAGGGCAAGACCGAGGAGATCGCGTACACGCCCGCGAAGACCACCGCCAGCGTCGTCAATGACACCGACATCAACGGGCTGGCCGCGGCCGTATCGGATGTTTTGAGCGCCAAGGGATTTGCCGCGGGCACGGTGGGCAACAACGACGGCGGACACGTGAAGGCCAGCCAGGTGCGCGCCGCCAAGAGCGACGACCTGGGAGCCAAGGAGATCTCCAAGGAATTGGGTGGGTTGCCGGTGATCGCCGACACGTCGCTGGCGCCGGGTGCGGTCCGGGTGGTGCTGGCCAACGACTACAGCGGTCCGGGCTCGGGCCTGTCCGGCGGTGAGTCGGTCACGTCCGCCAAAGTGTCCACCGCCGGTGCGGTGGCGACCGACCCCAGGGTTCCCGCCCCGTCGCCGATCCTGACCGCCGGCTCCGACAAGCCGGAGTGCATAAACTAACGACCAGTGCCTCAACTGATCACGCTGAGCGAAGCCATCCTCGATCCGATGCTGCGGGCCGATCCGGTCGGCCCGCGCATCACCTACTACGACGACGCCACCGGAGAGCGCATCGAACTGTCCGGTGTGACACTGGCCAACTGGGCGGCCAAGACGGGCAACCTGTTGCGCGACGAGCTGGGCGCCGGACCGGCCAGCCGGGTGGCGATCCTGTTGCCCGCCCACTGGCAGACGGCGGCGGTGCTGTTCGGGGTGTGGTGGATCGGCGCCGAGGCGGTGCTGGCCGGCCCGGATGACGCGCCTTCGAACATAGCGCTGTGCACGGCCGAGCGACTCGACGAGGCCGACGACGCGGTCGCCGGCGGCGAGGTCGCGGTGCTGTCGCTGGACCCGTTCGGCCGCCCGGCACCCGAGCTGCCGATCGGCGTGACGGACTACGCCACCGCGGTCCGGGTGCACGGCGACCAGATCGTTGCCGAACCGCGGCCCGGTCCGGCGCTGGGCGGGCGATCGGTCGAGCAGGTACTGGCCGATTGCCAAACCTCGGCCGCGACAAGGGGTTTGACGTCGAGCGATCGGGTGCTGTCCGGCGCGTCATGGTCGCGGCCCGCCGAACTGGTGGACGGCCTGCTGGCGATCATGGCCGTCGGCGGCTCGCTGGTGCAGGTGGCCAACGCCGACCCGGCCGGGCAAGAGCGCCGAATCGAGACCGAGAAGGTCACCAGGGTGCTGTAAAGCCCTGCCGCCCCACCCGATACATATTGATATCGCTATATTGCGATGTTAACGTCGTGCAAGCATGAGCTGAACGCGCAGACGATGGGAAGGGTGCGGCAATGGCGGTGTACGGGCTCCTGGCGAAGGCGGCAGGCACGGTGGTCACCGGGTTGGTCGGCGTGACGGCCTACGAGGTGGTGCGCAAAGCCGTGGCCAAGGCGCCGCTGCACGAGACCGCGGTCAAAAGCGCCGAGCTCGGACTGCGTGGCACCCGCAAGGCCGAGGAGGCCGCCGAGTCGGCGCGCCTCAAGCTCGCCGACGTGATGGCCGAGGCCCGCGAGCGTATCGGCGAGGAGGCGCCCACGCCCTCGATCGCCGACACCCACGACCACGAGCACTGATCGGGCGATATGGACCTCGCCCTAGTCCCCGACATCACAGACGAGGCGCGAACCGAAGACCCTGCGCTGCAAGTCATTTCGGATGCCGCCGGGCGCATGCGGGTAGCCGTAGAGTGGGTGCGCGCCAACTCCCGGCGCGCCGTGGCGGTCGAAGAGGCCGTCGCCAAGTGTGATGGCGTGCGCGTGGTGCACGCCTACCCGCGCACCGGCTCGGTCGTCGTCTGGTACTCGCCCCGGCGCTGCGACCGCTCCGCGGTGCTCGCCGCAATCGGCGAGGCGCTGCACGTCGCCGCCGAGCTGATCCCGGTCCGCGCGCCGCATTCGGAGGAGATCCGCAACGCCGACGTGCTGCGCATGGTCATCGGCGGCGCCGCGCTGGCCCTGCTCGGGGTGCGCCGCTACGTCTTCGCGCGGCCGCCGCTGCTGGGACCCGGCGGCCGACTGTTTGCCACCGGCGTCACCGTGTTCACCGGCTATCCCTTCCTGCGCGGGGCGCTGCGCTCGTTGCGCTCCGGCAAGGCCGGCACCGACGCGCTGGTCTCGGCGGCGACGGTGGCGAGCCTGGTGCTGCGCGAGAACGTCGTGGCCCTCACCGTGCTGTGGTTGCTCAATATCGGTGAGTACCTTCAGGATCTGACGCTGCGCCGGACCCGCCGCGCCATCTCCGAATTGCTGCGCGGCAGCCAGGACACGGCCTGGGTCCGGCTACCCGACGGCCCCGAGGCGGGCACCGAAGTTCAGGTGCCGATCGACATCGTGCAGATCGGCGACGAGGTGGTGGTCCACGATCACGTCGCCATCCCGGTCGACGGCGAAGTGGTCGACGGCGAGGCGATCGTCAACCAGTCCGCGATCACCGGGGAGAACCTGCCGGTCAGCGTGGTGGTCGGCGCGCACGTGCACGCCGGTTCGGTGGTGGTGCGCGGACGCCTGGTGGTGCGCGCCCGCGCCGTCGGCAATCAGACCACCATCGGCCGCATCATCAGCCGGGTCGAGGAGGCCCAGCACGACCGGGCGCCGATCCAGACCGTCGGCGAAAACTTCTCGCGCCGATTCGTTCCCACCTCCTTCATCGTCTCGGCCATCACGCTGGCGATCACCGGCGACGTCCGCCGGGCGATGACCATGCTGCTGATCGCCTGCCCGTGCGCGGTGGGGCTGGCCACGCCCACCGCGATCAGCGCGGCGATCGGCAACGGCGCCCGCCGCGGCATCCTGATCAAGGGCGGCTCGCACCTCGAGCAGGCCGGCCGGGTGGACGCGATCGTGTTCGACAAGACCGGCACGCTGACCGTCGGCCGCCCGGTGGTCACCAATATCATTGCGCTGCATAAGGATTGGCAGCCCGAGCAGGTGCTGGCGTATGCGGCCAGCTCGGAGATCCACTCCCGCCACCCGCTGGCGGAGGCGGTGATCCGGTCCACCGAGGAACGCCACATCACCATCCCTCCGCACGAGGAGTGCGAGGTCCTGGTGGGCCTGGGCATGCGGACCTGGGCCGACGGCCGGACCCTGCTGTTGGGCAGTCCCGGGCTGCTGCGCGCGGAAAAGGTGCGGGTGTCCAAGAAGGCGTCCGAGTGGGTGGAACGGCTGCGCCGCCAGGCCGAGACCCCCCTCCTGCTCGCCGTTGACGGCAAGCTGGTGGGGCTGATCAGCCTGCGTGACGAGGTGCGCCCCGAGGCCTCCACTGTTCTGAAGAAGTTGCGCGCCAACGGTATTCGCCGGATCGTCATGCTCACCGGCGATCACCCGGACATCGCCGAAGTGGTGGCCGGCGAGCTCGGGATCGACGAGTGGCGCGCCGAGGTGATGCCGGAGGACAAGCTCGCGGCGGTGCGTGACCTGCAGGGCGAGGGCTACACCGTGGGCATGGTCGGCGACGGCATCAACGACGCCCCCGCGCTGGCCGCCGCCGACATCGGGATCGCGATGGGGCTGGCCGGAACCGACGTCGCCGTCGAGACCGCCGACGTGGCGCTGGCCAACGACGACCTGCATCGTCTGCTCGACGTGGGCGACCTGGGCGCTCGCGCGGTAGACGTGATCCGGGAGAACTACGGCATGTCCATCGCCGTCAACGCCGCCGGACTGATCATCGGCGCGGGCGGCGCACTGTCCCCGGTGCTGGCTGCGATCCTGCACAACGCGTCGTCGGTTGCCGTGGTGGCCAACAGTTCTCGGCTGATTCGCTACCGCCTGGACTCGCCACGCACCGCCCCGAACGGCGAGCGCGCCGGCTGAAGACTCAGCAGCCGCGATCGTCGCGAACGAACTGTGTCGCACCTCGCGCCGGGGGCCCCGGCGCTGGTCGTTATTGTGGCTAACCAGTAGATCGGAAGGGATTTGCTCGATGGCGCGCAGCGACGACGACACCTGGGACCTGGCGACCAGCGTGGGAGCGACCGCCACGATGGTGGCCGCCGGACGGGCCCGGGCCACCCTGGACGGGCTGATCGACGATCGGTTCGCCGAGCCCCTGGTGCGCGCCGTCGGCGTCGACTTCATGACGCGGTGGGCCGCCGGCGAAGTGGACTCCGCCGACGTTGACGAGCCGGACGCCGCGTGGGGCATGCAACGCATGACCGACATGCTGGCCGCCCGCACTCGGTACATCGACGCGTTCTTCGCCGAGGCGGGCGCCCAACAAGACCCAGCCATCGATCAGGTGGTCATCCTGGCCTCCGGCCTGGACGCGCGCGCCTACCGGTTGCCGTGGGCACCGGGCACCATCGTGTTCGAGATCGACCAGCCGCAGGTGCTGGAGTTCAAGGCCGCCACCATCGCCGAGCTTGACGCGCAGCCCACCGCCGAGGTGCGAAACGTTCCGATCGACCTGCGCCACGACTGGCCGTCGGCGCTGCGGGACGCCGGCTTCGACACCGGGCGCCCCGCCGCCTGGGCGGCCGAGGGACTGGTCGGCTTCCTGCCACCCGAGGCTCAGGATCGGTTGCTGGACAACATCACCGCCCTATCCGCCGACGGCAGCCAGTTGGTGGCCGAGGTGTTCGCGAACACGGGGGTCAGCGGCGACGCGCTGAACGCCGCGAGCGAGAAGTGGCGGCGCAACGGCCTCGACATCGCCCTGGGCGAACTGGGTTTCCCCGGCGAGCGCAACGACGTGGCCACCTACTTGCAGCAGCGGGGCTGGCAGCCGGTCCGCACCCCGCTGAACCAGATGCTGGCCAACAACGGCCTGCCGCTGCAGTCGACGGAGCCCGACGCGCCCTTCGCGCAGAACTATTACTGCACCGCGGTGTTGCACAGGGCAGGTTAAAGGAAGGCAAACGCGATGCCAAACAGCAAGCCCGCCATGCCACTTGACGGATTCAGGGTGCTCGACTTCACCCAGAACATCGCCGGGCCGATGGCCGGACAGGTGCTGGCCGATCTGGGTGCCGAAGTCATCAAGATCGAGGCGCCCATCGGCGAGGCGGCCCGGCACATCACCGCGGTACTGCCCGGGCGCCCGCCGCTGGCCACCCTGTTCCTCCCCCACAACCGGGGCAAGAAGTCGGTGATGGCCGACCTGCGCAGCGACGAGGCCAAGCAGCAGATCCTGGGGCTGGTCGATACGGCCGACGTTGTGCTGGAAGGGTTTCGGCCCGGGGTGATGGAACGCATGGGCCTGGGTCCCGACGAGCTGCAATCACGCAATCCCAAGCTCATCTACGCGCGTCTTTCCGCGTACGGCGGCAACGGCCCGCAGGGCAGCCGGCCGGGGGTCGACCTGATGGTCGCCGCCGAGTCGGGCATGACCACCGGGATGCCCACGCCGACCGGCAAACCCCAGATCATCCCGTTCCAACTCGTCGACGCCGCCAGCGGTCACGTGCTGGCCCAGGCGGTGCTGGCCGCGCTGCTCAACCGTGAACGCCACGGGGTCGCCGACGTCGTGCGGGTCGCCATGTATGACGTCGCGGTCAGCCTGCAGGCCAGTCAGCTGACCATTCACCTGAACAAACCGAGCGACGTCGTTAAGCCCGACGCCGCACCAAAGCCTAAGCGGCGCAAGGGTGTTGGGTTCGCCACTCAGCCGTCGGACGCCTTCAAGGCCGCTGACGGCTACCTGGTGATCAGCGCCTATGTGCCCAAGCACTGGGACAAGCTGTGCGAGATCATCGGCCGGCCCGACATGCGCGACGACGAGCGGTTCGTCGACCAGCGCGCGCGGGCGCTCAACTATCCCGAACTGACCGAGGAACTCGAGAAGGCCCTGGCCGCAAAGACCGCGGACGAATGGGTCCGGCTGCTACAGGAGGGCGGCCTGATGGCCTGCCACGCCTACACCTGGAAGCAAGTGGTCGGCACCGCGCTGTTCGCCGAGAACGAACTGGCCCTGCCGGTCGGCGAGGGCGCGGATGAGGTCACGGTAATCCGCACTCCGGCACGCTATTCCAGCTTCGACGCGGCGGCCGCCGAACCCCCGCCCGCCCTCGGCCAGCACACCGAGGAGTACCTGGGCGCGTTGTAGCCCCCTCACGGCGTCAGCTTGACCACCCGGTCGTTGCCGCGGTCGGCGACGTAGACGTTCTGGTCCTTATCGACAGTCACCGCCAAGGGGGTGTTGAGTCCGGTGAACGGCACGACCGTCCCGGTGGTTGCGCCCTGAGGGTATTTGACGACGTCGTTCTTGTCGTGCTCGGTGACGTACACGGTGCCGCTGTTGTCCACGGCGATCCCCCACGGCACGGACAGGTCGTGAAATGGCAACTCCGACGCGGTATTCGACGCAGCGTCGAGTTTGACCACCCTGTTGTTGTCGGTGTCCGCGACGTAGACGTTGCCCGCGGGATCGACGGCCACCCCGTCCGGGTTCTTGAGTCCGTTGAAAGGCAGCACGGTCTGGGTCTTGGATCCCGCCGCCAGCTTCACCACCCTGCTGTTGCCGCGGTCGGCGACATACACGGCGCCCTGGCTGTCGACCGCGACGCCCTCCGGATAGCTCAGGCCGCTGAACGGCAGCTCCTTCTGGCTGTTGGAACCGGCGGCCATGCTGACCACCCGGTTGTTGAAATCGGCGACGTACACGGTGCCCGCGCCGTCGACGGCCAAGCCCTGCGGCTCGTAGAGCCCGTTGAACGGCAGCACCGTCGTGGCGTCCGAACCGGTCGTCAGCTTCACCGCACGGCCATACATGCCTTCGCTGGTCACGTAGACGTTGCCGGCGCTGTCCAGCGCCACCCCGCCCGGAGACAAGCGGAAGTCAATGCCCTTGAACGGCAACAGATTTTGACCGCTCGCCTGTTTCGACGGCCCAGAGGATTCGGTGGACAGGTAGCCGACGACCGCCACGACGAAAGCGACCAGCGCGACCAGAGCGATGGCGCCGACGATGATCCACTGTCTACGTTTGTTGTCGTTCGCGGGACGCCCGAAGTCCGTGCCCGGTCCATAAATGCGACCGGAACTCGTTGGGGCGGCACGGATCAGCGAGGGTCTAGAGCCGGAGCGGTCGATCCTGTTCACACCCCCGGATGGCCACGGACCCGCCACGGTGTCGGCACCCGGCGACGGGGCGAACGAATGCGGCCCGCGCGCCGGAGCGTTTGCGGCGGCGCCCAGGGCCGCGCTCTGTCCCTCGCGCAGAATGTTGGTGGCCTTCCGCTGCTCGGATGTGGTCAGCGCGTCATGGGCGGCGGCGGCGAATTCGCCTGCGGTGCGATAGCGATCCTCGGGACGTTTGGCCATGCCCTTGGCGATCACGTCATCGAGGGCGGGCGGACACACGCCGGGGCGCAACTGGCTGGGCGAGGGGGCCGTCTTCGTCAAATGCGCGGCGACCAGCCGTTCGATGGTATCGGCCCGGTACGGCGGTGAGCCGGTCAGGCACTCGCTCAAAACACATGCGAGCGAATAGATGTCGACGCTGTGGGTGACTTTGTCGTCGGTGAAGCGTTCCGGGGCCATGTAGTAATACGTTCCGATCGCGGTCCCAACCTGGGTCAGGCCCGGATCCGTCGCGGCCTGCGCGATGCCGAAGTCCGCCAGGTAAGCGAAGTCGCTGGGGGTGACCAGGATGTTCCCCGGGGTGACGTCGCGGTGCATCACCCCGGCGGCGTGCGCCGCGTCGAGTGCGGAGGCGACCTGACGGATGATGGCGATCGCCCGCGGTGGGGCCAACGGCCCGTCCCGGTGCAACAGCGTGCCGAGATCGACGCCGTCGACAAGACGCATGTCCACGTAGAAGCGCCCGTCGAACTCGCCGTAGTCGTGGATCGGCACCACATGCGGTTCGGTCAGCCGTCCCGCGATGTCGGCCTCGCGCTGCAGGCGCGCGCGGAACTCCGAGTTGCCGGTGAACTGCTGCGAGATCAGTTTCAGGGCCACCATGCGGCGCTTGCGGGTGTCCTCGGCCTCGTATACCTCGCCCATGCCGCCCTGACGCAGAAGTCGCACCAGCCGGTAGGGGCCGAACCAGGACCCGACCAGTGAGGCCGGCGCGCTATCGCTCACCCTCGAGCCTCCTTCGTATCGTCAGGAAATCGCATTGACCGCGCTCGACAGCTTCGTCGTGAACGAGCTGGGCAGCGGGATGGAACCGTACTGCTCCAAACCGTCCTGGCCCGGACCGATCGCCGCCTGCATGAACGCCTTCACCGCCTTGCCCGTGGCCGCGTCGGGGTATTTCGAGCACACGATTTCATAGGTCGCGAGCACGATCGGGTACGCGCCGGACTGGGTCGGCTTGTAGAACGACGAGGTGTCCAGCACCAGGTCGTTGCCCTGCCCGCTGAAGGTGGCCCCGGCGATCGTCTTCTCGACGGAGTCCTTGGTGATGGCCACCGCGTCCGGGCCCGCCGACGTGATGATCGACGCCATGCTCAGCTGCTTGCCCACGGCGAAGGACCACTCGTTGTAGGTGATCGATCCCTCGGTGTTCTGCAGCAGCGCGGACGTGCCATTGTTCCCGCTGGCACCCTGCCCGACGCCACCGTTGAACGTCTCGCTGCCGCCCTTGCCCCAGGCGCCGTCGGACGCACCATCGAGGTACTTCTGAAAATTCGCAGTGGTACCGGATTTGTCGCTGCGGAAGATGACCGTGATGGGCGTCGAGGGCAGGTTGAGGCCCGAGTTGACCGCCTTTAGCGCCGGGTCGTCCCACTTGGTGATGGCCCCGTTGAAGATCTTCGCGACGGTCGGCCCATCCAATTTCAGCCCGTTCACCCCACTGAGGTGGTAGGTGACCGCGATCGGTCCGAACACGGTGGGCAGGTCCCAGGCCGGCGAACCGCACCGCTGCGCCGCCCGGTCGTTCTGGCCCGTGGAGGGGTCCAGCGGGACATCGGAACCGGCGAGGTCGGTCTGGTTGTTGACGAATTCCGTCACGCCGGCGCCGGACCCGTTCGCGTTGTAATCCAGCGTGTAGCCGGGGCACGCGCGAACGTAGGCGTAGACGAATTGTTCGATCGCGTTCTGCTGCGCTGTCGAGCCGCTGTCCTTCAACACCTTCTTGCCACCGCAGTCCACCGACGGCGCCTTGGCGCCGGACGAGTTCGACTCGCCGCCACACCCTGCCAGCGCCAGGGCGGTGACGGCCACCAGGCCCAGTGCGACACCAGATCGAGCGAACCTCACGAAACTCCTTCGATCGTCAACAAAATTTAACCAATCGCGAATATACAAACCCTTGACAAACAATAAGAGGTTAATGAGCGGTGAACGCGTGCCGCGCGCAAACACGTAGCATCGGTTGTCAATGCGTCGCAAAGAACGAATACCTGCCGCAGTTGCGGCTCCTGCCGCCGACGATGGCGGCCAACCGCTGCGCGCGGTCGACCTGACCCTGGGATTCGGCCCCAAGACAGTCCTCGAGCAGGTCAGCCTCGACTTCCCGGCCCGTTCCGTCACCACCCTGCTGGGCCCGACCGGCTCGGGCAAAACCACCTTCCTGCGCACCCTGAACCGGATGAACGACAAGGTCTCCGGATTCCGGCACAGCGGTGATGTGCTGTTGGGCGGACGCACCATCTTCGCCGACCGCGACCTGATGGAGTTTCGCCGCAGCGTCGGCATGCTGTTCCAGCGTCCCAATCCGTTCCCGATGTCGATCATGGACAACGTGGTGGCCGGCGTGCGCGCTCACAAAATGGTGCCGCGCAGGGAGTTCAAAAACGTCGCCGAGGCCCGGCTCACCGAGGTCGGCCTCTGGGATGCGGTCAGGGATCGGCTCGGTGATTCACCATTCCGGCTCTCCGGTGGCCAGCAGCAGCTGTTGTGCCTGGCCCGCGCCCTTGCCGTCAACCCGGAGGTGCTGTTGCTCGACGAGCCCACCTCCTCGCTGGACCCGACCACAACCGAAAAGATCGAGGGGCTCATCCGATCACTCGCCGACCGGCTGACCGTGATCATGGTCACGCACGACCTCGCGCAGGCCGCCCGCACCGGCGACCGGACAGCCTTCTTTTTCGAGGGAAGGCTGGTCGAGGAGGGGCCGACCAAGCAGTTGTTCCTATCGCCGAAGCACGAGGAGACCGTCCGCTACTTCGCGCCGTTCCGGCCGGCCGAGGGCTCCTCGCACCCGGCCGGGGTCGCGGACAGTCACTAGAGGGACCGCCGGACAAGAGGAAGCGAGGACGTGAAGATTCGTCTGGGTACGCTGCTTGGCCTGGTGGCCATTGGGCCGCCGGCCCTGGGGATCGCAGCCTGCGGTTCGCAGGCCACAGGTGGTGCGGCGAGTACCGGGCCGACCGCCCGCAGCGTCGCGACGGCACCGGCCACATCCACGATGGAGCTCTCGGAGACCGGCAGCACGCTGCTCTACCCGCTGTTCAGTGAGTGGGGCGCCGCCTATCGGGCGAAGTACCCGAACGTCACCGTCACCACCCAGGGCAGCGGCTCTGGCGCCGGGATCTCCCAGGTCGCGGCCGGGGCGGTCATCATCGGCGCTTCCGACGCCTACCTGTCCGAGGGCGACATGACCGCGCACAAGGGATTGATGAACATCGCGCTGACGATTTCGGCGCAGCAGGTCAACTACAACCTGCCCGGTGTCCATCAGCACCTCAAGCTCAACGGCAAGGTACTGGCCGCCATGTATCGGGGCGCCATCAAAACCTGGAACGACCCGCAGGTCGCCGGCATCAACCCCGGCCTGCAGCTCCCGGACACCCCGGTGGTTCCGCTGCACCGCTCCGACGGGTCCGGTAGCACGTTTCAGTTCACCCAGTACCTGTCCAAGCAGGACCCCGATGGTTGGGGCCGCTCGCCCGGTTTCGGCACTACCGTCGCCTTCCCGGCGGTGCCCGGCGCGCTGGGCGAAAACGGCGACGGTGCCATGGTGACCGGCTGCGCCGCGAACCCCGGCTGTGTGGCCTACACCAGCATCGGGTCGCTCGACGAGGCCGACCAGCACGGGCTGGGCGAGGCCAAGCTGGGCAACGCCTCCGGCAAATACCTGCTGCCCAAGGCCAAGAGCATTGCGGCCGCCGCCGCCGGCTCCGCCTCGAAAACCCCGGCGAACCAGGCGATCTCGCTGATCAACGGCCCGGCCGCGGACGGCTACCCGATCGTCAACTACGAGTACGCCATCGTCAACAGCGGGCAGAAGGACGCCGCCACCGCCCAGACCCTGCAGGCGTTCCTGCACTGGGCGATCACCGACGGCAACAACGCCTCGTTCCTGGACAAGGTCCACTTCCAACCGCTGCCGGCCGAGGTGGCGAAGTCCTCGGACGCCCAGATCGCCAAGATCAGCGGATGAGCACAGAAATACAAGGGACACAAAGGAAAAGGAAAAGGAGAAGACCGTGAAAGTTCGTATGAGCAGGTTGCTGGCTGCGGCGGCGACCGCACCCCTGGTGTTGGCCGCGGCTGCGTGTGGTTCGAACTCGCAGAACGGCGCGCCGAGTCAGGGTGGCGGCGGCGGCCCGGTCGCGACGACACCGGCGTCATCGCCGGTGACGCTGTCAGAGACCGGCAGCACGCTGCTGTACCCGTTGTTCAACCTGTGGGGCCCCGCCTACCACGACAAGTACAACAACGTCACGATCACCACCCAGGGCACCGGCTCGGGGACCGGGATCTCCCAGGCGGGGGCCGGGGCGGTCGCCATCGGCGCCTCCGACGCCTACCTGTCCGAGGGCGACATGGCCGCGCACAAGGGGCTGATGAACATCGCGCTGGCGATCTCGGCGCAGCAGATCAACTACAACCTGCCCGGTGTCACCGAACACATCAAGCTCAACGGCAAGGTGCTGGCCGCCATGTACAACGGCACCGTCAAAACCTGGAACGATCCGCAGATCGCCGGGCTGAACCCCGGCGTGAATCTGCCCGCCACGCCGGTGGTTCCGCTGCACCGCTCCGACGGCTCCGGTGACACCTTCCTGTTCACCCAGTACCTGTCCAAGCAGGACCCCGACGGCTGGGGGAAGTCACCCGGTTTCGGCACCACCGTCGCCTTCCCGACGGTGCCCGGCGCGCTGGGCGAGAACGGCAACGGCGGCATGGTGACCGGCTGCGCCGACACCCCGGGCTGCGTGGCCTACATCGGCATCAGCTTCCTCGACCAGGCCCAGCAGAAGGGGCTCGGCGAGGCGCAGCTGGCCAACGCCTCCGACAAGTACCTGCTGCCCGACGCCAAGAGCATTGCGGCCGCGGCGTCCGGCTTCGCCTCGAAAACCCCGGCGAATCAGGCGATCTCGCTGATCAACGGCCTGGCCGCGGACGGCTACCCGATCGTCAACTACGAGTACGCCATCGTCAACACGGGGCAGAAGGACGCCGCCACCGCCCAGACCCTGCAGGCGTTCCTGCACTGGGCGATCACCGACGGCAACAACGCCTCGTTCCTGGACAAGGTTCACTTCCAGCCGCTGCCGGCCGAGGTGGTGAAGTCCTCGGACGCCCAGATCGCCAAGATCAGCGGCCAGTAAGGATTCGGTGACCGACGTGATGGGGGGCGCGCTGCGGCGGATCCGCGGCGTGCGCCGCCCGGGCCTGGCCATCCGCTCCCTGGGTGCCGTGGGCGCGGTGGTTCCGCTGCTCGCGCTGGTGTTCGTGCTCGCAACCCTGCTGCTCGAGGCGCTGCCCGCGATCAGGGTCAACGGGCTGCACTTCTTCACCGGCACCGACTGGAACCCCGGCAACACGTATGGCGACGCCGTCGTCACCCGTGGCGTCCGACATCCGGTCGGCGCCTACTACGGCGCGCTGCCGCTGATCGTCGGGACCCTGGCGACCTCGGCGATCGCCCTGATCATCGGGGTGCCGGTGTCGATCGGGGCGGCGCTGGTGATCGTGGAGCGGTTGCCGAAGCGTCTCGCGTCGGCCATCGGCATGGTGCTCGAACTGCTCGCCGGCATTCCCAGCGTCATCGTCGGCCTGTGGGGCGCGATGACGTTCGGGCCGTTCATCGCCCACTACGTGGCTCCGGTGATCGCCCGCAACGCCCCCGACGTGCCGGTGCTGAGCTACTTCCGCGGCAATACCGGCAACGGCGAGGGCTTGTTGGTGTCCGGCCTGGTGCTGGCGGTGATGGTCATTCCCATCATCGCCAGCACCACCCGTGACCTGATCCGCCAGGTGCCGTTGTTGCCGCGCGAGGGTGCCGTCGCACTGGGAATGACCGACTGGGAGTGCGCGCGGCGGGTCACCCTGCCGTGGGTGTCGAGCGGCATCGTCGGCGCCGTCGTGCTCGGGCTCGGGCGCGCGTTGGGCGAGACGATGGCCGTCGCCATGGTGTCCGGCGCGGTGTTGGGCGCGATGCCCGCCAACATCTACGCGACGATGACCACCATCGCCGCCACCGTTGTGTCGCAGCTGGATTCGGCGATGACCGACTTCACCGACTTCGCGGTGAAGACCCTGGCCGAGGTCTCCCTGGTGCTGATGGTGATCACGTTGCTGACCAACATCGCGGCCCGCGCGATGGTGCGGCGGGTGTCGGGCACGGCACTGCCGGTGGGGCGGGGAGTCTGACGTGGTCGGTACCCGGCGCAAGGTCGTCAACGCGCTGTTCTGGGTCGCGTGCGTGTGCTGCCTGGCGGTGGTGGTCGTGCCGACACTGTGGATGCTGATCGAGGTCGTCGGGCGCGCGTTACCGGTCTTCAAATGGAGTGTGTTGACCGAAAACACCCGCGGCAACGGTGGCGGGCTGCGCAACGCCATCGCCGGGACCGTCGTCGTCGGCGTCGGCGTCATGCTGGTCGGCGGCACCGTCAGCGTGTTGACCGGCATCTATCTCTCCGAATTCGCCGGTGGCAGAACGCGTTCCATTCTGCGCGGCGCCTACGAAATCCTGGCCGGCATCCCGTCGATCGTGCTCGGATACGTCGGCTATCTGGCGCTGGTGGTGAAGTTCGGCTGGGGGTTTTCCCTGGCGGCCGGGGTGCTGACGCTCTCGGCAATGAGCATTCCGTACATCGCCAAGGCCACCGAATCCGCGCTTGCCCAGGTGCCCACGTCCTACCGGGAAGGGGCGGAGGCGCTCGGGCTGCCGCTCGGTTGGACGCTGCGCAAGATCGTGCTCAAGTCGGCCATCCCGGGAATCGTCACGGGCCTGCTGGTGGCGCTCGCGCTGGCGGTCGGCGAGACGGCGCCGATGTTGTACACGGCGGGCTGGTCGAATTCGGTCCCGAGCGGAAAGCTCACCGACTCACCGGTCGGCTATCTGACCTACCCGATCTGGACGTTCTACAACCTGCCCTCGAGGGCGGCTCGCGACCTGTCCTACGACGCGGCGTTCCTGCTGATCGTGTTCGTGCTGCTGCTGATCCTCCTCGGGCGCCTGATCACCTGGTTCGCGCGGCGGCACTCGGAGTCGCAGTGACCCCGGCTAGGCGCCGTTGCCCGGCAACCGCACGACCTGGACGAAGAACTCGTCGATCTGCCGGACGGCCTTCATGAATTGGTCCAGGTCAACGGGTTTGGTGACGTAGGCGTTGGCGTGCAACTTGTAGCTCTTGAGGATGTCCTCCTCCGCCGAGGAGGTGGTGAGCACCACGACCGGGATGCGCGCCAGGTCGGGGTCGGACTTGACCTTCTCCAGTAGCTGGCGGCCATCGTATTTGGGCAGATTCAGGTCGAGCAGGATCAGGTCGGGCCGCGGCGCGTCGGCGAACTCGCCGCGCCGGTAAAGGTAATTGAGGCCTTCCTCCCCGTCATGGGCGACGTGGAGCCTGTTCTTGAGCTTGTTGTGCTCGAACGCTTCTCGCGTGATGAGCTCGTCGCCCGGGTCGTCCTCGACGAGCAGGATGTCGATTGCTCTGCCTTCCGGCGTGGTCATTGATGCGCTCCTTCCAAAGCAACCGAGTCTGCTTCGTCGACGGGTTCGGGCATGGGAAGGGTGAATTCGAATCGGGTCCCCTCGGTGTAGGACGTGTCGATCCGGACGGTGCCGCCGTGATGCTCGATGATCTTCTTGACCAGTGCCAGGCCTACTCCGGTGCCGGCGTACACATCCCGGCCGTGCAGCCGCTGGAAGATCACGAAGACCTTGTCGGAGAATTCCTCCGGGATGCCGATGCCATTGTCGGCCACACTCAGCAGCCATTCGCGGTCATGGATGCCGGTCCCGGGCGCGCATTCGATGACGATGCGGGGCCGACGGTCCTTGTGCCGGAACTTGATTGCGTTGCCGATCAAGTTCTGCCACAGCATCGTCAACAGCATGGGATCCCCGACGATCTGCGGCAGCGGCTGCGCCGGGCGGACGATTTGGGCATCCGTTTCCTCAACCGCGACGGCCAGGTTGGCCAGGCCGGCATCGAGCGTCGCGTCGAGCTGCACCTCGGTTTCGGTGGTGCCCAGCCGGCCGACCCGGGAGAAGGTGAGCAGGTCGTTGATCAGCGCCTGCATGCGCTTGGCGCCGTCGACCGCGAACCCGATGTATTCGATGCCGCGCTCGTCGAGCTTGTCGGCGTACCGGCGCTCCAGCAGCTGGCAGAACGAGGCGACCTTGCGCAGCGGCTCCTGCAGGTCATGGGAGGCGACGTAGGCGAACTGCTCGAGTTCGGTGTTGGAGCGGCGCAATTCGGCGGTCTGCTCGTCCAGCTGCTCCTGCGCCAACCGCGACGCCGCGAGTTCCTCGACGATGCGCTTGCGCATGTCCTCCACGTCGATCGCCATCTTGCGGATGTCCCTGGGCCGCCGCGGAGGCGAGATCGTCTCCTCGAAATTGCCCTCGGTTATCCGCCGGCAGGACGCGGCCAGCGCCGCGATCGGCCGGGTGATCACGGCTCGACTGAGCAGCCCCAGCACCAGGGCCGCCCCGATGACGATCAGCACCGTGCTACCCAGCACCCAATCGCGCCAGCCGTTGAACTCGTTGAGCTCGTCGATGGCCGCCGCAGAAGCCGTCGCCAGGTGGGTGTTCTGCGTGTCGAAAAGCTCACGCAGATGGTCGAATTTGACCTTGCCCATGTCGGCCGTGCCGGGGCTGAGATAGGTCGGCGTCTTGGGAGCCACGCGGGCGATCAGTGCCTCGGCATAGTTTGTCCGCCAGTCGGCGGCGGCGGCCTCCACCGCGTCCAGGTCGGCCATGAGCTCCGCGCGCCCGCCGACCAGACGCCGAACCTCGTCGGCCGCAGCCTGTTCGGCGCGCTGCCCGTCGTAATACGGCGCGAGGAACTGCCGGTCGGCGGCCATCAGGTAGCCCCGCATGCCCGTCTCCTGGTCACGCAGAGCCGCCTGCAAGCGCGCAGCGGCGACGCGCGCCGGCTGAATGTTCTGGGCCATCTGGCGCGCCACCTCGTCGGTGCGGTGCAGCAACACGGCGCCGGCCAGCGCCCCGACGAGCACCGTTACGCCCATGACCCACAGCACCAACGCCAGCCATCCCCGCACGGTGAGATCCGTGAGCCGAGACGCACGCGACGCGATCACTTGATAGTCCTTTCGATGCGCAGAACGGCGATGTCATCGGTCAGACCGCCGCGTGGCTGGGCGAGCGTCTGGGCACCGTTGATGAGCGCGTCGACGAACGCGGGGCCGGGCTGATCCGCGTGCGCGCGGGCCAGGGCAAGCAAGCCGTCCTCGCCGAGACGTTGCGTGCCCTCTCCCGAATATCCCTCGAAGAGTCCGTCGGTCAGCAAGAGCAGGGCACACCCGGTGGGCAGGTCCAGCTCCTCGGACGGCCAATCGCCGGCGTGCAGGCCCAGCGCCGGGCCACCGGCCGGCTCGTGCCATTGGACGGTTCCCCCGGCCTGCACCAACATCCCGGGATGGCCGGCGCGGATGACGCTCACCCGCGGGCTGCCGGGCGAGATCTCGAGACTGAGCACTGTCGCGAAGATTCCGGTATCGGTTCGTTCCGAATACAAGACCCGCTCGAGCTGGCGCATCCGTTCGACGCCGTGCACACCGGCGAAGGTGAGCGCGCGAAACGCGATCCGCAATGCCGCGCCCAGCGCCGCCTCGTGCGGACCGTGCCCGGCGACGTCGCCGATCAGGACGTGCACGACTCGGTCGGTCGTCTGGATGACGTCGTAGAAGTCTCCGCACAGCAACGCGTCTTCGCGGCTCGGCCGGTACCGGGCGACGATGTCGACGCCCGGGTTGTCCAGCAGCAGCGGTGAGGGCAGCAGGCCCCGTTCCAGCAACGCGTTCTCCCGGGCCCGCAACTGCGTCGCGTGCAGATCGGCGGCGATGAGTTCGGCGCGCTTGCGCTCGATGGCGTACAGCAGCGCTCGGCGCAACATCTCCGGCTCGACCCGGCCCTTGACCAGGTAGTCCTGGGCGCCGGCGGCCACCGCCGAAGCCCCGAAATACTCGTCGTTCAGTCCGGTCAGCACCACGATCGGCACGGTGGCGTCGAGGTTGGCGATGCGGTTGAGCGCGTCGATCCCGCTGGCGTCGGGCAGGTGCAGATCCAGCAGCACGCAGTCGGGCCGGGCGGACTCCAGCTCGCGTTCGGCGTGGGCCATCGACTTCGCCCACACCACCTCGATGTTGGCGACCGCGTCGGTGATCAGGTCTTCCACCAGCACCGCGTCGGCGCGGTCGTCCTCGACCAACAGCAACGACAGTGACTGCCAACTTGCCGTCGGGGTCACAGGAGCGCGCACGGGCATCAAATCCCGGCCAGCTGTGGACGGACATCAGAAGGCACGTTCTGCACTGCGGACCCCTTTGCCGCGATAAGGCCTTTTGTGACAGTGGTCGGACGTATGTCGGTGACTGTTTACCGATCGTCGGTGTGCACTTCACGCACCGAGTGCAGATCCTAAGCGGTGCGGCTCGACTCTTCGCAACAGCATCGCCGAAAAACCATCAGCGCAGCAACGCTCGCGACATCACCACGCGCTGAATCTGATTGGTGCCCTCGTAGATCTGCGTGATCTTGGCGTCACGCATCATCCGCTCGACCGGGAAGTCGGTGGTGTAGCCGGCGCCGCCGAACAATTGCACGGCCGCCTCCGTCACATCCATGGCGGTGTCGGAGGCGAAGCACTTTGCGGCCGCGGAGATGAATCCGAGGTTCGGCTCGCCGCGTTCTGCGCGGGCGGCGGCGGTGTAGACCATCAACCGGGCGGCTTCGACCTTCATCGCCATGTCGGCCAGCTCGAACTGCACACCCTGGAAGTCCGAGATCGACTTGCCGAACTGCTTGCGCTCCTTGGTGTAGGCGACGGCGGCGTCCACGGCGCCCTGCGCGAGGCCAACCGCCTGCGCGCCGACGGTCGGGCGGGTGTGGTCGAGGGTCTGCAGTGCGGTCTTGAACCCGGTGCCGGGTTCGCCGATGATCCGGTCGCCCGGGATGCGGCAGTTCTCGAAGTACAACTCCGTGGTCGGTGAGCCCTTGATGCCCATCTTCTTTTCCTTCGGGCCGAAGGAAAAGCCCTCGTCGTCTTTGTGCACCATGAACGCCGAGATGCCGTTGGCGCCTTTGTCCGGATCGGTCACCGCCATCACGGTGTACCAGGTCGACTTGCCGCCGTTGGTGATCCAGCACTTGGTGCCGTTGAGAATCCAGTCATCCCCGTCGGCCCTGGCCTTGGTCCGCATCGACGCCGCGTCGCTACCGGCTTCGCGCTCGCTCAATGCGTAGGAGGCCATCGCCCCGTCCTTGGCCAGTGCCGGCAACACCTGCTTTTTCAGCTCCTCCGAGCCCTGCAGGATCAGGCCCATGGTGCCCAGCTTGTTGACGGCGGGGATCAGCGAAGCGGATCCGTCGACGCGCGCGACCTCTTCGATCACGATGCACGCGGCGACCGAGTCCGCGCCCTGACCGCCGTATTCCTCGGGAATGTGGACCGCGTTAAAGCCCGACGCGTTCAGCGCGTCCAGGGCCTCCTGCGGGAATCGGGAATTCTCGTCTACATCGGCGGCGTGCGGGGCGATCTCCTTCTCCGCCAGTGCCCGAATCGCCGCGCGCAGTTCGATGTGTTCCTCGGGCAGTTCGAACAAATCAAAGGTGGGGTCTCCGGCCCACTGAGCCATGTCGGCCTCCTTGCACTCTGCTGGATACGCCCGACTTTCCCCGCAAGCGGGGGGACCCCCACCGTGGGCCATTGGCGCCGAGCTACTGGCCAGTAACCTTACCCTGACGCTGCTGCAGCGCCTCATCCTTGGCCCGCACGCTCCGCGCCAGCTGGTCCTGGAAGTCGACGATCCGCGCCCGCAGCGCCGGGTCCGACGAGCCGAGGATGCGCACGGCGAGCAGGCCCGCGTTGCGGGCGCCCCCGATGGAGACCGTGGCCACCGGGACCCCGGCGGGCATCTGCACGATCGACAGCAACGAGTCCAGGCCGTCGAGGCGCGCCAGCGGCACCGGCACCCCGATGACCGGCAGCGGCGTCGCGGACGCGACCATGCCGGGCAGGTGCGCGGCTCCCCCGGCGCCGGCGATGATCACCTCGATGCCCCGCCCGGCCGCCTCACGCGCGTAATCGAACATCACCTGCGGGGTTCGGTGCGCCGAGACGACCCGGACCTCGGCCGGCACGTCGAACTCGGCCAACGCCGTCGCGGCGTCGGCCATCACCGACCAGTCACTGTCGCTGCCCATGATCACCCCGACGCGAGGCGCTCTAGTCATGGTCATTTATGCCGCTTCTCCTCATCGCTGCGCTCTGCATCGTCGCCGGCATGCGGATCCCATCCGTCCGTCCACTGCGCGTGTGACAACCAGTGTGCCGCCAGCTCGGCGCGTTCCCGCAGCTTCCCCACGCTTTCCTGGTCCGCCGGGCCGGAGCCGACGAAGTTGATGTGCCCGACCTTGCGGCCGGGACGTTCCTGTTTGCCGTAGAGGTGGACGCGCGCGTGGGGCATCCGTGCGAACAGGTGATGCAGCCGCTCGTCGACGCTCATCTTCGGGGTTTCGGGCGCGCCCAGCACGTTGGCCATCACGGTCACCGGCGCGAGGGCGTCGGTATCGCCGAGCGGGTAGTCCAGTACCGCGCGCAGGTGCTGCTCGAACTGGCTGGTGCGCGATCCGTCCATGGTCCAGTGCCCGGAGTTGTGCGGCCGCATCGCCAGCTCGTTGACCAGCAGTTCGCCGTCGACCGTCTCGAAAAGCTCGACGGCGAGCACCCCGACCACGCCGAGCTCGGCCGCCAACCGCAACGCCAGCTGTTGTGCGGCGGCGGCCCGTTCGGCGGGCAGCTCCGGCGCGGGCGCGACCACCTGCACGCAGATCCCGTCTTTCTGCACCGTCTCGACGACGGGCCACGCCGCGCCCTGGCCGAACGGTGACCGGGCCACCAGGGCCGACAGTTCGCGGCGCAGGTTCACCTGCTCCTCGGCCATCAGCGGCACATCGTCGGCCAGGAAGGCCTCGGCGATCTCACGGGCGTGTGCCGGGTCGCGCGCCATCCGCACCCCGCGCCCGTCGTAGCCGCCGCGGATCGCCTTGACGACCACGGGGCCGGCTATGCGTCGCGCGAAGGCATCAAGTTCGTCGACGCCCCGGGTCTCGGCATAGCGGGGTACCGGGACGCCGAGGGCCTCGAGCCGGCGGCGCATCACGAGCTTGTCCTGCGCGTGCACCAGTGCTTGTGGCGGCGGCGCCACGTTGACGCCCTCGGCGACCAGCTTCTCCAGCAGTTCGTTGGGCACGTGTTCGTGGTCGAAGGTCAGCACGTCGGCGCCCGCGGCCACCCCGCGAAGGTCGTCGAGATCGGTGTGCGAACCGATGACGACGTCGCGGGCGACCAGCGCGGCCGGCTCGTCGGCGGCAGTGGCCAGTACCCTCAGCGTCTGGCCCAGGGCGATCGCGGCTTGGTGGGTCATCCGGGCGAGCTGACCGCCACCGACCATTGCGACCACGGGGACGCCGCGCGGGGCGGCGCGGGGAGCTGCGGTGGGGGCTGCGCCCGCTGGGCGTGTAGTCGGCACGGCCATCATGGTGTCACGGCGAAACAAACCGGCGCCAAAGGCATGTTGACCGGCGCTGACACCGAATTGTTATGTACGATTTTGCGTCGAATTTGTGTCCGTCCGTAGACTGACGTGTTGTGTCCTTCGCCGAAGCCACGATCGCGCGTCTACCTAGGGTTATGCAGCCCTATTTGCAACGCCACCACGAACTGATCAAATTCGCCATCGTCGGCGGAACCACATTCGTCATCGATTCGGCGATTTTCTATACGCTGAAGCTGACAATTCTGGAACCGAAACCGGTGACCGCAAAGGTGATTGCGGGCATTGTCGCGGTCATCGCGTCTTATGTGCTGAACCGGGAATGGAGCTTCCGCAATCGCGGCGGGCGCGAGCGCCACCACGAGGCGCTGTTGTTCTTCGCGTTCAGCGGCGTCGGGGTGCTGCTGTCCATGGCTCCGCTGTGGTTCTCCAGCTACGTGTTGCAGCTGCGCGAGCCAACGGTGTCGCTGGCGGTGGAGAACGTCGCAGACTTCATCTCGGCGTACATCATCGGGAACTTGCTGCAGATGGCGTTCCGGTTCTGGGCGTTCCGCCGCTGGGTGTTTCCCGATCAGTTTGCGCGCGACCCCGAGAAGGCGCTGGAATCCGCGCTTACCGCCGGCGGTATCGCCGAGATCTTCGAGGACGAGATCGAGGGCGGCAACGTCACGCTGCTGCGCTCCTGGCGCAACCGCGCCGGCCGGCTGGGTCAGCTGGGCGATTCCTCGGATCCCAGGGTGTCGAAGACTTCGTGATACAGCAGCGCGTGCACCTCGCGCAGCCGCGGAATGTCGTAGAACTCCAACGGATCTTGTGACGCCGATTCGATGATCAGCGTCCCCGTGCGGAACATGCGCTCGGTGATCCGGTCGCGGAATTCGACGCTGTTGATCCGGGCCAGCGGGATGTCGATGCCGGTGCGGGTGAGCACGCCGTGCCGGAACATCACCCGCCGGTTGGTCACCACGAAATGGGTGGTCAGCCAGCTCAGGAACGGCCACAACGTCAGCCAGCCCACGATCACCAGCCAGATCCCCCAGATGACGCCGTAGATGATGTTTTTGGCGAGTTGCTCCCAGTGCGTCGAGTTGAGGTATCCGGAGCCGAATGCGGCCAGCCCGGTCACCCCGATGAGAACCAGCACCGGCCAGATCAACCGCTTCCAGTGCGGGTGGCGGTGCACGATGACGTGTTCGCCGGCGGCCAGAACGTTATCCGGGTAGCCCATGCCCGCCGACATTAGCTGGGCAACGCGACGATTCGCGGCTAACTAGGCCGATGGTGGCGACCCGTCCCCCGCAAGCGGGAGGTACCCCCAGCACCCGGCTCCGCCGCGCTTGCGATCGCCACTAGCGCAAATGCACCACGTCGCCGGCCGCGACGACGACGGTCTGCCCGCCGCTTTCCAGGCAGAGCCTGCCCTGGTCATCGATGGCGCTCGCGGTGCCGTCTACCTGCTTGCCGCCGGGCAGGTGCGCGCGGACCCGGTTGCCGATGGTCAGGCTGCGCGCCCGGTAGTCGGCGGCCAGCGCCCAGTCGGCCCCGCGCGCGGCGCGCCAGGCCACGATCCGCCGGCCCAGCTCCCGCAGCAGGGCCGACACCAGCCGGGTGCGGTCGGGCGCGGCGACGCCCAGGTCGAGCAGCGACGTCGCGTCGGGGCCGTCGATCTCCTCGGCGGACTGAGTCACGTTGAGCCCCAGGCCGATAACGACGACGGGCTTCGCCACCTCGGCGAGGATCCCGGCCAGCTTGCCCGGCGAACCCGGCGGGCCGGCCAGCACGTCGTTGGGCCATTTGAGACCCGCTCGCGCCCCGGTGCCCGCCAGCAGCGGCGTCACGGTGTCGACCACCGCCACCCCGGTGGCCAGCGGCAGCCAGCCCCATCCGGTGGTCGGGACGTCGACGACGCTGACCCCGACCGACATGGTGATCTGGGCCCGCGGCGTGGCGGACCAGCCTCGGCCGTGCCGGCCCCGCCCGGCGGTCTGGTGCTCGGCGATCAGCACGGCACCGGCGACGTCGTCGCCCGACGCCGCCCGCGCCAGCAGGTCCGCGTTGGTGGAGCCGGTCTGCTCGACGACCTCGAGCTTGCGCCAGCCCAGCCCGGTGCCGATCAACTCGGCGCGCAATGCGCTCTCGTCCAACGGTGCTCGAAGCTGATCTCGTTCTGTCACCGCACCCAGCCTAGAACTCAGGGCCGACGGTCGCGCATGTCCAGCACGGCCAAATGACTGAACAGCATGCTGGTTCCGATCGGGTTGCCCCCGCCGGGATAGGCCGTGCCGCTGGGTGCGGCCATGGTGTTACCCGCCGCGTACAGGCCGGGGATCGGGTTGCCGCAACGGTCGAGCACCCGCGCCGCGCTGTCGGTGCGCAGGCCGCCCTTGGTGCCCAGATCGGAGATGCCGAACGCGGCGGCGTGATACGGCGGTGAGTCGATGGGCACCAGCGGCGACGCTCCGGCGGAGAACGCGCGGTCGAACGCCTCGTCGCCGCGGCCGAAGTCTTCGTCGACGCCTGCGGCAGCAAAGGCGTTGAACCGGGCCACCGTTGCCGCCAACCGCTTGCCCGGAATGCCGATCTTGGCGGCGAGCTCCTCCAGCGTGTCCGCGGTGTGCCACAGGCCCGCGGCGACGTACTTCTCGGTCTCGACGATGCTGACGTTGGCCGCCTTGACCGGCGGCACCTCGCCCTCGGAGTCGTCGTAGATCATCCAGTACGGCAACGTGAGCGACCCGTCGCGCAGCTGCGCGATGATCTCGCGGCCGGCCCGGTCGTAGGCCCGCGACTCGTTGACGAACCGGTTGCCGTCCTGGTTGACGAAGATGCCGCCGGTGAACCACAGCGCGAAGGCGGACCGGCCGTCGGGATGCGTCATGCCCGGCGACCACCAGGCCTGGTCGAGCAGGTCGGTGTCGGCGCCCGCGGCGATGCCGGCCTGCAGCGCCAGGCCGCGACTCCCCGGACCGCCCATGGTGTCTCGCGACGTTCCCGGCACGCCGTAGCGCCGCCGCAGCTCCTCGTTGGCTTCGAAGCCGCCGGCGGCCAGCAGCACTCCGCGGCGGGCGCGGATGGCGCGGCGCTGCCCGGCGGTCTCGACGATCGCGCCGGTGACCCGGCCGTCGGAACCGACCAGCTCGACCAGGGCGGTGTCGCGGCGCAGCGACGCCCTCGGGTACTGCCCGATGGCCTTGAGGAACCGGGCGATCAGGGCGCGACCCCCGACGTAGTAGTCCGAGGGGGGTTCGGTGCCGAGCCGGTCGGTGTCCAGCGGCCCGCGGATCGCCTCGCGGAATTCGGGGGCGGCGGCCACTTTCAGGGGCTTGGCCGCGATGTGGCGCTGGCCGTCCAGCCGCGCCTTGGGCGCCTTGCCGTAGTAGTCGGGCCAGGGCAGCGGCACGAACTTCAGGTTCGGGTCGGCTTCCAGGTACTCGATCAGCGGCGCGCCGCCACGGACGTAGGTCTCCTGTAGCTCGGGCGGGGTTCGGTCGCCGACCACGGCGCGGTAGTAGGTGAGCGCGTCCTCGATGGTGTCGTCGGTTCCGGCGCGGACCAGAACGGGATTGCACGGGAACCAGACGCCGCCCCCGCCGGAATACGCGGTGGTGCCACCGAATTTCGAGGTCACCTCGACCAGCAGCACGTCGAGGCCTTCGCGCGCCGCGGTGTACGCACCGGTCAGGCCGCCGCCGCCCGATCCCGCGATCAGCACGTCGCATTCGGCCGCCCAATCGACCATCGCTACTCCTGCGCCGCCGTCAATACGCTCTGGATCGCGGGCGCCAGCCGCGCGATCAGCGTGTCGGTGTCCGCTTCCGCGAGGATCCGAACTCCCACGATTCGTCGTCCGACGACGATACCGACCAACATCGACGACGCCAGACCGGCGCGCAGCGCCGCGTCGTCGGGGTCACCCGGTCGCGAGCGAACGCCGTCGAGCAGGCGAGCCTGAATGAACTCGCGCAGCTGCTCGTTGGCGCCGGCTTTTGCCCCACCTTCCGCCAGGGCTCCGCGCAGCATCGCCAGCAACGGCTCCGAGTCCCTCGGGTGGCCCTCCCACACGTCGAGGAAGGCGCGCACTACTCGCTCCCCGAGGTGTTCGTCGGGTCCTTCGAACGCGGATCCCAAGCGCGCCAATGCTTCCGGCGTGATCGACATGACCGCCCCGAACAGCTCGTCCTTCGACTTGAAGAACTGCATCACCAGCGACGCATCGACCCCGGCGTCGGCGGCGACCCGCCTGATCGTGGTGCCGGCATAGCCATCGGCGGCGAACCTCGCACGAGCCGCGTCCAAGATGGCCTGCCTGGTTGTGCTCGCCCCCGGCCGGCGGCCGCGGCGCCCGGCGGCAACTGGCTTGGCAGTCATGGCGCCGGGTGAACCGGCAACTGCTGTTTATATTCGCGAATCGCCGGCGACTACTTAAGGGCTGCTTAAGGGAGACCGACAGGGCTGCCGATAACATCGCTCCCATGACGAGCGTTACCGACCACACTGCGGAACCCGCCGCCCAGCACAGCATCGACATCCACACCACCGCGGGCAAGCTCGCCGAGCTGCACAAGCGGCGCGAAGAGTCACTGCACCCGGTGGGCGAAGAGGCCGTCGAGAAGGTGCACGCCAAGGGCAAGTTGACCGCCCGCGAACGCATCCTCGCGCTGCTCGACGAGGACTCGTTCGTGGAGCTCGACGCGCTGGCCCGCCACCGCAGCAAGAACTTCGGCCTGGAGAACAACCGCCCGCTTGGCGACGGGGTGATCACCGGCTATGGCACCGTCGACGGGCGCGACGTGTGCATCTTCAGCCAGGACGCCACGGTGTTCGGCGGCAGCCTCGGCGAGGTGTACGGCGAGAAGATCGTCAAGATCCAGGACCTGGCCATCAAGACCGGTCGCCCGCTGATCGGCATCAACGACGGCGCCGGCGCGCGGATCCAGGAGGGCGTCGTCTCGCTCGGCCTGTACAGCCGCATCTTCCGCAACAACATCCTGGCCTCCGGCGTCATCCCGCAGATCTCGCTGATCATGGGGGCGGCCGCCGGTGGGCACGTCTACTCCCCCGCCCTGACCGACTTCGTGGTCATGGTCGATCAGACCAGCCAGATGTTCATCACCGGGCCCGACGTCATCAAGACCGTCACCGGTGAGGACGTCACCATGGAGGAGCTGGGCGGCGCGCACACCCACATGGCCAAGTCGGGCACCCTGCACTACGTCGCCTCCGGCGAGCAGGACGCCTTCGACTGGGTCCGCGACCTGCTGAGCTATCTGCCGCCCAACAACGCCACCGACGCGCCGCGCTACGCCGAGCCGCACCCCCCGGGCGCCATCGAGGACAACCTCACCGAGGAGGACCTCGAGCTCGACACGTTGATCCCGGACTCGCCCAACCAGCCCTACGACATGCACGAGGTGATCACGCGCATCCTCGACGACGACGAATTCCTCGAGATCCAGGGCGGCTACGCGCAGAACATCGTCGTCGGGTTCGGCCGCGTCGAGGGCCGCCCGGTCGGGATCGTCGCCAACCAGCCGACCCAGTTCGCCGGCTGCCTGGACATCAACGCCTCGGAGAAGGCCGCGCGGTTCGTGCGGACCTGCGACTGCTTCAACATCCCGATCATCATGCTGGTGGATGTCCCGGGCTTCCTGCCGGGCACCGGCCAGGAGTACAACGGCATCATCCGCCGCGGCGCCAAGCTGCTGTTCGCCTACGGCGAGGCGACGGTCCCGAAGATCACCGTCATCACCCGCAAAGCCTACGGCGGCGCCTACTGCGTGATGGGGTCCAAGGACATGGGCTGCGACGTCAACCTGGCGTGGCCGTCGGCGCAGATCGCGGTGATGGGCGCCTCCGGCGCGGTCGGGTTCGTCTACCGCAAGCAACTGAGTGAGGCCGCCAAGGAGGGCAAGGACGTCGACGCGCTGCGGCTGCAACTGCAGCAGGAGTACGAGGACACCTTGGTCAACCCGTATGTCGCCGCTGAGCGGGGCTATGTCGACGCGGTGATCCCGCCGTCGCACACCCGCGGTTACATCGGCACGGCGCTGCGTCTGCTGGAACGCAAGATCTCCCACCTGCCCCCCAAGAAGCACGGGAACATCCCCCTATGACCCAACCGACCGACGACGTGCAGGCCGACGGGGCCGAGGACGCCTCGCAGCCGCAGACGCACGAGCCGCACATCCAGATCCTCAAGGGTGAGCCGACCGCCGGGGAGGTGGCCGCGCTCGTCGCGGTGCTGGGATGCGCCGGCGGTGCGCCGGAACCGGAGCAGCCCGAGCGGACCCGCTGGGGTCTGCCGGTCGACCGCTTGCGTTTCGCGATGACCAACTTCCAGCGGCTGACGTTCCAGCAAATGACCCACATGAGGCAGTGACCCGCCTGGTGCTGGCATCGGCCTCGACCGGCCGGCTCAAGGTGCTGCGCCAGGCCGGCGTCGATCCGCTGGTCGTGGTCTCCGGCGTCGACGAGGATGCCGTCGCCGCCGCGCTGGGTCCGGACGCGTCGCCGCCCGACGTGGTGTGCGCCCTGGCCCGGGCCAAGGCCGAACGGGTCGCGAGTGAGCTGGATGGCGGCGTCGCGGCCGATTGCGTTGTCATCGGTTGTGATTCGATGCTGTCCATCGACGGCCGGCTGTGCGGGAAGCCCGGCTCGGCCGATGCCGCCGCGAGCCAGTGGCGCGTGATGGCTGGCCGCTCCGGGGAACTGCACACCGGGCACTGCCTGCTGCGGCTGCGCGACGGCGTTATCACCCACCGCGAAGTCGAATCACGGTGCACGACAGTGTATTTCGCCGTCCCAACGGACGCGGACCTGCGGGCGTATGTCGCCCACGGCGAACCGTGGCACGTAGCAGGCGGCTTCACCCTGGACGGCCTGGGCGGCTGGTTCGTCGACGGCATCGACGGTGACCCGTCCAACGTGATCGGCGTCAGCCTGCCGCTGCTGCGGTCGCTGCTTGAGCGGGTCGGGCTGCCGGTGTCCACGCTGTGGGCCGGCATCTAGCCCTGGCGGTAGGCTCGGCAACGTGGCATTACCACCCGATCCAAGCCCGACACTGCAGGCCTACGCCCACCCCGAGCGACTGGTCACCGCCGACTGGCTGTCCGCCAACCAAGGCACCCCCGGCCTGGCGATCGTCGAATCCGACGAGGACGTCCTGCTCTACGACGTCGGTCATATTCCCGGGGCTGTGAAGGTCGACTGGCATACCGACCTCAACGACCCACGGGTCCGCGACTACATCGACGGCGCGCAATTCGCGGAGCTGATGGACCGCAAGGGCATCGCCCGCGACGACACCGTGGTGATCTACGGCGACAAGAGCAACTGGTGGGCGGCTTATGCCCTGTGGGTGTTCACGCTGTTCGGGCATCCCGACGTGCGGCTGCTCAACGGCGGCCGTGACCTGTGGCTGGCCGAACGCCGGGAGACGACGCTGGACGTGCCCACCAAGACGTCCAGCGGCTATCCCGTCGTCACCCGCAACGACGCGCCCATCCGCGCCTTCAAGGACGACGTGCTGGGCATTCTCGGCAGCGAGCCGCTGATCGACGTGCGCTCGCCGGACGAGTACACCGGCAAGCGCACGCACATGCCCGAGTACCCCGAGGAAGGCGTGCTGCGCGGGGGCCACATCCCCACCGCCCGGTCGATTCCGTGGGCCAAGGCGGCCGACGAGAGCGGGCGTTTCCGCAGCCGCGAGGAGCTCGAGGAGCTGTACAGCTTCATCGAGCCGGACGACAAGACGGTCGTCTACTGCCGCATCGGCGAGCGCTCCAGCCACACCTGGTTCGTGCTGACGCATCTGCTCGGCAAGCCCGGGGTGCGCAACTACGACGGATCGTGGACCGAGTGGGGCAACACCGTGCGCACGCCGATCGTGGCGGGTGAAGAGCCGGGCACCGTCGAAGTCTGATGGCGCCGCGATGAGCATGCCCGCGCCGCTGGCAGAGGTGGTCTCCGACTTCGCCGAGGTCGAGGGCCAGGACAAGCTGGCGCTGCTGCTGGAGTTCGCCAACGAGCTCCCCCCGCTGCCGTCCGACCTCGAAGAAGCGGCCATGGAGCCGGTGCCCGAATGCCAGACCCCGCTGTTTTTGCACGTCGACGCGAGCGACCCCGAGCGGGTGCGGCTGCACTTCAGCGCGCCGGCCGAATCGCCGACCACGCGGGGGTTCGCGTCGATTCTGGCCGCCGGTCTCGACGAACAGCCGGCCGCCGACATTCTGGCCGTGCCCGAGGATTTCTACGCCGACCTCGGGCTGGCCGCACTGATCAGCCCGCTGCGGCTGCGCGGCTTGTCGGCGATGCTCGCCCGCATCAAGCGCAGGCTGCGCGAGGCGTCCTGAAAAAAGTTGGACCGCCTCGTCGGGCCGAACGGCGCGGCGCTTAGACTTCCCCAGAACTCGTTGTAAGAAATTCTCTTAGAGAAGTCCGCAGAAATACGTCTGCGGATATGCCAAACAGGAGGCGCAGTGGCTAATCACGCCAGCTCGAGGATCTCCAAGGTGCTCGTTGCCAACCGCGGCGAGATCGCTGTCCGGGTGATCCGCGCGGCCCGCGATGCGGGCCTGTCAAGCGTGGCGGTGTACGCCGAGCCCGACGCTGACGCGCCGCACGTGCGTCTGGCCGACGAGGCGTTCGCGTTGGGCGGCCAAACTTCCGCGGAGTCCTACCTGGATTTCGCCAAACTCCTTGACGCGGCGGCCAAGTCGGGCGCGAACGCCATCCACCCCGGCTACGGCTTCCTGTCGGAGAACGCGGACTTCGCCCAGGCCGTCATCGACGCCGGGCTGATCTGGATCGGGCCCAGCCCGCAGTCGATCCGCGATCTCGGCGACAAGGTCACCGCCCGCCACATCGCGGCCCGCGCGCAGGCCCCTCTGGTGCCCGGCACCCCCGACCCGGTGAAGGACGCCGACGAGGTGGTCGCCTTCGCCGAGGAATACGGCGTGCCCGTCGCGATCAAAGCCGCGTTCGGCGGCGGCGGCAAAGGCATGAAAGTCGCCCGCACCATCGAGGAGATCCCCGAGCTGTTCGAGTCGGCGGTCCGCGAGGCCACGGCCGCGTTCGGCCGCGGCGAGTGCTTCGTCGAGCGCTACCTGGACAAGCCCCGCCACGTCGAAGCCCAGGTGATCGCCGACCAGCACGGCAACGTGATCGTCGCCGGAACCCGTGACTGCTCGCTGCAGCGCCGCTTCCAGAAGCTGGTCGAAGAGGCGCCGGCGCCGTTCCTGACCGACGCGCAGCGCAAGGAGATCCACGAGTCGGCCAAGCGGATCTGCAAAGAGGCGCACTACTACGGCGCCGGGACCGTCGAATACCTGGTCGGCCAGGACGGCCTGATCTCCTTCCTGGAGGTCAACACCCGTCTGCAGGTCGAGCACCCGGTCACCGAGGAGACCGCCGGCATCGACCTGGTGCTGCAGCAGTTCAAGATCGCCAACGGCGAGAAGCTGGACCTCACCGAGGACCCCACGCCGCGCGGGCACGCCATCGAGTTCCGGATCAACGGCGAGGACGCCGGACGCGGCTTCCTGCCCGCGCCCGGCCCGGTCACCCGATACGACATCCCGACCGGCCCCGGCGTCCGGCTGGACTCGGGTGTAGAGGCCGGCTCGGTCATCGGCGGGCAATTCGACTCGATGCTGTCCAAGCTGATCGTCTACGGCGCGACCCGCGAGGAGGCGCTCGCCCGCTCGCGCCGGGCCCTGGACGAGTTCCATGTCGAAGGTCTGGCCACCGTCATCCCGTTCCACCGCGCCGTGGTGTCCGACCCGGCGTTCATCGGTGACGGCGACGGCTTCTCGGTGCACACCCGCTGGATCGAGACCGAGTGGAACAACACTATCGAGCCGTTCACCGGCGGCGAGCCGCTGGACGAAGAGGACGCCCGGCCGCGCCAGAAGGTGGTCGTGGAGGTCGGCGGCCGCCGGCTTGAGGTGTCGCTGCCCGGCGACCTGGCGCTGTCTGGCGGCGGCGCGGCGGACCCGGCCGGCGTCATCCGCAAGAAGCCCAAGGCGCGCAAGCGCGGGCCGCACGCGGGTGCGGCCGCCTCCGGTGACGCGGTGACCGCCCCCATGCAGGGCACCGTCGTCAAGGTCGCGGTCGAGGAAGGCCAGGAGGTCGCCGCGGGCGACCTGGTGGTGGTACTCGAGGCGATGAAGATGGAGAACCCGGTCACGGCGCACAAGGACGGCGTCATCACCGGCCTCGCGGTCGAGGCCGGTGCCGCCATCACTCAGGGCACGGTGCTCGCCGAGATCAAGTAGCTGTCTGAGAGTTTTCCCAGACAACGTTGTCGGCCCTGGCTATCGGGAGTAGGGTCTCGGACAAGGTTGAGTTCACAGCCGCCCGGGATACGTCGGTGACGTGGGGGTAGGCGGAATTCCCATATTTTCCGAACTCTTTTCACGTGGCTGACGTATCCACAGCAGGAAACTCCCGCAATGGGATGGAGTCAGTGATGTCCGCCGCCCAATCTTGGCAACAAAGCCGCACAGCACAATTCACCGCCCGCTGGGGCCCCGCGGGATCCCTGATCACCGTGGACGGCGAGCTCGACGCGGCCAACGCCGATCAGCTGGTCGCGCACGTGCAGCAGAGCACCAGCCGCTCCCGGCGGGTGATCCTCGACCTGCGTGGCCTCAAATTCATTGGTACCGCGGGTTTTTCGGCCCTGCACCGGATCAATGTGGCATGCTCGGGCGCTCAGGTGTCCTGGGCCATGGCGCCGAGTCCGGCGGTAGCCAGGTTGCTTAGGGTGTGCGACCCCGACGCGACGCTGCCGGTGACGACGCAGCAGGCCGAGCCGCTGCTGGAACCGCTGTGGGTAGAAGAAGAAGCCCGGCCGCTACTGCAACTGGTCACGGAGCCGCGTTAGCGACTTCGCCAGCAGCCGCGACACGTGCATCTGTGAGATGCCGACCCGCTCGGCGATCTGCGTCTGCGTCATCGACTCGAAGAATCGCAGCACCAACACCGTCCGTTCCCGCTCCGGCAGCGCCTCGAGCAGCGGACGCAACGACTCCTGATCCTCGATCCGGTCCAGGCCGGTGTCGACGTCACCGAGGGTGTCCGCGATAGCGCGGGCCTCCTCCTCCTCGCTGCCGCCACCGCTGTCGATGGACAAAGTGTTGTACGAGCTCCCCGCCACCAGCCCCTCGACCACCTCTTCGCGGTCCATGTCCAGCTCCGCGGCGAGTTCGGTCGCGGTAGGCGCCCGCCCAAGTCGCTGCGACAGGTCGGCGGTGGCGGTGCCCAGCCGCAGGTGCAGTTCCTTCAGCCGCCGCGGGACCTTGACCGACCAGCTGTTGTCGCGGAAGTGGCGGCGAACCTCTCCCATGATCGTGGGCACCGCGAACGAAACGAAGTCCGAGCCGGCGTCGACGTCGAACCGGACGACCGCGTTGACCAATCCGACCCGCGCCACCTGAACCAGGTCGTCACGCGGCTCGCCGCGACCTTCGAAGCGGCGCGCGATGTGGTCGGCGAGCGGCAGGCAGCGCTCGACGATCTTGTCCCGTTGACGTTGAAATTCCATCGAGTCCGGCGCGACGGCGGCCAACTCGCGGAACATGCCCGGAACATCGGCGTATTCGTTCGGACGAGAAACCGAACCGCCGGCAGCTCGCGCTGTCACCTGCTGGAGGCCGCCCGTCGCGCCGTCAGTGTGATGCCGAAAACACTGCCGGTTTCATTGGGTTCGCGACCGTCATGGAAAGTCTGGACGTCGTCGGCGAGCGACGTCAGCACATGCCAACTGAAGCTGCCGGGCGCCACCACGTCGTGAGTGTCGCATGCCGCGGAAGCTTCCACTACCAATTGGTCGTCCTGGGGGTCGACCACGACGATCAGGGTCGCGTCGGGAGTGGCCGAACGAATCAACCGGGTGCACACTTCGTCGACCGCGAGCCGCAGGTCCGCCACCGCATCGAAATCCAGGTCCTCGAAGGTGCCGATGGCACCGACCAGGGTGCGCAGCATCGCCAGGTTCTCCAGTCGCGCAGCAACGTGAAGTTCGACGGCGCGATGGCCGCGCGGACGCTTGTTAGCGTGCAATCCAGCATCGTTCATATGGTCTCCCGGCAATGTTTGACTGACACTACTACTGCTCCGCAGTCCGCCGTGGACTTCGCGTTCGAGCCGGTTAGTCATGATCGCCGCCGGGTATTCGACCCGCTGTCGGCGGGCCTGACACGACCGACACAATCCGGAAGCGCCGACATGGGGGCTTCGCGGTGATCGCCGGGGTCACGCTGGTCATATCGATAGTCGTCGCAGTAGGCATATATGTATTCGGTGTGATCGTGATTCCGACCCCCATGATGGGGTGACCACGCAACCGTTCCGGCACTCATCATGGTGCAGACCTGATACCCACAAGTTCCCGCCCGTAATCTTGCAATCGCCTTTCATGCGGAAGATCACACCAGTGGCGTAGAGGCAGGTCACGCGGAGAAAAGAGGCGATCGACGGGACGCGTGTCAGTTAGTCGGCGGCTTGCCCTAGCTGGCCGGCCGTTGGCGGTAGACGTCCGGATGTTCGGTGTACCAGCGATCGCAGATCCGGCGAATCCTGCGGTGCTCCACCGCCAGCCAGGTCAGCCCCAGCACCGCGGCGATGACTCCGACGATTCCCGCCGTCATGCCCTCGTGGTGATGTCCGCTGCCGAAGGCCGCAAGGCTGCCGCAGGTCCCGATCACGCCCGCGACGACTAAGAGGTACCCGGGCCAGTGCAGGACGTCGATCAGCGACTCGCCGGCGAGCGGCCGTGTGGTCCTCAGATGGTCGACGGGGTCGTGGTAGGTGTCTCCCATAACTGCTCCTCACCGCGCCTTCAACGGTAGATCGCGGGAGGGCAAACCTAAAGGGCCAGTACCGGACCGGCGATCGGCGCAACCCCCATGGCGACCATCAGCGCCATCGCGGTGAGCAGGAACCAGCCCGCGCCGTGCCACCCCCACCACGTCCCCTGGGCCTTCCACACCAGATAGGTCCGCATGAAAGCCCAGATTCCGGCGCCGAGCGCGATCAGCGGACCTCCGAACGCCAGCAGGGTGCGCTGCGGTGGGCCACACGCCACCGTGTCCACGCCCACTCCGGGGCAGGTACTGACCCATACGGCCGCGATCAACAGGAAGCCGACGGCGGCAAGCGTGGACAGGACGGCGAAACGGATGGCGGCGTGCACCTCGCCGTCCTCCTGGCCTAAGCGGTCACCGCCCGATCGCGCGTCTGCTTTCTGCATCGGTGTTCACCTCCCTTTGAAACCCCGCGCTGAGTTCATCGCTCGCTACGTCACATTAGTTACAGGGCGGCAGCGCCCGCGCTGGTAGCTGCGGAATCTGCACGAACTCACATACCCCATGGCAAACCCCGGTAAACGGGACGATCTGAGGTCAAGCTCTAGGTCGTCGACGGCGGGCGGCACGGGCATCCGCACCGGCTCCGGGCGACGAGTCCGACGATACGATCGCACTCAATACCCCCGTGTCTGAGGATCTTTCGCCTACCATCCGCATCGCCGACTTGTGCGGGTCGAAGCGATCCTGGCCGAATCCGATTGCAATCGCCGATGTCGACATCGGCGCGTCCCGGGAGCGGGGATCGGCGCCGCGTTCGGCGGAGGGAAGCAGGCCGGTGGCGGCCGCGAATCCGGCACGGACTCGTGGAAGGCCTACTGGCGCCAAAGTGCCAATACCGTCAAATTATTGCGGCGATTTACCGCTGGTCCGAGCTGGGGAGTTCGGATGATTCCAATGTGGCTAGCGTTTTATGTCCCATGGGTACTATCTGACACATGCCAACAGCCCGCAGGCGCTTATCCCCCGAGGATCGACGGGCTGAGCTGCTCGCTTTAGGAGCAGAGGTCTTCGGGAAGCGACCCTACGACGAGGTCCGCATCGATGAGATCGCGGAACGCGCTGGAGTGTCTCGGGCCCTGATGTACCACTACTTCCCCGACAAGCGCGCATTCTTCGCGGCGGTCGTCAAAGACGAGGCCGACCGCCTGTACGAGAACACCAACATGGACGACGCGACCGGTCTGACCATGTACGAGGAGATCCGCGCCGGTGTGCTGGCCTACATGGCTTACCACGAGCAGAACCCGGAGGCCGCGTGGGCCGCGTACGTCGGCCTGGGCCGGTCCGACCCGGTTCTCTTGGGCGTCGAGGACGATGCCAAGAACCGCCAGATGGAACACATCATGTCCCGGATCAACCGGTTACTCGGCGAGGTCAACGCTGACACCATGGCACCCGACGTCGAGCGGCACCTGCAGGTGATTCTGAACGGCTGGCTGGCCCTGACCTTCGAGATCTGTCGGCAACGGATCATCGACCCCTCCACCGACGCCGAAAAGCTCGCCGACGCCTGCGCGCACGCGCTGCTTGACGCGATCGCACGGGTGCCCGAGATTCCGGAGGCACTCGGCGAGGCGATGTCCACCTCGCGCCTGTAGAGCGGAGCGGCATCTTGTCGGTGGCCGTTGGCACGATGGACAGGTGAGCACTCGCGCTGATTCCGGGCCGTCCGGCCCCTCCGACCCGATGGGCCGGTTCAGCGCGATCACCCGCGAGTGGTTCACCAGCACCTTCGACGCACCGACCATCGCGCAGGCCGACGCCTGGAACGCCATCGCCGACGGCAACAACACCCTGGTGATCGCGCCCACCGGATCGGGCAAGACGCTGGCGGCGTTCCTCTGGGCGCTGGATAGCCTCGCCGCCTCGACGGAACGCCCGCCCGGCACGCGCGTGCTCTACGTTTCCCCGCTCAAGGCGCTGGCGGTCGACGTCGAGCGCAACCTGCGCACTCCCCTGGCCGGGCTCACCCGCATCGCGGAACGCCAGGGCTTGCCGGGCCCCGACATCAGCGTCGGGGTCCGTTCCGGCGACACCCCGCCCGTCGCCCGTCGCCAACTGATCAACCGACCGCCCGACGTGTTGATCACCACTCCCGAGTCGCTGTTTCTGATGCTCACCTCGGCCGCCCGCGAGACCTTGGCCGGCGTGCAGACGGTGATCGTCGACGAGATCCACGCCATCGCCGCCGGAAAGCGCGGCGCGCACCTGGCCGTGTCGTTGGAGCGCCTCGACGCGCTGCGGGAGGACAAACCCGCCCAGCGCATCGGATTGTCGGCGACGGTGCGTCCGCCCGAGGAACTCGCGCGGTTCCTGTCCGGGCAGGCGCCGACGACCATCGTGGCCCCGCCGTCGGCCAAGACGGTCGAGCTCAGCGTGCAGGTGCCGGTGCCCGACATGGCGAACCTGGCGAACAACACCATCTGGCCTGACGTCGAGAACCGGCTGGTCGACCTGATCGAGTCGCACAACTCCACGATCGTGTTCGCCAATTCACGGCGGCTGGCCGAGCGACTTACCGCCCGCCTCAACGAGATCCACGCCGAGCGCAGCGGTGTGGAACTGAACACGGACGCCAATCCGAAGGTGGCCGGCGGCGCTCCGGCGCACATCATGGGCAGCGGGCAGACCTACGGCGCCGACCCGATATTGGCCCGCGCCCACCACGGTTCGGTGAGCAAGGAGCAGCGCGCCCTGGTCGAAGAGGACCTCAAACGCGGGCTGCTCAAGGCGGTGGTGGCCACCTCGAGCCTGGAGCTGGGTATCGACATGGGCGCCGTCGACCTGGTGATCCAGGTGGAGGCGCCGCCCTCGGTGGCCAGCGGCCTGCAACGCATCGGTCGCGCCGGCCACCAGGTCGGTGAGGTCTCGCAGGGAGTGCTGTTCCCCAAGCACCGCACCGACCTGATCGGCTGCGCGGTCAGCGTCCAGCGCATGCTCACCGGCCAGATCGAAACCATGCGGGTGCCGGCCAATCCGCTCGACATCTTGGCGCAGCAGACCGTGGCCGCGGCCGCACTGGAACCGTTGGACGCCGACCGCTGGTTCGACACGGTCCGGCGGGCCGCGCCGTTCGCCACGCTGCCCCGCAGCGTGTACGAGGCCACCCTGGACCTGTTGAGCGGCAAGTACCCGTCCACCGAATTCGCCGAGCTGCGACCGCGGTTGGTGTACGACCGCGACACCGGCACCCTGACCGCCCGCCCCGGCGCGCAGCGGCTGGCGGTGACGTCCGGCGGCGCCATCCCCGATCGCGGGCTGTTCACCGTCTACCTTGCCTCCGAGGCCGAAAAGCCTTCGCGGGTAGGCGAACTCGAAGAGGAAATGGTCTACGAGTCGCGTCCCGGCGATGTCATCTCGTTGGGCGCCACGAGCTGGCGGATCACGGAGATCACCCACGACCGGGTGCTGGTGATTCCCGCGCCCGGCCAGCCGGCCCGGTTGCCGTTCTGGCGCGGCGACGGCCTGGGCCGCCCGGCCGAGCTGGGCGCCGCGCTCGGCGCATTCACCGGTGAGCTGGCCGGCCTGAAGCGCGAGGCTTTCGACACCCGCTGCGCCGGACTGGGTTTCGACGCATACGCCATCGACAACCTGTGGGGCCTGCTCGACGAGCAGCGCAGCGCCGCCGGGGTGGTGCCCACCGACACCGCCCTGCTGGTCGAGCGGTTTCGCGACGAGCTGGGCGACTGGCGGGTGATCCTGCACTCGCCGTACGGCCTTCCGGTGAACGGACCGCTGGCGCTGGCGGTGGCCCGCCGGCTGCGCGAGCGCTACGGCATCGACGAGAAGCCCACCGCCTCCGACGACGGCGTCGTGGTGCGCCTGCCGGACATGTTGTCCGACACCACCGACACCCCGCCCGGCGCAGACCTTTTCGTTTTCGATGCCGAGGAGGTCGACCCGATCGTCACCGCCGAGGTGGGCGGCTCGGCGCTGTTCGCCTCGCGGTTCCGTGAGTGCGCGGCCCGGGCCCTGCTGTTGCCGCGCCGGCACCCCGGGCGCCGCTCGCCGCTGTGGCAGCAGCGCCAGCGCGCCGCCCAATTACTGGAAGTGGCCCGCAAATACCCCGACTTCCCGGTGGTGCTGGAGACCATCCGCGAATGCCTGCAAGACGTCTACGACGTGCCGGCCCTGACCCAGCTGATGACCGGCATCGCGCAGCGGCGGGTGCGGGTGCTCGAGGTCGAGACGCAGCGGCCGTCGCCGTTCGCGGCCTCGCTGCTGTTCGGCTACGTCGGCGCGTTCATGTACGAGGGTGACAGCCCGCTGGCCGAGCGCCGGGCCGCCGCGCTCTCGCTGGACAGCACGCTGTTGGCCGAGCTGCTGGGGCGGGTGGAGCTGCGCGATCTGCTCGATCCCGAGATCATCGCCGCCACCGGCCGCCAGCTTCAGCACCTCGCGCCGGACCGGGCCGCCCGCGACGCCGAAGCCGTCGCGGACCTGTTGCGGCTGCTGGGCCCGCTGACCGAGGACGAGGTGGCCGCCCGCGCCGGTGGCGCCGACGTGGGCGGTTGGCTGGAGGGGCTGCGCGGCGCCCGGCGCGCGTTGACCGTGTCGTTCGTCGGCCGCAGCTGGTGGGTGGCCATCGAGGACATCGGCCGGCTGCGCGACGGCATCGGGATCGCGGTTCCCCTCGGCGTGCCGGCCGCGTTCACCGCGGAGGTCGCCGACCCCCTGGGCGAACTGTTGGGCCGCTACGCGCGCACCCACACCCCGTTCACCACGGCCGAGGCCGCCGCCCGGTTCGGGCTGGGGTTGCGAGTGACCGCCGACATCCTCGGGCGGCTGGCCGGTGACGGCCGGCTGGTGCGCGGCGACTTCGTCGCCGCGGCCGAAATGCCCGGGGTGCCCGTGGCCGGGGGCGAGCAGTGGTGCGACGCCGAGGTGTTGCGCATCCTGCGGCGGCGGTCGCTGGCGGCGCTGCGGGCCCAGGTAGAGCCGGTCAGCACCGCCGCCTACGGCCGGTTCCTGCCCGCCTGGCATCGCGTGGGCTCGGCCGAATCATCGCGCTCCCCAAGCCATTCCGGGCTCGATGGCCTGATGTCGGTGATCGATCAGCTGGCCGGCGCACGGATGCCGGCGTCGGCGATCGAGCCGCTGGTGCTGGCGCCCCGGGTCCGCGACTACTCCCCCGCGCTGCTCGACGAGCTGCTGGCCACCGGCGAGGTCACCTGGTCGGGGGTCGGCTCGATTTCGAGCGGCGACGGTTGGATCGCGTTGCATCCCAGCGAATCCGCGCCGTTGACCCTGCCCGGACCCGCCGACATCGAATTGGGCGATGCCCACCGCGCCGTCCTGGACACGCTCGCGCCGGGGGGCGCCTACTTCTTCCGCCAGCTCACGCAGAGCGGATTCAGCGAGTCCGAACTCAAAGCTGCGCTGTGGGAACTGATTTGGGCCGGATGGATCACCGGCGACACTTTCGCTCCGGTGCGCGCCCTGCTCGGTGGCACCGGAACCCGTAAGCGCTCGGCGCCTGCGCACCGGTCACATCGTCCGCCGCGGCTGAGCCGGTACAGCGTCGCGCACCCGCAGGCCCGGCCCGCCGACCCGACGGTGGCCGGCCGGTGGTCGATCCTGCCGGCCCCGGAGCCGGACGGCACGCTGCGCGCCCACCACCAAGCCGAACTTTTGCTGGGCCGCCACGGCGTGCTGACCCGGGGCGCGGTGACAACCGAAGGCGTGCCCGGCGGTTTCGCCACCCTGTACAAGGTGCTGAGCACGTTCGAGGATGCCGGTCGGTGCCAGCGCGGCTACTTCATCGAGTCGCTGGGCGGGGCGCAATTCGCGGTCGCGTCGACCGTCGACAGGCTGCGCGCATATTCCGACGGGGTCGATCCGGAGCGGCCCGAGTACCGCGCGGTCGCACTGGCCGCCGCGGATCCGGCCAACCCGTACGGAGCGGCGCTGCCCTGGCCGGCCTCCCGCGGCGAGGGCCCGGAGTCCGGGGGGTCGGGGGCACGCCCGGGCCGCAAGGCGGGTGCGCTGGTGGTGCTGGTCGACGGCGAGCTGGCCTGGTTTCTCGAGCGCGGCGGGCGGTCGCTGCTCACGTTCACCGACGACCCCGCCGCCCATCTCGCCGCGGCGACGGCGCTGGCCGACCTGGTCTCGTCCCGGCGAGTCGCGTCGATCCTGGTCGAACGCATCGACGGGGTGCCGGCCCTGCAGCCCCGCGCGGACGGGCCCGGTCCGGTCGATGCGCTCTCGGACGCCGGCTTCGCCCGGACTCCGCGTGGAATGCGGCTGCGCTGACATGCCCGAAGGCGACACCGTCTGGCACACGGCCGCCGTGCTGCGCGAGCGCCTGGTCGGCGGCACCCTGACCCGCTGTGACGTCCGGGTGCCGCGATTCGCCACCGTCGACCTCACCGGGCGGGTGGTCGACGAGGTGCTCAGCCGCGGAAAGCACTTGTTCATCCGGGTGGGCGACGCCAGCATTCACTCGCATCTGAAAATGGACGGCAGTTGGCGGGTCGGCAACCGCTCGGTGCGGGTCGACCACCGCGCGCGCATCATCTTGGAGACCGACAGCGTCCGCGCGGTCGGCGTCGACTTGGGCGTGCTGGAGATCCTGGAGCGCGAGCGTGACGGCGACGCGGTCGCGCACCTGGGACCGGATCTGCTGGGCGAGGATTGGGATCCCGCGCTCGCCGTCGCCAACCTGACGGCCGACCCGGACCGGCCGATCGCCGCGGCGCTGCTGGACCAGCGCCTGCTGGCCGGGGTCGGCAACGTCTACTGCAACGAATTATGTTTCCTGTCCGGGCATCTGCCCACCGCGCCGGTGCGCGACATCGCCGACCCACATCGGCTGGTTTCGCGCGCGCGGGACATGTTGTGGCTCAACCGTTTTCGTTGGAATCGGTGCACCACCGGCGACACCCGGACCGGACGCCAGCTGTGGGTCTACGGGCGATCCGGGCAGCCGTGCCGCCGCTGCGGTACCCGGATCAACTTCGACGACTCGGGGGATCGGGTGACGTACTGGTGCCCGTCCTGCCAGCGCTGAAGCGTGTGGCCCTGTTCCGGGTGTTCAGTCGCGGGCGTGGGCGAGGAAGAACTCGGCGATGGCCTCGGACCCGTCGAGCGCGCGCGTGGTGGGACCGATGACGACCGCAGGCAGGTATTGCTTGCCGCCCGGCCAGGTGTGCCCGCCGCTGTCGATCTTGACGAACACCACCTCGGTGTTGTCCGCGCACCCCGTGGACCGGTAGCGGTGCACGACCGTGCCGTCGCGGACATCGGGCAGCGCTTCCATCGCCGGCTCTGACGGGCAGCCATCGATCGAGCGCCACTTGTCCACCATGCTGTCCGCCGAGATGGAGTGGCTGACCCCGCCGCGGCCGCGCACCGTCCCGCCCTTGAAGGGCACCAGCGGGTCAGCGGTTCCGTGGGCTTCCCAGACCGACACCGGTCGCGACGGATTACAGGCCACCCCCACACCCAGCGTCCCGGCCACCGGCGCGACCGCGGCGAAGACGTCGGCGCGGTCGCACGCCAGCCGGTTGCTCATGAAGCCGCCGTTGGACATCCCGGTGACGAAAACGTGCCCGGCAGCGACGCCGTAGTCGTTCTGCAGCTTGGTCACCAGCCCGACCAGGAAGCTCACATCGTTGATGTGGCGGCGATCGGCGGGCGAGGCGCCACGCCCGTCGGCCCAGCTCTTGTCGTAACCGTCGGGATAGACGACCAACAAATTGTGAGCATCAGCAACCCTGTTGAAGCCCGTCAGGCCGCGCTGCGAGAACCCCGTGCCGCCGCCGCCGTGCAAACTGAGCACCAGCCCGACGGGTTCGCCCGCCGGCACGTGCAACATGTAGGTTCGGTCCATGCCGCCGGATCGAAAAGTGCCGGAGATGTCTCGAGCACTAGCCGCCGACACGGGTCGCACACCGCAGCCGACCACGCATATTGCCACCACACCGAGCCACAACCACCGCGCGTACGCCATGTCGTCAGATCACCGGCGGCGCGTCGCCGAAGGCTCGCCGGTAACGCGCGTGCGACCGCCGAGCAAACACTTGTGTGGCACACACCGCATTATCGGCGATACGGCGCCGGGTAGCGCCGCGAGATGCGAGCATGCGACCTAGCCCCGCCTTCAGCAAGCGACGGCACTTCTGTTCCACGGGAGTATCAGAAATGACGACCACCCAGATGCGCAACCCCATTCGGCCGCTGCTCCTGGCGATCGCCGTGCTGCCGGTGGCCGGGCTGCTCGGCGCGCTGGTGGCGTCCGCGACCGCTCACGCCACGTCCGCCGATGACGCATTCCTGGCCGCCCTGAAAGCCAAGGGCATCAACTACGAGTCATCCGACGCCGCGGTCAACTCCGGGCACACCGTCTGCCACGAACTCGACATGGGCCAGTCGCCGGAGCAGGTCGCCAACAGCGTGCTGTCCAGCAGCACCTTGGACAGCTATCACGCCGGCTATTTCGTCGGGGTCAGCATCAAGGCGTACTGCCCGAAGTACGCGGAAGCGGCGGCGTCACCGGGATCCTGACAGCTACGGGCCGCAAGGCGGAAGCTATCCCGCCGACGGCGGCCTGTGCATCACGGTGCCCGGCAGTTCCGCACCGTATTCAATATCGTCGTAGTCGCGGCCCTTGCGCCGGCGGCCGTTCGCCGAGCCACGCGTCGGGCGCATCGGGACCATCGGAAGCATCGGGGTCTGGCCGGCTCCTGCGGGCAGCGCGGAGACCGCCGACGCCAGTTGCACCGGCGCCGAAGACCCAAGCATGCCCACCGTCGCCGGCGGCATGGTCAGGCCGCCGAGCGAAACACCGACCCCCAACGAGGCCTGGGGCGCCAACGAGGACCCGACCGCGCCGACCAGGCTCACGTCCGCCGCCGACAGCGCGGCCGTGCCCTCGGCGAGGCCCAGGCCGGTGTCCGCCCCTAACGACGCAAACCCCTGGGCCGTCTGCAATTGCGCGAGCACACCGAGGAGGTTGATGGGGAATCCGCTGGCGGCAAAGAATTGGTTCGCCCAGCTGCTCCAGTATTTGAACCAGCCAGAGTTGGGATCAAAGCCGACGGCGGTGGAGGTCGCGAGGTCTTGACTTGCTCCGGAGAGGGTGGTGGCCGTCTGCGTCCCCGTGTTGGCGGTGGTCGTGGCCGGCACCATGGCGGCTTGTCTGGTCGTCGCGGACGGATCGGAAACCGGAGGCGGCGAAGAGAATTGGGGCGGCCTGACGGTGCTCGCCGAGGTGGCGGCGTAGCGGACCAACGCCGCCGAGTTGTTCACCCACATGGCGTTGTACTCGGCCTCGGTCTCGGCGATGGCCGGGTAGTTGATCCCGAAGAAGTTGGTGGCCAACAACACCGCCAGCCGCGCACGGTTTGCGGCGACCAGCGAGGGATGCACGACTGTCCAGTGCGTCAACTCGAATGCCGCGGTCATGACCTCGACCGACGTGGCGATCTCCTGGCACTGCTGCGCTGTGACGCGCAGCCAATCCAGGTAGGGTTCGAGCGCTCGGGCCATCGCCAACGCGGACGGGCCGTGCCACGTCGTCATCAGCCACGACAACTCCGCGGTGTAGCTGCCTGCGGCCTGCTCCAGCTCGGCGCTCAGCTCGTGCCAGGAGCCGGCGGCCGCGATCCATGACCAGGCGCCGGGTCCAGTGTGGATCAGCGCCGAAGTTGCCTCCGGCGGCAGTATCCAGAAGTCCATGAACTTTTACCTTGGAGAAGAACGTGGGTTGGGCGAACGCTGCGCGTCGACCCGTCCGGCGATTCGCGCGTGAGTGTGCGGAGGACATTGCGGTGACCTGCCGCTGGTCGCCGTTGACCTGCGCGGTGGCGGTGTCCGCCATCCGCAATCGAGGAGCGGCATCGTCTCATCCCGCCGACGGGTTTCGAGGCATCACTTTGCCCTTGACCTCCCGGCCGACGGCGACGTCGTCATACTTCTGCTGTTTGCGCTTGCGCCAGCCGGTGCCCGCCGAGCCCGTCCCCGGCGGCACCATCATCGGCACCATCGGGAAGCCCGGCTCCCCCGCGGGCAGCGGCGAGGCCGCGGACGCCAGTTGAACCCCGGTTTGCGTGCCCGGCAACAGCCCCACCACGGCCGGTGGCGCGGTCAGCTTGCCCAGCGACACGCCGACGCCCATCGCGCCCGACGGCGCCATTCCCGCGCCGATGCCCTTGACCGCGTTGGACAGGCTCGCCGTGGCCGCCCCGAGGCCTTCCGACAGGCCGCTGCCGATGTCACCGCCGACCGACTGAACTCCTTGGGCGGTCGCCAGCTGTGCCCACACGCCGAGCAGGTTGATCGGAAAACCGGAGGAGATGAACTGGTTGCCCCAGGTGCTGAAGTAGCCGAACCACCCTTGGTTGGGGTCACCGTCGGCGCCGAAGAGGCCGCCGAACGAAGAGTCTGCCGCACTGAGGTTCTGTACCGCGTTGCCCGCGCCCAGAGCCTGGGCCTGGCTCACCGCCAGCTCTTGCCTGGCCGGTCCGCCCGAATCGGTATTGGGCAGCGGCGAATTGAAATTCGACAGCTGCGTGGTCGCCTGCGACGACGACGCCTGATATCGGGTCATCGCCGCCGAGTTGTTCGCCCACATGGTCTGGTATTCGTTCTCGGTCTCGGCGATGGCCGCGGTGTTGGTGCCGAACCGGTTGGTGGCCAGCAACTGCGCCAGCCGCGTTCGGTTGGCGCTCACCACCGAGGGATGAACCACCGTCGACCGGACGGTGGTGAAGGCGGACGCGGCGGTCTCCGCCGAAGTCGCCATCTGCGCGGATTGCTGGGCGGTCTCGCGCAACCAGAGCAGGTAGGGCTGCACGGACTGCAGCATCGCCATCGCCGACGGACCGTCCCACGAATCGATGAGCGTCGACAACGTCGAGGCATAGGTGGAGACCGAATTCTCCAGCTCGACGGCCAGGCGCTGCCAGGCGCCGGCGGCCTCGATCAGCGAACCGGCGCCCGGTCCGGTGTGGATGAGCGTCGAGGTGACCTCTGGGGGTGCAAAAAGATCCATCACGTCTCACAATGCCCACGCTGAGAACGCCTCAGCAAATTTGCGTTAACCAGGCCGCGAAGAACCTTGAAACTCTGCACGTCGAAGCCTGTCACCTGCGGTCGGGACCTCCCAGTTCGACCGCCCGGTGTTAGGACACCCTATACCCAAAGCTGAGAGCGATTTGACATTTGCTGGCCAGGGGCACTTACGCGACACCGGCCGTCTGTCAAACGGTCACCGAGGCGCCGCGGTTCACCGTGATGATCCGATCGCCCAGGCCTCGGCGCGTCATTTCCCGGGTGAAGTCGGCCAGCGGCGACGCGAAGGCAGCATAGTCGTCGAAGTGCACCGGGATGGCCTTCGGCAGGGCGAGCATCGCGACGAGTTCAGCGCCCTGACGGCCGTCCATGGTGACGGTCAGACCGAACGGCAGCCGCCCGCCGGCGGGCAGCCGGGTGCCGCCGAGGTGCAGCATGCCCACGTCGATCGGGTCGAACCTCGCGGGAATTTCCTTGAGCTCCTCGATCAGCAGGGTGTCTCCGGAGATGTAGAGCCGGCGCCGGGGCGAGCCATCGTCGGCGGCGACCTCCAGCATGGTGCCCATTACGGGCGGGAGGAGCCGCTGACTCCATCCCGGCGCGTGACGCCCCGGCAACGACGTGAGGGTGAGCGTGGTGCCGCCCTTCGTGATCGTGTGCTGCTGCCAGGTGGTCAGGCCATGCGCCCGCGCGAAGCCACGCTTGTGCAGCCGTTTGGCGGCGTGCGGGGTGGTGACGACGGGCAGTTCGTGGTCCAGGCCCTTCTGCGACACCCTGTCCCAGTGGTCGCCGTGCATGTGCGACAGCACGATCGCGTCGACCGGGGGAAGTTCGCTGAGTTGCAGCGCGGGCTCCTTGAGCCGTTTGGATACCAGCCCATGGCCGAGGTAGGCGCGTTGCCCCCGGTGCAAGAAGTTGGGGTCGGTCAACAGCGTCAGCCCGCCCGCGGAAATGAGCGTGGTGGCGTTGCCCACGAACGTGACGGTGATGTCCATAGCCGCGGGCTACCCGGTCCCGCGCCTTCCATGCCGTTAAACGACGTTCATGCTGCTAGAAGGGTGGTGGATCGCCGCCGCCGGGCGGGCCGGGGCCGCTGCTCGAGCCCGAGCCCATGCTCGTGGTTCGGGTGCGCCGGCCCATGCGGGCGTCGCGATTGTGCCGGCGTTCGGCCGCGATACGCCCGGCGCGGTCCTGGGCGCGGGTGCGGCGCCGGAGGGGCATCATCGCCGTGCGGTCTCCGCAGTAACCGGGCGCCACGTCGGCCTCGGGGGCCGCGATCGCGCCGACGCCCTGGCACAAACTCGGGAACAGCAGCGCGCTGCCCGGCGTGGTGACATAGGTGCACCCAGCCGGTGAGGTCAGGATCAGCGTCGCATCGGACAGCTGCTTTTCCCGCCAGCCCCAAAAAGTTTTCACCAAATGATGTGTGCGGCAATAGCATTTAAGGTTCGACGCGTGCGTGCGCCCACCATCCGCGTAGGGAATCGTATGATCCACATCGCAATTGGCGGCGGGCTGGTCGCAGCCGGGCCAGCGGCACGTCAAGTCGCGGCAGCGCACGAAGTCGGCCAGCGCCTTCGACGGCACGTAACCCGGCTCGGGTGGGGCATCACCCGGGTGGACCAGCGGTGCCAGCGTGGCTGACGCTGCCAGCTCGGCGACCAACTCCGGCGCGATCAAGCCCTCGGTGCCCAGCTCGTAGGCCGGCGCCGGGCTGGTGCCGTCCAGACTGCCGCGCTCGGCGACCACGTGGATCACCACCGGCCGCGCGGGCCGTTTGCCGGCCGGGCAATCGCGGCGCCCGCAGCGGCATCCCAACCGGTCGGCCCCGCCCGCCAATGCCCCCAACGCGTCGGCGCGGCGCTGCTCGCGGGTGCGCGGGTCGTGCTCACACACCGTGGCCGCCAACGCGTCCAGGCGCCGGTCCAGTAGATGCGCGTCGGGGGCCAGCAGGGTTCCGTCGATATGCGCCAACCCATCCCCCATGTCGGCGACCCACACTTCCCGCCCGGCGGCGCGCTCCTTGCGGCGCCGCACCGCGTCCGCGTCGGCCCGCGCGACGACCTTGTCCACCTGCGCGGCCAGCCGGCCTTGAGTCATCGACGGCCATCGCGCCACGTTGGCCGCCAGCCGGGCGTCCACCACCGCCAGCACCTGCGGGTCGGTGATCAGGTCCGTTCGGTACACCGCGGTGGCGAACATCCGAAAGTCGATGTCACCGGCCGTGAACACCTCGCCCACCTGCGGCAGCCGCTCCCGCATGGCCCGGGCGTAGCGCACCTTGCTGCCGGCCAGGCCCTGACTGATCCGCAACTCGGCGGCGACCTCAGCACTGACGGCCGCCTCGGTGTCGACGGCCCAGCTTTCGGTCTCCGCGCAGCGCGATAGCCGATACCTGAACAACTCACCGACGGCCGCGAGCTGGGCGGCCGCCGCCCGGTTCTCCGCGCGCGCCGCCGCTCCGATCCGTTCCAGCAGACCGGCCGACACCGGCGTTCGCGACGGATACTGCCGCTCGACCAACTCGTCGAAGTAGTCGATCGCCTCTGCTGGCGACCGATGACCCCCTGACTGTTCGAACATAGGTTCGACTATTCCACGCGCCACCGACAAAACGTGGGCGCAGCGGTCCACCTACGGCGCGGCTCGGCCGCTGACGAACTCGCGCCGCACGCCGGTCAGCGGATCGGTGAACTCGATGCGCTGCGCCACTAGCCGCAGCGGCGTGCTGAAGTCGTCGGCAGCGACGTCGATGATGTTGGGATACAACGGATCACCCTCGATCGGTATCCCCAGCGAGGCCATGTGCAGGCGCAGCTGATGGGTGCGCCCGGTGCGGGGGATGAGCCGGTACAGGCCGTCCGGCGATAACAGCTCCACGCGGGTCTCGGCATTGGGTGCGCCGGGCTCGCTGACGGCCTGTAGGTGGCCGCGACGCTTGATGATTCGGCTTTTCACCACCCGCGGGAGCTCCACCTCCGAGTCGACGGCGGCCCGGGCCAGATATGTCTTAGCGACCAAGCCGCGAGAGAACAGTGTCTGATAGGCGCCGCGCACCTCGCGCCTTGCGGTGAACAGCAGCACCCCGGCGGTCAGCCGGTCCAGCCGATGCGCCGGGCTCAGCTCGGGCAGCCCCAGTTCGCGCCGCAGCCGCACCAGCGCGGTCTGCGCGACGTGGCGTCCGCGCGGCATGGTGGCCAGGAAGTGCGGCTTGTCGACGACCACGATGTCGGCGTCGCGATGCAGCACTGGCACGTCGAACGGGACGGGCACCTCGTCCGGCAGCTCGCGATACAGGTAGACGCTCGCGCCGGCGGGAAGCACTGTGGCGCTATCGATTACCGCACCGTCGGCGCCGACGACCTCACCAGCCAGCACCTTGGCGCGGGCCCGCGCGCCGAACCGCGCGGTGAGCTCGGCCAGCACCGGCCCGCCGCGCAGCCGCACGCGCGCCGGGCCGAGCCCGTCGCGCAGGGGCAGAGGGGACGGCCGCACGGCCATGTCAGGACCCGCTCAACTGAGCGGGACCGGTTCGAGGATCTCGGCACGAGCCTCTGGCGCGCTGGCCCGCAACTCGTCCGCGGAGACGTCGTCGGGCTGCGCCTGGGACAGGATCTCGGCCTCCACCCGGGCGGTGTAGTTTGCGACCTCACGCGCGACCTCCTCAGCCGACCAGCCCAGGATCGGAGCGACGACGTCGGCGACCTCGCGCGCGCAGTCGACGCCGCGGTGGGGGTACTCGATGGAGATGCGCATGCGGCGGGCCAGGATGTCCTCCAAATGCAAAGCGCCCTCGGCGGTTACGGCATACAGCGCCTCCACCCGCAGGTAGCCCGGCGCCTCCTTGATCGGCTCGAGCAGATCGGGGCTCTGCGCCGCCAGCGCCAGCACGTCACCGATCAGCGAACCATAGCGGTCCAGCAGATGACGCACCCGGTAGGGATGCAGACCCTGCAGCTGGGCGACGTGTTCGGCCTGGTTGATCAGCGCGAAGTAGCCGTCGGCGCCCAACAGGCTGACCTTCTCGGTGATCGACGGGGCTACCCGGGCCGGAATGAATTGGGCCGCAGCATCGACCGCGTCGGCGGCCATCACCCGGTAGGTGGTGTACTTGCCGCCGGCGATGGCCACCAGGCCCGGCGCGGGCACCGCCACGGCGTGCTCCCGGGACAGCTTGGAGGTCTCCTCGCTCTCCCCGGCCAGCAGCGGCCGCAGCCCCGCGTACACCCCGTCGATGTCGGCATGCGTCAGCGGGATGGCCAGCACGGTGTTGACGGTTTCCAGGATGTAGTCGATGTCGGCCTTGGTCGCCGCGGGGTGAGCCAGGTCGAGATTCCAGTCGGTGTCGGTAGTTCCGATGATCCAGTGGCTGCCCCACGGGATGACGAACATCACCGATTTCTCGGTGCGCAGGATGATCGCGACGTCGCTGACGACACGGTCGCGCGGCACCACCACGTGCACGCCCTTGGACGCCCGGACCTGAAAACGCCCGCGCTGCTTGGACAATGCCTGGATCTCGTCGGTCCACACCCCGGTCGCGTTGACCACGACGTGACCCCGGACCTCGGTGATGGCACCGTCCTCGGAGTCGCGCACGCGAACCCCGGTCACCCGATCGCCTTCGCGCAGCATCGCCACCACCTGAGTGGAGGTCCGCACCACCGCGCCGTAATGCCCCGCAGTGCGCGCCACGGTCATGGTATGGCGTGCGTCGTCGACGACGGTGTCGTAGTAGCGAATACCGCCGACCAGGGAGCTGCGCTTGAGTCCCGGACTCAAGCGCAATGCGCCGGCACGAGTCAAATGCTTCTGCGCCGGAACGGATTTCGCGCCACCCAGACTGTCGTAGAGAAAGATCCCGGCGGCGACGTACGGACGCTCCCACAACCGTTTGGTGAGCGGAAACAAGAACGGTAACGGCTTGACCAGATGCGGCGCCAAGGTGGTCAGCGACAGCTCACGCTCGTAGAGCGCCTCGCGCACCAGCCCGAATTCCAGTTGCTCGAGGTACCGCAAGCCGCCATGAAACATCTTCGAGGAGCGGCTTGACGTGCCGGACGCGAAATCGCGTGCCTCGACCAGCGCTACCTTGAGTCCGCGCGTGGCGGCATCCAGCGCGCATCCCGAACCGACCACCCCGCCACCGATCACCACGACGTCGAACTGCTCGGCGCCGAGTCGCTCCCAGGCCAGCGCACGTTGCCGTGGCCCCAGCGAGGACGCCGCCCACGTCTGCAGGCTGTCCGGTGCTTGAATCGGATTGCTCACGGCAGAAAACTCCTCATCGGGAACTCCTGTCGGTTACTGGTCAGTAGCACGTGCTGCACCAAGGCTAACCGCTAGTCCAGATCGTCGTGCGCCATCAACCGCCGCGCGGCCTCGGTGACCGAGCCGGACAACGACGGGTAAACCGCCAGCGTCTGGGCCAGCTCGTTGACCGTGATGCGGTTGGTCACCGCGACCGCGATCGGCAGAATCAGCTCGGAAGCGATGGGCGCCACCACGACGCCACCGATCACCACGCCGGTCGCCTGCCGGCAGAAGAGCTTGACGAAACCTTGTCGCAGGCCGGACATCTTGGCGCGCGCGTTGGTGCGCAGCGGCAGCGTGACCGTGCGGGCCGGCACCGAACCGTCGTCGATCATCGTCTGCGGGACCCCGACGGCGGCGATCTCGGGCCTGGTGAACACCGTGGCCGCCACCGTGCGCAACCGGATGGGGCTGACGCCTTCGCCCAGCGCGTGATACATCGCGATCCGGCCCTGCATGGCGGCGACCGAGGCCAACGGCAGCAGACCGGTGCAGTCACCGGCGGCGTAGATGCCGGCCACCGAGGTCCGCGACACCCGGTCCACGGTCAGGTAACCGCCGCGGCCCAGCTCGATGCCGACCCGGTCCAGTCCCAAGCCGCTGGTGTTGGGGACCGACCCGATGGTCATCAGGGCGTGGCTGCCCTCGACCGTGCGCCCGTCGGCCAGCGTGACCAGCACGCCGTCCTCGGTGCGGGTGACCGACTGCGCGCGGGCGTTCTTGACCAGCTGGACGCCGCGCTCGGAGAACGCCTCCTCCAGGACCAGCGCTGCGTCGGCGTCCTCGTAGGGCAGCACCCGGTCGCGGCTGGCCACCACGGTCACCGGGACGCCCAATTCGGTGTAGGCGTGCACGAATTCGGCGCCCGTGACCCCGGACCCGACCACGATGAGGTGGTCGGGCAGCGCCTCCAGGTTGTACAGCTGGCGCCAGGTCAGGATCCGCTCGCCGTCGGGCGGCGCCGACGGCAACACCCGCGGGCTGGCGCCGGTGGCTATCAGCACGACGTCGGCCTCGTACTCGCTGGCGGAGCCGTCGGCGGTGGTCGCCTTGACCCGGTGGCAGGCCAGTCCGGGCGTGGGATCGATCAGCTCGCCATGGCCGGCCACCACGTCCACGCCCACCGCGAGCAGCTGGTCGGTGATATCGGCGGACTGCTCGGTGGCGAGTTGCTTGACCCGGGCGTGGATTTGCGGGAGCGAAATCTTGGCGTCGTCGATGTCGATGTCGAACCCGAGTCGCGGCGCCCGGCGCAATTCGGTGCGCAGCCAGGTCGAGGCGATGAACGTCTTGGACGGCACACAGTCATCCAGGACCGCCGCACCGCCGATGCCCTCGGAGTCGATCACCGTGACGCGGGTCGTGTCGGGGTGCGAGGTCGCGGCCACCAGTGCGGCTTCGTAACCGGCCGGGCCTCCACCGAGGATCACGATGCGGGTCACCACAGCCACCAACCTAACGAAGCGGCCGTCCGAATGCTCAGGGAAGACCCGCCCGCATCGGACGTCTAAGCTTTCCCCGTGCCGCTCTACGCCGCTTATGGGTCGAACATGGATCCCGAGCAGATGCAGAAACGCGCGCCACACTCGCCGATGGCCGGAACCGGCTGGCTGCACGGATGGCGATTGACCTTCGGCGGCGAGGACATCGGCTGGGAGGGCGCGCTGGCCACCGTCGTCGAGGACCCGGGTTCGAAGGTGTTCGTCGTGCTCTACGACATGACTCCCGCGGACGAGAGAAACCTGGACCGCTGGGAGGGCTCGGAGTTCGGCGTCCACAAGAAGATCCGCTGCCGCGTGGAGCGCATCTCATCGGACACCGACACCGACCCGGTGTTGGCGTGGCTGTATGTTTTGGACGCGTGGGAAGGCGGGATGCCGTCGGCCCGGTACCTGGGGGTGATGGCCGACGCCGCCGAAATCGCCGGGGCGCCAATCGAATACGTTCATAGCCTGCGGACCCGTCCGGCCCGCAACATCGGCCCGGGCACCAGCTCCTGATCCGGAAGGAAAGTCGGCTGTCAGTTTTGTCCGTACCGCTGGTCGCCGACACGCTCGCGCGCACGTTCGCCGCCGCGGTCAATCCCACTCCCAAGGCCGCCGTGCGGTTCCCGGAGATTGCGGGCCGAACCACTGAGGTCGCCATCGGAACCCGCCACGGCCCGGTATCGGCAACCGTCTATTACCCGCCGGCGGCGACGCACCCGCCCGTCTACGTCAACGTGCACGGCGGCGGGTTCGTAATCGGCCACCGCGAGCAGGACGATCCGTGGTGCCGATACCTGGCCGCCCACGCGGGCGTGGTGGTGATCAACGCCGACTACGTCCTGGCACCGCGGCACCGCTTTCCCGCCGCGGCGCACCAAATCTATGACGTCGTGTGCTGGGCGGCCGGCCCCGACCGCGATTGGAACGGCGCCCGACTGTGCGTCGGCGGCCAGAGCGCGGGCGGCAACCTGTCCGCCGCGGCGGCGCGGCTCGCGCTGGAGAGCGGCGGGCCCGACATCGCGCTGCAGGTGCTGCACTACGCGCCGCTGGACCTGGTGACGCCGAGCCGCGAAAAGGCGTCGACGCTGGGGCGCCGGGCGATCATGAAGCCGTGGATGAGCGAGGTCTTCGACACCGCCTACATCCCCGAGCCGGCCCAGCGGCGCGACCGCCTGGCCTCGCCCGCCTGGGGCGACAACGCCGATGACATCGCCGGCATCGCGCCCGCGCTGATCGTGACGGCCGAGCACGATCGGCTGCGCGACGAAGCCCGCAGCTATGCAGACAGGCTCGGCGGCGTCGGCGCGTTAGCGGAGTACTACGAGGTGGCCGGCGTCGACCACGGCTACAACATCATGAGCGACGCCGGCGACGTCACGCGGCGCGCCTACGCCCATATCGCCGAACATGTCGTGCGGGCCACCGGCGCCTAGCACCGCTCGAACGCGGCCGACTGCTCGACGATGTTCGTCATCACGCGCACGCCGATCGGCAGGGCCCGCTCGTCGAGATTGAACGTCGGCTGGTGCAGGTCAAGCTGAGGCCCCACTCCCGGCCACACCCCCAACCGGGCCATCGCGCCGGGCACCTCCTCCAGGTACCAGGAGAAGTCCTCGCCGCCGCCGGACTGACGGGTGTCGGCGAGCGCGTCGGGGCCGATCTGTTCGATCGCGTGGATGAGGATGCGCGTCGAGACGTCCTCGTTGACCACCGGTGGTACCCCGCGCCGGTACTGCATCGTGTGCTCGATGGCCAGCGGCGCCAACAGCCCGGACACCGTCTCGCGGATGACCTCCTCCATGCCCACCCAGGTTTGCCGGCTCGCCGTGCGCACGGTGCCCGCCAGCACCCCGGTCTGCGGGATGGCGTTGGCGGCCACCCCGGCGTTGACGGCGCCCCAGACCAGCACCGTGCCGTTGCGCGGGTCGATGCGCCGCGACAACACCCCGGGCAGCCCGGTGATCAGCGTGCCCAGCCCGTACACCAGATCGGCGGTCAGATGCGGGCGCGACGTGTGCCCGCCGGGTGAATACAAGGTGATCTCTATCTGGTCGGCCGCCGAGGTGATGGGGCCGTGGCGGACCGCGACCTTGCCGACCTCCAGCCTGGGGTCACAGTGCAGGGCGAAGATCCGCGACACCCCGATGACGGCGCCGGCCGCGATGGCGTCGATCGCGCCGCCGGGCATCAGCTCCTCGGCGGCCTGAAAGATCAGCCGCACCCCGACCGGCAGCTCGGGCACCGACGCCAGCACCAGGGCGGTGCCCAGCAGGATCGCGGTGTGCGCGTCGTGACCGCAGGCATGCGCGACGCCCGCCAGGGTGGAGGCGTACGGAACGCCGGTGAGCTCGGCCATCGGCAGGGCGTCCATGTCGGCGCGCAACGCGATCCTGGGCTCGTGCTCGGGGCCGATGTCGCAGACGAGTCCGGTCCCGCCCGGCAGGACCTTCGGGTTGAGCCCGGCTTCGGCCAGCCGCTCGCCGACGAACTGGGTGGTGGCGTGCTCTTGTCGGCCCAGCTCCGGATAGCGGTGAATGTGACGGCGCCATTCGACCAGGTCTTGGTGGTGGACGGCCAGCCAGGAATCGGCGGCGTCGACGAGGCTCATGAGTGCCCCCCGCCGCGCCTGCGCTCCTGCGCGTCCAACACCCGGTCGCGCTGGGCCGGCGTCTGCGCCAGCTGAACCACCGTGCGCGCCAGCATGATCGCGCCCTCGACGACCGCGCGGTCGGCGCTGGGACCCGCGGCGGCGTCGGCGAAGGCGCGCTGGTGAACCATGGCGCCCCCGGCGTCGACCCCGACCACCGGGTGGATCCCCGGCAGCACGTGCGTGACGTTGCCCATGTCGGTGCTGCCCATGGGCAGCGCCGCCTCGTACTCGCGGGCCACCGGCTCGCGGCCGAGCCGGCACATCTCGTCACGGAAGGTGTCGGCCAACCATTGGTCGGGCTTCAGTTCGTCATACGGCGGTGCGGGAATGTCGATCTCGTATTCGCAGCCGGTGCCCAGCGCGCCCGCGGCGAAGCAGGCGTACATCCTGCCCTCCAGCTCGCGCAGCGAATCCGCTTCGACCGCCCGCATCGCGTACTGGAGCGCCGCGTGCCCCGGGATGACGTTGACTGCCTGGCCGCCGTTGGTGACGATCCCGTGCACCAGCTGCCCGGGCGCCAGTTGCTGGCGCAGCAGCCCGATGGCCACCTGTGCGACCGTGACCGCGTCGACGGCATTGATGCCCAGGTGCGGCGCGACGGCCGCGTGGGACTCCTTGCCGCGGTAGTTCACCGTCGCCTCGGACAGGGCCAGCGAGCGGGCCCCGGCGATGTCGGCGGGGCCTGGGTGGAGCATGACCGCCGCGGCGATGTCGTCGAAGACCCCGGCCTTGAGTAACAACGCCTTGCCGCCGCCGGCCTCCTCGGCCGGCGTCCCTAGCAGCGACACCCGCAGCCCGAGGTCGTCGGCCACCTCGGCGAGCGCCAGGGCGGTCCCCACCGCCGACGCCGCGATGATGTTGTGGCCGCAGGCGTGGCCGATCTCGGGCAGCGCGTCGTACTCGGCGCAGATCCCGATGGTCAGTGGCCCGCTGCCGAAGTCGGCGCGAAAGGCGGTGTCCAGGCCGCCGGCTGCCGCGGTGATGTCGAAGCCGCGCTCTGCGACCAGCGCCTGCGCCTTGGCGCAGCTGCGATGCTCGGCGAAGGCCAGCTCGGGCTCGGCGTGGATGTCATGGGACAACTCGACCAGCTCGGCACCACGCCGCCGCACGACATCTTCGACGCTGTCTAACGGGGTGATGGGCACTCTCGCAGTATGTCGCAGTGTGCGATCAGGGCCCAACCCCGTCGGGGCTACACCAGCCCGGCGATGAACCCCGCCGCCTGGCCGGGGTAGGGCGGTGCGGAGTAGTCGTGGTGCGCATCGCGGTCACGGCCGCCGACGACGCAGACGGGATCGCCCTCGCTGCACAGGTCGATGGCGCGGCCGGCGAACGCACCAGTCGACGACAGCGGCGTGTTGAAGCGGTTGCCGGGGTTACCGAACACCGCGACCGCCCGGATCTTGCCGGCGAGACCGGGATCCAGCGCCGGAGCCGAGCCAAAGTTGCCGATGCGCTGGCCCACCGGCGGCACCCCCGCGAGCATCGAGACCGCGGCGGCGCCCTGCGAGAAGCCGCCCAGCACCAGCCGCGTGGACGGGCATTGGTCGACCATCTGCGCGATGTGGTCGCGCGCGTCGTTCGCGCCGTCGGCGGTGGTCAGGAAGTTGTAGCTGGCCGGGTAGTTCACCGCGTAGGAGTCGACGTTGCGCGATCCCAGCGCGGGCTGCAGCGCGCCGAACAGCGCGTCGCCCACCGCCCCCAGGCCGGGCGGCTCGGCGGTACCGCGGATGAAGATGAGTTGCACGTCGGGGCAGTCCGCTTTGGCCGACGGCGCCGGGCCGAATGTGATCGAAACCACCGACAGCACAACACCGACGGCAACCCCCATGACCGGACCAACCACCGGCCACCTACCAAGATTCATAAGGCAAATCCTGACACATAGCGGGGACACCGTCGCACGGCCAGCTTCGATCGACCCGCGGGGGCCAGGTGCGATCGCCCCGCCCCTCACTCGCGCCGCTATCGGCGCTCGGCGTCGCGCGGCTAGGCTCCCCGACTGTGACCGAAACCCCGTCGGACCCAGGCGACCTCGCTCGCCGGGCAGCCGAGGTCATCGCCGAACGCACCGGAATCGCCGAACACGACGTCGCCATCGTGCTCGGATCGGGCTGGCCGCCTGCGGTCGCGGCGCTCGGCACACCCACCACCGTGCTGGCCCAGGCCGAGCTCCCCGGCTTTGCCCCGCCCACCGCGGTCGGGCATACCGGCGAGCTGTTGTCGATGCGCATCGGTGCACACCGGGTGCTGGTGCTGATCGGCCGCATCCACGCCTACGAGGGCCACGACCTGTGTCATGTTGTGCACGCGGTGCGGGCGGCCTGCGCGGCCGGCGTACGCGCCGTGGTGCTCACCAACGCGGCGGGCGGCCTGCGTCAGGACATGGCCGTCGGCGAACCCGTGCTGATCAGCGACCACCTGAACCTGACGGCCCGGTCCCCGTTGGTCGGCCCGCAGTTCGTGGACCTGACCGACGCCTACTCGCCGCGGCTGCGTGCGCTCGCCCGCCAAGCCGATCCCTCGCTGACCGAAGGCGTCTACGCCGGGCTGCCCGGCCCGCACTACGAGACACCCGCCGAGATCCGGATGCTGCGCACGCTGGGCGCCGACCTGGTGGGCATGTCGACGGTGCACGAGACCATCGCGGCCCGGGCGGCAGGCGCCGAGGTGCTGGGGGTGTCGCTGGTGACCAACCTGGCCGCCGGCATCAGCGGCGAACCGCTGAGCCACACCGAGGTGCTGGCCGCCGGCGCCGCGGCCGCCACCCGGATGGGGGCGCTGCTGGCCTTGATCCTTTCTGAACTCCCCCGCTTCTAGGGCCATGACGCCCGAGGAGTGGATCGCCCACGATCCCGACCCGGCGACGGCGGCCGAGCTCGCCGCGTGCGACCCCGACGAACTCGCCGAGCGGTTCGCCCGCCCCCTGATGTTCGGCACGGCGGGCCTGCGCGGGCCGGTGCGCGGCGGACCGGACGCCATGAACGTCGCCGTGGTCTCGCGGGCGACCTGGGCCGTCGCACAAGTACTGATCGCGCGCGGCCTGCACCGCTCGTCGGTGATCGTGGGACGCGACGCCCGGCACGGCTCGGCCGTATTCGCCACGGTAACCGCCGAAGTGCTTGCCGCCCAGGAGTTCTCCGTGCTGCTGCTGCCCGGTTCGGTGCCCACGCCGGTGCTGGCGTTCGCGGTGCGGCATACGGGTGCGGCGGCCGGGATCCAGATCACCGCATCGCACAACCCACCCGCCGACAACGGTTACAAGGTGTACCTCGACGGCGGCATCCAGATCGTCTCCCCCACCGACCGCGAGATCGAGGCCGCGATGGCCGGCGCCCCGCCCGCCGACCAGATCGACAGGGCCCCCGTCGAACCCGCGCAAACCGATCTCGTCAAGCGTTACATCGAGCGGGCCGCGGGGTTGCGGCGCGGAATCGGGTCGGTGCGGGTCGCGCTGACCGCGCTGCACGGGGTGGGCGGTGCGGTGGCCGTCGAGACGTTGCACCGCGCGGGGTTCGTCGAAGTGCACTCCGTCGCAACGCAATTCGCACCCGACCCGGATTTTCCCACGGTCGCGTTTCCCAATCCCGAGGAGCCCGGCGCCGCCGACGCGCTGCTGGACCTGGCCGCGGACGTCGGCGCCGACGTGGCGATCGCGCTCGATCCCGACGCGGATCGATGCGCCGTCGGCGTCAAAGACGGGCCGCGCTGGCGGATGCTGTCCGGTGACGAAACCGGTTGGCTGCTGGGCGATTACCTACTGTCGATGACTCAGGCGGATAAACCGGTGGTGGCCAGCACGGTGGTGTCGTCGCGGATGCTGTCGGCCATCGCCGCGCGCTACGGCGCCGTCCACGTCGAAACCCTCACCGGCTTCAAGTGGCTGGCCCGCGCCGACGCGAAAGTGCCGGGAGGCACGCTGATCTACGCCTACGAGGAAGCGATCGGGCACTGCGTCGACCCGGCGGCCGTGCGCGACAAGGACGGCATCAGCGCCGCGGTGCTGGTGTGCGACCTGGTGGCCACGGCGATGCGGCAGGGCCGTTCGGTCCGCAACCTGCTCGACGACCTGGCCCGGCGGTACGGGGTGCACGACGTCGCCGCGGTGTCGCGCCGGGTCGCCGACGCCACGGAGGCGGCCGGACTGATGCGGCGGTGGCGGGCGGACCCTCCGAAGACACTGGCCGGTTACGCCGCGACCCTCACCGACATCACCGACGCGCTGATCTTCACCGCAGGAGACGAGGACACGTCGATCAGGCTGGTGGTGCGGCCTTCCGGGACCGAGCCGAAGTTGAAGTGCTACTTGGAGATTCGTGCTGCGGTGTACGACGACCTGGACTCTTCGCGGCGGCGCGCCGGCGCCCTGCGCGAGGCGCTGATCGCTGCTGTGCGGAGCTGGTGAACAGGTTGGGCCCGAATTGACGGTCGCCGGCATCGCCGAGACCCGGCACGATATAAGCCGACTTGTTCAGCCCCTTGTCGACCGCGGCGCAGAACACTCGCGCGTCCGGCGCCGCTTTCTTCACCGCCGCAAGGCCTTCGGGAGCCGCCACCACACAGAGCACGGTGATATCGGTTGCGCCGCGGCGCTGTAGCAGGCCGATGGTGTGTGCCATCGACCCGCCGGTAGCCAGCATGGGATCGAGGACGATCACCGGTCGGCCCGCAAGCTTGCGCGGCAACGCCTCCAGATACGGCACCGGCACGTGGGTTTCCTCGTCGCGGGCGACGCCGACGAATCCCGCTTCCGCGTCCGGTATCGCGGCGTGCGCGGCGTCGAGCATGCCCAGCCCGGCCCGCAGCACCGGCACCAGCAGCGGCGGCTTGACCAAGCGCGTCCCGACGGCCGAGGCTACTGGGGTGCGAATCTTCACCGACTTTCGCGCCGCATCCCGGCTGGCCTCGTAGACCAGCATCAGCGTCAGCTCACGCAGCGCGGCGCGAAAGCCGGCGTTATCGGTGCGTTCGTCACGCAGTACCGTCAGCCGGGCGGCGGCCAGCGGATGGTCGATGACGCGAATTTCCATGTGATAGAGGGTATATAACGATCGGGCTACGCCCTTCTGACACGCTCGCGCCGTCCCGGAAACCGGCTGCGCCCGTTCATATACTCCGGGCGTGTTGCGCGAAATTCGAGGTCCGATCGGAGGCGCGTATCGGGCCCTGCGGCTGCTGGGTGCGTGCGCGTTGGTGGCTTTGGCGGCCAGCCCGTTGACCCCGCGTATAGGCCTTGCGGCAGCGGCCATTCCGCAACCCGCGCATGTCGTGATCGTGGTCGAGGAGAACCGCTCCGAGAACGGCATCATCGGGAACAAATCGGCGCCCTTCATCACCACACTGGCCGCCGGCGGCGCCAACATGACCCAGTCGTTCGCCGAAACCCATCCCAGCGAACCGAATTATTTGGCGCTCTTCGCCGGCAATACGTTCGGGGTGACCAAGGACGTGTGCCCGGTCAACGGCGGCGCCGCACCGAACCTCGGCTCCGAATTACTCGCCGCGGGTTACACATTCGTCGGTTTCGCGGAGGGCCTGCCCGCGGTCGGCTCACCGGTCTGCAGCGCGGGCAAGTACGCGCGCAAGCATGTGCCGTGGGCCAACTTCACCAATGTGCCGGCCGCCAACTCGCTGCCGTTCTCCGCGTTCCCGATGGGCAACTACTCCAGCCTGCCGACCGTCTCGTTCGTCATCCCCAACAACGACGACAACATGCACGACGGTTCGATCGCGCAGGCCGATTCCTGGCTGAACCGCGAACTGTCCGGATATGCGAACTGGGCGGTGGCCAACAACAGCCTGCTGATCGTGACGTTCGACGAGGACGACAACTCCAATGTTTCAGGCAACCGCAACCAGATCCCCACGGTGTTCTACGGAGCGCACATCCGTCCGGGCAACTACAGCGAACAGATCAACCACTACAACGTGCTGTCCACGGTGGAGCAGATGTACGGATTGCCCAAGACGGGCTATGCCGCCGGCGCCGCGCCTATCACCGATATCTGGGGCTAGGTCTGATGGGCCGATAACGCGTTCGCCGGTCGTCGCTATTCTGTGCCGCATGGTTGCTGACCTCGTGCCGATCCGCCTGAGCCTGTCCGATGGTGACCGCTACACCGTGTGGGCACCCCGCTGGCGTGACTCCGGCGACGAGTGGGAGGCGTTCCTGGGCAAGGACGAGGACCTGTTCGCGTTCTCCTCCGTCGCCGACCTGGTCGCGTTCGTGCGCGCGGACGACGACAACGACTTGACCGACCACCCGGCATGGAAGGAGCTGCGGGCGGCACACGCGCACGCGTTCTCCCCCGCCGAAGACAAGCAGTTCGACCTGATCGCCGTCGAGGAGCTGGTGGCCGAGAAGCCCACCGAGGAGTCGGTGTCCGCGCTGGCCGGCGCGCTGGCCATCGTGTCGTCCATCGGATCGGTGTGCGAGCTGGCGGCGGTGTCGAAGTTCTTCAACGGCAACCCGAGCGTGGGCACCGTGTCCGGCGGAATCGAGCACTTCACCGGCAAGGCCGGCGCCAAACGCTGGCATGCGATCGCCGAGGTGATCGGGCGCAGCTGGGACGACGTGCTCGCCGCGATCGAGGACCTCGTCACCACCCCCGAGGTCGACTCCAAGCTGTCCGACAAGGCCGCCGACGAACTGGCCGAAGAGCGCGAAGAGGACGAGCCGGACAAGGACACCGACCCTGAGGACGCCGTCACCGAACAGACCGCAGAGGAGGTCACCGCGGACGACAACGCCGAGGCCGACGACGAGGACACCGAGGACGAGGACGACCGGGCGACCGGCGACACGGTGGTGCTGGGCGGCGATAAGGACTTCTGGGTGCAGGTCGGCATCGATCCGATCCGGATCATGACGAGTTCGGGCACCTTCTACACGTTGCGCTGCTACCTGGACGACCAGCCGATCTTCCTGGGCCGCAACGGCCGCATCAGCGTCTTCACCTCCGAACGCGCGCTGGCCCGCTACCTGGCCGACGAGCACGACCACGACCTGGCGGACCTGAGCACCTACGACGACATCCGCACAGCCGCGACCGACGGCTCCCTGGCGGTGGAGATCACCGAGGACAACATCTACGTGCTCAGCGGGCTGGCCGACGACCTGGCCGACGGACCGAATGCCGTGGATCGCGAGCAACTGGAACTCGCCGTCGAGGTGCTCCGCGACATCGGCGACTACTCCGAGGAGAGCACCGTCGACAAAGCGCTCGAGACCAGCAGGCCGCTGGGCAAGCTGGTGGCCGCCGTGCTCGAGCCGGACTCGGTGACCAAGCCGTCGCCGCCGTATGCCGCGGCGGTTCGCGAGTGGGAGAAACTGGAGCAATTCGTCGACGGGCGGCTGCGCCGCGAGTAGTGCCATCGTTTGACGGGCCGGGCTTGGACGGGAAGGTTGGATGACGTGTCGCTTCCCGGTATCGGCCCGTTACCGCTCTACGGATTCCAGCGGCCCGCCCTGTTGTTGTTCGGGCTGGTGCCCCTGGCCCTACTGGCCCTCTACGTTGTGGTCCAGGCGCGGCGGCGCCAACGGCTGCACCGCTACACCGACACCCCCGTGGCGCAGTCGCCGTGGCGTCATCTCCCCATCGCCGTGTCGCTGCTGTGCCTGGCGTTGTTGACCATCGCGCTGGCCACGCCCACCCACGACATGCGCATCCCGCGCAACCGCGCCGTCATCATGCTGGTGATCGACATGTCCCAGTCCATGCGGGCGACGGACGTCGAACCCAACCGGCTCAAGGCGGCCGAACGGGCCGCGACCCAGTTCGCCGGTCAGCTGACGCCCGGCATCAACCTCGGGCTGGTCGGATTCGCCGGCACGCCCTATTTGCTGGTGCCACCGACCCCGCAGCACCAGACCACCATCGATGCCCTGAAGAAGCTCGATTTCGCCGACAGCACCGCGACCGGCGAAGCGATCTTCACCGCCCTGCACGCGATCAGCGCCACCGCGGTCGTCGGCGGCGACACCCCGCCGCCGGCGCGGATCGTGCTGGAGTCCGACGGTGCCGAGAACGTGCCGCTGGACCCCAACGCCCCGCAGGGGGCGTTCACCGCGGCCCGGGCCGCCAAGGCCGAGGGCGTGCAGATCTCGACGATCTCGTTCGGCACCCCGTACGGCACCGTCGACTACGAGGGCGCGACGATCTCT
>NZ_LZIF01000088.1 GCF_001667145.1 Mycobacterium sp. 852002-51971_SCH5477799-a
GCGGCCGGCGGGGGCTCGGGAACCGCGGCCGGCGGCGGCGCCGCCTCTTGGACCGGTGGGGGCGCCTGTCGGACGGACGGCGGCGGCACGTATTGCGGCGCCTGCCGGGTCGGGGCGCGATACACCGGGGCCGCGGGTGGCTGGGTGACCGGGGCCTGCGGCGCCGGCTGCTGCACCGGCGACGGTGCCGGGGCGGCCACCTCCGCCGGGCTGGGTGCAGGCGAGGACGGCGGAGGCACCGGACTCGGGGCGGGCAGCTGCGCCTGCGGCGGATTGCTCGGCGGGTTGTTCGGCGGGGGCGCAGGCAGCTGAACGACGGGGGTGGCGACGCCCGAATTGTGGCGGTCGACCGGGCGATCCGATGTCAACGTCACCAGCACCACGCCGCCTACCGCGGCGACGATGCCGACCAAGGCGCTGCCGGCGAGCAGCATGGACCAGGGGCGGCGGCGCGGCGGCTTCTCTTCGTCGTCCGCGACGGCGCTGTATGCCCGCGCGTCGGTGCCGACGTCGGCGTTGCCCCAGATGTCCAGGTACGTCGAGCCGAGCGCGGGGAGACTCAGCTCTCCGGTGCTCGGGTCCAGCGCGTAGGCCAGGGCTGCGGTCGACGATGCGAACAGCGGGGCGTTCGCCGAGGCCAGCGCCGCGCCGCGCGCCAAGGCCATGTCCGGCTCCTCGGGGGCGGTGACCGGAAGTGGGGTGGCCGCCTCGAGCGTGGATTTCAGCGCCACGATGTTGGTTCCGCATCCGATCAGGAACACCCCGTCGGCCCGTGACCCGCGAGCGTCCAGGCCGGCGACCATCGTCGCCAGTTCTGCGGACGGTTCCCCGGCGTGACCCTCGCCGGTCTGGCGGCGGTGCAGATCGACGATGGACCCGTCGGCGACGTCGACGACGGCCAGCGTCGCGTTGGCCGGCTCGACGAACAGCATCGCGAGGCGTTCGTAACCCAGCGCGTAACCCACGGTCTGCGCGAGCGCGGCCGCGGCGAGCAACGGTGCGACCAACATCACGCCACCCAATTCATAGGTGGCGATCGCCTCCCGCAGTGCGCCGACGCCGGCGGGATCACTCCAGGTCACCCCGGTTGAGGTGAGTCGGTGACCGCCCTCCAACACCCCTTCGCGGCTGCCGATGATCGCGTCGATCACCCGATCGACAGCACCAGCCGCCGAATTATCAACGGCCCCAACCTCGAACTCTTCTTGTTCGACGGTCACGCCGTCGGCATTTTGGCCTTCGATCGCTACCAGGCGGACTGTCCTGGGAGCCATCGACACCCCAAGCACGATGTCCACGTAACGCCTCCAAGGTTCTTTTTCAACGCCCTCGACGAGGGCATGACGGGATGAATCCCGCCCGAACTTGGTGACATAAACGTTACGCGCGTGCAGCTAATTGCGCAGGCGGTGTGCCTACGCAGGACTAACGGCTAATAACCCGGCCCGAGGTACGGATTCTGCGCGCTGCCCGGGTACTGCGGGTACTGGGGGTACTGGGGATATTGCGGGTACTGCGGAGTCGCAGGTGCCTGCTGCTGCGGAACCGGCACCGGGATCGGGATGGGCAGCAGCGGAACATGGATCCATTCCGTGGTCATCGGCACCGTCGTGGTGGTGGTCGTCGGCGGGGGCGGCGGCGTGGTGGTCTCCACCGGCGGCGGCACCGTCGTGGTTACCGACGGTGACGGCGGCACCGTCGTGGTGACCGTCGGTTGCGGTGGCGCGGTGGTCGGCGGCGCCGTATGCCTCGGGGTGTAGACGGGCGCCGGCGGCGCGGTGGTGACCACCACCGGAGGCGGCGGCGGTGACGACGGCGGCGGTTCCGGCGGTGGCGGCGGCGGGCTCGGAATGGGCTGCGCGCTGGGCGGCGGGGGCGGCGGTACCGCGGTCGGCGGTGGCGGCGCGGCCGGACGCGGCGCGACGGAGTTCGCCGGTGGCGCCGGCAGGGGCGCGACCGAGGGCGGGGCCGGATGGTTTTCTATGCCGGTCAGCGTGTAGGCCACGCCGCCGATCGCCGTCATGGCGACCACGGCCGACATGCCGATGATCAACTGGGAGAACCGAAGACGCAGCCAGGGCCGGCGTTCCGGCGGCGGTTCAATGACATTGAGCCGCATCGACCAGCCGGCCGGGCCGTCCTCGTCGTAGGTTTCGCCACCGAACCGCATCCGTAAATCGCCGGGATATTCGGTTTGTGACCAAGCCAATTCGCGATCGGTCAGCGCCTCATCATCGATCACCAACACATCGCCGGCCCCCAGGTCGACGACGTCACCGGCGGCGTCGGCCGAGGCGAGCAGACCTATCGACGTACGCGTGCGCAGATCCAACTCGCCGCCGCGCGAGGCCAGGATCAGCGCCCCGCTCGCCGCGGCCAGCGCGGGCTGCGAGGGCGTCAGGATCGGCATGCGGCCGTGCGTCGAAAGCCGTTCGGTGACAAGCGGAATGCGCGCGCCCCCACCGACCGTGACCACCGCGACAAGGTCCGTCCAACTCGTGCGGTGGCGCACCAGCATGTCGTCGAAGGCGTAGATGAAGCCGGTCAGCCGGTCCTGCATCATGTCTTCGAGGTCGTCTTGCGTCAACGTCAAACTGCAACTGCGCCCACCCAGCACCGCGGTGACCTCGGTGGTCATGTCGGTGGAGAGCCGCTCCTTGGCCGCACGGCATTGTTGCCTGAGTTCAACGAGCTGCCCGACACCGGCGGTGCTAGCGGGGTCCAGGCCGCTGCCATGCCCCAGCTCCTCGAACGTCCGCAGCTGCAATTCCTGATCGATCTCGTCACCGGACAACGCGGCGTAACGCATGGTGGCGCTGACGAGTTCGAAATCCCCCGCGACATTGACCAATGTGGCCGACGTGCCGCTGCCGCCGAAGTCGAGCAGCCCCACCACGCCCTCGTCGGGCAGGCCGAGCTCGGACTTCACCGCCGTCAGCGACGCGATCGCGTCCGAAACCAGCCGCGGCGCCATTCCGCTTCGCACGAAGCCCAGATGGGTTCGTAGAGCGTCGCGCAACGCCTGCACCGTCACGGGCTTCCAATGCGCCGGCACCGCGATCGAAATCTCCGAGCACGCCGCGTCCGCACCGGCCGCGAGCACCATCGCGTCCAGCGCCTCCACCGTCAGCAGTTCCGGGTCGTGCGCGGAACCGTCGGGTGACACCAGCGCAACGGAATCGCCGATGCGCTCGATAAAGCCCTTCATCGGTACGCCAGGCTCGGTTAGGTACGGGTTCTCATCGGGTGCACCGATTTTCGGTGCACAGTGCGGGTAAAGGGTCAGCACGGACCGGCGGGTAACCGGTGGGCTTCCATTACGCGCAGCGACCAGGTTCGTGGTCCCGATCGACAACCCAAGTGGGTCGTACATAGAGCGAAACCTTCGTCTATAGGGGTCGGTGGCCAGCGTTAACGATAGCCGCGGACACGCGGAAAGCCGATGCTTCGCAATGTCATTGGTATTCCGTCGATGCGCGTGCGTCACCGAAGCGGTACCGAAAACCCCTTGACAAACAGCTTTCGCTACAAAACCGTCAGCGGCAGCGAACGCCTGGGCTCGAACTGGAAGGTCGATCCCCCGCTGACCCTGACCACGGAAACCTCTGGCAGTTCCTCGGTGGGAGTGTCGGTTTCAATCAGTTCCGCCGTCCAGTCGGTGGCCGTTCCGCTAGCTCGGACCTCGATGTGCGGGTCCACCGCGGTGGCGATCGCCTGGAGCGGCTGGGCGGATTCCGGCGAGCACAGCGAGATCCAGGATCGGTCGTCATGGGCTGGGGACGCGTGGACGTGCAGCCGGTTCGATTCCGTCTCGGCGACAACGTAGGCAGAAGGATTGAGCAGCGGATGCAGCTCGAGGACGCGCAGCACACCTTCGATCCCGCCCGGGAGTTTCAGTGCGCGATGAATGCGCTCGGCGGCCATCCCCGCGATGCCGATCAGGCCGCGGGTGCACACGCCGACGGCTTCGTCGTCGTTGGCGGCGCGTGCCCGCACCGCGATCGCGAAGGACAGGTAGAGCAGGTGCATCTGCAGGCATACCTCGTCGGCCATCCGGACCAGCGCCGAATGCGAAAAGGCGGCGAAGTCGAAATCGGACAGCAACGGCCCGGAGTAATCCGCCTGCCCGTCGTCCGAGCAATCGATGGCATCGAGTTCCCATGTCGCAGCGCGCGTTCGGCTGACGATGTCGAGGGCCGGGATGCTTTGCGCTTCGGGATAGGACTCGTCGATGATCACGGTCCACGCGCAGTGCGGATGCCGGTCCGCCGGTGTGCGCGGAGGGCGGTGGATGGGACGCACCTGGGCGCGCGGGTTGGTGGCGATCGCGGTGGCGTCGAAGGTCGGATCCTCGATGGTGTGGCACATGCCGAACACGTACTGCTCGCCCATCGGCTCGACGTCGAGCAGGGCGCCACAGTGGTCGAGGTGAAATTCTCCGTGCCAGCGATCGTGGACGGTATACCGGAAATCCATGAATTGCGGTGGCGCACCGATGTCGAGCTGCAGGCCCTTGAAGATGGTGACCACATCGTCGCCCTGATAGTTCAGCGCCTTCTGCATGCGCCGGGTGTAGATCGGGCTGGCGCCCGCCCACTCCTCGATGGCGATCTGGACCATCTCGTCGCGGCCGAACGAGGAAATGCACCAGGCCATCCCGGATCGGTCGATCAGCTGCCCGATCAGCAGCAGTTCGGGAACCAAGACGGCGAGTTCGTCGCGGGACAATCGCGCATAACGCGAGGGGCTGCTCACGCCCCAAAAATAGACTCGACTATGTTATAAAGTCAACAATGCCCATTGCCACTGGCCAGACGTCTGATCGCCCGGTCGGCCCGACCCGGCGAACCACCGCGCCACGCAAGCGCGGCGACGACACTCGGGCGAAGATCATCGATGAGACGGTCCGCTGCATCGTCGAGGAGGGATTCTCCGCCGCCACCGCCAAACACGTGGCCGAACGCGCGGGCGTGACCTGGGGGGTCATCCAGTACCACTTCGGGGATCGCCACCGTCTGCTAATGGCCGTGGTGGACGACGGGGTGGCCCGACTGGTAGACAGCCTGTCGTCGGCCGACGTCAGCGAGCTACCCCTGCGCAGGCGCATCGAGGTGGTCGTCGACACCGCCTGGAGCTGCTACAGCAGCCCGACGTCGATGGCCGCCTTCGAAATTCTGCGCGAGACCCGCGGCGGGGCCGACCCGTCCTCGCGGCGCCACCTGCTCGACATGAACGCCGCGGTCGGCCAGCTGGGCAGATTGATCACCACCGACCCCGCGCATGCCGGTGTGGCCGAGGTCATTTGGGCCACGCTGCGCGGTGTGGTGCTGGCACAGATGGTCACCGGCGCCGCGATCGATTGGAGCCTGGAACGACGTGCCCTCGTCGACATGGTGACCCGTGTGCTCTCCGAGGGCCCGGGGCACCGCGACACGTAAACCACACACACGACACGCCGCGCGAATTCGCACTGGTTTAAGTCTCGGTCGCCCAACCCGTCCGACCGGCTCAAGATTCGCAGTTTCCGTGTGCTGCAATGACGGGATGACCCTCGACGATCTGGCCGATATCGAAGCCATCAAGCAAGTCAAATACCGGTATCTGCGCGCGCTGGACACCAAGCATTGGGACGACTTCACCGACACCCTGGCCGAGGACATCAAGGCCGACTACGGGCCATCGATCGGCAACGAGCTGCACTTCACCAACCGGGCCGACCTGGTGGAGTACATGCGTACCTCGCTGCCCGCCAACGTCATCACCGAACACCGGGTGACCCATCCGGACATCACCGTCGACGGCGACACCGCAACGGGCAGTTGGTATCTGCAGGACCGGGTCATGGTCGCCGATTTCAATTTCATGTTGATCGGGGCCGCCTTCTATCGCGACACCTACCGTCGCACCGAGGCCGGCTGGAAGATCAGCGGCACCGGTTACGACCGAACCTATGACGCCACAATGTCTTTGGAGGGCCTGAACTTCACGCTCAAACCCGGTCGCGCCATCGCCTCGGATTGAGGAGCTACTTGGTGATGGCGATGACCGCGCCAGGCCGCAGCCATTTCATGATCGACACCAGCTGAGCGTCGTCCACCGCCACGCAGCCCTCGGTGGGTTTGCCGTCGGTGGTGTGGAAGAAGAACGCGGCGCCCCCACCCGGGGTCTTGTTCTTGTTGACGCCCATCACCACGGCGTGTTTGTACTGGGGGATCTGCAGGTTCTCGCTGTCACCGGTGTTGAACGGGCACTGCGCCTTCTGGCATACCTGCATGGAATTGAACGTGGGGCTGTGGTCGTCGCCGCTCCACCAGTAGTTGGTGCCGGAAACCTGGGTGTAGGGCAACCCAGTGCCGGGATTCGGCGCGGTGCCGAACGCGGAGTCGAGGCTATACACGCCCATCGGGGTGGCCGGCACACCGCTCTTGGCCTGGGGCGCCAATCCCGCCGAACCGACGTGGGTGGGAATGCCGGATCGCAGCGACTGCCAACCGGTGCCGGTGCGCTGGAAGATCTCCATGTTCGCGTTGGAGCCGCCGGTGCTCACCACCGAAACCACCTGGGTCGCATTGCCGACCGCGTTCGCGAACCAGGGAGCGCCCGCCGCCGCACCCACCGGCGCCAACACCACCGACGCGAAGATTACGCACGCCGCGGCGCACAGCGAAGCGAGCAGTCGGTGCATGCACTCCATCGTTGAACGCGCACATCTTCGGGGTCAAGTAAAGCTTTAGCCCCAGTTAGGTCACCGCGTCGTGACCAAATGCCCGCCGGGACAGCATAGTTAGCGCGTTACGGCGGTTTCGGTCGCGCGCCGCGCGCCGGCCGATCGCGTGATCGAGGGCCGAAAAATCAAGAGACACAACAGGAAATAGAGATATCCCAGCGACCAGCCGGCCAGCACGTCCGACGGGTAATGTACGTTCAGCGCAACCCGGGAGACGCCGACCGTCAGCAGCGACACCGCCACCCCCGCGACCGCGATGCCGCGGATCATCCGGTTGAGCATCGGAAAGAAAAAGCACAGTACGGCGAGCAGCGCGGCCATCGCCTCCAGCGCATGCCCCGATGGAAAGGAGGTGGAGGGCGCGGCGACCAACATGGTCGCCGGGCGCGGCCGGTTGACCAGGGCCTTGGCCGCCGCGGTCCCGAACTCGTTGAGCGGCCCGCACGCGAAAGCCAGCACCAGCGCGGCCCGCAGATTGCGCATCATCAGCGCGATTGTCGTCATCGCAATGCCCAGCGCGGACATCGGGACCGGACCCAACGCATAGGACACGCCCTCCCAAAACCGTAGCCACAGCGGGTGTTTGAGCGCGACGTCGCGAGCCGCGTTCAGCAACGACCAATCCATCCGGTACAGCCAGTCCCACTGCTGGACATATCCGACCCACAGCAGCGCGTACAGCGTCGCGGCGAACGCGGCGATCCCGGCGGCCATCGGTGTGCTCGGGCGCGTCATAACCAACCGATACCAGCAGAGCCGCCGCCGTCACCGTGCGACCCGCCGCTTGGCGGCGCTCGCGCGTCATACTGTCGATATGGCCGTCTTCGTCCGTAGGTTGTTCGGCATCGGCAAGCTGCCCGACGAGCTGCATGCCCAGCTCGAGTCGGAAGGCCTCACCTACCACGCCGATTACGTCGCCGTGACCCGCCGATTCAGCGGCACCATCCCCGGCGTGCGGTTGCCGCACAGCGTCGCCAGCTACACCGGTTCGCTGGTCTTCACCTCGGAGCGGGTGCTGGCGACGCTGTCCATGCTGCCCCGGCTGGCGGGCCCGACCGTCAACGTGCGCTGGGACGCGCCGCAGACGGGAGCCGCGCAGGTGGAGATTTCGCCGACCGGGCTGCAGGTCGACGCCGACGTCTCCCGGGTCGACGAGAAGTTCACCGGCGAGTTGTCGCTGCACTACAAAGTGGCCATTCCCGACGACGTTGTCGCCGGCCTGCCCCGACGGTCGCTGGCGTTCGATATGCCGCCGGAGTACGTGTTCCGCGCGGTCGGGGTTACCTATAGTCCCTGATCGTGATGCGCGGCCAGGGTGGCTGCCGCAGCACCGCGAGGGTGCCGATCACGGCGGCCAGCAGACCGGTGATCACCCCGATCAGCGCGATCCGGCTGTTGTCCACGGCCGGGGTCCAGGAGGCCTGCCCGTCGCGGATGGCGAACACACCCAGCGGCTTGGTCACCACGATGACCGTGGTGCCGTCCGGGGTCTGATAGGGCTCGCCGTAATTGCGGCCGGCGCCGTGTTCGGTGGCCAGCTGATCGAGCACGTCGGAAGGCTTCACAGAAAACCACTCCCTTCCTGGGTTCACCAGGTCTTGGGTCTGGGCACGGTCTACGCTAGCGCCGATTTCCTACGATGGCAGGCGTGACAGGTGAGGCATTCAGCCCGCAAGAGCGCCAGGCCGTCTATCGCGTCATCTACGAGCGCCGCGACATGCGCCGATTCATTCCGGATGCGGTGGTGGACGAGGCCGTGCTGGCGCGATTGCTGCAGGCCGCGCACGCCGCGCCCAGCGTCGGGCTGATGCAGCCGTGGCGCTTCATCCGGATCACCGGCGCCTCGCTGCGACGGCGCATTCATGCCCTGGTCGACGAGGAACGCCCGCGCACCGCGAAGGCCCTGGGTGAGCGATCCGACGAGTTCCTGGCGCTCAAGGTGGAGGGCATCCTCGAGTGCGCGGAGTTGTTCGTGGTGGCGCTGGGCGACGGCCGCGACGCGCACGTGTTCGGCCGGCGGACGCTGCCGCAGATGGACCTGGCGTCGGTGTCGTGCGCGATCCAGAACCTGTGGCTGGCGGCCCGGTCCGAGGGCCTCGGCATGGGCTGGGTCTCCCTGTTCGATCCGCAACGGCTGGCGGCGCTGCTGGGCATGCCGTCAGGCGCCGAACCGGTGGCCATCCTGTGCCTGGGGCCGGTGCCCGAATTTCCCGATCGCCCGGCGCTGGAACTGGACGGCTGGGCCGTCGGGCGTCCGTTGTCGGAGTTCGTCTGCGAAAACCGATGGGGTCAATTGCCGACGCCCTGATACTCAGGAAGCACCCGGGGAGGTTGGGGTAACGTCGCCGGTCGCAAGGCAATGTGAGAGGTGACGCCATTGATGCCGGGCGACATAGCAGACCAAAAACGGAATACGGGCTTTCGCGACAACGTGCTGATCGTGCACTGGCACGACCTGGGGCGCCACCTCGGTGTCTACGGCCACCCCGACGTGTCGAGCCCGCGACTGGACCGCCTTGCCGCCGAGGGCATCCTGTTCACCCGGGCGCACGCCACCGCGCCGCTGTGCTCGCCATCGCGCGGGTCACTGTTCACCGGTCGCTACCCGCACAACAACGGCCTCATCGGCCTGGCCCACCACGGCTGGGAATACCGCGACGGGATCCGGACCCTGCCCCAAATATTGTCCGAATCGGGCTGGTACTCGGCGCTTTTCGGCATGCAACACGAGACCTCCTACCCGAAGCGGTTGGGTTTCGACGAGTTCGACGTGTCGAACTCGTATTGCGACTACGTGGCCGACAAGGCCGACGAGTGGCTGCGACAAAGCGCCGAAGGCCTTGTCGGGCAGCCGTTTTTGTTGACCGCCGGCTTCTTCGAGACGCACCGGCCCTATCCGCACGACCGCTACACGCCGGCCGACAGCGCCACGGTGGATCCGCCCGATTACCTGCCCGACACCCCCGAGGTGCGCGGCGACCTCGCCGACTTCTACGGGGCCATCAGCACCGCGGATGCCGCCGTGGGCCGGCTGCTGGACGCGCTGGCCGACACCGGTTTGGACGCCACCACCTGGGTGGTGTTCTTCACCGATCACGGCCCGGCGTTCCCCCGGGCTAAATCCACGCTGTATGACGCCGGTACCGGCATCGGCATGATCATTCGTCCGCCCACCGGCCGGGCGATAACACCGCGCGTCTACGACGAGCTGTTCAGCGCCGTCGACTTGGTCCCGACGTTGTTGGGACTGTTGGGGATTGACGCTCCCGCTGACGTCGACGGCATCTCACACGCGCCCGGCCTGCTGGAGCCGGAGCCAACCGCACCCGTGCGCGAGCACGTCTACACCATGAAGACCTACCACGACTCCTTCGATCCGATTCGCGCGATTCGCACCAAGGACTACAGCTACATCGAGAACTACGTGCCCCGGCCGCTGCTGGATCTGCCGTTGGACATCCAGGAAAGCCCGTCCGGGCTGGCCGTCGCGCCGCTCGTCACGGCGCCGCGGCCCGAGCGGGAGCTCTATGATCTGCGCACCGACCCCACCGAGACCACCAACCTGCTGGCCGATGACAACACGGAAGCGGCCGAGGTAGCGGCTAACCTTGCTGTGCTGCTGGATGATTGGCGTCAGAGCACCGGCGACGTCATCCCGTCGGAATTCGCCGGCACCCGCATCTCCGCGCGGTACACCGAAACGTATCTGCAGATCCACCGCGCGAAGCCGACCCCGCGCTCGGGGATCGCCGCCGACCGGGGCATCGAAGAAGGCAAGCCCACACAGCGCTGATCCCTCAGAATGACGCAAAAGTCGTCGACGCACCGGGGGGATCGGCAGGCGCTGGGTTATCCGGCTGAGCGGCTCGAGCCACCCACCTCCGCGATGAGGAACACCCGCCGGAACGGGAAGATCGTCGCACCGTCGGATCGCGGCGGATAGGCGTCCTGTAGCAGCGGGATCAGCTCCTCGCGGAACTGCTCCCACGCCTTGTCGTCGAGGCGCTCGCGCACCGGAACCAGCGCGGTGCCGGTGATCCACTCCAGCACCGGATGCTCGCCGGTCAGCTGATGCAGGTAGGTCGTTTCCCAGACGTCCACCTTGCATCCCGCGTCGAGCAGCAGGTTGACATAGTGCGCCGGCGGCTGGACCACGGCCCCAACACGAAATGGTATGTCGCGCAGCAATTTCGCATACGGCTCCCGGCGGGCCAGCGCCCGCACCGCGGCGTAGGACGGCGATTCGAAGTTGCCCGGCATCTGCACACCGATCCACGATCCGGGCGCCAGCTGCCGCGCCCACCGCAGCAGCAGGTCGGCATGCTCGGGCACCCAGTGCAGGGCCGCGTTGCTGACCACCACGTCGGTATCGGGTTTGGGCTTCCAGTCGCGCAGGTCACCGGTGACGGCGTCGATGCCGCGTTCCTTGGCCGCGGCAACCATCTCCGGTGAGCTGTCCATCGCCTCGATCACCGCGTCGGGCCAACGCCGGGCCAGATACTTGGTCAGGTGGCCGGGGCCGCATCCGAGATCGACGACGCGGCGCGCCCGCTCGGCGCCCACCCGCGACAACAGGTCGTAGAAGGGGCGCGCGCGGTGGTCGGCGAAGGCCAGATAGACGTCCGGATCCCACATGTCGATCCTCCCGATCCTCGCGCCGCCGCTAGCCGCCCGATAGCAAACCGTATAACTCCTATGGTGCGCCGCCGCGGCCCGGATGGTCCCGAGATAACACCGCGGCGACCGAATCCGAGCGAACGCCCAGGAACGCGCGTTCGTCCGGCTACCATCGGCGTTCGTGGCGCCCGACTCAGATCCGATCGACCCGCCCATTCCCGTTCCGGAGGTTTCCGGCGCCGATCTGCCGGCCGGCGCCGGCGGACTACCCCCCCGCTCGGCCTTGTCGCCCCGCCAGCGAATGGTAGTCGAGGCATCGGCCCTCGGCGATCTGGCCCTGCGCACCTGGGTGGCCTCGCTGCTCTGCTCCACGGTGGCGCCGTTCGTGGCCGCCAGCACGCTGCGGCAATCCGATTCCGCCGCCGAGCGCGACAACCTCGAGTTCTATGCGGAGTTGGGGGCGGCGAAGGACCCGTCGCGGTCCTTTCCGGCACCCACGGAGGTGCCCCGGGTCGTATCGCGGCGGGCCAGTCCGCTGACGGAGTGGATCGCGCGCGGCACGGTCGAGAACATCGCGTTCCCCAGCAGTTTCACCGCCGTCAACCCGGCCATGCGCGCCCAGTGGGGCGCCTGGCGGGCCAACAACACCGTGCGCGCGCAGCATTGGCGCCACGACGATGGGCCGCGTCCCACCCTGTGCGTGATCCACGGCTTCTTGGGATCGTCGTATCTGGCCAACGGGCGGTTCTTTTCGCTGCCCTGGTACTACCGGTCCGGCTACGACGTGCTGATGTATACGTTGCCCTTTCACGGCAAGCGGGCCGAAAGGTATTCACCCTTCAGTGGTTTCGGCTATTTCGCCGGTGGGCTCAGTGGTTTCGCCGAGGCCATGGCGCAGGCCGTGCACGATTTTCGTTCCATCATCGACTATCTGCATCACACCGGGGTAGACCGCATCGCGCTCACCGGCATCTCGCTCGGCGGGTATACCTCGGCGCTGGTGGCCTCGGCCGACGATCGGCTCGAGGCGGTGATCCCCAACTGTCCCGTCGTCACCCCGTCGACGTTGTTCGACGAATGGTTTCCGGCCAACAAGCTGGTCCGGCTGGGCCTGCGCCTCTCCGACATCAGCCACGACGACCTGGCGGCTGGGCTTGCGTACCATTGCCCGCTGAACTACCCGCCGCTGGTGCCCCGGGACCGTCGGATGATCATCACCGGACTCGGCGACCGGATGGCGCCGCCCGACCATGCCGTCAAGCTATGGCAACACTGGGATCAATGTGCGCTGCACTGGTTTCCGGGCAGCCACGTGCTGCACGTCAGCCAGCTGGATTACCTGCGCCGGATGACCACGTTCCTGCGGGAGGTCATGTTCTGACCACCTCGACGGTGTCGGCGGTGTCGCCGGTCTGGCCGGGGGAGGCGCGATGGGCTCCGCCGAGCAGGGTGGGCCAGTGCAGCTGCGCGAGCAGATTCTCCGGCGCCGGGGCGTGTCCGTCCAGCCGGCGCGTGGACAGCAGGTCGAGCGCCGTCAACGCGGGCAGGTGATTTCCGCGTTGCGGGGTCAGCCCCGTTACCGGCGCTTTGCCATCCGGGCCGGTCTCCGTCTGGAACGCACAGGCCACCGCGACGGTGGGCGTGCCTTTGTCACCGGCGATTTCCAACGCGGTGCACGTTTCGCGCGCGGAATACGCCCGGATCGCCTCCAAGGTCTTCGGCAGCGCGTCATCCACCGGAACTTGGTATGCGGCAAGGTAATCCGAGGCACCGCGCTGCACTCCGCGCCACCTCTCGCGGGGGTTGGACGTCAGCAGCCGCGGGATGTCGTCGGCCGCGACCGTGGTCGCTTCCCAACCGATCTCCCTCAGATGGTCGGCCAGCCGGCGGGCCGCGACCTGAGCGGTCTCGTGCAGCGGGATCCGCGGTGAACGGGCCTGCAGCGCCGCCAGATTATCCGGCGCTGATACGGTCAGCCCCACCCACGTCTCGCGTCGTGTCACGTCGGAGGCGTTGTCGCGGCTGGTGATTCGGATCTTGTCTGCCCGGACGCCGTAACGATCGAGGTAGCTCGCGATCAACGGGAGCGGCAGCACACCGGCGTCATCCTCCGGCGCGCCGAGGCGAATCAGGGCCGTTGCCGCCGTGTCGGAGGTGCTCGCGGGCACAGCGTTGCCGCGGCCGATCATCGCCAGGCGGCGGCGCAGGATGGTGGTGAAATGCAGACCGCCCCACCAGCCGAACAACACGATCACGACGGCGGCGGCGATGCCCAGTAACCAGTAGTCGCGGGGCGTTCGCCACGGGTAGGCCATGACCGCGGGCACAACGGCCAGCAGCGCCAACGTGATTCGAGCGCTGCCGGGAATCGGTATCCGATGCTTGCTCACGGGGTGGGGTCCTTTCGTCGGCGGGCGGCGATTGCGGTGACTGCGCCAGCCACCGCGACCAGCACGGCCAGCGCGGCGGTGCCGGCCACCGCTACGGTCCGCGGTGTGGTGTCCTTGGGCGCCGGGGCCGCAGGCACGGCCACCGGCTTCACCGATGCCGCGCCGGGCTGGTTGCCGCCGGGCAGTTGCCAGGTCAGGGCCGCCACCGGATCCACGCTGCCGGTGCCGACGACGTTGGACGGGTCGCGGGCGCCGTTATGCGCGGTCGCGGTGATGCGACGCTGCACCGCGGTGGCGTTCAGGTCCGGATACTTACTGCGGACCAGTGCCGCCACACCGGCCACGTAGCCGGCCGCGTAGTCGGTTCCGCTCACGGCGGCGAGTTGCTGGTGCCCGTCAGGCAGGCCGTTGGCCAGCCCGCCGCCGTCCGCGTTGCCGATCGACACGATGCGTTCGCCGGGCGCGGCGACACCCACCCACGGCCCCGCCACGGTGAATTTCGACGGCTGCCCGTCCGGGGTCAGTGATGCCACCGACAGCACGTACGGCTGCCACCACGAGGGGATGGACACCGACGTGACGCCCGCCCAATTTCGCGGATCGTTGGGGCGGCTCAGGTCGGTCAGCGGATTGGACTCACATGTGGCACCGCCGGCCCCCGCTCCACTGTTGCCCGCGCCGGCCACGATCACCGCGTCCTTGTCGACCGCCGCGTAACGGACGGCCGCGCCGAGGGCGGCCTGGTCGACGGGGCGGTCCACGGGCATGCAGGTGGCCGAGCCGATGTCGATCACCAGGGCGCCGAGGTCGGCCGCGTGCACGATCGCCCGGGCGAGCGTCGACACCTCGGCCGATACCCGCGCCAACAGCGGATCGCCCCCCGGCGTCCGCGGCGAGAACTTGGCCGACGTTGTCCTGATCGACACCACCCGCGCCGCGGGCGCCACGCCGGAGAACCCGTCGTCGGCCGAGGGCTGGCCGGCGACGAGCCCGGCCACCAGCGTTCCGTGCCCATCGCAGTCGGTCAGCCCGTCGGTCGTCTCGACGAAATCACCGCCCGGATCCACGTTCGGCAGCCGCGGCCCCGGCCGCACCCCGGTGTCGAGCACCGCCACCAGCTGGCCTTCACCGCGCGAGAATTGCCATGCCGCAGGCAGATTCAGCATCGACTGGCTGGGCGTGATGGCACCGGGATCGCTGCCGGGAACGACCCCCGACGTGCTGCAGGGTCCGCGCTGCTCCATCGGCTGCCCGGGCCCCGGCGCCCCGCTGGGCGGTGCGGCGCCGGGGTCGACCGTCGGCGGACTGATCGCGGATGCCGGCGGACTCGTCCACGTCGCGGCGGCGGGCAGCAAGGCCAATGCCGCTGCGACGCAGGCTGATGTCGGCCGAATCATCGATTGAGCACCAAGCCGAACAGACCGACCACGAAGGCCATCACGGGGATCAGCGACGCGTCGAGCCCGGTCGCGACAAAGCCCACCAGCCGGCGCACCGGCAGCGAGTAGCTTTCCGGCGCGGCGATACCGGGGTTGAGCGCCACAACGATCCACACCGAAACGAGCGCCAGGAGGACCAGCACCGCACCGAGGGCGGCGGCGTAGCGTCCGGTCGAGGTGTAAAGCACCAGCAGCACGCCGGCGGCCAGGAAGGGCTGGGCCAGCAGCCACGCCTTGCACGCGGCCGAGTCCCACACCCTGGCGCGCAGCACCGACGTCGCCGCGGTGGCCGCCACCACGTACCAACCCGCACCGCTGAGCGTTTCGGGCCGCAGCCCGATCGCCACTGAACCCAGGACGCTGAGTAGCACTGCGGCGGCGATGAACCCGCTCTGATGCGCATCGCTGATCCGGACCCGGCGCGGCAGGTCCGCGAGCACCTGCAGGGACGGCGCCGCCGGGGTGGGATCCCCGGGTGCGGGAATGACCGGCAGCGGGAAGCGTGCCCACAGCGCGGACAGTTGAGGCGCCTCGATGGTGACCAGCAGCGCCGCCACGATCAGCCCGCAGCCGATGACGATCGGCTGCAGGTGCCAGAGCAGTGTGGCACCGGCGGCCAGCAGCACCCCGGCGCCCAGCACCGCGGTCGCGGTGAAAAAGCCGGCGATGCGCTCACGTTCGGCGCTGGGCGCCATCAAGGCGATCAGGGACCACGCGGTGACACCGGCGGCGGCCAGGGTCAGTTGGGCGGCGCCGAACTTGCCCGGCACAGCCAGCGCGAGTCCCGCGGCGATGGGAACCAGTGCGGCGATCGAGAGCGCCATGCCGGTTCGCGCCGAGCGCGCGGTGACCAGTAGGCCGACGATCGCGGTCACCGCCGCGACCGCGCTGACCGCGACCAGTCCCAGCAGCGCACCGGTGGCCACCCGGTAGGTGACGGACAGCCCGGTCGCCAGGAACGCCACCACGATCGCAGCGGCCAAAGCGCCACGCTGGATATGCGTTGTGCCCCAAGGCTTGAGCCGGGAAGTCGAGAAGATCATGGCCGCGTCGGCGATGTCTTCGACGATGCCGGGTGCGGCCGGACCGAGCGGCACCGCTTGCAGCGCCAGCAGGTCGCCGTCCACGACTCCGACCGTGTCAAGGCTGGCGTCCAGGCTGAACGGCGCACCACCGATGGGGGCCAGGCTCAATTGGGTCGCCGCACCGATCTCGGCGGCACCGCGTGAGGCGGCGCCGTCTTCCGGGCCGCCGTTGACCGGAACCACCAAACGCTGGACGGCGGGCAGGATCTCGCGCAGCGGCAGCTCCGCAGGCAAGGCCATTTCCGTCAACCTGCTGTCCGCGAGGATTGCCACCCGGACGATCGGCATGACGGTTCCGGACGTCACCGGACCCTCGAAAAGTGTTGTGGCCGTTGCTGGAACATCGTGCTCTCTTTCGTTTACGAGTGTTGGACGGACAGTGTTGACGGGGAAAAGTCTCGGGCCAACCGGTGTTCGGAGAACCATCCGGCGTCTGGCAGTAGGGCGGTCAGTTGTTCGACCGCGACGGCGATCGCAAATGGTGTTCCGGGCGCGAAGGTCGAAACCCACTCGCCGTCGAAGGCGCGGGACGGACTGACCAGCACCCGCCCCTCGCGTGCGTCGACAATGCTCATCCCCACCTCGCTGGTGGAATGCCGGCCGTCGCGGTGGCAGCCGGCGACGATCTCGACGTAACTGCGCGGTCCGTTGAACACCGATTCCACCACCTTCCTCGCCGATTGCGTAATACCCAGGTAGTCAAGGACTTCGCCGAGCGGAGCGCCCGAACGCAGTCGTTCGTCGGCTCGGGCGCCGACTCGCGTCGGCATGCTGAACTCGTCGAACCGAGCGGGCGGCCGGTGCGCGAGGCCGACGGTGAGCACCGGGACCAGCGCACGTGGATCGTCGATGTCCATGGCGGTGAACGTGATGAGCTGCGCGCTGCGCAACGCGACCACCGTGATCGACGGCTTGCCGGCTACACCCGAGCGCTGCGCGACGACGCCGCGCAGCAACTCGGAGCCGACGCCCTCACCGCTGTCCTTGGCCGGCCCGATGTAACGGAGGTCCAGCCACCGCTCCGGAAAACACACCACTTTGATCCACTCGGCGACCGCGGGGTTGACGACTCCGCCTTCCGAGACCAGACCAAGTTCGGTCAGCTCAGCCTTCTGACGGTCGAGGAACGCGTTGCGTTCCGCGGCATCACGATAGGGCGAGGTGATCGCCAATACCCAGGGAAAGCTCCCCGCCCCAATCGTTTCCGCGATGAACCAAGCGTGATCGACCGTCAGCTCGACGGCGTTGGGTGATGCGTTCATTCAGCTGAGAACTAACCGCCCCATTTGGCGGCTTCGGCCTGGTCGCGTGCCAGCATCGACATGGTGTTCGCCTCGTGGGTGCTGGCCATCGACTGGTAGGCGCGCACCAGGCTTTCCATCGCTTGGTTCCACTGGGCCTGCCACACCTGGTAGGTCATACCGGTGTCACCCTGCCAGGCGTTGGACAACGTGGCCTGCTCGCTGGCGATATCGGAACCGAGCCCCTGCATGGTGCCGGCGTAGCCCGACATGTCCGCGGCGTGGTTCAACATCGCCGGGTAGTTGTACATGATCTGCGACATGACAAGTCCTTTCGCGGTTGGTAGCGGTGAGATCAGAAGGCGGTGTAGCCGGACGCGGCGGCGGCATCCGCGGCCACGTAGGTGCCGGCGGCGTCCCCGAGGTTGGCCTGGGCGATGTCCAGCAGGGTGTTGACTCGCGCGGCGACCTCGACGAACCGCGCGTGCGCGGCCTGGAAGGCGGCCGAGGACTCGCCCTGGTGGAACGCCTGCGCCGACATCGCTTCCTGCTCGGCCTGGCTGATCGTGCTGCGCAGCAACGCCGCTTTGGCGCTGAAGGCCGACTGTGCGGCTACCAACTGCGGAATGTGAGCGTCCAACATACTCATGTTGATTCCTTTCTGTTGCGTCCGTTGGGGTTTCGGTGATTCACCTTGATCCGGCTGACTGCCTTAACCCCCTTTCCCGGGCTCGGTTGGGCTTGCTCCGTTGCCGGCTTCGTGCTCCCACGTGCCGGGCACCATCGGCATCCGCGGGCCACCACCGAAGTCGTCCTCGGTCAGCTTGGTCAATCCGGCGGCCCGAAAAGCTCTCTGCCGCTGCGTGGTTCCGGCGAACCCGAGCGCCCCGGCACCTTGGGCGGACGCGACGGCCGCAGTCAGTTCCTCTTCGTCGCCGAAATCCGGGGGAACACCGAAATCGGAATCCATGTCCGCGTACTCGTCCGCGTGGTCGTGTAATGCGGCCCGCCGCCTGCGCCGCGCCCGCGACTCGGCGCGGCTCGCCGCCGCGGCGCCCGCCGCCGGGATGGTCGCCGCCGGAGCCTTGGCCCCGCCGCGGCCGCCCAACGTTGGCCCGACGCCGGCGTCCGGGTCACCGCCCACGGCCACCAGGTAGGCGAAGTTGCTCGCCGCGGCTGCCGGCGCCGGCGCGGCCGGGGCGCCGGACCCCGTTGCGACCGTGGTCGCCGGGGCCCCGGCCGGAGTCGCTACGGTCGGGGCCAGCGCGACCGCCGGCAACATGGTCGGCTTGTTCGACGTCAGGACGGGGGCCACGACGGCGGGGGCGGCATCCGGCGTCACCTCGACGGGCGCGGTGAGCAGGGAACTGAGCCCGATGCCCAGCAGTATCGGCAACAGGAACGGCACGGTCAGGATCGCGCCCCAGGTCGGCCAGCCGACGGCATTGAAAAACACTTGATAGGCAACGAAGAACAGCAGCGGCCCGTTGGCCGCCAGCAGCGCCGGCAGATTCTGCAACATCTGCTGGATGTTCTGGAGAAAGTCCTGCAGGAACTTGGACAGCTGCTGCAGGAAGTTCTGCAACCAATCCCCAGGACTGTTCTGCGTGGCGTTGGCCGCAAGACTGTTCGCTTGACCGCCGGGATTGACGATGGGCGGCGCCGCCGACGTGCGCGGCGTCGCGGCCAGGGCCGAGCCCGACACGGCCTGGTAGGTGCCCATCGTGGTGGCCGCCTGTACCCACATCCGCGCGTAGTCGGCCTCGTTGACCGCGATCGGAATAGTGTTTATGCCAAAGAAATTCGTTGCCAGCAGCATCCCGTGCACGGTGTGATTGGTGGCCAGTTCGGCCAACGTCGGCATGGCCGCCAACGCCGCGGTGTACGCCGTCGCCGCGACCTCTTGCTGCGCGGCCGCACCGGCGCTGTCGGTGCTGGCCTGCTGCAGCCAAGCCAGGTACGGCAGGTGGGCCATCACGTACTGCTCGGCGCTCGGCCCCTCCCAGGCCCCGGCCTGGGCCTCCCCCAACAGCCCACTGAGTTCGGCTGCCGCCGAGGCGTATTGGGCGCTGAGCGCGGTCCACGCGCCGGCGGCCGCCAACAGCGGCCCCGGCCCTGGACCGGCGCTGAGCAACGCCGAATGCACCTCGGGTGGCGACGCCATCCAGATGGGCGCGATGGGGGCGGTCATGGTCAGGCGCCCGTGGTTCCGAACGTCGCAGCGGCCGCGGTGTCGCCCGCGAGGTAGCTTGCGCCGGCCTCCCCGACGCCGACGCCGGCGCGGCCCAGCTCTTCGACGCCCTGGGCCGCCATGGCCGAGTGCTCCTGGCCCTGAGCGCTGAAACCGACAGCCGTCTGCAGCGATACCGGGTCGACCGCCGGCGGCACCACCGCGGTAATCGCCGGAGCCGCCGCCGCGTGGGCGGCCGCCAGCCGTGCCGTCAAGGCCTCCACCGCGGCGCTGGTCGCGGCCAGACCTTCGGGAACCACTCGCAGGGTCATCGTTACTCCTTCCCTAGTCCTTCTCTACGGACTTGCATAAACATCAGTGGGCGAATCTCTCGTTGGCGCCCTCTATCACGGACTCCCCGACCAACGGGTTGACCAGCTGCACGTATGTCGCAGCGTCGGTGTCGCCCAACAGGATCGCCCGCCCGGCGGGCAACCGTCCGAATCGCTGGCCGCGGATCTTGCCGCTGTCCTGCGGATTGCCCGCCAGCATCAGCGTGGTCGCCTGCAGGTCGTTGAACCGGCGCAGCAGCGGGTTGGTCATCAAGGCGTGCCCCGAACCGGTGGCACGTGCGGTGACGATCACGCGCAACCCCAGATCGCCTGCCTGCGAGAGCAATCCGATGAGCGGCGTCCACGGCCGCTGCCCGACGTAGGGACCGCTCATCGCCGGCGAATCCGGTATCTGGTCGACGTCGTCGATGATCAGATAGTGAGTGTGCCCGGCGTAGCGCCAGTGGGCCAGCTCGGACGGCGGTAGGCCGGCCGGCGGCCGCCGCGATTCGATGATGTTGGCCAGGCCCAGCATTGCCGGGATGATCCTGTCGATGTTCGCGGTGTACTCGTTGTCGGCGAACAGCGGCTCGTCGACGAGGTGCAGCCGCCGATCCAGCACCGTGAAGGCCACCTGATCGGGTGTGGAGTGCTCGCGCACAGTGCGAATGAGGTGGCGCAGCAGCGTGGTCTTCCCGGACTTACTGTCACCGAACACCATCAGCAGCGGGTTCTCGGCAAAGTTGACCACCACCGGCGCGAGATCTTCCTCGCGCTGGCCGATGACGACCTGCTCCGGCCCCCGATACAACGACCCGACCGATTCCGGCGCGAGGTTGGCCGGCAGCAACCGCACCGGCGGTGCCGTCAGGCCCGGGTAGCGCGCGTTGAGCTCGGTCACCTGGTCCAGCTCGGGGGCGGCGAACAGGAAATGCTGTGCGGCCATGGTCAATCCGCGTCCAGGCTGATCGTGCGGCACCGCTTCGGCGGGCCGACGCAGGGCGCCGACCACCCGCACGTTGCTGTCCCGCGGATCGTGCAGCTTGAGCTCGAGCCGCAGTCCGAGGCCGTCGCGCATGGCCAGCGGCACCTCCAGCCAGCTGGGGGTGGTGACGACGACGTGGATGCCATAGGCGAGGCCGATGTTGACCAGCTCGCTGACCCTGGCCAACAACGGGTTTCGGGTGTTGAACTGGTCGGTGTTGTCCCGACCGAACGCGTAGAGGTTGTCGATGACCAGGAACACCTCGCCGAACCCGTCGTCGGGGACGCCACCGCGGGAGTCCCGGAACGCCTGTCGGCGCTGCCGCGAGAGCAGCAGCTGCTCGAGTTCGCCGAAGGTGCGCCGGATGCGTTCGGGCTCCAGCGCCGAGGCCACGCTGCCGACGTGCGCCAGGTCTTCGAGCGCCCGCAGCTTGCCGCCGCCGTAATCCAGGCAGTAGAAGGTGACCTCGCGCGGCGAGTGCAGGTTCGCCGCGGACAGGATGAACGTCTGCAGCGCGGTCGACTTGCCCGATTTCGGGCCACCGTGGATGACCATGTTCCCGGCCGACGAGGCGGCGTCGAACACCAGCGGGTCGCGGCGCATCTCGAACGGCTTGTCGATCTCGCCGAGCGGCCACTGCCACTGCCGCGGCGGGACGCCGGCGCGGGCCAGCATGGTGGTCAACGGGATCGGCTCGTCCAGCGGCGGCAGCCACAGCTGCGGCGCCCGCGGGCCGTAACCGGCCAGCTGATCGCCGATGGTTGCGATCAGCTTGCGCGGCGGCCCGGTCAATTCGTCTTCCTCCGGGGCGGTGATCACGGTGTCCTGGTCCGGTTCGACTCGCCCGGCGGTAAACAGCTTTGGCTCCGGGATAGACGGCACCACAAAGGATTTGGCCTTGACCGGCGGGTCGTAGATGCCGTCGACATAGGTGCTGCGGAACTTGATCGGCGTCGCGCCCGGGGCGGGCACCAGAAAGCCCACGCCCTTGTGCTCCTTGCCGGATTCGATGTGGTAGGCATCCTCGACACCGATGATCTGGCGAGACACGCTGGGACTGGCCACCTTCAGACCGATGCGGTAGGAGGTGTTCTTGTCGATGTCCTTGATCTTGCCGACATCCAGCGTCTGGGACGCGAACAGGATGTGGATGCGGAACGAGCGGCCTTTACGCGCAACGTAATCGAACAGCTCCGCGTATTCCGGGTGGTCGGCGAGCATCAGGGTGAACTCGTCGGCGACCACGAACAACGTCGGGATCGGTGGCAGGTCGTGCCCGGCGGCGATGGCGGCCTCGTACTCCACCACCGAGTTGAACGCGCTGCCCTGCACCTGGCGGCCAGCCTCACGCAGCAACGTCTCCCGGCGGGCCACCTCGCCGCGCAGCGTGTCCGCGAACCGGTCGGCCAGCGACTTCTTCTCTGCCATGTTGGAGATGACGGCGACGACTTGCGGGAAGTGACGGAAGCTGTCGGCGCCGGCCTCACCCTTGAAGTCGGCGTAGATGACGATCAACCGATCGGCCGAATGAGTCGTCAACAGCGACAACAGGATCGACATCAGGGTCTGGGACTTACCCGAACCCGTCATACCGATCATCAGCCCGTGCGGGCCCATCCCGCCCTCGGCTTCGTCCTTGAGGTCGAACATCAGCGGCTCACCGGTCGCGGTGACCCCGATCGGAACGCGCAACTCGTCCTCGCGGCGGCGCGGCGCCCACAGCGTGGGCACGTCGAGTCGGGAGGCGTCCGAGATGCCCAGCATCGTGGTGAACGTGGCGCCGCGGGTGGCCGCCGAGCGTAGCCCGGTGTGAGTGGGATTGGAGTCCCAGCGCGATAACTGGCGCGCCAGGTGCGCCACCTCGTCGGCACCCAATTCGTCGGCGTTGTCGATGTAGGGCTGCCAGCCGCCGGTCTGCCAGCGCTCGATGGCCCCGCTTGCCACGCGCAGGATCGGCTTCTCCGGATCCGAATACTGCTCACGGTTCGGCGCCGTTGCGCTGCGGTGCACGACGGTGACACCGGCCCGGCCCAGCGCCAGCGTCGACGCGTTCAGGTCGTAGTCGGGGTCGTCGACAACGATCAGCAGGTGGCGGAGCGCGGCGGCGGGCTCACCGGTGAACGCCGGACGATCGACGAGCGCCGAACCGAGGCTCGCCACCAGCTCGTCGACGTTGGTGAACATGAAGCGGGCCGGTCCGACCCCGTCGAGCTGACCGGGAACGTCGATGTGCGGCAACCACTTCAGCCAGGACCAGTCCGGGTTCTCCAGATTCGGGGTGACCAGCGCGACGCCGAGCACGGTCGGGTCGTGCCAGGTCACCGCCTGAGCGATCCAGGCGCGCAGCGCCCCGCGCGCCTCGTCCTCGGCGCCCAGCACGGTGATCCGCGAGACCTTCGTCAGGTCGATTCCGGTCGGCACGTCGCGCACGGTGCGGTGGGTGTCGAGCAGGCTGCGTAATGCGCTGTGCGACACCGGTTCCAGGTCGATTTCGTCCGCGGTGTCGTTGACCCGCAAGGCGGTGGCCAGCGGCACGTGATGGCGGCCGGCCCGCAGCACCAGGAAGTCGGGATCGTGCGGGTCGCGCTCCCATTGGCGGCGAGATCCCGGCACGGCCGCCAGCGCAGCCGGCTCCGGGTGGGACCACTGCGCGGCGGCGCGCTGCGCGGTGGCCTGGGTGCGGATGTTGTCCCGGACCACCGAGAGGTAGCGCAGGTAGTCGGCGCGCTCGGCGTCGACCTCCTCGGTGCGAGTCTTGTTGTCGTTGCCGCGATACATCGCGGTCGCGGCGAGCAACAGCACGAACGGGAAGAACAACGTCTGCGGCGAGATCAGCCGCATGCCGGTGGCGAACAGGGCGACGACCATGCCGACGATCAGGATCACCAGCACATAGGGCATCGCGCGCCGCAGGAACGACGGCGGAATCACCCGGGGCAGCTCGGGCGGTGCCTCGATCGCGATGGTGCCCTTGCGGGTCACCGGCGGCGCCAGCCGGCGGCGGGCTTCGAAAATCAGTCGGCTCATCGGGGGGCTCCCTCGGCAGATGCCACGCGGCCGGGCTTCTGATCGGGCGTCAGCCCGTCATGTGCCAACAGCGCGTCGGCGCGCGATAACGTCGGACCATTGGCGAACAGCGAAAGCACCGGCCACGGGGCGGGGACCGGCGACCCGCGAAGGCCCAGCGCCTCAACCGTTTTGCCGTGCCCGGCGGCCGAGTGCTCGGCCTCGTTGTCGATGCCGTAGCGCACACCGGTGTCAGAAACCCAGAACAAAGAGCCGGTGCCCGGTGAGTCCGGGCCGCCGCCAACGGTTTGGGTGAAGTAGCCGGTGCCCGGCGCCAGGGCCACACGAGTGGCGGTTGTCGCGGCGCCGCCGCTCACCAGGTCGACGGTGCGGATCGATTCGGCGATCGGCAGGGCGGAGCCCGACATCAGGTTCAGCGAGCTGGTCGCGGCCCCGGCCGGCTTGCTCCAATAGGCGCATGTGACAGGGGATTTGGCCGCATCGACGACGCCGATCTGTTGATCCGGATACCGCGCGGTGTCCAGCATCCGCGAGACCGGCAGCTTGGCCACCGCATCGGCACCCAGTCGCGGCGGTTGGTCCAGCCCATAGGAATTGGTGTTGCGCAGGATCGCGGCGAGCACCGGTGAGATCTGCTGCAAACCGTCGGGCATGACCGCGTAGTAGCGCGGCGCGCCCGAAGAACTCTGGTCCAGGGCGTAGGAGACCACCACCGCGCCGATCGGCGCGGGCACGTTAAAAGGTGCCGGCGCACCGGCGTTCGGGATGACCGGCGCCGTCAGCGGCGGCCCCTCCGGTATCGCGTTGAACAGACCCAGCGCGATGGGCCGGGGCGCGGGCACCTCGGAGTTGTTCTGCCCCAGGCCAAGTGCGTTCGTGATGGCGTGGTCGGTCAGGTTGATCTGCGAACGCCTGCCCTCCCACAACAGCCAGGTGCTGCCGTCCCTGTCGACGAGGATCGCCTGCCGCGATGGGAGCGTCGACGCGCGCGCACCGCTGCTGTCCGGCCGGCCCGCGATCACGGTGACGCCGGTGCTGTGGGCGGCATGCCCACCCTGGGCCGGCTCGCTGACCGAGTCACACACCGTCCAGTTCGCGTCGTGCGAGGGGTTTTGCACCATGCGTTCCGGTGCGCCCGGGATGCCGATCAGGTTGCCGCGCGGAAAGCGGTCCAGCTCACTGCTTTTCACCATGGTGGGGTCGACCGCGTGACCGGTGATCAGCCGCGCGGAGGTGAGGTTCAGCACCGGATGCAGGTCGTCGCCGACGCGGACATACAGAGCGGCGGTCGACCGGTCGGCCAGTACGGCGTTCGTGCCTACCGTGCCGCTTGGCCGGATCAGGGAGAACACGAAACAACCCGCCAGGCCGGTGACCAGAAGGACCGCCCCCATGGCCACCGCGCGCGACTGCGTGCGCAGCGGGTCGACCAGCATCCTGGTGTCGTGCAGGGCGATGCCGGAGGCTATCCGGCGCATCACGAAGCGCCAGCCGGTGACTTGATGGCGCGTGACGAAGCCGCGGCGGTACTCGACCTGGTCGGGGTTGTCGTTGACCGGCGTACGAGAGGTGAACGAACGGCGTTCGTCGGGCTCGTTGCTCATGCCGGCACCGACAGGCCAAGGCCGCGCAGCAGCGGCTCTACCGACCGTTCGACGTCGTCGTCGGTGATCGTCATCAACTCCTCGTCGCTGAATTCGCCGGTGCCGGCGTGTTCCGAATGGTCGAGCCGGAACTCTCGTTCTTCCTCGGAGCGTTCGACGATGTTTCGGACGAATCGACCGTTACCGGCGATGTCCAGGTTGCGTCGCATGATTCCGTTGGCGTCCGGTGTCGACTCGGATGCCAGCCTGGTGAACAACGCCTCCATGTGTTCGAGCGCGGACTGCTCGAAGATGCTGTCGCGCTGCTCGGCCATGGTGTTGGCGATCTCGACCAGTTCCGACGGTGCATAGGAAGGGAAGTCGATGTTACGGGTGAATCGAGATCGCAAGCCCTCGTTGGTATCCAGGAACTTGTCCAGGTCGGCGCGGTACCCGGCGATGATGACCACCAGACGGTCGCGGTCGTTCTCCATCCGCGCCAGCAGGGTATCGATGGCCACCAGCCCGAAGTCGTTCTTGGCGCCCGTGGCGACCAGTGCGTAGGCCTCGTCGAGGAACAGCACGCCGTCGAGCGCGCTGTCGATGATCGCGTTGGTCTTGGCTTCGGTCTCACCGATGTGCTGGCCGATGAGGTCGGCGCGGTGCACCTCGCGGATGTTTTCCCGCTTCAAAAGCCCGAGGCCGCAATAGATCTTGGCTACTACGCGAGCAATGGTGGTCTTACCGGTTCCGGGTGGGCCGGCGAACACCAGGTGGTGGGCGCGCTGCGCGACCGCGAGGCCACGCTGCTTGCGGACCAGTTCCATGGCGACCGAACTCTTCAGCCGCGACACCTGGTTCTTGACCTCGTCGAGCCCGATGAATTCGGCGAGCTGGCACTCGGCCTCGTGCAGCAGCACGGCTTTGCGTTCGTGCGCCGCGGGGTCGACGAAATCCTCGGCGCTGGGCTCGGTTTCGGGGTCCCACGGATCGGTGCGGGCCTCGATGCGGGCCGCCGTGGTGGTCACGATCCCGAAACTGGTGTCGGTCAAAGCCTGTTCGACTTGCTCGTTCTCGGGATGCGCGGCGTACAGATCCTGCAGGACCTCGCTCGCCGCGTCCTCGTCCACGTGCGCGCGCAGCACCAGCGCCTTGGCCAGCGCACCGTCGACGGCGGCCACCGCGACGGGACCGTCGGGCTCTTCCAGGTAGGACAGCGACGGGGCGAACATGCCGAGCCGGGCCAGCGCCGTGCCCAGGGCGATCTTGGCGGAGTGCGAGAACGCCTCGTCCAGATCCGCGTCGTTGACGATCGGGGTCAGCAGCTTGACGACGTCCGACCAGCGCTCGGCGCGGTAGTTGTTGACGACGGACACCCAGCGGGCCTCGCGCCAGTTCGGGCGGCCGGCGGTCAGGCCGGCGACGATTGCGTCGGCTTCAGCAAATCGTCCGGCCGTTGCCAGCGAGGCCGCGTAGGCGAGATGGAAGTCGTCGGGCGTCGTGGCGCGAAACTGCAAATACAGTCCGGTGTCGTAGCGGAAGCCCAGCGAGCCGGGGGCCAGATCGACCTGGCGCTGCAGCACGCCCGCGGTCGCGACGTTGCGCGATACCGCCTCGAGCACCCGCAGGGACGCGTCGCCGGCGGCCGCCAGGCCCGTCCACGCGTCGCATTGGTCGTGCGCGATGCGGGTCAGCGCGGTGAAGCCGGAGCGCGCGGCGGCCAGATCGGCAGGGCGCTGACGCTGATAGACCACGACGCCCAGCGCGCGACAGCAGGTGGCGAACCGGCTGACGACGTCCTCGTCGACCCGCGAACTAACAGGCTGAGCTGTGAGCATGCCGGTGTCACCGCGCTCCACGGCCGCGTCTTTTCATGAATGTAGTCTCCCCTAACCTGACCCGCCTGAAGTTAGCATTGCATAAGCTAACTGTCGAGGCGTTTGGCTCCGTCCGACTCACTGCCGCACTGTCCTTCTTTTACCGCTGTTGCGGGTGTTCTCGCGCGGATTCTCCGCATTTTCGGCATACTCACAGCCGCACGTTGGGCGGTCTCACAGCGTGGCCCTACCTTAATGAAAATCATTTTCATTATCAACTCGGCTCGACGGCCGCCACGACCGGTAGCCGCGGAACGATCGCGCAGCCAGTAGTCGGCTGGCGGGCCGGAAAAGTTCCCCGTTAATCGCTGTCCCAACTGCCCGGCAACATCGGCGCCGAGGGCCCGTTTCCGAACTCGTCCCCGGCGAGCGTCGTCAGCCCGGTCGCCTCGGCGCTACCCGCCGGCGCCGTTCCGGCAAAGCCCAGTGACCCCGCGCCGCGATCCGATGCCACCGACAAACCCGGGTCGGGCGTCGGCGCGGCGTCCGGTTCCAGATCCATGTATTCGTAGCCGCGGTAGTGATCTGTCATCGTCGCCCGACGTCGCCGCCGCGCCCGCTGTCTTTCGGACGACGACGCCGCGGCCGGTGCGGCGGCGGCCGCGGCGGAACGCGGCTCGGACGACTTGCGCTGCGCGCCGCTGCCCATGCCGGAGTCGGTGCCGATGCCGGGCCCACCCACCAAATAGGGGAAGGCGACAGTCTCGGCGCCGGTCACGGCTGGTGGCGGCGGTGGTGGCGCTGCGGGCGCAGGGGCCGGGGCCGCCGCGGGCGCCGGAGCGGGAGTGGGGACGGGAGAAGGTGAAGGCGCGGTGACAGGAGTTGCGCTCACGACCGGAGCGTTGCTGGCTGCCGGCGCACTGGGCGCCTGCGGCATCGGTGCGGGCACCGCGGCGGGCTCCGGAATCGGGGTCTCGCCGGGCTGGATCCCGGCCAGGAGGGTCAGACCCGCTATGCCTCCCCCAAATCCCCCGGGCACGGCGAACGGAGCGGCCGCAAGCTGCGGGAACGCCTGAAGGGCCTCGCCCGCGTGGTCAAATTCGTCGGCGATGAGCAACGGAATGTCGCGGATCAAGTCCGCTATCGCCTTCGCCGGGTTCTGCGGAAACTCGGCTAAGTCCCGGAACAGAGTCTGGGGAATCTCGAGGAATCGATTAATCCACCAGCTCAGGTCGTACGGGGTGCCGGAGTCATCGTCGACGATGTCGTCCCCACCGCCATCGCTGCCATCGCCGGTGCTATCGCTGGCATTCACAATCGGCGGCGCCGGATCGGTAGGCGGCGCCGACGCTACCGCCGCGGTCGAGACCGCCTGATAAGTCGTCATCGTGGTGGCCGCCTGGACCCACATCCGTGCGTAGTCCGCCTCATTGAGCGCGATCGGAATCGTGTTGATGCCAAAGAAATTCGTCGCCACCAGAACGCCGTGGACGGTGTGGTTGGCGGCCAGCTCCGGCAGCGTGGGCATCGCGGCCAGCGCCGTGGTGTAGGCGGTGGCCGCGGTCTCCTGCTCGGCGGCCATGGCCGCGCTCTTTGCGCTGGCGCGCACCAACCAGGCCAGGTAGGGCAGGTGCGCGGCCGCGTACCGCTCGGCGGTGGGGCCCTCCCACGCTCCGGCCTGCACCGCGGCCAGGGTCGCGGAGAGCTCGTCGGCCGCCGACGCGTACGTAGCGCTCAGCGAGTTCCAGGCGGCCGCGGCGGCCAGCAGGCCGGCCGGGCCGGGACCGCTGCTCAGCAGCGCGGAATGAACCTCCGGCGGCAATGCCATCCATACCGGTGCGGTCATCCTCCGGACTCCTTGCCGGCTGAGACCGACGCCGCCTGGGCTGTTAGGCGACGCACCGATCAGCCCGTTAGTAGTCGGAGGACGGCGCGCAAAAGTTCCGGCGCGAGGTCAACTCATCGAAAACTCATGAAAACGCGACCGCGGTGGGTCAGGCCTTTACGGCGCTCACCAGGGTGTTGCGCGCGATCATCGGGCCGGCCTCGGTTTCCGGTCCGGGCACCGGACGGCCGACCTGGCGAAGGTAGTCGGCCAACGGAGTGCCGACCGCATTCCAGCCGTGGTTGCCGAACCACTCGGTGGCCGGCGCATGCCGCTCGTTGTAGACCAGCTGGAAGAACACCCGCCCGTCGCCCTGCTCGGTGGCCGCGCGTTCTTCTGCCACTGCGGCTTCGAAGTCCTCGGGTTCCATCGGGGCGCCGTCCTCGACGGCGACGTGGCTGCCGTGGCCGGCCTGCGCGTCGATACCGGTGAACAGCTGCTCTTCAGCCGCCGCCGGGAGATAGATCAACAGGCCCTCGGCGATCCACGCCGACGGTCTGGCGGGGTCAAAGCCGCTGTCGCGCAGCGCTTGCGGCCAGTCTTCGCGCAGGTCGATGGCGATCTCACGACGCTCGGCACGCGGTTGGGCCCCGGCGCCGGCGAGCACCTCGCGCTTGAAGTCGAGCACTTGCGGCTGGTCGAGCTCGAAGATCGTCGTTGCGGCCGGCCAGTCCAGGCGGTAGGCGCGCGAGTCCAGACCCGCCGCCAAGACGACCACCTGACGCACGCCCGCGTCCGCAGCACGACGGAAATATTCGTCGAAGAACTTCGTGCGGGCGCCCTGGAAGGTGACGAAATTCTCGCCGAAGTCGGCGGTCTTCAGCTGGTGGTCGGGATCCTTGCCGTCGAGGACGTCCGCCCACGAACCGCCCACCGCGCGGCAAAAGACCTCCGCGTATGGATCCACGGCCAGCGGGTCGGGCTTTCGCGCCTCCAAAGCTCGCGCTGCTGCCACGAATAACGCGGTCGAACCCACGCTCGTGGTGATGTCCCAGGTATCGCCTTCGCTACGCACCCAACCCACAGTACGCCGCGTCACCGACAAACCTTTCCCGGTGGCGCGCAACGGTAGTGGCGTTCGCCGTTACCTGCGGCCGTAGCGGCGGCCGTCGGCCCCGCCCGCGGGCGATTGGCCCGTCAATGTGGGTAGGCATAGGGGTTGGGCGGGGCGTCGATGCGGGTGACCGCGGTGGCCCGCAATGTCGGGATCGCCGGTGAATCCGGTTGCCGCGGTGCGGGTATGACCTGGCCCTGGACCCGAAGCCAGGTGTTGTCCGGCAGACCGGCCGCGGCCCCGGCGGCCGGGCCGCGCAGGTGGATGCGGGCCAGCTGTGCGTCGGCCGCACAGCAGATGATGACGATGCGACCGAGGTCGGCGCCTTGTGCTTCGTTCAGCACGAAGCCGGTCACCGTGATCGACCGGTTCGTCAACGATCCGGTCGAGTCGTGCGCTTCGCGCATCAGCACCTCGGGAAGCGAGACTTCTGGAAAAGGTCCGGGGGGCAGCGGCGGAAACGCCCTATTCAGAACATCATTGGATACCGACGTTACGGAGGGCGCGGCGGCCGAGGGCCGCAGCGCCGGTGGCGCCACGAACATCAGCACCAGGACCGCGACCGCCAAGAGCCAGGTGATGCCGGTCCGATGGGAATGCTCGTGAACGTGGTCGCCGGCCGCGTCACTGGTTCGGGGCCCGCCGCGACGAATGTCACCGATGATCGCCATAAGTGCCAAACCGATGAGAACCACCGCTGAGGCGATCAGCCATGGCAAGAGCCCTGGTTTGACGTAGCGGGTGAACACACCCGACACGGTGATCATGGCGATGCTGATACCCACCAGGAGCAACACGGTGTTCTCGGCTTCGCGGCTCATCACCGGGCCCCGAGGACGAAAAGCCCTATCACGCAGGCGCTCGCGGTGGCCACCAGGAAAGTGCAGGGCGCAAAGCGTGCGGCGAACGCCCGGCCGAACATGCCCGCCTGCATGGCGAACAGCTTGACATCGACGGCCGGCCCGACGACCAGAAACACGAGGCGGGGCAACAGCGGCACCATCGTCATGCTGGCGGCCACGAACGCGTCGGCTTCCGAACACAACGCGAGCACCACCGCGAGGACCGCCATCAGCGCGACCCCGAGCGCCAGGTCGGTCGCCAGATGCGTGAACACCCACGGCGGCACCGCGACATGGAGCAGTGCCGCCGCGGCCGCACCGAGCACCAAATACGATGCGGCCTGCAAGAAGTCGTGACGGGCTGCCTCGGCGAAGGACACCCAGCGCGATTGGGTCTGGGTTTCCACGGCGGGCAGCCGGCGGGTGATCCATTCACCACGGCCCCACCGGGACCACGCCCAGCCCATGACAACCGCGCTCAGCAGCGACGCGCCCATGCGGGCGAAGACCATCCGGGGTTCGCCCGGAAACGCCACCGCCGTGGCGACCAGCACGACAGGGTTGATCGCCGGCGCGGCCAGCATGAACGTCAACGCCGCGGCCCCGCTCGCCCCACCTTCCCCGAACAACCGCCGCGCCAACGGAACTGACCCGCACTCACATCCCGGTAGCGCAACGCCACCCACGCCGGCAGCGAGCACGGCCAGCGCCGGCCGACGTGGCAACCAATTCGCCAACCGCTGCGGCGAAACGAACACTGCGATCAGTCCGCTGACCACGACCCCGAGCACCAGGAACGGAATCGCCTGCACGAAGACTCCGCAGAACACGGTGCCCACCGTCGATAGCGCCGCGCTGTTGAAGACCGCGTTGCGCAGGGTTGTGGCGGCCAACGCGCAGGCCAACAGAAGGGCCACCAGCACTTCCATCGACCCGACGCGCAACCTGCGCCCGGACTTCAGCGTCGCCACCGCGTCATTATCTCAGCGCGCACCAACAAGGTAGTTCGGGACGATTCGACGAGGTCGTGACGGCCAGCCGGTTGTCCCCGATGCTAGTGGTCCCCTTCATCGCCGCGCCGGGCCCGATCGGCGGAGCCTTCGGTGCTCCAGGTGCCCGGCATCATCGGCAGCGTTGGGCTGCCGCCGAACTCATCGCCGGCCAGTGTGGTCAATCCGGCGGCCGCGGCGGCACCGCGGCGGGCGGTCCCGGCGAACCCCAGTGCGCCCGCGCCGCGGTCGGACGCCAGCGCGGCGTCCCAGTCGGGATCGACATCGACGTTCATGTCCATGAACTCGTCACCGTGCCCGCGCTGTGTCGCGCGCCGGCGCCGGCGCGCACGGGCGGCTTCTCGGGTGGCCGCGGCCGCCGCCGCTGCGGCGCTATCCGGTTCGGGCGCTTTCCGTTTCGCGCTCGAGCGCGCGCTCGCAGTCATACCCGAGCCCGCTCCCATTCCCGGGGGGCCGATGACATAGGGCGGAAAGAACCCGGGCCCGGGCGGAGCCGGAGACGGCGCTGCCGGTGGCGCACTGGTGACCGTGCTTGCTGTGGGGGTGGGCGCGGGGGC
>NZ_LZIF01000089.1 GCF_001667145.1 Mycobacterium sp. 852002-51971_SCH5477799-a
ACATACTGCACCGGCAACGGCGCCCACCCCGGCACCTGCCCCGCACACCGACTGGCATACGCCACACCCAAATCCCGCACCAACGGGGCCACCGACCACCCATCAGCAGCGATATGGTGCACCGCGGCCACCAACACATGCTCATCCTCAGCGACCCGGAAAAGCCTTGCCCGCAAAGGAATCTCGCCAGCCAAATCAAACGTGTAACGAGCCGCGGCGCCCACAGCCGCCTCCAGCCGATCATCCGGCCAGCCGACGGCATCAACAACCTGCCACCCGAAATCAACCCGCCCCACCGGAACAATCACCTGCTGAGGGACCCCGTCCACCGCCACAAACAACGTCCGCAAACTTTCATGACGGCCCACCACATCAGCCAGCGCCGCCCCCAACGCCTCAGCATCCAACCGACCACTGAGCCGCAACGCCACCGCCATGTTGTAAATCGGTGACGGCCCCTGCAACTGATCCAGGAACCACAACCGGGCCTGGGCAAACGACAACGGAACCACCGCCGGGCGCTCCACAGCCACCAACGGCTCCAGCCCACCCCCACCCGCACCCTCAATACGAGGCGCCAGCTCAGCCACCGTCGGCGCCTCGAACAACACCCGCACCGAAAGACCCGCATCAAAGGACTTATTCACCGCGGCAATCACCCGCATCGCCGACAGCGAATCCCCACCCACCTCAAAGAACGAGTCATCAACCCCGACCCGCTCCAAGCCAAGAACCTGGGCATAAATCCCAGCAACAATCTCTTCGGTCAAGCTGGTCGGGGCGCGATAGCCCTCGCCGTCTTGATAGCCCGGGGCCGGCAAGGCTTTGGTGTCGAGTTTGCCGTTAGCAGTCAGCGGCAACGCCTCGATCACCACGACCGCAGCCGGCACCATATAAGCGGGCAGCCGCTCAGCCACAGCGCTGCGCAACACCGCCGGCTCGGCGGTCCCGGTCACATACCCCACCAGACGCTTATCCCCAGCGACGTCCTCGCGCGCGATCACCACCGCCTGACGCACACCCTGCTGGGCGGCCAACACCGCTTGAACCTCACCCAACTCGATGCGATACCCGCGGATCTTGACCTGCTCATCAGCACGCCCCACATAGCGCAACTGACCATCAGCGCCCCACGACACCACATCCCCAGTGCGATACATCCGGATGCCCGACGCTGCTGGCCCACCGAACGGACACGCCACAAACCGCGCACTGGTCAACCCCGCCCGACCCACATAGCCATAAGCCAACCCGCCACCAGCCACATACAACTCACCGACCACCCCAGCGGGCACCGGACGCAACCAGTTATCGAGCACAAACAACGCCGCTCCGGGCACCGGCGACCCGATCGGTACCTCCCTGGAACCCGCTGCCAGCGGCGCGCTGATAGTCGCATACACCGTCGTCTCTGTGGGGCCGTAGGCATTGACCATCAATTGCCGGGCTGCCCAGCGGTCTACCAGCTCGGCCGGGCAGGGCTCAGCGGCGACCACCAACGCCGCCAAATCCAGCCCTTCAGGTGAGAGCATCCCCGCAGCCGATGGGGTTTGGCTTAGCACGCTGACCTGCTCACGAACCAGCAACGCGTGAAGGTCTTTTGGTGAGCGGACCACCGACTCGGGCACCACCACCAACCGCCCGCCGTGCAACAGCGCGCCCCAGATCTCCCACACCGAATAGTCAAACGCCAACGAATGACACTGCGACCACACCTGCTCTGGCGCAGGGATGATACCGAAATCCAGTGCCTCGAACAGTCGGGTCACGTTGCGGTGGGTGGTGGCCGTCCCCTTAGGCACACCAGTAGTGCCCGAGGTGTAAATCAGATACGCGATGTCGTCCTCTGCCGGCCCCGGCAATCCAGTGCTGGGCTGGGTGTCGATGCGCGCATCGTTGACCTCGATCACCGACAGCTCATAGCCCTGCACCCGCTCGGCCAACTCCGCGGTGGTCACCACCGCGACCGGCCCCGCATCAGCGAGCATGAACTGCATCCGCGCCCCCGGCTGTGTCGGATCGATCGGCAA
>NZ_LZIF01000090.1 GCF_001667145.1 Mycobacterium sp. 852002-51971_SCH5477799-a
CATCACCATGAAACTCGTCGCGTTGTGCTCACGAGCCAACCGCGCGACCTGCTCCTGCAACTGCGCCGGCCAATCCACCACCACCCGGGCCCCGCGGTAATCGGCCGCCGGCGGATAGGGCCGATCTGTGGGCAGCTGGATCCGCTCCGGCATCCCGGCCAGGGCGTCTTCCCAGTAAGCCAGCTGGGCACCGATCAGGCTCTGCGGGTCGTGGAGCTCGCCCAATTGTTCGCGCTGCCACAACGTGTAGTCGACATACTGCACCGGCAACGGCGCCCAACCCGGGGCCCGCCCCGCACACCGGCTGGCGTACGCCACACCCAAATCGCCCACCAGCGGCCCGATCGACCAGCCGTCGGCGGCGATGTGATGCAGGACCGCCACCAGCACATGCTCCGTGTCGCTGATGCGGTAAAGCTTTGCGCGCAAGGGGATTTGGGAGGTCAGGTCAAACGGGTCGCGCACCACCTCGCCCACGGCGTCAGTCAGCCGGCCGGCCGACCAACCGCTGGCGTCCACCACCTGCCAGCCGAGATCGGCCAGCTCGACCGGCACCACGATCTGCCGGGGAATCCCGTCGACCGCCGGGAACAGCGTGCGCAGGCTTTCGTGGCGACCGACCACGTCGGCCAGCGCCGCCCTCAATACCTCGGCGTCCAGGCGCCCGCTCAGCTGCAACCCGAGCGCCATGTTGTACACCGGTGAGCCGCCCTGCAGCTGATCGACGAACCATAACCGACTCTGGGCGAACGACAACGGCACCACCGCGGGCCGCTCCACCGTCACCAGCGGCTCCAACCCACCACCGGCGTCGCCCAGACGCAACGCCAATTCGGCCACCGTGGGCGACTCGAACAGGGCGCGCACAGCAAGACCGGCATCCAGCGCGGTATTGACCGCGGCCACCACCCGCATCGCCGACAACGAGTCCCCGCCCAAGTCGAAGAACGATTCGTCGACGCCGACCCGCTCCAGCCCCAGCACCTGGGCATATACCCCGGCCAAAAGGTCTTCGACCGCGCTGGTGGGGCCCCGGTAGTGACCGCTTTCCTTGTACTCCGGCGCCGGTAAGGCCCGGATGTCGAGCTTGCCGTTGACCGTCAACGGCAAGCGGTCGAGCACCACCACCGCCGCCGGCACCATGTACGCGGGCAGCCGCTCAGCCAGCTCCGCGCGGATCTGAGCGCGATCCGCGGGTCCGGTCACATAGCCGACCAGCCGCTTGTCGCCGGGGCGGTCCTCGCGGGCGACCACCACCGCTTGCTCGACCGCGGCCAGCCCGGACAGGGCGGCCTGCACTTCGCCGAGTTCGATGCGATAGCCCCGGATCTTGACCTGATCGTCGGCGCGCCCCAAATACTGCAGCTCCCCGTCGGCCCCCCAGCGCACCAAATCCCCGGTGCGATACATCCGCGATCCGGAAGCGCCGTCGCCGGCAAACGGACACGCCACGAACCGTGACGCGCTCAACCCCGCCCGGCCCACATATCCATACGCCAGCCCGCCGCCGGCCACATACAACTCGCCCACCACGCCCAGCGGCACCGGGCGCAACCACTTGTCGAGCACGAAAAATCCGAGATGGGCCAACGGCACGCCGATCGGACTGACACTGCGGTCGACGTCGGCGGCGCCGATCTCGCGGAACGAGGCATGCACCGTCGTCTCGGTGATGCCGTACATGTTCACCAGCCGCGGCGAGCCCCGATGGCGGTCCAGCCACGCGCCAAGGCGCCCGGGTTCCAGCGCCTCGCCGCCGAACACCACTGTCTGCAGGTTGAGTCGACTGCCCGATTCGGCCGCCCGGGCATCAGCGGTCTGCAGCGCATAGAAGGCGGACGGCGTCTGACTCAGTAGGCTGACCTGTTCGCCAATCACCAACGCGTGCAGGTCATCTGGGGACCGGACGACGGAATCGGGCACCACCACCAAGCGCCCCCCGTGCAGCAATGCGCCCCAGATCTCCCACACCGAGTAGTCGAAGGCCAGCGAATGACATTGCGTCCACACCTGCCCCGTCAGCTCTTGATCGGCATTCAACGATTCCAGCAGTCGAATGACGTTCTGGTGAGCGACGGCCACCCCCTTGGGCACTCCGGTGGTGCCCGAGGTGTAGATCAGGTAGGCGATCTCGTCGGCCGCCGGTGCAGGCAATGCGGTGCTGGGCTGGATGTCAATTCGCGGGTCGCTGACGTTGACGACCGCCAGTCGGCGATCATTCAGGCGATCCGCCAAGCCCGCGGTAGTGATCGCGACGACCGGTGCGGCATCGGCCACCATGAACTCCGTCCGCGCCGCAGGATGCGCCGGATCGATCGCGATATACGCCGCACCGGTTTTGAGGACCGCCAACATCGCGACGACCGCCTGAGCCGACCGGGGCAACAACAGCGCCACCCGCTCACCCGGTCCCGCCCCACGGGCAATCAACAAGTGCGCCAACCTGTTAGACGCCTCGTCGATCGCGCGGTAGGTCAGCGAGCGACCCTCGAAGGTCAACGCCACCGCCCTCGGCGTGCGCACCACCTGCGCGGCGAACAATTCCGGAATCGAGCCCGACGACGTCGCCGGGCAGGTCAGAACCGCCCGGTTGCCGATCGTGTCCAGGCGCGCGCGTTCACCCGGGACCAACAGCTCTATCGACGACAGGCGCCGACTGGGCTCGGCGGTCAGGGCCTCCAATACCCGCTGCAACCGCTCGGTCAGCGTCCGAATGCTTTCCGCGTCGAACACATCGGTGCGGAACTCCACTGCGCCACCGATCCCGGCCGGGGCGCCGGTCTCGGTCCAGCGTTCGGCCAACGAGAATGTCAAGTCCACCCGCGCAGTGCGGGTCTCGGTGGGTACGGTGCCGACCTTCAGGTCGCCCAGCGCCAAACCGGTGGCCGGGTCACCGGCGAAGTTCTGCCAGGCGAGCATCACCTGGACCAGCGGGTGATGGTTCAGCGATCGGGTCGGGTTGAGCCGCTCGACCAGCACCTCGAACGGCACGTCTTGGTGTTCGTAGGCGGCAAGGCTGCGCTGCCGCACGTGCGCCAGTACTTCGGCGACCGTGGGGTCGCCGGCCAGGTCGACGCGCAACACCAAGGTGTTGACGAAGAAACCCACCAACGGATCGAGAGCGGGATCTCGCCGGCCGGCAATCGGGAACCCCACCGCCACGTCGGCGCTGCCGCTGAGGTTGGCCAGCAGCACCGCCAGGGCCGCCTGCATCACCATGAAGCCGGTCGCATCGTGCTCGCGGGCCGTCCGGGCAATCCGCTGCTGCAACTGCGCCGGCCAATCCACCTCCACACTGGCGCCGCGGTAATCGGCAACGGCCGGGTAGGGCCGATCGGTGGGCAGCTGAATCCGCTCCGGCATCCCGGACAGCGCGTCTTCCCAGTAGGCCAGCTGCCCGCCGATGCGACTCTGCGGGTCCTGCAGCTCGCCTAACTGTTCGCGCTGCCACAGCGTGTAATCGACATATTGCACGGGCAACGGCGCCCAACCCGGGGCCCGCCCCGCACACCGGCTGGCATAGGCCACACCCAAATCACTGACCAAAGGGGTGATCGACAAGCCGTCGGCGGCGATATGATGCACCACCGTCACCAACACGTGCTCCTCGTCGGCGATGTGGAAAAGCCTTGCCCGCAGCGGGATTTCGGATTCCAGGTCGAACGCACACTGCGTCGTCTCCGCAATCGCGTCCCGCAACCGGTCGGCCGACCAGCCCGTGGCATCCAGGCGCTGCCAACCAAAGTCGGTCTCCTGCACAGGGATAACCACCTGTCGGGGAATCCCCTCGACCGCCGGGAACCGCGTGCGCAGGCTTTCATGGCGGCCCACCACATCGGCCAGGGCGACTCCCAGCGCCGTGGCATCCAGATGCCCACTGAGCCGCAACGCCACCGCCATGTTGTACACCGCAGAGGGGCCCTGCAATTGATCGACGAACCACAGCCGGTTTTGCGCGAACGACAACGGCACCACCGCGGGCCGCTCCGCGGCCACCAGCGGGTCCAGCCCGCCTCCGGCGTCGCCCAGGCGCAATGCCAGTTGGGCTACGGTGGGCGACTCGAACAACGTGCGGACCGAAATGTCGCCGCCCGCCGACTTGTTGATCGCGGCGACCACTCGCATCGCCGACAAGGAATCCCCGCCCAAATCGAAGAACGAGTCCTGAACGCCGACGCGATCGACGCCGAGTACGTCGGCGTAGATGCCGGCCAGGATCTCCTCGATACCGTTGGCCGGGGCTTGATAACCGTCGCCGGCGGTGTATTCGGGTGCGGGCAAGGCCCGTTTGTCGAGCTTGCCGTTGACGGTCAGCGGCAGGGCGTCGAGCGTTACCACCGCGGCGGGGACCATATAGGGCGGCATTCGCTCAGCGAGCGTAGCGCGCGCCTGCGCGGGGTCGGCGGTCCCGGTGATGTACGCGACCAGTCGCTTGTCACCGCCGCGATCCTCACGCGCGATCACCACGGCCTGCTCGACGCCGTCCAGTTTGGCCAACGCCGCCTGGATCTCGCCCAACTCGATGCGATAGCCGCGGATCTTGACCTGCTCGTCGGCGCGGCCCCGGTAAATCAGCTGTCCGTCAGCACCCCAGGACACCAAGTCTCCGGTGCGATACATTCGCTGCCCCGGCGCCCCGTCACCTGCGAACGGACAGGCCACGAACCGCGCGGCGGTCAGCCCGGCCCGCCGCGCATAGCCACACGAAAGTCCGGAACCAGCCACATACAACTCACCGACGACACCGACGGGCACCGGCCGTAACCATGTGTCGAGGACAAACAAAACGGCCCCCGGCACCGGGGTACCGATCGGCACCACACCGGATTCCGCGCCTAACGGCGCACTGATCGACGCATACACCGTGGTTTCGGTCGGGCCGTAGCCGTTCATCATCAGCCGCCCTGGCGCCCAATGCTCGACCAGCTCAGCAGGGCAGGCCTCACCGGCCACCATCAACGCGACGGATTCCAAGCCCTCGCGCGACAGCATCCCGACCGCGGAGGGGGTCTGGCTCAACACGGTGACCTGTTCGGCAATCAGCAACGCGTGCAAGTCTTCCGGTGATCGGACCACGGACTCGGGCACCACCACCAGCCGCCCCCCGTGCAGCAGCGCACCCCAGATCTCCCACACCGAATAGTCGAAGACCAGTGAATGACACTGGGTCCACACCTGTTCCGGCGCGAGCCGCAGGCCGACGTCGAGTGAGTCGAACAGACGGATCACGTTGTGATGGGTGACGGCAACGCCTTTGGGGACTCCGGTGGTGCCCGAGGTGTAAATCAGATACGCGATG
>NZ_LZIF01000091.1 GCF_001667145.1 Mycobacterium sp. 852002-51971_SCH5477799-a
TCGGCCAGCGCCGCCCCCAACGCCTCAGCATCCAACCGACCACTGAGCCGCAACGCCACCGCCATGTTGTACACCGCCGAGGGCCCCTGCAACTGATCGATAAACCACAACCGCTGCTGGGCAAACGACAACGGCACCACCGCCGGACGCTCCTGGGCCACCAATGGCTCTACCTGGCTCGTCTCTGCGTTGATAAGCAGAGCCAACTGGGCAACAGTGGGTGCCTCGAACACCGCCCGCACGGAAAGACCCGCATCCAGGCCTCTGTTGATCGCGGAGATCAGGCGCATGGCCGACAGCGAATCCCCACCGAGCTCAAAGAACGAATCATCAACTCCGACCCGCTCGAGTCCGAGGATTTCGGCATAAATGCCGGCCAGGATCTCTTCGACCGCGCTGACTGGGGCGCGGTACGCCACACCGGTGTAGTCCGGGGAGGGTAGGGCGCGGGTGTCGAGTTTGCCGTTGGCCGTCAACGGCAACGCGTCAAGCGCCACCACCGCGGCGGGCACCATATGCTCGGGCAACCGCTCGGCCAGCGCGGCGCGCGCCGCGACCGGGTCAGCGGCCCCGGTGATGTAGCCGACCAGCCGGGGGGTGCCGGGCTGGTCGTCGCGGGCGATCACCACCGCCTGGTCCACCCCGTCCAGCCCGGTCAGGGCGGCCTGGATCTCGCGCTC
>NZ_LZIF01000092.1 GCF_001667145.1 Mycobacterium sp. 852002-51971_SCH5477799-a
CAGCGCCCCCCAGATCTCCCACACCGAATAGTCAAACGCCAACGAATGACACTGGCTCCACACCTGCCCCGACAGCTCGAGGTCGGCGTCCAACGTCTCCAACAGCCGCGTCACATTACGGTGACTGACCGCCACCCCCTTAGGCACACCAGTAGTGCCCGAGGTGTAAATCAGATACGCCACATCATCAGGAGCCACCCCCACCGCCACAGCGGTGCCAGGCTGGGTGTCGATACGCCCATCATCGACATCGATCACCGCCAACTCATAACCCTGCACCCGCTCAGCCAACTCCGCGGTAGTCACCACCGCGACCGGCCCCGCATCAGCGAGCATGAACTGCATCCGCGCCCCCGGCTGCCCCGGATCAATCGGCACATAGCTCGCCCCGGCCTTGAGCACCGCCACAATCGCCACAATCGCCTCAGCGCAACGCGGCAACAACACCGCCACCCGATCGCCCGACACCACCCCCTGACCCACCAGAAAATGCGCCAACCGATTCGAGGCCTCATCAAGCTGCCGATACGTCAACGACTGACCTCGGAAGCTCAGCGCCACCGCCTCGGGAGCCCGAACCACCTGCGCGGCGAACAACGCCGGAATCGACACCCGCACAGTCGAATCGGGCCGAGCCAACACCGCCCGATTACCCCAAGCCTCGATCCGGACGTGCTCGGCCTCGTCGACCACATCGATCGAGGACAGCCGCCGCGCTGGATCCGCGGTCATCGCCAACACCACCCGCTGCAACCGCTCCACCAACACCTCAATGCTGGCCAC
>NZ_LZIF01000093.1 GCF_001667145.1 Mycobacterium sp. 852002-51971_SCH5477799-a
TATGTGTGGCGTGCTGATGAGCAGGTCAAGATCCGCGGGTATCGCATCGAGTTGGGTGAGGTTCAAGCGGTGTTGGCCGCCCAGCAGGGTGTGCGTCAGGCGGTGGTGATCGCGCGCGAGGACGTCGCTGGGGATAAGCGTCTGGTGGGGTATGTGACCGGGACCGCCGAGCCGGCGGTGTTGCGCAGCGCTGTGGCTGAGCGGCTGCCCGCTTATATGGTGCCGGCTGCGGTCGTGGTGATCGAGGCGTTGCCGCTGACTGCTAACGGCAAACTCGACACCAAAGCCTTGCCGGCCCCGGGCTATCAAGACGGCGAGGGCTATCGCGCCCCGACCAGCTTGACCGAAGAGATTGTTGCTGGGATTTATGCCCAGGTTCTTGGCTTGGAGCGGGTCGGGGTTGATGACTCGTTCTTTGAGGTGGGTGGGGATTCGCTGTCGGCGATGCGGGTGATTGCCGCGGTGAATAAGTCCTTTGATGCGGGTCTTTCGGTGCGGGTGTTGTTCGAGGCGCCGACGGTGGCTGAGCTGGCGCCTCGTATTGAGGGTGCGGGTGGGGGTGGGCTGGAGCCGTTGGTGGCTGTGGAGCGCCCGGCGGTGGTTCCGTTGTCGTTTGCCCAGGCCCGGTTGTGGTTCCTGGATCAGTTGCAGGGGCCGTCACCGATTTACAACATGGCGGTGGCGTTGCGGCTCAGTGGTCGGTTGGATGCTGAGGCGTTGGGGGCGGCGCTGGCTGATGTGGTGGGCCGTCATGAAAGTTTGCGGACGTTGTTTGTGGCGGTGGACGGGGTCCCTCAGCAGGTGATTGTTCCGGTGGGGCGGGTTGATTTCGGGTGGCAGGTTGTTGATGCCGTCGGCTGGCCGGATGATCGGCTGGAGGCGGCTGTGGGCGCCGCGGCTCGTTACACGTTTGATTTGGCTGGCGAGATTCCTTTGCGGGCAAGGCTTTTCCGGGTCGCTGAGGATGAGCATGTGTTGGTGGCCGCGGTGCACCATATCGCTGCTGATGGGTGGTCGGTGGCCCCGTTGGTGCGGGATTTGGGTGTGGCGTATGCCAGTCGGTGTGCGGGGCAGGTGCCGGGGTGGGCGCCGTTGCCGGTGCAGTATGTGGATTACACGTTGTGGCAGCGCGCGCAGTTCGGTGATCTTGATGACAGCGGTAGTCGTATTGCCGGGCAGTTGGGGTATTGGGAGCAGACCCTGGCGGGGTTGCCTGAGCAGCTGCAGTTGCCCACGGATCGGCCGTATCCGGCGGTGGCGGATTATCGCGGGGCCACGGTGGCGGTGGAGTGGCCGGCTGAGGTGCAGGCGCGGGTGCGTCAGTTAGCTGGTGAGCATAATGCGACCAGTTTCATGGTGGTGCAGGCCGCGTTAGCGGTGTTGTTGTCGAAGATCAGCGCCAGTGTTGATGTGGCGGTGGGGTTCCCGATCGCCGGGCGCCGTGACCCTGCGCTCGATGAGTTGGTGGGTTTTTTCGTCAACACGTTGGTGTT
>NZ_LZIF01000094.1 GCF_001667145.1 Mycobacterium sp. 852002-51971_SCH5477799-a
CCCGACGACATCGCCTACCTGATCTACACCTCCGGCACCACCGGAACCCCCAAAGGCACCACCATCACCCACCACAACCTGGCCCGCTTGTTTGAGTCACTAGCCGCGGACCTCGAGTTCGCTCCCGGCCAGGTGTGGACGCAATTTCACTCCTGTGCCTTCGACTTCTCGGTGTGGGAGATCTGGGGCGCGCTGCTGCACGGCGGGCGGCTGGTAGTCGTCCCCGAAGACGTCACCCGCTCCCCCAACGACTTCCACGCCCTACTCGTTGCCGAACACGTCAACGTCCTGAGCCAGACCCCCTCAGCGTTTTATGCGCTGCAAAACGCCGACGCACTGCAGTCCGATGCGGGGCCTCAGCTTCACCTTCACACTGTGGTGTTCGGCGGCGAAGCCCTTGAGCCACAGCGTCTTCGGACGTGGCTGCATAATCACCCTGCGCTACCGCGCTTGATCAACATGTATGGCATCACCGAGACGACGGTGCATGCCTCGTTGCGCACGATCGTCGACGGCGACACCGACCGCACTGCCAGTCCCATCGGCGTGCCACTGGCAGACCTTGCGTTCTTTGTGCTGGATGGGTGGTTGCGCCCGGTGCCGGTCGGGGTGGTCGGTGAGTTGTATGTGGCCGGCGCCGGGGTGGGCATGGGCTATGTGCGCCGGGCGGGGTTGACCGGATCCCGGTTCGTAGCCTGCCCCTTCGGCAGCGCGGGGCAGCGCATGTATCGGACCGGGGATGTCGTGTGTTGGCGCGCCGATGGGCAGCTGGACTATCTGGGCCGCGCGGATGAGCAGGTCAAGATCCGCGGCTACCGCATCGAACTGGGCGAAATCCAGGCCGCGCTGGCCGCCCAGGCTGGGGTGGACCAGGCGGTGGTGATCGCCCGCGACGACCAACCCGGCACCACCCGGCTGGTCGGCTACATCACCGGCACCGCCGACGCCACAACGGCGCGCGCCGCCCTGGCCGAGCAGCTGCCGGCCTACATGATCCCCGCCGCGGTCATCGCCCTGGAAGCGTTGCCGCTGACGGTCAACGGCAAACTCGACACCCGCGCGCTACCGGCACCCGAATACACCGATGCCGAGCGGTACCGCGCCCCCGCCACCGCGCTCGAGGAGATCCTGACCGGCATCTACGCCCAGGTCCTCGGCGTCGAACGGGTCGGGGTCGATGACTCCTTCTTCGAGCTTGGTGGAGACAGCATTTCGGCGATGCGGGTCACCACCGCAATAAACACCAGCCTGGATTCCAGCCTGTCGGTGCGCACCGTGTTCGAGGCACCCACCATTGCCGAATTGGCGCCCCGTATCGGCGGTGAGGCGGGCCGGCGTACGCCGTTGGTCCCGCAGCAGCGTCCGGCGGTGGTGCCGCTGTCGTTTGCCCAGCAGCGGTTGTGGTTCCTCAACCGATTCGAGGGCGGGGTTGCGACCTACAACATTCCGACCGCTTTCCGGATGAGCGGGGCGCTGGACGTCGACGCGTTGAGCGCGGCACTCGATGACGTCATCGAACGGCATGAATCGTTGCGCACCATATTTCCCGACGCTGACGGTATGCCGTTCCAGCAGGTGCTGCCGGCGCGAGCCGGAATGTGGCGGCGCGGAGGCACGACGGTGACGTCGTTGTCGGAGCAGGATGTCGTCGACGAATTGGTGGCGCTGGCGGGGTATCGGTTTGATCTGTCGACGGAGATCCCGATTCGTGCGCAAATCTATTCGGTGGCCCCCGAGCAGCATGTGCTCGGGATTGTGGTGCACCACATCGCTTTTGACGGGTGGTCGCTGGCTCCGATGGTCCGCGATGTGGGCGAGGCTTATCGCGCGCGGCGGCAGGGCCGGGCACCGCAGTGGGCGCCGTTGCCGGTGCAGTACGTCGATTACACGCTGTGGCAACGGGATTGCCTGGGGGCGGAGTCCGATCCAGACAGTGTGATTGCCGGGCAATTGCGGTACTGGCGGCAGGAGTTGGCCGATCTGCCGGAGTTGGCGTCGTTGCCGACCGATCACGCCCGGCCGCCGCTGCCGAGTTATCGCGGTGACGCGGTGGAGATTCGCATCGACCCGCAGGTGTGGGCGCGTACCAAGGCGCTGGCGACAGCGCATAACGCGACGGCCTCGATGGTCTTGCAGGCGGCGTTGGCGGTGGTGTTGCACCGTGTCGGGGTCGGTGAGGACGTGGTGCTGGGCGCGCCGATCGCCGGACGGCAGGATGCGGCGCTTGCCGAGCTCGTCGGGTTTTTCGTCAACACGTGGGTGTTGCGGGTGGGGGTGAATCCCCAGCAGCAATTCGGCGATGTGCTTCAGCAGGTGCGGCAGAAGGCGCTGGATGCCTACACCAACCAGGATGTGCCGTTCGAGCGACTGGTCGAGCAACTCAACCCGGCCCGTTCCGCCGCGCATCACCCGCTATTCCAGGTGGCCTTGGTTTTCCAGAACAATGTGCGGCCAGAAGTTTTGACGTTCGACGGCCTCGGCGTCGAGCCGCTGGGGGGGTCGACCCGCACCGCCAAGTTCGACCTGGATTTCCATCTCAGCGAGGTGCGCGCTGAAGACTCGGATGCGCCGATGGCCGCCGGGGTGGTGACGTATGCGACCGATCTATTCGACCGAACCACCATTGAGCGGTTGGTCGCCTGGTTTGGGCGGGTGATCGAGGTGGCCGCGGCCGATGCGTCGGTGGCGGTGGGCGATATCGCGTTGCTGGATCGCGGTGAACGCGAGCTGGTGCTGTCGGGGTGGTCCGGCGTCAGTGTGGGGGCGCCGGTCGGCGTGGCGCCGCAGTTGCTGGCCGCGGCGGTGTCGGCCGATGCGGACGCGGTGGCGGTGGTCGACGGCGCCCGACAGCTGTCGTACCGCCAGCTCGATGAATGGTCGACGCGGTTGGCGCGGGTGCTGATCGAGGCCGGGGTCGGTCCGGAGCGCGCGGTAGGCGTGGCGATGGATCGCTCTGCGGAGTTGGCGGTGGCGTGGTGGGCCGTGGTCAAGGCCGGCGGTGTGTACGTGCCGCTGGATCGGGCGCATCCGCCCGAGCGGATCGCCACGGTGTTGGACGCGGTGGCGGCGGTATGTGTGCTGACTTGTGGTGGGGACGCGGTGGCCGGGATCGGAACGCGCCCGGTGCTGCGGGTCGACGGCTTGGACGTGTCCGGGCGTCGCGCGGATTTGATTACCGACGCCGACCGCCTGGCGCCGCTGGGAGTGGATGACACCGCCTACGTCATCTTCACTTCCGGGTCTACCGGGGTCCCGAAGGGGGTTGCGGTCAGTCATGCCGGTTTGTTGGGCATGGTTGCGGCGCAACGCAATGTGTTCGGGACGGCCGCGGATGCGCGGGTGTTGATGGTCTCGGTGCCGACCTTCGATGCCTCGGTGTTCGAGTTGTCGTGGGCGGTCGGATCAGGCGCGGCGTTGGTGATAGCCCCGCCGCAGGTTTACGCCGGAGAGGCGTTGACCGGGCTGTTACAGGACCGGCGCGTCAGCGCAGCGGTGATGACCCCGTCGGTGTTGTCGTCGCTGGATCGGGACCGGTTGGTCGAGTTGGACACACTGGTCACCATGGGCGAGGCCTGCCCGCCGCAGTTGGTGGCCGCTTGGGCGCCGGGTCGGCGAATTTTCAACGCTTACGGTCCCACCGAGACCACCATTTGGGCCTCGTGCAGTGCGCCGCTCTCGGTGGGGCAGCCGGTTACCATCGGCGCCCCGATTCCGGGGATGTGCGCGCTGGTACTGGATGCGCGATTGAACCCGGCGCCGATCGGGGTGGTCGGTGAGCTGTATTTGAGCGGGCCCGCACTCGCGCAGGGCTATGTGGGCCGCCCCGAGTTGACCGCGGAACGATTCGTCGCCAACCCGTATGTGGGTCCGGGGGCACGCATGTATCGCACTGGTGACCTGGTGCGCTGGACCCACGCCGGCACTCTGGATTATCTGGGCCGCGCCGACACCCAGATCAAACTGCGCGGCCAGCGCATCGAACTCGGGGAAATCGAGAACACGCTGTTGTCCTGCCCACAGGTCGAGCGGGCCGCTGTCACCGTGCAGCACAGCACCGCCGGCTCTCACCTGATCGCCTACATCACCGTCGATCGCAGCAGCAGCGCCGACCGCGACGCGGAAGTCGTCGAAGAGTGGCAACACTTGTATGACGAGCTGTACGGCGCTGAGGTCGAAGCGCCGGGATTCGGCATGGATTTCCGGGGCTGGAACAGCAGCTACACCGACGACCCGATTCCGCTCGAGGAGATGGTGGAGTGGCGTTCCGCCACGGTGGATCGGATCATGGCCCTGCAGCCGCGGCGAGTCTTGGAGATCGGCGTGGGCTCCGGACTGGTGCTGTCGCAGATCGCCCCCGTATGCGAGCGCTACGTCGCCACGGATATGTCCGCGGTGGTGATCGACAAACTGGCCCGCTCGCTGGAGCAGTCGCAGATCCCGTGGCGCGATCGGGTTGAGCTGCTGACCCGACCGGCCCACGTCACCGAGGCACTGCCGCAGCGCTACTTCGACACCATCATTCTCAACTCGGTGGTGCAGTACTTCCCCAACGCGGAATATCTGGCTGATCTCATCGACAACGCCATGGACCTGCTGGCTCCCGGCGGGTCACTGTTCATCGGTGATGTGCGCAACCACAGCCTGCAACTCGCGTTTCAAACCGGGGTCGCGCTGGCACACACCACTTCGACCGACGCCGCCGAGATCCGCCAACGGGTCCAGTCCGCGATGCTCGGCGAGCCCGAATTACTGCTCGCCCCAGAGTTTTTCACCTCCGTAGCCGCCGATCGTGCGTCAGTGGCCGGGGTCGACATCGAAGTCAAACGCGGATTCGCCGACAACGAACTCAACCGGTATCGCTACGACGTCATCTTCTCCAAAGCGCCCGCTGCGGTGCGCTCGCTGGTCGACGCGCCCAGTTGGGCCTGGACCGAATGCGCCGACCTGGAGCGACTGCACACTCGGCTGCGCTCCCAACGTCCGGCCACCCTTCGCGTCACCGATATCCCCCACGCCGGAGTGATCAACGACGTCCGCATCGAGCGCGGCCTTGCTGCCGGGCTGGCCCCGGCCGAAGCAGCGGCCCAGGCCGCCACGGAGACCGGGGACGTCGTCCCCGAAGAATTGCACCGCCTCGGTGAAACCACCGGCTACCGCGTCGCCGTCACCTGGGGAACCCAACTCGGCACCCTGGACGCCGTCTTCATCGCCACCGGCGACCGCGATGGCCGGCGTTCCCCACCGCTGACCGACCTCTACCTGACCTCCGCCGACGAGGACCAAAGCAGGGTCCATGCCAACGACCCGCACACCAACACCAAGGTCAGCGTGGTGCGCCAGCGGTTGAGCGCGCGGTTGCCCGAGTACATGGTGCCGACGCAGATCGTGGTGCTCGAGAAGTTCCCCTTGACCTCCTCGGGCAAGCTCGACCGCAAGGCGTTGCCGGCACCGTTATTTGCCGGCGCACCGTTCAGGGCGCCACACACGCAGACCGAGAGGCTCGTCGCCGAGGTGTTCGCCGAGGTGTTGGGGGCAAGTCGCGTCGGGCTTGACGACGATTTCTTCGCCCTCGGTGGGGATTCGCTGATAGCGACCCGGGTGAGTGCGCGGCTGCAGTTGGCGTTGGGCAGGGAAGTGCCGGTGCGGTACCTGTTCGACGCGCCGACCGTCGGGACTCTCGCCCAGTATCTGGACCGGCATCGCGGCGGCGCTGCTCGTCCGCCTCTGCAGCAAATGCCGCGTCCGACGCGAATCCCGTTGTCGTACGCCCAAAGCCGGTTGTGGTTCCTTGACCAACTGCAGGGCCCCTTACCGATCTACAGCATGCCCGCGTCGTTCCGGCTGCACGGGCGGCTTGATGCCGACGCGCTGGGTGCGGCGCTGGCCGATGTGGTGGGCCGCCACGAGAGCCTGCGCACCGTATTCGCGGCACACCAGGGGACACCCCAACAGGTGGTGGTGCCCGCCGAGCAGGCCCACTTTGGGTGGGACGTCGTTGATGCCACCGGCTGGTCCACAGCCCAATTGAGCGAGGCCATCGGCGCGGCGGCGCGCTACGCGTTTGATCTGGCCAGCGAAATCCCTTTGCGCGCTTGGCTTTTCCGCGTGGCCGACGACGAGCACGTGCTAATGATCGTGGTGCATCACATCGCGGCGGACGGCGGGTCTATCGCGCCGCTGGCGCGCGATTTGGGTGTGGCGTATGCCAGCCGACGCGCGGGACGGGCCCCCGACTGGGCACCGTTGCCGGTGCAGTATGCCGATTACGCCCTGTGGCAGCGCGAGCAATTCGGCGATCTGGCGGACAGCGAGAGCCCCATAGCCGCGCAGCTGGGCTTTTGGGAGGATGCTCTCGCCGGTATGCCCGAACGCCTGCAGCTTCCCACCGATCGGCCCTATCCGGCGGTTGCCGATTACCGCGGCGCCGACGTGGCGGTCGATTGGCCGGCCGAGCTACAGCAGCGGGTGCAGCGGGTTGCGCGCGAGCACAATGCGACAAGTTTCATGGTGGTGCAGGCCGCCTTGGCGGTGCTGCTGGCGAAGATCAGCGCCAGCAGCGACGTCGCGGTAGGCTTCCCGGTCGCCGGGCGCCGCGACCCCGAACTCGATGACTTGGTTGGATGTTTCTTCAACACGCTGGTGCTCCGCGTCGACCTGGCGGGTGATCCCACCGTCGCGGAGCTGCTGGCCCAGGTGCGGCGGCGCAGCCTGGCCGCCTATGAACACCAGGACGTGCCTTTCGAGCTGATCGTCGAGCGGCTCAATCCGACCCGATCGCTCAGCCATTCGCCGCTGATTCAGGTGGTGTTGGGCTGGCAGAACCTGACCTGGCAGCACAACGGGCCCGACGCCGCAATGACCCTGGGTGATCTGCAGGCCACACCTGTGCCGGTCGACACCCGCACCGCCCGCATGGACCTTTCGTTCTTCCTGGCCGAACGCTGGACCGAGGCCGGTGAGCCGGCCGGGATCGGCGGCACCGTCGAATTCCGCGCCGACGTTTTCGACGCCGACACCATCGAGACGCTGATCAAACGGTTGGAACGGGTGCTGATGGCGCTCACGGCCGACCCGACGCGGCGGTTGTCGGCGATGGATCTGCTTGATGCGGCTGAGCACGACCGGCTCGACCGGTGGGGCAACCGGGCGGTACTGACGGAGGCGGCGCCCACGCCGGTATCGGTTCCGGCGTTGTTCGCCGCGCAAGTAAGCCGGACGCCCGATGCCCCCGCGCTGACCTGCGCGAAGCATTCGTGGAGCTATCGCGAGCTCGACGAGGCCGCGAACCGGCTGGCGCACGTGTTGGCGAACCATGGCGCCCGCCCTGGCGAGTGCGTCGCGCTGGTGCTGCCCCATTCGGCTGAGGCGATCGTGGCGATCCTGGCGGTGCTCAAGACCGGAGCGGCCTACCTACCGATCGACGCGACGCTGCCGTCATCCCGGATCGACTTCATGATTGCCGACGCCGCGCCGACGGCCGCGATCACCACCGTCGATCTGGTCGACCGGCTGGACGGCCATGACGTGGTGATCATCGACGTCAACGACGCCGCCGTCGCCGCCCAACCCAGCACCGCACTGCCCACGCCGGCACCAGACGATCTCGCTTACCTCATTTACACCTCCGGGACCACCGGCACGCCCAAGGGCGTGGCCATCACCCACCACAACGTGGCCCAGCTGTTGACCTCTCTGGATCCGCGTCTCGCGGCGCCGGGGCGGGTATGGACGCAATGGCACTCCTATAGCTTCGACATCTCGGGCTGGGAGATCTTCGGTGCGCTGCTGCACGGCGGCCGGCTGGTGGTGGTGCCCGAAGAGGTGGCCCGCTCGGCGGAGGAACTTCACGCGTTACTGGTGGACGAAAAGGTCAGCGTCTTAAGCCAGACCCCGTCCGCGGCGGGGATGTTGTCGCCCGAGGGATTGGATTCGGTCGCCCTACTGGTGGGTGGGGAGGCGTGCCCGGGCGAGGTGGTGGATCGGTGGGCGCCGGGGCGGGTCATGATCAACGAATATGGCCCCACCGAAACCACCATGTGGGTGGCCCTCAGCGCGCCGCTGACCGCGGGTTCGGGTGCGCCGCCGATCGGCTCGCCGGTGGCACACGCGGCATTCTTCGTGCTGGACGGGTGCCTGCGCCCGGTGCCGGCCGGCGTGGTCGGCGAGTTGTACGTGGCGGGCGCCGGGGTGGGGTGCGGGTATTGGCGACGCGCGGGTTTGACCGCGTCGAGGTTTGTGGCCTGCCCGTTCGGGGGCGCGGGGGCACGGATCTACCGCACCGGCGATCTGGTGTTTTGGGGCGCTGACGGGCAGCTGCGGTATCTGGGGCGTGCTGATGAGCAGGTCAAGATCCGCGGCTACCGCATCGAATTGGGTGAAATCCAGGCCACGCTGGCTGCGCTCGACGGGGTGCAGCAGGCCGCGGTGGTCGCCCGCGAGGATCAACCGGGCGACAAACGCCTGGTCGGTTACGTCACCGGTAGCGTCGACCCGGGCCAGGCGCGTGCGGCGCTGGCCGAGGGGCTCCCGGCCTACATGGTTCCGGCCGCGGTGGTGGTTCTACAGGCGTTACCGCTGACGGTTAACGGCAAGCTCGATCGGCGGGCGTTGCCGGCACCCGAATACACCGATGCCGATCAATACCGGGCCCCAAGCAACGCGGTCGAGGAGATCCTGGCCGGCATCTACGCCGAGGTCCTCGGTGTCGAACGCGTCGGAATCGATGATTCGTTCTTCAATTTGGGTGGCGATTCGCTGTCGGCGATGCGCCTGGTCGCCGCGATCAACAGCGGCTTGGACGCCGGCCTCTCGGTGCGGGCGGTGTTCGAGGCGCCCACTGTTGCCCAATTGGCGCCCCGAATCGATGCGGAGGCGGGTCGGGTAGAGCCATTGGTGGCCGGCGAGCGGCCTGACGTGCTGCCGTTGTCGTTTGCCCAGCAGCGGTTGTGGTTCATCGAGCAGTTGCAAGGGCGCTCCCCGGTTTACAACATGCCGGTGGTCTTGCGGTTGCGCGGGCGGCTGGACGCCGAGGCGTTGGGTGCGGCGCTGGCCGACGTTGTTGGCCGCCATGAGAGTCTGCGCACGCTGTTCCCCGCGGTCGACGGCACAGGGCAGCAGGTGATCACCCCGGTTGAACGGGCCGACTTCGGTTGGCAAATCATCGATGCCACGGTCTGGCCGGCGGGCCACCTGAATGACGCAGTCGACGCGGCGGCGCGTCGCCCGTTCGATCTGGCCACCGAGATCCCCTTGCGGGCACAGCTTTTCCGCGTCACCGACGACGAGCACCTTTTGGTGGCCACGGTGCATCACATCGCCGCCGACGGCTTGTCGATCACCCCGCTGATGCGTGACCTGGGTGTCGCATATGCCAGCCGGTGCGCGGGACGAGACCCTGCGTGGGCCCCGTTGCCGGTGCAGTATGTCGACTACACGCTGTGGCAACGCGCGCAGCTCGGCGAGCTCAACGATGCCCAGAGCCGTATAGCTGCACAGCTGGCCTACTGGGAGCAGGCCCTGGCCGGGATGCCCGAGCGGCTGCAGCTGCCGACCGACCGGCCCTATCCGGCGGTGGCCGACTATCGCGGGGCCAGCGTGGCCGTGGACTGGCCGGCGGGGTTGCAGCAGCAGAT
>NZ_LZIF01000095.1 GCF_001667145.1 Mycobacterium sp. 852002-51971_SCH5477799-a
GGACCCGACGGCGCTGTCGGTGCTGGCCATGTTGCTGCCCGCGGACTGAACCTTCTGTCCGTGCGCGTTGGCCTGCTCGTAGATGACCTGGAAGTTGCGACCCAACTGGGTGATGAACTCCTGGCATGCCACCGAACCCGCACCGCCCCAGAAGTCGCCGGCAGCAAGCACATCACGAACGATGGCCTGGTGCTCAGCCTCCAAGGACGCGGCCTGGGCACGGATCAAGGCACCGTGGGCGTCTACATCGCCGAACTGGTAGTTAATGCTCATTTGCATAGCTCCTTAAAGTGTTGAGCAGCAGCCGGTTCGACTGCTAGCTGCCGAGGATTTGCTGCGAGGCCTGCTCTTGCTGCTCGTAGTTATTCGCGTCGCGAATCAGTCCATCGCGCACTCCGTGGAGCATGTTGACGATGTTGCGGAAGGCCTGGTTGACCTGACCCATGGTGTCGTACGAGGTGGCCTGGGCCTGACCGCTCCAGCCCGAGCCGGCGATGTTCATCGACGACGCCCACATCTTGCGGGCCTCGTCCTCAACGGTCTGGGCGTGCACCTCGAAGCGGCCCGCCATCGCCCGCATCTCGTGCGGGTCGGTCATAAAA
>NZ_LZIF01000096.1 GCF_001667145.1 Mycobacterium sp. 852002-51971_SCH5477799-a
CCCTACCAGCAGTATCCCCAACCCGGACAACAGTTTCCGCCGGCCGGCCCTGGCGGGCCCTACCCCCCGGGACCGCCACCGGGTGGTCGCGGCTCGAAGCTGCCGTGGCTGATCGTCGCCGGTCTGGTCGTGCTGGCGGTCATCGCGCTGGTGGCAACACTGCTGGTGATGCGAGGCGGCCATGACAACAAGCCCGCCACCGCGCCCTCGACAACGAGCACCTCGGTCTCACAGCCGAAGAACTCCGCACAGAACGCGACCGATTGCACCCCGAACGTGTCCGGCGGTGAGATGCCCCGGACCGACTCGCTTGCCGCGGGCAAGCTTTCGTTCCCCGCCAGCGCGGCGCCGGGCGGGTGGACGGTGTTCTCCGACGACCAGGGCCCGAACCTGATCGGCGGACTGGGTGTCGCCCAGGACGTGCCCGGGGCCAATCAGTGGATGATGACGGCCGAGGTCGCCGTCACCAATTTCGTTCCCAGCATGGACCTTTCGGCCCAGGCCACGAAATTGATGCAATGCATCGTCGCAGGGCCCGGTTACGCGAACGCGCAGCCCACGCTCGGACCGACGAAGTCTTCGTCGATCACCGTCGACGGCACGAAGGCCGCCCGGGTCGACGCCGACGTGACGATCGCCGACCCCACCCGCAACGTCAAGGGTGACTCCGTCACCATCATCGCCGTCGACACCAAGCCGGTGACCGTCTTCATCGGCAGCACACCCATCGGCGACGCCGCTTCGGCGGACCTCGTCGGCAAAATCATTGCCGCGCTGAAGGTTTCCAAGTCCTGACGCGGAGCGGCCCGCTAGCCGCTTAGCCCGTCGGCGCCGAGACGTGGGTGGCCTCGGATCGCCCGCGCAGTACCGTGGAATAGCATTCGGCCCACTGCGCGCGCTCGTCCTCGCCCGCGGCATCGATGGCCCCCGCCGAACACAGGATCCGCCGGTCGGAGGTTTTGGCGAGGTCGGCCAGCCGCGCGGCTTCATTGACGGCGTCTCCGATCACGGTGTACTCATACCGGTTTTCGGCGCCGACGTTGCCGGCGAAGACCCGCCCCGCTGAGACGCCGATCCCGAAATCGACCGGCAGGCTTCGCAGTTGGGAACCGAGCACACGAGCGGTCGCCAACGCCGACGATGCCGGTTCGCTCGTCGGCAACGGCACCCCGAAGACGGCCAGTGCGGCATCGCCGGCGAATTTGTTGATCAGCCCGTGGTGTTCGTCGACGGCGTGCACGACGATGCGGAAGAAGTCGTTGAGCACCTCGGCGACCTGTTGCGGGGGCCGACTTTCGGCGAGCTGGGTGGATCCCACCAGGTCGATGAAAAGCACTGCCGCTTCGACCACGTCGCCCGACAGGGATGCCCCCTCGTCGAGCGCGCGCTGTGCGACGTCGGCCCCGACATGGCGTCCGAACAAATCACGCAGCCGATCTCGCTCGGCGAGTCCGCTTACCATCCGGTTGAATCCTGTTTGCAGACGGCCGATTTGGGAGCGCTCGTAGGCCCCGACGTATGTCTCCATGCGGCCGTGCTCGACCTCTGCCATCGCATCGACGACCTCGCCGATCGGATCCGAGATGGACCGCGAGGTCAACATCATCGTCGGCAATCCCAGCACCAACGCTGCCAGCGACACCACCAGAATCGGCACATCCAATGACGCCGACTTCTCGATCAACCACCCGTACGAACGGAGGACCACCAGCGTCGCGATCACGGCGATCGGGAATGCACTGCACAGGAACCACAACAGAACCAGTCGCGCGTACACGCTGGGTACCGTCAGTCGTGGCTCGGCGCCCAGGGTGGCGGCGCGCATGATGGGCCGCAGGGTGCGTTGCGCGAGCAGCATCCCGGTGGCAGCAGCGGCCGATCCGCCGAGCAGCACACCGAGCACAATGGGCAGCAGGAGTCGGGCGCCGCCAGCCAGGTTCAACAGGATGAAGATTCCGCCACTGAACGCCCAGGCCGTCACCAGGATCGCCGACTGGCGGCCGGCCAGCTTCATCACGGCTTCGCATTGTTCCGGGGTGGGATCATCACCCGCGACATACCAGCGCAGGATGGGAGCCAGGCTCACCGCGCCGGCCACCGTGACGCCGATGATGCTCAGCACGACGAGCAGCACCACCGGTGCCGTGTTCTGCCGCGCGAAGTCCGAGCTGTCACCGACGGAAGTGTGTCCCCGCAGGGGAATCAGGATGGCGGCCGCTTCGACGACGGCCAGGACGTAGGACAGGCTCAGGTCGAACCCGTACTGGATCAACCACCGCCGAACAGACTTTCGTTGTCCCGTGGCGCGCTGCCGCGCCTGGCCACGCCATGACGGCGGGAGCCGATCCCGAAGCCGGCCCACGGTGATCATGAAGAGGTAGTCGCGTGTAGTCCGAAATCAGCTCTACGCACCATTATTCGGCCCGCCGGAGTTCTGCCCTGGGATGTCGGTGATCGGGAAGTTGGGCATCGGTTTCGGCGAGGGCGTGTTGGGCAGCGTGGGGATGTCGCCGGGCGGGATGTCGCGCAGCCCGTTGACGGGCGGACCGTTCTCCCGGCTGCCGTAACTGCTGCCGGGTGCCCGTGGTCCAAGCAGATCGCTGACCGTCACAAGCCGGTAGCCGTTGGCCTTGAGCACCGGGATGAACTGATACACCAGATCCACCGTGCTCGAGTAGGTGTTATGGAACAACACCACCGAGCCCGGCTTGATGTAGGTCATCAGCATGTAGCGCGTCGCCGCCGTATTAGAGTCGTTCGCCCAATCGAAAGGGATGACATCCCAAAGTATTTCAGCCAGCCCGAATTGGCCGGCGGTCTGGCGCACCACCGGGTCGGACAATCCACCCGCGGGTCGATACAGGTTCGGGGTGCGTCCGGTCGCGGCGGTGATCGCGTCGTTGGCCTTCGAGAACTGGGCGGCGATGTCTTCGCGCGGGATCGTGGTCATGTTGGGGTGTTCCCAGGTGTGGCTGCCGATTTCCATCCCCGCGTCGGCGATGCGCTTGGCCCCTGCCGGGTTGGCGGCCACCTTGTTGCCGATCAGGAAGAAGGTGGCCTTGGCGTCGTTCTCCTTCAGGATGTGCAGCAGCCGCTCGTCGAAAGGGCCCGGCCCGTCGTCGAAGGTCAGCGCCACGCACTTGATGACCGAGCAGCTCAGGTCGTCGGCACGTGTCACATGACCCGTGAGCCCGCCGATTACCAGCACCGCGACGGCCGCCGCCACGCCGACAACCGTGCGCCAGTAGCGCCAGGCTTGGGTGTCGGGTCGTTTCGCCACCGTCGAAGTTTATCGAAGAGGGCTTTACCCGGGATCGAGCGCGCTGGTCAGGCGCCTCACTGCGGGCCTGCGATCTCCTCGAGCATCTCGGTGACCAGGGCGGCGATCGGCGATCGCTCGCTGCGCAACAGGGTGATGTGGGCGAACAGCGGGTGGCCCTTGAGCTTCTCGATCACGGCCGCGACCCCGTCGTGGCGGCCCACCCGCAGGTTGTCGCGCTGCGCGATGTCGTGCGTGAGCACCACCCGCGATCCGGTGCCCAACCTGGACAGCACGGTCAGCAGGACGTTGCGCTCCAGCGACTGCGCCTCGTCGACGATGACGAAAGAGTCGTGCAGCGACCGGCCGCGGATGTGGGTCAGCGGAAGCACTTCGAGCATGCCGCGGGACAGCACTTCCTCCAGCACCGCCGGGCTGGCCAGACCCTCGAGGGTGTCGAAGACGGCCTGGGCCCACGGGCCCATCTTTTCGCTTTCGCTGCCGGGCAGATACCCCAGCTCCTGGCCGCCGACGGCGTAGAGCGGGCGGAAGACGACCACCTTGCGTTGGGTGCGTCGCTCCAGCACCGCCTCCAGACCGGCGCACAACGCGAGCGCCGACTTGCCGGTGCCCGCCTTGCCGCCCAGCGACACGATGCCCACCGACTCGTCGAGCAGCAGGTCGAGCGCAACCCGCTGTTCGGCCGAGCGTCCGCGTAGCCCGAACGCCTCGCGGTCGCCGCGCACCAGCTGGACGCGTTTGTCCGCGTTGACCCGGCCTAGCGCATGAGAGCTACCGCCGAGCAGCCGAACACCGGTGTGGCAGGGCAGGTCTCGCGCTTCCACCAGATCAATCTCGCCATCGGTGAACAGGGCGTCGATGTCTTCGGTGGCGGTCTCGATCTCGCGCATTCCCGACCACCCGGAGGCGACCACGTCCTGCGCGTGGTATTCGTCGGCGGCCAGCCCTACCGCGGCGGCCTTGACCCGAAGCGGAATGTCCTTGCTGACCAACGTAACTCGCTTGCCTTCGGCCGCGAGGTTGGCGGCGCAACTCAGGATCCGGGAGTCGTTGCTGTCGCTGCGGAAACCGGCCGGCAGCACCGAAGGGTCTGTGTGGTTGAGCTCGACGTGCAGCGAACCACCCTGCGCCCCAACGGGAATGGGCTGATCCAGCCGTCCGTGCAGGAGCCGAAGGTCATCGAACAGCCGCAACGCCTGGCGGGCGAACCATCCCAGCTCGTGGTGGTGGCGTTTGGCCTCCAGCTCGCTGATCACCACCAACGGAACAACCACCTCGTGTTCGGCGAACCGGCTGCACGCCCAAGGGTCGGACAGCAGCACGGAAGTGTCGATCACGTAGGTCCGGATATCGGTCACGTAGCGCTCCTCGAGCGGGATGAGCCCGCGCGGACCCGCACAGGCATGTCGACGGGAACCGCAGCACCAGGACCGGGGCCGGTCCTTCCCTTGTGATGACGGGAGGTGCCGCCCTGGCAGCAGAGCATGACGCTGACCATCGGGAACGACGCTACTCCCGTGGCCGCGTGCCCGCTGTGCAGGCGCGCCGACGTGGCGTGCCGCGACCACCTTCATCCGGTGGCCGGTGTCAAGAGATGCGTGCGGGCCGACTCAGCCGACGACGAGTTGGCGCAGTTGGGGCTCGTCCGCGAGCCCCCATGCGGTGATGCGGTCCGAGATCGCTTGGCGCAGTTGCTCGGGGCCGAAAATGCCTGCCTTTTCGACGTTCTGCACCTTGTCCAGGTACGCGTCGATGTCGGCGCCGGGCACCTGCAGATCGGCCGCCCGGGCCGCGATCGCTGCGATGGTCTCGTCGCGGGTGTACTCGAGGCAGTGCGCGACGAGGTTCGAGAAGAAGAGTTCGTGGCGCCGCTCATCGCGGGCGATCCGATCGATGAGACCGGCCAGGATGGGCTCCTCGAGCTTTGCGGCCAGGTTTTCGCAGAACACCGCGTGGGTGCGTTCGACGAGGGCCATGTGCACCAGCGTTTCCACCTGCGAGTAGGTGTCGGCGCGGTAGCCCTTCATGACGTACTGGACGCGGGCCTCTTCGTTGGCGGTGGGGTCGACCTCGCGGGTCACCACCAGGTACTCACGCAGCGCGATCGCGTGCAGGTGCTCCTCGGCGGTCCACCGGCCCAGCCAGCGGCCCCAGTAGTCCTCCAGGATGAAGTGCTCGACCAGCTCGCGGTGGTGCGCGGCGAGATTGTCCTTGAGCAGCAGCATGATTTCGCAGGCGTCGGTCAACGGCCTCGGCAGCGTCATCGATGACGGGTCCCAGTCGCGTCCACCCAGGAAGGCGAAGTTCTCGCCCCGGTCGAACGGCACGTAGTCGTGCGCGAACCAGATTTCTTCGGTGGACAGGTGGCGGTCGATGTTCGCTTCGACGACCGGCTCGAGTTCCAGGGTCAGCGCATTAGCGACAGGTCTTTCGGCCATGAGATAACCGTAACCTGCGTACACAGGTTCATGAAATCGGCCGGGCCGTGTCGCGGCAACTGGTGACTTTTCGTCCCGAAACGCGCCGCCGGCCGGGTCAGCGGCCGACCAGCGCCCAGTCTTCGAGGCCGTCGTACAGGGGAAACTCCTGCGCCAGCCGGGTCACACGCTGCCGTAGCCCCGCGACGTCGGCCGAACTGCCGGCCGCCAACGCGGCGGCGATGACGTCGGCAACCTCACTGAACTCGCTGTCGCCGAAGCCGCGGGTGGCCAGCGCGGGCGTTCCGATCCGCAGCCCGGAGGTGACCATCGGCGGGCGCGGGTCGTTGGGCACGGCGTTGCGGTTGACGGTGATGCCGACCTCGTGCAGCAGGTCCTCGGCGGCCTGCCCGTCGAGCGGGGAGTTGCGCAGGTCCACCAGGACCAGGTGCACGTCGGTGCCGCCGCTGACCACCGACACGCCGGCCTTCGCGACATCGGCGGCCAACAGCCGCTCGGCGAGGATGCGCGCACCGGAGAGCGTGCGCTGCTGCCGCTCGACGAATTCGGGGGTGCTCGCGATCTTCAGCGCCACGGCCTTGCCGGCGATGACGTGCATGAGGGGGCCGCCCTGCTGGCCCGGGAACACCGCCGAATTGACGGCCTTGGCGTACTCCTGCCTGCCCAGGATCATGCCCGAGCGGCCGCCGCCGAGCGTCTTGTGCACCGTGGTCGAGACGATGTCGGCGTGCGGCACCGGAGAGGGGTGCAGTCCGGCCGCGACGAGGCCGGCGAAGTGCGCCATGTCCACCCAGAGCTTGGCGCCGACTTCGTCGGCGACCGACCGGAACGCCGCGAAGTCCAAAATCCGCGGGTAGGCCGACCAGCCCGCGATGATCACCTTGGGGCGGAATTCCAGCGCACGGGCGCGTACCGCGTCCATGTCGACCAGATGCGTCGTCGGGTCGACGCCGTAGAAACCGTTCTCGTACAGCTTGCCCGAGAAGTTCAGCTTCATGCCGTGCGTCAGGTGACCACCGTTGGCCAGGTCCAGACCCAGCAGCCGCTCCCCCGGCGACATCAGCGCGTGCAGTACGGCGGCGTTGGCCTGGGCACCCGAATGCGGCTGCACGTTGGCGAAGTCGGCTCCGAAGAGCGCCTTGGCCCGGTCACGGGCGATGTTCTCCACCACGTCGACGTACTCGCAGCCGCCGTAGTAGCGGCGACCCGGCAACCCCTCGGCGTACTTGTTGGTCAGCACGCTGCCCTGCGCCTGCAGCACCGCACGCGGCACGAAGTTCTCCGACGCGATCATCTCGAGCGTGTCGCGTTGCCGGGCGAGCTCTTTGCCGAGCAGCTCGGCGATATCCGGGTCGACGTCGGCCAGCGGGGCGGACATCACGGACGTCGAGGGGCGGGCGTCAGGTGCAGCAGTCACGGCCGCCAGTCTATCCAGCGCCGACTTTTCGCCAGCCCAGCCGTTCGGCATTTCGACGCTGCTGTAACACTTGCACTATGCCGCGGCTTAGCGAGCCGAGCCCTTATGTGGAGTTCGACCGAAAGCAATGGCGTGCGCTTCGTATGTCGACGCCGCTGGCCCTCACCGAGGAAGAACTCGTCGGCCTGCGGGGCCTGGGCGAACAAATCGACTTGCTCGAAGTCGAAGAGGTCTATTTGCCGCTGGCGCGGCTCATACACCTGCAGGTCGCCGCGCGCCAGCGGCTGTTCGCCGCCACCGCGGAATTCCTTGGCGAACCTCAGCAGAACCCGAACCGGCCGGTGCCGTTCATCATCGGGGTGGCCGGCAGCGTGGCCGTCGGAAAGTCGACGACCGCGCGTGTGCTGCAGGCGCTCCTGGCGCGCTGGGACCATCACCCCCGGGTGGACCTGGTCACCACCGACGGCTTCCTGTACCCGAATGCCGAGCTGGACCGGCGGAACCTGATGCACCGCAAGGGGTTTCCGGAAAGCTATAACCGCCGGGCTCTGATGCGGTTCGTGACCTCGGTCAAATCCGGTTCGGACTACGCGTGCGCGCCCGTCTATTCGCACCTCAAATACGACATCATCCCCGGGGCCAAGCACGTGGTCCGCCACCCCGACATCCTGATCCTGGAGGGCCTCAACGTTTTGCAGACCGGTCCGACCCTGATGGTGTCGGACCTGTTCGACTTCGGCGTCTACGTCGACGCCCGAATCGAAGACATCGAACAGTGGTACATATCGCGGTTCTTGGCCATGCGCGGCACCGCCTTTGCGGATCCCGAATCGCACTTCCACCACTACTCGGCGTTGAACGACACGAAGGCGGTCGCCGCCGCCCGCGAGATCTGGCGCTCCATCAACCGACCCAATCTGGTCGAGAACATCCTTCCGACCCGGCCGCGCGCCACCCTGGTGCTGCGCAAAGACGCCGACCACTCCATCAACCGGCTGCGGTTGCGCAAGCTTTAACGCCGCACGCTGAACGCACTGCAGGTCATGCCTCGAGGCGGCGCACACCCAGGTATTGCAACCCCGCGAACGCCGCGGTGTACGCGCCGCTGGCCAGCGTCAACGCGACGCCGGTCAGCGTCAGCGGCAGCGCCTCCGCGCCGACGATCGCGGCCAGCGTGAACGCGACGTTGACTACCATGACGCTGTTGCCGACACGCCGCAGATCCGGCAGCGCACCGAGGCTGAACACCAGCAGCCCGGCGAGCACGAAAACGACGCCCACGCCGTATTCCTGGAACGACGTCAGGCCGGTCAGCGACGAAATCGGGTCGGCGAGGAAGGCGACGGCCAAACCGAACATGCCGGTCAGGGTCGCGTCGGCACGTACGGCAAAACGCAACAGCGAATCCGTTGAGTCGTAGAGGGGCCGGGTCGGGATGGTTGATACGCCGGTAATAGAGCTCATCTGCTTACTCCTCGCGATGGCGGGTTGGGTCGAACAGCTTTGAGGGTGCCGCCAGTGCACTGCCATATCGACTCGTGGCGCTGCCAACTAATGCCACGGGTACAACGACGAGGTGGTTCACCCGACTATTCCCGTCGGCGGGTAAATATTTGACACGCGCCAGTCGTAACGCCTCATCGGCCCCAGAAGTCACAGGGGTGCGGGCATCGCCGCGGTGACTCGCTACCCGTTCGAGTCGCTGGGAACCGGGATCCGGCCACGAAGATCGGCGGCGATCAGGCGGGCCGCGGCGTTCTGCCAGTTGTGCAACGAACGCTGGGGCACCTCGGTGACGAACCACTGCCAGGCCTGGCGCGCGGTCGGATCCAGGCCCGAGGCGGTGGCGTTCTGCGCGTAGGCGCGCACCCCGACAACGTAGGGAAAGTACAGCGAGTTGTAGTACCGCCACTCTTCGCTGGTCCCGAAGTCGCCGCCGTCGCGGGGTTTGAGCCGCGCTATGCCGTCGGCCAGCACGGCCTTGAGTTCGTTGGCCCGCTCGATCGGTTGATCGGGGGCTCCCCGGGCCGCCAGCCGCTCGTCGATCACCGGTAACGCGGTCAGCGGACTCGCGACCAGCTTGGTCAGGTCGCCGTAGTGGCCCAGTGCCCGCCGGGTGAGTCTGGCGAAGGTGACGTCGTCGAGGTCGGCGAGCGGGTGCTCCTGCCGCAGCGGCAGTGCCGCACCGGTGTGCCGCAGCGCGGCCCGATCCGCCCGCAGCGCAGGCGATTTCGAGAATGCCAGCCGGTCGAGCACGCCGGCCAGCGGATCCGCGAGCACCTGCACGGTGATCGCGATCGCCAGGCTGGTGAACAAGAGCACGGAAAGCGCGGTCTGGGCGCCGGGATCGTCGCGGGTCACCGCCAACCCCATCAGCGCCTGGCCGCCGAACAGCACCGCCACCGCCACCGAACCGGCGAACGAGCGGAGCATGTCGGCGCGCAGCGCGTGACCCTCGTCGAACGCGTCCCACAGGGCGACGGCGACTCCGAGCCCCAAGACGTCGCAACTCGTCGACGCCAGCGCGACCCAGCTGGGCACCAGGCCCAGCGGAATGATCAGGATCGCGTTGCTCAGCGCGAAGAACAGCGTGGCGGTAATGGCGAGGCCCACCGCCGGCTTCGGCCGTCGCGGCCGGCGCAACACGACGGCCATCGCGGCGAGCGTCGACACCGAGATCACCGCGAACATCAGCCAGTGCCCCGGCCGCAGCGGCCCGTCGACGCTGCCGGCCAACGTCGCCCCGCACAAGGTCAGCGCGGCAACCCCGGCCACGAGCAACAACTCGCGGGTGCGCCCCCGGGAGACGTCGCTGGGCCGGGACAACTCGACGAGCACCGCGAACCACGCCAGTCCGGGAATGGTCGCCAGATAGATCTCCACACTGCTCAACGCCTGGGCGTACACGGGACTGGCGGTCCGGACCGCGTCCAGCCCCACGACGAGCGCGAACCCACAGAGTCCGATCGCCGCCAAAGCGAGAACGGGTTTGCGCGGATCGCGAGCCGCCAGATAGAGACCCAGCCAGGCGCTCAGCGTGAACACCACCGCCGACAGCGCAGCCATGCACTCAGTGTGGCACGCAGGCAAGCGGGCCCTTAAGGGCTTCGAGAGTTACTTTCCGTGCCGGCGATCCCGCCGGCTGTAGTCGCGCAGCGCGCGCAAGAAGTCGACGCGGCGGAAGGCAGGCCAATGCGTCTCGCAGAACCACATCTCCGAATAGGCGCTCTGCCACAGCAGAAATCCGGACAGCCGTTGCTCACCCGACGTGCGGATCACCAGGTCGGGGTCGGGCTGCCCGGACGTGTAGAGGTTCTCGGAGATGGCGTCGACCGTTACCGCGTCGACGAGTTCCTCGGCGGTGGCGCCGTTAGCGAGTTCCTTGTTGAGCAACGCACGCACCGCGCCGACGATCTCCTGCCGGCCTCCGTAGCCGACCGCCACGTTGACGTGGAACGGCGCGACGCTCGGTGTGGACTCGACGGCCCCGCGCAACCGGCGGGCCGGCTCGTCGCCGAGCAGTTCCAAGTCCCCCACCGTGCGCACGCTCCAGCGATTGGCCGGTGCGCAGATCTCCTCGACGACGTCGGTGATGACTTCGATCAGCCCCGCCAACTCGTCGGGATCGCGTTGCAGATTTTCCGTGGACAGCAGGTACACCGTCGTCATTTCGACGCCTGCTTCCTGGCACCAGCGGAGCATCTCGGCGATCTTGGACGCGCCCATTCGGTAGCCGTAGCTGACGTCCTCGTATCCCGCGTCGCGCGCCCACCGCCGGTTACCGTCGCACAGCACGGCGATGTGCCGCGGCAGCTGGGACTTCGAGGCGGCCAGGCCCTGCCGCAGCCGCAACTCGTAGACGCGATACAGCGGCTCTTTGAGCCGCGGCGGAATAATTTCCACGAACAATCACCCTACTGCCAGCGGTGATTTATTCACCGGTCTCGTTTCGGCCCGGTCGGCGCCAAAGTCGAGACTGCGCCGTAACCATCCCTGGCTACTGTGGGTCTTGAACAGCCTTGGCCGACCTTCCCACTGGTATCCCTAGTTGCGAGAACATGACACAGAAGACAATGAGCAGTCAGACCAGTACCGCCCCCAACCCGGAGCCCGAACCCGACGCGATCGTTCCGGGCAACACCGTCGAACAGTTCGTCGAGGGCGCCGCCCAGATCCTGGGCAAGCCCCGGATGCGCGGCTGGATCCACTTCGTCTCCGCGTGGCTGGCCATCATCACCGGCGCCACGCTGGTGTCGGTGTCGTGGGCGGTCTCCTCGCCCCGCGCCGGCCATTCGACGCTGGTCTACGCCGCCGCGACGGTGGCGATGTTCGCGGTCAGCGCCACCTATCACCGCGTGCAGTGGAAGTCAGACGTCGCGCGCAGCCGAATGAAGCGGCTCGACCATTCGATGATCTTCGTCTTCATCGCCGGTAGCTACACGCCGTTCGCGCGGCTGGTCATGCCGCAGGACACCGGGGTGTTGGTGCAGTGCATCGTGTGGGGCGGCGCGGCCGCGGGCATCGCGTTGAAGATGTGCTGGCCGACGGCGCCGCGCTGGGTCGGCGTGCCGCTCTATCTGCTGCTGGGATGGGTGGCCGTCTGGTTCGCCCCCACGATCGTGCACCAGGCCGGCGTGGCCGCGATGGTGCTGCTGGCGGTGGGCGGCGTGTTCTACAGCGTGGGGGGCATCTTCTACGGGCTGCGCTGGCCCGACCCGTGGCCCAAGACGTTCGGCTATCACGAGTTCTTCCACGCCTTCACCGCGATCGCGGCGATCCTGCACTACATCGCCATGTGGTTCGCCGTCTTCTACACAAGCGACCACGCCTGGCTGGCGGGCGGATAGGGCTGCCTCGTCACCCCGCTCAGGCCGGGGTGACGTCGTCCTCCGGGGACCAGTAGGCCTTCATCGAGGCGATCTTGCCTCGGCTGTCGAACACCATGACGTCGATCGGCTCGATCACCATGCGGTGCTCGCCCGCGGTCACGGTCAGCCGGAACTGGAACGCCGCCTCGTTGCCTGCGACGCGCAGCGTCACCAGTTCGCATTCGCGCTGCACTTCGTTGACCGCGGAATAGAAGCCGTGGATCGCCTGCCGGCCGATGTGCACCTCGCCGCCGACCGGATCTTCGACGGTGGCATCGTCGGCGTACAACTCGACCAAGTCATCGGCGCTGCCCTTGGCGACCAGTTCGATGTAGCGGTTGACCGTATTCCTGATCGCTTCGGTCCTCGCGGCATTCGGCATGGGACGCAGGGTAACCCCGCGCTAGTGGTGATCGCCAGCGCGGCGCAGCCGGGCGCTGCGGGTCGCCACCATCGGCTTCAGTGACCCGCAACACCCAGGGCGGCGGCCAGTTCGGTTGCGCCGGTCACCGGCAGGTCGCAGACCTGGCCGCGGCACACGTAGGCGGCGTCGGCGCCGCCCACCCGGGGCCGGCCGGCCAGCAGCGCCGACGAATCCGCCTCCCCGCCCACCACGATCGCCCCGCCGGGTGCCAGCCGTCGCGCGTCGGCCAACAGCGTCGAGGCCGACGGGTCGCACGCGACCGCGATCTGCAGCGGTCCGCGCACCGCCGCTTCCGCGACGGCCAGCCAATGCCCGGCCGACCGCGGCGCGCGTTCCAGCAGCACCGAGTGCGCGCCAAGCGATTCGGTGACCGCCCGCAGATACCGCTGGGCACGGTCACCGTCGACCAGGTGCGCGGCGGTCAGCAGCGCCTCGGTGATCGACGAGGCTCCCGACGGAGTCGCGCCGTCCAGCGGGTCGGCCGGCCGAAGCATTAACCGCTCGGCGTCGTCGGCGGTGTCGAACCAGCGGCCGGGTTGCGCCCGATCGGCGAAGCGCGCCAACGCGGTGTCCAGCAGATCGGTTGCCGCCGTCAGCCAGATCGCCTCGGCGGTCAGCTGATACAGCGCGAGCAGACCGGTGGCCAGCATCGCGTGGTCCTCGAGGATGGCAACGCTGTCGCCGACCACGCCGTCCAGGCTGGCGCGTCGCAACCGGCCATCGACCACATGCAGATCCAGCAGCGCCCGCGCGCAGCGCCGCGCGGCTTCAACCAGTTCGGGCTCGTCCAGCGCCACGCTGGCCTCAGCCAACGCGGTGATCGCCAGGCCATTCCACGAGGTGACGACCTTGTCGTCACGCCCGGGCTGGACCCGGGCGCGGCGGGCCGTCAGCAGCGCGGCACGCACGCGTTCCAGCCGCTGCGGATCCTCCGCGTCGACGGGTTGGGGGCCCCTCCCGCTCGCGGGGGCCTGCAGCACCGAGGTGCCGTGCTCGAACGTACCGCTCTCGGTGACCGCGAAAACGCTTGCCGCCCAGGGGCCGTCGTCGGGTCCGAGCACCTCGGTCAGTTGCGCCGGCGTCCACACATAGGTCGAACCCTCGCGGCCGTCGGCGTCGGCGTCCAGCGACGAGGTGAACATGGCACCGTCGGCCAACTCGACGAGCAGGAACCGGGCGGTCGCCGCGGTGACCCGGCGCGCCAGCGGGTCCGCGGTGCGCCGGGCCCAGTGCGCGTAGGCGCGCAGCAACAGTGCGTTGTCGTACAGCATCTTCTCGAAATGCGGTACCACCCAGGCGTTGTCGACGCTGTAGCGGGCGAAGCCGCCGCCCAGCTGGTCGTAGATGCCGCCGCGGGCCATCGCGTTGCCGGTGTGTGCCACCGCCGTAAGCGCATCCGGAGAGCCGGTGCGCTCGAAGTGGCGCAGCAGCGCCTCGAGCAACGCCGACGGCGGGAACTTGGGCGCACCGCCGAACCCGCCGTGCACCGCGTCGCGGTCCTCGAGCAGCGTGGCGACGGCGTGGTCGCACAGCTCCGGCGCTATCGGAGGACCACCGCCCGGCAGACCGGACGAGAGCCTGCGCAACTCGCCGGCGATATGGTCGGAGGCCTCCTCGACCTCGCCACGACGCTCCCGCCAGGTCGCGGATACAGCCGAAAGAAGTTGCAGGAAACCTTCTTTCGGATAGTAGGTGCCACAGAAGAAGGGACGCCCGTCCGGAGTGAGGAAACACGTCATCGGCCAGCCGCCGTGCCCGGTGAGGGCGACTGTGGCGTTCATGTAGACCGCGTCGATGTCCGGGCGTTCCTCACGGTCGACCTTGATGCAGACGAATCCGGCGTTCATCGCGGCGGCCACTTCGCCGTCGTCAAATGATTCGTGGGCCATGACGTGACACCAGTGGCACGCGGCGTAGCCGACGGACAGCAGAATGGGCACGTCGCGTTCGGCGGCAACGGCCAGCGCCTCGGGGGTCCACTGCTGCCAATGCACCGGATTGTCGGCGTGCTGGCGCAGATACGGGCTGGTCGCCAGCCCAAGGGTATTCGTGGAAGCGGGGTCAGCCGGGCTCATCGTCGGACCCCGGGGCTCGCGGCGAGCCGTCCGCCTCATCGCCGTTGTCCCGGTCGACCGCGTCAGTGCCTTCGTCGGCGGCCTGGTCCGGTTCGGGGTGCTTGGGATCAAACGTTTCCGGCACCTTCTTCAACTGCCGGTTCATCGAACGCAACAGAAACAGCGTGCTGATCAACAGCAGCACGATGATCAGCAGACCGATCGGGCTGGCCTTGCCGAAATCGGGGCCGGTGTGGCGCGGCGGGCCGTCGGCTTGCCAGCCGGCGGCGACGAGAAACAGGTGATTCACTCGTCGCTCTCGATTCCGGCGAACAGGTCGTCCTCGGGTAGCCGGACCGGAACCCGCGACCGCGCCAACTCGAATTCTTCAGTGGGCCAGAGCCGTTGCTGCCATTCGATGGGAGCGGCAAAGAAGTCGTGGTCGGGGTCGATCTGCGTGGTGTGCGCCCGCAGCGCGTCGTCGCGCTGGCTGAAGTACGCCGAGCACTCGACGCGCGTGGTCACCCGGGACTCGAACGGATCGTGCTTGGCGTCCCAGTGCTCGAGCCACTTCTTGAACGGGGGTTCTTGGCCGTGCTTGACGGCTTCGTCGTGCAACAACTGCATTCGCGCGCGCAGGAAGCCGTGGTTGTAGTACAGCTTGGACACCGTCCACGGCTCGCCGGCGTCGGCGAAGCGCCGATAATCGCCGGCCGCCTCGAACGCGCCGACCGAAACCTGATGACAGCGAATGTGATCGGGGTGGGGATAACCGCCGTTTTCGTCGTAGGTGGTCATCACGTGCGGGCGGAATTCACGGACCACGCGCACCAGCGCCTCGACCGACTCCTCCAGCGGCACCAGCGCGAAACAGCCCTCGGGCAACGGCGGCAGCGGGTCGCCCTGGGGTAATCCGGAGTCGACGAAACCCAGCCAGGTGTGTTCCACGCCGAGTATCTCGGCGGCCTTGGCCATCTCGTCGCGGCGGATTTCGGCGATGTGTCCGTGCACCTCGGGCAGGTCCATCGCCGGGTTGAGGATGTCGCCGCGCTCACCGCCGGTCAACGTCACCACCAGCACCCGATGACCCTCGTCGGCGTAACGGGCCAGCGTGGCCGCGCCCTTGCTGGACTCGTCGTCGGGGTGGGCGTGCACCGCCATCAACCGCAATTCGCTCACGTGCCCCCTTGTCAGTCTGGTGGTCGCCCGGTCTGACCCTATAATTCCAGTTTCGAGTTCGTTGCATGCTGTCGGCCGGTGCCGGGCAGCCGACAACCAGGCACAACCAGCTATGACCGACACCCCGATCGCGCGTCCCGAGGCCCGCTATGGGCGCTCCCGGCTGTCTCGTATCCCCCGGCGGTGGGTGATCGTCACGCTGGGCGTGCTGGTAGTCATGGCCGGGCTCGTCGTCGCTCTCATCGGTTATCACCGGTTCGGCACCAGTGACGTCAAAGGGACGATGGCCGGCTACCGGGTGATCGACGACCAGACGGCGTCGATAACGATCAGCGTGACGCGATCGGATCCGTCGCGGCCGGTGGACTGCATCGTGCGGGTCCGCTCGCAGGACGGCAGCGAGACGGGCCGACGAGAGCTGCTGGTACCGCCGTCGGACGCGCCCACCGTGCAGGTGACGACGACGGTGAAATCTTTCGAACCGCCGGTGGTGGCCGACATCTATGGCTGCGGCACCGATGTGCCCGCGTACCTGCGCCCTGCGTGACCCCTTAATCCGCGATCGAACTGCGAATATGGGGTCATCAATTGTTTGCACGGTGGTAACATGGATTAATACACGGTTCCGGCTGGGACCGTGTTGCTGCATTAGCGGCCTGAGCAAAACGGAGCGGCAGCACACGGGGCGGGACGCGCATACGTCGGGAGCGGCGGAGCCGACAGGACTCAACGCGAACTCGCGCAACAACATACGAGGAGCACGACGAGATGACGGACACCTCCGTTACCTGGCTTACCCAGGAGTCACACGACCGACTCAAGGCCGAGCTCGATCACTTGATTGCGAATCGTCCGGTCATCGCCGCGGAGATCAACGACCGCCGCGAGGAAGGCGACCTGCGCGAGAACGGTGGCTACCACGCCGCCCGCGAAGAGCAGGGTCAGCAGGAAGCGCGCATCCGCCAGCTGCAGGACCTGTTGAACAACGCGAAGGTCGGCGAGGCGCCTAAGCAGTCCGGCGTCGCGCTGCCGGGCTCGGTGGTGAAGGTCTGCTACAACGACGACGAGTCCGACACGGAAACCTTCCTGATCGCCACCCGCCAGGAGGGCGTCAACGACGGCAAGCTCGAGGTGTACTCGCCGAACTCACCGCTGGGCGGCGCCCTGATCGACGCCAAGGTGGGCGAGACCCGCAGCTACACCGTGCCCAACGGCAACACGGTGAAGGTGAAGCTGCTCAGCGCGGAGCCCTACCACTCGTAACCGACCTCGTTTCGGCGAGCGCCCGGCTGGCCGGGCGCGTCAGCACGTGTGCCCCGCTAACCGGGCATCCGCGTCGCGAGGCGACTAGCCCCCGAGGGTGGCGGCCCGCTTAGCCCAGCGCCCGATCGAGATCAGCCAGTAGGTCGGCGATGTCCTCGATGCCGACCGACAGGCGCACCAGATCGTCGGGGACTTCCAATTGCGACCCGGCAGTCGAGGCATGCGTCATGGCGCTGGGATGCTCGATCAGCGACTCGACCCCGCCCAGCGATTCCGCCAGGATGAACACCTTGGTCTTGGCGCACAGATCGCGGGCGGCGTCGCGGCCGCCGCGCATGCGCACCGACACCATCCCGCCGAAGCCGCGCATCTGCCGCGCGGCGATTTCATGTCCGGGGTGTGATCGCAGTCCGGGGTATAGCACCGTGCTCACCGCGCGATGGCCGGCGAGGAAATCGGCTACGGCCGAGGCGTTTTCGCTGTGCCGCTGCATGCGCAGCACCAACGTCTTCAGGCCGCGCATGGTCAGGTAGGCGTCGAACGGGCCCGGCACCGCGCCGGTCCCGTTCTGCAGGAAGGCGAACGCCTCGTCCAGCTCCTGGTCGTCGGTGACCAACGCACCGCCCACGACATCGGAGTGCCCGCCGATGTATTTGGTGGTGGAGTGCAGCACGATGTCGGCGCCCAGTGTCAACGGCTGCTGCAGCGCGGGCGAGGCAAAAGTATTGTCCACCAACACTTTCGCCGAATTCTGCTTGCCCAGTTCGGCCAGGGCGGCGATGTCGGCGATGGACAGCAGCGGATTGGTCGGGGTTTCCGCCCAGATCAACCGGGTCCGCGGCGTGATCGCGGCGGCGACGGCGTCCAACTCATGCAGCGCCACCGGTGTGTATTCGACGTTCCACTGGGTGAAGACCTTGTCGATCAATCGAAAGGTGCCACCATAGGCATCGTTCGGGATCACCACGTGGTCGCCGGGCCGCAGCACCGCCCGCAACGCGCAGTCGGTGGCGGCCATGCCCGAACCGAAGGCTCGCGCATAGGCGCCGTCTTCGACGGCGGCCAGCGCCGCTTCCAGTGCGGCCCGGGTCGGGTTGCCGGTGCGCGCGTATTCGTACCCGCCGCGCAGCGAGCCCACGCCGTCCTGGGCGAAGGTGCTGCTGGCGTAGATCGGGGCGTTCACCGCGCCGGTCGCCGGGTCCGGCCGATAGCCGGCGTGAATCGCTTTGGTGGCCAGTCCGGTGAACTCGGGATGTCTGCTGGGGTCGTCGCTCATCGACGATCAGCCTAGGTGACGGCGGGCCTCTCGGCCCCGTCGATCGGCAAGCACACCGTCGTCATGATCTTGTCCGCCAGCGTTTGACGCTTCGAATCCCACAGCGGGAAAAGGAAACCGATGAAGCAGATGATCGCGTCGACGAAGTGCGCCAGCGAGCGCAGCACCGACATTCCGAAGCCGATGGGCCGGCCGGTGACCTCGCTGAGCACCTGAAACTTGAGCACCGATTTGCCGATGCTCGAGCCGGTCGTGCCCTGGCGGTAGCCGAAATTCCAGATCAGATAGAACAGCCCGATTATCGAAGCCAGCCACTGCGCCACCATGCCGGTGGTCGAGTTCTGCGTCGCGCAGTACTGGTTGACGGAGTATTGCGTGACGTCGGTGATGCAGGCGGTTTGTTGGGTGGCGACCAGGATCGCGGTGCCGATGCCGTGCACGACGACGTACGGGAGGATGTCGATGACGAAGGCCAGCGCGCGGGTGAGCCAAGGCGTGTAGTCCTGGGTCGGCAGGGTGCGGATCGCCGGTCCCGGTGGCGGCGGCGCGTATCCCCCGGCCGACGGTGGGGGCGGCGGGTAAGACCCGCAGGGCGGTGGCGGAGGCGGCGGCGGATAGGACCCGCCGGTGACCGTCTGCGGAGGCGGGGTCTCCTGCCCGCCCGAGGGCGGCTGCTGACCACCCGAGGGCCCGGGCGCCGCGGGAGGTGACGGCTCAGCGCCGCCGGGCGGCGGTTGATCGGTCATGGGCAACCTTCCACTCACGTCCAGCCGAACTAGGCCGAAACAGTACCCGAGCGCGTCGCGGCCGGGCGAGATGCGCGGCGCCGCGGACTACCGGCGCCCGGACAGCCCCCGAGGGCCGTCGGAGAGGAAACCCAGCAAGTCATAGCGGGTGATCACCCCGACCGGTTTGCCTTCCTCGACCACCATCAATGCGTCCCAATCGCGCAGCGCCTTGCCGGCCGCGCTGACGGACTCTCCTGCACCGATCATCGGCAACGGCGGGCTCATGTGCTGAGCGACGGCGTCGGCCAATTTCGCTCGGCCCTCGAAGACTGCGGACAGCAGTTCGCGTTCGGAGACGCTGCCGGCGACCTCCCCCGCCATCACCGGGGGCTCGGCGCCAACCACCGGCATCTGGGACACGCCGTACTCGCGCAGGATGCCGATCGCGTCGCGCACCGTTTCGGACGGGTGGGTGTGCACCAGGTCGGGCAGCTCGCCGGACTTGCGGCGCAGCACGTCGCCGACCCTGGACTGGTCGGTCGAGCCGTCGAGGCGGCTGCGCAGGAACCCGTACGACGACATCCAGGCGTCGTTGAAGATCTTGGACATGTAGCCGCGCCCGCCGTCGGGCAGCAGCACCACCACGATCGAGTCGGGCCCGGCCTGCTCGGCGACCTTGAGCGCGGCGACCACCGCCATCCCGCACGACCCGCCGACCAGCATCGCCTCCTCGCGGGCCAGCCGCCGGGTCATGTCGAAGGAGTCGGAATCGGAAACGGCGATGACCTCGTCGGGCACTCCTGCGTCGTATGCCCGCGGCCAGAAGTCCTCGCCGACGCCCTCCACGAGGTAGGGCCGGCCGGTGCCGCCGGAATACACCGATCCCTCGGGGTCTGCGCCGATGATGCGCACCGCGCCGCCGGATACCTCTTTGAGGTAGCGGCCCGCGCCGGTGATCGTTCCGCCGGTGCCGATGCCGGCGACGAAGTGGGTGACCTTGCCGTCGGTGTCGGCCCAGATCTCCGGGCCGGTGGTGGCGTAGTGGCTGGCCGGGCCTTCCGGGTTGGCGTACTGGTCGGGCTTCCACGCGCCGTCGATCTCGGTGACCAGCCGGTCGGAGACGCTGTAATAGCTGTCCGGATGGTCGGGCGGCACGGCGGTCGGGCAGACGACGACCTCGGCGCCGTAGGCGATCAGCACGTTGCGCTTGTCCTCGCTGACCTTGTCGGGGCAGACGAACACGCACTTGTAGCCGCGGTGCTGGGCGACGAGGGCCAGCCCGACGCCGGTGTTGCCCGACGTGGGTTCGACGATGGTGCCGCCGGGCCGCAGCTGCCCGCCGGCTTCGGCGGCGTCGATCATCTTCACCGCGATCCGGTCCTTCGAGCTGCCGCCGGGATTGAGGTATTCGACCTTGGCCGCCACGATGCCGGCGCCGTCGGGGACGACGGAGTTCAGACGCACCAGCGGTGTACCGCCGATGAGGTCACTGATGTGCTGCGCGATCCGCATGCGTTCATCGTCTCAGGCGGTTTCGCGCGGCGCACGGCCACTCTCCGCGGAGCTTTGCGCGCGCCTACTCCGCGGCCTCGCGGATGTAGTCGCCGATCTGGCGCAACGAGCGCATGGCCTCGGGCACCATCGGCGCGGCCAGTTGGAAGTGGTGGACCTGTCCGGGCCATACCCGTACCTCGGCCGGCACGCCCACCGCGGCCAGCTTGCTCGCCGCCAGCCGTGCGTCGTGCAACAGGACCTCGGAGCCCGACACATGGATCAGCGTGCGCGGCAGGCCCGGCTTGATGTGCTCCAGCGGCTCGTAGATCTCTTCGGGCTTCCCGTCGACGATGTTCTTCGCGGCCGCGGCGGCCACCAGCTCGCCGAGCGCATCGAACGCCCCGGCCGTGAACATCGCATCCGTCTCGATGTTGGGGTGGGCCTGCTTGGGTTCCTTGGCAAGCTGCAGCAGCGGCGAGATCGCGACCAGCGCGGCGGGATCCTCGCCCTCCTGCTGCAGCCGCTGGGCCAGCGTGAGCGCCAGGTAGCCGCCCGCGGAGTCGCCGGCCAGCACGATCTGGTCCGGTTCGTATCCGCGCCGCCGCACCCACCGGTATGCGTCATGGCAGTCGTCGATCGCCATCCCCACCGAATTCTTCGGCAGCAGACGGTAATTGACCACCAGGATGGGCGAGTCGGCGAACTTGGAGAGGGCTTCGACCAGCCGGCCATGCGAATTCGCCCCGCAGGTCAGGAACGCACCGCCGTGCAGATAGACGATCACGCGGCGGCTACCGTCGGCGGGCAGCACCCCGGGCGCGCGCACCAGCTGCGCCGACGCGTGGGGCAGCTTCACCGTCTCGCGGACGGTGGCCGACGCCGGGATCAGCACCCGGGCCGTGAGATCGATGAGACCCCAGGGCCATGGCAGGTTGGGAACGTGGCTGCCGACGGACAGGATCGGCCGGATGGTCAGCCGCGAGGTGAGGTTCGCCAGTCGCGCGGCCACGCTGGGTCCCGACTCCAGGACCTCGACCGGGGCGCCGTCGCTGATGGCGAATTTGCGCGCCTGGGCTCGACGCGCTCTGAGGACGTCATGGGGCCAAACGGTATTTGCCGATAACCCCGATTCCTTACTAGGTGCGGTCATGCTCAACACTTCCTACGCCGTTGTAGTGCGATACAGCATGTGACGAGGAGCCCAAGCGTCTGGTTCAGCCGTTTGCCAGAGCGCTCAGCCAATCCCTTGTCCTCAGCTTGGCAGGCGTTGCTTAGTACAACGTATGAAATAGCTGATTTGATACCAGTTTTCCTTCGCACCGTGATCAGTTCGTTTTCCAGCGGGGCACGCAAACCTCGAAATCGCACTAAACTTGGGCGCGTGACCATGCGTGTGCCACGTCGTTCGGCAATCGCTCTGGCCACAGCAGGCGCGCTGGCCTCAACAGGAACCGCCTACCTGGGGGCACGGAGTTTGTTGGTCGGCCAGGCCACCCACGCGCGCACGATCATTCCGAAGTCATGGGACATCCCGCCCCGCGCCGACGGCGTGTACGTGCGCGGCGGCGGCCCGGTCCAGCGGTGGCACCGCGGCATGGCGGTCGACCAACACCTGATGATCTTCGGTGATTCGACCGCCGCCGGATACGGCTGCATGAGCGCCGACGAAGTCCCCGGCGTGCGGATCGCCCGGGGCCTGGCCGAGCAGACCGGGAAACGAATCCGGTTGAGCACCAAGGCGATCGTGGGCGCCACCTCCAAGGGCGTGTGCGGTCAGGTCGACGCGATGTTCGTCGCCGGCCCGCCGCCGGACATCGCGGTGATCATGGTCGGTGCCAACGACGTGACCGCGCTGAACGGCATCAGCCAGTCGGCTCAGCGGCTGGGGTTGACGGTCCGCAAGTTGCGCGCCCGCGGCGCCGTGGTGATCGGCGGCACCTGCCCGGACCTCGGGTTCATCAGCGCCATTCCGCAGCCGCTGCGGTCGCTGGCGCACGAGCGCTGCCTGCAGCTTGCCCGTGCCCAGACCGCGACGGTCCGGTCGGCCGGCGGTGTGCCGGTGCCGTTGGCGCAGCTGATGGCACCGCAATTCCGTGCCACCCCCGATGCGATGTTCTCCGCCGACGGCTTTCACCCCGCGGCACCCGCCTATGCGCTCGCGGCCGACGCGCTGCTGTTCGCCCTCTGCGATGCCCTGGGCGAGGAGGTGGAGCCACCGCCGCTGAGTTCGGCGGTGCTGCCAGCGGCGCCGGTACTCGGTCAGGGACACACCCGCACCAGCGTGATGTCGCGGCTGTGGCGGCGTCCGGCGCCCGGACCTGCCCCGTCTTCGTGCCCCGAGGTCGGCAGCGACTAGATTTGTTCTCGCACCTCGGCGTGGACCTCCCGCCCGGCGGTGAAGCGAGCCAGCCCCATCTGTGGGATCTGCAGGGATCTGAAGGGAACCACCATGCCTGAAGCCGTCATCGTCTCAACTGCTCGCTCGCCGATCGGCCGCGCGATGAAGGGGTCGCTGGTCAACATGCGCCCCGATGACCTGACCGTCCAGATCGTGCGCGCCGCCCTCGACAAGGTCCCCGCGCTGAACCCGCACCAGATCGACGACCTGATCCTGGGCTGCGGCCAGCCCGGCGGGGAATCCGGATTCAACCTGGCGCGGGTCGTCGCCGTCGAGCTCGGCTTCGACTTCCTGCCCGGCACCACCGTCAACCGGTATTGCTCGTCGTCGCTGCAGACCTCCCGGATGGCGTTCCACGCGATCAAGGCCGGTGAGGGCGACGCCTTCATTTCCGCGGGGGTGGAAACCGTGTCCCGCTTCGCCAAGGGCAGCGCCGACTCGTGGCCGGACACCAAGAACTCGCTATTCGATGAGGCCCAGGAGCGGTCGACCGCCGCGGCCCAGGGCGCCGAAGAGTGGCACGATCCCCGCGCCGACGACAACCTCCCCGACGTCTACATCGCCATGGGGCAGACGGCCGAAAACGTTGCGCTGCTGACCGGGATCAGCCGCGAAGACCAGGACCACTGGGGAGTGCGCAGCCAGAACCGCGCCGAGGAGGCGATCAAGAGCGGGTTCTTCGACCGCGAGATCACCCCGGTGACCCTGCCCGACGGCACCACCGTGAGCACCGACGACGGCCCGCGTCCCGGCACCACCTACGAGAAGATCAGCCAACTCAAGCCGGTGTTCCGCCCCAACGGCACGGTGACCGCGGGCAACGCGTGCCCGCTCAACGACGGCGCCGCCGCGGTGGTGATCACCAGCGACACGAAGGCCAAGGAACTGGGCCTGACTCCGCTGGCGCGCATCGTGTCCACCGGGGTCAGCGGCCTGTCCCCCGAGATCATGGGCCTGGGCCCGATCGAGGCGACCAAGAAGGCGCTGGCGCGCGCCAAGCTGTCGGTCAGCGACATCGACCTGTTCGAGATCAACGAGGCGTTCGCCGTCCAGGTGCTGGGTTCGGCGCGCGAGTTGGGCATCGACGAGGACAAGCTGAACGTGTCCGGTGGGGCGATCGCGCTCGGGCACCCGTTCGGCATGACTGGTGCACGCATCGCCACCACGCTGCTCAACAACCTGCAGACCCACGACAAGACGTTCGGTCTGGAGACCATGTGCGTCGGCGGCGGCCAGGGCATGGCGATGGTGATCGAGCGGCTGAGCTGACGTTTCGTTGCGTCGAGTGTCAAGCTGTGGCGGCGACACGCCGCATGTGCGCGCCGTAGCTTCACACTCGACGCAGGCTCACGACACGAAAAAACCGGCACGCCGAGGGGGCGTGCCGGTTTTTCTCTGTGGCAGAGCTAGTCGTTCTGCAGATAACTCAGCAGACGCAGGATCTCGATGTACAGCCAGACCAGCGTGACGGTCAGGCCCAGCGCGATGCCCCAGGCCGCCTTCTCCGGCGCGCCGGCGCGGACCATCTGGTCGGCCGCATCGAAGTCGATCAGGAAGCTGAACGCCGCGATCGCGATGCATACCAACGAGAAGATGATCGCCACCGTGCCGCCGCTGCGCAGGCCCAGGCCGGTGCCGCCGTTGACGTGGAACATCGCCAACACGAAGTTGCCGAGCATCAGGGCCAGCACGCCGAACATCGCGGCGACCAGCATGCGGGTGAACTTGGGCGTCACCCGGATGGCCCCGGTCTTGTAGACGACGAGCATGCCGAAGAACACCCCGAAGGTGCCCAGCACCGCCTCGCCGATCAGCGCGCCGGCGTTGGCGTTCGCCACCGAGAAGTGCGCGAAGACGAACGAGATGGCGCCCAGGACCAGGCCCTCGAGCACGGCGTAGCCCAGCACGATGCCGGGGTTGTCCTGCTTGCGGCCAAAGGTGGCCACCAGCACCAGGACCAGGCCGCCCAACCCGCCGACCAGGGCCAGCGGCATGGCCAGCGCCACATCGCGGGCGACCAGGAAGTAGGAGACCACGGCGGACATCGCCAGCACGGCCAGCGTGATGCCGGTCTTGGTGACGACGTCGTCGATGGTCAGCGGACGCGAAGCTTTGGCCTCCTGATACGGAGCCTGATACGGAGCCGCGTATGGGTCGGCCCCATAGCCATAGCCCTGCATCGGGGGCGCGCCAGTGCCGAATTGCGCGTATCCGCCCCTCTGCTTAGGCAGCGAACGAAATACCGGGTTGCTTGTCTCCCGCACCGTCGGATCCTCTCTAATCGGCTTCGAGCTGTGCGAACACAATCTCAACGATCGGCGTTGCACCCTGGTTCCCAGGGGGACCTGGGCGTTTTGCGGGCGTACACAGCCTTCGCCGTTGTCGTCGCGTTAAAGATAACCCTTACCCGCGGGTACGGCGCCGGTCGTGACGATCTAGATTTCTTCCTCGGGGCTGGACCAGCCTGGACCGCTTGAGGGAGGCGAGGGCGTGACCGACGAATCCGATGAGGTTCTGACCGAAGTCGAGGGAAGCGTCGGCTTGATCACGCTCAACCGGCCCAAGGCCATCAATTCGCTGAATCAGCAGATGGTGGACGCGCTGACCGCCATCCTCACCGGCTGGGCGGACGACGACGCGGTGCGCGCGGTCGTGCTCTCCGGCGCCGGCGAACGCGGACTGTGCGCCGGCGGTGACGTGGTCTCGATCTACCACAGCGCGCGCAAGGACGGGGCCCAGGCGCGACGCTTCTGGCGCGACGAATATCTGCTCAACGCGCAGATCGCCGAGTTTCCCAAGCCGTACGTGGCCCTGATGGACGGCATCGTGATGGGTGGTGGCGTCGGCGTCAGCGCCCACGCGAACACCCGCGTGGTCACCGATACCTCCAAGATCGCGATGCCCGAGGTCGGCATCGGCTTCATCCCCGACGTCGGCGGCGTCTACCTGCTGTCACGGGCTCCCGGCGGTCTGGGTCTGCATGCCGCGTTGACCGGGGCGCCGTTCTCCGGAGCCGACGCCATCGCCATGGGTTTCGCCGACCACTACGTCCCGCACGCCGACGTCGAGGCGTTCCGCCGCGCGGTGGTCACCGACGGCGTCGACAAGGCGCTCCATAAGTACGCCGTCGAACCGCCACCCAGTGAGCTTGCCGCGCAACGAAACTGGATAGACGAATGCTTCGCCGGCGACACCGTCGAGGACATCGTCGCCGCGCTGCGCGGCCACGACGGCGGGCCGGCCAACGATGCCGCCGACCTGATCGCCACCCGCTCGCCGATCGCGCTGTCGGTAACCCTGGAGGCGGTGCGCCGTGCCGCAAAACTCGAGACACTGAAAGACGTTCTGACCCAAGACTATCGGGTGTCCTCGGCGTCGCTGCGCTCACACGATCTGGTGGAGGGCATCCGCGCACAGCTCATCGACAAAGATCGCAATCCCAAGTGGTCACCGGCGCAGCTGCACGCGGTCACCGCGGCCGACGTCGACGCGTATTTCGCTCCGGTCGACGACGACTTGAATTTCTAGAAAGGCGGTTGTAGATGACGGAAGCAGACTACGAGACCATCCTCGTCGAACGCGAAGAGCGTGTCGGCATCATCACCCTGAACCGGCCAAAGGCCCTCAACGCGCTCAACACTCAGGTGATGAACGAAGTCACCCGCGCGGCAGCGGATTTCGACGACGATCCGGGCATCGGGGCGATCATCATCACCGGCTCGGCCAAGGCGTTCGCCGCCGGCGCCGACATCAAGGAGATGGCGGGGCTGACGTTCGCCGACGCCTTCGATGCCGACTTCTTCGCCCCGTGGAGCAAGCTCGCCGCGGTCCGTACCCCGACGATCGCCGCGGTGGCCGGGCACGCGCTGGGTGGCGGCTGCGAACTCGCCATGATGTGCGATGTGCTGATCGCCGCCGACACGGCGAAATTCGGCCAGCCCGAGATCAAACTCGGTGTGCTACCCGGCATGGGCGGCTCACAGCGGCTGACCCGCGCCATCGGCAAGGCCAAGGCCATGGACCTCATCCTGACCGGACGGACCATCGGCGCCGAGGAAGCCGAACGAAGCGGTCTGGTCTCGCGGGTGGTTCCGGCCGATGACCTGCTGACCGAGGCCAAGGCCGTCGCGACCACCATTTCGCAGATGTCGCGCTCGGCGTCCAGGATGGCCAAAGAGGCCGTCAACCGCGCTTTCGAGTCCACCCTGGCCGAGGGACTTCTGTACGAGCGCAGGTTGTTTCACTCGACTTTCGCGACCGAGGATCAGTCCGAAGGGATGGCGGCATTCGTCGAGAAGCGCCCGCCGAACTTCACCCACCGCTAGGACGCTTGGATGAGCGAACCGATTTCGGCGACACCCACCGAGGAAGATCGGCCCCAGGCGGACGGCGTCGAGGAGCCCGAGCCGGGCGTCGCACCGCAACCGGCTCCCGCACCACGAGCCGGGCGCGCGGCGCCCACCCTGCCCTGGACTGAAAAACCTTGGTGGGTAAGGCATTACACTTTCACCGGCACCGCGGTCGGCCTGATTTTCATCTGGCTTTCGCTGACCCCCTCGCTGCTACCGCGCGGCCCGTTGTTCCAGGGGCTGGTCAGCGGCCTCTCCGGCGCCATCGGCTATGGGCTGGGCGTCTTTTCGGTCTGGCTGGTGCGGTTCATGCGCGAAAAGGATCACAGCCCCCCACCGCCATCCTGGGCATGGAAGGTGCTGATCCCGATCGGCGTGGTGGGCCAGGTGCTCATGGCGATCTGGTTCCACGTGTGGCAGGACGACGTGCGCGACCTGATGGGCGTGGCGCATCTGGAGTGGTACGACTACCCGCTGGCGGGAGTCCTATCGCTGGTGGTGCTGTTCACCGTGGTCGAACTGGGCCAATTCACCCGCTGGCTGGTCCGCTTTCTGGTCGGCCAGGTGGACCGGTTCGTTCCGTTCCGGCTTTCGGCCACCATCGTGGTCGTCACCCTCGCGGTCTTGACCGTCGCCGTGCTCAACGGTGTCGTGCTCAAGTTCGCCATGCGCACCATGAACGACACCTTCGCCTCGGCCAACGACGAGATGAGCCCCGATAGCGCCGCGCCGAAGACCCCGCTGCGCTCCGGTGGTCCCCAGTCCCTGGTGTCGTGGGAATCCCTTGGCCACCAAGGGCGCATCTTCATCGAGGGCGGTCCGAAGGTCGCCGACCTGACCGCGTTCAACGGGACCCCGGCCGTCGAGCCGATCCGGGCCTACGCCGGGTTGGACTCGTCCAAGGGCATCATCGCGGCCGCGGAGCTGGCGGCCCGGGAACTGCAGCGCGCCGGCGGGCTGCAGCGCGCCGTCGTCGCGGTGGGCACCTCCACCGGCACCGGCTGGATCAACGAGGCGGAAGCCTCGGCGCTGGAGTACATGTACAACGGCAACACCGCGATCGTGAGCATGCAGTATTCGTTCCTGCCGAGCTGGCTGTCGTTCCTGGTGGACAAGGAAAACGCCCGGCACGCCGGGCAGGCGCTCTTCGAGGCCGTCGACAAGCTGATCCGCCAGATGCCCGAGGCGCAGCGGCCCAAACTCGTCGTGTTCGGCGAGAGCCTGGGATCGTTCGGGGGCGAAGCGCCGTTTTTGAGTCTGAACAATGTGCTGGCGCGCACAGACGGAGCGTTATTCAGCGGACCGACCTTCAAAAACACCATCTGGACCGATCTGACGTCGACGCGCGACAGCGGATCGCCGGAGTGGTTACCGATCTACCAGGACGGGCGGTTTGTCCGATTCGTCGCTCGCGCAAAGAATTTGACGCGTCCCAACGCGCCGTGGGATCACCCCCGGGTGGTGTATCTGCAGCACGCGTCGGATCCGATCGCCTGGTGGACGCCGGACCTGTTGTTCAGCAAGCCCGACTGGCTGAGCGAACCGCGCGGCTATGACGTGCTGTCGCAGACGCGCTGGATTCCGGTGGTGACCTTCCTGCAGGTGTCGGCCGACATGGCCGTGGCGGTGGACGTGCCCGACGGGCATGGCCACCGCTACGTCGCCGACGTCGCCGACGGTTGGGCGGCCGTGCTGCCACCGCCCGGCTGGACGCCGGACAAGACGGCGAAACTACGTCCGCTGCTGCACTCCGGCGACACGTCTTAAAGCCAGCGACGGGCGGCGGCGCCGCTGTCCGCGAACACCGGATTGACCGGGCCCCCGGCCAGCTCGCTCAGCACGCCGGCTCCGTCCAACGCGTGATAGCCGCCGATGACGTCGGTGGCGCGGTGCAGGCCGATGTCGAGCAGCGCGGCCGCCGCCAGGCTGGACGTGTAACCCTCCGAACACAGGATCACCCATTCGACGTCGTCGCCGACGGCCTCGGGCAGCCTGGCCTCGCTGGTGGGATCGCAGCGCCACTCCAGCACGTTGCGTTCGATCACCAGCGCCCCGGGCACCTCGCCCTCGCGAAAGCGCTGAGCCTGCGGCCGGATGTCGATCAGCACCGCGCCGCGCCGCAGCGCGTCGGGCACCTCGACGGCGGGCAGGCGGCGAAACCGGCGCCTGGCGGATCTCAAGACGACGTCGATGCGGCTCATAGCGATCCTTCCGGCTGGTCGGTCAGTTCGGTGCGTTCGCGCCGCAACGTCTTGCGAGCGGTGACCTCGTAGTACGACATCGCCGTCAGGGGCGGCGAGTAGGCATGCACGCTCAGGGTCGGCTGCACCGGCGCGGCGCCGAGGTTGGCCGCCCCCGCGGCGGGCCGGGAAACGGGCACCGTGACCGGCCGCGGCGCCCAGACCACGTCGTGCACCCAGCCCAACGGGAATCCGGCCTGATCGCCGGCGTCGAGCCGCCGGCGTCGCAAAGCTTTACCATCCCAACGGTATTCGTTCAGCGATCCGGAAAGGACGGTCAACGCGCCCAGCGACCCGCCGTGGTCGTGCAACTCGGTGGGCTGGCCGGGCACCCAGCTGATCAGCCAGACGTCGAGTTCCTCGTCGCCGTGGATGCGGGTGAACCAGCGCCGCGACACGGGTATGCCACCCTCGGGTAACAGGTGGTCGCAGCGCCCGCTGAGCACATCGTCGGCCGCCTGGTCGGTGGCGTAGAGCAGATCGGGCACCCGCAGCCGGGTCGGACCGGAGGACGGGGCGGAGATGGGGCGCGGCCGCGGGGCAACCGCGGTGGCGACGGGCGCAGGCCCGGCAAGGGGCAAAGTCACGGTGGGAACTTTCACGCGAAAACGGACAGGGCAAGCGGCGGCGTATTACGGCCGACAACACTCGCAAAATCCGAAGCGCTCCATCACGGCCGCCAGTGTTGCATAGATTGAGAGCGTGCGCTTCAGCGGCGACCGGTCCCGGCGGTGGTGCGCGGTGGTCGCCGCGGCCGGGATGCTGGCCGTCGCGGGGTGCGCGCACGGTTCCCACAGCGGTGCCCCCTCGGGACCGCCGGCGCGGCAATCCGGCAATCCCAACGGCCCGAAGTCGCCGCCGCCGGGCTCAGTCGGGCTGTCCCCCGCCGGCGTGACGACCAGGGTCGATGTCCCCGCCGACTCGACCGAGGAGGAGTACTACCAGGCCTGTCACGCCGCGCACGAGTGGATGGACGCGCAGCCGAAGACCGGCGCGTCGCTCTTCGAGCCGTATCTGTCGATGGTTCAGGCGACCCCGTCGGGCACCGCGGGCAGCTGGAATGCGCCGTGGTCGACGTTGACGCCGGCCCGGCAGGCCGCCGTGATCGTCGCGGCGCGGGCGGCCGCGAACGACGAATGCGGGTAGCGGCGCGCCCCGCCAATTTTTCACCGCCGCGTAATTGCGATCACGGGTGAAAAAAGTGCCCGCGCCGCCCGGCGAGGAACCTCCTCCGCGCAAAATGGAGGGGTGCCTGACGAAATTCCGCATCGCTCGGAATCGACCCGGGTGGCACTCGCGCTCGGCAGCGGTGGCGCCCGCGGTTACGCCCACATCGGGGTGATCGAAGCCCTCGCGGCGCGCGGCTACGACATCGTCGGCGTCTCCGGTTCGTCGATGGGTGCGCTGGTCGGCGGGCTGCAAGCGGCCGGACGGCTCGACGAGTTCGCGGATTGGGCGAAGTCGCTGACCCAGCGCACCATCCTGCGGCTGCTGGACCCGTCCATCAGCGCGGCCGGTGTGATGCGGGCGGGCAAGATCTTGGACGCGGTGCGCGACATCCTGGGGCCGGTCGCCATCGAAGAACTGCCCATCCCCTACACCGCGGTGGCGACCGACCTGCTGGCGGGCAAGTCGGTGTGGTTTCAGCGGGGCCCGCTCGACGAGGCGATCCGGGCGTCCATCGCGATCCCCGGCGTGATCGCGCCGCACGCGGTCGACGGGCGGCTGCTCGCCGACGGGGGCATCTTGGATCCGCTGCCGATGGCCCCGCTCGCCGCGGTCAACGCCGACCTGACCATCGCGGTGAGCCTGTCCGGCAGCGAGGCGATCACCAACCGCGAACCGGAGCCGGGCGCGACCGTCGAGTGGTTGACCCGCATGGTGCGCAGCACCTCTGCGCTGCTCGACACGGCAGCCGCCCGTTCGCTGCTCGATCGGCCGACCGCGCGGGCGGTGCTGAGCAGATTGGGCGGGCCGGCCGGCGAACCGGACGGGTGGTCGGACACCCCGGACGACGAGCCGGCCGCGGCCGATGACGACGCCGCCGAATTGCCCGGTGTGGGAACCGACGTGCCGAAACTGGGCAGCTTCGAAGTGATGAACCGGACCATCGACATCGCCCAGGCCGCGCTGGCGCGCCACACGCTGGCCGTCTATCCGCCCGACCTGCACATCGAAGTGCCGCGGTCGACCTGCCGGGCCCTGGAGTTCCACCGGGCGGTGGAGGTGATTGCGGTCGGCCGCGCGCTGGCGGACGAGGCGCTGGACGCACTGGAAGTCGACGACGACCAGGACGTCCCACCCGCGATCGAGCGCTGAGCGGCGCTCAAATCGGTTGTGCGCCAAGCATTGTCACAGCCCCAGGAAGTGTGCGATGGGCGCGGCTTCGCGTCGGCCCTGCTCGCGTCCGGCCAAGGCCGACGGTATGCGACAGCCGGGATCCAGCGGGTTGGTCCCGAAGGCGGCCAGCGAATCGGTGTCGGCGAAGACGGCGAACGCCGCACCCGGAAACGCCGAGACCTCAGCGGCGGGCCCGGGGCCGAACGGCGATGGTGCATCGACCCCCGAGGGCACCAACAGCACCGCTGTCGCGCAGTCGGCGGCCACCACGAGGTTGACCGAGCTGGCGACCCCGCCATCCATGTAGTGGCGGCCCGCGATCGTCACCGGCGGCCACGCCCCGGGCACCGCGCAGCTGGCAGCGACGGCATCGACCAGGTCGACGCCGGAGTCGCGGTCGAACACGGTTAACCTGCCGGTTTCGACGTCGATCGCGGTGAGCCGCAATTCCCGATCCGGCCAGCGGTGCGACGGCAAGCGTCGCGCGATGACGTCGCGGCGCACCGGCGCGGGAACCGTTTTGGTGGCCAGCGCAACGGCGCCGATGCGCTGCATCTGTTGCCGGGTTTTGTCCAGCGTCTCCTTGTACGGCTCACCCAGGGCACTCAGGAACAGTTCGGTAATGGTCTCGACGTCCACCCCGGAATCGATCTCGGCCGATGACGTGGCGACTTGCCGGTCGAACAGCTCGTCCAGGGTGTGGCCGCTGCTCAGCTGCGCGGCGACGGCCGAGCCCGCCGACGTCCCGACCAGCACGTCCGACTCGGCCAACAGGCGGGCCACCGTCGGCGACTCGTCAGCGATGCCACGCAGAACACCTGTCTCCCAGGCGATTCCCGCTATCCCGCCGCCGGCCAGCACCAGGGCGCGTTTGGTTGTCACGCTCACTCACTCTGCCAAACGGCGTCAGGCCGACCGTCGGGTGCTCGGCAGCGCGTGCTGCGAGTCCTCCACCGGCACACTCAGGTCCTCGCGTCGCAGCAGATGCTTGGGCGGGTCGGGCAGTATCAGTTCGCGGGTGACCTGCAGGCCGGCGTCGACGTGAATCAGCTCCCCCGGTTCGAGCAGGCGCCACCGGGTGTCGCCGTCCATGCGTTCGGTGGCGAAAACCACCGACGGCCGGGTGCACAGATGCTCGGAGCGGGCGTGGATCCGCAACGTGTGCAAGTCGAATTCGGGGTCCCCCGAGGGCGCACCGTGGGATCGGTCCAGCACGTAGAGCTCATGGGTTTGCGGGTAACGCAGCGCCCACATGTCGGTGGCCGTGCTCAGCAGCACATTCACCGCATAGATCGCAGCGTGCTCGGCGAGCCAGCGCATGGCGTCGATGAGGCCGGCCGTGATGTCACCGTCGCGCGCCCGGATCGAGGCGGTGATCAGCGCGAACACCCGCTCGGAGTCGGTGTCACCCAGCACCAGATCGTCGGTGCCGACCTCACGCAGCCGCGCGTCGATGACGTCCAATCCCTCGAGGACGCCGTTGTGGGCAAAGATCCTCCCGTCCTGCATGAACGGGTGGGTGTTGCGGATGTCGAGCGATCCGGTGGTCGCGTAGCGGACGTGGGCGATGACGGTCGTGCCGGTCATGCGGTGCGCCTCGGTCGCGAATTTTGCGTCCTGCCAGGCGGCTATCGGCTCCTTGTACAGGTGCGGTTGGCCGTGCTCGTCGAAGATACCCAGCCCGGTGCCGTCCGGATTTCTCCTACTTTGGTTGGCCAGGCTGTCCGGCGCATCGAGCAGCCAGAAGGTCGCGGTGCACGCGTGTGTCCCGGCGTGTAGGCCAAAGAGTCGGCACATGGCTTTTTACGCTAGCGGTCGAAACTCAGCGCGTCAGCAAGGCCGACAGGTCGCGCAGCGCCCCGCGCGCGTAGCCCTTCCACATCCTGCCCAGCACCGGCAGGGTCCAGGCCGACACCGCCGAGCGTGGGCGGATGTCCCAGCGCCAGGTGATTTCGGTGCCTTCCCCGGCCGGGGCGAAGATCCATTCGCCGATGATGTAGTCGACCAGCAACGCCATCGGCCCGGTGACCTCGGAGAGCCGATAGCCGAACGACCTTGGCGGGTCGACGCTGGTGAGTTCCTCGCGCATGCTGGCACCCCCGGCCAGGTGCACGACCCGGGTTTGACCTACCGCGTCCCAGGCACCGGTCTGCTCGCGCACTTCACTGATCGGCGGGAACGGCCCGTACCAGCGATGAAACAGCGTCGGGAGCGGGATCGGCAGCGTCCGATGGAACGCGTCCTGCACCGCGACCGGCGCAACGACGGATTGATCGACGACGAGCGAATGTGCCACTGGTGTCTAGCCTTTCGGTTCAGCGCGCCTCGATCACCTGGTAATCGTCTTCGGCGTATCGCGACCGAATGCTTTTCTTGTCGTACTTACCGACACTGGTGCGCGGAATCTCGTCGATGAAGGTCCACCGTTCGGGTAGCCACCATCGAACAACCTTGTCGGCCAAGAAATTTCGCAGCTCGTCGGCGCTCACCGACGCGCCCTCTTTGGCCACGATGACCGCGAGCGGCCGTTCCTCCCAGCGTTCGTCGGGAACGCCGACGACGGCGGCCTCGAGCACGTCCGGGTGGCCGATCAAGAGGTTCTCCAGCTCGACCGAGGAGATCCATTCCCCGCCGGATTTGATGACGTCCTTGGCGCGGTCTGTCAGGGTGACGAATCCTCGCTCGTCGATGCGGCCCACGTCGCCGGTGCGTAGCCAGCCGGAGTCGAACTTCGACTCGTCGCGGCCCAGGTAGTACGAGCCGGCGATCCACGGCCCGCGGACCTCGACCTCACCGACCGCATTGCCGTCGTTGGGCAGCACCTGTCCCTCGTCGTCGACGATGCGCATCTCCACCCCGCAGACCGGCTGACCCTGCGTCCCGCGATAGGACCAGTGCTGGTCCGCGCTGGTGCCCGGCGGGGGCCACGCCATGGTGGCCAGCGGCGACGTCTCCGTCATGCCCCACAACTGGCGGATCTGGACGTCGTGCTTTTCCTCGAAGGTGCGCATCAGCGATATCGGGACGGCCGAGCCGCCGCAGACCACCAACCGCAGCGAGGACATGTCGTGGTCGGGGTCGTCCTCGAGGTGGTGCAGCACGCCGTTCCAGATGGTCGGCACCGCGCCTGTCACGGTGGGCTTCAAGTCCTCAATCATCCGGACCAGCGACGGAGGATCGAGGTGGCGGTCCGGCAACACCAGGTCGGCGCCGGCCATCAGCGCCGCATACGGCAGCCCCCAGGCGTTGGCGTGGAACATGGGCACGACGGGCAGCACGCTGTCGGTGGACCCGACACCGATACCGTTGGTGGTACACGCGCCCATGGTGTGCAGATAGCTCGAACGATGGGTATAGACAACGCCTTTCGGGTTGCCGGTGGTGCCGCTGGTGTAACACATCGCGGCCGCGGAGTTCTCGTCGATGTGTGGCCAGTCGAAGTCCGTGGACTCGGCGTCGAGGACGTCGGCATAACGCAGCACGGTCTTGCCGGACCCCTGCAGCGCCTCGGTGTCGTCGCCGACCACGATCACGGTGTGCACGGTCTTCAAATCGGGCAGCACGGGCGCGATCAGTTTGACCAGTGAAGCGTCGACCAGCACCACCTGGTCTTCGGCCTCGTTGGCGACGAAGGCGATCTGCTCGGGGAACAGCCGGATGTTGAGCGTATGCAGTACGGCACCCATCGACGGCAATGTCAGGTATGCGGTGAGGTGCTCGGCGTTGTTCCACATGAACGTGCCTACCCGCTGATCACCCGTGATGCCGAGCCGGCGCAGGCCGTTCGCCAGCTGCGCGGCCTGCCGGCCCAGCTCCCGGTAAGTGGTGCTCCGGTAGCCCTCCCCCGTGGCTGTCGTGACGGTCCGCTCCCCGTGCACCGTGCAGCCGTGACGCATGATCGCGGTGATCGTCAACGGAAAGTCCTGCATCGTGCCATCCACTGATCTACCGCCTTAGTCTCGGCGCAGCACCGCCTGTGCCGCCGGCCGCCTCTACCCTAAGCCTGAAATCGGCGCGCGTGACGGCACCTGAGGAGACTGATGGTCGAACGCGTGGATCCCGTTCGGCCGGGGCCGCTTTGGGCGAACCGCGGGTGGCTAGGCCAGGACGGGCTCCCACTCCGGGAGCTCGGGCAGCCAACCCGCGACCGACAGGTCCTGAAGGTTCGCGCCGCGATGGGTCCGCGTTGGTGCCGCCGAGGCGATCCGCGCCGCGGTGACCACGCCGGAGTAGTCGGCGACATAGAGATGGCTGCCGTCGGGGCTTTCCACCACGCAGGACGGGTGCTTGGACACCGTGACCTCGCCGACGACCTCCTGCTGGTGGGTGCTCACCACCGTGATGCGGTCGTCGCTGACCAGGTAAGCCCGCGCGCCGTCGCGACTGAGGGTCATCCGCGTGAGCGGGCCGGTGATCTCCGGGACCTTGTGAGTGCCGACGAGTTTGTTGGCCCGGGTGTCGACCACATCGAGCACCGCGCCCGCGACCGGATCACAGCTCGCCACGTACGCTGTGCCGCCGTCGTTGCTCAACGCCACATCGCGGACGGGCAGACCGAGGTCGACGACGCCGACGATGTGCGACCGGCCGCCCACCCGGCGATTGTCGGACCGGGTCCGGGTCTCGATGATGGCGAGACTGCCGCCGTCCGGGGCGTTCATGCCGACATACAGCCGGCGCCCGTCGACGCTGATCCGCACGCACGCGGTGGTGGTATCCGGCGCGGTCGCCAGGTTGATGACCTCGAGCTCTCCGGTGGTGGTGTCCAGTACCGTCACATCGGCGCCGTGCACCGCATTCCGGCTGGCGTAGAGGTATTTTCCGTCGGAGCTCACGGCCAGGTCACTCACGCTGTTCGCGAGCTGATGTGTGGCGATGCGCCAGTTCGTGACGACGTCGATGACTTCGATGGCGTCAAAGCCGGGGGTGGCGGTGCTGACGTAGGCATAGCTGGAGTCCGCACTGCTCATCACGACCGCGAACGGTTCGGGCAATTCATTGACGGTGCTCGAGACACGGCACGTGTGGGTGTCGACGACCGAGACCATGTCGCGGCCGTAATTGGTGACGACCAGCCGGCGCCCGTCGGGACTGATGTCGATATCGCTGATCGGACCGTTGTGCAACGGGACTCGCACCACGGACGTGGTGTCGAGCTCGAAGACTCGCCCGTCTGGATCGCCGTGCGCGGCCGTAGGGCCGGTCACATCGTTCACGCTGGCACCGCCTTTGCTGTGTTTGTCGGTGCGGAGGCGAAGCCGCCGTTACGTGTGCGACGGATCGGCCTCCGGATTCACCGGCTTGCAGCACCGAAAGGCGCTGACGAGACTCGTTTTCGGTAGTCTACTGGCCGACAATCGCCACACCGCAGTTTGAAGTGCTCGACGTTAGCTACGTCACTCCGCACACTCAGGTTCTGCTCAGACTACCAATAACGCTGTACCGCAGTCGCTTACCCGTAGCGAAAGTCAGGCAAACGCGCTTCCGGCGGATTTCGCCCGGCTCGCTAACGTCCCACGTGAGGGCGCTATCGACTCAGAAGTAAGGAACTCTCAGGTTTCGCTCCCGACGAGGGATAGATCACACCGCCCTGTTATCGCGCCGGCGCTAGCTGAACTGCGTCCGCGGCCTCGCCAACCTCGTCCCGTCGACGGTGATGTCGAGTTTCTCGTTGTAAAACGCGATGAGACCGGCAATCGGTCCGACCGCCGGAAGCGGATAGTGGTAGGTCCAGGCCACGTCCCGGTGCAAGACCTGCTCGTCTGGGGGCCCCACCGGCACCGACCAGTACCCCGACGTCACTCCCTTGTAGGGACACAACGTCTGCGTCGCGCTGGGTTGCAGATGCTCGAATGCGACATCCGTCTGGTCGATGTAATACCTTGTCGGTAAACCTGTTTCGAACAGCAAAACGGGAGAATTAGTGTCGGCCAAGGTGATTCCGTCGAGTTCGATTCGGACGTGCCGGTGCGAACGCAGGGCGTCGACGCGCGAATAGGGGTTGCGCGGGTGACCGTAAATCGGCTCGTCTTCTTCGAACCAGCGCAACGGATTCCACTCGAACCGCACGGTGCCGGCCAGCGGGCCGGCGGCGTCTGCGTCGAATACCCGCGCCGCGGCTTCGTGCGTCTGGCCGGCGCCCACCAGGGAGTACAGCCTCGACGGGCCGAATTGCACTTTCTGGGCATGGTTTTCGTCGCGCAGGAACTCCGGCCGGACGTCGTCGAGCGGGATGTAGTACTGCGGGTAATACCTGACTTCCCACACATACCGGGCGGCGGTCGTGTCGAAGACCAAAGCATTGCCGAGATAACCACGGACCCGCCGCGGGGCGGGCTCGATCCTGCCCCACTCGGCGGCCATCTGCGGGTAGTCGGTTTCGGAGGTCATCGCGTGACCTACTGGTCCTTGGAGGCCAGGCCGACCGGTGCGTGGCCGATGGCCTTCCGGATGGCGTCGGCCAGCGCGAGCGCGCTCTCCTCGGTCAACTCCAGGGCCACCCGCGCCGACGGGCCGAGCTGCGGATTGATCACGTCGATGTTGACGGTGTGGCCGTAGGGCGCATGGACCGGATGATCGACATAGACCGTTGCGCGGTTTGCGACGAACCATCCCGTCGCGCCCTTGCCGCTGCCGTCGATTTCGACATGTTCGGTGAGATAGGTGCACATGGCCGGGTGCCTAGCCTTTCAGGTAGGTGGCGAAGAACTCGTCGATGCGCCGCCAGCCGTCCACAGCGGCCTCCGGCCGGTACGCCGGCCGGTCGACGGAGAAGAACGAATGACCCGCGCCCTCGTAGGAGTGGAACTCGTGCGGCTTGTTCAGCTTGTTCAGCTCGGCGTCCAGCGTGGCCACCGCGGCGGGGGCCGGGAACCGGTCGTCGAGTCCGAACAGGCCCAGCAGCGGACAGCTGAGATTCGCGGCCAGGTCGAGGATCGGCTTCATGGCCTTGGGCATTGCCCTCGGGCGGGTCTTCGACGATGAACGCCCCGTAGCAGTCCACCCCGGCGTCGAAGGGCAGGGAGCAGGCCGCCAAGTAGGCGTGGCGTCCACCCGAACAGTGCCCGATGACACCGAACTTTCCGTTGGCGCCGGCCAACGCGCGCAGGTGCTCCACCGCGCCCGCGACGTCGCCGACCAGTCGTTCGTCGGGCACTCCGCCCGCGGCCCGCACCGCGGCGGCCGCGTCATCGGGCGCGGCACCCGGCGCTTCCCGCGAGTAGAGGTTGGGCGCCACGGCGTTGTAGCCGCCGACGGCGAGCCGGCGGACGAACTCCTTGGTCTCCCGGTCGTATCCGGGCATGTGGTGGATCCACACGACGCCGCCCCGCGAGCCCTGTGCGAGCGGCACGGCTCGGTACGCCTCGATCTCGTCGCCGCCATGGCCGGTGATGGTGATGGTTTCTGCGCGGATGGCGTCTGCGCTGGGTGCGTTCAAAACGACTCCTCGTCTCCGCGTCGGTGGGCACTGCCGAGCCACCGGGATGCGGGGCGCCGCGGCAGGTCCGGGGGCGCTCCGCCGGAACCAACGTAGCCCAACCGTGGTGGGGGTTCAGCGCCGCTTGTCGCGCACCTTGTAGGTCGAGGGCCACGACTTTCGGGACTCGTCTCCGGTCAGCGGAGTGCCCATCCCGCCGACCTTGACGGCGTAGGCCTCCTTGCCGGGCCCGACCTCACGGTTGGCGTGTTCCTGGGCCAGGAAGTAGAGCTCGTCGATGGTGGCTTCGTCGTAGGCGACGAACGAGGTCTCGCGCGCGACATCGTCGATCCCGGCCAACAACCGGTCGGGCAGCAGTCGCGACGCCACCGCCGCGAGCCCCATCAGCCCAAAGGGAATGATCCAGTAGCAGAGAAACGACAACGGGGTCTTCGTGTCGAGCATCAAGGCGTCGGTGGTCCCGGAGGGCCCGACGGGGCTTTCCACGATCGACGGGATCACCGACGACACCGTCATCCCGGCAAAAGTCGCGACCCACAGCCAACTGAGGATCTTGACGACCCGGCGGAACAGCTCGGTTTTGACGACGTCGGGAGCTTGTTCCGCCCCGGCGAACTCGGCCACGAAGGGCTTACCGGCCAGCACCCCGACCAGCGTCACCAGGAAGATCCCGGCGTTGCTCAGGGGCAGGATCCACCGCTGCAGGAACGACTCGCTGAGGGTGAAGGCCAGTGCGGCGAGAATCAAAAGCACTGCGACGGAAGCGAAATCAAAGAACTGCCACTTCCTGCCCACCGCGCCCCCCACGCCCAGGCTGGCGGCGGCGATCGCCAGCGCGACCAGCACGGCCGCGACGAACGGAACGTTACCGACGAGTACCCAATACACGATCCACGGCGCGAGGCCGAACAGCATGCCCATGCTGGGTCAGTGTATGAGTCGCGCTGTGCGGCGCCGTCGGCGGCTAACCCAAAGTATTGGTCCGCGCCCCGACCCGGCGGCAGACGACGGAAAGCATGCCTATCAAAGGCCTTGCACCGCAACATATATGGTCCGCCGGGCTACCCGGATGGGTTCAGCGCCATCGCCAGGAAGTCAAGGCGCCACAGCGAGCGGAACAGCGTCAGCCCCAATTGCTGCACGCGCTCACCCTCTTGCGGTCCGACGTCGCCGCGCTGCGCCACGCAGTCGATGATTTCTTTGATCGTGCGACGGCCATCGACGTGCGCAACGAAGGGCAACTGGGCCGGGTTGAGCTTCAGCGTCGCACCGGGCAGGTGGATCGTCTCGCCCGACAGCAGGCAGGCGGTGCGCAGCAGCGGGACGTAGTCGAGGCAGGCCGTCGCCGAGAAGTCGATCGCATATCGCTCCTTCGGGCGTTCGGGGCGGCAGGCGAGGAAGAAGTGGGTGGCATTCGCCGGCTGCAGCCGCTCCATCACCGACCACAGTTTGGTGTCGGGCAGCTGGTCGACGAGCGACTGGAACTGGCTCGCCGGTGTGACGAAGTCGTGGGGGTAATACGGCGCGTTGCGCAGCCAACCCTGGAAAGCCAGCCCGGCCGCGGCGACCAGGCCCAGGCATTCGTCGACGGTGTAGCTGCGTTGGCGGGCATGCAAGAAGGTGTCCACGAGCGCACCCTCGGACGTCAGGTCACGGGCAGCCTGCAGGTAGGAGCGGACCGGGTGGTCGGCCGGTAGCGCCGCGATCGCCTGGCCGACCAGTTGCACCGACGCGGCGTCCTGCGACAGCCCGAGGTCGCGGAACGCCGATTCCAGCATGTCGACGCCGATCCGGCCGTATTTCGCATAGAGCATGACGCCCAGCGCCCCGTCCCGGCGCAGACACCGGCCGAGTGCCGTCAACCCGGCCAGCGGATCGGCCATGTGGTGCAGGACGCCGCTGGAGACGATCAGGTCGAAGTCGCGCGAGAGCGCCGACACCTCTTCGATCGGAAGCAGATGCAGTTCCAGGTTGTCCAGGCCGTGCTTGTCTTTGAGCTGTCGATGGTGGTTCAGCGCAGACTGGCTGACGTCGATCGCGACGATGTTGGCGCCGCGGTTCATATAGGCGAGTACGGCCGCCTGGAAGGTGCCGCATCCCGCAACGAGGATGTCCAAGTCCGCTTTGTAATCCCGGTCGGGCCACAGGATCCGATGGGCCCAGTACGGGTCGAACCAATCCCAGTGGTTCGTCGTCCACCCCGCGAGATCGCTTATCGGAGGCGGATATTCCCACCGATCGTATTGACGGGAGACGCCGTCGCCACGCGGATCTTTCATCACTTCGGCGCTTGCTCCTTCGCGGTGGCAGATCGCGCAACGGTACGACGAACTTACTGCGCCTGCACATTCGTCCGCCGGGAAGCCGGCTCGGTTCGTTCCGATCTGCCGATTTCGAAAGACAGGATTAGGATTCGATTCCTGCACCATTCGAGGAGTGAACGAATGACGAAGACAGCACGGTTGAGCGGCCCGATCGCTGTCGGCGTGGCCGCGTTCGTCGTCCTCGCCACCGCGCCGGTCGCCAGCGCCGATCCTGCCGACGACAACTTTCTGCGCGCACTGACCCAGCGCGGGCTCAGCTGGCCCAGCGGCAACGACCAAACGATGATCAACGTCGGGCATGCGGTGTGTGCCGACTGGGCGGGCGGGGACACCATGGCCCAGACCGTCGACGACGTGCAAAAGTCACTCGGCCTGAGCACCAACGGCGCCGGCACCGTGATCGGGGCGGCGACGGCGTCGTATTGCCCCGAATTTCGCAGCAAAATGTAGGGCGCGGCTCCGCTAGCGGCGCCGAATATTCGGCGATCGGCTACTGGTTGCCAGCTTCTTCTTGGGCGTAGTGGATCATTCGCTCGCTTAAGCGGACCACGGGTCTTCGTGCCCACCAGGCATGCCGATTGCAACCGCATCGCCGGGTGCGGATGTGGCGCCTGTGCGCTTGCTCTGCCCAGGCTCGGGGGGTGAGCGTTTTGAGCCGTCGCTGTTCGGGTAAACGTCGGCACAATTGTGACCGCAGTGGCACGGAGTTAGCAGGGCGAATGGACACCCGGGTGTTGCTCGCCGGCCGTTATGAAGTGCGCGGCAGGCTGGGTCGTGGTGGCATGGCCGAGGTTTGCGACGGCTGGGATACCCGGCTGCGCCGACCGGTCGCCATCAAGCTGCTCCATCCGGACGTGAGCGCTCAGAGCGGCATGCGGAACCGATTTGACGCGGAGGCCTACGCGGCCGCGGCACTCAACCATCCGAATATCGTCGCGATCTACGACAGCGGCGAGCATGACGGTAGGCCGTTCATCGTGATGGAGCGGTTGCCCGGCGGAACCCTGGCCGACGAGGTGGCCCATGGCCCACTGTCGCAGCAGCGGGTACAAGCCATGCTCGACAACGTCCTGGCCGCGCTGACTGAGGCACATCGCGCGGCCATCCTGCATCGCGACATCAAGCCCGGAAACATCCTGCTTGCCGCGGACGGCGAAACGATGAAGGTTGCAGACTTCGGGATCGCCAAGACTCCGGAAGCCACCAAGACCCTGACCGGCCACATCCTCGGCACAATTGCTTATCTGAGCCCCGAGCGACTCGCGGGTGCACCCGCATGTGTCGCCGATGATCTTTATGCGGTCGGCGTGGTGGGCTATGAAGCACTCGCCGGGTATCGCCCGTTCCCGCAGGAGAATATGGCGGCGCTCGCCGGGGCCATTCTCCACGGACGGCCGCCACAGCTGGCAGGGCTGCGACCCGACGTCGATCCCGGCCTGATCATGCTGATCGAACGCGCGATGGCACACGACCCACGCCAGCGGTTCGTTAGTGCAGAGGAGATACGCGCGGGGTTGCACCACCGTCGTACCGCGGCCACAGCCATGCCGGTCGCCGCGCCGCCCTATCCGGCCACCAAGTTGCTGGAAATGCCGGTTCCCGGCTCGCCCACGAACACTTTCTTCCCGGCGTTGGTCTCTTCGACGACGAGCCGCAGGAGAAAGGTGCTGAGTGTCCTGGCGGTCTTGGCGGTACTGATCCTTGTGCCGCTGGCCCTCGCGCTTGATGCTTCGTCCTCGCACGCCCCCGGGCAACCCACGACCACCAGCACGCCGGCGCCGGTCCCTGTCAATAGCGCCGCGCCACCTCCTTTCCCGGCCCCGCAACAGCCTCCGGTCCCCGCCTTGCACGGCCCCGGCAAAGGACACGGCAAGGGAAACGGCGGCGACCGGGGAGATTAGATGACCACCCGGAGCAGTGCGGCGCGAGCGGTTCCAGACCCGCGCGCATGCTGTCTGGGGTCGCCTGAGCCCTGCCGTCTAAATCTTTTGTTTTGCAACCGATTTCATCAACCGGCCGTGCCGGGAAGTTCCTGTCATTTGGCGGGCCTTCGTGGTTGTCGCATGGGCCGCAGGCGCGTTCCGATATCGATTGCTTGCCCACGACAACGACGGCAATGGCGCGGAAATCGCTGTGGGACACGAAATTTAGGGACGGGTAGCTGCCCGTGCTGCACCAGCGCAAGTCGCCGAATTCCTTTGGCGCAACAGTCAGATGACTGAACAGGGTAGGGCTGCGTTCGTCGAGATTTCGATCCGCGACCTTTGCCCCGATGTCGTGCCTGGTGGCAGCGGGGCAAATACGTGGTCAATGCCAGCTCGAAAGGATTATCGGGTCAGGAAGACCAGCCGGAACTTACCGATCTGCACCTGATCGTTATTGGCCAGCACTGTTGAGTCCACCGGATGACGGTTGACATAGGTGCCGTTGAGGCTGCCGACGTCGGTGACGGCCCAGCTGCCGTCCTCTTTGAGGCGAAACTCGGCATGGCGGCGGCTCACGGTCACGTCGTCGAGCAGAATGTCGCTGTCGGGATGGCGCCCCGCCGAGGTGACTGGCTGATCGAGTAAGAATCGAGAACCGGCGTTCGGGCCACGCTTGACAACCAGCAGCGCCGATCCACTCGGCAACCCTTCGACGGTTTCCGCCGCGGTAGTAGCCGTCGAACCGTTCTCCTGCTCGCCGAGAAAGTCGGCGCCATAATCCGCGGTGGTCTCCCCCGCCGCTTCTGTGAGGTTTTGGTCGTCGTCGCCGCGGTTCACGTGTTTTCACTCCCCGCCGCTCTGGCCGGTTTTGCATGGTGCCAGCCCACTGGACGGCTCTCCCTTTACCTGAACCTCGGGCACGATCAGAAACCCGCTAGCAAGAAGAAGTACCCGGGTGCCGGCGGACTTATTCCGGAAGGCAGCTAACCGAGTTGGGTTACCCCGTCTTGTCCACCACAGTGGGTTCCGGCAGCGTTGGTCTGAACAGACTTGCCGCCGTTCTCGCTCGCCTTGGTGCAGTAACCCTCGCTGGTGGCGATCAACTCTCCGTTGGCTGCTTGAGATGGAATCGGCACTCGCCACTTTTCCCGGTGCCCCCAGTCGGACTCGAACCGACACTGTGCGGATTTTAAGTCCGCTGCCTCTGCCAATTGGGCTATGGGGGCCCGGCGGCGAATCTAGCGCGTCGCGGCCGCACGCATGGCATCGCATCGCCTTGCTAATTAGCCAGCTGTCCAACATGCCGGCCGGAGCGAGACCGGCTAGGATCCGCGCGCCGCGCGCGATTTCCTCCTGTCGGCACCTTTGCTCAGATGACATCACGATGTCATCCGACAGGGGTGTGTTAAAACTGCCGCCCTTGTCGTTAAGAAGCCGTAAACGACTGTCACCCCTGCCCTTTGGATGGGGAACGTGGGGTTGTGGGTCATTAGCCTTACCGCCAACGCATTAGGGCCGTTGACGTGCACACAAAGGCCGATCTACGCCGAAGTCGACTCGTTCCAACACTAGGAGCACCGGATGTCGTTTCTGACAACGCAAACTGAAGAAATGTTAGCCGCGGAGCAACTGCTCAGCGGCATCAACACCAATTTGGCGGCGCAGAACGCGGGCGCCGCATCGGCGACGACCTTTGTCGCCCCGGCGGCCGCCGACCCGGTTTCGATCCAGCAGGCGGCCATCTTCTCCGCTTACGGCACCACGTACCAGTCCACCGCGGCCGAAGCCCAGACGTTGCTGGAGCAGTACGCGGCCACCCTGGGTATCAGCTCCAACAGCTACGGGGACACGGAGGCGGTCAACGCAGCCCAGGCCGTGCTGTCGAATTCGAGCATGTTGGCAAGTCCCCTGGCCGCCCCGAGCGCCAGTGGCAACCCTCTCGACGTTCTGCAGTGGCTCCTCGGCGGCACCGGCAACTACAGCTCGGGCCTGGGCGGCCCGTTCGGCCTGTCCAGCAACCTGGGCAACATCCTCAACATCGGTGGTGGCAACTGGGCGTCGGCGGGCTCCGACCTGCTCGGCATGGCCGGTGGCGGTCTGCTTCCCGCGGCCGCTTCGGACACCGGTGACGCCGCCGCTGCGGCCGGGGCAGCCGATCTTGCCGCGTCGACCGCGCCGGCCACCCCCGGCATGACTGGCATGGCAGGCGTGGGAGCGATGCCGGCGGCGGCCATGGGCCAGGCGACCATGGTCAGCAAGCTGTCGGTGCCGCCGGCTTGGGCCGGATCGGTCACCCCCGTGGCGGGGACCGCCGCCGCGCCGCTGCAGACGGTCGGCTGGACCGCCGCGGCGCCCCAGGCCGGCGCCGGAACGGTCGTGCCGGGCATGCCGGGGATGGGTGCGGTGGCGCGCAACAGCGCGGGCTTCGGCGCGCCGCGCTACGGCGTCAAGCCGATCGTCATGCCGAAGGCGTCGACCCTCTAGGCGCGACAGAGACGCGATCACCGGCCAGCGAAGCATAAAAGTTCACACCGATAGGACGGGATACAGAAATGGTTCTTGAATTTGCGGGTGTACCACCAGAAGTCACTTCCGCGCTCATGTACGCGGGCGCGGGCTCCGGGCCGCTCATGGCCGCGGCCACGGCGTACGCCAACCTGTCCGCCGAGATAAGCACGACCGCCACCCAGTGGGAGTCGATCATCTCGTTGCTGACCACCGAGCAGTGGACGGGCGGCGGGTCGGCAGCGGCTGCGACGGCGGCCCAGCCCATCGTGTCCTACCTCACCGAGACGGCGGCCACGCTCGAGCAGGCGAGCGTTCAGGCCACCGCGTCGGCGGCCGCGTATGAGGCCGCGTTCGTCGCGACGGTGCCCCCGCCGGTGATCGCGGCCAACAGGTCGTTACTGGCGACGCTGGTCGCGACGAACTTTCTGGGGATCAACGCCCCCGCGATCGCCGCAACCGAGGCGCAGTACGCCGAGATGTGGGTGCAAGACGCCACCATGATGGCCACCTACCAGGCGGCCTCGGCGGCCGCGGGCACCCTGCAGCCGCCCACGCCGCTGACGTCGAGCACCAACCCGGCGGCCGCGGCGGCCATCGACAACAGCGCGCTCGTCGGTAACGCGACGAACGGCACCGCCCAGGCGTTGGTGGCGCCCGTGCAATCCGCGGCGGATCTGATTCCCGGCTACACCACGCCACCGATTCCGGCCAGCGCGAACCTGTTGCAGTCGATCGACGGTTTCCTTGGCACGCCGTCGGTCTTCAACGCGATCAACGGCGCGGTCAACACCGGCGCCTGGTTCACCATGAACGCCATTCCCACCGGCGTATCGCTGGGGCACACCCTGGCCGCCGCGGCTCCCGCGGCCGCGGTGGGCGACGTGGCGCCGGCCGGCGCGCTGGGCATCACCGAGGGCGCCATGGTCAGCTCCGTGGCACCGGCGGGTGGCCTGGGTGCCGCGGCGTCGGCGAGCGTCGGCGAGGCGTCCGCGGTCGGCGGCCTCTCGGTGCCGGCCAGCTGGTCTGCGGCCGCTCCGGCGGCGTCGGTGGCTTCGGCCGCCGCCCCGCTCGAGGGCTCGGGCTGGACGGTCGCCTCCGAGGCCGCCCAGCCGGTCAGCGCGATGCCCGGCATGCCCGGAATGGCGGCTGCGGCAAAGGGCGCCGGCGCCTACGGCAGCGGACCGCGGTACGGCTTCAAGCCGATCGTCATGCCCAAACAGGTTGTCGTCTGAGAGGGGACCGCTGATATGGCAAGAAGGGGGTCGATGTCACCCGTTTGAGGCGAGCAATTAATCCGGCCGCCGTAATCTATTTACAACGCGGCCACCACGGCATTAGGTACAACTGTTAAGACTCCGGCGAAGCGAACTTCACGATAGGAGACAGCCGACATGGCAACACGTTTTATGACCGACCCGCACGAGATGCGGGCGATGGCGGGCCGCTTCGAGGTGCACGCCCAGACCGTTGAGGACGAGGCCCGCAAGATGTGGGCGTCGTCGATGAACATCGCCGGCTCCGGCTGGAGCGGTCAGGCCCAGGCCACCTCGTACGACACCATGGGTCAGGTCAACCAGGCCTTCCGCAACATCGTCAACATGCTCCACGGAGTGCGCGATGGACTGATTCGCGACGCGAACAACTACGAGCAGCAAGAGCAGGCCTCGCAGCAAATCCTCGGCAGCTAGCAGTCGAACCGGCAGCTGCCCAACACTTTTAAGGAGCTACGCAAATGAGCATTAACTACCAGTTCGGCGATGTAGACGCCCACGGCGCCTTGATCCGCGCCCAGGCCGCGTCCTTGGAGGCTGAGCACCAGGCCATCGTTCGCGATGTGCTTGCTGCCGGCGACTTCTGGGGCGGTGCGGGTTCGGTGGCATGCCAGGAGTTCATCACCCAGTTGGGTCGCAACTTCCAGGTCATTTACGAGCAGGCCAACGCGCACGGACAGAAGGTTCAGTCCGCGGGCAGCAACATGGCCAGCACCGACAGCGCCGTCGGGTCCTCCTGGGCCTGACACCTCGTCTCGACAACGGGGCCGCACACCATGTGGTGTGCGGCCCCGTTCTTCGATTGACGAATAAGCTTGTGCCGCAACGGTTACAAAGCCATACTTCTTGCGGGCAGCCGGCGCGACCGCAGTCGCTTTCGACATGATTTATCTCGGCCTACATTTGAGGTTTCTATGAACTCCGTGACAGTCGTGTGTGTGCTTGCCAGAATGTAGGAACATGACCGCAATGGCCGGATACTCAGGCGCGCAGCGACCACGCCAAGCCATCCTGGGACAGCTGCCCAGGATCTACCGCGCCGACGGGTCACCCATCAGGGTTTTGCTGGTCGACGACGAGCCGGCGTTGACCAATCTGGTGAAAATGGCGCTGCATTACGAGGGCTGGGTCGTCGACATCGCGCACAACGGACGCGAAGCCATGGCCAAGTTCGACCGGGTCAGCCCCGACGTGCTCGTCCTCGACATCATGCTTCCCGACGTGGACGGCTTGCGGATCCTGGAACGCGTGCGGCAGTCCGACGCCTACACCCCGACGCTTTTCCTCACCGCGCGCGACTCGGTGATGGACCGGGTGACCGGTCTGACCGCGGGGGCCGACGACTACATGACCAAGCCGTTCAGCCTCGAGGAACTGGTTGCCCGGCTGCGCGGCCTGTTGCGTCGCTCCGGCCAGCAGCCCACGCCAACCGCCGAAACGCTCAAAGTCGGCGACCTCCGGATCGACAGCGCCAGCCGGGACGTCACCCGCGACGGCGACCCGATATCGCTGTCCTCCACCGAATTCGAGTTGCTGCGTTTCCTGATGCGCAACCCCCGCCGCGCGCTGAGCCGCACCGAGATCCTGGACCGTGTCTGGAATTACGATTTCGCAGGCCGCACCAGCATCGTCGATCTCTACATCTCGTACTTGCGGAAGAAGGTCGACTCCGGGCGGGGACCGATGATTCATACCGTCCGCGGTGTGGGGTACATGCTGCGGCCGGCGGAATGAGCCGAGACCCGGACGGCGCATCCGGGGACTTTCCCCGGTGGTTCCCCCGTTCGCTGCGGCGCCAACTGCTGTTGGGGGTGCTGGCGGTGGTCAGCGTGGTGCTGGTGACGGTCGGAATCGTCTCGGTGCTGAGCCTGCGCGGCTACGTCAACATCATGAGCGATGCCGATGTGGCCGAGTCCCTGGACGCGTTCAGCCACCAGTACACCAAATACCAGAACGGCGAGCATGTTTCGTCGAAGCCCGGCACCCCGCCGATCGCGCAGGCGATGCTGGAGTTCACCGGGCAGACGCCGGGAAACCTGATCGCCGTGCTGCACAACGGCACCGTCATCGGATCGGCAGTCTTCTCCGAAGACGAACCGAAACCCGCGCCGGCCGATGTCATCCGCGACCTTCAATCGCAATCGTGGAGTAACGGACCGCCGCGGACCGAAATACTCGGCAGGCTGGGGCCTTACCGCATCGACAGCACTGTCAACGGGTCCGATGTCCTCGTGGTCGGGGTGTCGCAGAACCTCGCCGACCGCATCATCGCCCGCAAACAGCTCACCACCATCGTGCTCACCGCGTCGGCATTGCTGCTCACCGCCGGGCTCACCGTGTGGGTGGTCGGCTACACGCTTCGTCCGCTGCGCCGGCTCGTGGCAGTCGCCGCCCGTGTCGCCGCCATGCCGCTCACCGGCGACGACCACCGGATCAGCGTCCGCGTGCCACCGCAGGACACCAACCCGCAGAACGAGGTGGGGATCGTCGGCCACACGTTGAACCGCTTGCTGGACAACGTCGATAGCGCGCTGGCGCATCGGGTCGACTCGGATCTGCGGATGCGCCAATTCATCACCGACGCAAGTCATGAGTTGCGCACACCGCTGGCCGCCATTCAGGGCTACGCCGAACTCACCCGCCAGGACAGTTCGGCACTGCCGCCCACCACCGAATACGCATTGGCCAGAATCGAATCCGAGGCTCGGCGGATGGCATTGCTCGTCGACGAGTTACTCCTGCTTTCGCGCCTGGGCGAAGGTCAGGACCTGCAGTCCGAGGACGTCGACCTGGCCGAGTTGGTCAGCAATGCGGTGAATGATGCGACTGTGGCAGCCTCGACGCACCACTGGGTCAAAGACCTGCCCGACGAGCCGGTCTGGGTGCTCGGCGATCACGCCCGGTTGCATCAGCTAGTCAGCAACCTGCTCAACAATGCCCACGTGCACACCCCACCGGGGGTGACGGTAACGACCGGAATCACTTGCCGCCGTGTCGGTCCCGGGGCGCCTTACGCGGAATTGACCGTCACCGACGACGGCCCGGGCATCGACGCGGAGCTGCTGCCCCGGTTGTTCGAGCGGTTCGTTCGGGCCGACAAGTCGAGGTCCAACGGCTCAGGCAATGGACTGGGTTTGGCCATCGTCAACTCCATCGTCAAAGCCCATCACGGTTCGGTCACCGCCGAATCCGACGAGAGCCGCACCGTTTTCCGGGTGCGGCTGCCGTTGATCACCAGGTCGATCGCCGACAAGACAGCGCATTAGGGCGCCGGTGGTGCCGGGCATGTATGTCGTTGCCACAGCAGCTGGTTGACGAACGCCCCGATCCTTTGCGGACCGGCAAGGCGCCGCGTTAAGGGGCTGCGGCCGCTGGCCCTCGGGGGCGTTAAGAAACCGTAAATGTGCACCCGGCGCCCGTTAGGAAACCGTCAACCGGAGGCTCCGGCCGATGACACCGCAGCTAATTTCGAGCTGATCTTGGCTGGCGAGACTGCGGCGTGGCTGGCTCGTCGAGTCCCTTTTCGTATGCACGCGATCGGCGCGGGACGGAGAAGTGATGGGCGTGGTGGTGTATCTCGTGTTGACCGTGGCGGTGTTCGCCGCACTCGGCCTGGCCCAAAAGTTGGTCGAACGGCTGTGAACTACCAGAATGCGGTCGGCCTGGTGCTTTCCATCCTCATTGCTCTCTATCTCGCAGGCGCCCTGCTGTTCCCGGAGAGGTTCTAAGTGAACACGACAACAGCCGGGATCCTTTTCCTCGTGGTTCTCGTCGCGGCGGTGGTGATCGTGCACGTTCCCTTCGGCGACTACATGTTTCGGGTGTACACGTCGGAAAAGGACCTGCAAGCCGAGCGGGTGATCTATCGATTGATCGGGGTCGATGCCCGCGCGGAGCAGACCTGGGGCGCCTACGCCCGCAGCGTGTTGGCGTTCTCGTCGGTCAGCATCCTGTTCCTGTTCGCGTTTCAACTCGTACAGGGCAAGTTGCCCTTGCATCTGCATGACCCGGCCACCAAGATGACGCCGTCACTGGCCTGGAACACCGCGGTCAGCTTCGTCACCAACACCAACTGGCAGGCGTATTCCGGCGAAACGACCCAGGGCCACCTCGTGCAGATGGCCGGACTGGCGGTGCAGAACTTCGTTTCGGCCGCCGTCGGTATGGCGGTGGCGGTGGCGCTGGTGCGCGGGTTCGCCCGCAGACGCACCGGCGAACTGGGCAACTTCTGGGTAGACCTGGTGCGCGGAACGCTGCGCATCCTGCTGCCCGTCGCCATCGTCAGCGCAATCCTGTTGGTGGCCGGTGGGGCGATCCAGAACTTCCACCTGCACGATCAGATCGTCACCACGGTCAACGGCACTCAGCAGACGATCACCGGCGGCCCCGTGGCCAGCCAGGAGGTGATCAAGGAGCTCGGCACCAACGGTGGCGGTTTCTATAACGCGAATTCCACGCACCCGTTTGAAAATCCGACCGCGTGGACGAACTGGCTGGAAATCTTTTTGATCCTGGTGATCGGCTTCTCGCTGCCACGCACTTTTGGGCGGATGGTGGGAAACACTAAGCAGGGCTTCGCGATTGCGGCCGTGATGGCGACGCTCTACACGACGAGCACGACGTTCATGCTGTGGTTTCAGGTGCAGCACCATGGCACGGTGCCGACGTCGATCGGCGCGGCGATGGAGGGAGTGGAGCAGCGATTCGGCGTCGCCGATTCCGGGGTGTTCGCCGCCGCGACGACGCTCACCTCGACCGGCGCCGTCGACTCCACCCATGACTCCCTCACCAGCCTGGGCGGCATGATCGCGATGTTCAATATGCAGCTGGGCGAGGTCGCGCCCGGTGGGACCGGCTCCGGGCTGTACGGCATGCTCGTGCTGGCGGTGATCACCGTCTTCGTCGCGGGGCTGATGGTCGGACGCACCCCCGAGTACCTCGGCAAGAAGATCACTCCGCGCGAAATCAAGCTTGCTGCAAGCTATTTCCTGGTCAGCCCGTTGATCGTGCTGACCGGCACCGCCATCGCGATGGCACTGCCCGGTGAGCGGACCGGCATGCTCAACGGCGGACCGCACGGGCTCTCCGAGGTGCTTTACGCGTTCACCTCCGCGGCGAACAACAACGGGTCTGCCTTCGCGGGGCTCAGCGCCAACACAGAGTGGTGGAACACGGCCCTGGGGCTGGCGATGGCCTTCGGCAGATTCCTGCCAATCGTGCTCGTGCTGGCGCTGGCCGGCTCACTGGCCAAGCAGGGCCGCACACCGGAGTCGACGGGCACCCTGCCCACCCATCGGCCGCAGTTCGTCGGGATGGTGGCCGGAGTCACGTTGATCGTCGTTGCCCTCACGTTCTTGCCCATGCTCGCGCTCGGGCCTCTCGCCGAAGGAATTCACTGATGACCGCGACCGCGATCGACCCGGCCGAACAGACGCAACCGTCAAGTCCCCCAGGCAGAAAACGGGTGCAGGGCGGTCTGCTCGACCCGAATATGCTGTGGAAATCGACACCGGATGCGTTGCGAAAACTGGATCCGCGCACCCTGTGGCGCAACCCGGTGATGTTCATTGTCGAAATCGGCGCCGCCTGGAGCACGGTGCTGGCGTTCATGGATCCGACGTGGTTCGCCTGGTTGACGGTGATCTGGCTATGGCTGACGGTGCTGTTCGCCAACCTCGCCGAGGCGGTGGCCGAAGGCCGCGGCAAGGCCCAGGCCGAAACGCTGCGTCGGGCCAAGACCCAGACCATGGCCCGGCGGCTCAAGGACTGGGCGCCCGGCGCCATCGCGGTCGAGGAAGCGGTCGCCGCGCCGCGGGTGCAGCAGGGCGATTTCGTCGTGGTGGAGGCCGGCCAGGTGATCCCGGGTGACGGCGATGTCGTGGAAGGCATTGCCTCGGTAGATGAATCGGCGATCACCGGTGAATCGGCACCGGTGATCCGCGAGTCCGGCGGTGACCGCTCGGCGGTCACCGGCGGGACCACCGTGCTGAGCGACCGCATCGTCGTGAAAGTCACCCAAAAGCCGGGCGAAAGCTTTATCGACCGGATGATCGCGCTGGTCGAGGGCGCCAACCGGCAGAAGACACCCAACGAGATCGCGCTGAACATCCTGCTGGCCGCGTTGACCATCATCTTCGTGTTCGCCGTCGCGACCCTGCAGCCACTGGCCATCTACTCGAAGGTCAACAATCCGGGTGTCCCGGATGGCCAGGCGCTCAACGCAACCGGTGTCACCGGAATCGTGATGGTCTCACTTCTGGTCTGTCTGATTCCGACGACGATCGGTGCGCTGCTGTCGGCCATCGGCATCGCCGGCATGGACCGGCTGGTGCAGCGCAACGTGCTCGCCATGTCCGGGCGGGCGGTGGAAGCCGCCGGTGACGTGAATACCCTGCTGCTGGACAAGACCGGCACCATCACCCTGGGCAACCGGCAGGCCGCGGCCTTCCTCCCGCTCGATGGGGTCTCCGCCGAACAGCTGGCCGACGCCGCGCAGTTGTCCAGCCTCGCCGACGAAACACCCGAGGGCCGTTCGGTTGTCGTGTTCGCCAAGCGACGCTTCGGGTTGCGGGCACGCACACCCGGTGAACTCGCCCACGCCCAGTGGGTGACGTTCTCGGCCACCACCCGGATGTCCGGTGTCGACCTCGACGGTCACCTGTTGCGCAAGGGCGCTGCGAGCTCGGTGGCGGAATGGGTACGCGCGCAGGGCGGTCAGGTGCCCGAGCAGCTCGGCGAGGTCGTCGACGGCATCTCGGCCGGGGGCGGTACTCCGCTGGTCGTCGGGGAGAGTCGGGGCGGCGGGGCAAGAGTGCTCGGTGTCATCCATCTCAAGGACGTCGTCAAGCAGGGCATGCGTGAGCGGTTCGACGAGATGCGGCGGATGGGCATCCGGACGGTGATGATCACCGGCGATAATCCGTTGACGGCCAAAGCGATTGCCGACGAGGCCGGCGTCGACGACTTCTTGGCCGAGGCCACCCCCGAGGACAAGCTCGACCTGATCAAGCGCGAACAGGAAGGCGGCAAGCTGGTCGCGATGACGGGCGACGGGACCAACGACGCGCCGGCCCTGGCTCAAGCCGACGTGGGTGTGGCGATGAACACCGGCACGTCGGCCGCCAAGGAGGCCGGCAATATGGTCGACCTGGACTCCGATCCCACCAAACTCATTGAGATCGTGGAGATCGGCAAGCAGTTGCTGATCACCCGGGGCGCCCTGACCACCTTCTCGATCGCCAATGACATTGCCAAGTATTTCGCGATCATCCCGGCGATGTTCGTAGCGCTGTTCCCCGGGCTGGACCTGATCAACGTGATGCGGCTGCACAGTCCGCAGTCGGCGATCCTGTCCGCGGTCATCTTCAACGCGATCATCATCGTCATGCTGATCCCGCTGTCACTGCGCGGTGTGCGATACACACCCAACAGCGCGTCAAAATTGCTGAGCCGCAACCTATATGTCTACGGCCTCGGCGGCGTCGTTGCCCCGTTCATCGGAATCAAGTTGATCGATCTGATCGTCCAATTCATCCCGGGGATGTCCTGACATGTCTTTCTCGAATTTCGTTCGCCTGCACTGGGCGGCACTGCGCACGCTGCTGGTGCTGACCGTCGTCACCGGTCTCGCCTACCCGGCGTTCATCTGGTTGGTCGCACAGTTCCCCGGGTTGCGTGACCAGGCCGAGGGGTCGATTCTGACCGCCAACGGCAACCCGGTGGGCAGCAGACTGATCGGCCAGCCTTTCACCGACAAAGACGGCAACGCGCTGCCGCAGTACTTCCAGAGCCGGCCCTCGGCGGCCGGCAACGGGTATGACCCCACGTCGTCGGGCGGCAGCAACCTCGGTCCGGAAAGCATCGTCGACACGCCCGCCGATCCGTCGCAACTAGCGGGCGGCAAGTCGGCGCCGGACGCCGGCCTCAAGCCAAGCCTGCTAACGACCGTGTGCTCGCGCAGCGCAGCGGTGGGCAAGCTCGAGGGGGTCGACGGGTCACGACCGTTCTGCACCGGCGGTGGCGTGGGTGCGGTGTTGTCGGTGATCGGACCGCGAGACTCGCGCGGCAACATCATTCGCCCGACGCGGGTGGTCAGCGTCAACGAGCCGTGCACATCGACGACCACACCGTTTCTCACCCTCTACGAGGGCGTGCGGGTCGAATGCGCCAAGTACGGCGAGGACTACTCGATCGGGCAGACCGTGCCCATCCGCGGCGCCGCACCCGCCGACCCGGCGGTGCCGGCCGACGCGGTGACCGCCGGCGGCAGCGGCCTGGATCCGAACATCTCACCCGCCTACGCCGACATCCAGGTGGCGCGGGTGGCCACGGTGCGCCACGTCAGTCCAGATCAGATACGTGAGGCGGTCGCGCAGAACAGCAGCGGCCGCGGACTCGGGTTTTTCGGTGAGCCGTGCGTCAATGTGCTGCAACTAAATCTGCAACTCGACCAGGTTTACCCGGTCACCAGTTAGGTCCGAGGGGGGATGATGGTTGACGTGAGCGACGTCAGCCTCCGCGACCACCATCCCAAACGTGGGGAGCTGCGCATCTATCTTGGTGCGGCCCCCGGTGTGGGTAAGACGTACTCGATGCTGGGCGAGGCACATCGGCGACTGGAACGCGGCACCGATCTGGTGGCCGGCGTGGTGGAAACCCACGGGCGGTCGAAAACCGCTGAGCTGCTTGAGGGCATCGAGCTCATCCCGCCCCGTCACGTTGACTATCGCGGCGGCAGCTTCGCCGAACTGGACGTGCCGGCAGTCCTGCAGCGCCGGCCCCAGGTCGTCCTCGTCGACGAACTCGCACATACCAATACACCGGGCAGCAAAAATGCCAAGCGGTGGCAAGACGTCGAGGAACTGCTCGACGCCGGGATCACGGTAATCTCAACGGTCAACGTGCAACACCTGGAAAGCCTGAACGACGTCGTCGCCCAGATCACCGGCATCGAACAGAAGGAGACGGTACCGGACTCGGTTGTCCGACAGGCGTCTCAGGTCGAACTCATCGATATCACGCCAGAAGCGTTACGCCGCAGGCTATCTCACGGCAACGTCTACGCGCCGGATCGTATTGATGCGGCGCTGTCCAACTACTTCCGACGGGGAAACCTGACCGCGCTACGGGAACTGGCGCTGTTGTGGCTTGCCGACCAGGTCGACACGGCGCTGGCCAAATACCGTGCCGAGAACAAGATCACCGACATGTGGGAGGCTCGCGAGCGGGTCGTCGTGGCCGTCACCGGTGGTCCCGAGTCCGAGACGCTGGTGCGACGGGCATCGCGGATCGCATCGAAGTCGACCGCCGAGCTCATGGTGGTGCACGTCGTGCGCGGCGACGGGCTGGCCGGCCTGTCGGAGTCGCGGATCGCCAAGATCCGTGAGTTGGCGAGCAGCCTGGACGCGTCGATGCACACCGTCGTCGGTGACGAGGTGCCCACGGCGCTGTTGGAGTTCGCCCGTGAGATGAACGCCACGCAGCTGGTGATCGGCACCTCGCGGCGATCGCGCTGGGCACGCCTCTTCGAGGAGGGCATCGGTCCCAGGGTCCTCGAGCTGTCGGGAAAGATCGACGTGCACCTGGTCACCCACGAGGAATCCAAACGCGGCTTCCGGGTGTCTTCGCTCGGACCCCGTGAGCGGCGAGTGGCATCGTGGCTGGCGGCCTTCATTGTGCCGTCGGTGATCTGCGCAATCACGGTCACGACGCTGGACCCATATCTGGACACCGGCGGCGAGAGCGCATTGTTCTTCATCGGCGTGCTGCTGGTCGGCCTGCTGGGAGGCGTTGCACCGGCGGCACTTTCGGCTGTGCTGTCCGGCCTGCTGCTGAACTACTACCTGATCGCGCCGCGGCACAGCTTCACCATCGCCGAACCCAACAGCGCCATCACCGAATTGGTGCTGCTGCTGATCGCGGTCGCCGTCGCGGTGCTGGTCGACTTCGCGGCCAAACGCGCCCGGGAGGCCCGCCGCGCTTCGCAGGAAGCCGAGTTGCTCACCCTGTTCGCGGGCTCGGTGCTGCGCGGCGCCGACCTGGAAACGCTGCTCGAACGGGTCCGGGAGACCTACGGCCAGCGTGCGGTCAGCATGCTGCGGGAAACCGGCGAGGAAGCACGAGCGGGCACCAAGAAGAGCGAAATCGTCGCCTGTGTCGGCAGGGAGCCGTGCGCCACCATCGATTCCGCCGACACCGCGATCGAAGTCGGTGACGACGAGTTCTGGATGCTGCTGGCGGGCCGAAAGCTCTCCGCGCGCGACCGGCGGGTGCTCGGCGCGGTTGCCAGGCAGGCAGCGGGTTTGATCAGACAGCGTGAGCTCGCCGAAGAGGCGAGCCGCGCTGAGGCGATCGTGCGGGCCGACGAACTTCGGCGCTCCCTGCTGTCGGCGGTCAGCCACGACCTGCGCACACCGCTGGCCGCGGCCAAGGTCGCCGTCTCCAGCCTGCGCGCCGAGGACGTCGCCTTCTCCCCCGCCGACACCGCGGAATTGCTGGCCACCATTGAGGAATCGATCGACCAGCTGACCGCGCTGGTCGGAAACCTGCTCGACTCATCGCGTCTGGCCGCCGGGGTGATCCATCCGGAGCTGAGCCGGGTGTATTTGGAGGAGACCGTGCAACGGGCTCTGGTCAGTATCGGCAAGGGCGCAACCGGGTTCTTCCGGTCCGCCATCGATCGGGTCAAGGTCGACGTGGCCGACGCCATGGTGATGGCCGACGCCGGACTGCTGGAACGGGTGCTGGCCAACCTGATCGACAACGCACTGCGCTACGCGCCCAACTGTGTGGTCCGGGTGAACGCCGGCCGGGTGGGTGATCGCGTGCTGATCAACGTCATCGACGAAGGCCCCGGGATTCCGCATGGGACCGAAGAACAGATCTTCGAAGCTTTTCAGCGCCTCGGCGATAACGACAACACCATCGGTGTCGGCCTGGGGATGTCGGTGGCGCGGGGCTTCGTCGAAGCGATGGGCGGGACAATTACGGCTACCGACACCCCGGGAGGCGGGCTGACCGTGATCGTGGATATGGCTGCGCCGCCAGCGATGGGCGCACCGTGACTCGCGTTTTGGTGATCGATGACGAACCGCAGATCCTGCGCGCGCTGCGCATCAACCTGTCCGTGCGGGGCTATGAGGTGATCACCGCGTCCAGCGGCGCAGGCGCATTGCGCGCGGCCGCCGAGCACAAACCTGACGTGGTGGTTCTCGACCTCGGCCTGCCCGACATCTCCGGCATCGACGTGCTGGCCGGTCTGCGCGGCTGGCTCACCGCACCCGTGATCGTGTTGTCGGCGCGCACCGATTCGTCGGACAAGGTCGAGGCGCTTGACGCCGGCGCCGACGACTACGTGACGAAACCCTTTGGCATGGACGAATTCCTGGCACGGCTGCGGGCGGCCGTGCGGCGCAACACCGCCGCCTCCGAGCTGGAGCAACCGGTGATCGAGACCGAGGCGTTCACCGTCGACCTGGCCGCCAAGAAGGTCACCAAGAACGGCAACGAAGTCCACCTCACCCCGACCGAATGGGGGATGCTCGAGGTCCTCGTCCGCAACCGCGGCAAGCTGGTCGGCCGTGAGGAGCTGCTCAAGGAGGTGTGGGGTCCGGCGTACGCCACCGAAACCCATTACCTGCGTGTGTATCTCGCGCAGCTGCGCCGCAAACTCGAGGACGACCCGTCGCATCCCAAGCACTTGCTGACCGAGTCGGGCATGGGATATCGCTTCGAGGAGTGAGATCTTACGGATGGGTCCGCGCGCTGTGTCCCGCCCGCCGTCCACCGCCCGCTGTGTCTCCACCGCCACTTTGGCCTCCCGCACAGGCGGCGGGCAAAAGGTGTGCCCACTTTCCACAGGCCAGTGTGGCGTATCTGGTCTATTCGGCGATGGAGAACACAATGCCGTCCAGGATGTCGTGCTCGCTGACCGTCAGTTGGTCGATGCCCGCGCGGGCACGCAGCTCGCGTGCCAACTCCTCGACCACGATCGCACCCCCGCCGATCACGTCGGCGCGGCCCTCGTGCATGGGTGGCAGTGCCGCGCGCTCGGCCCGCGTCATGCCGATCAGCCGTTCGCATACCGAGAGCAGGTCGTCGTCGGGTACACGCGAAAGATGAATGGCCGCAGAATCGTACGCCGTCAAGTTATGGGCCAGCGCGGACAGCGTCGTCATGGTCCCGGCCAGTCCCACCCACGTCTTCGCGCCCTCCACGGGCACCGCCTCCAGCGCGACCCCAAGTCGTTCGCGCACCACCCGGCGCGCCGCCGCGACCTCCTCGGGCGTCGGCGGGTCCGAATGCAGGCAGCGTTCGGTCAGCCGGACGCAGCCGATGTCGGCCGAGTAGCTGGCCGCCACGCCGCCTTCAGCATCGGCGCCGACGACGATTTCGGTGGAGCCGCCGCCCAGGTCGACGACAACGAAAGGGCCTGTGGCACTGTCCAATTCGCCGACCGCGCCGCGGAACGAGAGCTCTGCCTCTTCGGCGCCGGTAATCACCTCCGCCACCGCTCCGGGCAGCACCGCACCCAACACGTCGGCCGTCATCGCAAAGAAGGCCTCGCGGTTGGCGACATCGCGGGCGGCGGATGTCACCACCATCCGCACCCGCCGCGCGCCGTGCTCGTCGATCAAGGCCGCGTAATCGGTGAGCGCGGCGCGGGTGCGCGCAATCGCGTCCGGCGCGAACTCGCCGGTCGCGTCCACACCCTGGCCCAGCCGCACGATCCGCGTCTCCCGGTGCACATCGCTCAGCCGGCCACCGTCGAAGTCGGCGATCAGCAAGCGAATTGAGTTGGTACCGCAGTCGATTCCCGCGAGCCTGCCGTTCACCATTGGCCTGCCACCAATATGCCCGCCATCGCGGGCTCGTCAACCAGGATCGCCAGCGCCTCGTCGCCGAACGGGTTGACGCCGGGGCCCTTGGCCAGCGAATGCGCGATCAGGACGTGCAGACACTTGACCCGGTCGGGCATTCCGCCGCCGGAGAACGTGGTACCCAGTGATTCGATCGCGTCTCGTTCGGCCAGATACGACTCATGCGCACGCCGGTATGCGGCCGCCAACTCCGTGTCCTGAGCCAGCCGCTCGGTCATCTCGCGCATCAACCCGGTGGTCTCCAGCCGGCTGGCCGCGGCCGTCAGGGCGGGATGGGTCAGGTAGTACAGCGTCGGAAACGGAGTGCCGTCAGGCAGTTTCGGCGCTGTCTTCACCACACCGGGTTCACCATTGGGACACCGGTAGGCGATCTCGAGTACCCCGCGCGGCTCGCGCCCGAGCTGGCGCGCCACCGCTTCCAGGTCCGCATGATCAACCACCGGGACCCGTGGGATTCGGGGCGGGCGCCTGCTCGGTCGATCCCGGTTCGGCCGGAAGGGCAGGGGGCGCAGGCGCTTTGGCCGGCGGCAGGTGCGGGGCGTCAGCGATGGTGTGCCACAGCGACGTGTACCAGGGATCACCGTTGGCCGGCTTCGCCGACGGGGATCCCGGCTGCAAGGGTTCGGCCGCCGACGGCGGCAGCTGAACCTGGAACGGGATGTCTCCGGGCTTGACGAAGCCGAGCCGCTCGCGAGCCTGCGCCGCAATGTAGGCCGGGTCGGCGAGTTTGGCCTTCCGCGCCTCTAATTCCGCGACCTGGCTGCGCAGGGCCGCCTCGGTGGCGGCGAGCTGATTCATCTCGGTGCGCTGAGCAAAATAGGTGCGCACCGGTCCGGCGATGGTCAACGTCAGCACGCACACCACCGCGGCCAGCACCGCCGCGCGGCGGGCGGTGAAGCCCAGCCGTTGCTCGGCGCGCTGCTCGAGAGATTCGGCGGCTTGGCGCGTGATGGGTTCGACGACATGCTCTTGTTGCGTCCGCGTCGGGGTCCGGCCGGCCGGGTTCGCCGTGGGCGACGTCCGCGCAGTCGGCTTGGAGGACGGCTTGGCGGTGCGGCGGCCCCGACCCGAAGCGCCGGCCTTCCCCGGGCGGGGTGCCGGGGAGCGCCGCTTCGAGTCGGGCCGTTTCGCGTCAGCCATGTCAGCCGTTGCACATCAGGCTATTTCGCCTCCAGGGCGTACCGAGGAAAGGCCAAGTCGCCCGCGTAGCGGGCGGCGTCGCCGAGCGCCTCCTCGATCCGCAGCAGCTGGTTGTACTTGGCGACGCGCTCGCTGCGGGCCGGCGCACCGGTCTTGATCTGTCCGCTGCCGACGGCCACCGCGAGGTCGGCGATCGTGGTGTCCTCGGTCTCGCCGCTGCGGTGGCTCATCATCGTGCGGTAGCCGCTGTGGTGGGCCAGCGCGACGGCGTCCAGCGTCTCGGTCAGAGTGCCGATCTGATTCACCTTGACCAGCAACGCGTTTGCGACGCCCTTGTCGATGCCCTCTTCCAGCCGCTCGGGATTGGTGACGAAGATGTCGTCGCCGACGAGCTGCACCCGCTCGCCGATCGACGCGGTCAACGTCGCCCATCCGTCCCAATCGTCTTCTGACAGCGGGTCTTCGATGGACACCAGCGGGTACGAGCCGAGCAGACCGGCGTAGAACTCGGCCATCTGCTCGGCGGTGCGGGTGGCGCCCTCGAACTTGTAGCCGGTCCCGTCGGTGAAAAACTCGGTGGCGGCCGCGTCGAGGGCCAGCGCCACGTCGGCACCGGGCTTGAAACCGACCGACTCGATGGCGCGGCTGATCAGATCCAGGGCGGCGGTGGTGCCCGCGACGTCGGGGGCGAAACCGCCCTCGTCGCCCAGACCCGTGCTCAGACCCTCCTTCTTGAGCACCGCCTTCAATGCGTGATACACCTCGGCGCCCCAGCGCAACGCTTCGGCGAAGCTGGGCGCACCGATCGGTGCGACCATGAACTCCTGGATGTCGACGGCGGTGTCGGCGTGCGCGCCGCCGTTGAGGATATTCATCATCGGCACCGGCAGGATGTGCGCGTTCGGGCCGCCGAGGTAACGGAACAGCGGCAGCTCGGCGGAGTCGGCGGCGGCCTTGGCCACGGCCAGCGACACGCCCAGAATGGCGTTGCCGCCCAGCCTCGACTTGTCGGGCGTGCCATCGAGATCCAACAGCGCCTGGTCCACCAGCCGTTGATCATCCGCGTTCAGGCCGATCACGGCCGGGCCGATCTCGTCCAGCACGGCCTGCACCGCTTTGCGCACGCCCTTGCCGCCGTAACGCTCGCCGCCGTCGCGCAACTCGACGGCCTCGTGCTCACCCGTCGACGCGCCGGACGGCACCGCCGCACGGGCAAAGGTTCCGTCGATCAGGGCTATCTCGACCTCGACTGTCGGGTTACCGCGGGAGTCGAGGATCTCGCGGGCCCCGACCTGCTCGATAATCGGCACTGAGTTCTCCTTGCGTCGTCGCCGGTGCGTGCTTTCGCCGGTCAGCGATACATCCTGCTACAGCGGGTGACCTTTCGCGTAGGCGGTCGCCCAATCGCGGACCGCCCTGGCGTAGACACCGGAATTGTTGTAGGCGCGCAGCGCGGTGATCCAGCCGCGGGGAGTCGCGAGATCCTTTCCGCGCCAACACAGGTAACCGGCCGCCGCGAGCGCGGCGTCGTCGATGTTGTCCGGGCTGACCCGGCCGTCGTTGTGAGCGTCGACACCATAGAGCCGCCACGTCTCCGGGATGAACTGCATCGGCCCCATGGCGCGCGTCACGCCGTCTTCGTCAGTGACGGCTTCCTCGGCGTCGACGATGCGCAGCGTGCCGCCGCTGCCGTCGAGGCGCACACCCCGAATCGGGGGGCTCACATCGCCGTTGGGGGCCAGCCGAGCGCCGCGGTAGGTGCCGTGGTGGCTCTCGACTTGGCCGATGCCCGCCAGGGTGGTCCAGGCGATGTGGCATTTCGGGTTTTCGACCTCGGCAACCCGCGCGGCGTAGGCGTAGGCCTCGAGCGCGATCACCGGAATCTCCAGCCCCACCGACCGCTGTTGCGCCCACTCCCGCAACTGATCCGCGGGCCGGCCGCTGGCATGAGTGTCCACCGCCGGCACCGCATCCCCGGCCGGCGGCGGGACACCGTCGGGAATGAACAGGCTGAGCTGCCAGGTGCAGCTGGAGGCCAGCACGATCGAGGTCGCGCCGATCACGGCGGCCGCGCGCAGCCAACGCCTCGGCGACACCATGCTTTCCTGAGCTCCCCACACTCGCTTGCACCAACTTCCGCCACACCATCGTCCCATGCGTTCGGCAACTACCCGGTTGCCTCGGGCCTCGGCGCACCGACCTATCGCCGGTTTCAGCTAAGCATCGGTTAGCTGCTGGTCGCCTTGGCTAGCGCGGCCAGACCGACGCCGACCACGGGGATTCGCAACCTCATCCGCAATATTACCGAGCGTCCGATGACAAGTCGGGCAAACATTCCGGTGATCGCTCGCACCGACGGGCGAAAGTGTGAAATCAAGGCGCGGCGTCGCCACGGTAACGCGGTTGCCCGTCGCCTCAGGCATCGCCGGCCGCGGCGTCGGCACTGGATTCGACCTCGACCAAGTCGGAGTCGGCATCGCCGTCCTTCTCGGTCTGCGACTTTCGATCGTCGAATGCCGCGGGGTCGGCCGGCCAGTGCTCACGCCACTCCTCCCCGGAGATCTCGCCGAGCGGAGCCACGTCGAACTCCTCGGGAACATCAGTGCCTCGGCGTGCGGCCGAGATCGTCCGCTCGACTTCGCGGACCGTCTCGACGAAATCGAGAACGGCGCCGCGCAGGGCACTTTCGGCGTCGACGTCGGCCGATACTGAAATCGAGCTGATCGCCTCAGGAATAAGGTCGGCGGGCAGGCCCGCTTTGCCGGCACGCGCAATGACCTTCTGGGCCAGCGCCAATGCCGGCTGCCCGGTGTGCACATCGTCCATCACCGATTTTCGCGGCTTCTCGGCGGCCTTACGCTCTTCCCACTGGGCCAGTTGTTCTTCGAGCGAAATAGATTGCCCGGCAAGCACTCCCGGTACCCGATTGCCCAGTTTGCGAATCAGGGTGGCGGCGACGTCGTCGATGGTAAAGGGGAACTGCGACGCGTCCTCGGCGATGCGGGCGTGGAACAGCACCTGCAGTAGCACGTCGCCGAGCTCTTCGCGCAACGCCTCGGCGTTGCCGCTGCCGACCGCGTCCAGCAATTCGTAGGTCTCCTCCAGCAGGAATCGGCGCAGGGAGTCGTGCGTTTGCTCGCTTTCCCACGGCCCGGCGGTGCGCAGCTTGTCCATCATCGCCACGGCATCGACCAGCCGCTCACCGCGCGGCGTCTCCGGCGCGGCGATCAGCCGCGCACCGGCCGCCAGCCGGGCGACGACGGCGGGGTGGTCGCGATCCGACGACAGCAGCACCGGAGCGTCTTCGCCGGAATGCACCGGGCGCGCCGCGGACAGCGACCAGGGAACCGCGACGGGCATCTCCTCGGTGTATTGCACCTCGCCGGACAGGTGCTCGATGGCTTCGATGGGCACCAGCGAGGGACGGCGTGGGTCGAACAAGACGACGATCATCGCGCCTGTCGCTCCTCACTTGCCATTAACGCGGGCAGTTCACTCGTTATACCAATGTCTGCCTGCGGTTTGCCCTGCAGTGCCGTCACCAGGTTGGCCACCATCTGCACCAGCTCGACATCGCGCAGCCGCGGCGCGCCCACCCCGCCGGCGCGCGGAATCGGAACCGACACCGTGGACGTCGTGGCACGGTAGTTCGCGGCCGGATACATCCGCTTGAGCCGCACCTGAGCGGAATCAGGCAGGGTCATCGGCGATAGCCGCACGGTGGACGCCGACGGCGCGGACACCTCGGTGATGCCGGCGCCGCGGCACAGCAGCCGCAGCCGCGCCACCGCCACCAGCCGAAGGGCTGGCTCGGGCAGCGCGCCATACCGGTCGATGAGTTCCTCGACAACCGCGTCGATCTCGCCGTCGGAGGCCGCCGCGGCCAGCCGCCGGTACCCCTCCAGGCGCAGCCGGTCGCTGGCGATGTAGTCCGGCGGCAGGTGCGCATCGACCGGCAGGTCGATCCGCACGTCCTTCGGTTCCTCGCTGGTCGTGACGGTCTGGCCGTCGGCGGCCGCCCGGTAGGCCTCCACCGCCTCGCCCACCAACCGGACGTACAGGTCGAAGCCGACCCCGGCGACGTGCCCGGACTGCTCGACGCCCAACACGTTGCCGGCGCCGCGAATTTCGAGATCCTTCATCGCGACGGCCATGCCCGCGCCCAGCTCGTTGTTCTGCGCGATGGTGGCCAGCCGGTCGTAGGCCGTCTCGGTCAGCGGCGAGTGCGGCGGATACAGGAAGTAGGCGTAGCCGCGCTCTCGGCTGCGGCCGACCCGGCCACGCAGCTGGTGCAGCTGCGAGAGACCGAAGGTGTCGGCGCGCTCGACGATCAGCGTGTTGGCGTTGGAGATGTCGAGCCCGGTCTCCACGATCGTGGTGCAGACCAGGATGTCGTATTCGCGGTTCCAGAACCCCTGCACCGTGCGCTCCAACCGTTCCTCGGGCATCTGCCCGTGTGCGACGACCACCCGTGCCTCGGGCACCAGCTCCCTGATGCGGGCCGCCGTGCGATCGATCGAGCTGACCCGGTTGTGCACGTAGAAGACTTGCCCGTCGCGCAGCAGCTCGCGCCGCAGGGCGGCCGCGACCTGCTTGTCGTCCTGCGGGCCGACGTAAGTCAGCACGGGATAGCGCTCTTCGGGCGGCGTCAGGATCGTCGACATCTCGCGGATCCCGGCCAGGCTCATCTCCAGCGTCCGCGGAATGGGGGTGGCGCTCATCGTCAGCACGTCGACGTGGGTGCGCAGCGACTTGATGTGCTCCTTGTGCTCGACGCCGAACCGCTGCTCCTCATCGACCACAACCAGGCCGAGGTCCTTCCAGCGCACCCCGGTCTGCAACAGCCGGTGCGTGCCGATCACCACGTCCACCGAACCGTCGGCCAGGCCCTCGATGACGGCCTTGGATTCGGTCGCGTCGGTGAACCGGGAGAGGCCCTTGACGGTCACCGGGAATCCCGTCATCCGGTCGCTGAAGGTCTGCAGGTGCTGGTCGGCCAGCAGCGTGGTGGGCACCAGCACGGCCACCTGCTTGCCGTCCTGGACCGCCTTGAACGCCGCCCGCACCGCGATCTCGGTCTTGCCGTAGCCGACGTCGCCGCAGATCACCCGGTCCATTGGGACCGGCTTCTCCATGTCGGACTTGACCTCGGTGATCGCGGTCAGCTGGTCAACCGTCTCGGTGTAGCCGAACGCGTCCTCCATCTCGGCCTGCCACGGGGTATCCGGCCCGAACGCGTGCCCGGGGCTGGCCTGCCGCTTGGCGTACAGCGACACCAGCTCGCCGGCGATCTCGCGCACCGCGCGGCGGGCCTTGGTCTTGGTGTTGGTCCAGTCGCTGCCGCCCAGCCGGCTCAGCGCCGGTGCCTGCCCGCCGACGTAGCGCGACAGCTGGTCCAGCGAATCCATCGGCACATAAAGCTTGTCGGATCCGCCGCCGCGCTTGCTCGAGGCGTATTCGAGCACCAGATACTCGCGCCGGGCGCCGCCGACGGTGCGCTCCACCATCTCCACGAACCGGCCGATGCCGTGCTGGTCGTGCACCACCAGATCGCCGGCAGTCAGCGCCAACGGATCAACGGTGTTGCGCCGCTTGGCCGCCAGGCGCTTGCCCTCGACGGCCGCCACCCGGCTGCCGGTCAGGTCGGTCTCGGTGATCACCACCAACGTGGCACCGGGGATGATGACGCCGTCGTGCAGTGGTCCCTTGAGCACACCGACCACGCCGGCCTTGGGCGCGGCACCCGATTCGAGCATGGCGGCGGGGGTGTCACATTCGGCCAGCCGTTCCACCACTCGATGCGCGGTGCCGGTGCCGGGTGCGACGACGACGGCGTAGCCGCCGGTGCTGACGTGCGCGCGCAGCATCGCGAAGATGCCGTCGATGTCGTGCTGGTGCCCGCGGGCCGACGGCGCCGACCGGATCTCCAGCTCTACGGCGGACTCGTCGGACAGCTGGCTCAGCGTCCACCACGGATGCCCGCCGCGGGCCGCCGCGGCTCGCACGTCATCGAGTTCGGCGAAACCCGATCCGCCGAACTGCGTCACGTCGACCGGGGCGTCGGTACCCAGCGCGGCGACCGACCACGACGCTTCGAGGAATTCGCTGCCGGTCTTGATCAGGTCGGCGGCCCGCGTGCGGACCTTTTCCGGATCACACAGCAAGACCGGTGTGCGCTGGGCCAATTGGTCGGTCAGCAGCACATGCTCACCGGGCCGAAGCACCGGCAGCAGCGCCTCCATGCCGTCGACGGCGATGCCCTCTGCGATCTTGGCCAGCATGTCGGTGACGCTGCCAGTGATGGCGGGCTCGTTGGTGCGGTGTCGCGCGGCCAGTTCGGCGGCGCGCTCCCGCACCTCATCGGTCAGCAGCAGTTCACGGCAGGCCACCGCGATGAGGGTGTCGACCTCGAGCTCCGGGATGGAGCGCTGATCGGCGACCGAGAACATCCGCATCTCGCTGACCTCGTCACCCCAGAACTCGATGCGCACCGGGTGCTCGGCGGTCGGCGGGAAGACGTCGAGAATGCCTCCGCGCACGGCGAATTCGCCGCGCCGCCCGACCATGTCCACGCGGGTGTAGGCCAGCTCGGCGAGCCGGCTGATCACGCCCTCGAATTCGATTTCCGCGCCGACGCTCAACGTGACCGGCTCCACCAGCCCCAGCTGCGGCGTCATCGGCTGCAGCAGCGAGCGCACCGCGGTCACCACGACCCGCAGAGGCGGACCCAACCGCGCGTCGTCGGGATGGGCCAGGCGGCGCAACACCGTCAAACGGGCGCCGACGGTGTCAACGCCGGGCGAAAGTCGTTCGTGGGGCAAGGTTTCCCACGACGGAAAGACCGCGACGGCGTCGCCGAAGACGCCGCGCAGTTCAGCGGTCAGGTCATCGGCTTCGCGCCCGGTCGCGGTGACTACCAGCAGAGGACCCAACCGCGCCAGCGCACTGGCCACGAATAGCCGTGCGCTGGCTGGACCCACCAAGCTCAATTCGGCCGGCGATGTGGCCGCGCCGTCGATCAACTGCTGGAAGGTCGGCGCGGTGAGCGCCAATTCAACGAGCCCCGCGATCGGGGTTTCTGGGCGAGCAGCCCCCGGTGCGGTCATGATGAATTCCATTCTAGGGGCCCTCAGTCACAGGGCCGGACACGCCGAACCCCCCGGCGACCTGCTGGCCCGGGACTGCGGTTCGTGGCGATCGCAAGCGCGGCGTAGCCGGGCGCTGCGGGTCGCCACCATCGGGTTAGCGCGGCTACTCGTCCTGCAGCCGCGGGTCGGCCTCCAGGTGGGTCAGCCCGTTCCACATCAGATTGACCAGATGGGCGGCTACCACTTCCTTCTTGGGCTCCCGCGTATCGAGCCACCACTGCGCCGTCATCGACACCGAGCCGACGAGCGCCTGGGCGTACAGCGGCGCCAGCCCGGGATCCAGGCCACGACGGGAGAAGTCGCCGGCCAGGATGGAGCTGACCTGATTGACGGCGTCATTGAGCAGGCTGGAGTAGGTGCCCGAGCTGATCGCCGCCGGCGAGTCGCGGATCATGATCCGGAAGCCGTCGGTGCGCTGTTCGACGTAGGTGAGCAGCGCCAGCGCGACCCGCTCGACGCGCACCCGGGACCGGTTGTTGGTCAGCGACGAGGTGATGCCGTCCAGCAGCGCGGACATCTCGCGGTCGACGACGACCGCGTACAGGCCTTCCTTGCCGCCGAAGTGCTCGTAGACGACCGGTTTGGACACGTTGGCGCGCAGCGCGATCTCCTCGATCGAGGTGCCTTCGTATCCGCGTTCGGCGAACAGCGTGCGCGCGATGCCGACCAGCTGCTGGCGACGCTCGGTGCCGGTCATCCGCGCGCGGGGGGCCCGCGCCTCTTTGTCCGGTTCCTTGTCCAGCACGGCCACGTCAATCAGCGTATCGGTCAACGGCCGACAAGCGGCCCGCATCGCCGTCGGACTAAAGTCTTCTTGGCGCGGTGGGTATCAACCCGCCGCTCGCCATGGGTCAGCGATCCGTCGTGGTGTAATCGGCAGCACCTCTGATTTTGGTTCAGATAGTTCAGGTTCGAGTCCTGGCGACGGAGCTTCAATCGCGAGTTGCGGAATCCCGTCGTTTTTTGCCTTCACCGCAGATGAAGTGACACGCTTGACGGCGTGTCGGCGCTTCCGCGCGCAGCCCGCGCGGGACGAACCCAAGAGGAGGGTTGATGTCGTCTCCTGGTGATACCGCGGTCCTGGTGCTGGCGGCCGGGCCCGGCACCCGGATGCGGTCGGACACCCCGAAAGTCCTGCACACCATCGGTGGCCGCAGCATGCTGGCGCATCTCCTGCACACGATCACCAAGGTGGCTCCCCAGCACCTGGCCGTCGTCTTGGGCCATGACCACGAGCGCATCGCCCCGCTCGTGGCCGACTGGGCCGACGCCCTGGGACGCCCCGTCGATGTGGCGCTGCAAGACCGCCCCCGCGGCACGGGCGACGCCGTGCTGTGCGGCCTGTCCGCGCTGCCCCCCGACTATGCCGGGGTCGTGGTCGTCACTTCGGGCGACACCCCGCTGCTGGACGCCGACACCCTGGCCGACCTGATCGCCACCCACAGCGCGGCGCCGGCCGCGGTCACCGTGCTGACCACCACGCTGAGCGACCCCACCGGGTACGGCCGCATCCTGCGCACCCAGGACAACGAGGTGACGGCGATCGTCGAACACGCCGACGCGACGCCCTCGCAACGCGAGATCCGTGAGGTCAACGCCGGCGTCTACGCCTTCGACACCGCGGCGTTGCGCTCCGCGCTGAACCGGTTGAGTTCCAACAACGCCCAGCACGAGCTCTACCTGACCGACGTCATCGCCATCCTGCGCGGCGACGGCCTGGCCATCCACGCCCGCCACGTCGACGACAGCGCGCTGGTGGCCGGCGTCAACAACCGCGTCCAACTCGCGCAGCTGGGCGCCGAACTGAACCGCCGCATCATCGCGGGTCATCAGATGGCCGGCGTCACCATCGTCGACCCCGCCACCACCTGGATCGACGTCGAAGTCAACATCGGGCGTGACACCGTCATCCAGCCGGGTACGCAGTTGCTCGGCCGCACTCAGGTCGGGAGCCACTGCGTCGTCGGCCCGGACACCACCCTGACCGACGTCAGCGTCGGCGACGGCGCCTCGGTGGTGCGCACCCACGGCACCGCGTCGTCGATCGGTGCCGGTGCGACCGTCGGGCCGTTCACCTACCTGCGGCCCGGCACGGCGCTGGGCGACGACGGCAAGCTCGGCGCATTCGTCGAGACCAAGAACGCCACCATCGGCACCGGCTCCAAAGTGCCGCACCTGACCTACGTCGGGGACGCGGACATCGGCGATCACAGCAACATCGGCGCATCGAGTGTGTTCGTCAACTATGACGGCGAATCCAAGCGGCGGACGACCATCGGCTCGCACGTGCGCACCGGCTCGGACACCATGTTCGTGGCGCCGGTGACCGTCGGCGACGGCGCCTATACCGGGGCGGGCACGGTGGTGCGCAACGACGTCCCGCCCGGAACGCTGGCGGTATCCGCGGGTCCGCAGCGCAACATCGAAGGCTGGGTGCGCCGCAAGCGCCCGGGCAGTGCGGCCGCGCAGGCGGCCGAGGCCGCCGAGAAGGCCGCCGGTCAGAGCACCCCGCAGATCTCCACGGCCGGCCAGGCGCCAGAAGCAGAATCGACACCGTGAATTTGCTAGCTGGCAACCCGGCCACAGTTCCGTACCATTCGCTTCGTACGATGGGGCCTTCCATTCCCCACCCCGATATGGCGAGGGCAGCGCGTTGAGCCACGACTGGACCGATAACCGCAAAAATTTGATGCTCTTCTCCGGCCGCGCGCATCCGGAGCTGGCCGAGCAGGTGGCCAAGGAGCTCGACGTCCACGTCACCGCTCAGACCGCGCGGGAGTTCGCCAACGGCGAGATCTTCGTGCGGTTCCACGAGTCGGTGCGTGGCTGCGACGCGTTCGTCCTGCAGTCGGCCCCGGACCCGGTCAACAACTGGCTGATGGAACAGCTGATCATGATCGACGCCCTGAAGCGGGGCAGCGCCAAGCGGATCACGGCGGTCATGCCGTTCTATCCGTACGCCCGGCAGGACAAGAAGCACCGTGGCCGCGAGCCGATCTCGGCTCGGCTGGTCGCGGACCTGCTCAAGACGGCCGGCGCGGACCGGATCGTCACGGTCGACCTGCACACCGACCAGATCCAGGGCTTCTTCGACGGGCCCGTCGACCACATGCGCGGGCAGAACCTGCTGACCGGCTACATCCGCGACAACTATCCCGACGGCAACATGGTCGTCGTCTCGCCCGACTCCGGCCGGGTGCGCATCGCCGAGAAATGGGCCGACGCGCTGGGCGGCGTCCCGCTGGCCTTCATTCACAAGACCCGCGACCCGCGGGTGCCCAACCAGGTGGTGTCCAACCGCGTCGTCGGCGAGGTGGCCGGGCGGACCTGTGTCCTGATCGACGACATGATCGACACCGGTGGCACCATCGCCGGCGCGGTCAAGTTGCTGCGCGACGAGGGCGCCGGTGACGTGATCATCGCGGCCACCCACGGGGTGCTCTCCGATCCGGCCGCCGAGCGGCTGGCCGCCTGCGGCGCCCGGGAAGTGATCGTGACGAACACCCTGCCGATCGGCGAGGAGAAGCGTTTCCCCCAGCTGACCGTCCTGTCCATCGCGCCGCTGCTGGCCAGCACCATCCGCGCCGTGTTCGAAAACGGTTCCGTCACCGGGCTATTCGACGGAGACGCCTAGATGGCCGACTCCGTCATCTACCACAACCCGAAATGCAGCACCTCCCGCAAGACGCTGGATTTGTTGCGCGACAACGGCATTGAGCCCACCGTCGTCCAATATCTGAAGATGCCGCCGTCGCGCGGCGAGCTGGTGAAGATGATCCGCGACGCCGGCATCGATGTGCGCACCGCCGTGCGCAAGCGCGAATCGCTGTACGACGAGCTGAATCTCGCGGATGCGACTGACGACCAATTGCTCGACGCCATGGTCGAACACCCCATCCTCATCGAACGACCCTTCGTCGTCACGCCGAAGGGCACTCGGCTGGCCCGCCCGATCGACGCGGTCCGCGAGATTCTGTGAATCGGCTCGGCCGCTTCATGGCCGCTGCCGCGATGGTTGCGGCGGCATTCTTCGCCGACGCCTGTGCACCGAAACCGCCTGACTACCAATCGATCTTGTCGACGACCCCGACGACCACGACCACCAAGCCGGCGGAGAAGCCGGTCCCCCTGTCGCAGTATCTGCAAAGCATCGGGGTGACCGGAGAGCCGGTGGCACCCGGGTCGCTGCCCGACCTGACGGTGTCGATCCCGACTCCCCCGGGCTGGTCGCCGTTCACCAGCCCGAACATCAGCCCGCAGACGTTCATCATCTCCCAAGGCGGCAAGTTCCCGACGGCGCGACTGGTGGTGTTCAAGCTCAACGGCGACTTCGACCCGGCCCAGGTCATCAAGCACGGCAACGACGATGCGCAACTGTTCGAGAACTTCAAGCAGCTGGACGCCTCGGGCGCGCCCTACAACGGCTTCCCGTCGTCGATGATCCAGGGCAGCTACGACCTCGAGGGTGGCATGCGGCTACACAGCTGGAACCGGATCGTCATTGCGACCGGATCGCCGCCCGCGCACCAGCGCTACCTGGTGCAGCTGACCATCACCGGCTTCGCCAATCAGGCGGCCGCGCAGTCGCCCGACATCGACAAGATCATTCACGGATTCGTCGTCGCGGCGAAGTAGGCAATCGGCCGCTCTGCGGCCGAGTGCGCTGCGCGATTAGTGTTGTCTGCCATGACTGGCTGGACCGCCGCAGATCTACCGTCGTTCGCCGAACGAACCGTCATCATCACCGGTGCCAACAGCGGGCTGGGCGCCGTGACCGCCCGCGAGCTGGCGCGACGGGGGGCCACGATCATCATGGCCGTCCGCGACATCCGTAAGGGCGAGACCGCGGCCCGCCGGATGGCGGGTCAGGTCGAGGTGCGCGAGCTCGACCTGCAAGACCTGTCGTCGGTGCGCCGGTTCGCCGACGGGGTGAGCCAGGCCGACGTGCTGATCAACAACGCCGGCATCATGGCCGCCCCCTTCGGGCTGACAGTCGACGGCTTCGAGACCCAAATCGGCACCAATCATCTCGGCCATTTCGCGCTGACGAACCTGTTGCTGCCCAAGCTGACCGATCGGGTGGTGACGGTGTCGTCGATGGCGCACTGGCCCGGGACCATCAACCTCGACGACCTGAACTGGCAGAACCGGCGCTACTCGCCGTGGCTGGCCTACAGCCAGTCCAAGCTCGCCAACCTGCTGTTCACCAGCGAGCTTCAGCGCCGCCTCACCGCGGCCGGTTCCCCGTTGCGCGCGCTCGCCGCCCACCCCGGCTACTCGCACACCAACCTGCAGGGCGCCTCCGGCCGCAAGCTGGGTGACACGTTGATGTCGACCGTCACCCGGGTGGTCGCCACCGACGCCGATTTCGGCGCCCGGCAAACCCTGTACGCGGCGTCCCAGGATCTGCCCGGCGACACCTTCGTCGGCCCGCGATTCGGTCAGATCGGCCGTACGCAAGCCGTTGCGCGCAGCCGGCGTGCCCGGGACACGGCCACCGCGTCGGCCCTGTGGTCGCTGTCCGAGCAGCTCACGAAGACTTATTTTCCCCTCTGAGCTCATCAGTCACAGCTGCGACACACGTCCCGCGGCAGACCTCAGCCGAGTGACAGAAGTGACGCCGGGCCCTGCGACGCAGGAATTTCCCCTCTGAGGTGCAGATGCGCTAACCTGGCCGGGCGTCACGGCGAGGGTGGCTGGCTGGCCAGCACCGTTATCGACGGAGACCGACGAATCGTCGCGACCCCGGCCGTGCCCCGAAACACAGGCGAGCACACAGGAGCGACGAGATGGCCAAGCAAGCAGTCAACCAGTTGAAGGTCGCGGTCCGCGGCGAGACCGGAAAGGGTGCGTCCCGGCGAGCCCGTCGTGACGGCAAGATCCCGGCCGTCCTCTACGGCCACGGCGCCGCCCCCCAGCACCTGGAGTTGCCCGGCCATGACTTCGCCGCGGTGCTCCGGCACGCCGGCACCAACGCGGTGCTGACCCTCGACATAGAGGGCAAGGAGCAGCTGGCGCTGACCAAGTCGCTCGACATCCATCCCATTCGCCGCACCATTCAGCACGCCGACCTGCTGGTCGTGCGTCGCGGGGAGAAGGTCGTCGTCGAGGTCCGCGTCGTCATCGAGGGCGACCCCGTGCCCGGCACCCTGGTGACCCAGGATGCCAGCGCCATCGAGATCGAGGCCGACGCCCTGTCGATTCCCGAGCAGTTGACAGTGTCTATCGAGGGCGCCGAGCCCGGCACCCAGTTCTCCGCCGGACAGATCGCCCTGCCCAAGGGCGTCAACCTGGTCTCTGACCCGGAGACGCTGGTGGTCAACGTCGTCACCGCGCCGACCGAGGAGGACCTCGCCGAAGAGGGCGCCGGCGAGGTCACCGAGGAAGCCGCGGCCGAAGGCGAAGAAGAGGCCGAGGCCGGCGAAGAAGAGGCCGCCGAAGCCGAGTCCGAGTAGGCGGATCACAACGTGGCCGAGGCGTTGCTGGTCGTCGGCCTGGGCAATCCCGGAGACAACTACGCCCGGACCCGGCACAACGTCGGGTTCATGGTCGCCGACCTGCTCGCGGCGCGGATGGGCTCGAAGTTCAAGGCGCACAAGCGTTCCGGCGCCGAGATTGTCAGCGGCCGCCTCGCCGGGCACCCGGTGATCGTCGCCAAGCCGCGCTGCTACATGAACGAATCCGGCCGTCAGGTCGGCCCTTTGGCGAAGTTCTACTCGGTCTCACCGGGCGACGTCATCGTCATACATGACGATCTCGACTTGGACTTCGGCCGTATCCGGCTCAAGATCGGCGGCGGCGAAGGGGGCCACAACGGTCTGCGTTCGGTCGGAAATGCTTTGGGCAGCAAGGAATTTCAGCGGGTTCGCATCGGGATCGGGCGTCCGCCCGGACGCAAGGATCCGGCGGTGTTCGTGCTGGAAAACTTCAGCGCCGCCGAGCGCGCCGAGGTTCCCACCATCTGCGAGCAGGCCGCGGATGCCACCGAACTGCTGATCGAACTCGGCCTAGAGCCCGCGCAGAACCGCGTCCACGCCTGGTAGCCGGCGCGATGCCGGACTAGGTGACCAGGTCGAGAGATGTGGATCGGCGCAGCTTGCCCGACGGCGTCTTCGGGATGGTGCCCGGACCGAGCACCACCACGTTGCGCGGCCGGACGTCGACCTCGGCGACCACCTCACGGGCGACCCGGTGCTCGATGCGGCGCACCTCGGCCTGGTCCTGGAAGGCGTTGGACTCCACGGCCACGGCGAACGTCTCGCGGGAATGGCCGGCGTCCAGACGCACGGCGACCGCGCAGCCCGGCCGCACGCCCTCGACGCGGCAGGCGGCGCGCTCGATGTCGGTGGGATAGATGTTGCGGCCCGCCATGATGATGACGTCCTTGACGCGGCCGCACACCACCACGTGGCCTTCCTCGGTCAGGTAGCCGAGGTCACCGGTGTCATACCAGCCGTGCTCATCCTGGGCCGAGATGAAGCCGCCCATGGTCAGGTAGCCGGGCGTCAGCGACTCACCGCGCAGCTCGATGACGCCGACGCCGCGCGGCGGCATCACCTGGCCGTTCTCGTCGATGACGCGCGCCTCGAGGTCCTTGAGCAGCGGACCGAGCGTGGCCAGCCGGCGGGTGTTGCCCTTGGTCGCCGGTACGGCCCGGCGCAGGGCGGCCAGCAGGTCGGCGTCGACCTCGTCGACCACCAGACCGGCGTTGCACTCCGCGAACGACACGGCCAGCGTGGTCTCGGCCATGCCGTAGGCCGGCAGGATCGCCGACGGCTGCAGGCCGAACGGCTTGCCCGCGTCGAGCAGGTCCTCGACGTCGGCGGGTTCGACGGGCTCGGCGCCGGACAGCGCGAACCGCAGGGTCGACAGGTCGAAGTCGCCGGGCTTGGCCTGCCGGCGCAGCCGCTTGGCGAGCAGCGCGTAGGCGAAGTTGGGCGCCGCGGTCATGGTGCCCTTGTACTTGTCGATGAGCTTGGCCCACAGCAAGGTGTCCCGCAGGAAGTCCATCGGGGTGACCTTGACCAGCTCGGCACCGAAGTACATGGGGATGGTGAGGAATCCGACCATGCCCATGTCGTGGAAGCAGGGCAGCCAGCTGACCATCACGTCCTTGTCGACGTCGTACTGGGCGCCGATGAACATGGCCTCGGCATTGGAGTAGATGTTGCGGTGGGTGATCTGCACCGCCTTGGGCGATCCGGTGGATCCCGAGGTCAGCTGCATCAGTGCGAGCGCGTCCTCGCCGACCTCGACGGGGTCGATCGGTTCCGCCGCAAGCAGGTCGGCGACGGTGACGACGTGGATGCCCTTCTCCTCAAGGACCGGGATGGCCACCAGGAAGGGCTCCGAGACGACGACGGCCTTCGCCTCGATCATGCCGATGACATTCATGGTGTCCTCGGCCCACACGGCCAAATCCGTGCGTGGCGTGGGCTGGTGCAGCATGGTGAGGCTCGCCCCGCGCATCCACAGGCCCTGCGCCGTCGGCGCGATCTCCACCGGGTAACCGGCGAGCACGCCGACCGCGTCGCCGGGGCCTATGCCCGCGGCGGCCAGGCCACCCGCGATGCGGCGCGCGCGTTCGTGGACCTCGCCCCACGTGTGACGGACGGGTTCGTGGGGTTCACCGGTGACCATGCCCGTCGTGGCGGACCGGGCATTGCGGTACATCTTCTCGGTAAACCTGCTCACCAAATCCTCCTCGGTTTCAGCCCTCGTACCAACGCCCCGGATTTCATGGTCCGCCCGCTGGCTAGCGCTGTGCCGCAAGCACGCCAACACAGTTGGGCGGCGGTTAGGTCTCGGATCGATGATGCGTCCGCATCCGCCGCAATCCGGCGGCGTTCGGCCGCTTCATGAGCGCGAAACGGGCCAGAGAAAACTCGGCGGGCCCGATCCGGTGATCGTCCGCCGGAACGCCCGGCCGACGATGGAACTATGTGATCCTGCTCAACGCTTCCCGCCACCGCGGATCATCTTAAACTCCTCTTAGGGACGCGCCAAACCAGCGCACAGATTGGGAAGAAATTCACACTTCGGTGGGTGTCGGGACTACCCGCGCGCCCACCACCGGCCCACTCGCGACCCGCACCGTGCGGCAGACACCAGCCCCGGACACCTCCGTCCCGACGTCGACCGCGGCGGCCGCCGACGAGCACAGGAAGGCGCACGTCGGGCCCGAACCGGACACGATGCCCGCGAGCGCCCCGGCCTGGACACCGGCGCGCAACGTCCGCCGCAGGGCGGGGTGCAGGCTCACCGCGGCCGCCTGCATCTCATTGCCCAACAGCGGCGCCAACTGCTCGGCGTCGCCGGCGGCCAGGGCGGCCAGGACCGGCCCGGGAGCGGGCAGCCGGGGTGGGTCACCAACCTCCCGCAGCCGGTCCAGTTCGGCGAACACGGCCGGCGTCAGCAGCTCGCTGTCGGCGAACGCCAGCACCCAGTAGAAGGTGTTGCGGGAGAGCACCGTCGCCAACTCCTCGCCGCGCCCGGTGCCCAGCGCGGTGCCGCCGTGCAGCGCGAACGGCACGTCACTGCCGAGCCGCGCGGCGAGCATGCGCAGGTCGCGGCGGGGCACGTTGAGTTCCCACAGCGCGTTCATGGCGACCAGCACGGCCGCCGCGTCGGCGCTGCCGCCCCCCATGCCCCCGGCCACCGGTATCGACTTGTCGATCATGATCGACACGTCCGGCGCCCGGCCGACGTGTTCGGCCATCAGTTCGGCGGCCTGCCAGGCGAGGTTGCGTCCGTCGGTGGGCAGCTTGTCGGCGCCCTCGCCGACGATCTCGAGGGAGAGCACATCGGCGTTGCGGACCGTCACCTCGTCGAGCAGCGAGACGGCCTGGAAGATCGTCGTCAGCTCGTGATAGCCGTCCTCGCGGCGGTCACCGACCGCCAGGTAGAGGTTGACTTTTCCGGGCACCCGAACGGTGACCGACCCGGTGGGCACCCACTGCGCGGCGGTATTGCCCTCAGACGCTGACACCGCAGCAGACTATCGCTGCTGCAGGCCGATCACACGCAACGGCGCCCTGGCGGCCTGCCGTCAGCCCGCGGACGCCTGCTCGGCCGTTCGCGCCGACGTCGCTGCTGTGCCAGGGGAGCGTTCGGCGGACCGCTGCCACAACCGCACGAAGTCGTCGATGGAGAGGGTCTCACCGCGGCGGGCGGGGTCGATGCTGGCGGCCAGCAGCCGGTCCGCCGACTCGTTGCCCGAGCCGGCCCAGCCCACGAGCGCGTTGCGACATGTCTTGCGCCGCTGCCCGAACGCGATGTCGACCAGTTCGAACACCCGGCGGCGAAAGGCTTCGTCGGTGGGCCACGGCGGGGTCGCGTACCGGTCTATGCGAACCAGCCCGGAGTAGACGCGGGGAATGGGCCAGAAGACGGTCGGCGGCACCATGCCGCAACGGCGAACCCGACCGAAAAAGCGCACTTTGACGCTGGGCACGCCGTATTCCTTGCCACCGGGCTCGGCGGCCAGACGCTCGGCGACCTCGGCCTGCACCATGACGGTCACGGTGCGAATGGACTCAAACTCGGCGAGCAGGTGCAGCAGCGCCGGAACGGCGACGTTGTAGGGCAGGTTCGCGACCATCGCGGTGGGCTGGACGGCCAGCTCGTCGCGGCGAAGGGTCAAGACGTCGCGATTGACCACCGTCAGGCGCTGGCTTTCGCTGTTAGAGTGCTCGGTTACGGTCTGGGGCAGCCGTTCGGCCAGTACCGGATCGATTTCGACGGCCGTGACGGCCGAGCCGCGATCAAGCAATGCCAGGGTCAGCGAACCCAGACCGGGGCCGACTTCTAAGACGTGGTCAGACCGGCTCACCCCGGAGGTCGACACTATCCGGCGCACCGTATTCGCGTCGTGAACGAAGTTTTGGCCGAGGGATTTCCGTGGCCGAAATTCAAGTTCTTTGGCCAGCCGCCTGATCTCGGTACGCCCGAGTAGCCGGACGGTCAGCGTGCACCAGCTCTTCCGCTGCACACTGGCCACGCGCCCCACCCCTGGCGCTCTCGGGTCACCTCGGCAACGGTGATTTGCTCCTCGCGGGTGGCGAGGTCAGCGCGGGCGGCGAACCGCAGACCGCCGTTCCGCTCCCACGTGCCCTGGTCGAACTGCACACCACCGTAATACCCGTTCCCGGTGTTGATCGCCCAGTTTCCGCCGGCCTCACAGCCCGCGATCGCATCCCAGATCGAGCCGTCGCTGACCGGAGGCACCTCGGTGCCGGGTTTGGTGCCGATGCGGACCACCGAGTCGCGGGCGGGTGTGATCACCGTGTTGGCGATCGGCAGTCGACCGGTCTCGACGCCGTTGACGGTGGCCACCGAGAAGGTCACGTCTTGGGTCCCCGGGCTGCCCGGATCCTCGACGACCTGGCGGCTCATGTTCATGCCCGGATCTTCGATGCGATGGGCGTTGGGGGGCAGCGGGATCCGCTCGGTGACCTGCTGGATCCGGTTGCGGGTGACCTGGACTTCCATCCCGTCGGTGATCGGCGCCGTCGCGGCGGGGACCACCTGGTCGCTCTCGAGCAGCGGTGCGCCTGCGGCGCTCAACAGGCCGGCGACGTTGGGTGCCGCGAGGTGCACGTTGCGGATCGCGCCGGCGTCGTTGATGCGGACGGTCTTGGCGCTGACAACGGGCAGCGCCATTCCGGCCAGCGGAACGCGGCTGCCGCGGTTGGCCGCGGCCGGCGCGGTGTCGGTCATCGCCAGCTGAGCCAGCGCCTCGTCGACGGTGGACGCGGTGGTCCACATCTGCTTGGTGTCATGGCCGTCCAGCGAGATCTGCAGCGGGCGGCTGCGCCGCAATACGATCTTGCCGGCGTCGTGGACGGTGATATCACCGGCGGGATACAGGTCGTCGCGTTCGTCGATGGCGAAACCGTTCTCCTCGACGACGTCGATCACCCGTGACTTCATGGTGGTCACCTGCATGGCGACCCCGTCGACGGTCAATGTCACCGTTTTGCACACCGAGACCGCGTATCCGCCCGCGAATGCCAGGACTACCAGCAGCCCTCCGACTACGAGCCGCAACATCGGCGAAGGATTCTGATGCAGTTTTGTCAATACACTCAACGCGCGCTACCCAACCCTCAACGACCAACTCATTCAGCAGCAAGTCACAAATTAAGGGCCCGTAGGCCCTACCGTTCGATCACAAGACGGTAACGAACCGGTCAACGTTGGGCAACTCCAACGCGGCGACTTTAAACCAAATCGCCTGGTCGTTTACCTCACACTGTGACCAATCCGTACACCCGTGCAGCATTGCCGGTTGTTATCTCGGCCAGCTCTTCCGGGCGACGACGCACCAGTTCGGCGATCGCCCGAACAGTATAGGGAAGGCAATAGGGCTCATTCGCGGTCCCCCGATAGGGGTGCGGCGTCAAGAATGGCGCGTCAGTCTCCACCAGCAGCTGCTCCGGCGGGATCAACGGGATGGCTTCGCGCAGGGCGTGCGCGTTGCGGAAGCTCGCGGTACCGGACAGGCTCAGCAGCCACCCGGCGTCCACGCAGCGGCGCGCCATGGCGGCGTCCGAGGAAAAGCAGTGAAAGATCACGGCGTCCGGGGCGCCCTCGGCCGCCAGCACATCGAGGACATCGGCGTCGGCGTCGCGGTTGTGGATCATCAGCGGCTTGCCGCACCGCTTCGCCAGGTCGATGTGCCAGGCGAACGCCTCGCGCTGCACGGCCGGCTCGGCGCAGCCGTCCAGGCGGCCGGGCCAATACAGGTCCAGGCCGGTTTCGCCGACGGCCACCACCTTGGGATGGGCGACCAGTCGCTCGATCTCGGCGCGGGCGGCGTCGTCGAGCGCGTCGGCGCGGGTCGGGTGCAAGGCCACCGCGGCGTAGACCCGCGCGTCCCACTCGGCGGCGCGCGTGACCCAGCGCGCCGAATCGAGGTCGTCGGCGATGGTGACGACGGCCCGCACCCCTACGGCCGCCGCGCGGTCCACGATGGCCCGCACGCCCCCGGCGTCGGCGGCGCCGCACGCATCCAGGTGGGTGTGCGCATCGACGAGTGGGCTCAACGGCTCGGGGGCCGGGGGCGACTGGCGTTTGGAGCTCACGCGCACACAATAAGGTGCCCCCAAATAAGGTTGAGGGCGATGAGGCCCTATTACGTCACCACCGCGATCACCTATCCGAACGGCGATCCACACATCGGCCACGCGTACGAGTACATCGCGACCGACGCGATCGCCCGGTTCAAGCGGCTCGACGGGTTCGATGTGCGGTTTCTGACCGGCACCGACGAACACGGCCTCAAGATGGTCGAAACGGCGGCGGCCGAGGGCATCCCGACGGCCGAGCTGGCCCGACGCAACTCCGATGTGTTCCAGCGGCTCCAGCAGCGGTTGGACATCTCCTTCGACCGGTTCATTCGCACCACCGATCCCGACCACCACGAGGCGTCCAAGGAAATCTGGCGTCGGATGTCGGCGGCCGGTGACATCTATCTCGACACGTACTCGGGCTGGTACTCGGTGCGCGACGAACGGTTCTTCGTCGAATCGGAGACCAAACTCCGCGATGACGGCACCCGGCTTGCCGTGGAAACCGGTGCCCCGGTGACGTGGACCCAGGAGCAGACCTACTTCTTCCGGCTCTCGGCGTACACCGACAAACTGCTGGCCCACTACGAGGCCCACCCAGACTTCATCGCGCCCGACGTGCGGCGCAACGAAGTGGTCAGCTTCGTCTCGGGCGGCCTGCGCGATCTGTCCATCTCGCGCACTTCGTTCGACTGGGGCGTGCAGGTGCCCGAACATCCCGACCACGTGATGTACGTGTGGGTCGACGCGCTGACCAACTATCTGACCGGGGTCGGCTACCCCGACACCGACTCCGAGCGGTTCCGGCGCTATTGGCCGGCCGACCTACACATGATCGGTAAGGACATCATCCGGTTCCACACCGTCTACTGGCCGGCGTTTTTGATGTCGGCCGGAATCGAGCTGCCGCGAAGGGTTTTCGCGCACGGCTTCCTGCTCAACCGCGGCGAGAAGATGAGCAAGTCGGTGGGCAACGTCGTCGATCCGGTAGCTCTGGTCGACACGTTCGGAGTGGACCAGGTGCGCTATTTCCTGTTGCGCGAAGTGCCGTTCGGCCAGGACGGCAGCTTCAGCGAAGACGCCATCGTCACCCGGATCAACTCCGATCTGGCCAACGAGTTGGGCAACCTGGCCCAGCGGTCGTTGTCGATGATCGCCAAGAACCTCGACGGGGTCGTTCCCGAACCCAGTGAGCTGGTGGGCGCCGACTCCGAGTTGCTCGCGACGGCCGACGGTTTGATGGACAGGGTGCGGGCCAGCTTCGATTCTCAGGCGATGCATCTTGCCCTGGAGGCGATCTGGTTGATGCTCGGCGAGGCCAACAAGTACTTCTCGGCGCAGCAGCCGTGGGTCCTGCGCAAGAGCGAATCCGAGGCCGACCAGGAACGGTTTCGCACCGTCTTGTACGTCACCTGTGAGGCGGTCCGCATCGCCGCGTTGCTGGTCCAGCCCGTCATGCCCGAATCGGCCGGCAAGCTGCTCGATCTGCTCGGGCAAACAGCAGACCAACGAGCGTTCGCCGACGTGGGCGCCCGCCTGGCGCCGGGCACGGCGCTGCCCGCTCCCACCGGCGTGTTCCCGCGCTACCAGCCGGTTTCCGAAGCCGGGTGATCCCCCAACGACGGATCAATTAGCGTGCGCCACAACCAGTTTGGGATCGCAGAGGTCCAGGTGATTCCGGACGATAGCGGCCGGGGCGGGCTTGGCGAGCTCGAGCCCTGCGCAATCACTGTCCGTCAGCCGAGTCACTCGGGATGTCAAGCGTGGCAATCGGATACATCCCGGAGCCGTCGCGGCCGTCTCGCGCCAGCGCCATCGGTGCATAGTTCACGACGTGCGAGGCGCCCGGTATGTGCTGTTGCCATTCGACGGAGGCACGCAGCGTGTAGTGACCGGGCGCCAGGCCCGTCACGTCGACGTGCACCGACTCGCTGGCAGACTCCGCGACCGGTTCCTCGCGGGACTGGCTGGATTCGTCGTGGACGAGTGTCTTGAGATTGACCGTCGCGGGCAGGCTGCGAACCACCGCGCCCGAGAAATCGACCAGCTTATAGCCGGGCACCCAGCGCTCGGTGGCCGCCGCCGAGCCGTAGTTGGTCCAGTCGACCGAGATCGTCGCCACCTTGCCCTGCAGCGATTGCGATCCCGGCCTGGCCTCGACCGAATATCGGTAGCCGGCGGAGGTATTGGCCTGGCTCCACAGCTGAAACAGCTTGGGATCCATCGCCGACGTCGCATCGCGGTCCGGGAAATCGGCGCTCGAGGTCATCGACACGTGATAACGGATGACGTCGTGCAGCCCCTTCTCGTAGTACGACCGGGTATCGGCTCCCTTGGGCAATCGGCACCACTGGCTGATCACCAGCGCCGTCACCAGCCGCTGCCTGATCGCGTTGACGACCGCGTCGTTGGACCGGACGTACTGCGAGTCGTTGGCCTCGGCCCATTCCGGCAGCGGGGCCCGCACCCCGAGGCAGTCGGCACGGACACCGACCGGCGCGGCTACTTTCTTGGTGACCTCGTCGGCGAACAGCTGCCGGACGATCTCCGGATTCTGGGCAGCGACGACCAATTGAGTGTGTGGGAAGGCGTTGACGTTGGCCGCCACCAGCTGGGCGATGGCGGCTTTGGTGATGCTTTGGTCGCGAAACTGGCTGTAGTAGCCCAGTTTTGCGGCGCTCTCGTCGGGGGCGGGACCCGGTGCGCTCAGCGAATCGCGCAGATGTCCGAGTTGGTTCTCCCCGAAGTCCCCGTACCCGGAGAATTCGAACACGGACAGACGCTCGTCGCCATCGTAGCGACGGCCGAGCGCGGCCAGCAGCTGGCCGACTCCATTGAGGTAGTCGGGGCCGTTGAAGTTCGGCACCACATGGGTGATGCCCGGGGCCGAACCGTTCGGCGGCGCCGGATAACTGGCGGCCAAGGGCCGCAGCCAGTCCGGAATCGCGATGTTGGTGTTGTCGGCGTAGGAGTCGTTGCAACAGGACTTGTAGACGTACACACCCAGGGTCAGGCGCATGTTTCGGCTACCGAGCTTGGCCAGCGCGTCATCGATGGCGCTGAAATCGAACTTGCGGTCGTCGGGCGCGTCGGGGGGCAACGTGCGCGGATCGACGGGCTGCAACTGCCGCCATGAGACCCGGAGGCTGGCGTCATATGATGCGGGCCAGGCGGAGTATCGCTGTTGAGCCGAATTGCCTTGCGGGAATAGTGGATTGAGCATTTGCTCGTACTGGCCGCGCAACGGGTTGGGGATCTCCTGCGCGGTGGGCGGGATGGCCGGGCTGACCATCACCGACAGCGGTCCGGGGTCGCTCTTGTCACCGCAACCGCCGAGCACCACCGCCGCGCACGCGACAGCGGCCAGCGCGCGTTTCCTCCATGAACTCACGATGGCCACCGGCGTCAGATCGCGCCCGACGACAACGGCCCGCGGGGGCTGCGCGACTGCGCCGATGCCGGCGCGGCGCCGGGCCCAGCCGCAGCGAAGGTCATCGTCAAGGTTGCTTCTCCCAATACACGCCGATGCGCAGGTAAGTGGCCCCGTAATTCGCGCATTCCAGTGGTGGTGCAGCCGACTCGGGGCAGGCCACGAATTGGCGTAGCGCAGCGTATCATGCGCGTTTCGGCATAGCATCGCTGCAGCTCAGCGGGGGTGGCACGCGCGGAACCGCCCACGCCGCCCGCTGGCGCGCAGTGAGACGGGTCACAGTTGCGGAGATGGCGTCACGCTCGGGGGCCCCGCGGTGTCTCAAGGGCACAGGTCCTCACGAAAAAGGAGACAGCCATGACCGAAGTGGCACACAGGAGAACCCATGTCGTCGTTGTCGGCGCCGGATACGCCGGGACGCTGGCGGCCAACCATCTGCGCCAGCGCCCGGACATCGACATCACCGTGGTGAACCCGCGGCCGATTTTTGTCGAGCGAATCCGCTTGCACCAGTTGGTCGCCGACACCGGCACGGCGACGGCCGATTACGCGACGCTGCTCGGCGACGGGATCCAGTTGATCGTCGACAGCGTCGAGGTCATCGAGGCCGCGGGCCGGCGGGTCTTACTGACCTCGGGCGCCGAGCTGGACTATGACTACCTGATCTACGCCGTGGGGAGCACCGGCGCGGCCGCATCGACGGTGCCCGGCTACACCGAATATGCGCATTCGGTCGCCGACCTGGAAAGCGCAAAGCGGCTGCACTATGCACTCACCGATCTGCCGCTGCCCGCGCCGATCACCGTGGTCGGTGGCGGGTTGACCGGCATCGAGACCGCCTCCGAGCTGGCCGAAGGTGGGCGCCCGGTGACGCTGGTGTGCGGCCCCGTCCTCGGTCCGTCGCTGAGCAAGCGGGGCCGGCGGTCGGTGGCCAAGCGGCTGCGGCGCCTGGGGGTCAACGTGCTGGAATCGGTGGCGGTGGAAGAGGTGCGCTGGGACGCCGTGGTGCTCACCGACGGCGTGCTGCTGCCCAGCGCGGCGACCATCTGGACGGCCGGATTCGCCGTGCCGGACCTGGCTAGGCGCAGCGGACTGCACACCGACCCGATCGGCCGGTTGCTCACCGACGAGACGCTTACCAGCATCGACGACGAGCGCATCGTCGCCGCGGGGGATGCCGCCGCGCCGTCGGGTCAGCCGCTGCGGATGAGCTGCCAGGCCGCCGGCCCGCTGGGCGCCCAGGCCGCCAACACGGTGCTCAGCCGCATCGCCGGCGACATCCCCGCGGCGCTGAGCCAGGCGTTCGTCGGGCAGTGCATCAGCCTGGGCCGCACGCACGCCACGTTCCAGATGGCGCGCACCGATGACACCCCGGTGAACATGTACCTCGGTGGCCGGGCGGCGGCGTCGCTCAAGGAGGCGATCTGCAAGGGCACGCTGTGGTCGATCCGGCGCGAGGCCGCCAAACCCGGTTCGTATCGCTGGATCAAGGGTGGCAAGCGGCCCACGCCGTCACCGGTCGGCGAGGAGGCCGCCGCGCGATGACCCAAGCACCGACCGGCAGCGAGCACGCCGAACGGTTCACCTTGCTGCGGCCACTGCTGTTCACCATCGCCTACGAGATGCTCGGCTCGGCGACCGAGGCCGACGACGTCTTGCAGGACAGTTATCTGCGGTGGGCGGCGGTCGACTTGGCGAAAGTGCGCGACACCAAGTCGTATCTGGCCCAGCTGGTCACCCGCCAGGCGCTGAACTCGCTGCGGGCCGGTGCTCGCCGGCGCGAGGACTATGTGGGGCCGTGGCTGCCCGAACCGCTGCTGCTCGACGAGCAGGACCCCTCGGCCGATGTTGTTCTGGCGGAGTCGATTTCGATGGCGATGCTGGTGTTGTTGGAGACGTTGAGTCCCGACGAGCGAGCCGTATTCGTGCTGCGCGAGGTGTTCGGTTTCGGCTACGGCGAGATCGCCGAGGCGGTGGGCAGGCCGGCGCCCACCATCCGGCAGGTCGCCCATCGGGCACGCGAGCACGTGCGCGCCCGGCGGAAGCGATTCGACGCGGTGGATCCGGAACGCAACGCCGAGATCACCGCGCAGTTCCTGGCAGCGGCGGCCGGCGGCGACGTGGACGCCCTGATGACCATGCTCGCCCCGGACGCCACCTGGACCGCCGACAGCGGCGGTGTGGTGAGCGCCGCACGCCGGCCGGTGGTCGGCGCCGAGAAGGTGGCTCGCGCCATCGCCGGCCTGATCCGGCGGGCCGCGACCATGGGCGCGCTGCGGGTGGAGATGGTGACGTGCAACAGCGCCCCGGCGGTGCTGCTATATCTCGGCGACCAGCTCGAAGGCGTGATCACGCTGGAGATCGCCGGGGACCAGATCACCAACTTCTATGTGATGCGCAACCCGCAGAAGTTGGCGGCGCTGGCCACCGCGCGCGACATCAGCCGCGGCTGAGCGTGGCGGCGCCGGGGGTGCGAAACACCGCGGCTCTGACAAGCTAGGGCTGTGCGCATCGACCGGCTCGGCGATCTTGGCGCCGCACCCCAGGTGCTGCGCGCGGTGGGCGACGCCGCCGGCCGGCTCGGTCTGCCCCCGCCCGCCGCGCTGACCGGGGAGTGGTTCGGCGCCCTGGCGGTGATCGCGCCCAGCCTGTCGGTGCGCCCGGTGCCCATCGACGACGTGTTCGCGGTCGAGGCGTCGCGAACACTGGAGCCGCACGCGGTGGGCGGCGGCTGGGTCGGTTTCCTGTCATATCCCGACGCCGGCTCCGACGCCAACCGGATCCCTGAGGCCGCCGGCGGTTGGACCGACTGCGTGCTGCGCCGCGACCGCGACGGCCATTGGTGGTACGAGAGCCTCTCCGGTGCGCCCATGCCGGATTGGCTCGCCGCGGCGCTAGCCGCGCCGACGGGCGCCCCACGCGAATGCCACATCGAGTGGGGCATCGCCGACCGGGCCGCACATCGCGACGGAGTGCTGGCCTGCCTGGAAGCCATCCGCGCCGGCGAGGTGTATCAGGCGTGCGTGTGCACGCAGTTCACCGGCATCGTCACCGGCGCCCCGCTCGACTTCTTCATCGACGGCGTCACCCGCACCTCCCCGGCGCGAGCGGCCTATGTCGCCGGCGCCTGGGGTGCGGTCGCCTCGCTGTCCCCGGAGCTGTTCCTGCGGCGGCGTGGGACCGTCGTGACGTCCAGCCCGATCAAGGGCACGCTCCCGCTGGATGCGTGGCCGGCGGCGCTGCGCGCGTCGGCCAAAGAGGTCGCCGAGAACATCATGATCGTCGACCTGGTGCGCAACGACCTTGGCCGAGTGGCGATCGTCGGCACGGTGACCGTGCCCGAGTTGTTGGTCGTGCGGCGCGCCCCGGGCGTGTGGCATTTGGTGTCGACGGTGTCAGCACAGGTCCCCCCCGACCTGCCGACGTCGACGCTGCTGGACGCCACGTTCCCGCCGGCCTCGGTCACCGGGACGCCCAAACACCGTGCCCGTCAGCTACTCTCGCAGTGGGAGCCGAATCGCCGTGGAATATATTGCGGCACAATCGGATTGGCGTCGCCCGTGGCCGGTTACGAATTGAACGTCGCAATCCGCACCGTCGAATTCGATGCCGCGGGCGGCGCGGTGCTGGGTGTCGGCGGCGGGATCACCGCCGACTCCGACCCGGACGCCGAGTGGGCTGAGTGCCTGCACAAGGCGTCCCCGATCGTCGGGCTGCCGTCCATCGCCGTCGCGAGCCCGGCCGGCTAGTCGCGGCGGGACTGCAACACCGCATCGTAGAGCTGGCGCGAACGCGCCCCCGGGTGAGCGGCGGCCACCTGACCGCAGGCCTCCTTGATGCGGGTGCCGCCCGCGACCAGCTCCTCGACCTCGGCGACCAGCGACGGCAGGTCGGCGCTCAAAGTGGCGCCGGCCAGCACCACGGTGATCTCACCGAGCACACCGTCGGCCGCCCACGCCGACAGTTCGTCGAGCGATCCGCGGACCACCTCCTCGTGCACCTTGGTCAGCTCCCGGCAGACCGCCGCACGACGTTCGCCGCCGAGCCGCTCGACAGCGTCACGCAGGCAGGCGGACAACCGGCGCGGCGATTCGAAGAACACACAGGTGCGCCGCTCGTCGGCCAGCGAATCCAGCCAGGTCCGCCGCGCCGCCTTCTTGCGCGGCGCGAATCCCTCGAAGCAGAACTTCTCGGCGGGCAGACCCGACAGGGCCAGCGCGGTCGTCACCGCCGACGGCCCCGGCAGGCACGCCACCGGCAGGCCGGCCTCGACACAGGCCGTCACCAGTCGGTAGCCGGGATCGCTGATCAGCGGCATCCCGGCGTCGCTGACCACCAGCACGGTGGCGCCCGCGCGGATCGCCTCGATCACGGACTGCGCCCGGGCATTCTCGACCTGATCGAACATGCTGATCACCCGACCGGTGATCCGCACATCGAGGGCCTTGGCCAGCGTCCGCACCCGGCGGGTGTCCTCGGCGGCCACCACATCGGCTCGGGCCAGGGCGTCCAGCAGGCGGGGGGAGGCGTCCGACGGCTGGCCCAGAGGGGTCGCGCCCAGCAACAGGCGGCCGGTGGTCATGACCGACAGCCTACGATCGACGTGATGACCGCCCCGCCCCGCGAATCCCCCTTGCAGATGGAGGGTGCCGACACGGAGCGCGCGGTGCCCGTCGTCAGCCCCGGGCCGCTGGTGCCGGTGGCCGATTTCGGGCCTCCCGACCAGGTCCGCGGCTGGGTGGTGACCGGCGTGATCACGCTGGTGGCGGCGGTGACCCGGTTCCTGAACCTGGGCTCGCCCACCGATGGCGGCACCCCGGTGTTCGACGAAAAGCATTACGCGCCTCAGGCCTGGCAGGTCCTGCACAACCACGGCGTGGAAGACAACCCCGGGTTCGGACTGGTCGTCCACCCGCCGGTCGGCAAGCAACTGATCGCGCTCGGCGAGGCGATCTTCGGCTACAGCGGGATCGGCTGGCGGTTCACCGGCGCATTGCTCGGCGTGGTCATGGTGGCGCTGGTGATGCGGATCGTCCGGCGGATCAGCCGCTCGACGCTGATCGGTGCGATCGCCGGCGCGCTGCTGATCTGCGACGGCGTCAGCTTTGTCGCCGCGCGGACGGCCTTGCTCGACGGCATCCTCACGTTTTTCGTCGTCGCGGCGTTCGGCGCGCTGATCGTCGACCGGGACCAGGTTCGGCAGCGGATGCACATCGCGCTGCAGGAGGGCCGCAACACCGAGACGGTGTGGGGTCCGCGGCTGGGTGTGCGGTGGTGGCGCTTCGGCGCCGGGATCCTCCTCGGATTGGCTTGCGGCACAAAGTGGTCCGGGCTGTACTTTGTGCTGTTCTTCGGTGCCATGTCGCTGGCGTTCGACGTGGCCGCGCGGCGCCAGTACCAGGTGACCCGGCCTTGGCTGGGGACCTTGCGGCGCGACCTGATCCCGACCGCGTACGCGCTGGCCTTCATGCCGGTGTTGGTGTATCTGGCCAGCTACGCGCCGTGGTTCGCCTCCGAAACCGCCATCGACCGGCACGAGGTGGGGCAGACGATCGGCCCGCACTCGCTGGTGCCCCTGCCCGACGCCATCCGATCGCTGTGGCATTACACCGCCAAGGCGTTCCAATTCCATGCCGGCCTAACGAATTCCGCGGGCAACCATCACCCGTGGGAATCGAAACCGTGGAGTTGGCCGATGTCTCTGCGGCCGGTGCTCTATGCCATCGACGAGCAGAACGTCGCCGGGTGCGGCGCGCAATCGTGCGTCAAGGCCGAGATGCTGGTGGGCACCCCGGCGATGTGGTGGCTGGCGGTTCCCGTCCTCGTTTTCGCGTTGTGGCGCATGCTGGTACGCCGTGACTGGCGTTACGCCGCGGTGCTGGTCGGTTACTGCGCCGGATGGTTGCCGTGGTTCGCCGACATCGACCGGCAGATGTACTTCTTCTACGCCGCGACCATGGCGCCGTTCTTGGTGATGGCGATCGCGCTTATTTGCGGCGACATTCTCTACACCCCGGGCGCTCCGCCCCGACGGCTGCGACTGCGGCCGAATTCGGAGCGACGCACCCTGGGGCTGATGGCCGTGTGCTGTTACGTGGCCTTGGTGGTGACCAACTTCGCGTGGCTGTTCCCGGTGCTCACCGGTCTGCCGATTTCGCAGCAGACGTGGAACATGGAGATCTGGCTGCCCAGCTGGCGTTAGTTGTCTAGGGCAGCGGGTCGCGGGCGACCGGGCAGGACATGCACCGGGGCCCGCCGCGGCCGGTACCCAGTTCGGATCCCGCGATGGTCAGCACCTCGATGCCCGCGTCCTGCAGACGAATATTGGTCTGCACGTTGCGTTCGTAGGCGACTACCACACCGGGCGCTAGTGCCAGCGTGTTGTTGCCGTCGTCCCACTGCTCGCGTTCGGCGACAACGGGATCCAGACCCGTGTCGATGACCCGCAGCTTGTCGATCTCCATCGCCTTGGCCGCTGCCTCCAAGAACGGGGCCTCGTCGCCGATGGCGACCCCGTCTGGCGTGCGCTCAATGGTGAAGGCGGACAACGAGTCGACGATGTTGGCGTACATCACCACCGTGTCGGTGTCGACCATCGTGCACACCGTGTCCAGATGCATCTGAGCGCGCCGCTGAGCGATCGGCACCGCGAGCACCGTGTTCGCGAGGTCGTCGTCAAACAGGCTGCGCGCCAACGCTTCCGCACCGGCGGGAGTCGTCCGCTCCCCTACCCCGACCGCAACCACTCCGGGCGCCAGCAGCAGCACGTCACCGCCCTCGACCGGGGCGGTGCGCGACTCGTAGGCACGCCGCACACCGGTGAACCGGGGGTGGTGGGCATAAATCAGATCGGTCAGCGACGCCTCGCGGATCCGGGCTCGCAGCGCCAGCGTCGGAATGACCACCCGCTGGCCGATCCAGATCGACGAGTCACGGGTGAACACCAGGTTGGGCAGTGGGTCGATGACGAAGTCCCCGCCGTGATGCATGCGCAGCACCAACGACACGTCGGTCCGTGTGCCCGAGGGCAACTCGTTGAATGTCATGCCGGCCATCAGCACCTGGGCCAGCCGGGCGGGCTCGAGTCCCCGCAGGTATGTCGAAAGTTCCTGCGCCAAGGGCACTCCGAGCCGTCGCGCGTCGACGGCGGCTGCGACCCCCTGCATCCGGGCGGCTCCGCTGTGCGTCAGCGCCTCGGTGAGCAGATCCGACAGCAGCAGCACCTCGATGCCGCGGGACCGCAGCAGCGAAGCGAACTGGTCATGCTCGCCTTGCGCGCGGGCGACCCACGGCAGGCCGTCGAACAGCAGCTGGTCGACGTTGCGCGGATGCAGGCGGAGCAGTTCGGCGCCGGGGCGGTGCAGGATGACCACGCGCAACGCGCCGACCTCGGAATTGGTGCCCAGCTCGACAACACCCACAGCTCAACCGTAGCGGCGCCGCGGCGCGCCGTCCTGCCACACACGCCCGTCGCGCGCCCCGTCATCGAACGGATGTGCGATAAACTCGCGTCCGTGGAGATCGCGGTCCAAGGCTCCCTGTTCCAGCACACCGAGCGCAGACAACTCGGCGACGGCGCGTTCATCGAGATCCGTGCCGGCTGGCTCACCGACGCCGATGACCTACTGGACGCCCTGCTGTCGACGGTGCCCTGGCGCGAGGAGCGCCGCCAGATGTACGACCGCGTCGTCGACGTGCCGCGGCTGGTGAGCTTTCATGACCTCGCCGTCGATGAGCCGCCGCATCCGGAGCTGGCCCGGCTGCGGCGCCGGCTCAACGACATCTACGCCGGCGAGCTCGGTGAGCCGTTCACCACTGTCGGCTTGTGTTGCTATCGCGACGGTTCGGACAGCGTGGCCTGGCACGGCGACACCATCGGCCGCAGCAGTTCCGAGGACACCATGGTGGCGATCGTCAGCCTGGGCGCCACCCGCTCTTTCGCGATGCGCCGCCGCGGCGGCGGCCCGTCCCTGCGGCTGCCGCAGGCGCACGGCGATCTGCTGGTGATGGGCGGATCGTGCCAACGCACCTGGGAGCACGCCGTGCCCAAGACGACGGCATCCGTCGGCCCCCGGGTGAGCATTCAGTTCCGCCCCCGCGGCGTGCGCTAGTGGGACGTACGCACGGCCGTCACCGCTTTGACGAGCAGGTCGCGTGCCCGCTGGGTATCCACCGCAGCGACCGGCTGGTCGGGGACCACCAGCGGGTTGGCGATGACGATCACCTGATAGTCGCCGAAGGCGGCCGAATAGTCATACAGCTCGCCGGTGCGCGGACCATTTGGCATCAGCGCCTGCATGACGCGATGCACGCCCAGCGTGCGGGTGCTCTCGATCTGCGGCACCTCCACCACCTGGACACCGCCCCGCATCTGCGGCCCGGTGAAGGTCACCTTGTTGCAGTCCTTCCCGGGGTCGTTGAGCGGCAACGCTTTTGAGGTCTCGAGCGCGATCACCACGAACCGGTTGCCGCGACCCTCGGCGGTGACCGCGGACATGTTGCCCTGCAGGTCCGCCGGCATGTCCGGTCCGGACGCGACTTTCGCGCAGTTCGCGGGGTCGAACGTCAACCCGTCCGGCAGTTTGCGGCCGGCCAACAGCTTGGGATCGATTCCCCGTTCGCTGATGTCGCTGACCTTGTACCCGGGTCCGAAGCTGGACTTCACGTCGACGACCTTGTTGATGTCGACCTTCGCCGGGTGAGTGGCCGACGAGCACCCGGCCAGGACGCAGACAGCCAGGACCGCGGACAAGATCTTCGACATCGGGGCCAATCTACCCAAGCGGAGAGCTCAACTGCGCAACGTGGACACCGTTTTGGCGAGCAGATCCGCGGCGAACTGCGGCGGCAGCACCGGAAGCGCCGAGCCCGGGTCAGTGGTCAGGGTGGTGAACGCGTAGTAGTTGCCCAGGTAGGCCGTGAAAGTGTAGATGCGCGAATCTATTTCGGTGCCCGACTCGACCGATGACTTGATATCGGCCACCATGCCGAGGGTGTGGACGCCTTCGACGCGCGGCGCGTCGGTGAGGTGGACCTGTACCACGGTGTTCCCGGCGGTCTCCGACCATTGGGCGCATGCGGTAACCAGGTCGGCGGGGAGATCGACCGGTCCGGGCAAAGCCACCACCACCGCGTTGACGATGCCGCCGCTGCCTGAGCCCGACACCCCCTGCGCCGACTGATCGCGCCCGTCTCCGGGGTCGGCCAGCGTCGCGCACTTGGCCGGCTTGGCCTGCAGGTCGTCGCCCAGGCTCCACATCACCCGCGGTGAGGCGGCAATGGGGATTGCGGTGGTCACCTCGTAGCCGGGCGGCAGGTCGCGAATGACCCGTTTGATGTTGGCTGGATTGACGGCGGCGGTATTGCTCGGCGGCGATTTTGCCGGAACGGCCGACGGAGCGCGTGCGGGTGGATGAGCGCACCCGGCGACGGCCAACGTGAGCGCCGTGGTCACCGCCGGGCCAATCCCGAACGGCCGCATGAGGAGTTGATAGCATAGGACAGCGCCATACCGTCTGCCCCACGCCAGCGCCGGGGCGGGTCGGATGACCTCCTGACCGCGATCGCAGCGCTATGCCGACGCCGGTGTCAACCGACCGCCGCGATGACCTGCCGGGCCACGCGCTTGATCTGCTCGGCTTCGTCACGCCTCAGGTGGCGGGGGCGCGGCACGTCGATCACGGTGGTGATGACGCCGACGTCTTCGCGCTGCCAGACGGCTCCGTAGCGGTCCATGATCGCGCGCATCGGTACGTTGTCGGAAAGCATTCGCGCGGTGAACTTTTCGACGCCGTCGACCTCGGCGGCGATGGACAGCGCACTGATCAAGAAGGTGCCGATACCGCGGCCCTGATAGGCATCGGCGACGGTGAAGGCGATCTCTGCGACGGTCGGGTCGCTCTCGTCGCGCACGAAGCGCGCGTCGGCCACCGGGTCACTGCCGTCGGTGACCACCCACACGAAGTGATCGACGTAGTCGACCTCCGATAGGTAGTGCATCAATGCGGGAGTAGGAAGTCGCGGGGTCATGAACCGCCGATAGAGCGTGTCGCTGGAGAAGTAAATGTGTCCGTGCACGGTGCGCTCGCTGTCGCCGGGGAGCACCGGCCGCAGCAGCAGGAGCGCGCCGTCACGTACGCGAATCGGGATAGGGGCGATGAACGCGGCGAGACGCTGACGCACGGTGCGCAGCAGCCGCGGTGTGATGCCGGGGATGTGCACCATGCTGGCGAAGGCCGTGGTGTCACCGATCCAGCCGGTCAGCGGTTCGGCGGTGGTCACCGTCGCGGTCCGGGGGATGTCACGCAGCAGGGCGATCTCACCGACGATCATGCCCGGGGAGGCGTGCTCGACGATCACCACGCCGTCGTCACCCACGTGTTTGATCTCGGCGGTGCCCGAGGAGATCAGCAGAAACGAAACCGCCTGCTCCCCCTGCCGCATCAGCACCTGGCCGGCCGGGGCGCGCAATGGCTGCAGGCGCCCCGCCAACGGGGCGAGGTCTTCGGCGGGACATCCCTCGAAGATGTCCATCGTCGCCAGCTCGTCCACCCGCGCGCCGATCAGCCCGGCCACCGCTATAGACCGCCGCCCGCGGCATCGCGACACCGCTCTGCGTGTCGCGGTGATGCCATGACCTGCCCGCCTGCTTGCCGTCGTCTACCGCGCCGGGCCGAACCCGGGATGCGGTCGGATGTTGCCAGGTTATGAGCCCGGTTGCGGCTCGGGCAAGGATGCGCGGTCACTTGTGCAATCGGACGGCCCACCGCAAAGCCGATGCGCGGGCCGTTGCCAGGCGGGCCGTTCGGCAGTGTCAGGCGATCTTTTGGCTCGGTTGCAGCACGAAATCCACCACGATGGCCGCCATGTCGTCGATTGCGTGGCGAGCGATCACCTCATACCCGTGGGTGCTCAGCGTGGGCAGGCACAGCAGGCCGGCGCGCGCGGTCAGCCCGTTCGCCTTGGAGTGCGACGCATCGGATTCGAACGCGCCCAGCGCGGCGGCCTGGGGAGACAGCTCGCGGTCGGTGGCGATTTTCAGCAGCCGGTCGGCAACCTCCTTGTCGTAGACACAGAGGGCGTCGCTGTAACCGATGATCGGGCCGCCGGCGACGCTGGTGTTGTATTCGCGTTCGGTGGGGCCGACTTCCAGGGCCAGGGTGAGGTCGCCGGGCAGGGTCGCGCTGGCGTACGTGCCGCCCACCCCGCCGACCTCCTCGTTGGTGGTGAACACCAGGTACACGTCGTCGGCGGGGCGTTGCCCCCGCTTGCGCAGTTGGCGCGCGGCGTGCAGCAACGCGGTCACCGCGGCGCGGTCGTCGAGGAAGTAGGCGCCGACGTAGTCGCCGATCTCGACAACGGTTCTCTTGCTGCGGTCGACGCACACCCGGGTTCCGGCGTGCACGCCCGCGGCGGTCAGCTCGTCGCTGCTGCGGCCGGTGAAAACGTAGACGTGGTCCCAATCCAGCGAACGGTCGCCCTGATCGGGCTTGGTCTCCCAGATTCGCGAGCTCTCCTTGGTGGTGTGCTCGGAGCCGAGAGTCAGGACGGCGGTGAGGGTTTCGTTGTCGCCCAGCACCGCAACCGGACCCAGTCCGAAGTTGCCCGGGTACATGGTGCCCAGCTGCGTCAGATGCAGTGTGCCGTCGGATTCCACACGCTTGACGATCATGGACAGTTCGTCCATGTGCGCCATCACCCGTGTCGCCGTGCCGGGGATGGATTTTGTGCGGTGGCGGTGGCTGGGCGCCCCGGTATCGCCGGCGGAAGGGTTGGCGGCGACGTAGCCGATCAGGTTGCCGGCGTCGTCGGTCCACATGTCGTCGACGACGGATTGCAGTTCGCGGGCGATCACGGCGCGTACCTCGTCCTCCTGCCCGCACGGCCCGTAGGTCAACAACAATTCTTGCAGCAGTTCGTCGGTGTATTCGCGATCGCGGTGCGCCATCGGATCCTTTCCGTCACTGGGTTCAGAGCATCAGTACCCGCGCCGGCCTGCGCCTACGCAACCGAAGGCGACGTCCCTAGGCGAGCGCGACGCCCAGTTCTTGGGCGAACACCTTGATCATGTGCTGGACCGCGATTTCATTGCGTCCGATGATCATGTGGTCGTGCTGGCCGTGCCGGACGCCCTCGCCGCATTGGGGCAACATCGCAAAATCCTCGTCGCGCACGGCCGCGTGCACGCCTTCGTAGACCGCGTCGTAAGCCGCTCTCATCTCGTCGTTGGTGGCCGGGATTCGGCCCATCCAGCTGTGGCGGACCGTGCAGCGGGTCGGCTCACCGGCGGGCAATATGTCGATGATCTCCACCCCCACCGGGCTGTTCGCCAGGATGAGATTCGGATACACCCAATAGATCACGCCCATGTTCGCCGACGGGTCGAGCGAAGCCGTGGGATCTGCATTGACGTTGGTGATCCAGGTGAACGGAAACCCGATGCGGTGGTGCTTGCCGAACTCGTCGTAGACCATCGTGTTGGCCAGGGTGTTCTGCCCGATGAGGCTCTCGCCGTGCACGTAGGGGAAGTGATACCCCTCGGCGAAGGCCTCCAGTGCACCCTTCCACGACACCTCGGACGTGAATTCGCGCTGCGTGTGGTAGCCGTAGGATTCGTAGTTCCACAGCGCCAATTCGGTCCCAAAATCTCCGAGGTGCGCGTCGAGGTCGATGGCCGCATCGGCGGTCAACACCGCCCAGACAAAGCCGTGCCGCTCCTCGGAGGGCAGCTCGACCAGGCCGTAGTCCTTGACGTCCATCGAACCGAAGCCGGCCTTGCCGGGAACGGAGAACAGTTCACCGGTATTGCGATACGTCCAGGCGTGATACGGGCAGACGAACCGCGAGGCGTTGCCCGAACCGCAGGCCGGCATCGCGCCGCGGTGCCGGCAGTAGTTGAGCAAGACGTGGCTGGCTCCGGACCGGTCGCGGGTGACCAGCAGCGAATCGCCCAGCACCGAACGCACCACGTAGTCGTTCTTGTTCGGCACCTGCGCCGACGGGACGATGGCCAGCGGCACCCTGCGCAGAATCTGCGATTCCTCGATCTCGGTGATCTTGGGGTCACGGTAGTAGTGCAACGGCACCCGCAGTTCGCGCTCGGCCAGGTCGGTCGTCTTGTTCAGGGCATGGCGCAGCCCCCGCCGCGTCAATGTCTCGTCGGTCCCGCTCACCGGCTTGTCGATCGTCGTCACCCTGGTCCCCTTCCCGGCATGCTTCGGACCATACAATCACTACTAGTTGTATTGTCAAGAACGGCGCCCCGTGTGTGCGACGATCACGCAATGCGCCGGCACGGCTGGTCGGGTGACATCCCGGCCGATGACAATGAGGCGGTCGCGCGCATCCTGCGCGCGACGCGCAGCGCCATCGACGCGCGTGGGACCGTGAGCGTCTCCGAGGTCGCTTCGACTCTCGGCGTGACGCGCCAGACGATTTACCGCTACTTCCCCACCCACGAGGCGCTGTTGGGTGCGACGGCACTGTCCTGTGTGGACGGGTTCTTGGATCGGCTTGCGGCGCACCTGGATTCGATCACCGACCCGACCGAGGCCGTGGTGGAGGGTATTGCCTACACGTTTGAGCAACTCGCGCATGACAGGTACCTCGGCCTGGTGTTCCAGCCCGGCAAGGCCAGCGCGTTTACCGCAGGCGTCACGTCGGACGTGGCCATTTCGTTCGGTCGGTCGATCCTGCAGCGATTCGAAGTCGACTGGGCCGCAGCGGGATTCGCCGACAACAGGCTTGACGAACTGGTCGAGTTCATGCTGCGCACCGTGCAGTCACTGATCGTGGACCCGGGCCGTCCACCACGCACCGGACACGAGCTGCGACGGTTCCTGCAGGATTGGATCGCACCGTCGGTGCGCGCCCACGCCGCGGTCGAGCGCTGAGGCACCACGGTTTGGCGGCGAAGGCGGCCAGCCCTCGTTGGCGTCCTCGAGGCGAACCCCCGCGACGACGAATCGCCGCTCGATCGGCCCGCCACATCGACTCTTGACCAGTGTCAGCTCACGGCGTCCGGGTCTGCCAACGAGATCAGGATGTGCGACGGCGTCGGCCCACCCTGGTGCAATTGGTAGCGCCCCCCGGCCAAGGCTCTGCGGGCGGGCTTGCTGGGCACCAGATGCGGAAAGTCATAGGTGGTGATCGTCAGGCGCAGTCGGTGGCCCGCGGCGATCAACGCGGCCGTCGGAAAGATCTCCACGTCGTAGCGGGTCAGCTCCCCCGGCACGACGGGCTGGGCGGCCGATCGGGTGCTGAGGTGCTGCGGCCGCAACACGGTGCCATCGGGCAGGTACCAAGTGCGGTCGGCGTCCAGCTTTCGGTGCGAGCCCAGCAGCGCGCCCTGGGTCAGCGGGCGGCTCGCCCCGTCGGGGGCGACGGCGTCGAGGTGGGCGACCCATACTGTCTCGGTGGTGGTGGCCGTCGCGTGGATGGTCAGCGCGATCGGCCCGGCCACCAGCTTTGCCTCGCCGAACGGCTCGGTGGTGTAGGTCAGCGCGCCGCGCTGCAGGCGGCGGTTGTCCTGGTCATAGCGGATGCTGCGGCCCCGTTGGGAGAACATGAAGCTGTTCAAACCCAGCGACCACTGCTCCAGGCTGCGACCGGACAGAGGTCCGCGCGCCACGTAGGTGAGTGGCGCCACGGTGTTCTCCGGCGAGGCGTCCGGGCTCAGACGGCCAGCGTCGGACAGGTAGAAGCGCGTGGGCGTTGCCTCGGCGAGCGGATAGTTGTCGGCGCGATACCACTGTGAGCTTCCAATTGCTTGGAAGGCCAACGGCTTGCCGCAAATGGCCGCATCGGCGTCTTCCTTGAGCCAGCGGTCGAACCAGCGCAACTGCAGCGCGTTGAGGTGCAATCCGCCATGGTTCGACACGTGATACCAGGGGCCCATCATCAGTCGGATCCGATCCGATACCGGCTGACCCGGTTCCATCGGTGCGTCGTCAGGCCGGCCGGCGGCCGCATTCTGCAGGGCGGCGTAGTTCAGCGGCGCACCGCGTTGGAACGCGTCGTGCCATCCGCCGACGAGGAAGGTCGCGACCCCGTTGTCGGCGACCTTGGACAGGACCAACCCCGGACTCATCGCGTCCCAGAATGGACCGTCATAGGCGGTTTCGCCGCCGGCGACGACCTCGGCGATCAAGGGTCGGAAATAGCGCCGCTGGTCGCGTCCGCGCTGCCGAACCGCGGCGAGGCCGCCGGACCGCGGTCGCGCGTGACCGCCGCGGGCGAGCCACTCCAGCGTCGGGTTGACCACGTTGAGCAGCGTGTAGACGGACCCATATCCGCGGACCGCGTGCAAGTGCGGCACACCGCCCATCGTGGCGGCGTCGCGATAGAAATCGCGTGCCGCCATCACCGGGAAGATCGCCTTCAGCGGCGAGTCCGGGCCGACCGCGGCCGCCGTGAACAGCTGGTTGATCGCGAGGTAGGACAGCCCGACCATGCCGACTCGGCCATTCGCGTTTGGCAACGTGGACGCCCACTGGACCAATTCCACGCCGTCCTGCGTCTGCCGCTCGCCGCACATTTCGAACGAACCACCCGAGGACCCGGTCCCGCGAACGTCGACCATCACCTCGATGTAGCCGCGCTTGATCAGGTAGGGAGCCGCACCGCCGCCAATCTGGGCGGCCGGCGGTGGCGCCTTTTTGCCGTAGGGCGTGATCGACAGCAGCACGGGAAACGGGCCCGCGGCGGGCTGTCCGGTCTCCGGCACCGTGGGGTAATGAATATCCGCCCGCAGGTCGACACCGTCGGTCATGGGCACGGCGACGTTGTGACGAACGCCCACGCCGTACGCCGCCGGGGGCGGCGTCCATTCCGGCGCGAACGGCGACGGGCTGGTCTTGCGAGCGCGGGGCGTACGCCTCAATCGCCGACTGGCCATCAGAACGTTTTGACCACGGTCGGAAGTCGATCGTGATCCCGTCCATCTCACCATCAGCAGCTCCCCCTGAGGCTCGCGGCGGCATCGCCCGAATTACACCAAGAACTTAGAGCAATGCGTTCTGTCGGGCTGAGGGGCATCGAGGATCGCAGGGACACTTGCCGCATAGAAGATAGTGCTCTTGACGTGGCGCGGCTCGGCGGCGGGCGACGCAGAACTGGTAGCCTGTGTGGCACTGTGAGTTTCGGACTGAGAATGCCGTCACGGTGGTTACCACGGCGATCTGTGTTGGCCATCGTTGCTGCGCTTGCTCTTGTCGCCACTGTCCTTGGTTGCGGTGCGGTGCACGCCCAGATGGCGGCCCTCGCATCGCAGTCGTCGTCGACGGCCCCGTCGGCCGGTCCGGATTCGGGGCCAACGCAGCTACACAGCGCAGCGGCGCCTGTTCGTAGGCTTGGCGTCGGATCCACCGTGAACGATGACAAAGCGTTCAGAAGCGCTGGGTTAAAGCGTGATCGGGCAACCACTTTGGCGCTTTCTACACCGCGAGGGTCCGACTCTGCGACACCACCATCGGTTGGCACCGTTCGTTCTGAGCAGCGGGCCGACACGCCCGCACGGGCGCCGATACACAGATCCGTCGTACACGATCTTCTGATTCAATTCTGCGTCGCCCGTTGCTGATTGAGCCTGGCCGCTCGTCTGCGCACAGTGCCATTGCGGCAGGTCGACGCTAGCCGGTACTAGCTGCAGGTCCTTCGCGTCCGCGGCCGAATCATCGTTGCCGCCTACCCGGCAATGCCGCAGGGTTTCACCGTGAAGCGACGGCCCGTCGATGTCGTGCTTCACATTGTCGCCGTCGCGCGTTGCGAAAACACGCACTTGTTTCATCACTTGCTTTGCTGACCAACCGTTGTGCCCCACGTCGCCAGCGTGAATTCGATGCCATACATCGCCAGGTCGGTTAGCGGACTCAACCAAGAAATCAGGGATAGACATGGATTTTGGCGCACTACCACCAGAGATCAACTCCGGGCGGATGTACATGGGACCCGGTCCCGGGACCTTACTGGCCGCCGCCACCGGCTGGGAGTCGCTGGCCGCAGAGCTGGCTGAGGCCGCCAGCAGCTATCAGAGGGTGATCGCCAGCCTCACCGACGAGCCCTGGCTGGGGCCGGCGTCGATGTCGATGTCGGCTGCCGTGATGCCCTACATAGCGTGGATGGCGGGAACCGCCGAACAATGTGGGCAGGCGGCCACCCAGGCCACGGCCGCTGCAGCAGCCTTCGAAACCGCCTACGCGATGACGGTGCCGCCTCCTTTGGTCGCGGCCAATCGCGCTCGCCTTCTGCTGTTGATTCAGACCAACATCTTCGGGCAGAACACCCCGGCCATCATGGCGACTGAGGCCGAATACAGCGAGATGTGGGCCCAAGACGCCGCCGCGATGTACAGCTACGCCGCGAACTCCGCCTCGGCATCACGATTTTCGCCGGTATTGGCGCCGCCGCAGTCGACCAATCCGGCCGGCCTCACCGGCCACATCGGCGCCGTCACTCATGCGGCAGCCCAGTCCGGTAGTGCCGCACAGTCAACGGCGTCGCAATGGGTTTCGGCAGTGCCCCAGACGTTGCAAGGCCTCTCGACGCCAGGCTCCTCCTCGAGCGTCGGTTTGCCGCAGGCGGCGATGGGCACCGGAGCGTCACTGGGGGCGTCGGGAGCCTCCGCCCCATTCAGTTCACTGTCGAGTTTGACCGGCGCCTCGGGCAAGGGTGCGGCGAAGAGCGCGAGCACCGGAGCGGGCGCCGCCTCGGGACTGGCCTCGGCGCTCGCCGCCGCACCCGCAGCGGACGGAGCCGCGGCCGGACTGGCATCCGAGGCGGCCGGGTACGGAGCCGACGGCGCCGGCCTGATCGCCGACGGCGGTGGAATCGGCATAGACCTCTACGGACTCGATTTGGATTACCAGGGATTGGCTCTGGATGAAGCGGGCGCCGGTTCCATTTTGGGGGCCGAGGGCAGCGCCGGAATAGCGGGCATGGGCGGCCTGGGCGCTCCGACTGGTTTGGGAAACCTCGAGCCGCTGGCGGGACTGGGTCAGGGCGCCTCGGCGAGCGTGGGCCAAGCCAGCTCACTCAGCACCTTATCCGTACCGCCGAGTTGGGCGGCGACGGTTTCGTCGGTCACTCCGTTGCATGCCCTCAACGGCGGCGCCATGCCGGGAGGATGGGCCGCCGCAGCCGCCCCCTCGCCCGGTGCCACTGTGTCCAAAATGCCTCTGGGCGGCATGGTCGGCCGCGAATCGGAGGGCGCGGTTCAACGCGTCGGCCTGCGCGTCTCGCTCATTCCGCACTCTCCGGTGGCCGGGTAAAGCACCGAATCAGCCATCACATCGTCAAAGTACGTACAAGTTCTCGACTGAAAAGGAATCCACGATGGCCACGCCACCCGGGCCGCACGAACTTCGAAACCCGATCGTGCAGCCCCCGCACGTTCGAAAACCGTTGCCTTTCATCACAAAAGCGCTGACATGCACCGGCCTGGCCGTAGCGTACTTGACCTCAGCGCTGACGCCTGCCGGCGCCGATCCAGGTCCGAGTGGCGGCGACCCCGACACATTCGGCGGGCTGAGCTGCAGCTGCACCGAGGCCGCCCCGGCAGACAGCCCGGCGCTAAAACGACAGATCCGCCGGGGAATACAGCAAGGGTTAGCGATCGGGCAGCGCGACTAGGATCTCCACCAACTCTCGGCCCGCTGTTCAAGTCAACGGAAGCGTAAGCAATGGCGAGGCGGTTGGTTGGCTCGATCCTCGACCGGGTTCGTTGGTCAGCGCCAATGCCGTGCTGTGTCCGAGGTCCCCGATCACCGCGGTGGTGGATGGCTTCACGGTCTCGGTGTCCGCCACGATGTCGCGGGGGCGCTCGACATTGCTGGCACCGTAACGCGATTCGCGCTCCGTAGCGGCCTGCTCGGATCGGACCCGATCGATGGCGCGCCGGTGGGTCAGCATGAGAATCCACGCCAGCGCGCTTCCAGCGGCCGGGTCATAATCGCCGGCGTTGCGCCAGATTTGCAGATACAGCTCTTGGGTCGTTTCCTCGCTGTAGTTCGCATCACGAAGGATCTTGAAGACCAATCCGAACCGTCAACGGCCAGGGCAACACCTTAACGTCAATAACGCCGGTGTGGTGTGCGGCGGGGTGCCCACCGCGAACGCGACGGTCTACATGATCGACACCGTCTTGATGCCGCCGGCCTAACGCCCTCGCGCCCGGCCAAGCCACGTTGGCAGCGCCCAGGCGCCGGTTCGTGATGCGGCTGACGAGGCTAAGCGGCCAGGGCCAGATATGCCTGGATCGTGGTGCCGATCGCGGTGGTGTGCGTCCGTACCAGGTCGGCGACCGCATTGACCAGCAACAGGCCTCGGCCGCCATCGGCGGTCGGTGGACGGTGACCGCCAAGGGGATCGTCGAACCGGCCGGTATCGCTAGCCTCGCAGACGAGGTGGCGGCCATGCTGCCACAGCGCCAGGCGGCAGGCGCTGCTGGTGTGTTGCAGGCTGTTGGTGGCCAGTTCGGTGGTGATCAGTAGCAAGTCGCTGAGCCGTCCGGTGGGCAAGCCGAGCCAGGTGGCGTAGCCGGCGGCAAACGATCGCGCGGGGTTCAGATCGGCGACGTGTTCGACCGTGTAGGTGCGTGCCGCCGGGTTGGTCGGCAGCGGCCGATTGCAGCGAGCCAACGCCTCCCCGGGCGCGTAGTCGTCGCTGTCGACTGACGCCCCGTCTTGCAGCAGCAGGGGGTGAGTGGTGCGGGCGTCGGCAAGCGTTCGGGCATCGAGTTGGGCGGCGTTGTATGGGCATAGGCCCGTCACCTCGTGACCGTCAAACGCGAGGTTGCACAGGGCCTCAAGCCGCAGACAGGCGGGATATTCCAGCTGGCTGCGCCCAGCCCAGACGCATTCGCCGACCAGGCGCACCCGTCGACCCGGATATTTTGCGACGAAATTGCCGAACAGCGCGATCATGCGCCCTGGGTTGCGGCCCACCTCGGTTATATCGACCAGCGTTACCTCGGCAGCGTCGGTGCCCAGTGCGTCGTGCAACATATCCAGGTTGTATTTCGGTACAGCGACCAACACCGGCTCATCGTTCGCTAAGCCGTCGACGATGTAGGGTGCGGTCGAATCGATGTAGTGCTGCTCAGAGCGATAGAACAACGCTTGATGACGTACACCGCGTGCGGCGGCAAATGGATCGTCGACTATCAAATCCGTTGTACCCCGCCCCCGCCCGCGCCGCCCCCCCCCCCC
>NZ_LZIF01000097.1 GCF_001667145.1 Mycobacterium sp. 852002-51971_SCH5477799-a
CCCGCAGGTCCCCCGTTTGCCCGCCGACCTCCCGCACGATGCCCATGGCCTCGTGCCCCAGAATGTCCCCGGGATTCATGAATGCCCCGAGAATCTCGTACAGGTGCAGGTCGGACCCGCAGATATTGGTCGATGTGACTTCGATGACCGCGTCGGTGGACTGCTCGATCTTCGGATCGGGCACCGATTCCACCCGCACATCGCGTTTGCCGTGCCACGTGACAGCCTTCATGTGAGGGCGATACCCGTCTCGCACTCGTCGAAACGGCTTTGCGGTGACCTGTGGTTAGCGGACTCATCGCCGAACGGTGCCCCAAACCGCCTCCGATGAGTCGACTCCTGCGGAAACCACTGTCGGGTAAGGCTTTAACGGTGGCGGTGGTTAAGCGGATGCTCACTGTCGACGAGTGCGGCCGCGATGTCGACCAGCCGGGTGTTGGACTGTTGTGAAAGCCGGGTGAGCAGCCCGAAGGCCTCGATAGCGTCGAGATTGAAGCGCTCCATGATGATTCCCTTGGCCTGCCCGATGATGTCTCGCGAGGCCAGGGCGCTGCGGAATTGGTCCTGCCGGCGCATCATCGACCAGGCCAGGGCGATATGGGTGGCATAGACCGTGCCCAACTCCACCGATTCCTCGTTGAATGCGTGCGGACGATCGGCATAGAAGTTGAGCGCGGACATGCTGGTGCCGTCGACGAACAACTCGAACGAAAGGACGGAACGAATCGGGGTCTGCTCGAGCGCATGCCGCCGGTAGCACGGCCAGCGCCGGTCGGCGTCCAGGTCGACGATGTGCATGACGTGGTGCTCCCAGGCCGCGGCCAAGCACGGCCCTTCGCCGCATCTGTTTTGGATCGCGTCAAGGACCATCGGATAACAATGCGTCGCAACCACGCTACTCACCGACCTGCTCTTCTCGGCCAAGGTGATCCCGGCGTACTGGCAACCGGTCACGTGATCGACGCCGTTATCGATCAGTTCGTGCAGTCCAGCCGCGGTGTCGCTGCTTTCCCGCTCCAGATTGGTCACCAGCTCCACGAGCTGATTGACGATGGTGGCGCTTCCATCTCGCATCGGACATCACCCCCTCGGGCCTGGGCCGCAGAGCGCCTTCCCGCAGGCGGCAGAGTGGCATTGACAAGTCTAGGAGCCGTTCAGCGAAGCGCAAGGCCGGATAACGAACACCCCGTCGGCGATGCCCGGCCACGCAGCGCACCAGAAGGTCGTCGGCGCGAAGGCAGCGTCAGAAAACTCTCCCGGACAACGTCTTTCGCGGCGGACGTGAGCACGGGATCGAACGGGGCACCGCGCCGTCTCGACGGCCGCCTACACTCGGGTGAGTGACCTCCATCGTGATCGTGGGAAGCGGCTTCACCGGATTCACCTGCGCCCGTCGGCTGGCCAAGATTTTGCGCCGACGGCGTGCCCCGGTCGACATCACGATAATCTCGCCGGTCGACTACATGCTCTACACGCCACTGTTGCCAGATGTCGCCGGCGGTGTCGTAGATGCCCGCTTTGTCGCTGTGCCACTGGCCAATTCGCTCAAGGGTGTGCGCGCCGTGCGCGGTCGCGTGGACGCTGTGGACTTCGCCCAACACACGCTGACCTATTGCGATCCCGAAGAGCGCAGCCATTCCATGTCGTGGGATCGTCTGGTGCTGACGCCCGGCTCGGTGACCCGATTGTTCGATGTCCCGGGGCTCGCCAGACACGCGCGCGGGCTGAAGACCACTGCCGAGGCCCTCTACCTGCGAGACCATTTCGTCGAACAGCTGGAGCTGGCCAACATCGAAGACGAACCGCGGATCGCCGCGGCCCGGCGCACCGTCGTGGTGGTCGGCGCGTCGTATTCGGGCACCGAGCTAGTGGCGCAGCTGCGGGCGCTGGCCGATGCTGCGGCCAAACAAATGAGTTTCAACCCCGCCGAGGTGCGGTTCTTGCTGCTGGACCTCGCCGACCAGGTGATGCCCGAGGTGGGGAAGAAGCTGGGTGACGCCGCGCTCAAGGTGCTACGCAAACGCGGCATCGACGTCCGGCTCGGCATCACCCTCAAGGAGGCGCACGCCGATCACGTTGTGCTCAGCGATGATTCGCGCATCGAGACGCGCACGATCGCGTGGGTGACGGGGGTAACCGGCGCACCATTGATCCAGAACCTGGGGCTGCCGACCGAAAAGGGCCGGCTCACCGTGCAGCCCGATCTGCAGGTGCCCGATCACCCCGAGGTCTTCGCGGCCGGTGACGCGGCCGCGGTGCCCGACCTGACCCAACCGGGAAAGGTCACGCCGCCGACCGCCCAACACGCAACCCGGCAGGGCAAGGCGCTGGCCCGCAACGTCGCGGCCAGCCTCGGTTATGGCAGCAGCAAGGAATACAAGCACCGCAACCTCGGCCTGGTGGTCGACCTCGGCCCGCGCTATGCGGTGGCCAATCCGCTCAACATCCACTTGTCCGGATTGCCCGCCAAGGCCGTCACCAGGTCGTACCACTTGTACGCGATTCCACGCGGCGTCAATCGGTGGGCGGTGTCGCTGGCGTACCTGACCGACTTGCTGTTCACCCGCTCGGTCGTTTCGATCGGGTTGTCCTCCGAGGACGACGCGCAATTCACGGCCAGCGAGGGCATTCCGATGCCCAAGACGAGCTGACTCAGCCCGACGGGTGTCAGCCTTCGGCCGACTGTTGCGCCTTGGCGTACGCGAGTTGAAGGAAGTCCGCGCCGGCCAGTGCGCTGAACACGCCGGCGATGAGCCGGGTGAACCGGGGCGCGAACACCAGGCCGATGGCGAACCCCGTGGCGACCCACATGTCCAGGCAGAAAGGGCAGGTGAGCAACTCACCCAAGCTGTGCCGCAGCTGACTCTGGTCGCGGACCTCTTCCTGGACTTCCGCCGGTCCACCCGTGCCCTCGTAGCGCGTAAAGGGCGCCCGCAGCGGGCTCGTCACGGCGTCCTTGGTCAAGGTGCGCGACAGTTTGTGGGTGCCCAGGGTAAGTAGGACCAGGTCCTGCACCCGCCAACGGGTCGGTAGTGTGCGCCCGCTGACCAGCGCGGCCAGCACCGCAACCATCACCACGACGCCGTAGACAACCATCACCGCCAGGTAGCCGCCCAGTGGCCGGTCGTTGTCGCCGCGGTAGGCGTCGGCTTCCTGCCGCGCGCCGTCGGCGACCTGAGCGCCGGCTTCCGTCAATTCACCCATCGCTTCTCCTCAAAGGCATAGCGGGACGAATACCCCGCGGCGGCCGCAGCAATCCGGAATCGCTCAGACCGTGCCCGGCTCGCGGCGCTTGCTCGGCTTCGCGGCCTTGCGCAAGGTGCGGTTGGTAGACCGCAGGTCGGTGTTGGCCGCCGACAGCGTGGCATTGTGGTCTTCCAGGTCGAGGATGCGCGCGACGCCCGCGAGGTTGACCCCGGAGTCGACCAGCTCACTGATGCGCCTGAGCCGCATCAGGTCGTCGGCGCTATACCGCCGGGTACCGCCTTCGCTGCGAGCAGGCGTGATCAAGCCGTAGCGTTCGTAGAGCCGTAGCGACTGCACCGCGATCCCGGACAATTCGGCCGCCACCGAGATGCCGTACACACCATGGTCGGACGAGGGGGCACCCGCGTCACCGCGGAAATCGGCCATCACCCATCTCCTTCAGCTACCCGCCCATCTCCTCTAGCGACCCGCTCAAAAAATCTGTGTAGCACACTTGCATCATTCTGTCGAGGATGATATATGAAATTTATGTCATTAGACATAGGAAATTGCCGACCCACCGCCTAGATTGGAGTGAGAGGTGACCACCATGCTGATGCGTTCAGATCCCTTCCGTGAGCTCGACCGCTTCGCTCACCAAGTCCTCGGCACCGCCGCCCGGCCGGCAGTGATGCCGATGGACGCCTGGCGCGAGGGCGAGAAATTCGTCGTCGAGTTCGACCTGCCCGGCATCGATGTCGACTCGCTGGACATCGACATCGAGCGCAATGTGGTGACCGTGCGCGCCGAACGACCGGCCCTCGATCCCAACCGCGAGATGCTGGCCACCGAGCGGCCGCGCGGCGTGTTCAGCCGCCAGTTGGTGCTCGGCGAAAATCTCGATACCGAAAAGATCGAGGCCGCCTACGCCGAAGGCGTTCTGCGGCTGCATGTTCCGGTGGCCGAGAAGGCGAAGCCGCGCAAGATCACCGTCGGGCGCGGGGACACGCAGCGGGCCGTCCGCGACAGCGCCGGCGAGCGCGAGGTCATCAACGCCTGACCGACCGGCGGGCCGGGCGGCGGTCAACTCCCCCGACCACCGCCCGCCGCCGGCCCCAGCCACCGGTACGGACGTCTCGCCCGGCGCCAGGGAGGCCGGATCACCATGAAATGGGAACTCGATGGCCAAACGGCCAATGTCGAACAGGCATTGGCCGGCGGCGCCGCACAACCGGCGGGCTGGTTTCGGTTTTACTTCACCGATCAACGCTGGGAATGGTCCGAACAGGTGCAACGCATGCACGGATACGAGCCCGGCAGCGTCACTCCGACCACCGAACTGGTGCTGTCACACAAGCATCCCGACGACCGCGCGCACGTCGCGGCCACCATCGGTGAGATAGTCCATACGCACCAGCCGTTCAGCACTCGGCACCGCATCGTCGACACCCGGGGAAATGTGCGCCACGTCGTCGTCGTCGGTGACCGGATCTACGACAACGACGGCGACGTGATCGGAACGCACGGGTTTTACATCGACGTTTCGGGACCCCGCGAACAGATGCGCGAAGACGAGATGAGCGCGAAAGTCGCTGAGATCAGCGAGAATCGCGCCGGCATCGAACAAGCCAAAGGCATGCTGATGCTGATCTACGGCATCAGCGAAAGCGCGGCCTTCGATCTGCTCAGATGGCTGTCTCAGGAAGCGAATATCAAGCTGCGGCCCCTGGCCGAGCAGATCGCCAAAGACTTCCGCCGTGCCGGCCTGCCGCTGAACGCGCAGTTGGAATTCGACCACCTGATGCTGACCGCGCATGAGCGCGTCCGCCCGTCCGCCAATAACGAGTAAAGCCGGCCGGGGTCGGCGTACAGCTGCAGGCTCGCCTCCTCAACGAGCCACCGCCACGGCTGGGTGTTGTGCACCGACGGGGCGCGCGATGCCAAAGTCAGGGCCGTCCGGATCGTTCCGGCGTCCAGAAAGCGGGTGTTCATACCGGTTCCCTTTCTTAGCTTGCCGATATTCACGATCAGGCATCCTCGGCGGCGCCACGAGGGCACGACGGCTCTAAACCCAAGGACTTTCGGCCAATCTTCGTGGCCGGTCCGCCAGGGCGCCGTCCGCCCTTATGCTGACCACGATGGCGAATCACGGCCCCGATCCCACCACGCCGCTGTGGCGCGCGGCGCAAGTGTTCCGGGTGCTGAGCTGCGTCTACGCCACCGGCTTTCAGATCGCGGTCAACCCGGATCTGGTGCGGCCCGGGCTGGGTTGGGTGCTGTTCGCGGGGCTGATCGGCTGGAGCGCGGCGTGCGCGTTCGCCTACCTGCGGGGGTTCGGGCGCAAACCGGCGTGGGTGCTCGCCGAGCTCGTGGTCGTCGTCGTGCTGATGTGGTCCAACAACCTCGTCGCGAGCCCGCACTGGGCGGCCGAGAATCAGACCTGGCCGACGACGTTGTGGGCGAGCAATCCCACGATCTCGGCCGCCATCCAGTTCGGTCCCGCGGGCGGAATGCTGACGGGACTGGCGGTGATGGCGACCAACTTCGCCGTCAAGAACTACCTCGCACTCAACCTGGGGCACAACGCCACCGTCATCATCGAACTGGCAATCGGCATGGCGATCGGGATGGCCGCGCAAACCGCGCGCCGCGCCCACGGCGAGCTGCAACGGGCCGCCCAGTTGACGGCGGCGGTGCAGGAACGCGACCGGCTGTCCCGCCAGGTACACGACGGGGCCATCCAGGTGCTGGCGCTGGTCGCCAAGAAGGGGCATGAGATCGGCGGCCCCACAGCCGAACTCGCCGACCTGGCCAGCGAGCAAGAACGCGCGCTGCGGCGCTGGCTGGCGTGCACGGACATCGACCAGGAAACCGACGGTGCCACGGTCGACCTGCGCACGCTGCTCCGATGCCGGGAATCCGATCGCGTGTCATTCAGCCTGCCCGGCACGCCGGTGCCGTTGGGGCGTTGGGCGGCAACCGAACTCGACGCAGCGGTGGGCAACGCGCTGGACAACGTGACTGCCCACGCCGGCGCGGATGCACACGCGTTCGTGCTCGTGGAAGACCTCGGCGATTCCGTTCTGGTCAGTGTCCGCGACGATGGCGTGGGAATTTCGGCGGGCCGGCTCGAGGAAGCGACGCGCCAGGGACGGCTCGGCATCTCCCAATCGATCGTGGGACGGCTGACGTCGTTGGGCGGCAGCGCCGAATTGCGCAGCGATCCCGGGGAAGGCACCGAGTGGGAGTTGTGCGTGCCGCGCGGGGAGGGACCTCATGGCGGATGACCGGAGTCCGACGACGGTGATGGTGGTCGACGACCATCCGATCTGGCGCGACGCTGTCGCTCGTGACCTGGCCGAGGACGGCTTCACCGTGGTCGCCACCGCCGACGGTGTGGCGGCCGCACAGCGGCGCGCGGCCGCGGTCCAGCCTGACGTGGTGGTGATGGACATGCAGCTGACCGACGGCGACGGTGCGCAGGCGACCGCCGCGGTGCTCGCGGTCTCGCCGTCGTCGCGGGTGCTGGTGCTGTCGGCCTCCGATGAGCGCGAGGACGTTTTGGAAGCGGTCAAGGCTGGAGCGACGGGATACCTGGTCAAAAGCGCCTCCAAAGCCGAACTGGCGCAAGCGGTGACAGCCACGGCGGCGGGACGGGCCGTGTTCACCCCGAGCCTGGCCGGGCTGGTGCTGGGTGAATACCGGCGCATCGCGCAGACCAAGGACGACGGCCCCGCCCGCCCCAGCCTCACCGACCGCGAAACGGAGGTTTTGCGTTATGTCGCAAAAGGGCTGTCCGCCAAGCAGATCGCGAATAAGCTTTCGTTGAGCCATCGCACGGTGGAAAACCATGTGCAGGCGACATTTCGCAAGCTTCAAGTCGCCAATCGAGTGGAACTGGCTCGATACGCCATCGAGCACGGCCTGGACGGCGAGCCGTGACCCGCGGGGCGGGCGGATAACCGCACCAATTACCCCGCGGGTCAACCGAATCCGCGGCTATGGTGCCACCTCGTGCGGGCCCCGCAGCGTGACTTTTCCGTTGTGCTGGGCCACGATCCGGGCGGTCACCAGCGCGGTCACCACCACGGCCATGCACACCAGCCCGTCTTCCTTGAGTCCCCACCTGATCGCGGCGAGCAGGGCCACGCCCGTGACACACAACAGGGCGCCGATGGCGCGACCCTGCCCACGCGACGTCACCGCGGGTGCGCCGTCCCAACCGGACAGCGGATTGTTCTCCAGCGGCCGCAGCGCGACGAACAACACCGCCACCGCGACGACCACGATGAGCACCTGCGCGAGGCTGATGGCGAGGAAGTCCTGCGCGCCCGGAAAGCGCGGGCAGCCAAGGTAATCGAAGACCAGGTGTACGCCCAGCAGCACCGGCATATGCCACAGGTACAGGGTCATCGCACCGGAGTTGCCGATGGCGGTCCACCACCACACCCGCGGGCGCTGCGCCCAGCGCGCGATCGCCGGCGCGGCCGCGATTGCCAACGCGCTCAGGATGATTGCGTGCCCCGCCAGCAGCAGTGACGGAGGGCTGGTGTTGGACAGATGGTGGTCACCAGTGCCGACCATGCTGATTTGATAAGGCCCCCAGTGCACCAGCGCGACGTCCACGGCGAAGAAGGCCGCGGCGACGGCCAGCGCGGCGCGGCCACCGAGCAGCCCGCGACGGTACGCCACACCGAACATGGCGGGGATGAGCCAGACGGCCAGGTTGAGGTAACCCAGTGGCATCATCGCCGGCCAGTGCAACCGGATCACGTCGATCAGCGCGATCGCACCATAGACCGCGACGACAGCGGCGACCAGGCGCGTGGCCGTCGTGATGCGGTACAGCACGGGCATGGCCGCCAGCACCAGGACGTAGGCCCCCAGGAACCAGAGCAGCTGAGTGCTGACGCCGGCGATCGGTTCGTAGATATGTTGCGGCAGAGCCCGATACAGCACCGTCAGCGTTACGGCCCAGAACGCCAGATAGTAGAACACCGGGCGGAACAGCCTGGTGCAGCGTTTCATCAGCCAGCCTCCCCAGTTGGTGCTTGGCGACCAGGTAGACACGCAGGCCGCCGCACCGGCGAAGAAGAACAGCGGCATGATCTGCAGCAGCCACGTCATCGCCTGGAACAGCACCGAGCTGGTGAGAAGGTTGTCCCAGATCAGGACGTGGTTTTCAATGATGCTGGCCGCCATCACGGTGTGGCCGAGCACCACGCCGACCAGCGATGTGATGCGGATGACGTCCAGGACGCGGTCGCGATCGGCCGGCGTACTCGCGGCGACCTCGGCGACGTCGGGAAACTTCACAAGAGTTGTCATGCGGGGAACTGCCCTTCTGCTGATGCGAATACGTTGTGGTGAAAGACGCGATGAGAGAAGCCTCGCCGACGGTGCGCACGCGAGCCTGCGCACTTCTACGCGTCGAGGCTGAGTAGTACTACTCAGTTCGCAGAGCTGAGCGGATCGTAGTCCGCGAGCAGTTTCTCGATGCGGGCCTCATCGAGTCGCACCCGCACGGTCGCGGCCTCCTGCTGGTCGCGGATCACCTTGGCCAAGGTGAACGCGCTCGACACCAGGAATAGGAAGGTGACGCCGAGAAACAATCGTGGCCATGGGTCAAGCGGGAGGAAGTAGATCCCGCCGAGCGCGGCTACGAAGCTGAGCGCGAACGCGACGGCGGCCTGAACGAAGAAGGCGACGGTGGTTTTCGAAGTGCTGCTGGGAACGGTCATGCCAATAAGGCTGCGGCAGCGGACCGTTCGTGGGCATCCGTAGGACTACTCAAATTTCTCGGTGGGACTACCGGGCCGCGCCACCAGCGCCGCCACGGCGAGCGCGGCGCCCACTCCGACCGCCGCGGCCACCACCGTAGCCAGCGCCACCGAAGCGAACTCGGAGTCCGCGAGCGGCTTGACCACGGCCACCACGCCCAGCGCGGGCACCACCAGCCGGACCCACCAGGCCACCACGCTGTCGTCGGGAATCCGCGAATTCGCCTCCGTGACAAACACATACAGCGCCATCAGCAGCAGGGGCGCCGCGCCTAGGATGACGAGCGCGATCCAGCGCGCGCCATGCGCCGAGACCACCGCCGATATCACCGCCACGAGCCCGATCACCGCCAGTCGCAGGCCGGCGTTCGGTGACGCCCCGCGCATGACCGCCAAACCCGTGGCCGCGCGCGCCGCGGCCCACCCGGACACCAGCGCGGCTGCCACGGCCAGCGCGATCCCGGCCACCGTCAGCCACCGCCGGCCGTCATCGGCGTAGAACTCGGGCACCGCCTCGGCCAGCATCTTGGCGCTCCATCGCCAAGGCCCGACCACACCCTGGTGATCGCCCACCCACAACACCACGGCGGCCGCGGCCACCACCGCGGCGGCCAGTGACATGGATCGTCCCGGCCGGGCGATGCGCGTGGTGCGGACGGTAAGCAGTTCGACGCCCACCATCCCCAGGCCGAAGCCGACCAGCTGGCCGGACAGCGGGCGCGGTGTTGCGGCTGTTCCGATGACGACGGGGTCGGTGCTCAACGCGACGAGGGTAATCACCGCCACCGCGAGGTAGACGTAGATGAGCAGGCCCGCGAGCACGAGCGGCACCGCCAATGACGCCACGGCCCGAGTCGATGTCCAACAGGTGGCGGCGCCGACGACGAGCGCCGCAGCCGCGGCGGCGGCCGGCAGCCACGACACGATCGCGGCGGGATCGTCGGCGGGCGAAAACAGCTGCAGCAGTTGCAGTCCGAACGTGGCCGCGAATTTCGCGGCCAGCACCAGATAGGCAAGCAGCTGAACGATGCCCGCGGCAGTCCCCGCTTTGGGTCCCAGGGTGGCGCCGATCAACTCGGCGGTGCTGCGCGCGTCCGGCGCATGGCCACGCAATCGTGCGAGTGCGTAGATCACCGGAATCATCACCGCCGCCCCGAGCAACGCGCCCAATCCGTACCACGCCGCGGACGCGATCACGGCCATGCTCAGCGCTGCGGCGCGCCACGTCCCCAGCAGAGCCTCCCCCGACCCGGTTTCCGGATGCGGCGACGCGAGTAGCGATTTCTTCGGCATTGCCTAAGCATGACCCACCGGGCACGCAATGGTTCCCCGAACGCGGCGTGGTTTCGATAGTTTTGTAGGCCCAGCGGCAGTGAGGACTTGACGATGTCTGACACGGTGAAGGTGTCCGTCGACCGCAACTCGGTCGCCATGGGTGACGATGTTGACTCGCACCGCGAGTTCTGGGTTTTTCCCGCCTCGGCCACCGTCGATGACCTGCTGGTCGAAATTTCCTCGCACTACGTGCCGGGTGTGGCCGGGCCGGCCGGCTGGCGCGTGCATCTGGGGATTCGCCGCGACGAGCAACAGCAAATCGGTCTCATCTACACCCGCGATGACCTCGGACGGCAGGATCAGATCTGCAGGCTGTACCCCGGCGAGAGAACGCTGGGCGAGCTGGCCCGTTGGACGGGATTGCCGGAGCTGGAGGTCTACGCGTCGTACCTGACCTATGACCAGGCCCGGCCCATGGCACTGGACGAGGTGGCGGGCGGCGCCACTTGCACGGGCAGCCGACCGGTCAAGCTGGAATCCGAGGCGGCCGCCGATGCCAAGCGTGACTGGGTGATGATGCGCGAACTTGACCGACGCGCCTCCGCGGTTTCCGATGCGCGGCGCGACTGGGTTCGGGCCAATCTGCTAGCAGCGCCGCCGCCGTGGATCGAAATCTTCATCGCGCGCAACTTCCACTATCTGACCGATCTGCACTGCCCCGCCAGCATGACCCTGGCGGCAAACATGCTGGGGATCAACGAATCCAGTGGAGAGCAGTTGGCGGCGCGGGCCAACGTCGACGTGCGTTCCGACATCGTGATCCTGGCGATGGTGCTGGCCGCTTTCGAGTGGGGAGCCCAACGCGACACGTGGCGCGTCGGCGAAAGACCGTACTGCAAGGCCTATCTGGAGCTGCTAGCCCATTGCGGCTATCGGCTCTCGCCGATAGAACACGTCATGGCCGGCCACATCAGCATCGAGGAACTCAAGCTTTCGGCGACCGACACCGCCCGCCTCGACCGCATCCGGCAGCTCCGAGACCAGCAATACCAGCTCCGTATGAACCGCTACTACGCAAAAACCCTCAGTGACGAGCAATACAGGGCCGCCATCGAATCCGTCCACGCCGAGCTCTCTAGTCTGGGGGAGCTTCCCGGGCCGATGTAGGTCTCGAACGGCCGAACGCATCGCTGGGTCGTGGCCGAAACCGGTTTTGCCGATGACCAGACCGGCGAGGAGCAAACGTGGCGCACCCGAGCGCTCAGGCGTCGATCACCACGCGCCCGGATTTCGCGCGGGACACGCAGACCAGCATCTCGTCGTCGCCCTCGACGGTGCGGCCGCGGCGATCAACCTGTCCCCCAAGCACTTTTACCTTGCAGGTTCCGCAGAACCCCTGCTGGCAGGAGTACGCGGTGGTCGAATCGCGGTCGAGCATCACGTCCAGCGCCGACCGGTTGGCCGGGACGCTGAGCACCCGCTGCGAGCGGGCCAGCTCCAACTCGAAGGGAACACCATCGACCACCGGCGGAGGACCGAAACGTTCGTAGTGCAGCGGCGCGTTCGCGTGTTCGTTGCGCGCGGTGCGCACCGATTCCAGCATGGCGGTGGGGCCACACACGTAGACCGCCGTCGCCGGCCCGGCGTCGGCAAGCAAGTCGGACGCGGCGGGAAATCGGCCGCGCTCGTCGTCGGCCCACACGGTCACCCGGCCCGGGTCCACCGCCATCACCTCGTCCAACAGCGGCATGTACTCCCGGCTGCGACCGGCATAGACGGCGCGCCAATCGATTCCGCGTTGCTGGGCGGTTTGGATCATCGGCAGAATCGGAGTCACCCCGATGCCGCCGATCACGAACAACACCTCACGCTCGTCGGTGACGAGATAGAACGCGTTGCGCGGCCCTTCGAACTCGAGTTTGTCACCCATGTTGAAGGTGTCGTGCATTTCGATGGAACCACCGCCACCCTCGGCGATGCGGCGCACCGCGATGCGATAGTCGGTGCGCCGGCCGGGCGCACCGCACAGCGAATACTGCCGGCGGCGGCCCGATGGCAGCCGAACGTCGATATGGGCGCCGGGTGTCCAGGACGGCAACAACCCACCGTCGGGGTCGACCAGCGTCAAAGCGACCACATCGGGCGTCACAAGCTCGCGGTTGGCGACCACCGCGGTGGTGGTGCGCCGTACGGACTCCACCCGCGCGGATGTCCACCGCGACGCCGACGCCAGGCCGCCGAACAGCGAACCGACGCCGTACAACGCGGTATACATGCGGTCACGCTTACGGCGCCCGTACAGGTCGGCCGGAATGCTGTCCCAAATAGTCTGCGCCACAATCATCCTCACATCTGACTGATGCCGCGACGGTCACCGGAGCGGGCGATCAGGTCGACCCACTCGCCAGTGAGCCGGGCGATGACGTCCGGGTAGGCGGTGACCACCCAGTGGCCGCCCTCGATCGGGACGACCCTGCCGCCTTCCGGAATGGCGCCGGTAAACCGTTGCAGGGCGGGCGATACGAAATAGTCCTGCCGCGCGACCAGCACCTGCACCGGGACGGTAGTCCGCGGCAACTGCGCCGGGGGCGCTAGCATCGGTGCGGGCATGTTCGCGCGGTACAGGTTGAGCCCGTTCAGGTAGTCATCGACCGAGCGGTACTTCGCACCACGTCCGCCACGGGCGCTCGATCCACCGATACGCTCAACGGCCTCAAAGACTTTCACCGTCGCCCTGGACCGGATCGCCAGCTCCGGCACGGCCGGACAAAGGAAAAACCAGATGTACGACGAGGCCAGGACCTGTTTGACGACATCGAGAAGCGCGCGTGGCGTGCGGGCCGACCGCAAGAATTTGCCCGCGTAGTTCAGGTGCGGCCCGGAGACCGAAGTAAACGAGGCGATTTTGCCCATAACGGTGTCGTCGGTGACCGCCGCCCAGGCCTGGATCGACCCCCAATCGTGGGCCAGCAGATGCACCTCGTCCACGCCGAGGTGCTCGATCACCGCGCCGACGTCGGCGACCAGCTGCGGCAGCCGGTATCCTGAACGGTCTGGCGGCGTTGAGGATTGGCCGGCGCCACGCACGTCGTACGCCACGACATTGAACCGGCGACCCAATGTCCCCAATGCTCTGGCCACCCCGTCCCATACGTGGTGGTTGTCCGGATAGCCGTGGATGGCCAGGATGGTCGGCCGCCCGGGGTCGATGTCGGTATAGGCATGCACCGCCAGTCGCACGCCGTCGGAGGCGGTGACCGTGCTTGACGCCACTTCGGTCGTCATCGTCAGTGCGACGCGCGGGCGGCGGGTGAGCGGGCCAAATAGTCGACCGCGCGACCCACCCCGCCCAGCTGGGAAGGATGGAAACTCGGCGTGTAGTAGGCGCCGATGACCCGAAGGAACTGGAACGGACCGGGCACCAGGCCCCGGCGTGCGGCGCGGAAGTAGTCCCGCCAGCGCGGCTTGGTGCCGGGCGGCAAATAGGGGTCGACCGAGTACATGAATCGCACGCCGCGCACGAACAACCACAGCAGCGCCGGGGTGATCAGCAGCTGGGTACGAACCTGCCGCCAATACCCGGCACGCAGATGCTTCATGGTGTCGAAGGCGACCGCTTTGTGCTCGACTTCCTCGGCGCCGTGCCAGCGCAACAGGTCCAGCATCACCGGGTCGGTGCCCATGGCGTCATGCTGCGGGGTGTCGAGAATCCATTCGCCCAGGATGGCGGTGTAGTGCTCGAGGGCTGCGACCATCGACACCCGCTCGAGCAACCAGCTCTGCCGCCGGCGTGCACTCCACCGCGGCCGGTCGCCGATGAGTTGGGTGAATAGCCAACGCATTTGGTCGGTGAACGGCGTCACGTCGATGTCTTTGACCGCGAAGTGTCCGAGCACCCCCGCGTGCGCCTGGGAATGCATCGCCTCCTGGCTGATGAATCCCTGCACATCGCGGCGCAGCTGGTCGTCTTTGATCAGCGGCAGCGTGTCCTTGAAGGCGGCGACGATGAACTCCTCACCCGCCGGCAGCAACAGGTGCAGCACGTTGCAGAAGTGCGTGGTGAAGGGCTCGTTGGGCACGTAGTAGAACGGCAGCGTCGACCAATCGAAGTCGACGTCACGCGCCTGCAGGACGATTCGCTCATGGTCGAGCGAGGCGTCATGCGGGCCCGTTGCCTTGTCATCGACGGTGAACATCGTCGCCACCCCTTTCCGTCTTGCGTCCCCAAGCCTTGAGGCTAGGCGCTGCGCTGCGCCTCGTCCTGAACCTCAGTGATCAAACGCTCGCTGCGCAAGAACCGGACCAGATGATCGACCGTTTCGGTCAGGGCCGGCTCGCGCAGGCGGACCTTGGCCAGCCCTCGTCGGTGGCGATACTGGGTGTTGTCGTAGCGCTTGTCCCGCATCGCCGCGATCTTGTCCGCCGACCGGGTGAGGAAATCGACCAGCGGGTACATCTGGTCGTTCGGCGTGCAGCGGCGGTTCAGCTGCTCGGTGAACGACGGGATGTCGTGGTAGTCAAAGCGATACCCGTACCGCTCGGACAGGATCCGGGTGACGTCGGTGAGGTTGTAGTAGTCGTCCGCGGTCATGTTGAAGACGCTGCCCGACTCGTCGGGCAGGCTCATCAGCGTGACGATGTGATCCGCGATCAAATCCGCCGGCAGCAGGCTGATCTGGTTGAGCGCGTTGACGGCGACGCCGTGCTCGATCATGAACGCCGTCAGGCGCACCAGGATGTCGTCCTGGCTGCCGAAGCCCGCGCGGGTCGGCGAGATCAGCGAGGGCCGGTAGATGCGGACGTCGAGTCCCTTGCGCTGCGCGGCCAGCGCCAGCTGCTCGCCGACCCACTTGGTCTGCGAGTAGCCGAAGTCCAGGCCGGCCATCTTCTCGTTGGCGTCCCACTCCCCGACCACCGGCTCGGTGCTCCAGCCGTAGATAAACGTGCTGGAGACGAGATGAAAAGCCTTGCGGTGGTTGGTCATTGCCAGACGCAACAGCTCGCGGGTGCCCTCGACATTGGCCGGCCGCAGGGCGTCATAGGTGCGCACGTAGTTGACCAGGGCGCCGTTGTGCACGACGGCATCGACGTCGCGCGCCAGCTGCTGGAAGGCCGCCTCCCCGATGCCCAGCGCGGGCTCGGCGAGATCGCCGCAGACGATGCGGACCCGGGCGCGGACGTCGGATTCCAGCGCCGGCGTCCAGAGCTGGGCGCGGCGCAGCGACGCCACAATGCGGTCCAAGCCGTGCGCGGAGTCCGTGGCACGCACCAACGCATGGACCGTGAAGGAGGTTTGCGCCAGCAGGCTGCTCACCAGGAACGGCCCGAGGAATCCGGTCGCGCCGGTGAGCAGCAGATCGGTGGGCTCACCCGAGTGCACGGGTGCCAGTTCCGGGAGCGGAAGTGCCGCGTCGGCCCGCATCTGGGCGGCTTCGTAGGCTTCGTACTCGGCGGAGATCTGGTCCAGCGCGCGCCGCAGCGCCTCGAGTGGCTGCCCGGATCCCTTGCCGAATTGGCTTATCAGCCCGAAGAATTCGGACACCGTCAGACGCTGCAACAGGCGCGTGTTGACCTCTTCGGCCAGCTCCCCGGCGCCGTTCTCCTCCAGCAGGGCCTGCAGGTCCGTGCGGAGTTCGGCCAACGCCAGCGAGTCGATGCCGAGATCGGCGAACGAGCAGTCCTCGTCGCCGCTGAGGTCGTAGCTTTCGATGAGATTGCGGAAGCGCTCCAGCGGACCCGCGCCGTCGGCCAGGCCATCGTGAGTCCGGTTGGCCGACTGATTGATCCAGCTCGTGAACCTCGGCAGCTTGTCGTCCAGCCACAGCTGGCGTGTGGATGAGCGCCGGATCTTGCCCGATGTGGTCTTGGGAATGCAGCGCGGCGGTGCGAAGACGATCGTGTGCGGGTCGATGTGGCAGTGCCGCCGGATCGCGCGGGCCACGGCCTTAGCGTCCGGAAGGTTGTGCTCGTCGCGCACTTCGGCGACGACGACCAGCGCTTCGGACTCGTCGTGCTCGACCGAGAAGGCGGCGACGCAGCCCTTACGGACCTGCGCTGCGGTGCGCTCGACGACGGCTTCGATGTCGGAGGGGTAGCAGTTGACGCCGCGGACGATGATCAGGTCCTTGCTGCGGCCGCAGACGAACAACTCGCCCTCGTAGACGAAGCCCAGATCGCCGGTCCGCAGGTAGGTGCGCTCGTCATCGCCGGCGACGCGCGCGCCGAACATCTCCGCGGTGAGCTCCGGCCGGTTCCAGTAGCCGGCCCCCTTGGAGCGTCCGGCCAGCCAGACCTCACCGACCCGCCCGTCGGGCAACGCCTGCCGGGATTCGGCATCGACGATGCGAACCACCGCATCCTCGATGGGCTTGCCGCAACTGACCAACGTGACCTGGTTGCTGTTTTCGGGCAGCGCCTTTTCGACGCGGGCGACGTTGCGCTCCAGCCCACGCTTGTTCACCGCAATGGTCTGGCGTCCGCGGATCGACACGGTCAGGGTGAATTCGGCCATGCCGTAGGCGCCGGTGAGCGCCTCGGGCCGCAGGCCGTACTCGGAGAATCGCTGCCGGAACCGAGCGAAGGTGTTGGCGCGCAGCGGCTCTGCGCCCACCACGATGCATTCGAGACTGCTCAGGTCGACGCCGGCCAATTCGGTGGCGGGCAACTTGTCCTCGCGCAGGCAGTACTCGAGCGCGAAGTTGGGTCCGGGCGTGTGCGTGGCGTGCACGTCGCTGATCAGCCGAAGCCAGGACGCCGGCCGGGCGAGGAAGTCCAGGGGCGACATCGCATGCGTGGTGCCGCCCAACAGCACGACGAACATGTAGGCCGAGATCAGCCCCATGTCATGGTGTTGCGGCAACCACGAGGCCACCACCACTTCGCCGCCGCTGAAGGCGAAACCGTTGGCGATGATGTTGGCGTGGGTGACGATCACACCCTTGGGATCGCTTGTCGAGCCCGACGTGTACTGCAGGAAAAGCACCTCGCCGGGAGTGTCCGCCACGGGCGCGCCGCCGAAGTCCTGGGCAGCGTCGGTGGCGAACCAGGGCAGCTCGGGCAGGCCGGCGCCGGACTCGTCGGTCCAAAGCTGCTGGCCGTGGCGCTGGCCCAGCAGGAGGCGGAAGTCGTACTCGAACTGCTTCGTCGACAGCACGGCCTTGGCCCCGCAATCGCGGGCGACGAAGCTGAGCTTGGCCAGCCCGGAATCAAAGGACATCGGCAGGGGCGGGCTGACCGGAACGGCGATCACCCCGATGCGGGCGCACGCATACAGCGCCGCGACCATTTCCAGACCGGGCGGGTAGACCAGCAGCGCGCGTTCACCCGACTGGAGACCGGCCTCCGTGGACAGGTAGGCGGCCAGCTCCCGGGTGCGTTCGGCGAAGCCCTGGTAGGTGTAGTGCTCGAGTTCGCGGCCATCGCCATCGACGAACCGGAAGAGGGTCTGGTCCGGCCTCTGCGCTTCCCACTTGTGTAGGTAATCGATCAGCGTCTCCATCGCGGAGTGATCCCCCTTCCAGGTTGGGTGGCCCGAGCACGACTCACGTCGGTAATTATTAATCCAATGTAGCGCCGTTCGCCTATCCCGAGCAAATGGTCCACCAGCATTAATGGCCATCGCACATTACATTCACAGGACAGACTTAATCGCCAGGACTAAATGCGCGGATGCTGATATGCGCTTTTACGGATCTCAGTATCTCAGTGTGGTGTCACCAGGTATTATCGCTGCTCTTCGGCCTGAAATACTGATGTACGTATCTACGAATTCGCGCATTTCCTATTAACATCTAAACACCCAGCCGATCCAAATTCGGCTTTTGCCTTAGCCACGCCCATCGGGCCAAATCGCAAATCGGAAAACGCCATTATTCACAGGATAGCGTCGGGCCCGGAACCTCGGGCGCGGGTGTGCCGCCAGACCACCTGCGCGCCGACGGCAGGCGGCTACGAGGGCCTGGAAATGCGGATCCGCGGGCCCGCGCGTGCCACGAGTTTCACGATGCCGAGGAAACGCTCGCCGTCGATGATGGGCGACAGAGGTTCGTCCTCGGCTTCGATCGTCATTTCGTTGCCGTTGACGTCGCGTAGCCCTTTGCCGCGGAGCATCCCGTTGGTCAGGGCCAGCGGAAGCTGCGCCACGATCCGGGATGGCCGGAGGTTTCCGGCCTGAAAGTGCAGCGCACCCGGCTCGGACGCCTTGGGGAACAACCGAAGCGGCCCACCGATGCGCAGATCGATCGCGCCGGCGTGCAACAAGCTGTGCGTGCGCGATGGCACCTCATCTCCGTCGATCACCACGCGCGCCCGCGTGGGAGTGAACAGGATGGAGGCGTAGTTCGGCGTCTTCACCCGGCTCGGGGCGACCTTCGAGGTGATGTAGTCGCCGAAGCTGCGAGCGATCACGCGGGCGACAGCCAGCCGACCGTGATCGGGTGAGTCGTAATACCGGTCGTAGAAACGATTTCCGACGCCCCCGGCGGCCAGCCCGAAGCAGAGCCGGTGAAACGCCGCGCCGTCGGCGATTTCGCCGTCGAGCACCAGCGTGTCCAGGCTCTCCTCGGGTGGGGGTTGGTCCGTCTCGGCGGCGGACGCCAGCGCACGGATGATCGTTTCGGGCCGTCCGCGCACCCGGGCCTTGCGCGCGACGGCGTTGACGCTGCCGCCGTTTGTCGGGACGAACGCCGGCCAGCGTTTCGGATCACTCACGCAGCGCTCGACTTCGTTGATCAACCAGTGCAGCGCGCCGTCGCCGCCGTCGCCGACGAGGTGGGTGACCCGCGGCGCGAGCTGCTGGATGGCGCCGTGCAGTTCCTCAATGGAGTTGGTCTCGTGCACCTCGCCGCGGGAGCCGAGGATGTGGCGCAGTTCGGCGATGCGGTCGGGGGAGGCGGCGCGATTCTTCCGCGCTTTCGGATTGACGATGACGCCTACATACATCCGGCGATCCCCCGTGCGTGTCCGACAAAATTCCGCCCTGTAGGCAACCGCTCAGGTGGGATTTCGCTGGGCATCCCAGGCACGATACCCGGCCGTACCGGGGGACCAGTAACGCTGCCGCACACAGCCGCCCGGCGCCGTGGCCCGAGGATCCGCATCGCAATTGCGAAGTTAGGGTGTTTGCCATGCCCGATTGGACCGCAGCGGAGCTGCCCTCGTTCGCCGGCCGAACCGTCGTCATCACCGGGGCCAACGCCGGGCTGGGCGAGATCACCGCCCGCGAGTTGGTTCGGGTCGGCGGCCACGTCATCCTGGCCGTCCGCAACACCGACAAGGGCCACGCCGCCGCCGCGCGGATGACAGGCGGTCCCGCGAGCGGGACGGCCGAGGTCCGCCAGCTCGACCTGCAAGACCTGTCGTCGGTGCGGCGCTTCGCCGACGGCATCGACGCGGTCGACGTCTTGATCAACAACGCCGGCATCATGGCTACCAAACACGCCGTCACCGTCGACGGTTTCGAGGGCCAGATCGGCACCAATCACCTCGGCCACTTCGCGTTGACCAACCTGCTGCTGCCCAAGCTGACCGACCGCGTGGTGACGGTGTCCTCGCTGATGCACCACTTCGGCTACATCAGCCTCAAAGACCTGAACTTTCAGTCCCGGCCGTATTCGGCCTGGCTGGCCTACAGCCAATCGAAGCTGGCCAATTTGCTGTTCACCAAGGAACTGCAGCGGCGGTTGGACGGCGTCCCCACATCGGTGCGTGCGCTGGCCGCCCACCCCGGCTGGTCGCACACGAACCTGCAAGGCAACTCCGGCCGCAAGCTAGGCGACGCGGCGGTCCTCGCGGTCGACCGGATTGTGTCCACCGACGCCGACTTCGGCGCCCGGCAGACGTTGTACGCGGCGTCGCAGGATTTGCCGGGCGACACCTTCGTCGGCCCGCGATTCGGACTGTACGGCCGAACCCAGCCGACGTGGCGCAACTGGCCGGCAAAGCGCGCCGGCACGGCCATGGCCCTGTGGGAGCTTTCCGAGCGGCTCACCGGGACGAAGTTCCCACTCTGAGCCGTGCGGCGGCGGTGCCGCTCAGCCGGACAACCCCATCCACGCGCCGGCCACGCGGGGCGCGGCTAGATTAGTTGGGTAGTCCCAACCGCACGCAGCGAGGAGGTAAAGCCGTGTCGGACGCGAAGCTGGCGGCCATCCTCGCCCTGTGCGCCGCGCTGGCGTCGGCGATCGGCAACGTGGTCCGGCAACGTTCCGCGCAGGAGGTCACCGACAAGCGGGTGGGCCACCTGACGTTGTTCGGCATGCTGCTGCGCGACAAGCGCTGGTGGCTGGGGGGTTTGGGAGACATCGGCAGTTACGTGCTGCTGGCCGCCGCGCTCGACAAGGGCTCCGTCTTGCTCGTGATGTCGTTGCAGGTGACGGCGCTGCTGTTCGCCCTGCCGATCTACTCGCGGATGACCGGCAATCCCATCACCGGCAGGGAGTGGAGCTGGGCGCTGGTGCTGGCGGTAGCGCTGGCAGTGCTCATCGCGATCGGAGACCCGACCGGCGGGCAGCAGCGGGCGCCGCTGCACATCTGGATCGTGGTGGCCGTGGTGATCGTCCCGCTGTTGTTGCTGGGTTTGCTCGGCGCGCGGATCTGGGCGGATCGCCCGGTCGCGGCGCTGCTGCTGGCGGCGGTGGCCGGCACCTTGTTGGCGGTGTTCGCGGTCCTGATGAAGGGCGTCGTCGACATCTTGGAACGCCACCCCGGGCAGGTGTGGCTCTCATTCGAGCTGTACGCGCTCGTGTGCTGCGGCGCGGCCGGAATGATCTATCACCAATCGGCTTACCGGGCCGGCGCCCTCACCGCCTCGCTGCCGACGATCATCGTGGCGAAGCCCTTGGTGGGTGGGGTGCTCGGTATAATCGTGCTCCGCGAGACGCTGGAAGCCGGCGGCTGGGAGTGGTTTGTCCTCGCGGTGACGCTCGTGGTGGTGATCATCGCGACTGTCGGTCTGGCTCGCGGTGAGGCCGCCTCCATGTCGGCCGGCGCCGGGCGTGATGTGAAAGCCAGCGCGCGGCCGACGGCGGCTACCCAGGCGTGAGCGTCAGATTTCCGAATTTTCCTGCCGCGTAAAGGTTTTCACGATTGCTGGCCGCGCGCAGGCTGCTACGGGTTGATGGTGTTGTCGCCCACTTGGCGGCCCCAGACGTATTCGATCGCATACGGCGATCCGGTGTCGAGGTGGTTGTAGGGCGCGATGCTGTTGCCGGTGTCCATGATCAACTCGGGTGCCGGCCACAGATCACGGGTGACCTGCTGCCAGCACCCTGGCGCCCCGCCCGGGCCGCCGCGCGCGTTCACCCGAGGCAGGTTCTCGGGATAGATGTAGGGGTTGGGAGCACCGCCCACCACGCCGGCGATGCCGCCCACCATCGAGGCGAGAACAGGCACCGCGGACACCGGATTCGCGATCAGTCCCAATCCGGAGAGCACCTCGGTGTCCATGTTCAACGAGTAGCCGTTGAAGCCGCCCTCGGCCGCGCCCGTGGCGGGCAGCGCATCGTGTTCGCTGCGCATCAAGCAGTAGATTTCGGGGCTGTAGGTGTCCAGCAGCTGCGCCGTCGGCACCAGGTCGGCCGCCCCGCGCGCCAGATACGGGCCGGCCTTCTCGAACAGCTCCGCACCCGTGTTGCCGAACCCGGCCGCCGACAACAACGCCTGATCCAAATCCTTTTGCTGG
>NZ_LZIF01000098.1 GCF_001667145.1 Mycobacterium sp. 852002-51971_SCH5477799-a
AACACCAACGTGTTGACGAAAAAACCCACCAACTCATCGAGCGCAGGGTCACGGCGCCCGGCGATCGGGAACCCCACCGCCACATCAACACTGGCGCTGATCTTCGACAACAACACCGCTAACGCGGCCTGCACCACCATGAAACTGGTCGCATTATGCTCACCAGCTAACTGACGCACCCGCGCCTGCACCTCAGCCGGCCACTCCACCGCCACCGTGGCCCCGCGATAATCCGCCACCGCCGGATACGGCCGATCCGTGGGCAACTGCACCCGCTCGGGCATCCCGGCCAACACATCTTCCCAATACGCCAACTGCCCAGCGATACGACTACCACTGTCCTCGAGCTCACCAAACTGCGCCCGCTGCCACAACGTGTAATCGACATACTGCACCGGCAACGGCGCCCACCCCGGCACCTGCCCCGCACACCGACTGGCATACGCCACACCCAAATCCCGCACCAACGGGGCCACCGACCACCCATCAGCAGCGATATGGTGCACCGCGGCCACCAACACATGCTCATCCTCAGCGACCCGGAAAAGCCTTGCCCGCAAAGGAATCTCGCCAGCCAAATCAAACGTGTAACGAGCCGCGGCGCCCACAGCCGCCTCCAGCCGATCATCCGGCCAGCCGACGGCATCAACAACCTGCCACCCGAAATCAACCCGCCCCACCGGAACAATCACCTGCTGAGGGACCCCGTCCACCGCCACAAACAACGTCCGCAAACTTTCATGACGGCCCACCACATCAGCCAGCGCCGCCCCCAACGCCTCAGCATCCAACCGACCACTGAGCCGCAACGCCACCGCCATGTTGTAAATCGGTGACGGCCCCTGCAACTGATCCAGGAACCACAACCGGGCCTGGGCAAACGACAACGGAACCACCGCCGGGCGCTCCACAGCCACCAACGGCTCCAGCCCACCCCCACCCGCACCCTCAATACGAGGCGCCAGCTCAGCCACCGTCGGCGCCTCGAACAACACCCGCACCGAAAGACCCGCATCAAAGGACTTATTCACCGCGGCAATCACCCGCATCGCCGACAGCGAATCCCCACCCACCTCAAAGAACGAGTCATCAACCCCGACCCGCTCCAAGCCAAGAACCTGGGCATAAATCCCAGCAACAATCTCTTCGGTCAAGCTGGTCGGGGCGCGATAGCCCTCGCCGTCTTGATAGCCCGGGGCCGGCAAGGCTTTGGTGTCGAGTTTGCCGTTAGCAGTCAGCGGCAACGCCTCGATCACCACGACCGCAGCCGGCACCATATAAGCGGGCAGCCGCTCAGCCACAGCGCTGCGCAACACCGCCGGCTCGGCGGTCCCGGTCACATACCCCACCAGACGCTTATCCCCAGCGACGTCCTCGCGCGCGATCACCACCGCCTGACGCACACCCTGCTGGGCGGCCAACACCGCTTGAACCTCACCCAACTCGATGCGATACCCGCGGATCTTGACCTGCTCATCAGCACGCCCCACATA
>NZ_LZIF01000099.1 GCF_001667145.1 Mycobacterium sp. 852002-51971_SCH5477799-a
TCGCCGGGGGGACCGTTCGGCGGTTCGGGGGTCGGCTTGGCGGACCGGTCGATGTCGTTGACGATGTCGCGGATCACCCCGAGCAGGGCGACGCTGTGGTCGGCGATAGCGGTGAGCAGCGGATGCTGTTCGCCGGCTGCCAACGCGGCGAGCGCGCACACCGGACACCAGATCTGCTGACACTTGCCGGTGCCGACGCCGGCGCCGGCCGTCAGCGCCGCCGCCGCGCGCACCGCGGGGTCGATACCGTCCAGGATCGTCTGGGCGAGCCTGCGCAGTTCCGGACCGATGTCGGAATGAGCCCCACTCACTTCGGCCACACCTCCGGATCTGGTCGAAAACGCACCGTCAGCTCGCTACCTCGCAGGTGTGCGTCCAGCACCGTGCACCGTCGAAGTACTGATGCCAACCTAACCCTGCGCCGCAATCCCCCGGCACTGATGATCAGATCGTCATCGACGCGGCCCAACGTCAAGGCCGACGGATCGAGTTGCGGCAACGCCAGCCGCATTCGGTAGACGGACCCTAGCCCGGTACCGGACTCGAGATCCACGGTGGGCCGCAGCGGACCGGGTGGCGCCGCGCCGCCCCGCCGCCGCGCGGCGTCGAGCAGGCCGCTCAGCGCCTTGGCACCGATCGGTTCTCCGGACAGGTGCGGGGTCATCACCAGCGCCACCTCACCGATGGTGGCGTCGAGCTCGTCGAGCACACCCTGCTGCTCGACGATGCGCTCGGTGTACCAGTAGAAGGCCGGGTGTTCGGGCAGGTTGCGGTATTCATATGAATCGTCTTGCAACAGAACCTGGTTCACGAGCAGCTCTTCGACGCGCACCCCCATCAGGGCCAGTGAGCCCAGCGTTCGGGCCGCCTCGGCCGCGACCACCCGCTCGGGGGTCAGCACCAGATGCGCGCTGACCAGATCACCGTCGGTGAGCAATGTGCTGAGCGCTTCCCCGCTCGAGCTGATCCGCTCCAGCAGTTCGACCACCGCGGCCGACCGCGCATCGTCGGCGCTGACGGACAGCCGGCGATGCCGCGGCCACGCCCGCTCGACATACAGCCCGAAGGTCGCGGGCAGCGTCAACATCCGCAGGGCATCGGCGGTCGACGCGCAGTCCACCACCACGCGGTCCCATTCTCCCGAGCGGGCCAACTCACCGACGGCGTGCAGACCGAGCACTTCCTGAACTCCCGGTAGCGCCGAAAGTTCTTCGGGCGCAATGGTACTCAGTTCCGAATCGGGGAAACGCCGGTCCAGCGTGGCGACCACGTCATGCCACCGGGCCTCGAGCAGTGCCAGCGTGTCCAATGCCAGTGCGTCGAGGAAGCCGCCGCCGGCCTCGACCTGCCCGGTTTCCAGGTCGGCCAGCACGCGCACCGGTTCGCCCTGACTCGGCGAGACGGCGATGCCCAGCACGTCACCCAGCGAATGCGCCTGGTCGGTCGAGACCACAAGCACTCGCTGCCCGGCGCTCGCTGCACCGACGGCGGTGGCGCAAGCCAGGGTGGATTTCCCTACCCCGCCTTTGCCGACGAAAAGGCTGATCCGGGCCGGGGCAGGCGCAGCGGACTCACTCAGCCTCGACTCGTTTCTTCAGATCCTTCAGGGCGGTGTCGGTCAGCCGGCGCTCGGCCTTGCGCTTGAGCAGGCCGATCATCGGCATGGCCAGGTCGACGGACAGTTCGTAGGTGACTTCGGTTCCAGATCCTTTGGCCGCCAACCGATACGAACCTTCAAGGGAACGCAGGAGCGAGCTCGACACCAGCGTCCAGCTCACGGACTGGCGATCTTTGGGCCACGTGTAGGACATCACCATTGTGTCCTTGATGACGGTGGCGTCCATGACGATCCGCGCAACTTTCGGGTAGCCGTCGGCGTCCTTCTCCTGAACCTCGGCTTCCTTGTACTCCGAGATCCACTGCGGGTAGGAATCGATATCCGCGATCACCTGCATGACGGTGCCCGGGTCGGCATCGATATAGATGGTCTGCGTCGTCTTCTCCGCCACCTGGTTACTGCCCTCTCTCCCGCGAACGGATCGACCCCTCCGATGTGGGGGATCCCTGGGGTCTCGGTCCGACACGGTACTCTCCGCGCGGACCTGACCCGGCTAAACTACCGGAGAAACTCCGACCGGACGTGACCGTTCCAGTGTCGCCTTGACCTCGAAGGCCATTTTCTTGCCCGCCACCCGACGGCGGTGCGTCATCTTCGCCAAGTTCATCTTGGCCAGCTGCCAGGCCGCCACCCCGGTGGGCTCGGCGTGCAGGAAGTAGTGCAGCACGACGCCGTCCAGCGACGGCTCCAGCCAGATCTCCATGGTCCCGGTCAGCGCGCCGGTCACCGCCCACCGAATGCCCTTTTCCCCGCGCTCCTCGACGACCTGCAGCCGCAGGTCCGGCCACCAGCGGCGCCAACTCGACTGATTGGCGACCGCGGCCCCGACCCGCGCGCCGTCAGCGGCGACAAACGTCTCATCCGCGATCTGGATGCTGCTCATGATCACAGCTTCACACACCGGCCCGCGGCGCCGTCCAGGGCGCTCAGCACGTCACGGCGGGCAATTGCGGGGGCGGCCTGACCACTCCGGCCGTGCTGGGTCAACGCGCGGATTAGGCTGGTCGGCAGCAACCCGGCTCCCGGGAATCTTCACGAGGTCAATCGAGGTCAAAAGAGTGCGTGAGTACAGCGTCCCCGCCCGCTTTTCCGTCGGCGAACAGGACAACATCGCCGCGATGGTCTTCGAACACGAGCGCGATGACCCCAGCTTCGTCATCTACCAACGTCAGGTCGAGGGTGAGTGGACGGACGTCACCTGCGCTGAGGCGGCTGATCAGATCCGCTCCGCCGCACTTGGTTTGATCTCCCTGGGGGTGCAGGCCGGCGACCGGGTGTCCATCTTCTCGGCCACCCGCTACGAATGGGCGATCCTCGACCTGGCGATCCTGGCGGTGGGCGCGGTCACCGTGCCCATCTACGAGACGTCGTCGGCCGAGCAGGTCCGCTGGGTGCTGCAGGACTCCGAGGCGGTGCTGGCGTTCGCCGAGACCGACGAGCACGCGGCGATGGTGACCGAGCTGACCGCCGAACTGCCCGCACTGCGCCGAGTGCTGCACATCGACGGTTCGGGTCCCAAGGCACTCGACCAGCTGGTGGAGGCCGGGGCGTCGGTGGATCAGGCCGAGCTGACCGCGCGCCTCGAGGAACTGCGCGCCGAGGACCCGGCGACCCTCATCTACACCTCGGGCACCACCGGACGACCCAAGGGCTGCCAGCTGACACACTCGAATCTGCTGTACGAGACCCGCGGCGCCAAGGAGAGCCTGCCGACGCTGCTCGACGAGGGACAGCGGCTGCTGGTTTTCCTGCCGTTGGCACACGTGCTGGCGCGATCACTGACGTTGTCCGCGTTCGCCAACAAGGTCACCGTGGGCTTCACCAGCGACATCAAGAACCTGGTGCCGCTGTTCGCGGTGTTCAAGCCGACCGTGGTGGTGTCGGTGCCGCGGGTGTTCGAGAAGGTCTACAACACCGCCGAGCAGAACGCCTCCAACGACGGCAAGGGCCGCATCTTCGCGACGGCCGTGCAGACCGCCGTCGACTGGAGCGAGGCGCAGGACCGCGGCCGCCGCGGGCTCGCGCTGCGCGCCAAGCACGCCTTGTTCGACCGGCTGGTGTACAACAAATTGCGCGCCGCGCTGGGCGGTGACTGCCACGCGGCTGTCTCCGGCGGAGCGCCGCTGGGCTCGCGGCTGGGGCACTTCTACCGTGGCGTGGGCCTGACCATCCACGAGGGCTACGGCCTGACCGAGACCAGCTCGGCAATCACGGTCAACCAGGTCGGCAACGTCAAGATCGGCACCGTCGGAACGTTGGTGCCCGGCAACAGCATGCGCATCGCCGACGACGGCGAGCTGTTGGTGCGCGGCGGCGTGGTGTTCAGCGGTTACTGGCGCAACGAGCAGGCCACCGAAGACGCCTTCACCGACGGCTGGTTCAGGACCGGCGATCTGGGCGTCCTCGACGAAGACGGCTTCTTGAAGATCACCGGGCGCAAGAAGGAAATCATCGTGACCGCCGGCGGCAAGAACGTCGCACCGGCCGTCCTCGAGGACCGGCTGCGGGCGCATCCGTTGATCAGCCAGGCGATGGTCGTCGGGGACAACAAGCCCTTCATCGGCGCGTTGATCACCATCGACCCGGAAGCGTTCGACGGCTGGAAGCAGCGCAACCAGAAGGGGGCGGGCGCGTCGGTGAGCGATCTGACCACCGACCCCGACCTGGTCGCCGAGGTGGACGCGGCGATCAAGGACGCGAATCAGGCGGTGTCGCACGCGGAGTCGATTCGCAAGTTCCGCATCCTGCCGGTCGACTTCACCGAGGACACCGGTGAACTCACGCCGACGATGAAGGTCAAACGCAACGTGGTGGCCGAGAAGTTCGCCTCCGACATCGAGGCCATCTACGAAAAGGACTAGCGGCCGCATCACCGTTCAGCCGAGCAGCGTGCCCAACCGCTTCGCCAGGGTGTCCCAGCGCCACTGTGCCGTCACCCACTCGCGCCCGGCCGCGCCCATCGCGGCGGCCCGGTCGCGATCGGTCAGCAGCTCGGTGACGGCGTCGGCGATCTCGTCCACCTCGCGCCCGTCGACGACCAGCCCGGTCTTGTTGTGCCGCACCGTTTCTGGCGCCCCCCCGGATTTTCCGGCGATCACCGGCACGCCGGTCGCCGAGGCCTCAAGGAACACAATGCCCAGTCCCTCGACGTCCAGCCCCGCGCCGCGGGTGCGGCACGGCATCGCGAACACGTCGGCCAGCGCGTGGTGCGTGGGCAACTCGGCGGCCGGTACACCGCCGGTGAAGGTCACATCGTCAGCCACCCCGCACTCGCGGGTCAATGCGCGCAGCGAATCGGCATAGGGACCGCCACCGACGATGACTAGGGCGGCGCCCTCGACGCGTCGCCGGATCGACGGCAGGGCTTTGATGAGCATGTCCTGGCCTTTACGCGGCACCAGCCGGGACACGCATACCACGGTGGGCCGCTCCCCCAGCCCGTAGCGGTCACGCAGCTGCGCGCGGCCGGCCCGATCGGGCCGGAATCGATCTGTGTCCACTCCTGGCGGCAGGTGTTCCAGCGAGGCGCTGGGGCCGAAGGCCGGCGCGAACCGGGAACGGGTGTAGCGGCTGACGAAGGTGACGACGTCGGCGTCGTCACCGATGCGGCGCAGCACGGAGCGCGCGATCGGCAGCATCGACCACCCGACCTCGTGGCCGTGCGTGCTGGCCAGCACCCGGCTCGCCCCGGCCCCGCGGGCGCGCTGGGCCAGCAGCGCCAGCGGTGCGGCCGCGCCGAACCAGACGGTGTCGATGTCCTCCTCGGCGATCAGCCGCCGCATCCGGGCATCGACCGCCGGGCCGGGCAGCATCAGCGTGCCCGGATGGCGCACCACCCGAAATTTGGCGGCCTCGTCATACGCCTCGGCGCCCTTCCATTGCGGCGCGTACACCGTCACCGAGTGCGACCCGGCATCGGCCAGCCGGCCGACGAACTCGCCGAGATACGACTGGATGCCGCCCGGTCGGGGCGGAAAGTCGTTGGTAACCAGCAGGACCCGACTCACCTGCGTCAGGCTAGCTTGGCGACGACGGGGCCCGTGCAGACGGTCCGAGCTGGACCGCGGCCGTGGGCCGGGCGGGCGGCCCTAGTGGGTGAGCCACTGCTGCCAGCGCGTGAGCAGGGCGGCCGGGCTGGTGCCCAAGACGTCTTGGCTGGCGGCGGCCATGTCGGCGTGCCGGATGCCGCAGGTGGCCAGGTAGAGGTCGCGCAACTTCGGCGGTCCATAGGCGTCGGCAACGAATCGGGCGAACAACCACGCGCGGTCATAGGCCAGCGAGCGCTGCGCCCCCGGCTCGTCCAGGTCGCTGTCGGTGGGCAGCGTCATGGGTAGCAAGCCGTCGGCGGGCACCGGCGTAGGTGGGCGGCCGACGAAGTCGGCCACCCCTTCGGTGAGCCAGCGGGGTGCATCCGCGACGGTGTCGGTGCGGGCGGCGTAGTGAAACAGCTCGTGAGCCAACACGATTCGCAATGAGGCGGCGCTCATTCCGGCGGCGCCCGGCGCGAACACGATCCGCTGGCCGACGGCAACCCGGCGAACGGGATCGACGCGGTCGACGACCGTCACGGCGGCGATATCGGCCCACTGGGACGCCGGTCCCCCTCCGGCGGCGGCGCGGAATTCCTCGTCCGTACCGGGCGCGACCACGGAGATCTCCCGGGGCCAGTCGATGCCCCAGAACGACTCCACCGCCGCGATCGCGGCACCCATCTCCGCGGCCACCCGCGTCAGCAGCCGGTCACTGGCGGGCCCGCCGAGGCCCGACAACCGCACGGCGCGATCGCCTACGGTGATCGACTTGGTTGACGCACCGACGTGGCTGCGGACGGGCATGACCAGCTGCGCGGGTCGGATCCGGCTCTCGCGCACGGCATCGAACGGCACGGCCGCGACCACGAGGAGTTCGACGGCGAAAAGCCAAGCCAGCAGCCACGGGAGCCGCCGGCGCGGCGGCAGGTTTCTAGTAACGACGAGCGTCGTAGATCGGGCCGGAGGAGTTCATCGGCACCACCCGCACCGGCACACCGTAGGTGGACGAGTGGATCATCATGCCGTCGCCGATGTAGAGCCCGGCGTGCGACGCGTCGGAATAGAAGGTCAGCACGTCGCCGGGCTGCAGATCCGACAGCGCCACCGGCTGACCGCCGTGGGCCATCGCCTGGCTGGAGTGCGGCAGCGAGATACCGGCCTGCTGGAACGCCCACATCACCAGGCCGGAGCAGTCGAATCCGCCGGGCGCAGCGCCGCCCCACACGTAGGGCGAACCGACCTGGGTCAGCGCGGCCTGCACGACGGTGGCGCGGTCGCCGCCGCCGACACCGCCGGGAGCCATGCCGGGCACGCCGGGCATTCCGCCGGCGGGCGGAGCCTCACCCGGCGCCTGGCCCGGGGGTGTGCCCGGGGGCGCCGCTTCCGGCGCCGGGGCACCCGGGCCGGGCACGGCCGGTCCGGGATTGGCCAGCGCGGTGCGCTGGTCGGCGGTCAACGAAAGGTATTGCGACTTGACGACGGCAATCTGCACCTGCAGCTGGCTCTGCTTGGACTGCAGGCTCGCCCGCACCGCGGCGGCCTGCTCGGCCGCGCTCTTGGCTTCCGCGGCCGACTTGGCGGACTCGCGCTCGGCTTTGGCGGCCTGCTCGCCGGCGATCCGGTAGCTCTTCATCTGGCTGGCCATCTGCGCGGCCATCACCCGCTGCACGGCCAGCTTGTCAATCAGGCCCTGCGGCGAGCCGGCGGTCAGGATGGCCTGCATGCCGTCGACGCGGCCGCCCATGTAGGTCGCGGCCGCCAGCTTGTTGACCGAATCCTGATACGACGACAGATGCGCCTTTGCCGCATCGACCGCGGCCTGGTCGTCGGTGTGCTTCTTGTCCGCGGCGCGCTGCGCGGCCAGCTTGTCGTTCAGGTCGAGCTGGGCGCTGTGCATGGCCTCGGTGGTCTGCTCGGCCTGACGGGACAGTTCGTTGAGTTTCGCCGTGGCGTCTTCGGCCGGGTCGCCCCACACGGGGGCGGTCGTCACGCCGAAGAAGATCGCGAAGCCAGCTAGTGCCCCTATGGCCGAACGTGTCAGGACACGCGCAACCGGGTACCTAGAGTCAAGCCTCAAGATTTGCTTCCTTAAACGGCCATCGACGAATTAGTTCCGTCGAGCTGGTTTAGGTCTCAAACAGGTTACGAAACGATATCGGCGTTTGTCCAAAGCGAGCGGTTAAGAAATTAGAAAGAATTCTGTCATTTCTATGTGAATCGTTTGGCATGGCCCGAGGACCTTTGTGGGACAAGGCAATTACGCTACACCAGATCCTCGATCCCGACGAATCGGGACCAGACGAAGTCGCGGCGCCAAGCCGGCCTCGGCAAGAACCTCCAAAGCCGCCCGTTCATCCTGCAATAAAGTATCCGGAACCCCGAGTATCACGCTGACGACACAGTCGCGGCAGCCGGGGCCACGCACCGCGCACTCGTCGCAATCGATCACCACCGGCGTCCCCGGCTCCGGCGGCGTCATCCCGATGTCGTTAGGTCCACTTCTTGGTGCCATCGGATCGGTCCTCTCGCTCTGACTTCGGCGCACACCACGCCGCACTGCCCGAACGGTAACCGCGGGCACCGACACGTATCCGCCTCGCATTCCGCCCGCGCCCGGCGTGGGAGCCGCGCGGGTGTCGGTCTTCCCCCTTAACGTCACCGCCGTGGCTTCCAGGGGTGCGACTCAGCTGAGCTTCGCCGATGTGGGGTCGCCGTTCACGCCCGACGAGCTCTCCCTGCGCGAAACGACCTTCGTCGTGGTCGACCTGGAGACCACCGGTGGGCGCACCAAGAGCACCGGCGGAACCGTTCCCGACGCGATTACCGAAATCGGGGCGGTTAAGGTGCGCGGCGGCGCGGTGCTCGGCGAGTTCGCCACGCTGGTGGACCCGCAGCGCAGCATCCCGCCGCAGATCGTGCAGCTGACCGGCATCACCACCGCAATGGTCACCGACGCGCCGACCATCGACGCGGTGCTGCCGATGTTCTTGGAGTTCGCCGGGTTCGACCGCGGAGCCGTGCTCGTCGCCCACAATGCCGGGTTCGACGCCGGCTTCCTGCGTGCCGCCGCGCAGCAGTGCGATATCGCCTGGCCGCGGCCCCAGGTGTTGTGCACGGTCCGGCTGGCCCGCCGGGTCCTCAGCCGCGAGGAAGCGCCCAGCGTGCGGCTGGCCTCCCTGGCGCGGCTGTTCGCCGTTACCACCCAGCCCACCCACCGCGCCCTCGACGACGCGCGCGCCACCGTCGACGTGTTGCACGCCCTCATCGAGCGAGTGGGCAACCAGGGCGTGCACACCTACGCCGACCTGCGCGCCTACCTGCCGGACGTGACAGCCACCCAGCGCCGCAAGCGGGTGCTCGCCGAGGACCTGCCGCACCAGCCCGGTGTGTATCTGTTTCGCGGGCCGGCGGGCGCGGGGCCCCCGCGCAGCTGGGGAGTGCTCTACATCGGCACCGCTGTCGACCTGCGACGACGGGTCAATCAGTACTTCACCGGCGCCGACCCCCGGGGCCGCATGAAGGAGATGGTCGCGCTGGCCGGCGCGGTCGACCACGTGGAATGCGCCCACGCCCTGGAGGCGGGCGTGCGTGAACTGCGGCTGCTGGCCGCCCACGCCCCGCCGTACAACCGGCGATCCAGGTTCCCGCACCGCTGGTGGTGGGTGGTGCTGACCGAGGAGGCCTTCCCTCGCCTGGCGGTGGTGCGGGCGCCGCGGCACGACCGCGCCGTCGGCCCGTTCCGGGCCCGCGCCGACGCCGCCGACACGGCCGCCCTGCTGGCCCGGTTCACCGGGTTGCGAACCTGCACCAACCGGCTGGGGCGCTCGGCGCTGCATGGGCCGCTGTGCGCCGAGGCCGAGGTGTCGCCGTGCCCGGCCGCGCGTGACGCCACCGCCATTCAGTACGCCGCCGCCGTGGCACGGGCCGCCGCATTGATCGACGGCGCGGACAACACCGCGCTGACCGCGGCCGTGGACCAGGTCAAAGCGCTCGCCGAGCGGCATCACTTCGAGAGCGCCGCGCGACTGCGCGACCGGACCGTCACCGCGGTCGAGACGCTGTGGCGCGGTCAGCGGCTGCGTGCGCTGGCCGCGTTGCCCGAACTGGTCGCCGCCGCGCCCGATGGCCAGGGCGGCTATCACCTGGCCGTCATCCGCCACGGCCAACTCGCCGCGGCGGGCTGCGCCCGGCGTGGGGTACCGCCGATGCCGGTCATCGACGCGATCGTTGCTGGGGCACAAGCGATTTTGCTCACACCGGCACCCCTGGGCGGCGCACTGGTCGAGGAGACCGCGCTCATCATGCGCTGGCTGACGACGGCCGGGGCGCGGATCGTTCGGGTCGCCGAGGACGGCTGGGCCTCCCCGCTGGGATCGGCGGGCGCCTGGTCCGCGTGGGCCGCGTCGGCGCGCTCGGCGCGACTGGCCAGCGAGCAGGCCCTCCGGGAATCAGACCTGTTGTCCGAACCGCACCCATCGCGCCAGCAGTTGTTCGGCCGCACCGGAATCGATGGCCTTACCCGCGCGGGCCAACCCGTCCTCCCACGCCGGCAACCATTCAGCGCGGCTGGATAACCCGGCGTGGGCGACGATCGCGCCGGCGGCGTTGAGGATGACGGCGTCGCGCACCGGGCCCTTGCCACCGGCCAGCACCGCACGCACCTCGGCCGCGTTGGCCTGCGCGTCACCGCCCAGCAGGTCATCGAGATCGGCTCTGGGAAAACCGAATCCGGCCGGATCGAAGGTCAGCTTGTCCACGGTGCCGGCCTGCACCCGCCAGATCGTGCTGGTGGTGGTGGTCGTCAGCTCGTCGAGTCCGTCGTCGCCGTGCACCACCAGCACACTGGACCGGCGGGCGGCGAATACACCGGCCATCACCTCGGAGAGGTCAGCGAACGCGCAGCCGATCAATCCGGCCCGTGGTCTGGCCGGATTGGTAAGCGGCCCAAGGAGATTGAACACCGTCGGCACACCGATCTCGCGGCGCACCGCGGAGGTGTGCCGATAGGACGGGTGGAACAGCGGGGCGAAGCAGAACGCGATGCCGACCTCGGCGAGGCTGCGTGCGACCTCTTCGGGCCCGAGGTCGATCCGGATGCCGAGCGCCTCGAGTGTGTCGGCGCCGCCGGACAGCGACGAGGCCGCCCGGTTGCCGTGTTTGACCACCGGCACACCGGCGGCCGCGGCCACGATGGCCGCCATCGTGGACAGGTTCACGGTGCTGACGCCGTCGCCACCGGTACCGACGATGTCGACCGTGTCGTCGCGGATGGCGCCGGCCGGCATCGGCAGCGCATGGTCGAGCATCACCTCGGCCAGCTCGATGACTTCGGCCGACGTGGGGATCTTCACCTGCATCGCCACCGCGAAGGCAGCGATCTGGGCGGGGCTGGCGTCGCCGGCCATGATCTGGTCCATGGCCCAGGCGGCCTGCCCGCGCGCCAGGTCCTGACCGCCGGTCAGACGAGACAGGACCCGCGGCCACGATGTCGCGGACGCGCCGGACGCCTCAGATGACAAAGCCACGCGCCGATGGTCCCACGCGGACCACACCAGCCCCAATCGTCGCCGCGAGCCGCCCGCTGCGCTCGCCGGTGCGACTCGCCAAACATCAAATGCCGCCCCGGGTGGAGTTCAACAACTACAAAGCGTCATACTTGCGTATGTGACCAGCGCTGCCGCTACTTCGGGTACTGCAATTACGTCGCGGGTGCATTCGCTGAACCGACCCAACATGGTCAGCGTCGGCACCATCGTTTGGCTTTCCAGCGAGCTGATGTTCTTTGCTGGCCTCTTCGCGATGTACTTCACCGCCCGTGCCCAATCGGGTGGCAAGTGGCCGCCGCCGCCGACCGAGCTCAACCTTTACCAGGCCGTCCCCGTCACATTGGTGCTGATCGCGTCGTCGTTCACCTGTCAGATGGGGGTGTTCGCGGCCGAGCGCGGCGATGTGTTCGGGCTGCGCCGCTGGTACGTGCTGACCTTCCTGATGGGCCTGTTCTTCGTTTGCGGCCAGGGCTACGAGTACTACCACCTGATGTCGCACGGGACCACCATCCCCGGCAGCGCCTACGGCAGCGTGTTCTACCTGGCGACCGGATTCCACGGCCTGCACGTCACCGGCGGGTTGATCGCCTTCATCTTCTTGCTGGCCCGCACCGCGATGAGCAAGTTCACACCGGCGCAGGCTACGGCCAGCATCGTCGTCTCGTACTACTGGCATTTCGTCGACATCGTGTGGATCGCGCTGTTCGCCGTGATCTATTTCATCCGATGAGCAGGCGCCGGACGAACAGGAGTGCTCGGTTGAAGAAACTGGGATCGACCCGATCCGGTGCGGCCAAGCCGCCACGGGGGCAGCATGACCGTTCGCGACGGCGGCTGCGTAGGCGGCTGTCCGGCGGTCTGCTGCTGCTGATCGCGCTGACCATCGCCGGCGGTTTGGCCGCCGTCCTGACGCCGCGGCCGCAGGTGGCCGTCGCCGACGAGTCGAACTCGGCGCTGCTGCGCACGGGCAAGCAGTTGTTCGACACGTCGTGCGTGTCCTGCCACGGCGCCAACCTGCAGGGTGTCCCCGACCGCGGGCCGAGCCTGATCGGCGTCGGCGAGGAAGCCGTCTACTTCCAGGTGTCGACCGGCCGGATGCCGGCGATGACCGGTGAGGCCCAGGCGCCGCGCAAGGAACCGATCTTCGACGAGGGTCAGGTCGACGCGCTGGGCGCCTACGTCCAGGCCAACGGCGGCGGTCCGACCACGGTGCGCAACCCGGACGGCAGCCTGGCGATGCACTCGCTGCGCGGCCAAGACCTGGGCCGCGGCGGCGACCTGTTCCGGCTGAACTGCTCGTCGTGCCACAACTTCACCGGCAAGGGCGGGGCGCTGTCGTCCGGTAAGTACGCGCCGGATCTGGAGCCCGCCAACGAGCAGCAGATCCTGGCGGCCATGCGGACCGGTCCGCAGAACATGCCGAAGTTCTCCGACCGTCAGCTGTCTTTCGAGGCCAAGAAGGACATCATCGGCTACATCAAGGCGGTGACCGAGGAGCGCCAGCCGGGCGGCTACGGCCTGGGTGGATTCGGGCCCGCACCCGAAGGTATGGCCGCCTGGATCATCGGGATGGTCGCCGCCATCGGGTTGGCACTGTGGATTGGGGCACGAGCATGAGCGACGCCTTGGATCAGGAAGCCGGTCGCGGCTCTGACACCGGCGGGAGCGCGCACGGCGTCGGTCAAAGAGAGCCCGACGACGCGGCCCTGGCCGCCATGTCGCAGCAGGAACTGGTCGCGCTGGGCGGCAAACTGGACGGCGTCGAAACGGTGTTCAAGGAACCCCGTTGGCCGATCGAGGGCACCAAAGCCGAAAAGCGCGCCGAGCGTGGCGTCGCCCTCTGGCTTTTGCTGGGCGGCTTCTTCGGGCTGGCGCTGCTGCTGATCTTCTTGTTCTGGCCCTGGGAGTACAAGCCCAAGGAGGAGGCCGGAAGCTTCCTCTACGACCTGACCACCCCGCTGTACGGGCTGACCTTCGGGATGGCGATCCTCTCGATCGGGATCGGGGTCATCCTGTATCAGAAACGCTTTATCCCGGAAGAGATTTCGATCCAGGAGCGCCATGACGGCGCCTCGCGTGACGTCGACCGCAAGACGGTGGTGGCCAACCTGGCCGACGCGTACGGGGGTTCGACCGTCGGTCGGCGCAAGCTGATCGGCCTGTCGCTGGGGATGGGGCTGGGCGCGTTCGGGCTGTCCACCCTGGTCGCGTTTGCCGGCGGGTTGATCAAGAACCCGTGGAAACCGGTGGTGCAGACCGCCGACGGCAAGAAGGCCGTGCTGTTCACCTCCGGGTGGACCCCGCGCTATCACGGCGAGACCATCTATTTGGCACGTGCCACCGGCTCCGCCTCCACGTCGCCGTTCGTCAAGATGCGGCCCGAGGACCTCGACGCGGGCGGCATGGAAACCGTCTTCCCGTGGCGGGAGTCCGACGGCGACGGCACCACCCCGGAATCGCAGGAAAGGCTGCGGGCCATCAACCAGGGTGTGCGAAACCCCGTGATGCTCATCCGAGTTCGGCCCACCGACATGGACCGCGTGGTCAAGCGGCAGGGCCAGGAAAGCTTCAACTTCGGCGAGTTCTTCGCCTACACCAAGGTCTGCTCGCACCTGGGTTGCCCCGCATCCCTGTACGAGGAGCAGTCCTACCGGATCTTGTGCCCATGCCACCAGTCGCAGTTCGACGCGCTGCACTTCGCCAAGCCCATTTTCGGGCCGGCCGCGCGTGCGTTGGCGCAACTGCCGATCACGATCGACACCAACGGGTATCTAGTCGCCAACGGTGACTTCGTCGAGCCCGTCGGACCGGCATTCTGGGAGAGGACGACAACATGAGTCCGAAATTCAGCCCCCCGAAGATCGGCGATGTCCTGGCCCGTCAGGGCGAGGACATCGACACGCGCTACCACCCGTCGGCGGCGGTTCGCAGACAGCTGAACAAGGTGTTCCCCACCCACTGGTCGTTCCTCTTGGGTGAGATCGCGATGTACAGCTTCATCGTGCTGCTGCTCACCGGTGTGTACCTGACGTTGTTCTTCGATCCGTCCATGGGTGAAATCACTTACAACGGCGCCTATCAGCCCCTGCGCGGCGTGGACATGTCGAAGGCCTTCGCATCGACCCTCGACATCTCCTTCGAGGTGCGCGGCGGTTTGTTCGTCCGGCAGGTGCACCACTGGGCCGCATTGATTTTCGCCGCGTCGATCATGGTGCACCTGGCCCGCATCTTCTTCACCGGCGCCTTCCGGCGGCCCCGCGAGGCCAACTGGGTCATCGGCTCGCTGCTGCTGATCCTGGCCATGTTCGAGGGTTACTTCGGTTACTCGCTGCCCGACGACCTGTTGTCGGGCATCGGGTTGCGTGCCGCGCTGTCTTCGATCACGTTGGGTATGCCGGTGATCGGCACCTGGTTGCACTGGGCCCTGTTCGGCGGTGACTTCCCCTGCGGTGGTGTCGGAAACGAATGCGCCACAGCGGGTTACATCATCCCACGGATGTATGCCCTGCACATCCTGCTGCTGCCGGGCATCATCCTGGCGCTGATCGGGCTGCACCTGGCCATGGTGTGGTTCCAAAAGCACACCCAGTTCCCCGGACCCGGCCGCACCGAGCACAACGTGGTCGGCGTGCGAGTGATGCCGGTGTTCGCCGTCAAGTCGGGCGCATTCTTCGCCGCGATCGTCGGCGTGCTGGGCCTGCTGGGTGGCCTGCTGCAGATCAACCCGATCTGGAACCTGGGCCCCTACAAGCCTTCTCACGTCTCGGCCGGTTCGCAGCCGGACTTCTACATGATGTGGACCGAAGGCCTGGCGCGTATCTGGCCGCCATGGGAGTTCTACTTCTGGCACCACACCGTTCCCGCCGCCGTCTGGGTGGCGCTGATCATGGGCGGCATCTTCGTCCTGCTGATCATCTACCCGTTCCTGGAGAAGCGGTTCAGCGGTGACAACGCGCATCACAACCTGCTGCAGCGGCCGCGCGACGTGCCGGTGCGCACGTCGATCGGCGCGATGGCGATCTCGTTCTACATGTTGCTGACGCTCGCGGCGATGAACGACATCATCGCGTTCAAGTTCGACATCTCGCTGAACGCGACGACGTGGATCGGGCGCATCGGCATGGTGATCGTTCCGCCGATTGTCTATTTCATCACCTACCGGTGGTGCATCGGACTGCAGCGCAGCGACCGCGCGGTGCTCGAGCATGGCATCGAGACGGGCATCATCAAGCGGCTGCCGCACGGTGCCTACATCGAGCTGCACCAGCCGCTGGGCCCGGTCGACGACCACGGCCACCCGCTGCCGTTGGCCTACCAGGGCGCCGCTTTGCCCAAGAAAATGAACAAGCTGGGCTCGGGCGGATCTCCGGGCAGCGGCAGCTTCCTGTTCGCCGATCCGGTGTCCGAGGATGCGGCGCTGCGGGAGGCGGCGCACGGCTCTGAGCGCCGCGCGCTGACCGCACTGCGCGAACACCAGGACGGCCTCGACGGCCTCGACGGTTCGAACGGTTCGACGAACGGCGAGGCCGCCGAGCACTAGGTCGACGGCCTGGCTCCTCAGGGCCCTCCGGGACGACGGAGGAGCCAGGCATTCAGCCTGGCAATCAGCACAGTCGCGTCAGCGCACCCGCGACACCATCGCGAGACTTAAGTCATGGCGACGCTGCACGGCGTGTCGTCTGTGTGGTTTACGTGTCGATGCCGCCGCCGGTGCCGCGCGAACCCCTGACGCGAACCAGACCAATGGGCGGGGCGTCCTCCCCCGTCGCGGTGGCTACTGCTCGGCGACGACCTCGCGCAGCTGGCGAATGTGCAGCCACTCCACCGCCGGCATGGCCGCGGCGAGGACGCCGGCGAACCCATATCCGGCCCACGAAGCGCCATCGTGACCGACCGCCATCAGATAGGTCGCCGCCGCGACCGCGATCAGCGCCGCACCCATGGTGCCGGTCAGTATCACGGTGCCGCGCAACCAGATTCGATCGACCGCCTCGCCCGACCACTCGGCCCCCGAGGGCGATGTCGCCGATTGCACCGTGGCGGATGCGGTGCGCGGGGCGCCTGAGCCCAGCCGCACCGGAGGCCTTGCCGGTCCGCGCGCCGGCGCGGTCATGGCCTGAGCGGCCGGCTCGGACTGCGACATCCGACGGGCGCGCAACAGGATGGGGATCGCGGCCGCGATGATCAGCGCCGAAACGACGATGACGGCGTACAGCACCCAGGTGGTGTGCGGGCTGCTGGCAGCCTTGTGAAAGCCCCTGCCCAGGTCCGCCAGCGCGACGGCGGCCGCCACGCTGACGCCCAGCAGCACCAGGTATATGGCGGCGCAGGTGCCCATCAGGATGCGGTCGACGACCTCGGGCGCGACGGTGTCATCGCCATCGCCGGGCCGGGACGCCGAATATCTGCTGACCATCAGCAGCTCGTCTGCGGCGAGTCGTTGCTGTTCGATGAGAGCACCGTCCCATCGCTGGTCGTGATCGAGCAATTGAGCCTGCTGACCCGGAACAGGCTGGACGCCTCTACCGAGCCCACGTCGGATTGCGAGATCGGGGTGACGGTCATCGACCACGGGATGTACACGTTGTGCTGCGTGCGCCGCCGACCGGACGCGTCGACATAGGTCACCGAGATGATGTCTCCTGGGGCTTTGGTGCCGGTCACCGAGTAGGTGACCTGACGCGGGCCCGCCGGCGTGGTGGGCGGCGGTGGGGCGGCCGCCGTGGACGTCGCCGGCGGTGGCGCGTGAGCCGGCGCGCGGCGAGAGAGGTGGAGGGCGCGGGGGGGGCGACCGCGGGGGACGG
>NZ_LZIF01000100.1 GCF_001667145.1 Mycobacterium sp. 852002-51971_SCH5477799-a
CGCGGGTATCGCATCGAGCTGGGTGAGGTACAGGCGGTGCTGGCCCGGCTGGACGGCGTGGCGCAGGCGGCGGTGATCGCGCGTGAGGACCGTCCCGGCGACAAGCGGTTGGTCGGCTATATCACCGGTACGGCGGATGGGACTCAGATCCGCGCCGAGCTGGCCGAGCGGCTGCCCGCATACATGGTGCCCGCGGCGGTGGTGACGCTTGATGCGTTGCCACTGACGGTCAACGGCAAACTCGATCGGCGGGCGTTGCCGGCCCCGGAGTACGGCGATGTCGATCATTACCGGGCCCCGGCCACCGCGGTCGAGGAGATTTTGGCCGGTATCTTCGCCCAGGTCTTGGGATTAGACCGGGTCGGGGTCGATGAGTCGTTCTTCGATATCGGTGGCGATTCACTCTCGGCGATGCGGGCCATCGCGGGGGCCAATAAGGCGCTGAATGCCCATCTTTCGGTGCGCACGTTGTTCGAGGCCCCCACTGTGGCCCAGTTGGCGCCCCATATCGGCGAGGTCATGAGCCGACTTGCGCCCCTGATTCCGGTGCAGCGGCCCGAGGTGGTGCCGTTGTCGTTTGCGCAGAATCGGTTGTGGTTCATCGACCAGTTGCAGGGCCCTTCGGCGGTGTACAACATGGCGGTGGCGTTGCGGCTGAGCGGGCGCCTGAACGCCGAGGCGCTGGGGGCGGCGCTGGCCGATGTGGTGGATCGCCACGAAAGCCTGCGGACATTGTTCCCGTCGGTGGACGGCGTCCCGCGGCAGTTGGTGATCCCGTTGGGGGAAGCCGACTTTGGTTGGCAGGTCGTGGATGCCACCGGTTGGTCGGCCGGCCGGGTGGAGCAGGCCGTCGCCGTGGTTGTGCGCGATCCGTTTGACCTGACGTCTGAGATTCCGTTGCGGGCAAGGCTTTTGCGTGTCGCCGATGAGGAGCACGTGCTGGTGGCGGTGGTGCACCATATCGCCGCCGACGGCTTGTCGATCTCCCCGATGGTGGGCGATTTGGGGGTGGCCTATGCCAGCCGGTGTGCCGGACAAGCCCCGAGTTGGGCACCGCTGCCGGTGCAATACGTCGATTACACGCTATGGCAGCGCGAACAGTTTGGTGAATTACAGGACCCGCACAGTCTGATCGCTGCGCAGCTGACCTACTGGGAAGGCCTTTTGGCCGGTATGCCCGAGCGGCTTGAGTTGCCCACCGATCGGCCCTATCCGCCGGTGGCCGATTATCGCGGGGCCCGGGTGATGCTGGATTGGCCGGC
>NZ_LZIF01000101.1 GCF_001667145.1 Mycobacterium sp. 852002-51971_SCH5477799-a
CCGCCGAACCCGAACGAGTTGTTGATCGCGTACTCGTAGTTGCCCGGCCGTGGTTTGCCGGCCACGACGTCGAGGTCGATTTCGGGGTCGAGGTTTTCCAAGTTGAGCGTGGGCGGGACCACCTGGTCGCGCAGGGCGAGCACGGTCAGGATGGATTCCACGGCGCCGACCGCGCCCACCGAGTGACCCAGGGCGGCCTTGGGGGCATAGACGGCGGGTTTGTTGCTGCCCAACGCGTTGTTGATGGCCTTGGCCTCGGCGACGTCACCGACGGAGGTGCCGGTGGCGTGGGCGTTGACGTGGCCGATGTCGGACGGGCTGAGCCCGGCGAGTTGGATGGCGCGGCTCATGGCGTGTCCGGCGCGTTCGCCGTTGGGGTCCGGTGCCACCATGTGGTAGCCGTCGGAGGTGATGCTCGCACCCATGATGCGGGCCAAGATGTTGGCGCCGCGGGCTTTGGCGTGTTCCTCGGTCTCGATGACCATCAGCGCGCCGGCCTCGCCGAACACGAAGCCGGTGCGGTCACGGTCGAACGGGCGACACGCGCCGACCGGGTCGTCGTTCTTGGTCGACATCACGATGCGCATCTGAGCGAACGCTGCGATCGCGACCGCCTCGATCCTGACCTCGACGCCGCCGCAGATGGCGATGTCGGCTTCGCCGAACACGATGTTGCGCCAGGCCTGCGCGACACCCTCAGACCCCGACGCGCACGCCGACACCGGCGTGATCACCCCGGCCTTGGCGTGCCGCTCCAGCCCCACCGC
>NZ_LZIF01000102.1 GCF_001667145.1 Mycobacterium sp. 852002-51971_SCH5477799-a
CCCGACACCGGGCCCCCCCCCCCGGGCCGCGGCGCTGGCCGGTCTGCGGACGCCGCGGCTAGGCCGCAGCCCGGCACCCCCCGGCTGCGCGGGCTAACATAAACCACGGCCGGGCCTTGGGCCCGGCACTTCTTATCTTCGGGGGCTGTGGCCGATACCGTCGGGTACCGTCGGGCCCGTGACCGCAACGCCGCGCGAATTCGACATTGTGTTGTACGGGGCGACCGGCTTCGTCGGGAAGCTCACCGCCGAATACCTGGCCAGCTCGGCACCGGACCAGCGGATCGCGCTCGCCGGCAGATCGACGGACAAGTTGCGCGCCGTCCGCGACACGCTGGGCGACGCCGCGCAGTCGTGGGCCATTCTGAACGCCGACGCCTCGTCGCCCTCGACACTCGATGAGATGGCGGCCCGTACCCAGGTCGTCATCACCACGGTCGGCCCCTACACCCGCTACGGGCTGCCACTGGTGGCCGCATGCGCCGCCGCGGGCACCGACTACGCCGACCTGACCGGCGAGGCGATGTTCGTCCGCGAAAGCATCGACCTGTACCACAAGCAGGCCGCGGACACCGGCGCCCGAATCGTGCACGCCTGCGGATTTGATTCGGTCCCTTCGGACCTCAGCGTCTATGCGCTCTACCGGGCGGCGCGGGACGATGGCGCCGGAGAACTCGGTGACACCGATCTGGTGGTCCGGTCCTTCTCCGGTGGCGTGTCCGGGGGGACGGTCGCGTCGATGCTGGAAGTGCTCGATACCGCCTCCCGCGATCCGGACGCCCGCCGCCAGCTCGCCGACCCGTACACGCTGACCACGGACCGCGGGGCCGAACCCGAAATCGGCCCGCAGCCCGATCTGCCATGGCGTCGGGGGCGTCAGATCGCGCCGGAGCTGACCGGTTTATGGACGTCGGGCTTCTTGATGGCGCCCTATAACACCCGAATCGTGCGGCGCAGCAATGCATTGCTGGACTGGGCCTACGGACGCCAGTTGCGTTACACCGAAAGCATGAGCCTGGGCTCGTCGCCGCTGGCGCCGGTGGCATCCGCTGTGGTGGGCGGGGTCGGCGCGGCGACCTTCGGATTGGGCAGCCGGTATTTCCGGCTGCTGCCGCGCAAACTGGTGGAGCGCATCGTGCCCAAGCCCGGAACCGGCCCGAGTGACGCCGCCCGGGAACGCGGCTACTACCGGATCGAGACCTTTACCACTACGACCACCGGCGCGCGATACGTGGCGCGCATGGAGCAGCGCGGCGACCCGGGCTACAAGGCGACGTCGGTGCTGTTGGGGGAGTGTGGCCTCGCTCTCGCGCTGGACCGCGACAAGCTCCCAGATCTGCATGGCGTTCTCACTCCGGCGGCCGCGATGGGTGACGCGCTGCTGGACCGATTCCCCGCCGCGGGTGTCTCGTTGGAAACTGAACGACTGGCCTGATCGAACTGTCGGACCGCGCCCGCAGGGGGTGTTGCCGGGGGCCGCATGAGTCTAGTGTCGTAACTGACGCGCCTGAAACTTCCCATCCGCAAAGGCGGGCACCCCGATGGCCGGTCTCGATGATCTTTACGGACAGATTCCGACGTCCGAAATCGCGGTAAAGCTCGGCGTAGACGAAGACGAAGTCGTAAGCGCGGTTCACACGCTGGTGCCGGTGCTGCTGAGCGGCATTCACCAGAACGCGCAGGATCCGCAGGGGGCCGACAGGATCGAGTCCGCCGCCACCAGTCACGCCGCCAGTGGTCTGCTCGACGCCGGTGGGGTGTCGACCAGGTTGGCGTGACGGACGGGCACCAGGCGATCGCTACGATCTTCGGCGTCAATGACGCCGATCAGGTTGCCTCGGCGCTGGCCAAGGGAGGCGCCGGCAACAGCGACTTGCTGAAGCAGTTGCTGCCGGTCTTGGTACCGATCGTGTTGGCATACATCGGAAGACAGTTGAACTCCGGTGCGGGGTCGCCGGAAACGGCCCCTCGGACAACGCAAGCCACCTCCGGTGGCGCCCTGGGCTAGGTGTTGGGCAGCATTCTTGGGGCGGGCTCCGGCGACAAGTCCCTTGGCGGCATCCTCGGAAATGTGTTGGGCGGCAAGGGCGGTGCGCTGGGCGACATCCTCGGCGGCCTGCTCAGCGGCAAAAAATAACCCGGCGCCGCACCTCGCGCGGAGTTTTCATCAGCAGTTCTCGATCGGTTTTGATTGCGTCGAGGGAGGGATGTCCGGAGCTGACGAAAATCAAAAAGTACGGGCCCGCCCGCAGTGGGCATAGGCGACGTTCGACCCCGGCCGGGCCGGACGCTGATCAAAGAAGTACGAGAGAGGTAATGCCATGTCAGACACGCTTACTGGTGGTCAGGAGCTGGCGCGGGGAATCCCTCGCCTCCAACAACGGGGCCTACACCCTGACCCTGCAAGACGACGGCAACCTGGTGCTCGCCTCGCGCGGCCAGGCCCTCTGGTCCACGTCGACCGTCGGTCAGGATGTGGTGCGCGCCGAAGTGCAGCCCGACGGGAACTTCGTCCTGTACACGGCGGACAAACCGGTCTGGCACACCGACACCAAGGGCAAGAAGGACGTCAAGCTCGTACTTCAAGACGACCGCAACCTGGTGCTCTATGCCGCCGACGGACCGGCATGGTCGACGCACACCGAGACCGACAACCCGCCGCCACCTGAGGCCGCCGCGGACCCCGCTGCCGAAGAGCCCGCTGCCGAAGAACCCGAGGCCCCCGTCGAGGAAGCCGTCGCGGAGCCCGCCGCAGCGGCGGACGCTGAGCCCGAGCCGGGGCCGGCCGCCCGGACCTACACCGTCGAATCCGGCGACACTCTGTGGGCGATTGCCGAGCGCTTCTACGGCGACGGCAACAGATATCAGGCGATCGCCGACGCCAGCGGCATCTCCAATCCGGACCTGATTCAGCCCGGCCAGGTACTCACGATTCCCCGATAGCTGAACAACAGACCCCCCCGCCTGCGCATTTGGGCGCTTACATGAGAGCAAACACCGCTCCCTAGAATTGACGGGTGACCGCCAGCCGCAGCCCCGCCACCGACCTGCCCAAGTCGTGGGATCCGGCTGCGGCCGAAAGCGCCATCTACCAGAAATGGGTGGACGCGGGGTACTTCGTCGCCGACCCGAACAGCGCCAAGCCCGGGTATTCGATTGTGCTGCCGCCGCCGAACGTGACCGGCAGCCTGCACATGGGCCACGCACTCGAACACACGATGATGGACGCCTTGACCCGCCGCAAGCGGATGCAGGGTTACGAGGTCCTGTGGCAGCCGGGAATGGATCACGCCGGCATCGCGACGCAGAGCGTGGTGGAAAAGCAGCTGTCGGTCGACGGCAAGACCAAAGAGGACTTCGGCCGAGAACTGTTCATCGAAAAGGTCTGGGACTGGAAGCGTGAGTCCGGCGGCGCCATCGGCGCCCAGATGCGCCGCCTCGGCGACGGCGTGGACTGGAGCCGCGAACGCTTCACCATGGACGAGGGTCTGTCGCGGGCGGTCCGGGCGATCTTCAAGCGCCTCTACGACGCCGGACTGATCTATCGGGCCGAGCGGCTGGTCAATTGGTCGCCGGTGCTGCAGACAGCGATCTCGGATATCGAGGTCGACTATCAAGAAGTCGAAGGCGAGCTGGTGTCGTTCCGGTACGGGTCGATGGACGACTCGCAGCCGCACATCGTGGTGGCCACCACCCGGATGGAAACGATGCTCGGTGACTCCGCGATCGCGGTGCATCCCGACGACGAGCGCTACCGACACCTGGTCGGCACCAGCCTGCCGCATCCTTTCGTGGATCGCCAGCTGTTGGTGGTCGCCGACGAGCATGTGGACCCCGAATTCGGCACCGGCGCAGTCAAAGTCACGCCCGCGCACGACCCCAATGACTTCGAGATCGGCCTGCGGCATCAGCTGCCGATGATTTCGATCATGGACACGAAGGGCCGAATCGCCGACACCGGAACGCAATTCGACGGCATGGACAGATTTCAGGCCAGGGTTGCGGTGCGCGAGGCGCTGGCGGACGAGGGCCGGATCGTTGAGGAGAAGCGGCCGTACCTACACAGTGTCGGGCACTCCGAGCGCAGCGGCGAGCCGATCGAACCACGCCTTTCCCTGCAGTGGTGGGTCCGGGTGGAATCGCTTGCCAAGGCCGCAGGCGACGCGGTGCGCAGCGGGGACACCGTGATTCACCCCGCCAGTCTGGAGCCGCGGTGGTTCGGCTGGGTCGATGACATGCACGACTGGTGCATCTCGCGCCAGCTGTGGTGGGGTCACCGCATCCCGATCTGGTACGGCCCCAACGGCGAACAGCGTTGCGTTGGCCCCGACGAAACCCCACCGGAAGGTTGGGAGCAGGACCCCGATGTGCTGGACACGTGGTTCTCCTCGGGCCTGTGGCCGTTTTCCACGCTGGGCTGGCCGGAAAAGACTCCAGAAATCGAAAAGTTCTATCCCACAAGCGTTCTCGTTACCGGTTATGACATCCTGTTTTTCTGGGTAGCCAGGATGATGATGTTCGGCACCTTTGTCGGTGACGACGAGTCCATCACGCTGGACGGCCGCCGCGGTCCGCAGGTGCCGTTCACTGATGTCTTCCTGCACGGGCTGATCCGCGACGAGTCCGGTCGCAAAATGAGCAAGTCCAAGGGCAATGTCATCGACCCGCTGGAGTGGGTGGAAGTCTTCGGGGCCGACGCCTTGCGGTTCACCCTGGCCCGCGGCGCCAGTCCTGGTGGTGACCTGGCGATCGGTGAGGACCACGTCCGGTCGTCGCGCAACTTCTGTACCAAGCTGTTCAATGCCACCCGCTACGCGCTGCTCAACGGCGCGAAGCTGGCCCCGGTGCCCGAGCCGGCCGAGCTCACCGATGCCGACCGATGGATTCTCGGGCGATTGGAAGAGGTTCGCGCGGAGGTCGACTCGGCGTTCGACAGCTACGAGTTCAGTCGCGCTTGCGAGGCGCTCTATCACTTCGCGTGGGACGAATTCTGCGACTGGTACGTCGAATTGGCCAAGACGCAACTGGCTGAAGGGATCATCCACACCACGGCCGTGTTGGCGGCCACGCTGGACACCCTGCTGCGGTTGCTGCACCCGGTGATCCCATTCATCACCGAGGCCTTGTGGCAGGCGCTGACCGGCGACGCGGCCCACCACGAGTCGCTGGTGATCGCGGATTGGCCGCAGCCGTCCGGAATCAGCCCGAATCCCGTTGCCGCGCAGCGGATTACCGACATACAGAAGCTGGTGACCGAGGTGCGGCGGTTCCGCAGCGATCAGGGCCTGGCGGACCGCCAGAAGGTGCCGGCCCGGCTGACCGGTGTCGACGAATCCGATCTGGGCACCCAGGTGAGTGCGGTGACGTCGCTGGCGTGGCTCACCGCCGCCGGCCCGGACTTTCGCCCGTCGGCGTCGGTCGAGGTGCGGCTCAGTGGCGGCACCGTCGTCGTCGAGCTCGACACGTCGGGCACCATCGACGTCGCCGCCGAACGTCGCCGGTTGGAAAAGGACCTGGCCGCGGCGCAGAAGGAATTGGCCTCCACCGCAGCCAAATTGGGCAACGCGGACTTTTTGGCCAAAGCGCCCGAACAGGTCGTCACCAAGATCCGGGACCGTCAGCGCCTGGCCCAGGAGGAAACCGAGCGGATCAACGCGCGGCTAGCCGGACTGCAATGAGCGCCCGATGACTGAGCCCGGTTGGCCGCGGGACGAGGGTCCGAGCGAGATTCCCGACCCGGCCCCCACGCCCGACGAGATCGCATCGCTGTTACAGGTCGAGCACCTGCTGGACCAACGCTGGCCGGAGACCAAGATCGAGCCGAGCCTGACGCGGATCAGCGCGCTGCTAGATCTGCTGGGCTCGCCGCAACTGGCCTACCCGTCAATCCATGTGGCGGGCACCAACGGCAAGACCTCGGTGGCGCGGATGATCGATGCACTGATCACCGCGCTGCACCGGCGCACCGGGCGCACCACCAGCCCGCACCTGCAATCGGCCGTGGAACGCATCTCGATCGACTCCAAGCCGATCACTCCGGCGCAGTACGTGGCCACGTATCGCGAGATCGAGCCGTTCGTGCAAATGGTCGACGCGCAATCTCAGGCCGACGGCGGCCCCGCGATGAGCAAGTTCGAGGTGCTGACCGCGATGGCGTTCGCCGCGTTCGCGGACGCCCCCGTCGACGTCGCGGTGGTCGAGGTGGGGATGGGCGGGCGCTGGGATGCCACCAACGTGATCAACGCCCCGGTCGCGGTCATCACCCCGGTCTCCATCGACCATGTCGAATACCTCGGCGACGATCTCGCCGGCATCGCAGGGGAAAAGGCCGGCATCATCACCCGCGCGCCCGAAGGCGCGCCCGATACCGTCGCGGTCATCGCGCGTCAGGCCCCGGAGGCGATGGAAGTGCTGTTGGCCCAGACCGTCCAAGCCGATGCCGCGGTGGCCCGGGAGGATTCGGAGTTCGCCGTCCTCGGCCGTCAGGTCGCGATCGGCGGGCAGGTGCTGCAGCTGCAGGGTCTGGGCGGGGTGTATTCGGATGTCTATTTGCCGCTGCATGGCGAACATCAGGCGCACAACGCCGCGCTGGCCCTCGCCGCGGTTGAGGCGTTCTTCGGTGCCGGGGCGCAACGTCAGCTCGACGTCGAGGCGGTTCGCGCCGGTTTCGCCGCCGTCTCCAGCCCCGGCCGGCTGGAGCGGATGCGCAGCGCGCCCACGGTGTTCATCGACGCCGCGCACAATCCCGCCGGTGCGGCCGCGCTCGCGCAGACCCTGGCCGGTGAATTCGACTTCCGCTATCTGGTCGGGGTGCTCAGCGTGCTCGCCGACAAGGACGTCGACGGCATCCTGGCCGCCCTGCAACCGGTCTTCGACGCTGTCGTGGTGACCCACAACGGATCCCCGCGGGCCGTCGACGTCGAGTCGCTGGCCTTGGCGGCGCGCGAGCGGTTCGGGCCCGACCGGGTGAGCACCGCGGGAAACCTGCGCGATGCCATCGACGTCGCGACGGCGCTGGTGGATGACGCCGCGGCGCACGGACCGGCGGAAGCCTTCGCCGGCACCGGCATCGTCATCACCGGCTCGGTGGTCACCGCCGGCGCAGCGCGCACGCTGTTCGGTCGTGATCCGCAATGACCGACGTGCCCGAGAACCCCGAGGAGCAGGCCCCGGTGCCGCAGGCCGACCCGTGGCGGAGCTTCGGCGCGGTGATGGCCTTGACCCTGTTTCTGGAAGCGATCGTGGTGCTGCTCGCGATCCCGGTGGTGGGCGCGGTCGGCGGCGGACTGACGACGGCGTCGCTGGTCTACCTGATCGGGCTGGCCGTCCTGCTGATCCTGATGGCCGGTGTGCAGCGCAAGCCCTGGGCGATTTGGGCCAACCTCGGCGTGCAGGTGATCCTGCTCGCCGGCTTCGCGGTCTACCCCGGGGTGGGTTTCATCGGCGTGCTGTTCACCGGGCTGTGGGGGCTGATCGCCTACTTCCGCGCCGAGGTCCGACGCAGGCAGGGGTAGGGCGGCAGTCAGGGCGGCGTAGACGGCCCGAGCAGCCCCCACTGCGGTCACCCGGCCCCGCGGCGACCGATTATGTACGCTGTCCGCCGTGACCGAACGGACATTGGTACTGATCAAGCCCGACGCCGTGCAGCGCCAGCTGGTGGGGGAGATCATCGGCCGCATCGAGCGCAAAGGCCTCACCATCGCCGCGCTGAAGCTTCGGCCCGTCGGCCGCGACCTCGCCGCCCAGCACTACGCGGAACACGACGGCAAGCCCTTCTTCGAGTCGCTGCTGGAGTTCATCACGTCGGGACCGGTGGTGGCGGCCATCGTGGAGGGGCCCCGGGCTGTCGCCGCATTCCGGCAGCTCGCAGGCGGTACCGATCCGGTGGAGAAGGCGATCCCCGGCACCATCCGCGGCGATTTCGGGCTGGAGACCCAGTTCAACCTGGTGCACGGGTCGGATTCGGCCGAGTCCGCGAAGCGTGAGATCGCGCTCTGGTTTCCCGAGGGTTAGACCTGCGGCGATAGCGGTCGCGGCATGGTCCTGGGCAACTTTGCGCAAGCCGCTGCATCATGTGTGGCTGGGGCGGCGACGTGATGTGGGATACTGGTCTCGGGTGAACGTCGCCGGACCGGCGTCGGACACCCGAATGAAGACTTAGACAAGCGCGACCATAGCCCCGTCGCCTTGGTTCGCTGCATGTCAGGCCGTCATTCAGCACGGCGCCGAGTGGGTCTGCGATCCTGGGCCGCTCGGGGCGAGACCATCACAAGCCCGGGTGAAGTGACCCGGGTCCATAGCGAAGCCCTCGCGTGGCCGCGTCGCAATGACGCGCCCGGGGGCTTGAGGAGAATACGTGGTAGACGGTGCACCGACTGCAGACCCATCAGAAGAATCGACTCGGCCGGGCGAACTGCCGGACCGCTTGAGAGTTCATTCGCTGGCCCGAACGCTGGGAACCACCAGCAAGCGGGTGCTGGACGCACTGAGCGAACTGGACGGGCGGATCCGCAGTGCACATTCCACCGTGGACCGCGATGACGCCGTCCGGGTACGGGACCTGCTGGCGTCCGCGGAGCCCCCGGCAAGCGCGGAGGACGAGGTCGGCACGCCGTCCGCCGAAGCAAGCGCCGCCGACGAACCCGAATCCCGCCTGCTGCTCGAGAGCCCGGACATGGCCGCCGAGCGGCCGCATTACATGCCGCTGTTCGTCGCGCCGCAGCCGATCGATGCCCGCGAGGAAGAGGCCGACACGGACGACAGTGCGGACTCCGACGAGTCCGACAGCGACGACGACGAGGAGGTCGACCGGCCGTCGAACCGGCGGCGGCGTCGCGGCCGTCGTGGTCGCGGCCGCGGGCGCGGTGAGCAGGGCGGACCCGACGGCCAGGGCGACGACGGCGATGACGACGAGGGGCCACCGCGGGGCAAGAAGGGCGGTCAAGCGGACTCGGCCGACTCCGAGGACTCCGACGGTCAGGATTCGGACGACTCCGATGACTCCGACGACTCGGACAACGGTGACGACGGTTCGGCAGACGGCGGTAATCGCCGCCGGCGCCGGCGGCGGCGGCGCAAATCCGGATCGAGCGACGGCGACGACGAGGGGTCTTCGCCGGATGACCCGCCCAACACGGTGGTGCACGAGCGGTCGCCCCGGAACGGCAAGGGCGGCGGAGATGACTCCGCCGGCTCGAACAACGAGATCAAGGGCATCAACGGCTCCACTCGACTGGAGGCCAAGCGGCAACGCCGCCGGGACGGCCGCGACGCCGGCCGGCGCCGGCCCCCGGTGCTGACCGAGGCCGAATTCCTGGCCCGCCGCGAGGCCGTTGAGCGGATGATGGTGGTGCGCGACCGGGTCCGCACCGAGCAGCCGCATCAGGGCTCGCGCTACACCCAGATCGCGGTGCTCGAGGACGGCATCGTCGTCGAGCACTTCGTCACCTCGGCCGCGTCGGCCTCCTTGGTGGGCAACATCTACCTAGGCATCGTGCAAAACGTGCTGCCGTCGATGGAGGCGGCGTTCGTCGACATCGGCCGCGGCCGCAACGGTGTGCTCTACGCCGGCGAGGTCAACTGGGAGGCCGCCGGGCTCGGCGGATCGGATCGCAAGATCGAACAGGCGCTCAAACCCGGCGACTACGTCGTCGTCCAGGTCAGCAAGGACCCCGTCGGGCACAAGGGAGCGCGGCTCACCACCCAGGTGTCGCTGGCGGGTCGCTACCTGGTCTACGTGCCGGGGGCGTCGTCGACCGGGATCAGCCGCAAGCTGCCCGACACCGAACGCCAGCGGCTCAAAGAGATCCTGCGGGAAGTGGTGCCGTCGGACGCCGGGGTGATCATCCGTACCGCGTCCGAGGGCGTGAAAGAAGAGGACATCCGCAGCGATGTCACCCGGCTGCAGGAGCGCTGGAAACAGATCGAGGCCAAGGCGATCGAGATCAAGGAGAAGGCCGCCGGCGCCGCGGTGGCCCTCTACGAAGAGCCCGACGTGCTGGTCAAGGTCATCCGCGACCTGTTCAACGAGGACTTCGCCGGCCTCATCGTCTCGGGTGACGAGGCCTGGGCCACCATCAACGACTACGTGAATTCGGTTGCCCCCGATCTGGTTTCGAAGCTGACCAAGTACGAGGCGCCCGCCGGTCCGGAAGGGCAGGCCGGGCCGGATGTGTTCGCGGTGCATCGCATCGATGAGCAGCTCGCCAAGGCCATGGAGCGCAAGGTGTGGCTGCCGTCGGGCGGCACGCTGGTGATCGACCGGACCGAGGCCATGACGGTGGTCGATGTCAACACCGGCAAGTTCACCGGGTCCGGGGGCAACCTCGAGCAGACGGTGACTAAGAACAACCTCGAGGCTGCCGAGGAGATCGTGCGCCAGCTGCGGCTGCGCGACATCGGCGGGATCGTGGTCATCGACTTCATCGACATGGTGCTGGAGTCCAACCGCGATCTGGTGCTGCGGCGGCTGACCGAAGCGCTGGCCCGCGACCGCACCCGTCATCAGGTGTCCGAGGTGACGTCGCTCGGTTTGGTCCAGCTGACCCGCAAGAAGTTGGGCACCGGCCTGATCGAGGCGTTCTCCACGTCGTGCTCGAACTGCGGCGGGCGCGGAATCCTGCTGCACAACGACCCGGTGGATTCGGCCTCGTCGAACGGGCGCAAGTCCGACTCCGGCGGTGGTGGTCGCCGGGGCAGGCGCAAGAAGAACAAAGCCGAAGAGCAGGTGGTGGCGAAGGTGCCCGCCCACGCTCCCGGCGAGCACCCGATGTTCAAGGCGATGGCCGCCGGCTCCTCCGCGCAGTCCGAGGACGACGACTCCGATGAGGTCAGCGAAGACACCATCGACGAGCTCGACCAGGAGCAGGCGGGCCGCGCCGGCGAGGGCACCGACGCCGGGGACTTCGACGACACCGACGACGAGGACTCGGACGACGACGAGGACTCGGACGACGATTCGGACGATGACGACGATTCCGACGAGGACGACGATTCGGACGATGACGACGACCTGGACGACGATGACGAAGACATCGACGACGAAGATGACCTCGCCGACGATGACGAGGATCTCGAGCTCGAGGACGACGACCTGGACACCGAGGACGACGACTCCGATGACAGCGGGTCGGGCTCCGCTGAAGCCGACCAGGCCGGCGCCGGACGGCCCCGGCGCAGGCGCGCTGCGGGGAGGCCGGCCGGACCGCCCATCCACGCGGACTGAGCCGGCTGACGCCGAAGGCGCCGGTCGTGTCCGGTTTGACCCTGTAGCCGCTGGTCACGTACCCTTAGACAGTTGTCGTCAGGCCGGGCGAGAAACTTCGGCCGGCGGCAGCGGGACTCCCGGGAATCGGCGCAGGCCCGCAACCCAGACCCACCACGTGCACCGCGGTTGGTTCGCGCGCGGCGCGCAGAGCAGCGGTTAGAAGAAGGAGCAACAGCAACGATGGCGACCTACGCAATCGTGAAGACGGGCGGCAAGCAATACAAGGTCGCCGTCGGGGACGTGGTCAAGGTCGAGAAGCTCGAATCCGAGCCCGGCTCGAACGTGTCGCTGCCCGTCGCCCTGGTGGTGGACGGCGCCAAGGTGACCACCGATGCGGCCGCGCTGGCCAAGGTCACGGTGACCGGCGAGGTGCTCGAGCACACCAAGGGCCCCAAGATCCGTATCCACAAGTTCAGGAACAAGACCGGCTACCACAAGCGTCAGGGTCACCGTCAGCAGCTGACGGTCCTGAAGGTCACCGGAATCAAATAGCAGAGGCGACAGACATGGCACACAAGAAGGGCGCTTCCAGCTCGCGCAACGGTCGCGACTCCGCCGCGCAGCGGCTGGGCGTGAAGCGATTCGGCGGCCAGGTAGTCAAGGCGGGCGAGATCATCGTTCGGCAGCGCGGCACCAAGTTCCACCCGGGCGTGGGAGTCGGTCGCGGCGGGGACGACACGCTGTTCGCCAAGGAAGCCGGCGCCGTCGAATTCGGCATCAAGCGCGGCCGCAAGACCATCAACATCGTGGCCGCCGGACAAGCCACCGACTGAGGTGCGTTTCCGGGCCCAGCCCGGTGATTTCGGCGGCCCGGTGGTAGGTGAGAGGACCCACGATGCCTCGGTTCGTCGACCGCGTCGTCATCCATGCGCGCGCCGGTGCTGGGGGTAACGGCTGTGCCTCGGTCCATCGCGAGAAGTTCAAGCCGCTCGGCGGCCCCGACGGTGGCAACGGCGGCCGCGGCGGCAGCATCGTCTTCGTCGTCGATCCGCAGGTGCACACCCTGCTCGACTTCCATTTCCATCCGCACGTCACCGCGCCTTCGGGCAAGCAGGGGATGGGCAACAACCGTGACGGCGCCGCGGGCGCCGACCTGGAAGTTAAAGTGCCCGACGGCACCGTCGTCCTCGACGAAAACGGGCGGCTGCTGGCCGACCTGGTCGGCGCCGGCACCCGCTTTGAAGCCGCCGCGGGCGGTCGCGGCGGGCTGGGCAACGCCGCTCTCGCGTCGCGTGCGCGCAAGGCTCCCGGTTTCGCGCTGCTGGGCGAGCAGGGCCAAACACGCGACCTGACGCTGGAACTCAAGACCGTCGCCGACGCCGGCTTGATCGGCTTCCCGTCGGCCGGCAAGTCCTCACTGGTGTCGACCATCTCGGCGGCCAAGCCCAAGATCGCCGACTACCCGTTCACCACGCTGGTGCCCAACCTCGGCGTGGTGTCGGCGGGTGAGCACACGTTCACTGTCGCCGATGTGCCGGGCCTGATCCCGGGTGCATCACAGGGCCGCGGCCTGGGGCTGGACTTCCTCCGGCATATCGAGCGATGCGCCGTGCTGGTGCACGTCATCGACTGCGCCACGGCGGAACCCGGCCGTGATCCGATCTCCGACATCGACGCGTTGGAGGCCGAGCTCGCCGCGTATACGCCCACCCTGCAAGGGGATGCGACGCTGGGTGATCTCACCGAGCGGCCCCGCGCGGTGGTACTCAACAAGATCGACGTCCCCGAGGCGCGCGAGCTCGCCGAGTTCGTCTGTGATGAGATCGCCCAGCGTGGCTGGCCGGTGTTCCTGGTCTCGACGGTTGCGCGAGAAGGTCTGCAGCCGTTGATCTTTGGGTTGTGGAAAGTGATCTCGGAGTACAAAGCCGCACAGCCGGCGATCGTGCCGCGCCGTCCGGTGATCCGTCCGGTCCCCGTCGATGACAGCGGTTTCAGCGTCGAGCCCGATCCGGGGCAGCCGGGCGCCTTCGTGGTCAGCGGCGCGCGCCCCGAACGGTGGATCCGACAGACCAACTTCGACAACGACGAGGCCGTGGGATATCTCGCCGACCGGCTGGCGCGCCTCGGTGTCGAAGAGGAGTTGCTGCGGCTGGGTGCTCGGCCGGGTTGCGAAGTGACCATCGGAGACATGACCTTTGATTGGGAGCCGCAAACGCCCGCCGGCCAACAGGTTGCGATGAAGGCCCCGATGTCGGGTCGCGGAACCGATGCGCGGTTGGAACGCACCGAGCGCGTCGGCGCCGCCGAACGCAAGGCCGCCCGGCGCCAGCGGCGCGAACGCGGTGAGGAGTCGTGAGCGAGCACCGCGACGTCATCCGCAACGCGCGCAGCCTGGTGGTCAAGGTGGGGACCAACGCGCTGACCACACCGGCGGGGGTGTTCGACGCCGGCCGGCTGGCCGGGCTCGCCGACGCTATCGAGGCGCGGATGAAGGCGGGTACAGACGTCGTCATCGTGTCGTCGGGAGCCATCGCGGCCGGCATCGAGCCGCTCGGATTATCCCGTCGCCCTAGGGATTTAGCGACCAAGCAGGCCGCGGCCAGCGTCGGTCAGGTCGCGTTGGTGAATTCGTGGAGCGCCGCGTTCGCCCGCTATGGCCGCACGGTCGGCCAGGTGCTGCTGACCGCGCACGACATCTCGATGCGGGCCCAGCACACCAACGCCCAGCGCACGCTGGATCGGCTGCGCGCCCTGCATGCGGTGGCGATCGTCAACGAAAACGATACGGTGGCCACCAACGAGATCCGGTTCGGTGACAACGACCGGCTTTCGGCGCTGGTGGCTCACCTGGTCGGCGCCGAGGCCCTGGTGCTGCTGTCCGACATCGACGGACTCTACGACTCGGATCCCCGAAAGACCGAAGGCGCGAGGTTCATCCCGGAGGTGTCCAGCTCCGCCGATCTGATCGGTGTAATCGCCGGGCCTGGAAGCGATTTGGGTACCGGTGGGATGACCTCGAAAATGTCCTCGGCACTGCTGGCCGCCGACGCCGGTGTGCCGGTGCTGCTGTCGGCCGCCGCCGACGCCGCGACCGCGCTCACCGACGCCTCGGTGGGCACGGTGTTCGCGGCACGTCCGGTGCGGATGTCGGCACGCCGGTTCTGGGTGCGTTACGCCGCCGAGGCGGCCGGCGCGCTGGCCCTGGACGACGGAGCCGTGCGCGCGGTGGTGCGGCAGCGTCGCTCGCTACTGCCCGCCGGGATCACCGCGGTGGCCGGGCGATTTTACGCCGGCGATGTCGTCGAATTGCGCGGCCCGGACGCGGTGATGGTGGCCCGTGGCGTGGTCGCTTACGACGCGACGGAGCTGACCACCATGATGGGCCGCTCGACCTCTGAGCTGCCCGGCGAGTTGCGCAGGCCCGCAGTGCACGCCGACGACCTGGTGGCGGTGTAGGAGGTTCCCAGCGGATGCGCCGTGGGACCATTACGACCTTCCCGAACGAGTCGGCGCATGTGCGACGGTCGGGTCAGCGCTCCGATGTCGGCTTGAAATACAGTGCGCGCCAGACGATTTCGGCCAGCATGGCGGCCATGCCCGCGCCCAGCTGCCGGCCATCTTCGGCGAGCTGTTTCGTAGCTGCCCGACGTGCGGGCGAGCCCACCTACTTGGCCGGCGATTTCGTGCACGCCGTCGCTGCATGCCGTGCACCTTCTAACGCGTTGACAGGGGCGCCAACTCGTCGGCGAGCAGCGCCAGCAACTCCGAGCACCCGCCGTCGACCTTGACGGTGGCCAGGTCGTCGCCGCGGGTACTGCCACGGTTGACGATGGCCACAGGAATGCCCCGCGCCGCGGCGTGCCGCACGAACCGGTAGCCGGAGAATACGGTCAGCGACGAGCCGGCGACCAGCAGCACATCCGCCCCGTCCACCAGCGTATACGCTTCCGCCACAACCTCTTTGGGGACGCTTTCGCCGAAGTAGACGATGTCTGGCTTCAGCATCCCGCCGCAGCACTCGCAATCCAGGTAATGGAACGACGCGGTATCGGCGACCACGGCATCGGCGTCGGGAGCCACCGCCAGACCACCTATCGCTTCGGCGCGCTCGATGAAGCCGGGGTTGAGCGCCTCCAGCCGCTCGGCCAACGCGGCCCGCGTCATGGTTGATCCGCAGTCCAGGCAAGTCACCTGCGCGTAGGTGCCGTGCAGGTTGATGACGTTTCGGCTGCCGGCCTTGGTGTGCAGCAGATCAACGTTCTGGGTGATCACGCCGGTGACCACCGATGCGGCCTCGAGCGCGGCGAGTGCCCGGTGGCCCGCATTGGGCAGCGTGTCCTCCATGTGCCGCCAACCGACGTGGTTGCGCGCCCAGTACCGCTGCCGAAAAACCGGATCGCTGGTGAACTGGCGGATCGTCATGGGGTTGCTCGGCGGTGAATCGGGCCCGCGGTAGTCGGGGATGCCCGAATCGGTGGAGATGCCCGCGCCCGTGAGCACCGCGACCCGGCGGTCGGCCAGCACAGTGACCAGTTCAGGCGATTCTGCACAGCCGACGGTCACGTATCCAGAGTAGGAGATCAGCCCAGGCAGTCGGCCGCCGTCGTGAGCTCGGCAGACATGTTCTGGTGCATCATCTTGCACGCCGCCTCGCCCAGGTCGGGGTCGATGTGTGCGACGGCATCGGTCGGAATCACGACGGGAAAGTGCCGCACGTAGGCATCCAGGGCCGTGTACAGGATGCACTGCTCGGTGACCTGACCGGTGATGATCAACCGTTTGGTCTCCAAACGGTTGAGCAGATACGCCAGCGCCGTCGCGTAAAACGCGCTGTGCCGGACCTTCGTCATCACGCGGCACTCCCCGGTTGGCAGGATCGGCTTCACCAGGTCAGGCCGGGCCCCGTCGGATGCAGCACGGACGATGTCGGAGAACTGCGCTGTGAAATCGCCATAGTTGTCGTTGACGTACACCAGGTCGACGCCGTCGCGCACACGTGCCCGGCGAACCAAATCGGCCAAAGGCTCGATGATCTTCTCGACATTGGGTATTAGATTCTCAGCGTCGGGATGCTGATACGTGTTCATCATGTCGACCACCAAGACAGCCGTGTCGCTCATGGAGTCGGGAATACCCGGCGACCCCGAGTTGACACGCACGGGACGACAATGGAAGAGCGATGGATTTTTACAACGCTTACAGCCAAGGCTTTGCCCGCGTCGCCGCATGCACGCACGGCACGGTCATCGGCGACCCGGCCGCGAATGCCGAATCAGTCCTGCGAATGGCCCGGGAGTGCCACGACGATGCCGTCGCACTGGCCGTCTTCCCGGAACTGACGCTGTCCGGGTACTCCATCGAAGATATCGTGCTGCAGGACCTGTTGCTTGACGATGTCGACAAGGCCGTCGCGGAGATCGTCGCGGCCTCGGCCGAGTTGTTGCCAGTGCTCGTCGTGGGTGCCCCCCTGCGTCATCGGCACCGGATCTACAACGCCGCCGTGGTCATCCACCGCGGCGAGGTGCTCGGGGTGGCGCCGAAGTCTTACCTGCCCACCTATCGGGAGTTCTACGAGCGCCGCCAGATCGCACCGGGCGACGACGAGCGCGGCACCATCCGCGTCGCCGGCGTCGAGGTGCCGTTCGGCCCCGACCTGCTTTTCGAGGCGTCCGACGTCCCCGGCTTGGTGCTGCACGTGGAGATCTGCGAGGACATGTTCGTGCCGATTCCGCCCAGCGCGGAGGCCGCGCTCGCGGGCGCGACGGTGCTGGCCAACCTGTCCGGCAGTCCGATCACGATCGGCCGCGCCGAGGACCGCTGCCTGCTGGCCCGCTCGGCCTCGTCGCGATGCCTGGCCGCCTACGTGTATTCGGCTGCCGGGGAAGGCGAATCGACGACCGACCTGGCGTGGGACGGTCAAACCATGGTGTTCGAGAACGGCGTGATGCTGGCTCAGTCCGAGCGCTTCCCCAAGGGGGAGCGGCTCAGCGTCGCCGACGTCGACATCGAACTGCTTCGCTCTGAACGGCTCCGGATGGGCACGTTCGACGACAACCGGCGCCACCACCGGACGACGACGGACACCTACCGGCGCATCGAGTTCCGGCTGGATCCGCCGGGCGGCGACATCGGACTGCGGCGTGAGGTCGAGCGTTTTCCCTTCGTTCCCGCCGATCCGGCACGGCTGGAACAGGATTGCTTCGAGGGTTACAACATCCAGGTTGCCGGTCTCGAGCAACGGCTGCGCGCGCTGGATTTCCCGAAAATCGTCATCGGCATCTCCGGTGGGCTGGACTCGACGCATGCGCTGATCGTTGCCGCACGCGCGATGGATCGCGAACAACGCCCGCGCAGTGACATTTTGGCGTTCACGCTGCCCGGCTTCGCGACCGGCGACCGCACCAAGCGCAACGCGGCCGAGCTGTGCCGCACGCTGGGCGTGACGTTCGCCGAAATCGATATTCGTCAGAGCGCCGAACTGATGCTCAAGGAGATGGACCACCCGTTCGCGCGCGGCGAGAAGGTGTATGACGTCACCTTCGAAAACGTCCAGGCCGGTTTGCGCACCGACTACCTGTTCCGGCTGGCAAATCAGCGTGGCGGGATAGTGCTGGGCACCGGTGACTTGTCCGAGCTCGGGCTGGGTTGGTCGACATACGGTGTCGGCGATCAGATGTCGCATTACAACGTCAATGCGGGCGTGCCCAAAACGCTGGTCCAGCACCTGATCCGCTGGGTGATCTCGTCGGAACAGTTCGAGCCGGAGGTCAGCGAGGTGTTGCAGTCGGTGCTCGACACCGAGATCACCCCGGAGCTGGTTCCCAGCGGCGAGGAGGAAGAGCTGCAGAGCAGCGAGGCGAAAGTGGGTCCGTTTGCGCTGCAGGACTTTTCGCTGTTCCACGTGCTGCGCTTCGGATTCCGGCCATCGAAAATCGCTTTCCTGGCCTGGCACGCGTGGAGCGATCCCGATCACGGCATCTGGCCGCCCGGCTTCCCCGAGGACAAACGGCCGTCGTACTCGCTGAAGGAAATTCGGCACTGGCTGCAGGTTTTCGTGCAGCGGTTCTACTCATTCAGCCAGTTCAAGCGCTCGGCGTTGCCCAACGGGCCCAAGGTGTCGCACGGAGGTTCACTGTCGCCGCGGGGGGATTGGCGCGCCCCGTCCGATATGTCGGCGCGCATCTGGCTCGACGAGATCGAACGCGAAATCCCGGAGGACTAGTTCCCACACTCGGGGGCCCGCCCGGCAGCACCGGACGGGCCCTGAGCAATTCGGGCTCAAACCCTCGCGCGGCGCCAGCCCTGGTACTGCAACTCGGCGAACACCAGCGTGTAAACGCCCGCCGCCAGGTTGAGCACCACGCCCGTCGACGTCAACGGGAAGATGTCGGCGAGCACAAGAACTATTGCGGCCACCGTGTATGCCACGTTCGCGATGATGACGGTCATGCCGGCGCGGCGCACCGACGGCAAGGCAGCCAGCCCGAACACCACCACGCCGTACGCGATCAAGAACGCGGCCATGCCGTACTCGAACCCTTTCGTGGTGCCAGAGAGGTCGGCGAGCCAGCCGGCCACCGGAATACCGGCCAGGCCGACCAGCGCGCTGATGCCGGCGTCGGCGCGCATGGCAAGGCGAAGCAAGCCGTCCCGCGTGCCCGTGCGGTCGATCGTGATAGCGGACATGATGTTCCTTTCTCGTGGCGGACTGCGATCACCACCGACGCTGCTCACAAACCACTGCCAGATCGACGCCAGCCGCTGCCAAACACTGCCAACCGCAGGTCAGCGCGGTGGCCCGTCCGTCACCGCTCGTAGGATCCGGTCAGCATGCCCCGGTGGGCGCAGCGGCTAGGAAGCCTCTCGCAGCGCCTTGTCGATCGCTGTGGCGTCCGGTGCGCAATCGCCCGCACCGGCCACCAATGTCGCCAGCGCACCCGCCGCGCAGGCACGCCGCAACGCGAGGCGCCGCTGATCCGGCGAGCCGGGATTGAGTGGCCAATTCGCGGCCAGCACACCGGCGAAGACGTCGCCTGCGCCGGTGGTGTCCACCGGATCCACCGCCGGGGCCGGCACGGTGTACTCGCCGTCCGCGCCAACGTAACGGGCGCCGTTCGCGCCCAAAGTCACCACCAAATGCTCCGGGCGCCACGGCCATTCGTCGGCTTCCTCTTCGTTGGTGATCACCACGTCCGCGGCGGCCGCCAAGTCGCCCAACGATCCGGGGTCCTGACCGGCCGGCGATGCGTTCACAACGACGACCGCTCCGGCCGAACGCGCGTGTTGGGCCGCCGCGACCGCGGTGGCCACCGGAATCTCTAACTGCGTCAACAGCACATCGCAGTTTGCGACAACCGTGCGGGCCCGGTCGTCGGTCAGCGTGAAACGACCGTTGGCACCCGGCGCGACCACGATCGTGTTCTCGGCCTTCGCATCGACCACCACGATCGCCGTGCCGCTGAGGCCGGGGATTTCAATGGCTCCATCCAACCTGACGCCGTTGGCTTCGAGGTGCGCGCGCAGTTGTCCGGCGGCCGCGTCATCGCCCACCGCTCCGACGAATTGCACCTGCGCGCCCGCGCGCGCCGCCGCAACCGCCTGATTGCCGCCCTTGCCACCGGGGGCATGCGTCAACGATGACGCCAAAACCGTTTCGCCGGGCCGCGGAAGGGCATCGACACTCAGGGATAGATCGAGATTCACACTGCCCACAACACAGACGCCCGCCATGACGGCGACGTTAGTCGTGACGGGATGGCAAAGCACACCACGGGGACGGCACTTTCGACGCCGAATCGCTTCATGACAAACACCGAATAGCGAAGTGGGTCGCCGCCATCGGGGTAGTGGCGATCGCGAGCGCGGCGGTGCCGGGCGAAGTGGGTCGCCGCCATCGGGGTAGCGGCGATCGGGCCGCCTAACCCGCGGTTTTGCCGCCCGATACCCTGGTTTGATGAGTCTGCAAGCACCATCGCTTCCTGACTTGCGCCAGGAGGTGCACAACGCGGCTCGTCGCGCCCGCGTTGCGTCACGTGTCCTGGCATTGTTGCCGACGGTTGCCAAGGACCAAGCACTGCGATCTGCGGCTGACGCGATAGCCGCCCACAGCGAGCTGATCCTGTCGGCCAATGCCGAAGACCTCGACGCCGCCCGGGCCGGCGGCACGCCGTCAGCGATGCTCGACCGGTTGGCGTTGGACTCCAAACGTGTTGAGGGCATCGCCGCCGGCCTGCGTCAGGTCGCCGGGCTGCCCGACCCGGTCGGGGAGGTGCTGCGCGGTTACACGTTGCCCAACGGGCTGCAGCTGCGTCAGCAGCGGGTGCCGCTGGGCGTCGTCGGCATGATCTACGAGGGACGGCCCAACGTGACCGTTGACGCGTTCGGGCTCGCGCTCAAGTCCGGCAATGCCGTACTGCTGCGCGGAAGTTCGTCGGCGACGCGGTCCAATCAGGCGCTGGTCCAGGTGCTGCGGGCGTCGCTGGTCAGCGAGGACCTGCCGGCCGATGCGGTGCAACTGCTTTCGGCAGATGACCGCTCCACGGTGACGCATCTGATCCAGGCCCGGGGTTTGGTCGACGTGGTGATTCCGCGTGGCGGGGCAAGCCTGATCAACGCGGTGGTCCGCGACGCGCAGGTGCCCGCCATCGAGACCGGCGTCGGCAACTGTCACGTCTATGTGCACGAAGGCGCCGACCTGGATGTGGCGGAGCGAATCCTGCTGAATTCCAAGACCCGTCGGCCCAGCGTCTGCAATGCCGCCGAGACACTGCTGGTCGACGTCGCGATCGCCGAAGACGCGCTGCCCCGGCTGGTCACCGCCCTGCAAGACGCCGGTGTGACCGTGCACGGCGGCTTTTCCAAGGATGCGCACGAGGACGACCTGCGTCGCGAGTACCTGTCGATGGACATCGCGGTGGCGGTGGTCGACGGTATCGACGCCGCGATCGCTCACATCAACGAGTACGGCACCGGGCACACCGAGGCCATCGTGACCACCAATATGGCTGCGGCGCAGAAGTTTACAGATGGTGTGGACGCGGCCGCGGTGATGGTCAACGCGTCGACGGCATTCACCGACGGTGAGCAGTTCGGCTTCGGGGCCGAAATCGGGATCTCTACCCAGAAACTGCATGCCCGCGGTCCGATGGGGCTGCCCGAATTGACCTCGACCAAATGGATTGCGTGGGGAGACGGACAAACTCGTCCGGCCTGATACCCGCGTGGCGTAAGCGTTTTAGGAGAACCGATTGTGAGTGTGCCCGCCCGGTCCAAGCCGTTGTTCGACGACATCGACGACGTGTCGCGGCGGCTGGCCGAGACCGGCTACCTGCCGGACACCGCCACCGCGACGGCCGTGTTCTTGGCCGATCGGCTCGGTAAGCCGCTGTTGGTGGAAGGCCCGGCCGGCGTCGGCAAGACCGAGCTGGCCCGCGCCGTCGCGCAGGCCACCGGCTCGGGACTGGTGCGCTTGCAGTGCTACGAGGGCGTCGACGAGGCTCGTGCGCTCTACGAGTGGAACCACGCCAAGCAGATCCTGCGCATCCAGGCCGGGTCGGGGGACTGGGATCAGACCAAGGACGACGTGTTCAGCGAGGAGTTCTTGCTGCAGCGTCCGTTGCTGACCGCCATCCGGCGCACCGAGCCAACGGTGCTGCTCATCGACGAGACCGACAAGGCCGATATCGAAATCGAGGGCCTGCTGCTGGAGGTGCTGTCCGACTTCGCGGTGACCGTTCCCGAACTGGGCACCATCACCGCCGAGCGGACGCCGCTGGTGGTGCTGACCTCGAACGCCACCCGTGAGTTGTCCGAGGCGCTCAAGCGTCGCTGCCTGTACCTGCACATCGACTTTCCCAGTCCCGACCTGGAACGCCGCATCTTGTTGTCCCGCGTCCCGGAGTTGCCCGCGCATCTGGCCGAGGAGCTCGTTCGCATCATCGGCGTGCTGCGCGGGATGCAACTCAAGAAAGTGCCATCCATCGCCGAGACCATCGACTGGGGCCGCACGCTGCTCGCGCTGGGCCTGGACACCATCGACGACGCGGTCGTCGCAGCCACGCTCGGCGTGGTGCTCAAACATCAGTCCGACCAGCAGCGCGCAACCGGCGAGCTGCGGCTGAATTAGGACGACTGATGGCCACCCGCCGCACCCGACCCTCCCGGCCGCTCGCCCCGCACGGGCTGCCAGGCCATTTGGTGGGCTTCGTGGAAGCGCTTCGCGGGGCAGGGATTTCGGTCGGTCCGTCGGAGACGGTGGATGCCGGACGGGTGATGGCGACGCTCGGCCTGGGTGACCGGAAGGTGCTGCGGGAGGGCTTGGCCTGCGCCGTGTTGCGCCGATCCGATCACCGCGAGACCTATGACGCCCTGTTCGACTTATGGTTCCCCGCCGCGCTGGGCACGCGCGCGGTGGTCACCGACGACGAGGCCAACGACTCGCCAGACGACAGCGCGTTGCCGCCCGACGACGTCGAGGCGATGCGCCAGATGCTGGTCGACCTGCTGACCGAGAACCCCGACCTCGCCGACATGGACGAGCGCCTGGTCGCGATGATCGCCCGGATCGTCGAGGCCTACGGCAAATACAACTCCAGTCGCGGCCCGTCCTTTTCGTCGTACCAGGCGCTCAAGGCGATGGCGCTCGATGAGCTCGAGGGCAAGCTGCTGGCCGGGCTGCTCGCCTCGTACGGCGACGAGCCCACTCCCAGCCAGGAGGAGATCGCCAAAGCGCTTGCTGCGCAGCGGATCACCCAATTACGCAAGATGGTCGATTCCGAGACCAAACGGCGCACCGCGGAGCAGCTGGGTCGCGATCACGTCCAGATGTACGGCATACCACAGCTTTCCGAGAACGTGGAATTCCTGCGCGCCTCCGGTGAGCAGCTGCGCCAGATGCGCCGCGTGGTGGCCCCGCTGGCGCGAACTCTGGCGACCCGGCTGGCGGCCCGCCGGCGACGCGCCCGGGCCGGGTCGATCGATATGCGCAAGACGCTGCGCAAGTCGATGTCCACCGGTGGGGTCCCGATCGACGTCGTGCTGGCCAAGCCGCGTCCGGCACGGCCGGAACTGGTGGTGCTGTGCGACGTGTCCGGCTCGGTCGCCGGGTTCAGCCACTTCACCCTGCTCCTGGTACATGCTCTGCGCCAACAGTTCTCGCGCGTTCGCGTGTTCGCCTTCATCGACACCACCGACGAGGTGACCCACATGTTCGGCCCGGAAGCCGACCTGGCGGTGGCCATCCAGCGGATCACCCGGGAGTCGGGCGTTTACAGTCGCGACGGCCATTCCGATTACGGCAACGCGTTCGCGTCGTTCATTCAGGCGTTCCCCAATGTGCTGTCACCGCGTACCTCGCTGCTGGTGCTCGGGGACGGCCGCACCAATTACCGCAACCCGGAGACCGAGCTGCTGTCCCACATGGTGACCGCCAGCAGGCACGCGCACTGGCTGAATCCCGAGCCCAAGCATCTGTGGGGCAGCGGCGACTCTGCGGTGCCGCGCTACCAAGACGTCATCCCGATGCACGAGTGCAGGTCGGCCAAGCAGTTGGCCGCGGTGATCGACCAGCTGCTGCCGGTGTAGGGGTTGCGGGCGCACGCCCGTTTCACATTTGCCTGTCGTTTCACATCCGCCCCAGCCGTCCGGATCGGCGGCTATGCCGTTCGTGCCCACCTCGCAGCGACAACCTGGTCACGGGGGGTGCCACGGCGGCATTTGTCGCTGTGAGGCGGGCACAACACCTGCCGCCCGAAGCAGAGGCTGGTGTGACCCATGTGACCATCGCCTGGGAAATCCAGCCGTAACGCCGGCTCAAGTAAGCTGGCAAATCGTGCAAAAGCAGCTTCGCAGGTTAGGAGTGATGGGTGGGACTTTCGACCCCATCCATTACGGCCACCTGGTTGCCGCCAGTGAGGTCGCCGACCTGTTCGACCTCGATCAAGTGGTGTTCGTGCCCAGCGGCCAGCCCTGGCAGAAGGAGCGCCACGTTTCTCCTGCCGAGGACCGCTATCTGATGACGGTGATTGCCACGGCGTCCAACCCCCGCTTCTCGGTCAGCCGGGTCGACATCGACCGCGCCGGCCCCACCTACACCAAGGACACTCTGCGCGACCTGCACGCCCTCAACCCGGACTCCGAGTTGTACTTCATCACCGGTGCCGACGCGCTGGCCTCCATCCTGTCGTGGCAGGGCTGGGAGACGGCGTTCGAGCTGGCGCGCTTCATCGGCGTCAGCCGGCCCGGTTACGAGCTGCGGCGCGAACACATCACCGGCGTGCTGGGCGAGCTGCCAGATCACGCACTGACCCTGGTCGAGATTCCGGCGCTGGCCATCTCTTCGACCGATTGCCGTCGCCGCGCGGCGCAGCGCCGGCCGCTGTGGTACCTGATGCCCGACGGCGTCGTGCAGTACGTCTCCAAACGCCGGCTCTACCGCGACGAGGGGCCGCCAGTGATCGTGAACGAAACACGCCTGACCACAGGGGAATTCCCATGAGCGCCACAGACGAGGCTATCGACATGGCGACCGTGGCCGCCGGCGCCGCCGCCGCGAAGCTGGCCGACGACGTAATCGTCATCGACGTCTCGGCACAGCTCGCCATCACCGACTGCTTTGTGATCGCCTCGGCGTCCAACGAGCGGCAGGTCAACGCCATCGTCGACGAGGTCGAGGAGAAGATGCGCAAGGCCGGCTACAAGCCGGCCCGTCGTGAGGGCGCCCGGGAAGGCCGCTGGACGCTGCTGGACTATCGCGACATCGTCGTCCACATCCAGCACCAGGAAGACCGGGACTTCTATGCCCTGGACAGATTGTGGGGCGACTGCCCGGTGGTGCCGGTAGACCTCGACGAGGGCCGTGAGAACTCCGAAGAGCCGGGCGCGCAATGAGAATACGTCGCCTGATCATGTTGCGGCACGGGCAAACCGAGTTCAACGCCGGTAGCCGAATGCAGGGCCAGCTGGATTCCGAACTCAGCGAACTCGGGCGGGCGCAGGCGGTTGCGGCCGCCGAGGTGCTGGGCAAGCTGCAGCCGTTGCTGATCGTGTCGTCGGATCTGCATCGCGCCTACGACACCGCGATCAGGCTGGGGGAGGTTACCGGGGTGCCGATCCGGGTGGACCAACGGTTGCGCGAAACCCATCTCGGCGACTGGCAGGGGTTGACCCACAGCGAAGTCGACGCGCAGGCCCCGGGGGCGCGCCTAGCCTGGCGCGAAAACGCCACCTGGGCGCCGCATGGTGGCGAGAGCAGGGTCGACGTCGCGGCGCGCAGCGTGCCGTTGGTTGCCGAATTGGTGTCCGGCGAGCCGGAATGGGGTGATCCCGACGGCCCGGACCGCCCCGTGGTGCTGGTGGCCCACGGCGGCCTGATCGCCGCGCTGTCGGCGGCGCTGCTGAATCTTCCGGTCGCCAACTGGCCGATTCTGGGCGGCATGGGCAATGCCAGCTGGGTGCAACTGTCGGGACACAACGACGATCCCGCCGACGAATTCGACAGCATCCGTTGGCGTCTCGACGTGTGGAACGCTTCGGCGCAGGTGTCCAACGATGTCCTCTGAGCAGCGGCCGAAGCCCACACTGCTGATCTTCGCAGACTCGTTGGCTTATTACGGGCCCACCGGGGGCCTTCCCGCAGACGATCCCCGCATCTGGCCGAACATTGTTGCCGCCCAACTAGGTTGGGATGTTGAGCTGATCGGTCGCATCGGTTGGACGTGCCGCGACATCTGGTGGGCTGCGACCCAGGACCCACGGGCCTGGGCGGCGCTCCCGCGGGCAGGAGCGGTCATCTTCGCCACCGGCGGCATGGATTCGCTGCCGTCTGTGCTGCCCACCGCGCTGCGCGAGCTGATCCGTTATGTCCGGCCGCCGTGGCTGCGCCGCTGGGTACGTGACGGCTATGGCTGGCTGCAGCCCAGGTTCTCACCGATCGCCAGGCCGGCCCTGCCTCCGCGGCTCAGCGCCGACTACCTCGAACAGACCCGTGGCGCAATCGATTTCAACCGCCCCGGCATCCCGATCGTGGCCTCGCTGCCATCCGTGCACATCGCAGACACCTACGGCCGCGCCCACCACGGCCGCGCGGGGACGGTGGCCGCCATCACCGGATGGGCGCAAGACCACAACGTGCCCCTGGTCGATCTCAAAGCCGCTGTCGCCGAACAGGTGATGAGCGGACGGGGAAACCCCGACGGGATTCACTGGAATTTCGAGGCTCACCAGGCGGTCGCTGAGTTGATGCTCAAGGCGCTCGCCGAGGCCGGGGTGCCGAACGAGAAGCCCCGCGGGTAGCGCTCGTGACCGTCGTGGTGGTGACCGACTCGTCGGCACGTCTGCCGGCCGACCTGCTCGAAAAGTGGGGGATACGCGTTGTCCCGCTGCACATCTTGCTCGACGGCGGCGATCTGCGTGACGGTGTGGACGACGTTCCCGACGACATCTACAAACTCGCGGCTACCACCGCGGCGGCCACCCCCGCCGAACTCGCCGACGCCTACCAGCAGGCGCTGGCCGACAGCGGCGCCGACGGCGTAGTGGCCGTGCACATTTCGTCGGCGCTGTCGGGAACGTGTCGCGCCGCCGAACGCACCGCGGCCGATCTCGATCCGAACGTGCGCGTCGTCGACTCCAAATCGGCCGCGATGGGCACCGGGTTCGTCGCGCTGGCCGCGGCGCGGGCCGCGGCCGACGGCGGGGACGTCGACACCGTCGCGGCCGCGGCGCGCGCGGCCGTGGACCGCGGGCATGCCTTCATCGTGGTGCACCGGCTGGACAACTTGCGCCGCAGCGGGCGCATCGGCGGGGCGAAGGCCTGGCTGGGCACCGCGCTTGCGCTCAAGCCCCTGTTGCGTATGGATGACGGCAAACTTGTTCTGGCCCAACGGGTGCGCACTGTGAGCCATGCGACGGAGACGATGATCGAGCGGGTCTGCCAGGTCGTCGGCGACCATGGCGCCGCACTGGCGGTGCACCACGTCAACAATCCGGACGGGGCACGCGAGGTGGCGACGGCGCTGGGCGAACGGCTGCCGGCGTGCGAGCCGGCGATCATCACCGAACTGGGGCCGGTGCTCGCGCTGCACGTGGGCGCGGGCGCCGTCGCGGTCAGCGTGGCGCTCGCGCCAACGGCTTAAGCGTTCACCGGCCGTCGCGCGTTGTCACCGCGCGGGTGCACGACTTGCGGCCACCAGAACCACCGTCCGAGCAGGGTGGCGATCGAGGGCATCAGCAGCGTGCGCACGATCAGCGTGTCGAGCAACAGACCGATGCACACCGTCGACCCGAACTGACCGAGCACGCGCAGATCGCTGCCCAGCATGGACGCCATGGTGAAGGCGAACACCAGACCCGCCGCAGTCACGACGCCGCCGGTGCCGGCCATCGACCGGATGATTCCCGTTTTGAGCCCGCGATGGATTTCTTCGCGGAACCGGGAAACCAGTAGCAGGTTGTAGTCGGACCCGACGGCCAGCAGGATGATGACCGACAGCGCCATCACGATCCAGTGGATCCGGATGCCGAACAAGTCCTGCCAAATCAACACGGACAGACCGAACGACGCCGCGATCGAGCTGGCCGCCGTGCCGACGATCACCAGCGCGGCCACCACACTTCGAGTCAGCAGCAGCATGATCATGAAGATCAGGGTCAGGGCCGACACCACGGCGATCATCAGGTCGTACTTCTCGCCGTCGGCCATGTCCTTGAAGGTTGCGGCGGTTCCGCCGAGATACACCCGGGCATCCGACAACGAGGACTGCTTCAAACCCTCCTGCGCGGCGGTGCGTTCGGCGTCGACGCGCGCGATGCCTTCCGGCGACATCGGGTCGCCCTGATGGGTGATGAAGAACCGCGCCGACTTGCCGTCCGGCGACAGGAACATGCGAAGACCCGTTTGAAAGTCCGGGTTATCGAAGGCTTCCGGCGGGAGGTAGAAGAAGTCGTCGTTCTTGGAGTTGTCGAAGCTCTGGCCCATCACGATGGAGGTGTTGCTCATCGCCTCCATCTGGTCGATCATCGCCTTGAATGTCTGGTAGAGCGTCAGCGTGATGCCCCGGGTCGTCTTCAGCGTGGTGATCAACGTGGGGAACAGCGCGGTCAGGTCGCGTGACGCTTTGGCGGTGTGCGCGATGTCGGTTGTCAGATAGTGGAATTGCTCGGCCAGTTGGTCGAACCCGTCGAACGTGTCGAACAGGGACCGCAGCCCGATGCACACGGGAATGTCGTAGCAGTGCTTCTCCCAGTAGAAGTACGTGCGCACGGGCCGGAAGGTGTCATCGAAATCGGCGATGTGGTCGCGCAGGCTGTCGGTGATCTGGGCCGTCACCGCCGTGGTCTTTGCGCTGTCGTCGGCGGCATTGGCCAGATCGAGCGACACCTCGTATTGGCGTTGTGTGGTGTCGATCTGGGTCTGCAGGTCGTCGGCCATCTTAAGGATGTCGTTCATGCGCTCCTTGAGAAAGCCCATGTTCTGCATCGTGGTCTGGCTTTGGACGCTGTTCTGGAATGGGATGGAACTGTGCTGGATCGGGATCCCCAGTGGCCGCGTGATGTCCTGGACCATGGCGATGCCGAGCGTGCGCATCTCGTTCTTGGCCACCCGGTCCAACACCAGCATGTCCGCCGGGTTACGCATGTCATGGTCAGACTCGACCATCAACAGGTCGGGGTTCATCCGTGCCTCGGAGAAATGCCGATTCGCGGCCTCCTGCCCCTGATTGGACGGGGCTGACAACGGCAGGTAATGGCGGTCGTTGTAGCTCGTGTGGAAGCTCGGCAGGGCGATCATGCCGACCAGCACGATCGCGGCGCTGACGGCCAAAATCGGTGCGGGCCAACGCACTACGGCGGTGCCGACCCGTCGCCACAGCCGACCACGCTTGGCCTGCCGTTCGAAGAGGTGGAAGCGACTTCCGACGAAGACCACCGCGGGGCCCAGCGTGATGCCGGCCAGCACCACCACCAGCATGCCGATGGCGACGGGCGCGCCCATGGTGTTGAACCACGGCAGCCGCGAAAAACTCAGGCAATAGGTCGCGCCCGCGATCGTCAGGCCCGATCCCAACACGACCGGGGCGACGCCCTTGAATGTGGTGTAGTACGCGGTTTCTCGGTCCTCGCCCGCGGCCAACGCCTCCTGATAGCGGCCGACGAGGAAGATGCCGTAGTCGGTTCCAGCGGCGATCGCCAGCATGGTGAGGATGTTGGCGGCGAAGGTCGTGAGCCCGAATGCGTTGTGATACGCGAGAACAGCGACGACTCCGCGCGAACAGGCCAGTGCCACAAAGGTCATGAAAAGCTGAACGAGGGTGGTGACGATGGAGCGATAGACCAGCAGCAACATGATCGCGATGGCGCCCAGGGTGAACAGCGTGATCGTGGCCAGGCTGGCGTTGCCGATGATGTGCATGTCGTCGGACAATGCGGCGGGACCGGTGACGTAGGCCTTGACGCCAGGTGGCGCCTTGTTCTCGTCGATGACCTTGCGGACGGCGTCCACGGACTCGTTGGCCAGGGTCGTGCCCTGGTTACCGGCGAGGTTCACCTGCACATAGGCACTCTTGGCATCGGCGCTCTGAGCGCCGGCGGCGGTGAGCCGGTCGCCCCAGAAGTCCTGGATGTGCTGAATGTGCTTGGGGTCTTGGCGGAGTTGCCGAATCAGCTTGTCGTAGTACTGGTGCGCGTCCGGGCCGAGCGGGTGCTGACCCTCCAGGACGATCATGACGGTGCTGTTGGAGTCGAACTCGTGGAAGTTGTGGCCCAGGCGCATCATCGCCTTCATCGACGGCGCATCCAGCGGCGTCATCGGCGCCGAGTGGGCCTCGCCGACCTTCTCCAGGGTGGGAACGATGACGTTCACCAATACGGTGACCGCCACCCACCCAAGGATGATCGGTATCGCGAAGATACGGATCGCATGGGGCAGGTAAGGCCGGTGGCCCCGCTCGGCCTTAGACAGGCCACCCGTCTTGATCGGGCCGGTGTCTGCGGCGCTCAGGTCGGGCTCGGTCTTGCTGTTCACATCGCTCATGCGGACTTCACCAGGCAGAAGGTCTGGGCGTTATGGCCATCGGAGTTCTGGTTGTCTCGGACAACGCCGTCCACGGTGATCTTGCAGCTGATCGTGCTGCCGTCGCTTTGCGCCATGATGTTGGCGCTCACCGACGGCAGCGTCGTCGAGATCGTGGTCGACCACGGCAGCGGGGCGTTGTTGACCTGGTGCGTGTTGGCGTTTTCGTCCCAGTAGTTGATGTTGGCCGTCGTACCCGGGGAGCCGGAGATCTCGTAAACGACGACCTTTGGGTTGAACTGCACGATGTCGATCCCCTTGCCGGCGTTCGCGTTCAGATCCTCCGAACCGAAGATTCTGTGCAGCCGCGACACGATCAGCGCCGAGGTCGCCAGAACGACCACCAGCACCAGCGGGATCCACCCGCGCCTCAGCGCGCGGGTCAAGAGGCCGGGGCGGGAATCCGAGTCTGGACTAGTCACCACCTGACCACCTTCCGCAAAGCTCACCAACCGTCGCCGACGACACCACTGTCAACGGACCATTTGCTCAGTTAGGGATACTAACCTTAGTGCACGCAAGCGTTCCTCCCGGGGGCCGCCAGTTGTGGCGAACGGCATAACCGCTAATGGGCCAGCCGACCGGTGACCGGTGGCAAATCAGCCAGTGTCACGATCCCGGGCGGGGCGGCCACCACCGCCGGGACGGCATTGGTAACCGGCATCGCGGTGTAAATCATTCCCAGTCCCATGAACCCTGGCTCCGTCCAATCCTTGGGCGGCAGGCAGTGCAATACGGTGCGCATGTTGGGCAAACCGAAGACTTGAATGACGTGGCCGTGCTCGAGCGGCTTGGGGGGCACCACGTGGCTGCCCATGGTCCAGTTGAACCCGACGCTGATGACGTTGCGATCGCCGACCCAGCCGCGGTGGTACCCGTAGACGCTGCCGACCGTTCCGGCGGGAATCTTCATGAAGCCCAGATCGGAGTCATCGGTGGCCGCGGTGAAGGTGACGTCGAAGGTCATCTTGTCCAGCTGGGCCCCGATCGCGTCGGCCATCATCGCCGCCGATTCCGCGAAGACCTCGCTTTCCCGCCGGACGTTTTCGGCCAGCCCTGGGGTATCGGGATCTTGCGAAAACCCCATGGCCGTCTGGGTTTCCGCCGACTCGTAGGTCGAGCAGTCGACCGACTCGGTGATCCGGATCTCGTCGACGCGCTCGCACGAGGCGGACAGCACCATGCCCACCATGTTCGTCATGCCCGGGTGCGCGCCGCTGCCGAAGATCGTCGAATTGCCCTTCTGGCAGGCATTTTCGATGCGTTTACGGTCCTGCGGCGTCTGCTTGCCACCGGTGATCCACGCGGCGCTGGTGCACACGTTGACTCCCGATTCCAGCAGCCGCACCAACTCATCGACGCTGGGCCACAACGGGTTATAGCAACACGCGTCGGCGCCCAGTGCCAGCAGCGCGTCGATGTCATTGGTCGCGTGCACACCGGTCGGGTCCGGCCAGCCCGCCAGGTCGGCGGCATCGACGCCGACCTTGTCGGCGCCATGCGCATACACCCCGGCCAGTTCCAAGTCAGGCCGCCCGATGATGGCGTGCAGCGAACGGCGGCCGATGTTCCCGGTCGTCCACTGGATCACCCGCAGCGGACGGTGTGTGCTTGCCTTGCTCATCGCGGCTCCTTTGCCGTGGGCGAACCTAGTTGCTGATATCGAATCCCGCGTTGACCTTGGTTGGGCGCACCCACACCACCAACTCACCGGGAACGGCGTTGCGACGGCCGAATTCGTCGGCGCGGTCGGCGCCCATGTAGCGGCGACCGGTGCGGGTGGCGATGTCGAGCACGTCGTGCGCATCCTCGCTGATCGTGGCCACGCCCTGCACCTGTACGAACGAGTACGGCGGATGAGGGTCGTCGACGCAGATCACCACTCGCGGATCCCTGGCCAGGGCACGGCCTTTCGATGTGTCGCGCCCGGTGTTAAACGCCAGTCGAGCGCCGTCTCGGCCGACGTCGACCACGAACCACACCGGCGCGACCAGCGGTCGCCCGTCGGCGGCGACGTAGCCCAGCATCCCGGTCCGGGTGCCGGCCGAGAGGAACTCGATGACCTTTCGGCTCAGTTCCGCGGGTTCGGCCATGCCTTAAAGACGGGCCAGGTCGTAGTCGCCGACGTGGTCAATCAGGTTGTGCAGGTGCTCGCCCGAGGTGCCCAGGGTGTTTTCGATCGCGGTGAGCCGGGCGGCGTAGTGGCTGACCGGGTATTCCGCCGTCACGCCGATGCCGCCGTGCATCTGGACCGACTCTTGCGCGATGTGCCGGCCCGAGCGGCCGATCTGCAGCTTGGCCCGCGAGGCGATCAACGGGTCGATGTTGCCGTCGGCGATCGACATGGCCGCGTACAGCGTCATGCTGCGCGCCATTTCCAGCGACACGTACATGTCCGCCGCGCGCTGCGTGAGCGCCTGGAACTTGTTGAGCGTGACGCCGAACTGCTTGCGGGTCTTGAGGTAATCGGTGGTCAGGCGCAGCGATTCCTCCATCGCCCCAAGCGCTTCGGCGCACAGCGCCGACTGGATGCGCACGACGGCGTCGCGGATGGCGCCCGATGCGTCGTCCGCCTCGCCCAGGGGTTCGGCGGCAGTGGAATCGAGTTCGATCTGGGCGCCGCGCTGCCCGTCGAACGTCCGGTACGGAGATCTGCTCACCGATGCCGCATCGACCAGAAAGAGCCCGGTGCCGCCGTTCGGCAAGCTTGCGCTGACCACCAACGTGTCGGCGCAGTCCCCGGCGAGAACCGGGTTCTTCCGACCGGTCAGCGCCCACGAATCACCTTGCTGCGCAGCCTTCGTGCTCACCTCGGCGGACGGCTTACGCTGGCCCGGCTCGAGGTGGGCGAACGCCAGCAGCCGCTGTCCGCCCGCGACCTCGTCGAGCAGTTGCTTCTGCTCGGCGCTGCCCAGCTCGGCGATCAGCGCACCGGGCCCCAGCGCGGCATGCAGCACCGGTTCGGGGGCCAGCCGGCGCCCGATCTCGTGAAGCACCACCATGATCTCGATCTGGCCGGACTCCTCGGGCTCGAAGCCGAGACCGAGAATTCCGGTGTCGGCGAGCTGACTCCAGACCTCGCGGCTCCAGCCGAGATCGGAGCCGAGAACCTTGTTGCGGGTTTCCGGGTCATAGGTGCGCGACAACAAGTCGCGGGTGGTGTCGCGGAGCAGGGCTTGCTCGTCGCTCAACTGAAAGTCCATGGCTGCCTCACAATCCCAGAATCGTCGACGCGATGATGTTGCGCTGCACCTCACTGCTACCGCCGTAGATCGAGGTCTTGCGGTAGTTGAGGTAGTGCGGCGCACTGTGTTGCGCCCAGGGCGGCGATGAGATGTCTTCGCCGTCGGCCGGCAGCGCATCCGGGCCGGCCACCTCGACCAGGAGTTCGGTTGCAACCTGTTGCAGTTGGCTGCCGCGCAGCTTGAGCACCGACGACGCCGGGTTGGGCTGCCCGTCCGTGGAGTCAGTCACCACTCGCGACTGCGTGAGTTCCAGTGCCAGCAGCTCGTTTTCGGCCTCGGTCAGCCGCGCCGCGAACAGTGGGTCGTTGAGCACCCCGGTTGCCTCGGCGTGCTTCTTCACCTCGGCGAGGCGCACCTTGGTCCGCCCCACGCCGGCGATGCCGGTGCGCTCGTTGCCCAGCAGGAACTTCGCGTATGTCCAGCCCTGATTCTCTTCTCCGACAAGCTGATTGGCCGGCACCCGGACGTCCTCGAAGAAAACTTCGTTGATCTCTTGCCCGCCGTCGATCGTTTTGATCGGCCGCAGCGTGATGCCCGGCGTATCCATGTCGAACAGCAGGAAGGAGATGCCGGCCTGGCGCTTGGGCGCCTGAGGATCGGTGCGGACCAGGCAGAAGATCCAGTCCGCGTACTGGCCGAGCGTGGTCCAGGTCTTCTGGCCGTTGACGACGTAGTTGTCGCCGTCGCGGACCGCGGTGGTGCGAAGGGACGCCAGGTCGGAGCCGGCCTCGGGCTCCGAGAAGCCCTGGCACCACCAGATGTCGAGGCTGGCCGTCGGGGGCAGGAAGCGTTGTTTGACCTCTTCCGAACCGAATTCGGCGATCACCGGGCCCACCATTTTGGTGTTGAAGTTCAGCGGCTCGGGGACGCACGCCAGCTGCATCTCGTCGGCCCAGATCTGGTGCTGGGTCGGCGTCCAGTCCTTGCCGCCCCACTCGACCGGCCAGTTCGGTACCGCCAAGCCGTGCTCGTGCAAGATCTTGTGGCTGGTGACGATGTCGTCGTGGATCACTGCCGCCGAGCCCTGGCGCACCCGCTCGCGCAGCTCCTCCGGAATCTTGGTCGTGTAGATGTTGCGAAGCTCGTCGCGGAACGCGGCTTCCTCGGGTGTCAGCGCCAGTTGCATTGGCAGCCTCCTGTCGTTTTTGGGTGACCGTGACCACGCAGCGCCCCGAGCTGTTTCCTGGCGATGCCGGTCGTTCGCTCGACTTCCATCTTGACCCATCCCTCGCGGACCCTGTGCACAGCCTCGGGTTAATCCACAGATCGGCCCGGCGGCGCCGTTGAGCGACGCCATCGCGGTGGTGCGCGGACCTACCGTCGGCCCATGCGAACAGAACTTCCGGCGGAGCGCCTGCAGCGACGGCTCAACGCGGAACCGGAGCCCGATGCGCACGCCGAGCCCGAGGACTCAGCCTCAGCATCGACGGAGGACACCCGGGATGACGACCAGAATTCGCTGTTACCGCGGTGGCTTCCCGACGCGTCGCAGGACCGCGGCTGGGTGGCCAGGGTGCGTGCCGACCCCGGACGAGCCGGCGCCATCGGGTTGGCCATCGTCGCGGCGCTGGCCGTGCTGGTCACGGTGTTCACGTTGCTGCGCGACCGGCCGGCGCCGGTGATGTCGGCCAAGCTGCCACCGGTGGAGAAGGTGTCGACGGCCGGCCCCAGGTCATCGGCTAGCCCGGGTGCCGCATCGCCGCCGAGTCCCGACCGCCCGGTGGTGGTCAGCGTGGTCGGCCTGGTGCACTCGCCCGGTCTGGTGACCCTGGCACCGGGCGCGCGCATCGCCGATGCGCTGTCGGCCGCCGGCGGCGCGGTGAACGGCGCGGATACCATCGGATTGAACATGGCCCGGCCGCTCGGTGACGGCGAACAGATCGTGGTGGGTCTCGCCCCCGCGCCCGGGCAGCCGACCGCGCTGGGCAGCTCGGTGGCCAGCGGAACGACCACCACATCGAAGGCCCCGCTACCCGCGCCTGGATCGGTCAAGCCGAAGCCTGGCCAGGCCGTCGACCTGAACACCGCGACCGTTCAGGAGCTCGACGCTCTCCCCGGCGTCGGCCCGGTCACGGCGGCAGCGATCGTGGCGTGGCGGCAATCCAACGGCAAATTCACCAGCGTCGACCAGCTTGCCGACGTCGAGGGCATCGGGCCGGCGCGGTTGGAGAAGTTGCGCGCCCTGGTCCGTGTCTGACCCCGGTGGTTCATCCCGGGCCGGATGGCTCGCCTTCCGGGCATGTCGATGTGCGCCTGGTGCCGGCCGCGTTGACCTGCTGGGCGGTGACGGCCGGCGGGATCTGGTGGCAGGCCGGCCCGATCCTCGCCTGGTGCTGCGTCGCGTTGATCGCCGCGTCCGGCGCGCTGGCGTGGCGTGCGCTGCACCGGCCCGGTGGAAACACGCGACTCCGTGCGATCAGCGCCACCCTCGCGGCGGTCGGCGTGGTGGGGACGGGGTACGGCTTCGCCATCGCGCTGCGCACCGACGCTGTCGTTCACCACCCCATCACCGCGGCCTTCGGCAGCAGCGCTCCGGTCACGGTCACCCCCACCGAAAGCACGGTGTCGCTGGGTAGCAGCCGGTTGATGTTTCGGGCCACCCTGCAACGGTTGCGCGCCGCCCAAACATCCGGCCCGGTGGTCGTTTTCGCGCGCGCCGCGGACTTCGGCGCCGTGATGGTGGGCCAGCCGGTGCAGTTCACCGCGCGCATCACCCGGCCGGCCCGCCGGGACCTGACGGTCGCGGTGCTCAACGCGTCGGGACGGCCGACCATGGGCACCGCAAGCGCCGTGCAGCGGGCTGCGCACGGGGTACGCAGCCGATTCGCCGCCGCCGCCCGCGACGCGCTGCCCGGCGAGCAGGCAGTGATGCTGCCCGCGCTGGTGCTGGGCGACACCTCGGCGGTGCCCGGCGACGTCAGCCGCGACTTTCGCGCGGCCGGCATGACGCACCTGATGGCCGTGTCGGGGGCCAACGTGATGATCGTGTGTGCCGCCGTGCTGTTCTCGGCGCGGTTGATCGGCCCCCGGGCGGCCGTCGCGCTTGCGGCGCTGGCGCTGGTGGCCTTCGTCATCGTCGTGCAGCCGACGGCGAGTGTGTTGCGGGCGGCGGTGATGAGTGCCATCGCACTGGCGGCCATGTTGTCTTCGCGTCGGCGCCAAGCCATTCCGGCCCTGGCCGCCACGGTGCTGGTGCTGCTGGCCATCGCCCCCGCGCTGGCCGTCGACGTGGGCTTCGCGCTGTCGGTGGTCGCCACCGCCGCCCTGATCGTCATCGCGCCGGTGTGGTCGCGGCGCCTGGTTGAGAAGGGATGGCCCAAGCCGCTGGCCGACGCGCTGGCCGTCGCCTGGGCCGCTCAGGTGGTGACCGCGCCTCTGGTGGCGGCGATCTCGGGCCGATTCAGTGTGGTCGCCGCGCTTGCGAACCTCGTCGTGGCGGCCGTCATCGCGCCGATCACGGTGGCGGGCACCGCGGCGGCCGCGCTCTGCGGGATATGGCCGGCCGCGGCGCGGCTGCTGATCCGGTTCACCGGTCCCGAGTTGTGGTGGGTGGACGGTGTGGCCCGCTGGGCGGCCAACATGCCGGGCGCGACCCTGCCGGTCCCGCAGGGTATGCCCGGCACCCTGATCGTCGGCGGTGCCACGGTGGTGGCGGTGGTGTTGTGGCGATGGCGGCCGTTCCGCGTCGCGGGGGGAGTCGCGGCGCTGGCCGGGCTGGCTTGGGCGGTGTCCGGGCTGGGGTAGGACCGGTTGCCGAGCCGATGGGTCCAGGGCGGCGCCGTCGGTGGGGCGTGACACGATCGAGGGGTGAGCGAGCTTTCGCCGTTGCACCTGGTCCTGGGAGACGAGGAACTGCTCGTCGAGCGAGCGGTAGCCAACGTCCTCCGGTCGGCGCGGAAGCGCGCCGGGACCGACGACGTTCCGGTCAACCGGATGCGTGCCGGCGACGTCAGCACTTATGAGCTCGCCGAGCTGCTGAGTCCGTCATTGTTCGCCGACGAGCGCATTGTCGTGCTGGAGGCCGCCGGGGAAGCCGGCAAAGATGCTGCGGCGGTGATTGTTTCGGCCGCGAGTGACATGCCGACGGGTGTGGTGCTGGTCGTGGTGCACTCGGGTGGTGGGCGAGCCAAGGCGCTGGCCACCGAGCTGCAGGCCCTCGGCGCCGAGGTGCATGCCTGCGCGCGGATCACCAAGCCCAGCGAGCGCATCGACTTCATCCGCAACGAGTTTCGCGCCCTGCGGGTCAGGGCCGACGAGCAGACGGTGACCGCGATGCTGGATTCGGTCGGTTCCGATCTGCGGGAGTTGGCCTCTGCCTGCTCCCAGTTGGTGGCCGACACCGGCGGGGCGGTCGACGCCGCCGCGGTGCGCCGCTATCACAGCGGCAAGGCCGAGGTGAAGGGATTCGACATCGCGGACAAGGCGGTGGCCGGCGACGTCGAGGGCGCCGCCGAGGCGTTGCGGTGGGCGATGATGCGGGGGGAGCCGCTGGTGGTGCTGGCCGATGCGCTGGCCGAGGCGATCCACACGATCGGCCGGATAGGCCCCCTCTCGGGTGATCCCTACCGGCTCGCGTCACAGCTCGGGATGCCGCCCTGGCGAGTGCAGAAGGCCCAGAAACAGGCCCGGCGTTGGTCGCGGGACTCGGTGGCCTCGGCGATGAAAGTGGTGGCGGCGCTCAACGCGAACGTCAAGGGGGCGGTGGTGGACGCCGACTACGCCCTGGAATCCGCCGTCAGACAGGTGGCCGAACTAGCCGCCCAACGCGGCCGCTAGAGGGGGAGGGCGTCTCGACCGGGCGAACCTCAGATCTTGTTGAGGGCCTGCGCCAGCGCCGACTTCTTGTTCGCGGCCTGGTTCTTGTGGATCACGCCCTTGCTGGCGGCCTTGTCCAGCTTGCGGTTGGTCGACACCAACAGCTCGGCGGCCTTCTCTTTGTCACCGGCGCCGGCGGCCTCGCGGAAAGCGCGGACAGCGGTACGCAGCGACGACTTGACCGACTTGTTGCGCAGCCGAGCGCGCTCGTTGGTCTTGTTGCGCTTCTGCTGCGACTTGATGTTGGCCACGCTGGAGTTCCTTCTTCGATTAGACGTTTTGTGGGGCGCCGGATATCACCACAGCGATTGCCCAGGTTATCAGTGAGTTACGTTTTCTCCCAAAACGGGAACACGTGGGCTGCCAGAACGTCGACTTGAGGCAGCATCTGAACAGTGAGTCTTACGAACCAGCTTGACGACACCAAGCGGGGTTTTCGCGCTGCCCGTTCTGAGCGCATTTTCGGTGGATACAACGGGTCTTCGGACGCCTACGAGCTGGCGTTTGACGAGATGTTCGATGCCCAGGGCGCCGTCCGCGGCCCCTACAAAGGCATTTACGCCGAGCTTGCGCCGTCGGACGCCTCGGAGCTCAAGGCTCGCGCTGAGGCGCTCTCCCGCGCCTTCCTCGACCAGGGCATCACCTTCTCGCTATCGGGCCAGGAGCGGCCGTTTCCCCTGGACCTCGTGCCGCGGGTCATCTCGGCGGCCGAGTGGATGCGCCTGGAGCGCGGCATCACCCAACGGGTCAAGGCGCTCGAGAAGTACCTCGATGACATTTACGGTGACCAGGAAATCTTGAATGACGGAGTCATCCCGCGCCGGCTGATCACCTCCTGCGAACATTTCCACCGCCAGGCGATGGGCATCGTCCCGCCCAACGGGGTGCGGATCCACGTCGCCGGCATCGATCTAATCCGCGATGAAAAGGGCATTTGGCGGGTTCTCGAGGACAACCTGCGCTCGCCGTCCGGTGTCTCCTACGTCATGGAGAACCGGCGCACCATGGCGCGCGTCTTTCCTAACCTGTTCGCCACCCACCGGGTGCGCGCGGTCGACGACTACGCCTCGCACCTGCTACGGGCCCTGCGCAACTCCGCCGCCACCAACGAGGCGGACCCGACCGTGGTGGTGCTGACCCCGGGTGTCTACAACTCGGCCTATTTCGAGCATTCGCTGCTGGCCCGCCAGATGGGTGTCGAGCTGGTCGAAGGGCGCGACCTGTTCTGCCGCGACAACCAGGTGTACATGCGCACCACCGATGGCGAGCGTCACGTCGACGTCATCTATCGGCGCATCGACGACGCCTTCCTGGATCCACTGCAATTCCGCGCCGACTCGGTGCTGGGCGTGGCCGGCCTGGTCAACGCCGCCCGCGCCGGCAACGTCTCCATCTCCAGCGCCATCGGCAACGGCGTCGGCGACGACAAACTCGTCTACACCTACGTCCCTACGATGATCGAGTACTACCTGGGCGAAAAACCCTTGCTGGCCAACGTGGAGACGTTGCGCTGCTGGCTCGACGACGAGCGTGAAGAGGTGCTGGACCGCATCGACGAGTTGGTGCTCAAGCCGGTGGAGGGGTCCGGGGGTTACGGCATCGTGTTCGGCCCGGAGGCCTCGGAGAAGGAGTTGGCCGCCACCGCCAAGAAGGTGCGCGACGATCCCCGAAGCTGGATCGCGCAGCCGATGATGGAGCTGTCGACGGTCCCGACGCAGATCGGCAACACCCTGGCGCCCCGCTATGTGGATCTGCGACCGTTCGCGGTCAACGACGGCAACGACGTGTGGGTGCTGCCCGGCGGGCTGAGCCGGGTGGCCCTGGTCGAGGGGTCCCGGGTAGTCAACTCCAGCCAGGGTGGGGGCTCTAAGGACACCTGGGTGTTGGCGTCGCGTGCGGCGGCCGGTGACCATGAGCTCGAGGCGGCGGAGGTGGTGCGCTCGTTGCCCACCTCGATGCCCGACCCGTTGGAAGACGCGCAGCGGCTGACGTCGCAGACCTCTCAGCAGCCGCAGCCCACCGACCAGCCTCAGCGCGAGAAACCCAAACAACAGCAGCAACAGAGGGCGGTGCGCGATGCTGGCACGTAACGCCGAGGCGCTGTACTGGATCGGCCGCTACGTCGAGCGCGCCGACGACACTGCCCGCATCCTGGATGTGGCGCTGCACCAGTTGCTCGAGGATTCCAGCGTCGACCCGGACCAGGCCTCGCGCCTGCTGCTGCGGGTGCTCGGCATCGACCCGCCGGATCACCACCTGGACGTGTGGTCGTTGACCGACCTAGTGGCCTACAGCGCCAACGCCCAGGGTGGCTGCTCGATCGTCGACGCCATCACCTCGGCACGAGAAAACGCGAAATCGGCGCGCGAAGTGACCTCCATCGAGATTTGGGAGTGCCTCAACACCACCTATCACGCCCTGCCCGAGCGGGAACGATCCGCCAAACGCCTTGGGCCGCACGACTTCTTGTCGTTCATCGAGCGTCGCGCGGCGATGTTCGCCGGGCTGGCCGACTCAACGCTGTCCCGCGACGACGGCTACCGGTTCATGGTGCTGGGTAGGGCGATCGAACGGGTCGACATGACGGTGCGGCTGTTGCTGTCGCGGGTCGGTGACAGCGCCTCATCCCCGGCGTGGGTGACGCTGTTGCGATCGGCGGGCGCCCACGACACCTACCTGCGCACCTACCGTGGCGTGCTGGACGCCGGCCGGGTGGTCGAATTCATGTTGCTGGACCGGCTGTTTCCGCGTTCGGTGTTCTACTCGCTGCGATTGGCCGAACACAACCTGGACGAACTGGTCCGCAACCGGCAGAGCCGGATCGGGGCCACCGCCGAGGCGCAGCGGCTACTCGGCCAGGCGCGCAGCGAATTGGAGTTCGTTCAGCCCGGCGTCCTGCTGGAATCATTGGAAAGCCGGCTGGCCGGGCTACAGCGGACCTGCCATGACGTCGGAGAAGCATTGGCGCTGCAGTACTTTCACGTGACGCCCTGGGTGGCGTGGTCGGACGCGGGCCAGCGTGGCCGCCTGGTCAGCAGGAAGGGCGACGGCTGATGTGGCGGCTGCGGGTGGTGCACACCACGGGATACGCCTACCAGTCGCCGGTGACCGCCTCCTACAACGAGGCCCGGCTGACCCCGCGGTCGAACAACCGACAGAACGTCATCCTCAACCGCGTCGAAACCATCCCGGCGACCCGGTCCTACCGCTACATCGACTACTGGGGCACCGCGGTCACCGCGTTCGATCTGCATGCGCCGCACACCGATCTCACGGTGATGTCATCATCGGTCGTCGAAACCGAGCGGGCCGAGCCACTCTCGACGGAGGTGGACTGGAGCGACCTGCAATCGGAGGCGGTGATCGATCGCTACGATGACCTGCTTCGCCCCACCGAGCATGCCCCGGCCAGCAAGCGGGTGGCCTCGGTGGCAAGGAAGATCAGCAAGACCCGCAAGCCGGCCGAAGCCGTTGTGGCGGCAGCCGATTGGGTACGCAACGAATTGGAATACCTTCCGGGGACCACCAGCGTGCACTCGTCAGGGCTGGACGCGTTGAAAGCGGGCACGGGCGTCTGCCAGGATTTCGTGCATTTATCGCTGATGTTGTTGCGCAGCATGGGAATTCCGGCACACTATGTCTCGGGCTACCTGCATCCCAAACGCGACGCCGTAGTGGGGGACACCGTTGACGGGCGAAGCCACGCCTGGATCGAGGCGTGGACGGGTGCCTGGTGGAGCTATGACCCCACCAACGACACCGAGATCACCGAGCAGTACGTCGGCGTCGGCGCGGGCCGCGACTACGCCGACGTTTCCCCGCTGAAGGGCATTTACTCCGGGGAGGGCGCCACCGACCTCGACGTGATCGTGGAGGTGACCCGGCTCGCATAGCCGAGGCAATAGACCAGACGCCGGGATACCGTTGCGGGAATGAACGATTCAGCCGGAGGCGCGGCTCGGCGCGACGGGAATCGACCCCGGCGTGCCGGGTGGCCCCTGGCGCCGCTGTCCCTGGCCTGCATAGGGCTGCTCGTCGGCGGCATCGCCATCGGGGTCGCCATGGGCGGCGTCATGCCGTTGCCATACGGCCCGGCAAGCGCCGTCACGAGCTACGTCCGCGCCCAGCCGGTGGCCGTGCGGATCATCGCCGTCGCGACCTTTGCGTCCTCGGTGCCGCTGGCCCTCTACGCGGCAATCGCGGCTGCCCAATTGCGGCGACTCGAGACGAGGTCCGGGTCCGCCTCGGTCGCGCTGGCCGGCGGCGCCCTGGCCGCCGGTGCGCTCGGCCTGGCCGGGCTGCTGGGCTGGACGTTGTCGATACCGGACGTCGGCGCGAACGCGGCGTTGGTCAGGGCGCTCTACTTGCTGGTGTTCCTCACCGGCGGCCCGGGGCACATTGTGGCGTTGGGGCTGCTGGTCGGCGCGATTGCGGCGTCCGGCACGACAGTGCTGCCCAGACCGGTCGCCTGGATCGGTCTGGCGACGGCCGTCCTCGCCGAAGCGGCGGCGGTGGTGCTGATCTGGCCGGCGCTGGGCGTCATCCTCCCGGTCGCGCGGGTCCTGGCGCTGACCTGGCTGATGGTGGCGAGCATTGCTTTATCGCCTGCGGCGCAACGAGGTTCGGCGGCCCGATAAACAGCGCCGTCAGATGCGTGTGTCGATCTGGACCCGATGCAGATCGTCACCGAGTTCGATGCGCCCGTTGAACTGCGTGGCCGCCAGCGCCCGCCACTGTTCTTCCTGGCCGGGCACCAGTGCCGGCACGTAATGCGTCATGACAAGGGTGGCCACCCCCGCGCGGGCCGCGGTGGCCGCCGCCTCCTCCACCGACGAGTGGTAGTCGCAGATGTCCTGCAGCCGCTGCTGGGGGATCGTGGCCACAATGTCCTTGCGGATTACCGTGTGCACCAGCGCGTCGGCGCCGGCCGCCAGCCCGTCCAGGCCGGCGCACGGGACGGTGTCACCGGCGAGCACCACCGAGGCGTCGTGGTAATCGACCCGGAACCCGATGGTCGGGGCCACCGGCCGGTGGTCGGTGGGGGCCGCCTGGATGGATACGCCGTCGCGGTCCCAGACTGGGCCGTCGGTGTATTCGTGGACGTCCACCGCCGGCGGCTCATTGAGGTCGGCGTGATGGGCTATTCGATAGCCGATGTCGTGGCGGAACGCGTTCAGCGTCGCCGCGACCGCCGCGGCGGTCCCGGGCGGTCCGATGATCGGTAGCGGCGCGGCATCGGGGGTGAAGGTGCTGATCCACCGGGTGATCAGGACATCGCCGAGGTCTGCGATGTGGTCGCTGTGCAGGTGGGTGAGCAGCAACGCCGACAATCCGGCCGCGCCCACCCCTACCGCGGCCGCGCGCTGGAGCACGCCACGCCCGCAATCGACCAGGAACACTTGCCCGCCGGCACGCACCAGGGTTGACGGCCCGGCGCGGTTCGGATCGGGGATCGGACTTCCGGTGCCCAGCAGCGTGACCTCGATCATGGCCCCATCTTGCAAGCCCGCGGGGCCTGCAGTGGTCCGATCGGCCGATCACCGGGGGCTTTGACCGATTTGGACACGATCTGTTTGCAGGTTCTCTTGGTGGCTTTTCCGGCGCGCAAGGAAGCCGTAGCCTGATGTGAAGCGGATCACAACCCGGCTGGAGGCCTCGATGCGGATAGCGGACGTCTTGCGGAACAAGGGCGCGGCGGTGGTGACCATCAACCCGGACGCGACTGTTCGCGAGCTGCTTGCGGGTCTGAGCGACCAAAACATCGGCGCCATGGTCGTGGTCGGCGACGAGGGTGTGGTCGGCATCGTGTCGGAGCGCGATGTGGTGCGCCAGCTGCATACGCACGGCGCCAGTGTGCTGTCTCGCCCGGTGTCCAAGATCATGACGTCGATGCTGGCCACGTGCACCAAGACCGACGAGGTCGACGCCATCAGCGTCTTGATGACGAAAAACCGGGTGCGACATGTGCCGGTGCTGGACGGCAAGAAACTGATCGGCATCGTCAGCATCGGTGACGTGGTGAAAACCCGGCTGGAAGAACTCGAGGCCGGGCAGCGGCAGCTGCAGTCCTACATCACCCAGGGCTGAGCGCGGGCATTCGCCCGGCTTCGCTCGCCGAACGGGCACTCACGGCGTAAAAGTCGGCGGCGTTTTCTCGCTCTGAATGCACGTTCGGCGGCGCACTAGCGCCAGGAGTACTCGGCGCGCAGCCGCGCGGCCACCACGTCGAAGATCTCGCGATCCAGGATGGCGCCTTCGCGGCGAATGCCCTCTTCGGGCACGTCGAGCACCCGATCCAGCCGGACCCAGCTCGGCCTGCCCTCGTAATCCCAAGGGCCCGAACCGATCCCGATCCAGTCGCGATCCGCGGCGTGGCGCTCCTGACTGGACACCATCAACCCCAGCAGGACGCTGCGCTCCCGTCCCACGACCAGGACGGGACGGTCCTTGCCCCGGGTGGGGTCGTCCTCGTAGACCACCCACGTCCAGACGATCTCGCCGGGGTCGGCCCGGCCGTCCAGGGTCGGCGCGTACACCAGCTTGCGGGCCCGCTGCGCCGTCGGCAGGCTGCCGCTGGTCACCGGCCGGCCGGAGACGGGCGCGTCGGCGGGTGGCGGTGCCACTGCGGCGATGACGTTCGCGGTGATCCTCACCGCCTGCTGCAGCTCACGCAGTACGGTCTGGGAATTCTGCACCTGGCGGACCAGGCGAGGGGCGTTGTTGAACACCAAATTCTCGGCAAACCGCTGAAACGTCTTCCACTGGGATTTCCGGGGGGACGCCATATTCGCAGCATAGACGCGAGGGGCGGGGCGCGATTGTGTCCAAGTAGGTCACGTCGGCACTGTCTGGATACGCTGGACATACCCGCGAACCGCCCCAGGAACGGCGGCGGAGCATCCGTCAAACTTGCACGCACCAGGAGATTCCCATCAGCAGTTTCGCCGACAAGACCTTCACTGCGCCGGCGCAGATTCGGAACTTCTGCATCATCGCCCACATCGACCACGGCAAGTCCACGCTGGCCGACCGGATGCTCCAGTTCACCGGCGTCGTCGACGAGCGCTCGATGCGCGCCCAGTACCTGGACCGGATGGACATCGAGCGCGAGCGCGGGATCACCATTAAGGCCCAGAACGTGCGCCTGCCGTGGAAAGTCGGCGACACCGAATACGTGCTGCACCTGATCGACACCCCGGGCCACGTCGACTTCACCTATGAGGTGTCGCGCGCACTGGAGGCCTGCGAGGGCGCGGTGCTGCTGGTCGACGCCGCGCAGGGCATCGAGGCGCAGACCCTGGCCAACCTCTACCTGGCGCTGGACCGCGACCTGCACATCATCCCGGTGCTTAACAAGATCGACCTGCCCGCCGCCGACCCGGATCGCTACGCCGCCGAGATAGCCCACATCATCGGTTGCGAGCCGGGCGACGTGCTGCGGGTCTCCGGCAAGACCGGAGACGGCGTCGCGGACCTGCTCGATCACGTGGTGCGCGAGGTGCCGCCCCCACAGGGCGAGGCCGACGCGCCGCTGCGGGCGATGATCTTCGACTCGGTCTACGACATCTACCGCGGCGTGGTGACCTACGTGCGGGTGGTCGACGGCAAGATCACCCCACGCGAGCGCATCGCGATGATGTCCACCGGCGCCACCCACGAACTGCTCGAGGTCGGCATCGTCTCGCCGGAGCCGAAGGCCAGCGACGGCCTGGGCGTGGGGGAGGTGGGCTACCTGATCACCGGCGTCAAGGACGTCCGCCAATCCAAGGTGGGTGACACCGTGACGACGGCACGCCGCGGTGCCGCCGAAGCGCTGACCGGATACCGCGAACCCAAGCCGATGGTCTATTCGGGTCTGTATCCCGTGGACGGTTCGGACTACCCGGTTCTGCGCGACGCCCTGGACCGCCTGCAACTCAACGACGCCGCCCTGACCTACGAGCCGGAGACGTCGGTGGCGCTGGGCTTCGGATTCCGTTGCGGCTTCTTGGGTTTGCTGCACATGGAGATCACCCGCGAGCGCCTGGAGCGCGAGTTCAATCTGGACCTGATCTCAACCTCGCCCAACGTGGTCTATCGCGTGATCAAGGAAGACAACACAGAGATCCGGGTGACCAACCCGTCGGACTGGCCGGAGGGCAAGATCCGCGAGGTCTACGAGCCGGTGGTCAAGACCACGATCATCGCGCCGAGCGAATTCATCGGCACCATCATGGAGCTGTGCCAGTCGCGTCGCGGCGAGCTGGGCGGCATGGATTACCTGTCACCCGAACGGGTCGAGTTGCGTTACACCATGCCGCTGGGCGAGATCATCTTCGACTTCTTCGATTCGCTGAAGTCACGTACCCGTGGCTACGCCAGCCTCGACTACGAGGAGGCCGGCGAGCAGGAGGCTCAACTGGTCAAGGTCGACATCCTGTTGCAAGGCGAGGCGGTCGACGCGTTCAGCGCGATCGTCCATAGGGACGGGGCATCGGCCTACGGCAACAAGATGACCACCAAGCTCAAAGAGCTCATCCCGCGCCAGCAGTTCGAGGTGCCCATCCAGGCCGCCATCGGATCGAAAATCATTGCGCGCGAGAACATTCGCGCGATCCGCAAGGACGTGTTGTCCAAGTGCTACGGCGGCGACATCACTCGTAAACGCAAGCTTCTCGAAAAGCAGAAGGAAGGCAAGAAGCGGATGAAGACCATCGGGCGCGTCGATGTGCCGCAGGAGGCGTTCGTCGCGGCGCTGTCCGCCGACGCCGCGGGGGACAAGGGCAAGAAATAGCCATGCGAATGCGGGGGATCGCGACGGCGCTGCTGGCGGTCGCCGCGGCGGCGACGGGCTGCGGTGGGGTAGTGGCGGGCACGGCGAAGCCGGCGCCGAACCTGAAGCCGGGACCGCTCAGCGGCCCGACGGTCAAGCAGGTGCTTCTCGATGGTGCGACGCTGTCGCGGATGCTCAACCAGACCTTTGTGGCGCGTGATCCGGCCGCATTCGGCGGGCCCGAAAAGCTTTATCAGGTCAAGCGATCGACGTCGCAGGCCGGCTGCCTGGGCGTGACGGCGATGTTGCAGCAGGGCGTGTACCGGTCGGCTGACGTGAAAGACGTTGCGTCGGAATCGTGGTGGAACAACGGCGAACCGGCGCAGGTGATCGTGGTCGAGGAAGGCGTGGTCGCGCTTCCGTCGGCCACGCAGGCCAAGGCGCTGTTCGCGCAGTTCTCCCAGCAGTGGCAGCAGTGCAACGGGATGACGACGTCCGAACAGTCCGGTCCGATCAGCACCACGAACGTGATCAGTGATGTCCGCGCCACCGATTCCACACTCGCGGCCACCAAGACCGCGACATCGATACTGCCCAACATGCCGCCGCTGCGGCCCACCCCGCAGGCGCGCGCCATCGGCATCCGGTCGAATTGCCTCGTCGAGGTTCAGGTGGTGTTCTTCGGGGGCCGACGGTCCTCCGACCCGGGATCGGCGGACATTGACTCCAGCGCAATCGATGTCGCGCATGCCCTGATGGACAAGGTCAGCGCTCTGGGCTGACGCCGCGCCTCATGGTCGCGACCCGCGTCCCCGCTTCGACCCGCTTCGCCCGGCTACGCCGCGCTCGCGATCGCCACTACCTGATGGTGGCGACCCGCTTCGCCCGGCTACGCCGCGCTCGCGATCGCCACGTCACATCGGCGCGTTCGCCGGCTGGAACATCCCGGAGCCGTCGGCTTCCTCCTCGGCGCGAATGACGTGCACCACCGCGTTGATCAGCGCCAGGTGGGTGAACGCTTGCGGGAAGTTGCCCAGCTGCCGGCCGGTGCGCGGCTCGATCTCCTCGGCGTAGAGATGCAGCGGGCTGGCGTAGGACAGCAGCCGCTCACACAGGCGTTTGGCGCGCCGCACCTCACCGATTTCGACCAGCGCCGACACCAACCAGAACGAGCAGATCGTGAAGGTGCCCTCCTCGCCGGACAGCCCGTCGTCGGTCTCCTCGACCCGGTAGCGCAGCACCAGGCCTTCCTGGGTGAGTTCGTCGGCGATCGCCAGGACGGTGTTTCGCACCCGCGGGTCATCCGGGGGCAGGAACCGCGTCAGCACCACCAACAGCAGCGAGGCGTCCAGCGCGTCATGGCCGTAGCGCTGGGTGAACACCCCGCGCGAGTCCACGCCGTGCTGCAGGATGTCGTTCTTGATCTCCTCGGCGATCGACCGCCACTGCTGGGCATAGCTCTTCTCGCCCTGCCGCTCGGCGAGCTTGGCTCCGCGGTCCAGCGCCACCCAGCACATCACCTTCGACGACGTGAAATGCTGCGGTTCGCCGCGCACCTCCCAGATGCCGCGGTCCGGTTCGCGCCAGTGCTTGATCGCCTCCTCCACCTGCTTCTTCAGCACCGGCCACAACGTCTCCGGCACTTGCTCGCGCGACTTGGCATGCAGGTAGAAGGAATCCAGGATGGAGCCCCAGATGTCGTGCTGGATCTGGTCGTAGGCGCCGTTGCCGATTCGCACCGGTCGGGCGTGGTCATAGCCGGACAGGTGATGCAGCTCTTCTTCGACCAGGCTGCGCTCGCCGCCCACGCCGTACATGACCTGCAGCGGGTGGCGCTCGTTGTGGTTGGCGCCGGACACGTCGGCGATAAAGGCGAAGAAATCGTCGGCCTCACGGTCCAGCCCCAGCGTGTACAGACCCCACAGCGCGAACGTCGAGTCGCGCACCCAGGCGTAGCGGTAATCCCAATTGCGTTCGCCCTGAGGCGTTTCCGGCAGCGACGTGGTGCTGGCCGCGAGCAGCGCACCGGTAGGCGAGTAGGTCAGGCCCTTCAAAGTCAGCGCGCTGCGCTGCAGGTACGCCCGCCACGGGTGGTCGGGGAAGTTGCCGATGTTGATCCACTGCCGCCAACACTCGGTGGTCTGCCACATCTTGTCGGCGGCCTCTTGGTACGTCTGCGGCGCCGGGTGCTTGGTCCAGCTCAGCGCGACGAACACGTCGTCGCCTTCTTTCATCCGGGTGCGCGCGCGTGCCTCCCGGCCTTCGAGCCCGATACGCAGGTTGCTGGTGAGCCGCAGCGTCGGGTGGGCATCGGGGTCCCTGGTGGCGCGGGCGACGGTCTCGCCGTACGCGTTGGCGGAGTACTCCCAGGCGGCGCCGACGCGGTGGTAGTCGAACGCCGGCTCGCAGCTCATCATCAATTCGACGGTGCCGCTGACGCAACGAACGGTGCGCAGCAGAATGTGCTCGGCATCCCAGTCCATCGGTGTGCGGCGATGCGTCCGCGACCGCCGCTCCAGGTCGTGCCAGGGCCCCATGACCAGCGCGTCACGCACGATCAGCCACCCGGTGTGGGTCTGCCAGGTGGTCTCCATGATGAGGCTGCCGGGGAGGTACCGGCGGGCCGAGGGCACCGAGACGCCGTACGGTCCCAGCCGGAAGTGGCCGGCGCTGCGGTCCAGGATCGCGCCGAACACGCTGGGCGAGTCCGGTCGCGGCACGCACAGCCATTCCACCGACCCGGCCGGCGAAATCAGGCAGGTGGTTTCCCAGTCCGACAGAAACGCATAGTCGGCGATCGGCGGAAATGGATTCCGCAGGGCCGCGCTGGGAGCGAGCGGGCCGGCCGTGCGCAAGTCGATGGACGAAGAAATCGCCGCCGCGGCAGCCGCGGGAAACGCTTCCTCGGGCGCGGCGTCGGCCGGCTGGTCTTCGGGTTGGGCATGCAGAACCATCTGGACATCATCGCTGCTCAGCGATCGCGCGTCCAACGTTTCGCGGAGGTGGCGTGGCGCGCGCCCCGGGCAGTCACGCGCCGATGTCCACGCATTGGTTTTCGGCGGCCAGGCCGAATAGGGTGGGCCGCGTGAACGCGTTCCTCAATTGGTGGGACGGCAACGAGCTTTGGCTTTCGGGGCTGCCTTTCGTATTGCAGGCCATGGTGGTGATGCCGATCGTGCTCGCGGTGGCCTATGCCGCGGCGGGCGTGTTGGATGGCCTGCTCGGTAGGGGCATCGAGCTGATGCGCCGTGCCCGCCACGCCGACGGGACTCCTGAGTAACGCCCATGCCTCGATCGCACGTGACGCTGGTTCTCGCCATCCTGGTGGCGCTGGTTCTCGTCACGTGGTTGGCAACCCACCTGATGCACCACCACTAGTGGGCATGGCGCGTTTGCCCGCCCCCCGTTGCGCTGGCGGCAACGTCAATTCCTGTTAGGCTTCCCGCCATGCGCGTGGCAATCGGCTTTCCGGGCTGCTATGCCTTCGTGCATTGTTGTCGCTGACTCCCAACCCCGTGCGCGGTCTGGTCTGGAGTTTTCGAATTCTCCTCAAGTTCTATGCCTATCCGCAGAATCGGGACCGAATCCCCTACGTTTTTGCATCGGAAGGCCCTCAATGGACATCAGGACCGCAACACAGTGGCGGCCCGTCCTCGCCCTTGCTTTGATAGCCGGCGTCATCGCCGGCTGCCACGGCGGTGCCAGTGATGCCGTCGGTGGCGGTGGGCTGGCCAACGCGCGCACCAGCATCACCCTGGTCGCGTACTCGGTCCCAGAACCGGGGTGGAGCAAGATAATTCCGGCGTTCAATGCCTCCGATGAGGGCAAGGACGTGCAAGTCGTCACCTCCTATGGGGCATCCGGTGACCAGTCCCGCGGCGTCGTCGACGGCAAGCCGGCCGACGTCGTGAATTTCTCCGTCGAACCCGACATCGCTCGTCTGGTGAAGGCCGGCAAGGTTTCCAAGGACTGGAATGTCGACGCCACCAAGGGAATTCCGTTCGGTTCGGTGGTCACCCTCGTGGTGCGAAAGGGCAATCCGAAGAACATCAAGGATTGGGATGACCTGTTGCGGCCTGGTGTCGAGGTCATCACCCCCAGCCCCCTGAGTTCTGGGTCGGCCAAGTGGAATCTGCTCGCGCCGTACGCGGTCAAGAGTGAAGGCGGCGCCCATAGTGATGCGGGAGTGGATTTCATCAAGAAGTTGGTGACCGAACACGTCAAACTGCGCCCCGGATCGGGGCGGGAAGCCACCGATGTCTTCGTCCAGGGCAGCGGTGATGTGTTGATCAGCTACGAGAACGAGGCGATCGCCACCGAGCGGGCAGGAAAGCCGGTCGAACACATCAATTTGCCGCAGACCTTCAAGATCGACAATCCGGTGGCCGTGGTCAACACCAGCCCGCACCTGGATGCCGCGGTCGCCTTCAAGAACTTCCAATACACGGCCGCGGCCCAAAAGGTTTGGGCGCAGGCCGGTTTCCGTCCGGTCGATCCGGCCGTCGCCGCCGATTTCCGAAGCCAGTACCCGGTACCGGCGAAACTGTGGACCATCGCCGACCTCGGTGGTTGGGCCACGGCGGACCCGCAGCTCTTCGACAAGACCACCGGCAGCATCACCAAGATCTACACGAATGCCACCGGATGACGGCCATCACGCCGGACCCGCTGGCGATCCGGCCCGAGCTCAGCGGTAACGCACCACCGGGACCGCTGGGCGGAAGCGGCCGCGGGACCACCGCCCTTCGGGTCGGAGCGGCCACGGTGTGGCTGTCGGTGATCGTCCTGCTGCCGCTGGCGGCAATCGCCTGGCAATCCGCCGGTGGCGGCTGGCACGCGTTCTGGCTGGCCGTCTCCTCGAATGCCGCGGTCCAGTCGTTCCGGGTGACCCTGACGATCTCGGCCGGGGTCACGGTGCTCAACTTGGTTTTCGGCCTGGTGATCGCGTGGGTGCTGGTGCGTGATGACTTTCCGGGCAAGCGGCTGGTCGACGCGATCATCGATCTGCCGTTCGCGTTGCCCACGATCGTCGCCAGCCTGGTGATGCTGGCGTTGTACGGCAACCACAGCCCCATCGGCCTGCATCTGCAGCACACGTCATGGGGTGTGACGGTGGCGCTGGCCTTCGTAACGTTGCCGTTCGTGGTGCGCGCCGTCCAGCCGGTGCTCCTGGAATTGGATCGTGAAACCGAGGAGGCCGCGGCGTCGCTGGGTGCCAGCGGCCCGAAGATCTTCACCTCCGTGGTGCTGCCGTCGCTGCTGCCCGCGTTGTTATCCGGTGCGGGCCTGGCGTTCTCACGGGCGATCGGCGAGTTCGGATCCGTGGTGCTCATCGGGGGTGCGGTGCCGGGCAAGACCGAAGTGTCATCGCAGTGGATACGCACCCTGATCGAAAACGACGACCGCACCGGCGCGGCCGCAATATCGATTGTGCTGTTGGCCATTTCGTTTGTCGTGCTGCTCATCCTGCGAATCGTGGGCGGGCACGCGGCCAAGCGTGAGGAGCTGTCCGCATGACATCGTCTGCGGGAGTGCGCTATTGGCTGCGGTTCATCGCGCTCGGATACATTTTCGTTCTGCTGGTCGTCCCGGTCGCGCTGATCCTGTGGCGGACATTTGAACCTGGGCTCGGCCAGTTCTACGCCTGGGTGAGCACCCCCGCCGCGATATCGGCGCTGAATCTGACGCTGCTGGTGGTGGCCATCGTGGTGCCCCTCAACGTTGTCTTTGGTATTCCCACGGCATTGGTGCTCGCGCGCAACAGGTTTCGTGGCAAGGGCGTGCTGCAGGCCGTCATCGACCTTCCGTTCGCCGTCTCGCCCGTTATCGTGGGCGTCGCGTTGATCGTTTTGTGGGGGTCGGCCGGTGCGCTCGGTTTCGTGGAGCAGGACCTAGGGTTCAAGATCATCTTCGGCCTGCCGGGAATTGTGCTTGCCAGCATCTTCGTCACGCTTCCTTTCGTGGTTCGCGAAGTGGAGCCGGTGCTGCACGAGCTGGGAACCGACCAGGAGGAGGCGGCGGCCACCCTGGGTTCGGGCTGGTGGCAGACCTTCTGGCGGATCACCTTGCCGTCCATCCGGTGGGGTCTGACCTACGGCATCGTGTTGACGATCGCACGTACCCTGGGGGAATACGGCGCCGTGCTCATGGTGTCGTCGAACCTGCCCGGGAAGTCGCAGACACTGACATTGCTCGTCTCCGACCGCTACAACCGGGGCGCGGAGTACGGCGCCTATGCGCTGTCCACGCTGCTGATGGGAGTTGCCGTGCTGGTGTTGGTTTTCCAGGTGGTGCTCGACGCGCGCCGCGCACGAGCGGCCAGACAGGCCTGACGAGGGGAATGACCGTGACCGACGACGGCGCCAACCGCGACGACCTTGCCATCATTGTGCGCGACGCCAACAAACGCTATGGCGATTACGTCGCCCTGGACCATGTGGACTTCGTGGTGCCCACCGGCTCGCTGACGGCGTTGCTGGGTCCCAGTGGGTCGGGCAAATCGACCCTGCTGCGTGCCATCGCGGGCCTCGACCAACCCGACACCGGAACCGTCACGATCTACGGCCGTGACGTGACGCGGGTGCCACCGCAGCGCCGGGGCATCGGCTTCGTGTTTCAGCACTATGCGGCGTTCAAGCACTTGACTGTCCGCGACAACGTGGCCTATGGGCTCAAGGTCCGCAAGCGGCCCAAAGCCGAGGTCAAGGCGAAAGTCGACAATCTGCTGGAGGTGGTGGGCCTGAGCGGGCTTGCGGCCCGCTACCCCAACCAGCTGTCCGGCGGTCAACGGCAGCGGATGGCATTGGCGCGGGCGCTGGCCGTCGATCCGCAGGTGCTGCTGCTCGACGAGCCGTTCGGCGCGCTGGACGCCAAGGTGCGTGAGGATCTGCGAGCGTGGCTGCGGCGCCTGCACGACGAGGTGCACGTGACCACGGTGCTGGTCACCCACGACCAGGCCGAGGCATTGGACGTCGCCGACCGCATCGCGGTGCTCAACCAGGGCCGCATCGAGCAGATCGGTTCCCCTACCGACGTCTATGACACCCCAGCGAACGCGTTCGTGATGTCGTTCCTCGGTGCGGTGTCCACCCTGAACGGCACCCTGGTGCGCCCGCACGACATCCGGGTGGGGCGCAACCCCCAGATGGCGATCGCCGGCGGGGACGGCACCGCCGATTCCGTCGGTGTGGTGCGCGCCGTCGTCGAACGGGTGGTCACGCTGGGATTCGAGGTACGGGTCGAGCTGACCAGCGCCGCCACCGGCGGCTTCTTCACCGCCCAGATCACCCGCGGCGACGCCGAGGCGCTGGCCCTGCGCGAAGGCGACACCGTCTACGTACGTGCCACCCGCGTTCCGCCGATCGCCCTGCATTCAACCGACGCCGGACGCGCGGACGGGGCCGACGAGGACGAAAACACGTTGACGTCGGCCTGACGGCCGGGTTCGTCAGTTAGCGCCGTCGCTAAGAGGCGTGCAATCCGCATTCCGTCTTGGCCCGCCCCTGCCAGCGTCCGCTGCGCGGGTCGGCGCCCGCCAGCGGCTTCGCCGTGCAGGGCTCGCAGCCGATCGATGAATATCCTTCGTAGATAAGCGGATTGACCAGAACACCGTGATCGTCGATGTAGTTCTGCACGTCTTCGTCGGTCCACGTCGCCATCGGGTTGACTTTCACCAGCTTGAAGCCCTCGTCGAACCCCACCACCGGCGCGTTGGCGCGCGTAGCCGTCTCCGACCGGCGCAGCCCGGTCACCCACGCCGAGTATCCGCGCAGCGTCTTGCCGAGCGGCTCGACCTTGCGCAACCGGCAGCATTCTCCCGGGTCGCGCGAAAAAAGGTCCTTGCCCAACAGTTTGTCCTGCTCGGCGACGCTCTGCTCTGGAGTGACATTGAGCACCCGGATGTCATACACGGACTCGATCGCGTCCCGGGTGCCGATGGTTTCCACGAAGTGATAACCGGTGTCCAGGAACACTACCGGCACACCCGGGCGCGCCTTCGCCGCCAGATCGATCAACACGGCCTCCTGCATGCTGGAGGCCACCACGTAGTTGCAGGTGGCCCAGCCGCGCGGCCCGTTGACGCCGCCGAATGTTTTATCGGTCCACCGCAACACGTCCGCGGCGCTGGCGCCCTCCAGCTCGGCCGCTCCGCGGGCGGCAAGCGCGCGCAGTTCGGCTTCCGGGAGTCTGGTTGTTCGTTCGCTCATCGCAAATCGTCCTCGTCTGCCCTCATAGCCCACTGTGCGAAACGTTCACCCTCGCCGCGATATTTCAGGAAGTTGCGTGTGACCCGCTCGATGTAGTCGCCGAGCTCGTCGCTGGTGACCTTGTGCTGACGCAACTTTCGACCGAATCCGCTGTCCAGGCCCAGGCTGCCGCCCAAATGAACCTGGAAAGCCTCGACCGAGCCGCCCTGTCCGTCGTCGACCATCTGACCCTTCAGTCCAATGTCGGCGACCTGAATGCGCGCGCATGAATTGGGACAGCCGTTGAGGTTGACGGTGATCGGCACGTCGAGTTGCTCGTTGACGTCCGCAAGGCGGCGTTCCAGGTCGGGCACCAAAGACTGCGCCTTGACCCGGGTTTCGGCAAATGAAAGCTTGCAGAACTCAATCCCTGTGCAAGCCATCACATTCCGGCGCCAATGTGATGGCTGAGTGTGCAGGCCGAGCGCCTCGAGGCCGGCGATCAACTCGTCGAGCTTGTCGTCGGGCACGTCGAGGATGACCAGCTTCTGGTAGGGGGTGAGCCGGATCCGGTCCGAGCCGGCCCGCTCGGCGAGGTCGGCCACGGCGGTGAGGATGGTGCCCGACACCCGTCCCGCGATCGAGGCGACGCCCACCGCGTTGAGTCCGTTCTTGAGCCGCTGCACGCCCACGTGGTCGATCGGGCGCTTCAGCGGCTCGGGAGCCGGGCCGTCGATCAGCGGACGCTTGAGGTATTCGGTTTCCAGGACTTCGCGGAATTTCTCGACGCCCCAGTCCTTGATGAGGAACTTCAGCCGCGCCTTGGACCGCAGCCGTCGGTAGCCGTAATCGCGGAAGATCGAGGTCACCGCGTTCCACACCTCGGGCACCTCTTCGAGCGGCACCCAGGCGCCCACCCGCTGGGCCAGCATCGGGTTGGTCGACAACCCGCCACCGACCCACAGGTCCAGCCCGGGGCCATGCTCGGGGTGGTTGACGCCGATGAACGCGATGTCATTGACCTCGTGCACCACGTCCTGCAGGCCCGAGATCGCAGTCTTGTACTTGCGCGGCAGGTCGGCGAAGTCGGGCTGACCGATATAGCGGCGCGCGATCTCCTCGATCGCCCAGCTGGGGTCGAGCACCTCGTCGAGCGACTCCCCGGCCAGCGGTGAGCCCAAGATCACACGGGGGCAGTCACCGCAGGCTTCGGCGGTCTGCAGCCCGACCTCGGCCAGCCGCCGCCAGATTTCGGGGACGTTCTCCACCTCGATCCAGTGGTACTGCACATTCTCGCGGTCGGTGACGTCGGCGGTGTCGCGGGCGAATTCGGTGGAAATCTGGCCCACGGTGCGCAGCGCGGCCGCCGAGAGCGCGCCGCCGTCGCAGCGCACCCGCATCATGAAGTACTTGGCTTCGAGCAACTCCGCGTTGTCGTCGCCGGTGAACGTGCCGTCGTAGCCCTGTTCGCGCTGGGTGTACAGGCCCCACCAGCGGAAGCGCCCTCGCAGGTCGCTCTTGTCGATGCTGTCGAAGCCGTCGCGCGCGTAGATGGTCTCGATGCGCTCCCGGACGTCCAGCGGGGCGCCGGCCTGCTTCATCTCTTCGTTCGGATTCAGCGGCTCACGATTTCCCAGTGCCCATTGGCCCTCGTTACGGGGCTTCGCGGGTCGGGCGGTGGTCATCGGAAGTTCTCTCCTTCAACAAGATCGCCAGCGCGGCCAGCACAGTTCACCGGCACTTTTGGGCGGCGCGGAACCTCGGCCAGCTGGAGACACAGGGGGCTGGGTCTACCACGTCAAGGCAGACAGATACAGCTGCAAACGCGCTTGAGGTCAATGTGCCGTCGCGCCACGAGCACCACGTGCGGGCTGGGCTGGGCGACAGTCACGCCACCATTGTGCCATGACTGCCGAAGAGCCATGCGAGCAGGTCAAATCTCGGCTCACGGTGATTAAAAATACCGGGCAATTCCGGTAAATCGCACTCGCAAACCCATATACGGTGCAGCGGGACCCTCGCTGTGCGCGAGCGGGCGTCGCGGCCGAATCGACGACCCGGGGCCGTCCCGTTTGTCGTGGGATCATTTGGCATGGCCATTCGTGAGGAACCGGTCGACCTGCCCGACTTCGGGGTGGTCGCCGGCCAGCCGTTTGGCATCTACGTGCACGTGCCCTTTTGCATAACGCGTTGCGGCTACTGCGATTTCAACACCTACACTCCGGCCGAGCTGGGTGGCGTCAATCCGGATGCCTGGCTCAACGCGCTGGGGTCGGAACTGGAACTGGCCGCCGCGAGGTTGCAGGCGCCGCCGGTGAACACCGTCTTCGTCGGTGGTGGGACGCCCTCGCTGCTCGGGGGGCCGCGGATGGCGACGCTGCTAGGCATGGTGCGCCAGCATTTCACGCTGGCCCCCGATGCCGAGGTCACCACCGAGGCCAACCCCGAGTCGGCATGGCCTGATTTCTTCGACGCCATCCGAGCTGCCGGCTATACCCGGGTATCACTGGGGATGCAGTCAGTGGCGCCGAAGGTGCTGGGTGTCCTCGACCGCATCCACACGCCGAACAGGTCCGCGGCCTCGGCGCGCGAGGCGTTGGCTGCCGGCTTCGAACACGTCAGCCTCGATTTGATCTACGGAACTCCGGGGGAGTCCGACGACGACCTGTTGTGCTCGGTCGACACCGCCATCGAGACCGGTGTGGATCACGTGTCCGCCTACGCGCTGGTGGTTGAGGCAGGCACCGCGCTGGCCCGGCGAGTGCGACGCGGTGAACTAGCCGCACCCGATGACGACGTGTTGGCCCATCGCTACGAATTGGTCGATGCGCGGCTGTCGCAGGCGGGCTTGTCCTGGTACGAGGTGTCCAACTGGTCGCGGCCCGGCGGTGAGTGCCGGCACAATCTCGGTTACTGGGATGGTGGCCAGTGGTGGGGCGCGGGGCCGGGTGCGCACGGGTACGTCGGTGCGACTCGCTGGTGGAATGTCAAGCACCCCAACGCTTACGCGGAGAGGTTGAGCGCCGCGGCGCTGCCGGCGGCCGGGTTCGAGCAGCTTGATGCCGACGCCTTGCACACCGAGGACGTGCTGCTGAAAACCCGGCTGCGCCAGGGGCTTCCAGCTGATCTGTTGAGCGTTGCCGAGCGCGACCGCGCTCGGGGCGTTATTGCCGACGGGTTATTGGTGCCCGAGGGAGACAGTCTTGTCCTGACTCCGCGCGGACGGCTATTGGCCGACGGGGTGGTGCGAACGCTGTTGGGATAGCGGCGTTGTCGGCACGATCAGACGCCGAACCAATGCTCGAAGGCGCGGGCGATCTCGATGTAGAGCGGGATCCCCACGGTGACGTTGTAGGAGAACGTCAGGCCCAGAGACGCGGCCAGCGGCAGGGTCGGGCTCGCCTCGGGGATCGCCAGCCGCTGCACCGCGGGGACGGCGATGTAAGAAGCTGCACCACACAGCACAGCGAACAACACATAGGTTCCGGTCTTGAAGTCGGTGTGTGTCAGTGATGCGTAGCTGCAGGCAACGATGATGCCCAGTGTCGCAAAGACATTCGGCGCCACCAGGCCGAATACGATGAAACCGGGACCGGCGGTGCGAAGGTCCTTCAGCTTGCGCGACGCCGTCATTCCCATTTCCAGCAGGAACAGACACAGCACACCCTGGAAGGCCAGCACGAAGAATTTGTCGTCGTCGGCGACGACCTTCTGGCCCTGCAACCCACTGACGAGGCCGATGATGATGCCGCCCATCAACAGGACAAGGCCGGGATTGAGGAAGACCTCCTGGAAGAGTTCCCTGGAGAAAATGGCCGCCCTCTTGTGCGCGGTGCGCGCGGGCCTCGGGTCCGGTTGCCAATCCGGGTGGTCCAGCTTTTCGAGCGAGAGCTCCAGCTCCTCCTTGATGGCGGCTTCCTCCTGGCTCTCGAGACTCTGGCCCTGCGGAGGACGCGCGGCGGTACCGGGTCCGACCCCGACCTTGACGGGTGGCGTGTAGCCGCCCTCGTCGGGCATGTAGCCGGCGGAGTCCATGCCCCGATGACGCAGTCGGGCAACGAAATACAGCGCCACCAGGCAGCCCGGGATCTCCATCACCGCCAGCATCACCGGCATGTAGGCATTGAAAGCGACGTTCACCGCGGCCAGCACGGCCACGCAGGTGGCAAAGGTTCCCGCCGAGTCCGATCCGTAGTAGCCGGCGATGGTCGCGCGGTCGACTTTCCGAAGGGATTTGAGGCGGCTGAGACCTAGGTAGGCCAGGCCGCCGATCAGACAGTTCAGCACGAAGCCCAGGACCATGAAGCCGACGATGGGCCCGACGCTCGACGCACTGACCTGTGCGAGTTCTTCCCCGCCATGCCAGCCGATGGCCAGCAACAGGTACATGGTCAGTCCCTGATAGATGACGTAAGGAAATTCGAACCGCACCTTGAGAATGGGAATCAGGAACCCGAAGTAAAAGAACAGCAGGAGCGGTTTGAACAAGTTATGGGTGAAGTTGTGCCAGAACTCTTGCAGCATCGATGCCTCCGTTGGTTAGCGCGCTGATCTGGGGAAGCGCCGTCCGCAAGCGGAGCAACCATGAAACATCCCGACGACCGTCAAGAACTTATCCCCGGCACTGGCTCGCCGCCACTTGAAAACACACAGGGAAGCCGACGCTTCACAAGCCGGGCGCCAGGGGCAAAACAGCTGCTGAAGGTAGGATTTTCATTGCGAAATCAGGTTCTGCATCCGCACCGGTGATGCCACGAGTTTGGTGCGAAACTGCTGTGTCTTTACTGTGGAGCAAATACGGGATCAGCGCGCCGTCAGCAAGAGTCTGGCTGCCGGAGTTGGTCGTTGTGCGGCCGCGACGTAAACGTTGGGAAACATTCCGCGTGATTGCGCCGGCTTGGGCGCGTTGACTCCGCGGGAGTTTCAGCTGGATGCGGGGATCGAGTGCACCGTTCGTCGGGATGGTTGCGCGTGACTACATAGGTTAGGCTACATTTACTAACCGTGACCGAGGTCAGCGTCGAGACGAGTTCCGCCGGCTCCGAGTCGCCGTCGATTCCGCTCCCCATGGGTATCGAGCCGGCCGACCTGGCGGCCGAGCTGGTCGTAAGGCTGTCCGAGCGCGCCGGGGACGAGTATCTGCTCTACGAGCGCGGCGGTGAATGGGTGCTGGCGACGGGTGTGCGCGCGATGATCGAGCTGGACAGCGACGAGCTGCGGGTGAGCCGCGACGGCGTGACCCGAAGTCAACCGTGGTCGGGCAGGCCCGGGCCGGTCCTCGGTGAAGCCATCGATCGGCTGCTCCTGGAAACCGAGCAGCTCTTTGGCTGGATCGCCTTTGAGTTCGGCGTGTACCGCTACGGGCTGCAGCAGCGCCTGGCACCGGGAACCGCACTGGCCCGGGTGTTTTGGCCGCATGGCCGCATCGTGGTGACGCGGGACGAAGTCCGGCTGTTCGGTACATCGGCGGGCGATCGGGACGAAGTCCTGGACGTCTTGGGAACCGGTGTGCCCGACGTGCGCGAGGCCTCGGCGGTTGACGTGGTCGCTGACCCGTCCGACTATCCCGATCGCGTGGCGTCGGCCGTCGGTGAGATCGCCGCGGGCCGCTACCACAAGGTGATCCTTTCCCGTTCTCTTGAAGTGCCTTTCGCGCTGGATTTCCCGTCCACCTATCGGCTGGCCCGTCGACACAACACCCCGGTGAGATCGTTCCTGCTGTGGCTGGGCGGCATTCGCGCCGTGGGGTATAGCCCCGAACTGGTCGCGGCCGTCCGGCACGACGGTCTCGTGGTGACCGAACCGCTGGCGGGCACCCGCGCGCTGGGCCGTGGCCAGGTCCGAGACCGTCAAGCCCGCGAAGACTTGGAGTCGAATTCCAAAGAAATTGTCGAGCATGCGATTTCTGTGCGAAGCTCGCTGGGCGAAATGGCCGAGATCGCCGAGCCAGGCACCGCCGTCGTCACCGATTTCATGACGGTGCGGGAACGGGGAAGCGTGCAGCACCTCGGCTCCACGGTCAGCGGTCGGCTGGGTACGGGATATGACCGGATGGATGCGCTCGAAGCGCTATTTCCGGCCGTCACCGCGTCGGGCATTCCGAAAGCGAATGGGGTTGAAGCGATCATGCGCCTAGACGAGGGGCCTCGCGGGTTGTATTCGGGTGCGGTAGTAATGATTTCAGCCGACGGCGGACTCGATGCGGCGCTGACGCTGCGGGCCGCCTACGAACGCGACGGCAAGACTTGGCTGCGGGCCGGCGCGGGCATCATCGAAGAGTCCACACCCGACCGTGAGTTCGAAGAGACCTGCGAAAAGCTGTCCACGCTCGCGCCGTACCTGATTGCGCGCCAATAGGTTTTGATCGCTATTTCTGCCGCCTGTTTCCCTGGATCAGGCCGAAGCGCTCGATTCCAGGTAGTCGGCCAATATGCGGCCAACGAGCGATTCGATACTGGACTCGATCGAAGAGGCGAGCGTGGCGGTGACGGTCGCCACCGCTTGCGTTCGGAAGCGCACCAGCATGGTGATCAGCTCGGCGATTTCGGCGTCCGGCGGCAGCGGTTCGCCGGGCTTGATGCGATCCAGCACGTGTTCGGCTCCGGCACGCACCAGCATGTCGCTGATCTTGTCGATCTCCGGGACGATCTGCTCGTGGAGGTCGATGAGCTTGTCGAGTTCGACGCCGTAGTCGCGGATTTCGTTGAAGGCTTCGATGAGTTTCGGTCGGGTGATGGTGGCTTGCGTCCCATCGATACGGATCACCTGCAGTGCCACCAGGCGCTCGAACGCGTCGGCATCGTCGACCAGTCGCTGGGCGTCGGCCAGCGTCATCGTTTCCGGCTTTTCGGTGGTCCAGGTGCCGACGATGGCGGTTTCGAGGCCCAGCACGTCGCCGAGGTTCTTGCCTTCCTCCCACGCGCTGAGCATTTCTCGCACGTGTGCGATGTTGTAACCGCGGTCGAGCATCGAGGTGATGAGCCGCAGCCGGGTCAGGTGGGTGTCGTTGAACAACGCGATTCGGCCCACCCGCAGTGGAGGCGGCAGTAGTCCGCGATCGCGGTAGACGCGGATGTTGCGGGTGGTGGTACCGGCCAGCCGGGCCAGCTCGTCGATCCGGTATTCGCCGGAGTTCGCCGTGCCGTGTGGATGCCGGGCGGCCGCATCGAAGAGCTGTGACACCGCCCCCTCGATGAGTTGGCGGTATTCCCGCGATTGGCGCCGAACCCGCTTCGGTGCGCGCCGCACGTTGTGCAGCACACTGGCGATGGTGCCGGGTTCGGGCCGCGTGGCGCGTTCGGTTGCCATGTCAGAGCGGCATCTCAGGCCGACGCGATGGCCTGGGTCTTGGCGTGATGTGCCACCGCCCGATAGTCCTCGTACCGGAAATCCCTCATCTGGCGAAGATACTGCGTGGCGAAGCCGGGGTACATCGACCCGTTGAATCCGTCCTTGGTGAGGTACCAACTGCGGCAGCCCGACATCCAAGTCGTCCTCGTGAGCCGGCGTTGCAGGCCCTCGTTGTGGCGGCGCTGTACCTCTTCGCGCACATCGAGGTAACGCAGGTCGTTGTTGAGGACGGCCGTGATCCCGCGCACCGCGTAGTCCAACTGGCCTTCGATGTAAACCAACAGGGAATTGTGTCCGGGACCGGAGTTGGGACCGGTCATGACGAACAGGTTGGGATAGCCGTGAACGTTGATGCTCTTGTAAGCCTGTGCGCCGCTGGCCCATTCGGCGGCCAGCGAACGGCCGCCGAGTCCGGTGACCGGGAAGGGTGGACCGGTCAGGTGCACGTCGTAACCGGTGGCGAACACGATGCAATCGAGGTGGTGTTCGATGCCGTCGCTGGTGCGAATGCCGGCCGGGCTCAGCGTGGCGATGGGCCAGTCGATGAGCTTGCAGTTGTCGCGTTGCAGCGCGGGGTAATAGTCGCTGGAGACCAGCATGCGCTTACACCCCGGCCGGAAGTCGGGCGTCAGCTGACGCCGTAACCATGGATCTTTCACCTGAGCGCACAGGTGCACTCGCCCGAGCCGGGCAACCAGCGACGTCAGCGGCGTGTCCCAGACCAGCGCCGTGGCGCTGGCTTCGTGGCCCCAATACAGCGCCTGGCGCGCAAGCTGTTGGGTGGCAGGGACTTTGGTGAATAGGGATTGCACCGCCGGCGGGGTGGCGACGTCCAGTCGTGGCAGCACCCAGCACGGCGTGCGCTGAAATACCTTCACGAACCCGGCCTGCTGGACCAGCTCGGGGATGATCTGGATGGCGCTGGCGCCGGTTCCGATGACCGCGACGCGCTTGCCGGTGAAGTCGTAATCATGGTCCCAGCGTGCGCTGTGGATCTTGTGTCCACGGTAGCTGTCCAGGCCGCGGATGTCGGGGAAGCTGACGTCGGACAGCGGTCCGGAGGCCAGCACGACAGTGCGGGCGCGAAACTTCTTGCGGTTCGTGGTGGAGGCCGTCCAGACGCCGGCTTCCTCGTCGAAGGTCAGGTCCTTGACTTCGTGGCCGAACTTGATTCGGCTGCGGATGTCGAACCTGTTCGCCATGTCCTCGAGATGCCGGCAGATCTCCGGTGCGGGCGAATAGGTGCGCGACCACGTCGGGTTCTTGACGAACGAGTATGAGTACAGCAGCGACGGGACGTCGCAGCTGGCGCCCGGATACGTTGTGTCGCGCCAAGTTCCGCCGACCCGGTCGGCGCGCTCGAGCATGACGATGTCGTCGACGCCGGCTTCGGCCAGGCGGATTGCCGCCCCCAGCCCGGTGAAGCCGGCCCCGATGATGAGCGCCGCATGGGCACGGTTGTTCGCCATGGTCACGCCGCCGGCTCGTGGGTGAGTTCGCCAACCCAAGTCGGTACCGACGGAAGCAGGGGCCGCGGATATCGGTCGGAAAGCCACACCATCGAATTCGCCAGCAAGTGGTACGGGTGGCGTGGATTCGTGACCACTCCGGCGTAGCGTCGCAGGAAACGATACGTCGGTACCCGCTTGGTACGTGCCCCGCGATCACCAAGCTCTTTGAAGCGTTTCACAGCCCGGTAAAGCCGTTCTGGCTCCATACCCATGGCGATGATTTCGTTGCGGATCCTGTTGATCAGCGGGGCGCCCATGATCGCACCGATGATGAGACCCGGAGTGGCATTGTGACCGATGAAGTCGATCAACAGTCGTCGGATCTTCGCGTGTCCGATCATGTCGAGCACTTCGAAATCGACGACCAGATGGCGTGATTCGTCGTTGTTGATTTTCTCGAAAACCTGGTGGCATACGGGGTCGTGCACCTCGTCGAGGAGGAATTTCAACAGGGCGCCGTCCAGTGCGACTTCGAGCATCGGAATGACGGTGCCGAGCAGAGACAGCGGCATGTCGTCGGCCCAGCGGTCCAACCAGTCGATCGCCAGTCGGATGTTCACGTTCGGCTCGGGGATCTCGCCGTCGGTGAGCATGCCCCAGCGCTTCATCAGCGCCAGTTCAGCGTTGGCGTGGCGCTGTTCCTCGGCGTGGAAGTAGCGGTAGATCTCGGCGATGGTCGGTGTGGGCGCCTTCTTCGCCAGTGCCGCGAAGCCCCTGGCGCCGATGTTCTCAATCCAGCACAGGTCGGCCATAAACGCCTTGAGCTGTGGCCGCTGTTCATCGCTGATCGTGTCGGCACCCGGTGCATTCCAATCGATATCGGCGAGCGCCCACTGTCGATCCTTGATTTTGGCGAGCATGGCTTCCATGTCGATGGTCATCAAGCGCTCCTTTGCGTCGGTGATCAGGGTAGGTTGATTCGGGAAATCAGGCCGGCCGCACGCGTATAGGTCTGTGGGGCCAGGCGTTTGATGTTCCAGCCGATCTTCGCGTCGAACTGCGGCATGCAATACAGCTCACCGCGGTCGTGGGCGTCCAAGCAGGCGCGTGCGACCTTTTCGGCGGATAATCCGGTCCAGCGCATCAGTTTTCCAGCCAGCTCGCTGGATTGCTCACTAATGCGGCCGGACTCGAGGATGTTGGTCTTGACGAAGGTCGGGCACAACACGGTGACTCGCACTGGGGTGCCGGCCAACTCGGCGGCGAGGGTCTCCGAGAGTGAGAGCACACCGGCCTTGCTGACGTTATAGGCGGCCATGCCAGGCGCCGCACCGAATGCCGCCGCCGAGGCCACGTTGATGATGCCCCGCGGCGCGTGCGTCGGTTCGGCCTCGCGCAGGATCGGCGTGAACACGTGGCAGCCGTGAATGGGACCCCACAGGTTGATGCCCAAGGTCCACAGCCAGTCGTCCAGCGGCGCTTCGCCGATGGCGGCACCGCCCGCGCCGACGCCGGCGTTGTTGATCACCAGAGTGGGTGACGCCGCGAACCAGGACTGCGACTGTTCGGCCAACGTTTGTACGTCCTCGAATCGCGATACGTCGCAACGGATTGCAACGGCCTTCGCGCCGCGCTCCGTGATCGTGTCGGCCGTCCGCTGCGCGGCCGCCTCGTCTATGTCACTGCACACCACCGCGCCGCTGCGCTTGCCCAGTTCGAGGGCGAAAGCGGCACCGATGCCGCTTCCGGCGCCGGTCACCACCGCCGAGGCGCCGCGACTGGTTTTCGACCGGTCGAGCAGTCTGTCCAGGGGGCCGGACATGGTCAGTGGACCTCCTCTGTGACGGCGCGCGCATCCTGCAGGGCATGAGCGATGAATCGCGCGACGTACGCCATGGCCTTAGCGGCCTCCGGTGTCATGCGCGGCAACGCCTGAAAAACGTGCACCTGGTGCGGCCAGATCTGCAGCTCGCATCTGCCACCGGCGGTGCGGATGTCGGCGGCGAGCTGGCGCGCATCCTCCTGCAGCATCTCGGCTCCGCCCGCCTGGATCAGAGTCGGAGGGAGCGCGCGGCCGCCGGCGACGTCGAGCGTGAGCCGTTCATGGGTCAGCTCGATGCCGGTGTGGTAAAGCCCGACGAGGCGGACCGCGTTCGCAGCGCGGGTGGCGGGATCGGGACGAATGCGCTCACGAGCCAGTGCCAGTTCGAACGTGAGGTCGTACAGGGGAGACAACAGCACCATGGCGGCGGGGTGCTCTACCTCCGGGTGCAGCAGCAAGTCCACCGACAGGTGACCGCCTGCCGAATCTCCGGCGATCACAATCTGTTTCGGTGGCACGCCGCAGCTGTTGACCAGCCAATCCCAGCCCGCGCGGACGTCGTCGGCCGCGGTGGGGAAGCGATGACGCGGTGCAAGTCGGTAATCGATGCAGAACACCGGGAGGCCGGTCAGGGCCGATAGCCAGGATGTCAACCGCCGGTGCGTCTTTGGCGAACACACGGCGTATCCGCTGCCGTGGACATAGTAGATCGCACCATCGCTGATTGAGGACCGTTCAGTCTCGCTTGTCGGTGTTCGCGGTCCATAGACCCATTCGCCCTTGACACGCCGGCCGTCGGGGAGCCAGACGTCCACCGAGTCGACACGGGTACCAGCGAGCGAGGGCCCGAACGTCCCCATGATCCGGGCGACGATCTGGCGCGATAACCACAGACCCCAAGCCCGTTCGGGCGGGATCATGCTGGTGATCGGCCGAAGGGTGTACGTACTTACCGCTGCCGCGCCGCGGGATCGCAACGACCCGCGAGCCGGAACGCCGTCCGTCATACAACGCAGTCAACACCAAATGGTGACATTGGTCAATGGCAGCTTTTGTTGCGAGCGGGGGATGCGGTTGACCCTACGATGTCGACTTCCCACATCGCTTCCTTGACCATCTCGTGCCCGCGCTCGCGAGTGGTGCTGAAAGCCAAATGCAATGACCGGCCACGGTTGTCGATGAGTTCGAAGTCCAGGAATCAAACTCTGCCTGAATGGCATCGCGATGGTGCGCCAGGCCGGAGGGCCTGGTCGACGAGACGCAACCTGTAAACGCGGCAGTAGCGCTGGGTTAACGGCAGCAGCGCTCGGTTACAAGGAGTAATCGATCCTGTCTCACCTCGGTGGGAAGACTGCAATCGGACTGCGGCACCGCTACCATCGACCCAAGCGATCATTCCGGCAGGGCGACGAGCTCACGGAGAGTCGGGGTTGATTCTTTCACGCTTGCCCGCCGAAATATTCACTCCTACTTCATCTTTCGTGAGGATAGTTATGCGTGACGAATTATTCTACGGCTTCAGTGAAGCCGGGTGGGATGAGGCGCCCTGGGACGTCGAACCGACATTCACTGCTGACGAGATGCGGGTCCTGCTTAACCCGGCGTTATCGGTCGCCGAGGCCGCCGATCGCGTTGGTTGCGTCGAACACGACGTTCGACGGTTGCGTCGAACCTCTTGAAAAGCAGCGTTCGCGCTGGACAAGCTACCGGGCGAGGGCGCGAGTTCAGCGAGGCGTTTGCGTGTTAGGGCCGGACGCCGGGGCCGCCGATGCGCTTGACCCTGGTGGTCATGAAGCGGCTGCCGGGGCCGCTTTTTCGGGCAAACATGTTCTCAAAGTTGGTTGGATCCGCCGCTGGCGGGGAGGTGTTGATGTGCGCCCACCCGTGTGGTCGATGGCGGCCGTGCCCGAAGCAGCGGGCTGTCGAATTCTTCCGAGGAAGCCCTGTGACTCGCCGCAGGCTGGGAACGTGGTCGTTCGGCACCGTCCGGTGTCACCTGCGCTCCCACGCCGACTGGTGGGCCGTGAGGGCGTGGTAGTGGCCCGGATAACGGATCGCAATAGCACTGAAACACGCGGACCGTAGCTTGGCCTTAAGAGAGAGGCACTCGGGAGGCGTCAGTGGGAGGTTCATTCAGGCGAGCCGGCCGAAGGGCCGGCGGCTTATCAGCCGATCGGTGATCGCCAATGGCGGCGGTGCCGACGAATACACATTGCCCGTATTGTTCGCTGCAATGCGGGATCACCCTTGAGGTGTCCGGGGGTTCGGTTGCGCTTGCACCGCAGAGTGACTTTCCGACCAACCGCGGTGGCTTGTGTGCTAAGGGTTGGACTGCCGCGGATCTGCTCAGCCACCCCGACCGGCTGACGCGGCCGTTGATCCGTGACAGACGTGACGAACGGTTGCGTCCGGCGACTTGGAACGAGGCGCTCGAACGGATTGTCGCGGCATTCCAGAGGGCGCAACGCGAACATGGCAGAGACTCGGTGGGTTGTTTTGGCGGCGGTGGGTTGACGAATGAGAAGGCCTACCAGTTGGGCAAATTCGCACGGGTGGCACTGCGGACATCAGCGATCGATTACAACGGGCGCTTCTGCATGTCCTCGGCCGCCGCGGCGTCGATCCGATCGTTCGGAGTAGACCGCGGGATGCCTTTTCCGCTGGCCGATCTCGCGCAGGCCGACGTCATCCTGATCGTGGGCGCCAACCCGGCCGATACGCAACCCCCCGCGATGCAGTATTTCGACGAGGGCCGTGCCCGCGGCGCCAAGCATATCGTCGTGGATCCGCGACGCACCGGTACGGCGGCCCGCGCCGAGATTCACCTGCAGCCAGTGCCGGGCACGGATCTTGCGTTGGCTAATGGTCTGCTCAACGTGGTTGTCCGCGAGGGGCTTACGGACGGGCGATATGTCGCCGAGCGAACAACGGGCTTCGAGGCGGTGCGGCGCGCGGTGCGACTGTACTGGCCGGACCGTGTTGAACGTATCTGCGGTGTGCCTGAACCCGACGTTGTGGCCGCGGCCCGCTTGCTGGCCGGTGCCAAGCGCGCGATGATCTTGACTGCCCGCGGTGCAGAGCAGCACGCCTGGGGAACCGACACGGTGCAGGCCTACATCAATCTTGCTCTGGCGCTGGGGTTACCGGGTCGCCCGTACTGTGGTTACGCGACGATTACCGGTCAGGGCAACGGCCAAGGTGGTCGCGAGCACGGTCTCAAATGCGATCAGCTGCCGGGCTATCGCAAACTTGACGATCCCGCGGCTCGCGCGCACGTCGCGCAGGTCTGGGGGATCGACCCCGACGACCTACCGATGGCTGGGCGCTCAGCGTACGAAATGCTTTCCGGTATAGGGACTCCCAACGGAGTGCACGCGTTGTGGGTGATGGCATCCAACATCGCGGTGTCGGCGCCGAACTCGCTGCATATCGCCGAGCGGCTCAGCGACCTCGACTTCCTGGTGGTCTCCGACATCTTCCTATCCGAGACGGCCGCGCTGGCCGACGTGGTGTTACCCACTACACAGTGGGCCGAAGAGTCAGGGACGATGACCAACCTGGAAGGACGAGTGGTTCTGCGGCGGGCGGCAATCACAGCTCCCGGCGAAGTCCGCAGCGATCTCGATGTGACGGCCGACTTGGCAAAGCGCCTAGGGGTACACGGGTTTTCCGCCGACCCCGAGGAGGTGTTCGGCGAGCTGACCCGCGCCAGCGCCGGCGGCAAAGCCGACTACCGGGGGATCACGTATCAGCGGATCGCGGCCGAAAAAGGGGTGTTCTGGCCCTGCCCGTCCCCTCTTTATCCCGACACCCCGCGAATGTTTGCTGAGGACTTTCCCACACCCGATCGGCGAGCACACTTCCACCCTGTCGAGCAACCTCGCGCCGCCGAAGTGCCCGATGATGAATTCCCGTACTACCTCACGACTGGCCGTGTGCTGCAGCAATACCAGTCCGGCACGCAAACCCGAAGGGTCGCCCGGCTTGCCGGAGACCAGCCGGAGCCTGTGGCCGAGCTGCACCCGTTGCTGGCCAAGCGCATCGGTGTGCAAGCCGGGGACAAGATCCGGCTTCGGACCCGCCGCGGGGAGGTCGTTATGACGGCACGCACGGTCACCGGTATCCGCCAGGACACCGTCTTCGCGCCGTTTCATTGGGGTGGTGCAGCCAGCATCAACCGGCTGACCAGCCCCGCGTTGGACCCGCATTCAAAGATGCCGTCGTTCAAGGTCTGCGCGGTCGCCGTATCGCGCGTCGATGTACCAAAGACAGCCGATGACGCTAACTGTCTGGAAGGAGATCTGAGGCATGGGTGACGACAGCAAGCCCCGATTCCTGCAGGGTGCGTTCGTGTTCGACGGAAAAGGTTACGATTCACCGTTTTTGCTCGACTCGTCGCTGCGTTACGTGGTGCCCGCCGGGACGATAGGCCAGCCGGTTTACCTGCGCGGCGGTAACAGCACCGACGAGCTGATCGCGGTGGTGGTGATGCGCGACGGTGCCCCCATGCGGTACTTCCCGATCGGCGCTAAAGACGCCGTGCATGTGCCCCTTCGGGTGGTGGAGGACCTGATCGCCGACACGGTTCTCGAGGTGTTCATCGCCGCCCCCGATGGGGTTAACGGCACGGTGTTCATCGACATCGGCCTGGTCGAAATCTAGCCGCGCGGGAGAAACGATGAGTTTACTGGCCAAACCCGAAACAAACGGCCACAATCCGGCCACGCTGGCACGGCTGGTGGTGGTCGGTAACGGCATGGCAGGCGCGCGAGCGGTCGAAGACATCCTGGCCCGCGGCGGTGGCGAGCGGTTCGCCCTCACCGTCTTCGGTGACGAACCGTACGGGAACTACAACCGGATCTTGCTGTCCAACGTGCTGGCCGGGTCCGACGACGCTCGTGAGATTTACCTCAACCCGCTCGATTGGTACGCGGACAACAACATTGAGTTGCGCGCCGGTGTACGGGTCGTGCGCATCGATCCCTTTGCGCACCTGGTGCATGCAGACGACGGCACCACCGTGCACTACGACAAGCTGATTGTGGCCACTGGCAGCAGGTCGTTCTTCCCGCCGGTCGAAGGCATCTGGCAAGACGACAAGACCCTCGCCCGAGGTGTATTCGGATTCCGGACACTCGACGACTGCGACGCCATGATCGAGTTCGCCAAAGACCGATCGAAGGCCGTCGTCATCGGAGGCGGGCTGCTCGGCTTAGAGGCCGCCAGGGGACTGCAGAATCGCGGACTTCAGACAACAGTCATTCAGGGCGGACCCACCCTGATGAACACCCAACTCGACGACCAGGCCAGCGCGATCTTGCGCCGATCAGTCGAGGCCCTGGGCATCGAGGTGTGCACGGGCAAGCAGACCACCAGAATGCTCACCCAGGACGGTCTGCCCTCGGCCATCGAATTCTCCGACGGCTCCAGCGTGACCTGCGACATGGTGGTGATGGCGGCCGGCATCCGACCCAACGTCGGTCTGGCCCAACGCGCGGGTCTCACCGTGGAACGCGCCATCGTCGTCGATGACCAGATGCGGTCGGTGGACGACGACGACATCTACGTGGTGGGCGAATGCGCGCAGCACCGCGGACAGGTCTACGGCCTTGTCGCCCCGCTCTGGGAGCAGACCACCGTGCTCGCCGACCACCTGACCGGCATCAACCCTCGCGCCGCATACCACGGTTCACGCACGGCGACCAAACTCAAAGTTGCTGGTGTGGATGTCGCGGCGATGGGGGTAAAGGCGCCCGAACGTGACGACGACGAATTCGTCCAATTCAGCGAACCCAAGCGCGGTGTCTACAAGACCGTCGTGGTGCGCGACGACAAGCTGATCGGAGCCACACTGGTCGGTGATATCGGCAAGGTGGCGTTCCTGATGCAAGCCTTTGACCGGGGACTTCCGCTGCCGCCGGAACGGATCGCGCTAATGTTCGACATCGGAACACCGGACGTGGCAACGGGTTCGGCCGAGTTGTCCGATGACGCGCAGGTGTGCAACTGCAACGGGGTGACCAAGGCCGCCATCGTCGGCTGCGTCAACAGCGGGCAGACCTCGGTCGCTGGCGTGATGGACGCGACCCGCGCCGGCAAGGGCTGCGGATCGTGCAAGGGCCTGGTTACCCAGATCGTCGAGTGGGCCGCATCAGAAGGCGGCGCCGAGGTCTCTGAAGACGCGGCAGCTGGCTGGTATGTGCCCGCCATCCCGTACGGGAAGCCAGAACTGATGCGGCTGGTGCGAGAGCTCGAATTGCATTCGGTGTCATCGGTGTTCGCCGCGCTTGCACCGAATGGAAAAGAAGATGCTCGCTCGAAGATGGCGCTGGCCTCGTTGCTGGAGATGATGTGGGGTAATGAGTTCGTGGATGAGCGCGACAGCCGTTTCATCAACGACCGAGTACATGCCAACATCCAGCGAGACGGCACCTTCTCGGTGATCCCGCAAGTCAAGGGCGGGGTCACGAACTCCGAGCAACTACGCAAGATCGCTGACGTCGCCGACAAGTACGAGATCCCGATGATCAAGCTGACCGGCGGTCAGCGGATCGATCTGCTCGGTGTGCGCAAAGAGGACCTCCCTGCAGTGTGGTCCGACCTCGGGATGCCGTCCGGTTACGCGTACGGCAAGAGCTTCCGCACCGTGAAAACGTGTGTGGGAACTGACTTTTGCCGCTACGGACTGGGCGACTCGACCGCACTGGGAATCGCGATAGAGGAGCGGTATCAGGGCTTGGCCAGCCCCGCCAAGATGAAGCTGGCGGTGACCGGGTGTCCGCGTAACTGCGCCGAGGCGCTGTGCAAGGACCTCGGCGTTGTCGCGATCGAGGGTGGCGCCTGGCAGATCTATGTCGGTGGCGCCGCCGGGGCGCATGTACGCAAAGGCGATCTGCTGGCCACCGTCGACACCACTGCCGAGGTGATCACCTTGACCGGCCGTTTCCTGCAGTACTACCGGGAAAACGCGAACTGGCTCGAGCGCACGTACGCATTCGTGCCGCGGGTGGGCATCGATCGGATCCGCGAGATCGTGGTCGAGGACAGCGACGGCATTGCCGACGATCTCGATGCCCACATGCAGAAATCGGTTGATGCATATCATGACCCGTGGGACAAGTGCCAAAACCCGGTCACGCCCAGCCAATTCCAGACATCCCTACCGCTGATCGCCTTGCCGCAGGTGCCCGGCCGATGAGTCACTACCCGCTTGGCCCCATTGACGACATCCCGGTAGGCGAGGCTCGCGCCTATGCCGTCGAAGGTCGGCAGGTCGCAGTGTTCCGGTTACGGGACGGCTCACTGCGGGCCTTGGACGCCATGTGCCCGCACCGAGGCGGCCCATTGGCGGACGGACTGGCGGATGACCGGGTCGTCATCTGCCCGCTGCACGGCTTCACCTACGACCTGGTAACTGGATGCGAGGTAACCAACGGCGGTGCGGCCGCAACCGCTTACCCGGTGGACGCCGACGACGATGGAACCATCCGCATACGGGTGACGCCGCAGCACAATGGCACAATTTCCCAATCGATTTCACATCGGGGATCGTCGCCATGACCGCCGACCAGATCGACGTCCTTACCGCCGCAGCGCAACATCATTGAGGTTGCGCAGAACTGGGCGTAGGTCGGTCACATCGATCTCGGCGTCACAATTCCCGCATCGGGAGAAGTCGGCTTGGCGTCTGGTCGCAGTTGCTGTTGTTTGGAGTTCGTAGAGGTACGCGGCCACGCTAACCCGTGTCCGGCAGCCTGGGCATTCAAACCAGTAGCTGTAGTTGAATCCGGTCAGCGGCTGCTCCACCGCAACATCATCGCAGTACTGCACACCACATCGTCGGCGGCGCGGCGGCGACACAGGGCCACACGACTGGGCAGTGGCGTGCTCAGCTGTTGGTGATGCCGGCGAGCCGCTCGCTGGTCTGCCACAGGTCGAGCGCCTTGGCCCGGTCGTAGGAGTCACGAGAAGACTGAGCCGCCTTGGCCCCGTCGAAATAGCGGCCGGACACCTCATCGAAGCGTGAATCGGCGACCAGTGCGGCAAGCGCCTTACCGGAGGTACGGGTGCTACGGACGCCGGGCAAGATCCGAAGGGCTGGCAGCAGGAACCGCCACGCGAACTGCTGCAGCGGTGGGTAGTCCCGGGCCAAGTCTGATCCTGGCATCATGCCGGGATCGAAGGCGTTCACAGTGATGCCGTTGGCGCCGTGGTGCAGTCGTCGGTCCAGTTCGTAGCTGAACAGCACGTTGCACAGCTTGGAGGTGGTGTAGCGGCGGCGCCCCAGTCGCGAGTCCCCTTCTGCGGCTGGTGGATGTGCCAACTCGCCGGCGCAGCTGTAGCGGGGGTGGGGCATGCCGGTGTGTTTGGCAGGATTGTGTGTGCCGCTGCTGACGACGACAATTCGTGCGGGCCGGGCGAATTCGTGCAGCAGGTCGTGGACGAGGGCGAAGTGGCCGAGGTGGTTGACCGCGAACGTCATTTCGATGCCGTCGGCCGAGACCTTGGTTCCTGACACGATTTGGACGCCGGCGTTGCACACCAGGGCGCGCAGCGGGGGCAGCGCAGCGTCGGTGAGCCGGGCGCGGAACGCGCGCGCTGATTGCAGCGACGCCAGGTCGAGCTCGATCACCGAGCAGCGTTTTGGGTGGCCGGTGTGTTGCGCGGCGGCTTGTCCGCGTTCGGGGTCGCGCACGGCCAACACCACATGCCATGCGTCGTCGCTGGCGAGAAGCATTCGGGCGCAGTGTAATCCGAGACCGCGGTTTGCACCGGTGATGACGGCGGTTTTCATCGCGAGGTGTGGGTGGCTTGCAGCGCCGCGGTGGCAGCCGCTGCGGCGGTCAGGGCGCTGTTGATGGAGATTTCTGCGCGCATGCCCGGTGCGGCGACCATGTCGCCGACGAGATAGACGTCGTCTCCGCGTTCGATGGCGGGCCGGTCGCGCCAGCTCAAGCCGGGCAGGTCCAGTGCGCCGGTGCGGTCTTTGGCGACCGCGGTGCGGTGAAAGGTGGTGCGGTCGCGCCAATTCGGCACCGCTTGGTCGGCGAGGGATTCCAGCCGGCGGTGGGCCTGGGCGTGCGGTTCGCTGGCCCGCACGGGCATTTGCAGTTGGTAGAGCGACTCGCCTTTGGGGGCGATGGTGGCGTCTTGCATGGTATAGCTCTCGTGGAAGCCGCCGTCATCGAGGTCGAAGACCAGGTTGGTGTCTTTGCGGTCGCGTGTGACGGCGATGTCGAGGAGCGCGGCGTGCCCGCTGGTCCAGGTCAGGTCCGTGTCGTTGAGGAGTTGGCGGGCTGCGGCGATGTCTGTGGCCACGATGACCGGCCCGTCGGTGGGCAGGGAATCGATGCGCGCTCGGGTGGTTATCTGGACGCCGAGTTCTGTTGCGCGGGCAACCATTCGGTTGACGACGGTCTGCCAGCCACCGCTTACCCAGCGGATCGCGGGCGGGTTGGGCCCCAGAACGCGTTGGAAAAGGTCCCACACGAACGCGGCGGACAGACGGCCGGTCTCGGCGTCGTAGGTGACGACGCTGATGGCGTTGGCCATGTGGCGGGCGGTCTGTTCGCCCCACCGCTGCGATGCCCAGGTGTGAAAGTCGATGTCGATCGGTGCGGTGAGTCCTTTGCGTGCTTGGGCGCGCAGCATCCGCATTGGTGGGAGGGCACGGATGCGTCCGTCGACTCGAAAGTGCAGCAGGGTGGCCATCGCGATGGGACCCGGCCAGCCGAGCCCTTTGACGAATCCGCGCTTTTTCAGCCACTTGTAGTGCGGGCCGTCGGCATAGAAAACGTGTGCGCCTTCATGGGCGACGTAGGGAGGGGCAGTGGCGCGTCCCCGGCCGCCCAGGCGATCGTGCGCTTCGAATAGGCGCACTGCGGCACCGTTTTCAGCGCAGGCGATGGCGGCGGTGAGACCGCCGAGGCCACCGCCGATGACGTTGATGTGGTCAGCCATCGTGTTTCCTTTCCGAGGTGTTGGGTGGTGGTCGGTGCCATTGCAAGCGGGCCGCGAGCATTTCGGCGGTGGAGCGCAGATAACGCTGTTCGTCGATGGCTGCGGGATGTTGACCACCGAAGGTGTCGCGGATCAGCCAGTAATGGGCCACGGCACTGAGTACGACGACCGCCGCGGCGTCCCAGTCGTCGCCGGGGTGGTCGGGGCCGGCGAGTTCGGCCAGGCCGCGGGAGATCACCGATAGCACCTGCAGGTACTCGTTGCGGCGGAAGACCTCCATCACCTCGGCTGATGCTGAGCTGTCTCGCATCAAGATGCGGGTGACGTCGCGGTTGTGGTCAAGCCGGCCCAGACCGACCTGGCACAGGAGCACCAACCGCTCGATCAGGTCGGCGTCGGGCGCGGCGTCCTCCAGCATCGCCACGACGGAGAAGTCGGGTTCGTAGTAGGGGGCCCATTGGTCGCGGTCGGCCAGGGTCTCACCGACGGCCTCGTAGAGCAGTTGGTCTTTGGAGGGGAAGTGCCGATACAGCGCCCCCGAACCAGGGGACAGGCCGGCGGCCTCCTCGATCTGGGCGATGGTGGTGGCTGCGAAGCCACGCTCACCGAACAGCCGCAGCGCTTCCGCGATGATGCGCTGTCGCGAGGTCACAACCACTGCCAGCTCCTGAAGTAAGTACTTACTTGCAGTGAAGCAGCTGGCGGTGCCACAGCGCAAGACCCCGGTACGCATTAGGTGCGCGGCAACCTTTCGAGGACGGCCAGCACATGGACATGCATGGCGTCGATGAGTTGTTTGCGAGGGCGACGCAGGTCTTGCAGAAGCCACAGCGTGGCCGCGGTCGTGATGGCGCCGATGATGCCCTCGGCGATGATGTGCCGCTGCGCGGTGGGCAACGTGCTGCTGCTGAACGCCTCGCCGGCAAGGGTTTCCACCGAGCTGGCGAATCGTTCCGTTTGTTCCACCCACGCCAAATCCACGGCCAGGCTCACGCCGAGGATCTCCAGCAGCGTGATCCGGGCGCGTTTCTGGTCGGCGTCGATGGCCTCGAAGTATCCCTTGAGCGCGGCGCGCAGTTGGGCCGGGATGGTGTCTGGGGCTTCGGCGACTGCCATCACCATCGCGTCGTGGATTTCTTCAGCGCAGCGTTGGTAGGTGGCCAGCAGCAGCGCTTCGCTGTCAGGAAATGATTCGTAGAAGTAGCGTTTCGACAGTCCTGCGGCGGTGCAGATGTCGTCGACCGTCGCAGCGCGGTATCCGACGGTGCCGAACACGTCGATGGCCGCGTCGACGAGCCGGGTGTGGCGCTGCTCTACCCGTTGGGTCGGGGTCGCCCCGCGATACGTTCGCGACAGTTGCATTAGCCGATATTGACACACCCCGGTTCCTGACTCGGGGTCCTCGCGTCGTGTCCTGGTGCGGTGAGCGGTGACGTGGCGGCGGGCCGCTGCGCTGGTCGTCATGTCAGGCGGTGAGAACGGTTTTGAGGGCGTCGTCGTTGCAGTGTTCCCGCAACGCGGCGGGAGCTTCGTCGAATGGTGCGACGCAGCTGAGCACCAACTCCGGACGCAGCTTGCCGGCTGCCATCAATGCCAGAACGTCCGGCATGACGGTGCGGACGTGGGTACGCCCGATGTGCAGGGTTACGTTGCGCACGTAGCACGCTGCCAACGGAATGTTGGCCCGCCGGTGCAGCGACCACACGCACGTGCAGATGCCGTCGGGCGCAGTGTGACGCAACACGTGCCGTAGTCCGGCCGGGGTTCCGGTGGCATCGACGGTCAAAGGCGCAGTCGGCCAGTCTCGCGGGCGCCGGGGATCGAGCGGGTGAAAGCCTAAGCTCTCGGCGCGCTGACGAACGACCTCACGCCCGTCGGCCACATAGATTCGGCGCGCGCCCAGGGCTTGGGCGATCAGCGCGGTGCACAGCAGGGTGCTCGAGGTCATCGGCTCGCGGCTGCCCATGCGTCCGACGATGAGCACCTCGGCGTCGGGGTCGGCGGTCAGGAGCGCCGGAAGGTGCGGGGCGACTTGGCGGTACGCGTCGCAGGTGTTGTCGCCGACACCCGCTGCCGCCACTGGGTCGACATCCTCAGGCAGTGCCACCAGCATGGCGTCGGCGTAGGGCACGGCCATCAGGTCGGCCAGGGCACCACCCCACAGACCGCCGGAGATGCCGAATCCGTACATCGACGCCGGCGGGACGGAGAGGCAGCTGGCGGTGTGGCCGCGCCGGCACGCCGCGCACTGCCCGCAGCTGATCTGAAACGGCACGACCACGCGGTCGCCCGCGCGCACAGTGGTGACCTGGTCGCCGACTTCGGTGACCTCGGCGACACATTCGTGGCCCAGATGCAGGGGGAGCGGGAACGGGGTGCGGCCTAGCATCATGGCCCTGTCGACGTCACAGGTGGCGACCGCGATGGGCCGCACCAGCGCTGCGCGTGGGCCGGGACGTTGCGGGGCCGGGATGGATCGCCAGCCCAGCTTGCCGCCCGGCGAGGCGATCAGGCCGCGCATGCGGCGGCACCCGGGCTTACGGGACGATCGTGTGACGTCGACGAGTTGGTTGACGCGTGCTCGGATGTCGCGGTGCAGCGGGAGGCGTGCCGCAGACAGGGCGTCGGGGTGCAGCAACGCGGCGTAGTGGCCGACCGCCGCCCGCGCTCGCACCCGCGAATGGTCGACGCGCGTCGCGTCTGAAACGGCAACCGGGGCGTTGTCTGCTCGGTCTCTCGGGCGAATGTTCATGGTTGGCTTTCCGTAACGCGCGCGATCCGTGCGCGCAAGTGGTGTTCGGCCGGTGGCATCGACAGCAGCGGTTTGGCCCAGCGCGCGAGTCCGACCCATCCGGGCATGGCGATGCGCGTGGCGCGCCGATCCACTGCGGCCGCAAGCTTTTCGCCGCAATCGTCGGCTGAGAGCACACGGCGCAGCGGTCGCGGCAGTGCGTCGAGCATGGCGGCGAAGCCGCTGGACTCCGAAAGTGCCCGCTGCAGTAGGGGAGTGTCGACCCACGACAGGTGAGCACATCCGACGTCGACACCATGTGAGGCGACTTCGAGTCGCAAGGCATGGGCGAACTGCTCAGCGCCTGCCTTGCTGGCACAGTAGGCGGCTAACCCCGGCGCGGCCACGTAGGACGCGACGGACGCGACGACCAGCACGTAGCCGCGAGAATCAATCAGTGCGGGCGCAGCCGCGCGCACGGTATGGAACAGCCCCGTCAGGTTGACGTCGACAACCCGGCGGAACTCGGCTGGCTCCATGGCTGTAACGGAAACCCACGAGCCGATACCGGCGTTGGCCACCACCGCATCGATACGACCCAACCGGCCGACGCCGGTATCGACGGCCGCCTGCATCGCGTCGAAGTCGCGGACATCCCCTCGCACAGCCACGCACTTATCGGCGTCCAAGCGGTTCGACACGTCGGTAAGCGAGGACGCGTCGATATCCACCAGGATCAGCCTGGCGCCGCGTCGAGCGAGCGCATCGGCGGTACTGGCGCCGATGCCGCTGCCGGCACCGGTCACAAGTACCACTTTGCCGATGGTCATGACGCCTGCCCTTCAGGAACTGTGTCGTTCTAGTTTCATTCAGGAACGGTACAGTGTCAACATCGAACGGCAAGCCAATCGGGCGTGCTAGGTGCGAAACCCCGGCCCGTCTCCACACGTGATCGCCCGTCTCCCGCACCCCCGTCGCGGTGAACGGATCGACGATGTCTTTGATCCGCTGGCCGACACGCTTTTGGTGCTCGATGGTGCAGGCAGCGCGTCGGCTCGCTCCGTAGGTTGTTGATTGTGAGTGGTGACGCCTTGAAAGACGACTTGCACCGTAATCTCCGCGACGCCCGCGCGGTCTTGTTGTGGAAGCTCGACGGCTTGTCCGAGTACCAGGCGCGCCAGCCGATGACACCACACGGCACGAACTTGTTGGGTTTGGTGAAACACCTGACCGGTTGTGAGATGGGCTATTTCGGCTACGTCTTCAACAGGCCGTTCCTTGACCCGCCTCCGTGGCTTACCCAGCCAGCAGAGCCCATGGGGGACATGTGGGCCACCGCCGATGAGAGCCGCCACGACATCACCCAGCTGTATCGAAGGGCCTGCGCACATTCCGACACCACGATCGAAAGCCTCGAACTCCAACACCGCGGAATGGTTCCTACCTGGCCCCCCGGCAGGCGCTCGGTGACGCTGCATCAAATTCTCGTGCACATGCTCGCCGAAACCTCACGGCACGCCGGTCACGCCGACATCGTGCGCGAACTCGTCGACGGCGATGCGGGGTTACATCCTGATCGGAGAGGGCTTCCCGACTGCGATGCCGAGTGTTGGGCCGCGTTTCGTCGACGTCTCCAGCAGGCTGCCGTGGCAGCTAGCGCCGCCGAGCGTTCGTCGCCGCCTGGCGGCCAGTGACCGACGCCGCGAACGACTCCGAGACGGTTTGTGCTATTCGAGAGCGCGGATCAGCCGGTTGATGACCCTGCCTGCCTCTTGGCGGGCGCGGTCATGGTCTTGGGCTTTTGACACGAAGATGGTGGCTTCACGCATGGCGCCCAGCATCGTCAGGGCGGTGGCCTCCACCGGTTGCGGCGGGATGCGACCGGTGTCGATCGCGTTGGTGAGCAGCGCGCGCACCAATCCGATGTTGTAGCGATTTCCTATCTCGGTCCACCGTGTCCAACCCAAAACCGCCGGGGCATCGACCAACACGATTCGCTGGATCTCCGGATCGGCGCAGGCGTCGAGCCAGAAGTTCGCTCCCAGCAGCATGATCTCTACCGGGTCACTCGCTTGGGAGGCGGCGATCGCTTCGCCCATGCGGCTGGCCACTTCCTGTTCCACTTGCTCGAACACCGCGGCGAACAGTTCGGTCTTGTCGGCGAAGTGGTGATATAGCGCCCCGCGTGTCACGCCGGCCGCGCGCACGATCGATTCCAGCGCGACATCGCTGAAGCCGTGGTTGGCGAACAATGGCCGTGCCGCATCGATCAGCGCCGTGCGTGTTACGGCGGCTCTTTCGGCTTGCGTGCGGCGAGCGGCAGTCATCATTCCTTGTCCTTCATACATACTGTATGTATGCTAATGCGTACGATATGTACGTAAGTTACAGCGTCCGGAGTTCCACCAGTATCGACCGGTCAGACCTCGACAGCGCAGCGAGCAGGCCCCGCCGGTAGCTGCCGGTTATGAATGGGCACGCAGAGAAGGGAAGACAGAGATGCCGAGCAGCGCTCAACGCCAGAAGGTCAGCTTCACCAGCGGTGGCAGCCAGTGCGCCGCGTGGTTCTATCCAGCCACCGGCGGCGCGTGCGTCATCATGGCCGCCGGATTGGCGGTGATCAAAGAAGCCGGCACCGACCCGATCGCACACCGACTGCACGCCGCGGGTTACAACGTCCTGGCTTTCGACTACCGCCGTCTCGGCGAAAGCAAGGGCAGCCCACGACAACTGGTAACGATTGGCGACCAGCTCGACGACTTCCAAGCCGCGATCGACTTCGCCTCAACGCTGCCCGGTGTGGACAAACTCGCCATCTGGGGCTTCTCTATCTCTGGTGGCCACGTCTTCACCCTCGCCGCGCGCAACCCTCACCTCGCCGCAGCCATCGCGCACGCCCCAGCCGCCGACGGCCTTGATGCCATGCGCAACGCGCTTCGGCACATGACCGCACTGTCGTTCGCCCGCACGGTCAGCCGCGCGGCCGCAGACGCTATCGGCGGCAGGCTCGGCCGCCAGCCGCTGCTCGTTCCGTTGGCCGGCGCACGCGGCACCGTCGCAGCGCTGACCACACCGGACTCGCGAAACTACGTCAGGGCGCTCAACCCGGCGAACCGCTATCCCCAATGGGAGCAGGCCGTGGCCGCCCGATCAGCGCTGCGCGTGGGCTTTTACCGTCCGGCCAGAATCGCCGCGCACATCACCTGCCCGCTGCTCGTCGTCGCTTACGACAACGACGGCGTTGCCCCACCCGGACCCGCGATCCGCGCTGCACAACGAGCCCCACTCGGCGAGCTGGCCCGCATCCCGGGCGGGCACTACGCGGGGTTCCTCGACAGCACAGAACAGACAATGCACACCCTGCTGTCATTCCTCGACCGCCACCTCCAGACGTCGCAACACCTGCACAGCATCCCAGACGCAGCTAAGAGCGCTGGTACCAAGCAAGTGACGTGACGGACGCCGTGGCGGCCGATGTGAGCGCCACGCCACCGCGTTGGCCTAGCCGCAATGATGACCGAGATGCGTTACTGTGAGCAGCGATCGACCTCCCCGCCGCCCTAGTCGACCGATTCGGTGTTCTCCGTCGCGGGCCGAGGTGCAGTGGGACCACTCCAGATCGCCGCCGGCCACCAGGCCCTTGTTGTCACTCGCGGCCGCCAACCGCGACCCGACCGTCTTTCGATCAACCAAACCAACTTCACCCACGACGCGACGGCCCCGCACCGCTGGCATTCGGCTACGGAGCGCACTACTGCCTCGGTGCGGCCCCGGCACGACTGGAAACCCGACCGGCTGCGCGAGATCCTAAGCCGCAGCCCGCAACTCATCGCCCCCGCCACCTGGCGAGACACGCCAGCCATCCGCGGACCGCTCAACGTCCCAGTCGTTTTCAATACTTCGCCACGAAGTAATGTCCGTGTCGCGTGACGTATCAAGGTAGGACTCGTCGGTCGCTAGCAACGGTGGCCCAGAAGCCGCCGTCAGAGTGGTTTGGGAAAATGACGCGAATTTGAGACAGATGTCAGATGACAGTCTGTGAGACGGGTCCAATCGCGAGGTTAACGCGTCGCGATATGACACCGGATCTGAGAGACCTACACCTGACAAGAACGAGTGCATCCGGGCGGGCCGCTCCGCAGGTCAGTTGGCAATAACTATAGCACTATGCAATAGTTGCAGTAGGAACTGTAATCTGACAAGGCTCCGGCTACCGCACAGCGAGTCGAATTCTTCGTCGATAGTGGGAAGTGAGCCGTTGTGCTGAACGACATTTCGGGAATGCCCGCCGGTATACGAGCGTTGGAGGCCACCGGCACGGTAGTGGCGGCAGATTACGAGAGGGCCTTCGCACCGCTGGATGACCAGATGCGACGAGCAGGAAGTCGGATGCGCCTTCTCTTCCAGTTCGGCGCCGGCTTTCAGCGCATGACTCTGGGAGCTCTATTGTCCAGATCGCGGTATGTCGAATGACTTTCGGGTGTAGCGGGTTTCGACGCTGGCGGCGAGTGTTTATCGAGCCACCAATCAGCAGCGAGTTTGATGCGGCGACTGTGGCTACATCGGGTCGAAGCGGCTGATGATGGCCCGCTACACCAGGGGGCGGGTTCCGGGTGAGACCGGGGACCTGAAGAAAATCAGCCTCAATCCTTCGCATTGGCGATCAGGTCGCATTTTTCTGCTTTTGCAAGGCGTGCTGACTGGAATCCTCGGCGCAGCCGCGCTGGGCTGGGCGATCGCTAGCCCTCTCGCCGAGCCGACTCGAATACCTCTGCTGGGCTTGCGATTCAGCCTGCTGCACGGCGCCATGTTGCTCGGATACGCAATGCTCGCATGTTTGGCGAGCATGTCTCGTCGTGCCGCGCTGTGGTTTACCGCTCTTGCGATCACCCTCTGGTTCGCGATGACGATCACATGCGCGGTTGCCGCAACTCACCATGTACCAGGTCCACTCGGGTTCGATCTCCGGGACATGCTGCTATATGCGTTGCTCGTGGCGTATAACACCGGTTTAATGCTCTGGCTCAACGCTGACGCGATCGAGGGACCAGCATGGGTGCCGCGTCGGCGATCACGGAAAGGGTCCCGTTAAACACACCTGTGGCCACCAATCCCACAGCCACAATCTCCGATCATCAATTCGCCACGGGCGCAGACGCGCTCGCCACCGATCGTTACGCCTGCTTCATGATCTCGACCGTGGCGCGGCTATGCCTGACGTCCGGCACTGTCCGGTGATGCTGGAGACTCGTTCGCGCTGCCACGCCGACCGCGGATGAAATGATCCGCGCGGAAACGCATCTCGACTCTACGGAGGGCAGCGCCCAGGGGGCTCATCGTGGGTTCACCGAAAGCGCACTTACGAGAAGTGCGAATTGGCAGCTGCTCCAGCGCGAGCCGTAGACAGCGTCCTGACAGCTTTCTCCACGTACTCAGCCAGCGAGCCCAGGGAAATAACACGAACGGAGGTCCAGCGAGAAAAGAGGTGGTAGATGGACTTTGGACTGCTTGCGCCCGAGATCAACTCAGGTCGCATGTACACCGGTCCTGGGCCGGGACCGATGCTGGCTGCTGCAGCGGCATGGGATGAGCTGGCCGCGCAATTGCACTCGAGCGCCGCGTCCTACTCTTCGGTCATCTCCGACCTGACGTTCGGATGGCAAGGTCCATCGTCGGCGTCGATGGCGGCGGCAGCGTCCCCATATCTGGCGTGGATGACCGCAACCGCTGCGCAGGCCGAACAGACTGCCCTACAGGCAAAGGCGGCCGTAGCTGCCTATGAGACCGCGTTCGCGGGAACCGTTCCGCCGCCGGTGGTGGCGGCCAATCGGACGCAATTGATGGCATTGATCGCGACGAATCTGTTTGGCCAAAACACCCCGGCAATCATGGCTACTCAAGCGCAGTACATGGAGATGTGGGCCCAGGATGCGGCGGCAATGTACGGCTATGCCGGTTCCTCGGCGGCCGCATCGGAGGTGACGCCGTTCACCCCTGCTCCGCAGACTACAAATCCCGCCGGGTCAGCGGGTCAAGCTGCGGCGGTGACCCAGGCCACCAGCATGGCGGCCGGCGCGCCCGTTCAGATGTTGCCGCAGACAATCTCCGCGACGCCGCAGGCATTGCAAAGCCTCGCCACGCCCATGGCCGCCGCTGATCCGCCCGCCGCGGCCGCCGCTTCACCGTCGCTTCTGTCGTCGCTCGACAGCTTCATCACGGGGCCGCTATCGCCGGCGTCGTTGTTCACCATCCCGGGTGTCCCTTATCTTCTCGGTATACAGAGTTACCTAGCGCCTCAAGCCGCGGCGAACTTGACGACCGCATCCGAGAATTACTCCAAAGCGCTGGCCAAAGCGACCACCGCAGGCGTCCCACGGATAGTCAGCGCACCGGTATCGGCGGGCATCGGCCGCGCGGGCGTCGTCGGGGGATTGTCCGTGCCGCAAGGCTGGGCTTCGAGCGCTCCGGCGATCAAGACGATGGCAGCGACATTGCCGGAGAGCAGCCTGAGCGCCGCTCCAGTGGCACTCGCGGCCGATCGACCTGGAAGCCTTGTCGGCAATATGGCGCTGTCTGGCTTGGCCGGACGCGCTATGGGCAGGACCGGTGGTGCCGCTGCTCGAGCGACGGGTACAGGCGGCGCTGCCGATGCGCGAGAAGCCACCACAGCCAACATCTTTGTGATACCCGAGGGTCTGCTACCCGAGGCCGACGAATGACCGGCGCCGGCACGCCATCGTCGCCTATCGGAACTGCCAACGCCCGCGCAATCAATCGAGGAGCCTAGCAATGGATTACGGCGCGATGCCTCCGGAGATAAATTCCGCTCGCATGTATGCCGGCGCGGGGTCGGGATCGATGCTGGCCGCCGGTGCGGCATGGGATGCGCTGGCCGCCGAACTGCGTTCGACCGCCGCCTCTTATTCCTCGTTGATCTCGGGGCTGACCACAGCATGGCTGGGTCCCTCATCGGCGAACATGGCGGCAGCGGCCGCGCCGTATGCGGCATGGCTCCACACCACCGCGGCGCAGGCCGAGCAGACCGGCAACCAGGCCAGATCGGCGGCGGCCGCCTATGAGGCCGCATTTGCTGCCACGGTGCCCCCGACGGTGATCGAAGCGAACCGTGCGGAACTGGCGTCGCTGACTTCCACCAACGTTTTCGGTCAGAACACCGCGGCAATCGCGGCCAATGAAGCCCGATACGCGGGAATGTGGGCCCAGGATTCGGCGGCGATGTACGGCTATGCCGGCCAGTCGGCAGCCGCCGCCGCGGTGACGCCGTTTGCGCCCCCTACACAAAACACCAACCCGGCTGGTTCGGCCGGACAAGCTGCCTCGGTCGCCCGTGCCGCCGGAACGTCGACGGGCGCGAGCACCCAGTCGGCATTGGCGCGGCTGACCTCCGCAACACCAGGCACTCTGCAAAGCCTGGCAGCACCGGCCGCTGCAAATCCGTCGGCGTCGGGCTCATCGCTGGCGAGCTTTCTCAGCAATCTGAATTCATCTTCGCTGGCAAAGATTGCCGGGAACGTGGAGCTGGTTCCGAAAATGATTCTGCCGGCTAATGATGTCTTGATCAGCACCATCATGGGGCTCGTGATTGGAGGACGGCATCTTGGCGATATGACGGCCGCGGTCAAGGCCGGGGCATCCAGCCTTGCGGCGGGGCTCGGTTCGGGCGCACGCGCCGCGGGATCTGCGGTCGCAGCCAGTGTCGGCCAGGCCGGTTTTGTAGGCGGGTTGGCGGTTCCACCTAGTTGGGCCGTGGCCACCCCGGCGATCAGGACCGCCGCCGCAGTACTGTCGGGCACCTCGGAGGACGCTATTGGGGCTGCCGCCGTAAGCGCGGGAAGCTTCTACGGCGGATCGGCCATGGCAGGTATGGCCGGCGGAGCGCTCGGTGCCGCGCTCCCTCGCGCCGTATCCGGTGGTGGTGCCAAGGGGCGCGGTGTCAGAGGCAACCGGGGAACGAACCTCAAAGACAGCGATTCGCCCGAAAGCCTGCAACGTGTTGTGGCCGACATGGCGAAAAATCCGGACAGCGTTCAGCACTGGCATACCGATCCTGACAACCTCGATGGCTTGCTCGCAGAGCTGCGAAAGAAACCGGGCACCCACGCAGTGCACGTGAAAAACGCAAATCCCAAGCTCATACCGCGGAACCCACAGTCGACATAGGTGAAACCAACAGAGGAAGAAGAACCAAATGTCCTTCGTCACTACCCAACCGGAAGTTCTGGCCGAGACGGCCGGCAATCTGCGCGGCATCGGAGCTGTCATGTCCGCCCAGAATGCCGCGGCGGCGGCCCCGACCACCGGTATCGTCCCGGCGGCCGCCGATGAGGTATCGGCCCTAACAGCAACGCACTTCGCCGCGCATGCCCAGTTGTATCAGGCGATTGTCGCTCAGGCCGCCGCGGTGCATGAGATGTTTGTGAACACGCTGGGTACCAGCGCCGCATCATATGCGGCCACCGAGGCCGCGAACGCAATTGTGGCCGGTTAGCGCATGTCGCCGGGAGCGACTCCAACCTAACATCGTTGCATACAAGGCTATTTCAGTCAGCCAAATATCAGTGACCTGTCCGTGAAAGTAGCTCAACTCGAGATCGGAGAATACAGTGCCTACTCATTTTATGACCGACCCGCACGAGATGCGGGCGATGGCGGGCCGCTTCGAGGTGCACGCCCAGACCGTTGAGGACGAG
>NZ_LZIF01000103.1 GCF_001667145.1 Mycobacterium sp. 852002-51971_SCH5477799-a
CGGCCGTGCCGGGTTTGTGTCCGCGCCCCCCCCCCCGGGCCCCCGCGGGCGCCGCCGCGGGGGGCCCCCCCCCCCCCCCGCCCCGGGCCCCCCCGCCGGGCCGGCGGGTGGTGCTCAACCCGTGGCTGTCCTGCGGGCCGCGCGGCATCGAATCGCCTTGTCCCGCATGCGAAGCCGGTGACTACAGCCTGTGCTGGAGTTTCACCGACGGCGACATCAAGCCCGGCATCCACACCGGGGTCTCGGCCGACGTGACCGGCGGCTACGCCGAGCTGATGCCCGCCCACGACAGCATGCTGTTCGCCGTGCCGGAATCGATTCCCGACGAGATGGCGGTGTTCGCCGACCCGTTCTCGGTGTCGCTGCACGCGATCACCCGCCATCCGCCGCCGCGCTCCGGCGCCGTACTGGTGTACGGGGCCGGCTCGCTCGGGTTGTGTGCGGTCGCGATCCTGCGGGCGCTGTATCCCGACGTTGCCGTCGCGGTGGTGGCGCGCTTCACTGCGCAGGCCGAGCTGGCGCGCCGCTTGGGTGCCGCGAAAATCCTTGCGCACGAACCGCGCCTTGCCGTCATCGAGGAACTGGTCAAGTGGGGCGGCGGCCGGCTGCGCCAGCCGCTGCAGGGACTGCCGATGGCTCACCCCGGCACGGTCGACGTCGTCTACGACACCGTCGGCAAGCCCGAGACCTTCGAAGTCGGCGTCCGGGTCCTGCGGTCGCGAGGGACGTTGGTAAAGGCCGGTGTTCATGCGCCCGGACGCTGGGAGGACAGCCCGCTCTACTTCAAGGAGGCCTCGTTCGTCGGCTCGAACGCCTTCGGCATCGAAGAGGTGGAGGGGCAGCGCAAGCACGCCATCGCCCATTACCTCGACCTGGCGTCCGCGGGCCGAATTGATCTGCGCCCCATGCTCACCCACACGTTCGGCTTGGGGCAGTGGCGCGAGGCCTTTCTGGCGATCGCCAACCAGGGCGAGAGCGGTGCGGTGAAAGTCGGCATCGACCAGCGTCAGGTGTTGGCGCGCAGATAGCCGTATACGCCGGCGAAGTTGCGGTTGACGTCCTCGGGAATGGGCACCGGACCACCGAGTGCTCTTGCACCCCAGACGATTTGGGCGGTCCGCTCGACCAGGGCGGTGATGTGCAGAACCTTGTCGGGCCGCGGTCCCACCGCCACCAGGCCGTGGTTGGCGATCAGCGCGGCGCCGCGGCCCTCGAGCGCCTTGACTGCATTGGTGCCGACGTCGGGCGTGCCCGATGCGGCATAGTCGGCGCACCGGACGTCGCCGCCGCAGTACACCGCGAACTCGTCGATGCACGCCGGGATCGATTCGTGGGCGATGGCGAACATGGTCGCCCACACCGGATGGCTGTGAATGACGCTGCCGATGTCGTCGAAGGCCCGATAGCAGGCCAGGTGCAGCTGCATTTCCGACGACGGCGACCGGCCCTCGGCCGCCTGCAGCACCGCGCCGTCCGCGTCGATGACCACCAGGTCGTCGAGCTGCATGTCGCGGTAGTCCACCGACGACGGGGTGACGACGACGTTGCCGTCGGCGCGCCGGGCCGAGATGTTTCCCGCCGTCCCCTCCACGAGGCCGCGACGCAGCATGTCCTTAGCGGCGTCCAGGACCGCGGTCTCCGGGTTGTCGACGTACTTCATGGCCCCAGCACCTCCGGGTTGACGATATGAACGGGCGCCTTGCCTGCCAGCAGCGCCTCGAGGTCGTCGGCCACCATCTGTGCCTGTCGGGCCTCGGTGTCGAAGGTGGCGCCCCCGATATGCGGGGTCAAAACCACGTTGGGCATCGCCACCAGCGGGTGATCCACCGGCAGCCATTCGCCGACGAAGTGGTCGAGCCCGGCGGCGCCCACCTTGCCCGCGGCCAGGGCGTCGACCAGGGCATCGGTGTCGTGCAGCTGGGCGCGCGCCGTGTTGAGGAAGACCACGCCGTCGCGCATGGCGGCGAACTCCCGCGCGCCGATCATCCCGGCGGTGTCCTCGGTGACCGGGGCGTGCAGCGAGACCACGTCGGCCTCGCTCAGCAGCTCGTCGAGGCTATGCCGGGCGTCGGGGTTGTAGGGGTCGTGCGCGATGACCCGCAGGCCCAGTCCGGACAACCGCCATTGCGTCGCCCGGCCGACGGCGCCGAGGCCCACCAGCCCGGCGGTTTGTCCTGCGACCTCGGCCGCCCGGAACCGCTGATACGGGATGCTGCCGTCGCGAAAAATGTTGCCGCTGCGTACATCCGCGTCCGCGGCCAGCACGTGACGCGTGGCGGCCAGCAGCAGGGCCACCGTCATCTCGGCGACGGCATCGGCGTTGCGGGCCGGGGTATTGAGCACCGGGATGCCGGCCGCGGTGGCGCCCGCGATGTCGACGTTGTTCGGGTCGCCGCGGGTGGACGCGATCACCCGCACGCCCTGCTCGAACACCGGGCCGCGCACCGAATCGCTTTCCACCACCACGATTTCGGCGGACTCGCCGCTGATCCGCTCGGCCAGCTGCTCGGGACTGTAGATGCGCAGCGGGGCTTTTTCGATCCAGGGGTCGTACACGACGTCGGTCAGCTCGCGCAGTTTGGCGAAGCCCGCCCCCCGCATGGGGGCCGTCACCAAGGCGCGCGGTTTGGACGTCACGAGTGCCAATGCTGGCGTACGGTGACGCCCGTGTCACGCAAAGACGTCACAATCGGTATCGACGTCGGCAGCACCGCGGTCAAGGCGATAGCCGCCGACGCCGACGGCAACGTGACGGGCCGCGTGCGCATCCCGCATGAGTTGCGGGTACCGGCACCCGACCGGCTGGAGCACGACGCCGAGGCGGCGTGGCGGCGTGGACCGTCGGCGGCGCTCAACGGACTGATCCATCAGCCCGGCATCGCGGCGGCGGCCGTCTCGGCGATGGTGCCGTCGATGACCGCGGTCGACGACAGCGGCTCGCCCGTCACGCCGGGACTTCTCTACGGGGACGGCCGCGGCCGCCCCCCCGGCGGCGACGCTCAGCCGCTGCCCGCGCTCGGCGAGGCCGGGGAGTTCCTGCGCTGGACGGCCGCCCACGCGCCGGGCGCCGCCGGCTATTGGCCCGCGCCGGCGGTGGCCAACCACGCGCTGTCGGGCCAGCCGGTGATCGACATCGCCACCGCCGCCACCGCGTTCCCCTTGTTCGACGGGACCGGCTGGAATCCCGAAGCCTGCGCCGAGCGCGGCGCGGCCGTCGAGCAGATGCCGCGGGTGGAGAGCATGGGAGCCGTCGTCGGACAGGTGCGCGGCACCGACGCCGCGTTGGCCACCGGCGCCATCGACGCGCTGTGCGAACAGATCGTCGCCGGCGCCGATCACGATGGCGACGTGCTGGTGATGTGCGGCACCACGCTGATTGTGTGGACCACCATCTCGGAGGCCCGGCAGATGCCCGGCCTGTGGACCATTCCGCACACCACGCCCGGCAAGAGCCAGATCGGCGGGGCCAGCAACGCGGGCGGGCTGTTCCTGGGCTGGGTGGATCGCGTTGTGGCAGCGGCAGATCCGACCGACGTCGAACCCGGGCGCATTCCCGTGTGGGCACCCTATCTGCGCGGTGAGCGGACCCCCTTTCACGATCGGGACCGCCGAGGCGTGCTCGAGGCCCTGGACCTGACCCACGACGCCGCCGCGCTGCGACGGGCCGCCTACGAGGCGTCCGGCTTCGTGGTCCGCACGCTCATCGAACTCGGCGGTGCGCCGGTGTCGCGCATCGTGGCCACCGGCGGCGGCACCCGAGTGGGGCCGTGGCTGCAGGCCATCGCCGACGCCACTGGGCGGCCGGTCGAGGTGTCCGGCGTGGCGGAAGGGGCCGCGCTGGGGGCGGCCTTCCTGGCGCGCATGGCGGTCGGCCTGGAGACGACCATCGCCGATGCCGCCCGGTGGGCGCGCATCGAGCGCACAGTCGAGCCCGACCCCGCCTGGGCGAGCGCGGTCGAGGATCGCTATCAGCGCTTCCAGGAGCTGGGAAGCCGAAGATGTAGCGCGGTGACACCACCGGCGTTCTAGGCTGGTGCAATGACCGACCAGGACCGCAAAGCCGCCCGCCGCGAAATCGCGGACGCACTGTTGAAAGCCCTTGAGCGACGGCACGAAATCGCCGACCTCGTCGTGGGATCGGAGAACAAGGCGGCCGCGGTGGAGGCGATCGTCCGCCTGCTCGACACCTCGCATGTCGCCGCCGAAGCGGTGATGGGCATGTCGTTCGATCAGCTCACCATCGACTCGCGCCGCAAGATCCTCGCCGAACTCGAAGACCTGAACAAGCAGCTGAGCTTCACGCTGGGCGAGCGACCGGCGAGCCTGGGCGAGACGCTGGAGCTGCGGCCCTTCTCCGCCGCGATCGACCGCGACATCTTCGCCGTCCGCACCGAGGACATCGGCTTTGCCGGTGACGGCTCCGGTGGACCCGCCGGCAACGTGGACGACGAGATCAGGGCCGCGCTCAGCCGCGTCGACGACGAAGAGGCCGCGTGGTTCGTGGCGATCGACTCCGGCGAGAAGGTCGGCATGGTGTTCGGCGAGCTGGTCCGCGGCGAGGTCGACGTCCGGATCTGGATTCACCCCGATCACCGCAAGCGGGGTTACGGCACCGCAGCGCTGCGCAAGTCGCGCTCGGAGATGGCGTGGTGTTTCCCCGCGGTGCCCATGGTCGTGCGCGCACCCGCCGCCAATCCCCGCTGAGCTTCAGCGCAGGGTGGCGGTGACGGCGACGATGTTGCGGAACTGCGCCATCGCCTCGTCGTCATGGAATTGCAGGCCGTAGTCGCCGAACAGTTCGCGGCGCGGACGGGCCGCCACCTCCCAGCCCTTGCCGGTCAGGTAGTCGACGACGTTGCTGCGCTCGCCGTCGAAGAACAGGCCCGACAGGTCGATGTCGCAGCCGATTTTGGCCCACCTGTCGTTGAACTCCTGGGCGCGCTGCGACATCGTCGTGCCCGTGGTGTCGGGGTGGTACTCGGTGGCCAGCTTGCTGCCGGCGGCGCTGAGCTCGGTGATGTTGTCGAAGAGCCGGTCCTGGGCCTCGGGCGGCAGGTACATCAGCAGACCCTCGGCGCTCCACGAGGTCGGCTGCGTCACGTCAAAACCGCTGGCGCGCAGCGCGGCCGGCCAGTCCTCGCGCAGGTCGATGCTGACCGTGCGCCGCTCGGCGGTCGGCGCGGCGGCCAGGCTGGACATGGTGGTGCTCTTGAACTCGATGACGGCGGGCTGGTCGACCTCGTAGACCACGCTGCCGGGCGGCCAGCTCAGCCGGTAGGCGCGGGCGTCGAGGCCGGCCGCCAGGATCACGGCCTGGCGGACCCCGTCGCGGGCGGCGTTGAGGAAGAAGTCGTCGAAGAAGCGGGTGCGCACGGCGATGGAGTCGGTCTCCAGCCCCAGATCCTGACCGCTGCCCTCGTAGCCGTCGGATTCGGCGACCTCGCCGTCGACCAGGCGCCGGAAGAAATCCAGACCGACGGCACGCACCAGCGGCGCGGCGAACGGGTCGTTGATGATCGGGTTGCCGGCCTCGCTGGCCAGTGCGCGGGCCGCGGCGACCATCGTGGCCGTGGCACCGACGCTTGAGGCCAAGTCCCAGCTGTCCTGGTCAGTGCGTGTCATGCTGCTCCCAAGTTATTTAGCAAATGCAACGAGTCAGGAGGAACTTTACGCCGCACGGCTTACGGCTTCCTGTGTTTTTTCGCGCGGTGCCGCGACGGCGCGAACACCCGGCCGACGGCGCCGCGCGGCGCGATCGAAGGGCCGACCCAAAGGCCCTGACCAGACCTGGGCGTACCAGCTGTTAGTCTCGTACACGGTTTGACGCGCTATAGATAAGTCGGCCGTACGTCCTGGCCTGCGGGTGTTGGGCGCGTGATGCAGGAAACCCCGGCTGCGCAGGAGGAAGAGTTGCTTTCCGCTTTCATCTCATCGCTGCGGACAGTCGACCTGAGACGGAAGATCCTCTTCACTCTTGGCATCGTCGTCTTGTATCGGGTCGGCGCCGCATTACCGTCCCCGGGCGTCAACTTCCCCAACGTCCAGCAGTGCATCAAAGAGGCCAGCGGCGGCGCGGCCGGACAGATCTATTCGCTGATCAACCTATTCTCCGGTGGTGCGCTGCTCAAACTCACCGTGTTCGCGGTGGGGGTGATGCCCTACATCACAGCCAGCATCATCGTGCAGCTACTGACGGTGGTCATCCCGCGGTTCGAGGAGCTGCGCAAGGAAGGCCAATCCGGCCAGGCCAAGATGACGCAGTACACGCGTTATCTGGCCATCGCGCTGGCCGTCCTGCAGGCCACCAGCATCGTGGCCCTGGCGGCCAACGGCGGGCTGCTGCAGGGCTGCTCGCTGGACATCATCGCCGACCAGAGCATCTTCACGCTGGTCGTCATCGTGCTGGTGATGACCAGCGGGGCGGCGCTGGTGATGTGGATGGGCGAGCTGATCACCGAACGCGGCATCGGCAACGGCATGTCCCTGCTGATCTTCGTTGGCATCGCGGCGCGCATCCCCGCCGAGGGCAAGCAGATTCTGGACAGCCGGGGCGGGATGATCTTCGGCGCGGTCCTGATCGCCGCGCTGGTCATCATCGTCGGCGTGGTGTTCGTCGAGCAGGGCCAGCGCCGGATCCCGGTCCAGTACGCCAAGCGCATGGTCGGCCGCCGCATGTACGGCGGAACGTCGACGTATCTGCCGCTCAAGGTCAACCAGGCCGGTGTTATCCCGGTGATCTTCGCGTCCTCGCTGATCTACATCCCGCACCTGATCACGCAGCTGATCCGCAGCGGCGCCGGAGGCGTGGGCAACAGCTGGTGGGACAAGTTCGTCGGCACCTACCTGTCCGACCCGAGCGATCCGGTGTACATCGCCATCTACTTCGGCCTCATCATCTTCTTCACGTACTTCTACGTCTCGATCACGTTCAACCCCGACGAGCGTGCCGACGAGATGAAGAAGTTCGGCGGCTTCATTCCCGGCATCCGGCCGGGCAAGCCGACGGCCGATTACCTGCGATTCGTGCTGAGTCGGATCACCCTGCCGGGTTCGATCTACCTCGGCGCAATCTCGGTGCTGCCCAACCTGTTCTTGCAGATTGGCAATAGCGGAGCGGTTCAGAATCTGCCGTTCGGCGGTACCGCGGTGTTGATCATGATTGGCGTGGGCTTGGATACGGTCAAGCAGATCGAGAGCCAGCTCATGCAGCGCAACTATGAAGGGTTCCTCAAGTGAGAGTCGTTTTGCTGGGCCCGCCGGGGGCGGGCAAGGGGACGCAGGCCCAGAAGCTCGCGGAGAAGCTGGGGATCCCGCAAATCTCCACCGGAGAGCTATTCCGTAGCAACATCGAGAACGGCACCAAGCTCGGCCTGGAGGCCAAGCGCTACCTCGACGCCGGCGACCTGGTGCCCTCCGAGTTGACCAACCAGCTCGTCGACGACCGGCTGAACGATTCGGACGCGGCCAACGGTTTCATCCTGGACGGGTACCCGCGCTCGATCGAGCAGGCCAAGGCGCTGCACGACATGCTGGGACGCCGGGGCACCGACATCGACGCCGTGCTGGAATTCCGGGTCTCCGAAGACGAGTTGCTGCAGCGGCTGAAGGGCCGCGGTCGCGCCGACGACACCGACGACGTCATCCTGAACCGGATGAAGATCTACCGTGCCGAGACCGCGCCGCTGCTGGATTACTACAGCGACGAACTCAAGACGGTCGACGCCATCGGCACCATGGACGAGGTGTTCGCCCGGGCGCTGCAGGCGCTGGGCAAGTAGGGATGAACCCGCTGGCGCGGCTGCGGGGTCGCAAGGTGGTGCCGCAGCGCAGTGCCGGCGAACTCGACGCGATGGCCGCGGCCGGCGCGGTGGTGGCGGCCGCATTGCAGGCGGTCCGCGCGGCCGCGGTTTCCGGGGTGTCGACGCTGAGCCTGGACGACATCGCAGAGTCGGTGATCAGGGACGCCGGCGCGGCGCCGTCGTTCCTGGGCTATCACGGCTACCCCGCGTCGATCTGCGCGTCGGTCAACGAGCGCGTGGTGCACGGGATTCCCTCGGCCGCCGAGATTTTGGCGCCCGGTGACCTGGTGTCGATCGATTGCGGGGCGGTGCTCGACGGCTGGCACGGCGACGCCGCGATCACCTTCGGAGTCGGGATGCTGGATGCGGCCGACGAAGCCTTATCGCAGGCCACCAGGGAATCGCTGGAGGCCGGAATCGCGGCCATGGTGCCCGGTAACCGGCTGACCGACGTATCGCACGCCATCGAGATGGGCACCCGCGACGCCGAGGCCCGCCATTCGCGGGCGTTCGGCATCGTCGAGGGCTACGGCGGCCACGGCATCGGCCGCCAGATGCACCTGGACCCGTTCCTGCCCAACGAGGGCTCTCCGGGACGCGGCCCATTGCTGGCCGCCGGGTCGGTCCTGGCCATCGAACCGATGCTGACGCTGGGAACGGGCAAGACCGTGGTGCTCGATGACCAGTGGACGGTCATCACCACCGACGGGTCACGGGCGGCGCACTGGGAGCACACCGTGGCGGTCACCGACGCGGGGCCACGCATCCTGACCTCGGCTTAGGGGCCGACTAGCCTTGAACTAAACGCCCACTCACCTCGTTTCCCGGGCAGGAGGTGATCGAGTGGCTCGTGTGGCTGGCACTGGAAGGGCGTCCGGGGCTGCCGAGGCCGCTCTGATGAAGGCGCTTTACGACGAACACGCCGCGGTTCTGTGGCGGTACGCGCTGCGGCTGACGGGGGACGCGAGCCAGTCCGAGGATGTGGTCCAGGAAACGCTGCTGCGGGCGTGGCAACACCCCGAGGTCATCGGCGACACCGAGCGCTCGGCGCGGGCGTGGTTGTTCACCGTGGCGCGCAACATGATCATCGACGACCGGCGCAGCGCGCGGTTTCGCAATGTCGTCGGCTCCACAGACGTCTCGGGTGCGCCCGAACAGTCCACGCCCGACGAGGTCAATGCGGCGCTGGACCGATTGCTGATAGCGGACGCGATGGCCCAGTTGTCCGCCGACCACCGAGCGGTGATCGAACGGTCCTACTACCGCGGTTGGACCACCACACAGACTGCTGCCGACCTCGGAATCGCAGAGGGAACAGTGAAGTCGCGACTACACTATGCTGTGCGGGCGTTGCGACTCACTCTGCAGGAACTTGGGGTTACCCGATGAGGGGCTCCGAATGCGCGAGGGGTGAGAGAGATGGATGAAATGAGGACGCCGGTGCGCGATATCGGCCCTCCCGAAGATCGTTACGCGATGTGGGATGCCGCATACGTGTTGGGCTCTTTGTCGGCCGCGCAACGGCGCGAATTCGAGACGCACATGGCGCACTGCCCGGCCTGTCGGTCCGCCGTCGCCGATCTCAGTGGTGTGCCGGCCCTGCTGTCACAGCTCGACCGTGACGAGGTGGCCGCGATCGAACAATCCGGTCCGGCCCCGGAGATGTCTGCGGAATTGCTGCCGTCGCTGCTGGCGACGGTTCGTTGGCGGCGGCGCCGCACCCGGGTAGTGACCTGGGTTGCGTCGGCGGCCGCGGCCGCGGTACTGGCCATCGCGGTGTTCGTCGGCCTGCACGGGTGGTCGGCAACTCCGTCCCAGCAGATGACCGCGTCGACGGAGCCGATGGCGCAGGTGGGCACCAGCCTGCTGACGTCGACGGTCGCCGTCAGCGGCCAGCACTGGGGGACATCCATCAACCTGCGCTGCGTCTGCCTGGCTCCGCTGACCGCGCACCATGACACGCTCGCGATGGTCGTGTTGGGGCGCGACGGCAGCCAGACCCGGCTGGCGACATGGGTGGCCGTGCCCGGCCACACGGCGACACCGGCGGGTGCCATCTCGACTCCGGTCGACCAGATCGCCGCCGTGCAGGTGGTTGCCGCCGACACCGGACAGGTTTTGTTGCAGCGATCGCTGTAAATCCCGCGCACTGAACCCCACGCCCTCGCGTGTCGTTACACCGGCATGCCAGGGACCCACCTCGCGGCCGGGCTTCGGGACAGCGTCGATGCCGTTGTCATCGGAGCCGGACCCGCGGGCCTGGCCGTCGCACGGCAACTCGATCACCGGCACGCCGTCAAAGCCCTCGTGCTGGACCGCGCGGCGGCGCCGGCAATCTCCTGGCGCACTCGTTATGACGACTTCCGCCTCAACACAACCGGGTTCTTGTCCCACCTACCGGGACAACGTATCCCGTTGAGTGCCGGCCGGTGGCCCACCAAGGAGGACATGGTCCGCTACTTCGATGGCTACGTCGTCCGGCAGAAGATTTCGCTCATGCTCGGCTGCGAAGTCCACTCGGTCGATCGTTGCGGGGGCGTGTGGCAGATCAACACATCATGTGGCGAAATCCGGAGCCGGACAATAGTTCTCGCCACAGGAAACTATGGCGTGCCGGCCGCCCCTCGCTGGCCCGGGCTTGATCGCTTTGAAGGCGAGATCGTTCACTCCGGGGAGTTCGCCAACGCGTGGCCGTACCGCGGCCGAGACGTCCTCGTCGTCGGGGCGGGCAACTCCGCCGCCGACATCACCGTGCAGCTGGCCAACGACGGCGCCCGCCGGATTTGGCTGGCGGTGCGCACACCGCCACACCTGGTGCGGCGGGCCATCGGCGGGTTCCCGTCGGACATCTTCCTCGAGCTGTCCGCAAGGGTCCCCGCCCGCATGGTCGATCCGCTGATCGCCCGCGCGACCCGCCTGATGTGGGGCGACCTGTCCCCGTATGGTTTTCAGCGGCCCACGGTCGGCCTCAAAGCGACTGTCGAGACCCGGGGTCGCATTCCCACGCTGGCCGACGGGCTGGTCGACGTGGTGCGAGCGCGGCGCGTCGAAGTCGTCGGCGCCGTCACGCGGCTGGAATCCCACGCCGTCATCCTCGCCGACGGCACATCGCTGACGCCCGAGGTGATCATCACCGCAACCGGGTTCGAGGCGAACCTGCACGGTTTGGTCGGCCACCTCGATGTCCTCGACCAGCACGGCAACCCGCGCGGCGGCTTCGCCTGCCATGTCGGCGAGGGACTCTTCGCGATCGGATACGGGATTCCGCCGAACGGCCCGCTGCGGGCGATCCGCCTGGCCGCCACCCCCCTGGCCGCGAAGGTCGCGGGCTACCTCAGACGGTCGCAGAACAGCGACCAACTGGCGACGGTTTAAGGAACGCGAATGTCTCTGCTCACCACCGAACGCACCTTCTTCCGCGGCGACGCGGGCTACGAAACGGCCCGCCTCGATACGGTCTGGAACGGCCTTGTGCCGGAACGATTTCCGGATGTGATCGTGCAGGCGCACGACTGCGATGACGTGGTCTCGGCGCTGCGTTATGCGCGGGCGAACGGGCATCGCGTCGGGGTACGTTCGGGCGGGCGCAGCTGGGTCGCCAACCACCTTCGCGACGGCGGCCTGCTGCTGGACGTCAGCCGCCTCGACCACTGCAGCGTCGATTCGGAACGGATGACCGCGGACGTGGGCCCGGGAAAGATCGCCAGCATCTTCGCGGCCGAACTCGACGGGCAAAACCTGTTCTTTCCCGCGGGCCATTGCGAGGGGATCTGCCTGGGTGGTTATCTGCTGCAAGGCGGCTACGGCTGGAACAGCAGGGCCCTCGGACCGGCGTGCGAGAGCGTGCTCGGGCTGGAGGTCATCACCGCGGACGGTGAGCGGATCTATTGCGATCCCGAGAACCATCCCGACTTGTATTGGGCTGCACGCGGTTCGGGTCCCGGTTTCTTCGGCGTGGTGACCTCGTTCAAGCTTCGGGTCTATCCGCGTCCGGCGGTTTGGGGCACCTGCCTGTACATGTACCCGATCGAACTCGCCGACGAGGTCTTCACGTGGGCGCGCTCGATCAGCGGCGAGCTCGACGACCGGGTCGAGCTGCAGATGCACACCGCCCGTAGCTTCCCGGGAGCCGGCCTCGACCGGCCGGGCATCACGATCGCCTCGCCCGTCTTCGCCGATTCAGACGATGACGCGGCCAAAGCCCTTGCCCCGCTGGGCAGTTGCCCGGTCGTCGACAAAGCGATCGTCAGCCTTCCCTACGCGCCGACGACCCTGACCAATTGGTACACGGCCGTGATGACCAGTTACCCGAAGGGCCACCGCTACATCGCGGATAGCATGTTCACCTCGGCTTCCGCCGAAGAACTACTGCCGGGCATCCGCCGGATCATCGAAACCATGCCGCCGCACCCGTCACACTTCATCTTCACGGGCTGGAAGACGTCGCCGAGCCGCACCGACATGGTGTACGGCCTCGAAGACGACATCTACCTGGCGCTGTACACCATTTGGCAGGACCCGGCGGACGACGAACGGTACGGCGACTGGGCCGCGTCCAACATGGCCGCGATGTCGCACCTGGCGACCGGTATCTCGCTGGCGGACGAGAACCTGTGCCGGCGCCCGGCGCGATTCATCACCGAACCGAACATGGCGCGGCTGGACCGGGTGCGCTCGGCCTACGACCCGGATGGCCGGTTCCACGGCTATTTGACACACATCTAAAAGTGCAGGTAATCCGCGGGGATCCCCTTTCGGAGTGAACTGAAGTTACCCGCGGGTCGTGTCACTGGCATCGTCATAAGTTAGGTGACCAGATGTCGAGGCAACACCGGGTGGTCGACCACATCGTCGAGCATCTCGCAAGGGCCGACGCCGATTACATATTCGGCGTCGACGGCGCCAACATCGAAGATCTTTACGATGCCGCACACTTCTGCGCAGACATCACCGCCGTGCTGGCCAAGCATGAATTCTCCGCGGCCACGATGGCCGACGGGTACAGCCGCAGCGGCGCCGGCCTGGGCGTCGTGGCGGCGACTTCCGGCGGGGGTGCCCTAAATCTTGTTCCAGGCCTCGGGGAATCGTTGGCCAGCCGCGTCCCGGTGCTGGCATTGGTGGGCCAGCCGGCGACAACGATGGACGGGCGCGGCAGCTTCCAGGACACCAGCGGCCGCAATGGCGCGCTGGATGCCGAGGCGTTGTTCTCCGCGGTATCGGTCTGGTGCCGGCGGGTGCTGACACCCTCCGACATCGTCACCGCCCTGCCGGAGGCCATCGCGGCGGCACGCGGCGGTGGACCGGCTGTCCTGTTGCTGCCCAAGGACGTTCAGCAGAAGCAGGTCACGGTCATCGGTTACGACGGGCATACCACCCGTCCATCGGCGGCGCCCCGGATCGGTGACCTGGATCCGGTACTGCGCGCGCTGCGTGCCGCCGACGGGCCGGTCACGATCATCGCCGGCGAGCAGGTGGCCCGCGACGATGCCCGAGCGGAGCTGGAGACGCTGCGCGCGCTGCTGCGCGCGCGGGTGGCCTGCGTGCCGGACGCCAAAGACGTCGCGGGCACGCCGGGTTCGGGTTCGTCGTCGGCGCTGGGCGTGACCGGTGTCATGGGACATCCCGGTGTGGCCGAGGCGGTCGGTGACTGCACCGTGTGCTTGGTGGTGGGCACCCGCCTGTCGGTGACGGCCCGGGCAGGCCTCGACGACGCGCTGACGGCGGCGCGGACGGTCTCGATCGGGTCGGCGGCGCCGTACGTCGAGTGCACCCACGTGTACACGGATGACCTACGGACCTCGTTGCGCATGGTGGCCATGGAACTGTCCGGCCACGGGCGGCCGAGGGGCCTGCGGGTCCCCGATTTCGTGACCGACACCGAACTGCGCCCACCGCCCTACCGCGGTCCGGGTGTCCGCTACCGCGATGCACTGCGGGTGCTGGACCGGGTGCTACCCGAGGGTGTGGACATCGTCGTCGACGCGGGCAACACCGGGGCGGCGGCCATTCACCATCTGCCGGTCCGGCGTGGCGGGCGGTTCGCCGTCGCGCTCGGCATGGGGGGCATGGGTTACAGCTTCGGTGCCGCCATCGGGATGGCTTTCGGCCGTGCCGTGGGCAGCCGGCTCAGCCGGCGCACCGTCGTAATCGCCGGCGACGGCGCCTTCTTCATGCACGGCATGGAAGTTCACACAGCGGTGCAATACCGGCTGCCGGTGACGTTCGTCCTGTTCAACAACAATGCCCACGCCATGTGCGTGACCCGCGAGCAGTTGTTCTACGACGACCTGTACAGCTACAACCGGTTCGGCCCCAGCCGCCTTGGCGCCGGGCTGGCGGCGATGTTCCCGGGGCTGTCGGCGATAGACGTCGCCGACGTCGACGCGCTGGCTGCCGTCCTTGAAGCGGCGATGACCGCGGACGGCCCGTCGGTGATCAGCGTCGAGTGCTCCGCCGACGAAATCCCGCCCTTTGCAACGTTTTTAAACCAGCAAGCGACCAAACTCATTGGCCGACCAACACCTCACAAAGGGGAAAGATCAGATGTCCCTGCCAGCGCTTGACGACATTCACGTTCATACCGGCACCACTGAGCCGATCGAGGGGCTGGTCCGGATCGAGACCTCGCCGCTCGAGAAGACCGCCCCGATGTTCATGGCCCAGATGCGGTCTGTGTACCCGCACGACGAGGTCTTCGGGCGATACTGCACGGTCAGCGACTACGTCGAATGCCCACCCGACGAGCTGTTCGAATACCTGGCCGATACGCGCAGCCTCGAGGAGTGGACATACACGCTGCGCGACTTCACCCCTACCGACGAGCCCGGGCTGTGGCTGGCGTACGACCGGTTGCTCCCGGATACCAAGATCTTCGCCCGAACGGTGGCCAACGCCCAAGCGGGCACCGTCGACTACCACTGCGCCTGGGACCAGGGCGAGCACCTCTGGATGATCTACCTGATGCGGGTCGTCGATGCGCAGATGGTGCTGAACAAACCCGGTTCCGTTGTGCTGTGGACCAATTGCCACCACCCCTTCTACGACGACAACCCGTATACCGACGCGGCGCCGCCGGAGCGGCCGGGCTGGGTGGGTGACTTCTGGGACATCTTCGGCGCCGGTCACGGGGTGGAGCTGAACAACCTCAAGACGATCGCCGAGTACCGCCACCGCAACGGCCTGCCGATCACGCCGGTCTGGATGAGATGAGCACCGCACAATGAAGCAACCAACCGCGAGCCTGACCGACGTCTCCACCTACCTGCCCGGAGAACCCATCGGCGCAGGATATTACGCGCAGTTCGCCGGCTCCGATGAGCTGGCCGGCAACCTGATGTTCCGCGCCCCTAAATTCCGCCATCACGTCGCGGCCGATGAAACCGCGGTCGACATGGTCGAGCGGGCCGCCGCGGGTGTCATCGAACGGAACGGCCGCGACGTCATCGCAGGCGTGGACGTCCTGATCACCCACACTCAGATGCCCGACATGCCGTTCTACGGCGGGGGTGGCAGCATCGCGCACCGCCTGGGCATGCGACCCAACTGGGTGTTGGACCTGCACAACGGCGGTTGCGCGGCGTTCGTGCTGGGGCTCAAGGTGGCCCGCCGGCTCCTGATGTCCGGCGAAGGGCACACCGCACTCATCGCCGTCGCGCAGAACGCCGCCGGGCAGATCTTCGACCAACCCGGTGTGCGGACCAAGGCGCAGTCGTCGGTGCCCGGCGACGGCGCCGCCGTGGGCCTCGTCACGCTGTCGGACGATTCGCCCATTCTCGATGTCGAGTGCCGCACCTACGGCGCATACGCCGGCGACATGACGATCGCCATCGACCCGCCCCGCAAATGGTGGCAACCCGGACCGGGCGAAGGCTGCATCGGTTTCACCGAAAGCAAGATCACCAAGGTGTTGGCGCGCGGCAACAGGCAGGTCCCCGAAGTCGCGCTCGCGGTCTGCGACCGCATTGGGTTGCCCTCCAACGAGATTGATCTGCTGGTGACCAATCAGCCGAATCGGGTGTTCTTGCGTAACTGGCGCGAGGCGCTCGAGGTGCCGGCCGAACGTCATCGCGACACCTTCGATGAATGCGGCAACCTGTTCGGCGCCGGCATCCCCGTCAACCTCGACCGTGCGATATCCGACGGCCAACTCAACGCCGGCGATGTGGTGATGATGGCGGCCTTCGCGCACGCCGGCGACTTCGCGGGCGCGGCCGCAGTCCGTTGGGGCGGGCGAGACTGATGGCGGCCGTGCTGGAAGCGGAACCCGTCGAGACGCGCGGCGCACTGCCGGATGCGATCGATCCGCTGGCGCTGTCCCTCAACGAGAACCCCTTCCCGCCGCTGCCGGCCGTGCGGTCGGCGCTGATCCGGTCGATCGACGCCGCCAACCGTTATCCCGAATTCCGGCCCGAACGGATGCGGACCCTCGTCGCCGGGCACGTCGGGGTCGGCGACGACCAGGTGGTGCTCGGGGCCGGGGCGAGCGGGGTGGCGATGCAGGTCCTGCACGCGGTGACGCGGCCCGACGACCGAGTTGTGTTGAGCGAGCCGACATTCGACGGATACCCGATCTTCGCGCATATGGCCCACCTGACGCCGATCACCGTTCCGCTCGACGAATCGGGTCACCACGACCTGCGGGCCATGGCCGAGGCGGCGGCAGGCGCGAACGTCGTCGTGCTGTGCCGGCCGCACAATCCGACCGGCACGATGGAACCCGTCGCGGAAGTGGAACGATTCCTGCGCCGGGTGCCGGACGACACCGTCGTGCTGCTCGACGAGGCCTATATCGAGTTCGTCGCCCCCCAGTACCGTGTCGGCGGGCCGAATCTGGTGCGGCGATTCCCGAATGTTGTGGTGCTGCGGACGTTCTCGAAGGCCTATGGCTTGGCCGGACTTCGTATCGGCTACGGGTTCGCCGCCCCGGAGCTCGCCGCGATCTTGTGGAAGATGCAACTGCCGTTCGGCATGGGGATCACCAGCCTGGTCGCGGTGGCCGCATCCTATGCCGCCGACGAGCAGTTGCGGCAACGCATTCTGCGAATCGCCGGTGAGCGGCAGTATTTGTCTCGGCGCCTCGCCGCGGTGGGGGTGCGCACTACCGACGGACACGCCAACTTCGTTTACCTGCCGTCCGTCGGGCGGCACTGGCAACAGGTGTTCGGTGAGGCCGGGCTGAAGGTCCGGCACTACCCCGACGGAGGCGCGCGCATCACCGTCGGGAGCCGCGCATCCACCCGAGCGGTGCTGGCCGCGGTGGCAAAGTCACAAGCCTGAGGAAAATCGCGACCAAAGTGCGGTAAGAAAGGACGTGGCCCCTTCTGCATCCGACAAACCCGACCCGATCGCGCAGGCGAGGGCGAACTGGACGCGTTCCGGCTGGGGTGACGTGGCGCCGGGCATGGTCGCGGTGACGTCGGTGATGCGGGCTCACCAGATCCTGCTCGCCCGCGTCGAGAACGCGCTGCGCCCCTACGACTTGAGCTTTTCCCGCTTCGAGTTGCTGCGGCTCCTGGCCTTCAGCCGCAGCGGCGCGCTGCCCATCACCAAGGCGTCCGACCGCCTGCAGGTCCACGTCACCAGCGTCACGCATGCGATCCGTCGGCTGGAGGCCAACGGGCTGGTGCGGCGGGTGCCACACCCCACCGACGGGCGCACCACACTCGTGCAGATCACCGATCTCGGGCGCTCGACCGTCGAGGACGCCACCATCACGCTCAACGAGCAGGTGTTCGCCGACATCGGAATCGACGCCGATCAGTCCGAAGCGCTCGTGTCGTCCATTGAGACGCTGCGGCGCAACGCCGGCGACTTTTGAACCTCCCGCCGGCGTCCTACGTGAAAGCGGTAGGAGGTCTGCGATGAATCCTTGCGCTGCGCGGAACTAACACCGATGCCGCTTCGCATCCTCGTCGTCGGAGCCGGTGCTGGGGGTATCTCCGTTGCCCGGGGACTCTTGCGCGACGGGCATGACGTCACCGTCTTCGAGCGACGCCCGGATTCGCGGCCGGGTGGCGGCGCCGTAACCATTTGGCCCAATGGCGCGAGGGTTTTGGAGCAGCTTGGTGTCGATATGGACGGCGCCGGGCAGCCACTGTCCACCGTTCGTGTCAAGACACCCACGGGTCGCCGGATCACCACTGTGGACCTGGCGACGATCACGGCACGGTTGGGCGGACCGGTCCGGATGGTCCCGCGTCGGCTCCTGCTCGAACGCCTGCTGGAAGCGTTTCCCGCAGAGCGCATTCGGTTCCACCGCCGCGCCGTCGGTTTCGTCAACACCCGCAACGGGGTGCGGGTCGAATTCGACGACGGCACCTCGGCCGAGGGGGATCTGCTGATCGGCGCGGACGGCCTGCATTCGAGGGTCCGTGATCATGTTGGCGGGCCGGCCGCGCGGCCCACCGGCTGGTGCAGCTGGCAGGGGCTTGTGACGCTTGCGGGCGACGTCGATAGGAACGTCGCGCTGATGATCATCGGCGAGCAGGCAAACCTTGGCCTGTGGCCGGCGGGAGGTTCGGAGCTGCAGTGGTGGTTTGACCTGCCGTGGTCGTCGGACTTCGTCAGGCCGCCAAGCCCAATCGACACACTGCGCTCCCACTTCACCGGGTGGTCCGCCCTTGTCGACCGCGTGCTGGCGACGCTGAACGATGAGGATCTTGCCCCGTCGCCGTTCCCGCATTTCCGGCATCCGATTCCTCCCGCGGGCCGTGGCGCTGTCACGCTGCTCGGCGATGCCGCGCACACGATGCCGCCCACGCTTGCGCAGGGGACCAACCAGGCGTTGCTGGACACGATGGTGTTGTGCAAGGCGCTTTCGAATCTCGACCGGCCAATCCCTCCCGGCGCCAGACATCATCTCGCGAGCGCGCTGCGCTGGTACGAGAGGACCCGGCGGCGCCAGGTCAAGGCCGTGTCCTGGGTGACCACGCAGCAGGTGTCCCGCAGCGAGTCCATGCTCAGGCCGGCGGCAATGATCTCGGACCGGTTGATGACTTGGGCGCTGGCGTCGTTCCTGCACCAGGTGAGTCACAGCCGGATGTCCGCGGAGATCAGTCGAGACCTCGCGACCGCCGCGCCCGCGCGTGTCTGATCGGAGGTGAGGTGATGTCGACGAGCGCAAAGTTGCCGCCTCCGCGGGTGGCCCGCGTTGTCGAATGGGTCCGCCATCGCCTGTATCGGCTACATCAACGGCTGGTGCCCCCGCCGGCGGCGATGATGGAAATGATCACCGCCACTTGGACTTCGCAGGCGATCACCGTCGCGGCCCAGTTGGGCGTCGCCGACGCGCTGGCCAACGGCCCGCTGCCGATCGCGGAACTGGCGAACCGGGTGGGCGCGGACGCCGACGCGCTGCGACGGTTGCTGCGCGCGCTTATCGGCCGCGGAGTTTTCCGCCGCCGCCGCGACGGCCGCTACGAGTTGAATTCACTTGCGGCGACGCTGTGTTCGGGTGCACCCGTGTCGACGACGTCCGCGGCGCGGTTCTATGGATCACGGGAGCAGCGCGAACGGTGGACCCTGCTCGTCGATTCGGTCCGCACCGGTCTGTCCGTCGTCCCCGCGCTGCACGGCAAGGACAGCTTCGCCTACTTCGCCGACGAGCCCGAGCTCGCTGAGCTCTTCAACCAGACGATGACCAACATTTCGGAGCTGACCACCGCGTCGGTGGTCGCCGGTTACGACTTCAGCGCCTACCCCACGATCGTCGACGTCGGCGGTGGTCACGGTCCGCTGCTGGCCGCCGTCCTCGCGGCGGCGCCCGGTTCGCGCGGCGTGCTGTACGACCTGCCCTCGGTCGTCGCGAGCGCGCGCCCGATGTTCGAAAGCCACCGGGTGGCCGACCGGGTGCGCATCGCGGAGGGATCGTTCTTCGACACCGTTCCGCGTGGGGGTGACGCCTACATTCTCAAGAACATCATTCACGACTGGCGCGACGATATGGCGGTCCGGATCCTGCGTAACGTTCGCGCAGCGGCGGGCCCGCAGGCCAGGGTGCTGCTTGTCGAAATGGTCATCCCGGAGCACGACCGTGACTTCCCGGGAAACTGGGTGGACCTGGAGATGCTGCTGAATCTGGGCGCGCGGGAACGCACGGTGGCCGAGTACCGATATCTGCTGAGCGAGGCGGGTTTTGAGATGACCAGGATCATACGAACCGCTTCACCGCTCAGCGTGGTGGAAGCGAGGATCGCATAAGTTCAGCTGCCGCGCAGCATCTCGATGACGGCGCTGAAGTCCTTATCGGCGTGGTCGGCCGCGAATTTCGCGTAGATCTCGGCGGCGTGTGTGCCCAGCGGCGCCGCCGATCCGCTGGAGGACACCGCGTCCATCGCCAGGCCGAGGTCCTTGTTCATCAGCGCGGTGGCGAAGCCCGGTTTGAAGTCGTTGTTGGCCGGCGAGGTCGGTACCGGGCCGGGCACAGGGCAATTGGTGTGCACGGCCCAACAGTTGCCCGTGGCCCCGGTGATGACGTCGAACAGGGACTGGGCGGACAATCCGAGCTTCTCGGCCAGGACGAACGCTTCGCCGATCGCGATTTGCTGCACCGCCAGCACCATGTTGTTGCACACCTTTGCGGCCTGGCCCGCTCCGGCCGCGCCGCAGTGAATGATCTTGCCCGCCATGGGTTCCAGCACCGGCCGTGCCCGCTGCAGGGCGTCCTCGTCGCCGCCCACCATGAACGCCAGCGTCCCGGCGACGGCACCGTTCACCCCGCCGGACACGGGTGCGTCCAGCTGCGCGACGCCGTTCGATTCGGCCAGCGCATGCACCTCGCGGGCGTCATTGACCGAGATCGTGGAGCTGTCGATGAACAACGCGCCGGGTCGCGCCGCGGGCAGGACTTCCGCGTAGCAGCGTTTGACCAGCTCCCCGTTGGGCAGCATGGTGATGACCACGTCCGAGCCGGCCACCGCGTCGGTGGCGCTGCCGAATCCGGTGACGCCGGCCTCGGTCGCCGCGGTCAAGGCCGCCGGCACGGGATCGAATCCGCGCACTGCGTGTTTGGCCGCAACGAGATTCGTCGCCATGGGTCCGCCCATGTGGCCCAGACCCAGGAAGGCCACCGTCAGGTGCTCGGTCATGTGAAGACCTCTCTACGCGTTTGCGCGGACCCGTGCGGCTTGGGCCCGCCCGATGACCACCCGCATAATTTCGTTGGTGCCTTCCAGGATCCGGTGCACCCGCAGGTCGCGGACGATCTTTTCCAAACCATACTCGCGCAGGTAGCCGTAGCCGCCGTGCAGCTGCAAAGCTTTGTCGGCAACTTCGAAGCAGGTGTCGGTGACATAGCGCTTGGCCATCGCGCACAACTCGACCTTGTCGGGATCGTCGGCGTCCAACGCATTGGCCGCCCGCCACAACATCATTCGTGACGTCTCGAGGCCGGTGGCCATGTCGGCCAGGGTGAACCGGATGGTCGGCTCGTCGAGCAGGGACGACCCGAACGCCTGCCTGTCGCGAACGTAGGCGCCGGCCTTGTCGGAGGCGGCCTGGGCGCCACCGAGTGAGCAGGCGGCGATGTTGAGCCGGCCGCCGTTGAGGCCTTTCATCGCGATGCCGAATCCGGCGCCCTCGCCGTCGGATCCGCCGAGCATGGCGTCGGCCGGCACCCGGACGCCCTCCAGGATCACCTGTGCGGTGGGCTGCGCATGCCAGCCCATCTTCTCCTCGAGTGAACCGAAACTCAGCCCGGCAGCGCCCTTTTCGACCACGAACGCCGATATGCCGCGCGGCCCCTCACTACCGGTCCGGGCCATCACCACGTAGACGTCCGAGGCGCCCGCGCCGGAAATGAACTGCTTGACGCCGTCGAGCACGTAATCGCCGCCGTGTTTGATCGCGCGGGTACTCAGCGCGCTGGCGTCGGAACCGGCGCCGGGCTCGGTGAGGCAGTAGCTGGCGATGATGCCCATGGACGCCAGCCGCGGGACCCAGTCCTTGCGCTGCTCGGCGGTGCCGAAGCTGTCGATCATCCACGCGCACATGTTGTGGATGGACAGGAACGCGGCGGTGACCGGGTCGGCGATCGCCAACTGCTCGAAGATGCGCACCCCGTCGAGCCGGCGCAGGCCGCTGCCGCCGACGTCCTCGCGGCAGTAGATCGCCGCCATGCCGAGTTCGGCCGATTCGCGCAGCACGTCGACCGGAAAGTGTTTGGCCGCATCCCATTCCAGGGCGTGCGGGGCGAGGCGCTTGGCGGCGAAGGCGGCGGCCGTCTCGGTGATCACCCGTTCGTCGTCGTCGAGAGTAAACATGTGCGGCCTAATCCATTGTGGGAATGACGAATTCGGCACCGTCCTTGATGCCGGAAGGCCACCGCGACGTCACCGTCTTGGTCTTGGTGTAGAAGAGGATCGACGACGGGCCGTGCTGGTTGAGGTCGCCGAAGCCGGAACGCTTCCAGCCACCGAAGGTGTGGTAGGCGACCGGCACCGGGATCGGCACGTTGACGCCGACCATGCCGACCTGCACGCGGGAAACGAAGTCGCGGGCGGCGTCGCCGTCGCGCGTGAACACCGCCACGCCGTTGCCGTATTCGTGCTCGGACGGCAACCGCAGCGCCTCCTCGTAATCGTGGGCGCGCACGATGCACAGCACGGGCCCGAAGATCTCATCGGTGTAGATGGACATCTCCGGGGTGACGTGGTCGAACAGGGTGGGGCCGATGAAGAAGCCGCCTTCGAGGCTGGCGTCACCGAAAGCCAGGTCGTCGCTGGTGCGTTCGCGGCCGTCGATGACCAACTCCGCGCCCGCCTCGACACCCTGGGCGATGTAGTCGCGCACCCGCGCCACGGCCGCCTCGGTCACCAGCGGGCCGTAGTCGGCCTTGGGGTCCAGGCTGTGGCCCACGCGCAGGTTGTTGATCCGCTCGATGAGCCGGGCGCGCAGCCGGTCGGCGGTCTTCTCGCCGATCGGGACCGCGACGCTGATTGCCATGCAGCGCTCGCCGGCGCTGCCGTAACCGGCGCCGATCAGGGCGTCGACGGCCTGATCCAGGTCGGCGTCGGGCATCACGATCATGTGGTTCTTGGCGCCGCCGAAGCACTGCGAGCGCTTGCCGGTGGCCGCGGCCCCGGCGTAGATGTACTGGGCGATGTCGGAGCTGCCGACGAACCCGACCGCCTGGATGTCGGGGTGGTTCAGGATAGCGTCGACGGCCTCCTTGTCGCCGTGCACGACCTGGAACACGCCGGGCGGCAGGCCCGCCTCTAGAAACAGTTCGGCCAGCCGCACCGGCACCGACGGGTCCCGTTCGCTGGGCTTGAGCACGAACGCGTTGCCGCAGGCCAGCGCCGGGCCGGCCTTCCACAGCGGGATCATCGCCGGGAAGTTGAACGGGGTGATGCCGGCGACCACGCCCAGGGGCTGGCGCAGCGAGTAGACGTCGATGCCCGGTCCGGCGCCTTCGCTGTATTCACCCTTGAGCAGGTGGGGGATGCCGAGGCAGAACTCGATGACCTCGATGCCGCGCTGGATGTCGCCCTTGGCGTCGGCCAGTGTCTTGCCGTGCTCGCGCGACAGCAGCTCGGCCAGCTCGTCGTTGTGCTGGTTGACCAGCTCGATGAAGCGCATCATCACCCGCGCGCGTCGCTGCGGATTAGTTGCGGCCCAACCCTTTTGGGCCTCGACGGCAGACGCCACCGCGGCGTCGATGTCGGACTGGCCGGCCATTGGCACCGTCGCCTGAACCTGGCCTGTGCTGGGATCGAAGACGTCAGCGTTGCGGCCGGATTGACCGGCGGTGCGCCGCCCATCGATGAAGTGCGGGATCTGTGTGGTCATGGGGCCCTCGAGTGTGGTTGACGCGCTTAAAGCGGATACTTGCATATCCTAGTAACCCGGGTCGGACGTTGGCAAGGTGGGGTGACTTATCGCCATTTTCTGCAGTAATTACCGTTTCGGCGTGGCGGAGCAGACCGGACGTGGCGCCATGCGGCCCGCGGTCGAGAGCGCTGCGGGGACGGCGGCAGCTCGGGGCCATCGCGATCGACATCGAAACGGCCGTCGCGAAACAGCAGGCGTTGGCGCTGGACACTCCGGCGGGTGCGGCCGAGTTCTCGAGATTTCTCCGCGCCAAGACGCTAGACATCAACCGAGTGGTGGCCCAAACGGTGGCGGATTCGCGAGCAGGGTCGCCGCGGACCTACACCGGGCGCCGGGATCTGATTGCCGCAAAGCTGGAACCGTACTCCCAGATCAGCGACATGCTTCCGAGCAACATGAGGCCCACCTCGGAAACCGTCGAAAAGTTCTGGGACAACTCGCTTCTATGCAGTTGGGCAGACCGAGAAACAGGCCACACGCGGAACCTTACGGTCTCCATCTATCGGGCCGCCGACGGCGAGCAGCGGGCGAACGAATTTCGCGAGATGGTGCGACAGGAATGTTCGCCCGAATTGGATTTGCACACTCCCAATCCGGACGCCTATGAGATTGCCGGACCCCAACCCGGCGCTCGACATCGGCCGCACGGTGGGCTGCTCACCGTACGAGAACGACTTCACGTTGCCGGAGTTTCCCGAAGGATGGCGCAACCAGTCAGTCGGGTGGCGCGTGGACGACTCTTAACGGCCGCAAGCCAGGCTAGCCTGACAGCTGTATGCGCACCACCGACGCCGTCACGGTGCCCTGAGCCGTGTAACCCGAGCCGATATTCATCGGGTGAAGGAGGCGAGTGGCGGCAAGAAACGAACCCGTCGGGCCGCGACCCCTGCGCGCGGTGCCCGACGACGGCCAGGATGCCGGCTACCCGAACTGGGAAGCCGTGTACTCCGACAACGTGACGTGGGTGTACCGCACGCTGTTCGCGCGCGTCGGCAACCAAACCGACGCCGAAGACCTCACCGCCGAGGTGTTCCTCGCCGCGCTGCGGCCGCTGCGGCTGACCGCGAGCGTCGGCGAGGTGCGCGCGTATCTGCGGGCGACGGCCAGGACGGTGTTGGCCGCGCATTGGCGCGAGACGCTGGGGCGAGAGATAACCTCGATCGAGGACATCGAACAGCCAGCCGACAGCCAGGACGCGATCAGCACCGCACCGCAGCGTGTTGCCCGGGTTCTGGACAGCCTGCCGGACCGTTACCGCCAGATTTTGGAATCCCGCTTCCTGCGGGGTAATTCGATCAAGGAGTCAGCCGCGGAACTCGGGATCAGCGTGGCCAATGCCAAAGTGCTCCAGCACCGCGCCCTGCGGCTGGCGGCGCAGGTCAACGATGGGGGCCAGCCATGAATGCGCGAGGGCTGCGACGTTATGTCGACGACCTGTTGCGGGGGCGCCGGCCCAGGCCGTTCGCGCCCGACGACTTCGAGGCCGCGCAGGTCCGCACCGCGATCGAGTTGCGCGCGGCCCGCGAGGGTGGCGACGCGCCGCGCCCGGAATTCGTCGCCGATCTGCACCGGCGGGTTGCCGAGCAGATGTCGGGCGCGCCAACGGAAACGGCGCCGGGCCGCGTCAGCACGCGCCGCCAGGTCATCGTCGGCACGTCGGCCGCCGCCACCGCCGCGGTCGCTGCGGTGGCCGTTGACCACACCCTGATCGCGGGCCAAGCAGGCGACGGTCGTACCGAGACCGCTGCCGGGCAACTCACGCCCAACGAGGGCAGCTGGCAGCGCGTCGCGGCCGGCTCGGACGTGCCCGACGGCGCCATGCGCGCCTTCGAACTCGGCTCGGTGACCGGGTTCGTCCGCCGCGTCGACGGCAAGATCCAGGCGATCTCCGGGGTGTGTACCCACCAGGGCTGCAAGCTGTGGTTCGACGCGCCCGACGACACACTGCGCTGCCCTTGCCACACCACGTCCTTCTCACCCGCCGGGCAAGTGATCGCGCACCAATTGCCGATAGCGCCAAAACCACTGCCCGCATTGATGGTTCGTGAGGTCAATGGGGTCATCGAGGTTTTCGCCCCAGCGGGCCCCGACCGCCCGGCCTGAACGGTGTAACCCACCGCGCTATCTATTGGCATGGATGTCCCCATGCGACGAAGACTTTTGGCGACCCTGCCGGCCGCGGGTGTGTTGCTGCTGGCCGGTTGCTCGCAGCCACGACCTGCGGCGACCACCACCGCCCCCAACACCACCGCGGTGTCGATAACCGCCCCGGCGGCTCCGGTGCGCGGCGACCAGGTCAGCATCGACGGCTTCGCGTTCGCGCCGGTGACCCTGACCGTGGCCGCCGGGACCACCGTCACGTGGACCAACCGCGACGAAGAACCCCACACGGTGGCAGCGAGCGACGGCTCGTTTCACTCGCCCGGCATGGGAACGGGTGCCACCTTCACCCACACCTTCGCCACCGCAGGGACTTTCGAGTACGTGTGTTCGATCCATCCGATGATGCACGGCACCGTGGTGGTGACGGGATGACCGCCGGGGAGAAGGGCATGACGCGCCGCCAGCTCATCCGGCACACGGCATGGTTCGGTGCGGCGGTCGGGTTCGCCGTGGCCGGGGGGAGGTCATCTCGCACGTCGCGGGCCAGGCGGGGGCGCAGCATGTGGCGGCCAAGCCCACCCTGCGGTTCGCCCAAATCAGCGACAGCCACCTCGGGTTCACCGGGGCGCCCAACCCCGACGTCACCGCTACGTTCGGCCACGCGATCGATCTGGTCAACAACCTCGGTTACACACCGGATTTCGTCATCCACACCGGGGATCTCACCCACCTGTCCAGCCCGGAGCAGTTCGACCAGGTCAAGCAGATGATGAGTGGTCTCAAGACGCCACACGTGTTCACCGTCCCCGGAGAGCACGACTCGATCGACGACGCGGGGCAGAAGTATCGAAACGCGTTCGGCGCCGGTTCCGTTGGCGACGGGTGGTACAGCCAAGACATCGCCGGCGTGCATCTGATCGCGTTGGTCAACACGCTGAATCTGTGCAAGCTCGGTCATCTCGGCACCGATCAGTTGGAGTTCGTCAAAAAGGACGTCGCGCGTCTTTCCAGCGATACTCCCATCATCGTGTTCAGCCACATCCCACTGTTTGCGATGTACCCGCAATGGGGCTGGGGCACCGACGATGCCACCCAGGCGCTGAGCTACCTGCGCCGCTTCTCCTCGGTGACGTGCCTGAACGGTCATGTCCACCAACTGTTCTCCAAGATGGAGGACAACGTCACGTTCTACAGCGGCACCACCACCGCTTACCCGCTGCCGCGACCCGGTGACGGCCCCGCGCCCAAGCCGGTCACGCTTCCGGCCGGCAAGCTGCGCGACGCGCTGGGCATCCGTGAGGTCAGCTACGCCAGGGGTGAGGCCGCTCTGGCATTGAAGGAGACTGCACTGCAATGACTTTGACGAGCATTCTGGTCCGCCTCGGCCTCGCCGTGTCGTTGACCATCAGCGCCGCCAGCCACGCCTACCTCTATGTGCATGGCTACCGGCATATTCCGATGATCGGCACGGCATTCTTGATCCAGGCCAGCCTCTCGTTCGCGGTCGCGCTGCTGATCGTGATCGGCGGTCCCGGGTGGCTGCGCTGGGCCGGTGCGGCGCTCGCGGCCGGTTCGCTGGTCGCATTCGTTATGTCGCGCACGGTCGGTCTGTCCGGTTTCCTCGAAAGGGGCTGGGACCCAGCGCCGTACGCCGCCGCCAGCGTGATCGCTGAGGTGCTCACGGTGGCCATGTGGGCGACCGCTCTGGCGGTTAGTCGGGATCGGGCGGCTTCTGCTTGAGCCGTATGCTGTCGACGAACGCCCTCGCCTCGTCCCAGGTGGGCAGCAGGCCGGAGTCGCGCACCTCCGCGAAGCTGGGCGCCGCGGCGTCACGGTCGGATAAGTTGGGCGCCGCCCCGTCCACCAGCGGCCAGTCGATGGCCAGTGCCGGATCGGTCGGGCAAATCGTGTGTTCGCGCTGCGGGCTGTATTCCGCGGAGCACAAATACATAACCGTCGAATTGTCTTGCAGCGCAAGGAAACCATGCCCCAGACCTTCGGAGATGTAGATCGTTCGATGATCGGAGTCGTCGAGCAGGACCGAATCCCACTGCCCGAATGTCGGCGAGCCCACCCGGATATCGACGACGACGTCGAACACCGAGCCGCGAACACAGGTCACATACTTGGCCTGGCTCGGTGGCAGCTGTGCGAAGTGCAATCCGCGCAACACGCCGGCCGATGACACCGAGCAATTGGCCTGCCTGACGTCCAGCCCGTGGCCGGCGAAGGAGCGGAATCCCTTGTCGCTGAGCCATTCGAAGAAAAGACCGCGCGAATCGCCATGAACGGTGGGAGTGATCTCCCAGGCGCCGGGAATTTTCAGTTCGCGTACGTGCACGTTATTGCCCACGCTGTTGGTAGCGGGCTTCCGAGGCGTCTTTCAACGGACGCCACCACGATTCGTTCGCGCGATACCAGTCAATGGTGGCACGCAGGCCGTCTTCGAAATCGGTATGCTTTGGCGCCCAACACAATTCGTCGTACAGCGGCGAGGGGTCGATGGCGTAACGCAAGTCGTGGCCCACACGGTCGGTGACGTGGTCGAAGTCGTCGGGGTCGCGGCCCATCATCTTCAGCAGTGTGCGCAGCACGGTCAAGTTGTTGCGCTCTCCTTCGGCGCCGATCAGATAGGTGCGCCCGATCTCGCCGGAAGCCAGGATGCGCCGGACCGCGCTGTTGTGGTCGTCGACGTGGATCCAGTCGCGGACGTTGGCGCCGGTGCCGTACAGCTTGGGCCGGCGACCGGTGAGCACGTTGGTGATCTGTCGTGGGATGAACTTCTCAACATGCTGATAAGGCCCGTAGTTGTTGGAGCAGTTCGAAATCGTCGCGCGCACCCCGTAGGAGCGCACCCAGGCGCGCACCAGCATGTCGGCGGCGGCTTTGGTAGCCGAATATGGGCTGGACGGGTTGTAGGACGTCGCCTCGGTGAACCGCTTCGGGTCGTCGAGCTCCAGGTCGCCGTAGACCTCGTCGGTCGAGATGTGGTGCAGCCGCACGCTGTAACGTCGCGCCGCCTCGAGGATGGTGAAGGTGCCGACGACGTTGGTGTGCAGGAACGGCTCGGGACTGTCCAATGCGTTGTCGACGTGGCTCTCCGCGGCGAAATGCACCACCGCGTCGGATTCGGCGACCAGCCGCGACACCAGCTCGGCGTCGGTGACGTCACCGACCACCAGCTCTATGGAGTCCTCGACGTCGGCCAGTGACTCGCGCCGACCCGCATAGGTCATGGCGTCGAGCACGGTCACGGAATCCTCGGGGTGTTCCCGGACCGTGCTGTGCACGAAGTTGGCGCCGATGAATCCAGCGCCGCCGGTGACCAGTAACCGCATGCCCAAACCCTAACCGAGCCGGTCGGTCGGTTCGCGTGGGTCAGCCCCAGGCGCCCGGCCGATTCACTTACGGCAGGTAGCGGCGACTCCGTTGGTCATCTGGCTCGCCTTCGGCATGTCACGGCGGTGTCAAACCCAGCGGCCCCGCCAATTCGGCCAGTGCCGGGACCAGGTTTTCATCCTTTGTCAGGACCTGCACGGGGACGTGATCGGCGCCGGCGTCCAGATGTTCTTTGAGTCGAGCCGCGATCTGGTCCACGGTGCCGTATGCCACCACCGCGTCCACCAGGCGATCGCTGCCAGGCCGAGTGACTTCGTCCTCGGTGAAACCCAGCCGCTTCCAATTGTTTCGGTAGTTGGCGAGATTGAAGTAGATATCGAGGGCCTTGCGGCCGACGGCCCGGGCCTTCTCGGGGTCGGTGGTCAGGATCGCCTTGTGCTCGGGCGCCAGAAAAGCCGACGGTCCGATGAGTTCGCGGGCGTGCGCGGTGTGTTCCGGGGTGGTCAGGTAGGGATGCGCCCCGGCCGAGCGTTCCGCGGAGAGCTTGAGCACGCGCGGGCCCAGCGCCGCCACCACCCGGCGGTTGGCGGGTACGCCGTAGTCATCGAGTTGCTTCAGGTAGTCGGCGAGCGCGTCGTAGGGCTTGCGGTATTCGGTGTGAGCCTCGGGATGGCCGACGCCGATGCCCAGCAGGAACCGGCCGGGGTAGGCCTTGTCGATGCGATGGAAGGATTCGGCCACCGGCTTGGCCGCCGCGGTCCAGATGTTGACGATGCCGGTGCCCACCTGCAACGTCGTCGTCGCCTCCAGGAGGGGCTCGACCCAGGCCAGCTCGGCGGGCGGTGACCCGCCGACCCAGACGGCGCCGTAGCCCAGCGCTTCGATGTCCCTGGCCTGCTCGGGTGTGACGCCGCGTCCGAACGATCCGAACCGGCCAAGATTGGGTTTGCTCGCTGCATCGGTCATGGTGTTCCCAACCCGCGCCCCGCCAGAGCTATTCCGGGGCAGCGACATCCTCATCGGCGTCGAGGTCCGCGGCGGCGGCGTCGACGGGGGGTGGCTCCAGCGGCAGCAGCACGATGAACCGGGTGTCGCCGGGCACCGACTCCACCCGCAGGTCCCCGCGATGCTTCTTCACCACGATGTTGAACGCCAGGTCCAGGCCCAGCCCGGTGCCTTCGCCGAAGGGTTTGGTGGTGAAGAACGGCTCGAAGATGTGCTCGCGCACGTCCTCCGGTATACCGGGCCCGGTGTCGCAGATTTCGACGCGGGCCAGGTTGTCGCCTTCCCGGCAGGTACGGATGGTCAGCGTGCCGCCGGTATCGCGCATCGCGGCGATCGCATTGTCGATGATGTTGGTCCACACCTGGTTGAGATCGCCTGGGTAGCAAGGTATTTCGGGAAGCGATTTGTCGAAATCCTTGGCCACGGTGATCGCTTTCGCGTCCTTGCTGCCGTCCTTTGTCAACCGGTCGGCGAACATCACCAGCGTGCTGTACAGCAGGTCGTGCACGTTGGCCACCTGGAACGGGGCCCGATCCATTTGCGAATACTGCTTGGCGTCGGCGACCAGCGCCGAAATCCGTTTGCTGGCCTCGAGAATCTGGTTCATCAGCAGCTCGCTCTCGATGGTGTAGTTGATCCATCGGATCGCCTGCTCCAGCGACGTCGACCCCAGCTCCTCGCTGACCGCGGAAATCCGCTCCAGCCAATCGGTGTCGATGCCGCCCTCGACGAACGTCGGCGCGATGTCCCACCCGTCGTCGATGCCGTGGCCTTCCAGCCAGTCGCCGACGGCGTCCTCGCGGTCGGAGGTCTCGAGCGCACTCAGGTGCTGTGCGGCCGACTTGGCGACCTGCTCGGCCACCCTCTCCTGCAACCGCACCAGCGAGCTCAACGCCTCGGGACTGATGGTGCCGTCGGCGAGCATGGCCAGCTTGTGCCGCATGTTGGCCACGCGCTCGCGCAGGTCCGCCGCGGATCGCGAGATCGCCGCCGCGGGATTGTTCAGCTGATGCGTCAGCCCGGCCGACAACCGGCCCAGGGCCAGCAGCTTCTCCCGGTTGCCGATGATCCGCCGGGTCCGGTCGGTGCCGACGGCGATGCCGTCGAGCAGATGCACCGCCATCGGGAACTGGTCCTTCATGAACTGTGCGAACACCGGCGCATCCATCACGAAGAAGCGCGAGGGCTTGGTCACGTGCACCGAGGCGTCGTAGCTCTTCTGGTTGCCGCCGGTGAACGCCCGCCAGGCCCCGCAGTACACGCCCCGCTGCGAGGTGCGGTTGGTCTCGATGTCTTGGCCGCCGGAGAGTTTGCTCATGGTCAGCTCCCCGTCGATGAGGACGTAGAAGCAGGTCGCCGGTTCGCCTTCGACGCAGATCGGACCCGGTTCGTAGTGCTGGATGTGCCCGTTGCCGCACAGCACCGCGAGTTGCTCGTCGGTCAGCGCCTCGAACAGGAACAGGCTGCGCAGCTCGTCGGGCTCACACGGCATCGGCCTCGATTCGGTGGCGGTCATGCTTCGGCCAGATAGCGGTGGACCAGCATGACGGCCATCGATCCTTCACCGACGGCGGCGGCGACCCGTTTGGCCGACGCCGAGCGGACGTCGCCGGTGGCGAACACCCCCGGGACGCTGGTCTCCAGGTGGTGGGGCGGGCGGTCCAGCGTCCAGCCACACACGTTGCGCAGGTCCGGACCGGTCAGGATGAAGCCGTGGTCGTCGCGGGCCACCACCCCGTCCAGCCAGTCGGTGCGCGGGGCGGCGCCGATGAATATGAACATCCGGGCGCAGGCGACTTCCTCGGTTTCCTCGGTCCGGTTGTTGACCAGGGTCAGCTTCTCGAGGTGGTCGTCGCCGGAGGCGCGCTGCACCTCGGTGCAGGTCAGGACGTTGATCTTCGGGTTCGCCTCGATCTGCTGGATCAGGTAGTAGGACATCGACGCCTCCAGCGACGGGGCTCGTACGACGATGTTGACCGACTTGGCCGTCCGGGACAGGTACATGGCGGCCTGGCCGGCCGAGTTGGCCCCGCCGATCACGTAGACCTCTTCGTCCTGGCACTCCGACGCGACGGAGACGGCCGCGCCGTAGTAGACGCCGCAGCCGGTCAGCTCGCCGCAACCCTCGGCCTGCAGCTGGCGGTAGGCGACCCCGGTGGCGAGGATGACCGCGTGCGCGTCGACGGAGCCGCCGTCGGCGAACCGCACGGTGCGCTTGGAACCGTTCACCTCGAGGGCGACGGCCTTGCGGGCGGTGATCAATTCGGCGCCGAACTTCTCCGCCTGCCGGCGGGCGCGCTCGGCCAGCTGGCCGCCGGAAACCCCGTCCGGGAAGCCCAGGTAGTTCTCGATGCGCGAGCTTTGGCCCGCCTGACCGCCGGTGGCGATGTGCTCGATGAGCACCGTGCGCAGTCCCTCGGAAGCGCCGTACACGGCGGCGGCCAGACCCGCGGGCCCGCCGCCGACGACGATCAGGTCGTAGAACTCCTGCGACGGCGTGGTGGTCAGGCCCAGCGTCTCGGCCAGCTGCGCGTCGGTGGGTTCGATCAGGGTGTCGCCGCGCTGGGTGACCACCACCGGCAGCCGCAGGCCGTCCTCGCCGGCGGCACTGAGCAGCCGCTCGCCGGCGGGCTCGTCGGCCATGAACCAGGTGTAGTACAGGCCGTTGCGGGCCAAGAAGTCGCGGACCTGCCAGGACCGCGCTGACCAGCGGTGGCCGATCACCTTGGTGTGCGGGATGGGGTGCTCGGGTGCCGCCCGCCAGGCGTCCAGCAGCCCGTCGATGACGGGGTAGAACTTCTCCTCCGGCGGATCCCACGGCTTGAGCAGGTAGTGGTCCAGGTCGACGACGTTGATCGCGTCGATGGCGGCGTGCGTGTCGGCGTATGCGGTCAGCAGCACCCGGCGTGCCGCCGGATACAGGTCCATCGCCTGCTCGAGGAACTCGATGCCGCTCATCTGCGGCATCCGATAGTCGGCGATGAGCACCGCGACCGTCTCGCCGCGCAGTTTGAGCTCCTTGAGCGTGCCCAGGGCGTCGGGCCCGGATTCGGCGCGGACTATCCGATGCTCTTCGCCGTAGTGGCGGCGCAGGTCGCGGGCAACCGCCCGGGAGACCGAGGGATCGTCGTCGACGGTCAGCATGACGGGCTTGCGCTGGCTTGAGGGGTTGGTCATCGGCGTCAAGTATGCGCTCGTCAGCGGCCGTGCGGGAGGTCGAGGACGCCGGCCGGGTTCCGCCGACAGCGATTTTGGTGCAGCGGATTCACCAGGTATCGTGGAACAACGGTGCGGCATCCGCGCCGACTTTTTGTGTGCCAAGTTCCAAGGAATTTCCTGCCACCGGCTCACGTTCCAAGTCGGTGCAATGTTGCGTCGACTGGGCGCAGACGAGAACGAAACTATACGACGAGGATTCTTAACTAGTTATGGCCAAGAAGGACGGCGCCATCGAGGTGGAAGGCCGGGTGGTCGAGCCCCTGCCCAATGCGATGTTCCGCATTGAGTTGGAGAACGGTCACAAGGTGCTTGCCCACATCAGCGGCAAGATGCGGCAGCACTACATCCGCATCCTGCCCGAGGACCGGGTGGTGGTGGAGTTGTCTCCCTACGACCTGTCCCGTGGCCGCATCGTGTACCGGTACAAGTAACAGCGTCTGATCTCCGACAACTACGAACGAAACAGAACAGGATCGAACAGCCGTGAAGGTGAACCCGAGCGTCAAGCCAATCTGTGACAAGTGCAGGGTGATCCGTCGGCATGGGCGGGTCATGGTGATCTGCTCCGATCCGCGCCACAAGCAGCGCCAGGGCTGACCTGCCCCGGCTCCGACACAACTGAATGCAGACCTCCCAGCACCAGTGAGCGGCTGGCATCTATAGAGATGGGCCAGCTCATCCACGCCCGGTCGGAGGCCGGGCCCCGCGAGACATGACTCCTACCGGGGTTGCGGGAACGGGCTGGGAACAGACCTCCGCCTAGAAAAAGAGGAAACGCCACCTATGGCTCGACTAGTCGGCGTCGACCTTCCGCGTGACAAGCGGATGGAGATCGCCCTGACCTACATTTTCGGCGTCGGCCGCACCCGGTCGAACGAGATTCTCGCAGCGACCGGCATCGACAAGGACCTGCGCACCAGGGATCTGACCGATGACCAGCTGACCCACCTGCGTGACTACATCGAGGCAAATCTGAAGGTGGAGGGTGACCTCCGCCGCGAGACGCAGGCCGACATCCGCCGCAAGATCGAGATCGGTTGCTACCAGGGCCTGCGGCACCGCCGCGGCCTGCCGGTACGCGGTCAGCGGACAAAGACCAACGCGCGCACCCGCAAGGGCCCCAAGCGCACCATCGCCGGCAAGAAGAAGGCCAGGTAACCCCGATGCCACCAGCAAAGAAGGCGGGCGCCTCGGCGCCCAAGAAGGGTCAGAAGACCCGCAGGCGGGAAAAGAAGAACATCCCGCACGGCGCCGCCCACATCAAGAGCACCTTCAACAACACGATCGTCACGATCACCGACCCTCAGGGCAACGTCATCGCCTGGGCGTCGTCGGGTCACGTCGGCTTCAAGGGGTCCCGGAAGTCGACCCCGTTCGCGGCCCAGCTGGCCGCCGAGAACGCCGCGCGCAAGGCGCAGGAACACGGCGTCAAGAAGGTCGACGTGTTCGTGAAGGGCCCGGGTTCGGGCCGCGAGACCGCGATCCGGTCGTTGCAGGCCGCCGGCCTCGAGGTCGGCGCGATCGCCGACGTCACTCCCCAGCCGCACAACGGCTGCCGCCCGCCGAAGCGCAGAAGGGTCTAGGAGACAACCATGGCTCGTTACACCGGACCCATCACTCGCAAGTCGCGCCGGCTGCGCACCGACCTCGTCGGTGGCGACCAGGCGTTCGAGAAGCGTCCCTACCCCCCCGGCCAGCACGGCCGCGCGCGGATCAAGGAAAGCGAATACCTGCTGCAGCTGCAGGAGAAGCAGAAGGCCCGCTTCACTTACGGCGTGATGGAAAAGCAGTTCCGTCGCTACTACGCAGAGGCCTCCCGGCAATCCGGCAAGACCGGTGAAGAGCTGCTGCGCATCCTGGAAAGCCGGCTGGACAACGTCGTGTACCGCGCCGGACTGGCGCGGACCCGCCGGATGGCGCGTCAGCTGGTCAGCCATGGGCACTTCAGCGTCAACGGCGTGCACGTCAACGTTCCCAGCTACCGGGTGTCGCAGCACGACATCATCGACGTCCGGGACAGCTCGCTGAACACCGTGCCGTTCCAGATCGCACGGGAGACCGCGGGCGACCGGCCGATCCCGAGCTGGCTGCAGGTGGTGGGGGAGCGTCAGCGCATCCTCATCCACCAGCTGCCCGAGCGGGCGCAGATCGACGTGCCGCTCACCGAGCAGCTGATCGTCGAGTTCTACTCGAAGTAAAGACCCCCTGCGCCAGGCCGGTGCAGGTCTTGACGGCATCAAATAGCGGGTGCCGAGAAGGAGAAGAAGAAACACCATGCTGATCTCTCAGCGACCCACACTGTCGGAGGAAATTCTCACCGACGACCGGTCCCAGTTCGTCATCGAGCCGCTAGAGCCGGGATTCGGCTACACCCTGGGCAATTCGCTGCGACGCACGCTGCTGTCCTCAATTCCGGGCGCGGCCGTCACCAGCATCCGCATCGACGGCGTGCTGCACGAGTTCACCACCGTGCCGGGCGTCAAGGAAGACGTCACCGCGATCATCTTGAACCTCAAGAGCCTGGTGGTGTCCTCCGAGGAGGACGAGCCGGTCACCATGTACCTGCGCAAGCAGGGTCCGGGTGAGGTCACCGCGGGTGACATCGTGCCGCCGGCCGGTGTCACCGTGCACAACCCCGACCTGCACATCGCGACCCTGAATGACAAGGGCAAGCTCGAGGTCGAGCTGGTCGTCGAGCGCGGCCGCGGCTACGTGCCCGCCGTGCAGAACCGCGCCTCCGGTGCCGAAATCGGCCGTATCCCAGTCGATTCCATCTACTCGCCGGTGCTCAAGGTCACCTACAAGGTGGACGCCACCCGTGTCGAGCAGCGCACCGACTTCGACAAGCTGATCCTGGACGTCGAGACCAAGAGCTCGATCAACCCGCGCGACGCGCTGGCGTCGGCCGGTAAGACCCTGGTCGAATTGTTCGGTCTGGCACGCGAACTCAACGTCGAGGCCGAGGGCATCGAGATCGGGCCGTCGCCGGCCGAGGCCGACCACATCGCGTCGTTCGCCCTGCCGATCGACGATCTGGACCTGACGGTGCGCTCCTACAACTGCCTCAAGCGCGAGGGTGTGCACACCGTCGGCGAGCTGGTGAGCCGCACCGAGTCCGACCTGCTCGACATCCGCAACTTCGGTCAGAAGTCCATCGACGAGGTGAAGGTCAAGCTGCACCAGCTGGGCCTGTCGCTCAAGGACAGCCCGCCGAGCTTCGATCCCTCGCAGGTCGCGGGTTACGACGTCGCCACCGGCACCTGGTCCAGCGAGGCGTCCTACGACGACCAGGACTACGCGGAAACCGAACAGCTGTAAAAGGCCGTCCGGTGACGATGCGGCCGTGTGCGGCCGCTGAGGAACCGGACACCGATAAGCACGTCCGTCCCGGCCCTACCTGATACGGGGGCCGGCCCCAATTAGGAGATAGTCGCATGCCCAAGCCCACCAAGGGACCTCGCCTCGGCGGGTCGTCTTCGCACCAGAAGGCCTTGCTGGCCAACCTGGCCACGTCGCTGTTCGAGCACGGCCGAATCAAGACGACCGAGCCCAAGGCGCGTGCGCTGCGGCCGTATGCGGAGAAGCTGATCACGCACGCGAAAAAGGGTTCGCTGCACAACCGTCGAGAGGTGCTGAAGAAGATCCGCGACAAGGACGTGGTGCACGTCCTGTTCGAGGAGATCGGTCCGTTCTTCGCCGACCGCAACGGCGGTTACACCCGCATCATCAAGGTCGAGCCGCGCAAGGGCGACAACGCGCCCATGGCGGTGATCGAGTTGGTGCGGGAGAAGACGGTCACCTCCGAGGCCGATCGCGCTCGCCGGGTGAAGGCTTCAAAGAAGACCGACGCTCCTGTCGCGGCGGCCGCGGCGCCTCAGGCTGCTGTCGAGCCTGAGGAAGCCGTCGGCCCGACGGCCGAGGAAGCCACGGCCGAGGCCGAGCAGACCACGCCCGAGACCGAGCCGACCAAGGCCCAGGCGGAGGCGGAGGAAAAGGCCGAGAAGGCCGTCGCCGCGAGGGCCGAAGCCGAAGCCGCCGAGGCGAACGACGAGGCTGACGAGAGTTAGCGACGACGTCCGTCTGCGGCTTGACATCGCCTACGACGGAACAGGTTTCGCGGGCTGGGCCACTCAGGCCGGCCAGCGTACCGTGGCGGGAATTCTCGACGAGGCGCTGACGACCGTCTTTCGTACGCCGGTGCGGCTGCGCGCGGCGGGACGCACCGATGCCGGGGTCCATGCCACCGGCCAGGTGGCTCACGTCGACGTGCCGGTGGACGCGCTGCCGAACGCCTATCCGCGTGCACCGCACGTGGGTGAACCCGAGTTCTTGCCGCTGCTGCGGCGGCTGGGCCGGTTTCTGCCCGCCGATGTCCGGGTCGTCGATATCACCCGCGCGCCTGAGGGTTTCGACGCCCGGTTCTCGGCGCTGCGCCGTCACTATGTGTACCGCATCTCGACGGCGCCCTGGGGTGTGCAGCCGCTGCAGGCCCACTACGTCACCGCGTGGCCGCGCCCGCTGGACGTCGAGGCGATGACCGCCGCATCGCGAGACCTGTTGGGATTGCACGACTTCGCCGCGTTCTGTCGTCATCGCGAGAACGCCACCACCATTCGCGACCTGCAGCGACTGGACTGGACCCGCGACGGGGACCTGATCACCGCGCACGTCAGCGCCGACGCGTTCTGCTGGTCGATGGTGCGCTCACTGGTCGGCGCGTTGCTGGCCGTCGGCGAACATCGCCGCCCCGTCTCCTACTGTCGCGAATTACTCAGCGCCACAGCACGATCCAGCGACTTCGCCGCCGCGCCCGCCCACGGCTTGTCGCTGGTCAAAGTCGACTACCCGCCCGATGATCAGCTGGCCGCGCGCAACCTGATCACCCGGGATGTGCGCTCGCGCGACTGAGCGGTCACAGCCTGGCGGCGACGAAGTTTGCGGCCTGATCCACCAGCCCGGAGTCGATGTAAGAAGGCTGCAGATGCGAAGGCCAATTCAGGCCACTCGCCGAGCAGATCGGGTCGCCCTTCGCGCACACGTCGATGGTCTTGGCGGCGAACGCCGGGTCGAAATCGGGAACCGGGTCGAGGACTTTGCGGGTGCCGTTACCGAACAAGGCGACCGCCGCCACCTGCTGGTCCAATGCCGGCGGCAGCGGGTTGGTGAATCCGAATGCCGGTTGCGTCACGGCGACGACCAGATCGGCGGAAACGGCGCCCAGCGAGTAGCCGCCGAGGACCTCGCGGGTGCCAGGGCAGGTTCTCGCCATCTGCTGGACGTGCGCGCTCATGTCGTTGGCGCCCTTGGCCGGGCTGACATCGGCGGGATAGTTGACGCCGTAAACCCCCACCGGCATACGCACCTTGGCGCGCAGGGAATTGACGAATGCGGCTCCGACGTAACCGACGCCGGGTGGCTCCTCGCGACCGCGGGCGAAAACCACTTCGGCACCCGGGCATTCCGCCGATGCGGCCGGCGCGGGGAGCGTCGTGACCGCGAGGGCGAGAAGCGATGCCACGGCGATGGACGCGGCACCAGCCGTGCCGCACCAGCGCTGACTCAAGGTCAGACCCTGCCCGCGACGAAATTTGCGGCCCTGTTGGTCAATCCGGGCACGTAGCTCAGGTGCGAACTCCACTGCGTGCCGCCCGAGCAGATCGGGTCCCCCGGGTTGCACAGGTCGATGGTCTTGCCCTCGAAGTTGGGGGACAGGGCGCTCATGAGCTGACCCGCCCGGCCGGACGGATTACCGAACAGGGCGACCGCGGCGACGTGGTCGGCGGCCTGGGGCGGCAACGGCTGGCGGTAGCCGAGGGCCGATATCGGTGCGGCCGTGACGATGTCGACGACGGCGGCGCCCTGGGAGTAGCCGCCCAGCACCAGTTTGGTGTTCGGACAGTTGACGGCCATCTGCTGAAGGTGGGTGCTGGCGTCGTTGGCACCGTTGGTGGCGGCCAGAAAATCTTTGTTGGCCGGATAGTTCACCGCGTATGCGCCAACGCTTTTGCGGGTCTGCTCGCGCAATGCGCTGACGAACGCACCGCCCACCTTGCCGACGCCGGGTGGCTCGTCGGTGCCTCGGGCGAACACCACTTCAACGCCGGGGCACGACGCCGACGCATGCGGAACCAATTGGGGAGCAATCAATAACGCGCCCGTCACGCCGACTCCGATGCCCAGCCCGAACGGGATAAGCCTCACACAGCGATGTTAAGGGGGCGTTGATAACCCGACGGTAACGATTTAGACGAGAGGTGCTTGCGGTGCGTCCGTAGCCGGCGCGGGCACCGCTGGCCCGGGGGCCGGACCGGGGCCGGGACCGCCGTGGATCGATGGGCCCGACCCGGGCGGGTTCTGCCCGTAAACCGGCGACTGCTGAGGCCCGTAGCCGGGGGTCTGCGGTCCGTAGCCGGGGCCCATCGGTGGGCCGAACGCGGGCGCCTGCTGGCCGACACCGGCCGCCGCGAGTTTCTGCGCGACGAACGCCGCCGCCTGGGTGGTGTAGACGGGGACGTAACCCTCGGTGTGCCCGCTCCACTCGTTGCCCTCGCCCGCGTGACAGATCGGGTCGTTGGGGTTGCAATAGTCGGCGGCCTTGGAGCCCAGCATCGCGCTCTTGGTGGGCAGCGACCCTCCGGCGCGGTCGGCCACGTCACCGAAGGTCACGACGGCGGCGATGTTGTTGGCGTACTGCGCGGGCAGGGTGCTGCCCCAGCTGATGCCGCCGATCGGCACGCCGGCCACGATGTCCATCACCGAGGCGCCCTGGGAATAGCCGCCCAGCACGATCTTGGTGTTGGGGCACTTCTCCACGCTCTTCTTGACGCGGTCGATCGTGTCGTTTGCGCCGTCGCCGCCGTGCAGCTGCAGCTTGCTGGCGGCGTAGTTCACCCCGTAGGGCAGGATGTTCAGGCCGCCGGTCTGCTGACGCAGCGAGTCCACGAGTGCGTCGCCGACGCGGCCCAGGCCGGGGGGCTCGTTGGTGCCGCGGGCGAAGATGACCTCGACGTCCGGGCAGTCGTCGGCGGAGGCTTTGGGTGCCGCGGCGGGGGTTGCGACCAGGCCAGCAGCGATAACCAGGGCAGAAACACCCAGGGTGATCAGATGGCCCGCTGACCGCGCGGTGCCCGCCCGACGGGTACGTACACGGTGAGTTCGCACCGGGCGATTTTACCCAACTCGTGGTGCGCCGAAAAGCCGACGACCTGTGGATAGCCGCGGTGGCGCCCCGAAGCGGCGCCCTACCGTGGTGGTTAACGGAACCTCGACGTCAGGAGATCAGGTGCCGCGTCGGCCGGCCATGTGGCTGCACGTCAGCGCTCACCGGTATTTGCTGCGGCGCATCGAAAGCGCATTGCTTGGGGAGGAGGACCGGGCCGGGTTTCGCTCGAGCCCGCGTCCGATGACGTTCGGGTGCGTGGTCACCGCGGTTGTGGTGGCCGGCTGCGCGCTTCTCGCCGTGCTGCGGCCCCATGTGGCTCTGGATCGCGCGCAGATCCTGGTGAGTCCGGAGTCGGGTGCCCTCTTCGTCCGGGTGGGCGACGTGTGGCATCCGGTGCCCAACCTGGCCTCCGCCCGGCTCATCGCCGCGACGGCCGCCAACCCGCAACCGGTCACCGAGTCCGACCTGAACACCACCAAACGCGGCCCGCTGCTGGGTATCCCGGGCGCACCGCAGTTTCTCGGCAGGCCGCTGCCTTCAGAGGATGTGGGTTGGTCGATATGCGCTAGCACTGGCGCTAGCACCACGACCGTGATCATCGGCCGCCGCTCCGAGACGTCAGCGGTGCACCGCGTTCCCACCGGGCAGGCGATCCTGGTGGCCACGGCTTCCGGTTCGCCCGCCTACCTGCTCTACGACGGCCACCGGGCGATGGTGGACCTCGACGATGCCGCCGTGGTGCGCGCGCTGCGCCTCGAGGGCGGCACGCCGCTGCTCGTCTCGCCGGCATTGCTGAATGCCGTGCCGGAAGCGCCACCGATCGCGCCGCCGCGGATCCACGGTCGGGGCGCCACGACGCCCGGTTTGCCCGGATTCGCGGTCGGCAGTGTGCTTCGCATCACACGCGCCGACGGCGACGAGTACTACGCCGTCCTAGCCGCCGGAGTGCAGCGGATCGGCCAAGTGGCCGCTGACCTACTGCGGTTCGACAACCCGCAGGAAACCGCGAATCCTGTCACCGTCGCGCCCGACGCGATCCGGGCCGCTCCCGTCGTCGCCGAGCTGCCGGTTGGCCTTTTTCCTGACCGGGCGCCTGCGCTCTCCGAGCCGGCGGGTACCTTGTGCGCCGCCTGGGAGCAGGTGCGGCCCGGTCAAAGCGACGTCGTGTTCCTGGCCGAGAGCCGGCTACCGATCCCGTCCGGCCGAGCGTCAGTGGCATTGGCGCAAGCCGACGGCCCTGGCCCCGCGCTGGACGCCGTGTACGTACCGCCCGGCGCAACCGCCTACGTGCGGGCGGGTGACAGCGGCGGTACCCGCTATTTGATCACCGACAGCGGCGTCCGGTTCGCCGTTCACGACGACGACGCCGCGCACGCCCTCGGGCTTGACGATGCGGGCCCGGCGCCGTGGCCGCTTCTGACGCTGTTGCCCGCAGGACCTGAGCTGAGCCGACAGAACGCATCAATCGCGCGCGATGCGGTCGCCGGCTCGCCGTAGGCGACCCCTGATCGCCCCGGCGGCCAGAGTGAGAGCCAGCGCAACCAGGCATATCGCGGCTCCACGCAGAGCGGTCTCCCGCGCGCGAGAATCGCGCGGATGGCTCGGCGGCGGCGCGCTGATCGGCACGGGGGCCTTCGCCGGGCCGGGACTGTTGGCGGGCGGGCCCGTACCGGTGCTGACCGCGGCGAGCGGGTCGATCGTGCCATTGCCGACGAGGGGATCCCAGCCGGCGGGCGGATGATGCGCGGTCGTCTCGATGCGCTGCATCACCTGGCGGGCCGTCAATGCCGGGAAGCGGGCCCGGATCAGCGCGGCCAGTCCGCTGACCACCGGGGCGGCATAGCTCGTGCCGGATACCGGTTCCGGCGCAAGCGATGTCACCGCCTCACCCGGAGCCGCGACATCCACCCAGGGGCCGGCAACGGTGAATGCCGACGGCGCTCCGCCGACATTCACCGAGCCGACGGTCAGCACGTAGTCGTCGTACCACGCCGGACTCACGGCGACTGTGATGGTCTGCCAGGTCGCGTCGGCCCGCTGCGCTGGACACTGTCCCGCGCCCGAATTGCCGGCCGCGGCCACGACGACGGCGTTTTTGACGTCGACGGCGTAGGCCAGTGCCGCGCCCAATGCGCGGTCGTCGAGTGCCGAAGCCGCCGGCGCGCATGCAACCGATGAAATGTTGATCACCGAGGCTCCCAGATCGGCCGCTGTCCGAACGGCCTTCGCCAATGTGTCGACGTCACCGACTCCGGTGCGGGACCGGTCGCCGGTGGGGCCGAATTTCGCGCTGGACTGGCGAATGCTGATCAACGTGGCTTCCGGTGCCATCCCGCTGAAGCCGTCGGCCTTGGAATCGGCTGCGGCCGCGATGATTCCAGCCACCAGTGTGCCGTGCGCGTCGCAATCCTGCGTGCCGTCGCCAGTGGACACGTAGTCGCCGCCCGGCACTACATCGGGCAGCCGAAGGTGTCGTGAGATTCCGGTGTCGATGACCGCGACCCGCTGTCCGGCGCCGCGGGTGAGTTGCCAGACCGCCGATAGGTCGCCAAGTCGCCCTGGCTGGTTGCGGCCCGGACCCGAGTCGACCGTCACCGTCGCGCAGATTTCGCGTTGCACGGTCGGCCCCGGAGGTGCCGGTAAGGCGGGCTTGGGCAGCCAGCTGTCATCGATCTTCGGCGGTGAAAACGCGTGTGCTGTCGGCATTTCCAGCGCAGCCGCCAGTGCCAGCGCTGCTACCGTCAACAGCCGACCGGCCGCGCAAAGACTCATCACGTGAGGTTCAATCCCCGGACGGCGCCATAGAGGCCGCCTATCCAGCAGGTCAACGGAACCATTGCGGTCAGCGCCGACAACTCCAGGAGCCCGACGCTTCGGCGCACGACGGGCGAGGCAGGCCGTGCAGGGCCGACGAAGCCCAGGTACATCGCCACGGCGACGGCCATTATCGTAACCGCCGCGATACAAGGGCCAGGCACCGGCGAGCGCGCGGCCGCGACGCCGAAGGTGGTTGCGGCAACCAGGATCCCGCATGTCGCGAACACCAGCATTCTTCTCGTGTCGGTGGATCGGGAGCGCAGCAGCAGTAGTGCACCGGTGAGGATGCCGAAGGCGATGCATGCCGGGCTTGGTGCGTCGGCAAGCACGGTGACCACGGCGCCCAGCGTCGCCGATGCCGATAATCCGGCATGCAGGCTTGTCAACCACCTGTCGGCGCGGACCGCTTGCAGACGCGTTCTCGCATCGCTCGGTTCGATCTCCGTCGCCTCCGGTGTCCCCAGTTGGGGCGACAATCCGGCCAACGCGATCGATGCGCGTGCCGCCATCGATAGCAGGCCGACGGATACCAACGCAGCGGCCGAAGCGACGACGCGCAGTGGCGCCGCGCTGACCACGCCCACCAGTCCGGCCGTCGAGATGAGGACGGCGCAGCTCGCCACGGCGGTCGATGTGACCACACCGCAACCCGATAGGCGCACCGCGACGACCGCGGTGACGCCGGCAGCCGCCGCGGCCAGCAGCACATTGGGCATGCCTGGCGCGCCGGGCACCGTCACAAAGCCGGCAACCGCCGCGAGCGCCGTAGCGATAAGGCTCAACGCCAGCCCGGCGGTCTGGTCCTGATAGCGGCGGTGCGCGACGGCCGCCAGAACGACGGCGAGGCAGCCGGCCGCCACCAACCCGGTGACCGTAGTGGCGTTGGCTTGGCTATCGTTGCTGTGCAATGAGTTTCGCACGATCGTCAGCCCTCCGACGGCGGACCAGACGATCGCGGCCGCCGCCGCGATGAGGCGGACAGGGCGCGCGTGTGAAGTGCCGCCGCTCGGCTCGGCCGCCGCGTCGAGTGTGGCCGAAACGGTCTCCGCCACATCGAAGTAGCGGGGATCAGGCAACGGCGGGGCGCTCCGGCTCAGCATCAGGATTGCGCCATCGCCGATGCCGTGCTGCGCCAACGTCATCGACGGATCCAACGCGGCTGCCCCGGGCAGCGATAAGCGGTAGCGCCAGGCCTCGTCGTCGAGATGGTCAATCCTGAGGATGTCGACGACCGACGGAATCAGCACGGCGACAGGGATTCCTGCGGGCAGGGTGACGTCGACGAGGGCAGCGTCCCCGTGCACTGAGACGCGTCGCAGCCCGGTATCGAATGCAGGCAACAGCGAACCCTTCCGTTGGACTGCAAAGAACATAGCCAGTTCCGCACAGCCCGGTATCCGGTTGTGCACAGGCGACTTGCCCCCGGTATCGGTGCTCCTTAGCGTCGTCGAACGGGAAGGGGATGAGGTGACCCAAGCTGTCGTGCCGGCGGAACCGCGGCTGCCGGCGGCGGACATCGTTGTCGAGCCGCCGCCGGACATCTCGCCGCCGACAGTGCCGGGCGCACTTGCCCGGCTGCTGCCGGTTGCGCTTTCTCTGGTGGGCATGGGCGTCATGGCCGCGATGTTCACCGCTGGGACTGGCGCGGCCCGTAACCCCATGTTTCTGGCCTTCCCGGCCATGATGCTGGTTTCCAGCGTGGTGACGGGGCTGACGGGCCGCGCGCGCAGGCAAGGCGGTAGCGTCGATGCCGACCGCGATCATTATCTGAGCTACCTCAGCGCACTGAGCCGGTCCGTGTCGGAAATCGCTGTGGCACAACTGCGGTCAGCGATCGGCCGCCATCCCGATCCCGACACGCTATGGACATTGATCGGTGGTCCGCGGATGTGGGAGCGGCGACCAACCGACGCCGACTTCGGCGTCGTCCGGGTGGGCATGGGAACCCAGCCGCTCGCCCGCCGCTTGATCGGCCCGCAACTTCCGCCGGAGGAACTCCGCGATCCGGTCACCGCCACGGCGCTCACGCGCTTCTTGCATGCGCGCTCGACGGTCCGCGCTCCAGTCACGATCGGCCTGCGCGCCGGAATACGCGTGACGATCGACGGCGATCGAGCCGAGGTGCGCGGCCTGCTGCGCGCGATGCTTTGCCAACTTGCCGTGCTGCACCGACCCGACCAAGTGCGGATCGTGGCGGCTGTCGACGACGAAAATCGCGAGCACTGGGATTGGCTGAAATGGGTTCCGCACAATCAACATCCGGTCGACATCGACGAGGCGGGCCCGGTGCGGATGATCTACCCGAGCATGACGGAAGCTGAGCAAGCGCTCGCCGCGGTCCAAGGACCCGAAGCGGTGTTGGTCACGGACCTGGCCTCGGGTATCGATTCGATCGTCGGCGTGACCACGATCGGAGTCGGCACCGGCTGCGACGGCGACCCGCTGACGATCCGGTCGCCCGCCGATCCGGCACCGGGATGGTGTCCCGACCTGATGGCGCCCATCGACGCGCTGATATGTGCGCGCCGACTGGCCGGACACCACCCGGGCACCGGTCGCCCGGGCGGTGCTGAGCCGAATTGGCCACAGTTGATGGGGCTTTCCGATCTGGACCGCCTGGACCCCGCCGCCTTATGGCGTCGCCGACGAGACCGCGACCGACTTCGGGTGCCGATCGGAACCACCGTTGGGGGCGCACCACTCGATCTGGATATCAAAGAGCCGGCCGAAAGCGGGATGGGCCCACATGGGTTGTGCATCGGTGCCACCGGCTCCGGCAAGTCTGAGCTGTTGCGCACCATCGCCTTGGGCATGATGGCGCACAACCCGCCGGAGGAGCTCAACCTGCTGCTTATCGACTTCAAGGGCGGCGCAACGTTTCTCGACTATGTGCACGCCCCGCACGTGGCGGCGGTGATTACCAATCTGGCCGACGACGCGCCGCTGGTGGCACGGATGCGCGCTGCCCTTTCCGGTGAGATGAACCGCCGCCAGCAGCTGCTGCGGACGGCGGGTTGCGCCAGCGTCGCGGCATACGTACGGGCCCGCGGTGTCAGAAGGTTGCCCCCGTTACCCACGCTGTTCATCATCGTCGACGAGTTCTCCGAGCTGCTCAGCCAGCATCCGGATTTCGCCGACACATTCGCCGCGATCGGTCGCCTCGGCCGGTCGCTGGGCATGCACCTGCTGCTGGCGAGTCAGCGACTCGATGAGGGCCGGCTACGCGGGCTGGAAGCCCACCTGTCGTATCGAATGTGCCTGAAGACGCTGTCGGCCAACGAATCCCAGACCATATTGGGTAGTCTGGACGCATATCGGCTGCCGAGCGCCCCTGGCGGCGGCTTCTTGCGCATCGGCGGCGGCGAACCGATCCGCTTCCAGGCCACCTTGGTTTCGGCGCCGCTGCCGACGAACCCGTCGACCAGTGCGCAAGCTGTGGCGGCACGAACGGTGCGGCTGTTCGGCACCTGGGTGACCGGAGCGGTCAGCCGCGGCACCCAGCTGAGCGAATCGCCCGGACGAACCATCTCGAGTGCAGTCCTGGACCGCCTGACTGGCACGGGGCCGCCCGCGCATCGTGTTTGGTTGCCCCCGCTGGGGAGGGCGCCGGCGCTGCACGCCATCCTGGCCGACGCCGCGTGCGCGCCGGGTGGCCTCGCCGTCCCCATCGGCATCGTCGACCGGCCCTTCGACCAATGCCGGACACCGCTGGTGGTCGACATGTCCGGAGCCGCGGGCAATCTGGCGGTCATCGGTGCACCCCAATCGGGGAAGTCGACGGCATTGCGCACACTCACTACGGCCTTGGCGGCCACGCATCGCCCGCACCAGGTGCAGTTCTACTGCTTGGATTTCGGTGGTGGGGCGTTGTCGGTGGTGCGCACGCTGCCGCATGTGGGCGCGGTCGCGGGTCGGGCGGAGCCGCGTCTGGTCGGCCGGATAGTCGCCGAATGCGAGTCGGTCGTCCGTCGCCGTGAAGCCTTGTTCCGCGAGCATGGCATCGCGTCGATCGCCGAATACCGACAGCGGCGGCGCGACATCCATGCATCCGATGATCCGTTCGGCGACGTCTTCCTCGTCATCGACGGCTGGGCGAGCGTCCGCCAAGAATTCGACACACTCGAGGAGCCGGTCACCGCGCTGGCGGCTCAGGGGCTTTCGTACGGCGTGCACGTGGTGTTGTCCGCATCGCGGTGGTCCGAGGTGCGGCCGTCGTTGAGGGATCAGATTGGCACGCGTATCGAGTTGCGGCTGGGTGATCCCGCCGATTCCGAAATCGACCGCAAGGCGGCCCAGCATGTTCCGCATGACATCCCGGGTCGTGGCCTTTCCCGTGAAGGCCTGCACATGGTGATCGCCTTGCCCATCGCCGAGGTGCCCGGTGGCGAAGCGGTTGCCCCGCCGATACCGCTGCTGCCGGAGCGCGTGGAGCACGAGGATGTGGTGCGCCGGTGGGCTCCCGAGTCGGGTACGCGGATACTGCTCGGTCTACGGGAGCGCGAACTGAAGCCAGCCGCAGTCGATTTCGAACGGTGCTCGCATCTCCTCGTTCTCGGTGACAACGAGTGCGGGAAGACCGCGACGCTGCGGGCGTTGTGCCGGGAGATCGTCCGGACGACGACGCCCGCCCAAGCCCAGGTGCTGATCGTCGACTTTCGGCGCAGGCTGCTCGGTGTCGTCGAGTCGGAACATCTGCGCGGTTACGCCATGTCGCCCGCCGCCCTGACTGCGTCGCTGCCCGATCTGCTCGAGTCTCTACAGGCGCGGATGCCGCCACTCGACGCCAGCCAGGCACAGTTGCGCAGCGGTTGTTGGTGGTCTGGACCGGAGCTCTACGTCATCGTCGATGATTATGACCTGGTGGTTAGCGCGGCAGGTAATGGCCTGGCACCGATCGTCGAATTCCTGCCGTACGCAGCAGATTTGGGATTGCACATGGTTATCGCTCGCCGCAGCGGCGGACTCGAGCGCGCAATGTTCGAGCCGATGTTGGCGCGTCTGCGCGACCTCGGTTGCGCGTCGTTGATGATGAGCGGGTGTCCCACGCAGGGTGCATCGTTGGCTTCCACGGCACCGCTGCGATTGCCGCCGGGTCGCGGCGTACTGGCCACTCGGGCCGGTGAGGAGGAGGTTGTCCAGGTTGCGTGGAGCCCACCATGAGCGAGCACCCCGCAATCGTTGAAGCCGGGCCCGGCGCGATCCGGCGGATATGTTGCGGCGCACGTTTCGTCGCCGACGACGAGATGGCCAACATCGTTCGGGCGGCACTCGATGCGATAGACGACCGGGTGGCGCTGGTAGGGGAACGGCCGGCGGCCGTAAACGCGCTGTGGGAAGCAGCGTTGCGATCAGCAGCCCGGGGGCACTGCGACGGAATGGTCGTCGTGCATCCGTCGTGGTGGCCAGCGTCGCGCGTGGGTGTGGTGAGCGAGGCCGCCACGACCGTGTCGGGTCGAACGCGGACGCGATCGTCGCTGCTGAGGCAGGCGTCTGCGTCTGGCTCCGCACCGGAGGCGACGGTGGTGATCGAAATCGCCGAGCGGCTGGTGGCGATCACCGCAACCGAAGTCACGGCTGTACCGCGCACGGCCGAACCGCGGTCCGTCGCCCAGGACGTTGCGGACGTCGTTGCGGCGATGGCGCCCGAAGCCGTGCTGATCGACACCCCAAGCACCGTGGCCGGCGCGCCGGCGCTGGCGGCGCTGATCGCCGACGCGGTACGCGGTGGCGGAGAAAACATCCCAGACCTGCTCGAAATAACCGACATTCGGCTCGGCCGCCTTGCGCGGTCGACCTACCCGGCTGCCGCGGAGCCGTCGTCGGCGGCCGCCCTCGCACATGCCACCGACCGACCGCGCGGCAGGACGCGCAGCGGGCTCGTGGCGGCCGCAATCGTGATCGCCGCGGCGGCGCCGACCGCAATGACGATGGGCCGATCCGGGGTGGTGGCGCCGAAGGCGGTGGAAACCGCGCCCACAACAGTTTTGGTGGAAGGCGGGGTGACGTTGTCGGTGCCGGCGACGTGGTCGGTGCAGCGGGTGGTGAGCGGACCCGGCTCGGCCCGGGTGCAGGTCACCTCGCTGACAAATTCCGACGTGGCCTTACACATCACCCAGTCACCGGTCGCCGGTGAGACGCTCAGTGGTACCGCCGAGCGGCTGAAGCACGCGATCGATGCCGAGGCCCCGGGGGTGTTCGTCGACTTCAACCCGTCCGGAGCCAGAGCCGGGCGCCCGGCGGTGACTTACCGCGAAGTGCGCCCCGGTCATGACGTGCACTGGGCCGTCCTCCTGGACGGCCCGGTTCGGATCAGCATCGGTTGCCAGAGCCGGGCCGGCGACGAAGACGCGGTCCGCGATGCCTGCGATCAGGCGGTGCGATCCGCACACGCGATCGGATGAAAATTCGTGGAACCGAAGGACCGCGCCGGGGGTCGTATTTGGTATGGCTGCATCGAACACATTAAGCACCGATCTCGACCTGATGCGGTCGGTGGCGGGTACCACCGACGCCCGCAACGAGGAGATCAGGGCGCTGCTGCAGGCGTTCGTCGGCCGCATGAACGGCGTGCCGCCGTCGGCGTGGGGTGGACTCGCCGCCGCTCGCTTCAAGGACGTGATGGATCGCTGGAACGCGGAGTCGGTGAGGCTCTATCACGCCCTGAACACCATCGCCGACACCATTCGGCACAACGCGGCCGCCCTAGGGGAGGCCGGCCAAAACCATGCACACCACATCGCCGCCGCCGGCGGCGACCTGTGACGAGAGAGGACGCCCGTGGACCCGGTGCTTTCCTATAACTTCGGCGAAATCGAACATGCGGTGCGCCAGGAAATTCACTCCACGTCGGCACGCTTCAATGCCGCGCTGGAGGAGCTGAGATCGCAGATCGCGCCGCTGCAGCAGCTGTGGACCAGCGAAGCGGCCACCGCCTACCAGGCTGAGCAGCTCAAATGGCACCAGTCGGCGACGGCCCTCAACGAAATTCTGGCCGCCCTGGGAAACGCCGTGCGCGACGGTGCCGAAGAGGTGGCCAACGCCGATCGCCGGGCTGCCGGCGTCTGGGCGAGGTAGCGGCCGAAAAGACCACCGCGCGGAGGTAGCCGCGCCGTGAGACTGTGTGGTCCTGACGGGGGAGAGCCGTTGGGACCACACAGTCATTTTGACCTGCGGGGATAGCGGTCGGTAAGCTGCTCCTTTGGCGTGCGGTACGCCGGGGCCTCGGGTCAATGTCGGTCGCCGAGACCAAGCCCTCACCGCGAACGCCTGACCGGCCCCCGGGTCACTCCGGGATCCACCTCGAGAAGAAGAAGGTAAGCGCTGTGCCTACGTACACGCCAAAGGCGGGTGACACCACGAGGTCGTGGCACGTCATCGACGCCACGGACGTGGTGCTTGGCCGCCTTGCCGTCGCGGCAGCCACCCTGCTGCGCGGCAAGCACAAGCCGACGTTCACCCCCAATGTCGACGGCGGTGACTTCGTCATCGTCATCAACGCCGAGAAGGTGTCCTTCAGTGGCCAGAAGCTGGACAAGAAGCTGGCTTACCGCCACTCGGGGTATCCCGGCGGTCTGAGCAGCCGCACCATGCGCGAGCTGATGGCCAAGCACCCCGACCGTGTCGTGGAGGACGCGATCGTCGGCATGCTGCCCAAGAACAAGCTGGCCCGTCAGATCGCGCGCAAGCTGCACGTCTACGCCGGTCCGACGCACCCCCACGCCGCACAACAGCCCGTTCCGTACGAGATCAAGCAGGTGGCCCAGTGACCGAAACGACCGAGGCCTTGGAAAACCCGGAGAACCCGGAAACCCCGGAAACCCCAGAAGCCGCAGAGGCCGTCGCCGAGGTGACCGAAGCCCCGGTCGAGGCCTCTGAGACCGCCGAAGCCCCCGCTCCCGCGGCGTCCTTCGTGTTCGACCGGCCCATCCAGACCGTCGGCCGCCGCAAGGAGGCCGTGGTGCGGGTGCGTTTGGTGCCCGGCACCGGCAAGTTCAACCTGAACGGCCGCACCTTGGAGGGCTATTTCCCCAACAAGGTGCACCAGCAGCTCATCAAGGCGCCGCTGGTCACCGTCGACCGGGTGGAGAGCTTCGACATCTACGCGCTGCTGCACGGCGGCGGCCCCTCGGGGCAGGCCGGCGCGCTGCGACTGGGCATCGCCCGGGCACTGATCGTGGCCCAGCCCGAGGACCGGCCCCCGCTGAAAAAGGCGGGCTTCCTCACCCGTGACCCGCGTGCCACCGAGCGCAAGAAGTACGGCCTGAAGAAGGCCCGCAAGGCGCCTCAGTACAGCAAGCGCTGATCAGCAGTCGCTATCCGGCCACAACTTGGCATCTTGGTGCGCAAGTTGTGGCCGGTTGCGGCGTGTCTGCGCCCTGACGCGGCCCGTTTCGTTCACAAAGGAACGGGCAAGTTAGGTGCTAGCCCGACAACTGTGAGAGGTTTGGTCGCATGGGTCGACTATTCGGCACCGACGGTGTCCGTGGGGTCGCCAATCGCGAGTTGACCGCCGAGCTGGCGCTTTCGCTGGGTTCCGCGGCGGCGCGTCACCTGGCGAGCGCGCCGGCACCGGGCCGGAGGGTCGCGGTGATCGGCCGCGATCCACGGGCCAGCGGCGAAATGCTGGAGGCCGCGGTGATCGCCGGGCTGACCAGTGAGGGCGTCGACGCGCTGCGGGTCGGGGTGCTTCCGACGCCCGCGGTGGCCTACCTGACCGGCGCCTATGACGCCGACTTCGGGGTGATGATCTCGGCGTCGCACAACCCCATGCCCGACAACGGCATCAAGATCTTCGGGCCCGGCGGCCACAAGCTCGACGACGGCACCGAGAATGACATTGAAGCGCTGCTCGCCGATGTCCCTGTCGATCCCGGGCTGCGTCCCGTCGGCGCCGGGATCGGCCGGGTCATCGATGCCGAGGACGCGGACGACCGCTACCTGCGCCACCTGAGCAAGGCAAGCACGCTGCGCCTCGACGGCTTGACGGTGGTGGTGGACTGCGCCCACGGCGCGGCGTCCGCGGTGGCCCCGCGCGCCTACCGCGCGGCCGGTGCCCGCGTGATCGCGATCAACGCCGATCCCAACGGGCTCAACATCAACGACGACTGCGGCTCCACGCACCTGGAATCGCTGCGCGCGGCCGTCGTCGCGCACCGCGCCGACCTGGGCCTGGCGCACGACGGGGACGCCGACCGCTGCCTGGCCATCGACGCCGGGGGCAACCTTGTCGACGGCGACCACATCATGGTGGTGCTCGCGCTCGCGATGCACGAGGCCGGCGAACTGGCGTCCAAAACACTGGTGACCACCGTGATGAGCAATCTGGGCCTGCATCTGGCCATGCGCTCGGCCGGAATCACGGTGCGCACCACCGGAGTTGGCGACCGCTACGTCGTCGAGGAATTACGGGCGGGCGACTACAGCCTCGGTGGCGAGCAGTCCGGGCACATCGTGATGCCCGCGCTGGGCTCCACCGGCGACGGCATCGTCACCGGCCTGCGGCTGATGACCCGCATGGTGCAAACCGGCTCGTCGCTGGACGAGCTGGCCTCGGCGATGAAGACGTTGCCGCAGGTGCTGATCAACGTGACGGTCGCCGACAAGGACACCGCGGCCAACGCGCCCGCGGTGCAGAGCGCCGTCGGACAGGCCGAGGCCGAACTGGGCGACACCGGCCGAATCCTGTTGCGCCCCTCCGGAACCGAACCGATGATCCGCGTGATGGTGGAGGCGCCCGAGAAGGACCTCGCTCAGCGGGTCGCCACCCGAGTCGCCGAAGTGGTCAGCGACGCGCTGTAGATTCCCCGGAACCCCACCGCGCCCGGGGGCGTCGGATAAGACATGAAATCCGTTGGGGGAACACGACCTGTAACCATCGCCCGCACGCAGATCGACCTGTCGGCGGCGCGGCGGGTCGCTAGCCAATTCGCGATGGCAGCCGAATTCATCGACCGCGCGGTATGCGACCATTTGTCCAGGCTGGCTTTCGGCGGGGGCACCGCCGGGCGAATGCACACCGCGCGCGGCGACGCGCTGCGCGTCGAGCTGGAGCGGCTGGCCGCGCAGGTGTCGCAGTGGTCGCGTGCGTCGGCCGAGATCGCCGCCGCGCTGCGGTCGAGCGCCGAACGCTACGCCGACGCAGACCTGTATGCCGCGGCACGGATCGCCTAGCCCGTGGCCGACCGACTGGATGTGGCCGCGCGCCTCGCCGAGGGCCGGGCCGCAGTCGAGCACGCCCAGACCTACGTGCAGGCCTGTCACGCGCTGGGCTACCAAAACACCGATCTGACAACGCATCCCGTGCAGGTGCGCGAGCGGTATGCGAGTGAGGACGGCCTGGACCTGCGCGTGCTGGACCGCGACTGTGCGGAGTTGCGGGCGGCGGGCGTGGTGGCGGCCGAAGCGCTGCGGATGCAGCGCGGTCAGGTGGCCGAGTTGGCCGCGGCGTGGACAGGTCCGGGCGCGGACGCCGCGGTGCAGCTGCTGCAGCGGCATTGCGACACCGGCGACGCCGTCGTCACCGAACTGCGCGCGGCGGCCCAACGCTGCGAGTCGCTGCGCGACAACCTTTGGTATCTGGTCGATTCGGAGGTGGCGACCGCCATCGCCGTCGACGACCGCGTGCGTGTTCAGCGGCCGGCATGGCTGGCCGCCGCCGCCGCGGTGCTGGCGGGGGACCGGGACGGCGCGGCCGAAGTGGTGCGCCAGCAGCTGATGCCCTACGTGGACAACGACATTCGTAACGACTGGGTGACGGCGATGCGGTCCGCCTCGGACGGCGTCGAGACGGCCTATGCCATGGTCATCGACAAGATGACCGCCGTCCCGACGGCGCGCTTCGAATTCCCGGGCGATCTCGGGGCGGGAATTGCGCCGGTGCAGCTCGCCCCGCCGGTGGACACGGCGCCCGTACCGACCGTGGATCCCGCGCCGACGTTAGCGGCCGCTGTGCCCGATCCGGTCGGTGCCGCAACGACTCCGGTGACTCCGGCACCCCCGCCGGCCGCCGCGCCGCCTGCGAATTGGGGAACCGCGCTCGGCGATGCCCTCGGCGTGCCGGCAGGCGATCTGGGCGGACTCGGCGGCGGATTCGGCGGCGGCGACCTCGGTAGCGGGCTCGGCGACGGCGACCTCGGTAGCGGGCTCGGCGGCGGACTCGGCGGTGGCGGCGGCCTTCTCGGGCTGGCCGGCCGGATCGTCGACGCGGTGGCCGGGCTGATTGGATCGACCGGTGACGGGCCGGACGGCGCGGATGTACTGAGCGACGGCGAGAATCCTTTCGACGAAACGCCTTTCGATGCAGATGATCCCGAGGACACCGTGGACGTCGCCGACGACGAGGCCGGTGCCGATGAGACCCCCGATGATCCAGACGATCCCGTCGACATCAGCCAGCCCGTCAGCGAACCTCAGCCCGGGCCCGACGACACGCCGGTCGAGGCCCCACCGCCGGCCGACACGGCGGAACCTGACGCGCCACCGGCACCGCCCGCCGCTCCCGTCGCCGAACCGGCACCCGCGGCCGGCCAAGGCTCGACGCCGTGCGAGATTGCCGCCGACCAGCTTCCGCAGGCGGGCCAGTGACAGCTCAGGGCTGCAGCTTCAGGGCTTCCTCGACAAACCGCATGGATTCGGCGCGGTCGGCGGCCAGCGGGTTCACCAACAGGGTGGTCACACCCGCGTCGGCAAAGGCGGCCATGCGTTCGGCGACGTATTCGGCTGGGCCGATCAGCGACAAGCCGCGCACCAGCTCGTCGGGCACCGCGTCGATGGCCTCCCGCTTGCGGCCGGACAGGTACAGCTCCTGGATCCGGTCGGCGACCTCTCCGAACCCATACCGCGTCGCCAGGTTGTGGTAGAAATTGCGGCCTTTGGCGCCCATCCCGCCGATGTAGAGGCCCAGCTGCGGCTTGACCCACGACAGCCGATCGTCGAGGTTGTCCCCGATGGCCAGCGACGCGTGCACCATCACGTCGAGCGGTCCGAGGGCGGGATCGCGCTTGGCGGCGCCGGCCGCCAGCGACTCGCCCCAGATCGAGGCGGCCTTGTCAGGCAGGTAGAAGACGGGCTGCCAGCCCTCGGCGATCTCGGCGGTGAGCTCGACATTCTTGGGGCCCAACGCGGCGATGCTGACCGGAATGCGTTCGCGCACCGGATGATTGATGAGTTGCAGCGATTTGCCCAGACCCGTTCCGCGATCCGCGGGCAACGGCAGTTGGTAGTGTTTGCCGTCGTATTGCACGCGTTCGCGGCGCCACACCTTGCGACAGATCTCGACGACCTCGCGGGTGCGGCCGATCGGGGCGTCGAACGGGACGCCGTGGAATCCCTCGATCACCTGCGGCCCGGAGGTGCCGATGCCGAGGCGAAATCGTCCGTCGGACACGTAGTCCAGCCCCGCGGCGGTCATCGCGAGCAGCGACGGCGTGCGGATGTAGATGGGCAGCACCCCGGACGCCAACTCGACGGTGTTGGTCTTGGCGGCCAGGTAGCCCAATTGGCTGATGGCGTCGAAGGCGTACGCCTCGGCCACCACCACGACTTCGATGCCGGACTTTTCGAGTTCGACCACGCGGTCCACGGCCTCGTGAAAGCCACCCGAGTAGTTCAGGGCGATCCCGATTCGCATCAATGACACTTACCACGCTGTAACGCGGGCCGGGATCCTCAGCCCGCAGAAGTGCCCGTCCAGTACTCCGCGAACCGTTGGCCGTCGGCGGCGAGGCGAAGGATGTCGTTGCCGGTGAACGAGACGGGACCGTCCGGACCGAGACCGGTGCCCACCCAGCGTCCGGCGACCAGGTCGCCGTCCGACAGCGGACCGATTTCGATGGCAAAACTTAAGTCCGAGAACATGCTTCGCGTTTGCTCGATGATCTGCGCGAGCTCCAGGGGTCCGCACACGTCCCGGCCGGGCCAGTGGCCCACGAAGTCGTCGGTGACGATCTCGGCCGCGATGGGCCGGCCGTTCCACAGTTCGATGATCCAGCGGTCATAGAGCGCTTGCACGGTCGACATAGAGGTCACTTACCCAATCAGCCCTGCGGCCTCACTTCAGCAGCGCGACGACCTTCTCTTCCAGGGGAATAGCTTCGGCCTCGGGGTCGATCGCATCCGTGCCCGGCAGGTGCGCTTGCGGGTCGGCGAAATCGCGGTACTTCTTGTCGCCGCCCAGGGTGTAGAGCAGGTAACCGGTCAGCAGCGCCCGAACCGACCGCTGGGTGCGGCGGTGCGCGCCACCCAGCCCCAGCACCTTCGTCAGTCGGCGGCCCTCGACGAGCCCACCGGGCTCGGCCTTGCTGACGATGCGCAGCGTCGCGGCGTCCCACGCCTCGGCCAGCGCCAACGCGTTGGAGTTCAGCGTCTTGGGATCGCCGGACGCGGTGAAGATCACCCCGGGAACCTTCAGCGTGGCGGCCGGCTGCTGGGCCGGCGGGCTGGTGACGCTGGGGAAAATCGCCGCGACCGCGGCGGGCTTGGCGGGCATCCCGGCCGCGGCGAACACCGCCGCCGAGCCGCCGAAGCCGTGACCGGCCACGCCGAGCTTGGCCGGGTGCACGCTGATCTTGCCGGGGCCCAGGCGCACGCCGGACACGATGTCCAGGGCGGTGCCGAGATCGAAGGCAAAGTTCAGCACCGAGGGAGCCAGGCCGCGCTGGGTGTCGGGAGCGCCGGCCACAATGCCCCACGACGCCAGATGCTCCAGCAAGTTCGAATACCGGGCCGCGCCTGTGAGCCAGTCGTGGCCGAACGCCACACCGGGCAGATTCAGCCCCGCCTCGGGGGTGTAGACCACGCCCGGCAGGCCGGCGAAGGCCAGGTCACCACGCAAAACCCGATGGGGGCCACGGCGGCTGAGAGCTGCGACGAGTTTGCGGATGCGGGCCACGCGTTGACGTTAGCGCATCGCAATCGGGCGCCGGGTGAGAAGGAATGCCGCCCGCCAGCCCGGCCGAGGGGCGGGGCGTTTCTAGCCCCTGACCTCGATGACGCCCATCCGCCACAGCGCTGCGTAGAGCTGGTGCAGCGGAACCGATAACAGCCTGGTGGTCATCTCCATCAACGGGTTCCCGCAGTCTGCCGACGCCTGCGGGCGCGGCCTCGGCACCGGCCGATGCGCCGGCGCCATGGGGGCGGCCACCAGATCGTCGTAGCGAACTGCGGTCATGATTGCCTCCTGATGGCGCCCGGCGGGCGGTCGCAGAAAGTTACGCATCTCAATACGACCCGTTGCGCAATTTCCGGTTAACAACCATTGACGACTTCGGTATTTGCTAGTGATTCGAATGTTAGGGCGATGTTTCCCGTAAATATCGATGCGATCGGAAACGCTGCAAACACATCAGGTGAAATACATTTCCGCCGTTTATGGCGAATAAGTGAATGGGCTCTGCGGATGGGTCCACGACGTCCACCTGGCGCCGTCCCAGTATCGCTGCCCGGGCCCTGAAGGGTCGCGATACCACCCCGGTGGCGGGCCGGCCGCCACGGGCGGCGCGGGAATGTGGCCGGCCGGCGGGGGCTGGCCGGCCAGCCTGCGTACCTGCCGGATGGCGGTCCAGTTGGAGATCAGCGCGGCCCAGTTCATCGCCAACAGCGACAACACGCTCCACCAACCGGCCACCAAGTTGTGCGTTTGCGCGCTGCGGTACGCCCGTTCGCATTGCTCGAGAGTGCCGGTGAAGGTGTAGGTGCGCTGTTGAAACATGACGACCGCACCGATGTGCTCGGTGAGCCGCAGGGTGAACTGGCGGTAGGGGTAGGTCACAGTGGGCCTTTCGCGCAGGTGGGCGGCCTAACCCTACCCGCGGAGTGCGGGGTTGGTGCGCCACCTGCACTACCCTGTTCAGAATGTGCGGAATTGTCGGCTACGTCGGGCAGCAGCCCGCCTGTGAGGTCGTCATGTCCGCGCTGCGCCGGATGGAGTACCGCGGCTACGACTCGTCGGGCGTCGCCTTGGTAAACGGCGACGGCACGCTGACGGTCAGCCGTCGTGCCGGCCGGCTGGCCAACCTGGAAGAGGCGGTCGCCGAAATGCCGGCGTCGGCGCTGACCGGAACCACCGGCCTCGGCCACACCAGGTGGGCCACCCACGGCCGCCCCACCGACCGCAACGCGCACCCGCATCGCGACGCCGCCGGCAAGATCGCGGTGGTCCACAACGGCATCATCGAGAACTACGCCAACCTCCGTCACGAGCTGGAGGCCCAGGGCGTGGAGTTCGCCAGCGACACCGACACCGAGGTGGCGGTGCATCTGGTGTCGCAGGCATACCGCCATGGCCCCACCGCAGGCGATTTCGGCGCGTCGGTGCTCGCGGTGCTGCGCCGCCTGGACGGCCACTTCACCTTGGTGTTCGCCAACGCTGAGGAGCCCGGCACCATCGTCGCCGCCCGCCGGTCCACCCCACTGGTGATCGGCATCGGCGACGGCGAGATGTTCGTCGGCTCCGACGTGGCGGCTTTCATCCCGCACACCCGCAACGCCATCGAACTCGGGCAGGACCAGGCCGTGGTGATCACGGCCGACGGCTACCGGATCACCGATTTCGACGGCAACGACGACCTGGGACCCGGGGCGTACCGCGAGTTCCACATCGATTGGGACCTAGCCGCCGCCGAAAAGGGTGGCTACGAGTACTTCATGCTCAAGGAGATCGCCGAGCAGCCCACCGCCGTGGCCGACACCCTGCTGGGACACTTCGTCAACGGCCGGATCGTGCTCGACGAACAGCGCCTTTCCGATCAGGAACTCCGTGAGATCGACAAGGTGTTCGTGGTGGCCTGCGGCACCGCGTATCACTCCGGCCTGCTGGCGAAGTACGCCATCGAGCACTGGACGCGGCTGCCGGTCGAGGTCGAGCTGGCCAGCGAATTCCGGTACCGCGACCCGGTTCTGGACCGCAGCACCCTGGTGGTCGCCATCTCGCAGTCCGGCGAGACCGCGGACACCCTTGAAGCGGTCCGGCACGCCAAGGAGCAGAAGGCCAAGGTCCTGGCGATCTGCAACACCAACGGCTCGCAGATTCCCCGCGAGTGCGACGCCGTGCTCTACACCCGCGCCGGCCCGGAGATCGGAGTGGCCTCAACCAAGACGTTCCTGGCCCAGATCACCGCCAACTATCTGGTGGGGCTGGCACTGGCGCAGGCCCGGGGCACCAAGTACCCCGACGAGGTGCAGCGCGAATACCACGAACTGGAAGCAATGCCGGACCTCGTCGCGCGGGTCATCGCGACGATCAAGCCGGTGGCCGCCCTGGCCTACCAGTTCGCCCAGTCCCCGACGGTGCTGTTCCTGGGCCGCCACGTCGGCTACCCGGTGGCGCTCGAAGGCGCGCTGAAACTGAAGGAATTGGCGTACATGCACGCCGAGGGCTTTGCCGCGGGCGAGCTCAAGCACGGCCCGATCGCGCTGATCGAAGACGATCTGCCGGTCATCGTCATCATGCCGTCCCCTAAGGGGTCGGCCGTGTTGCACGCCAAGTTGTTGTCCAACATCCGCGAGATCCAGGCGCGCGGCGCGATCACCATCGTGATCGCCGAGGAAGGCGACGACACCGTGCGCCCCTACGCCGATCACCTGATCGAAATCCCCTCGGTGTCAACGCTTCTGCAGCCGCTGCTGTCGACCATCCCGCTGCAGGTGTTCGCCGCGTCGGTGGCCCAGGCCCGCGGCTACGACGTGGACAAGCCGCGAAACCTGGCCAAGTCCGTCACCGTTGAATAGGCGCGCATAGCTCGCGCCGCTTCTTCGCCCGTATCACCGGTGGACATCCGGCCGATCCATTACATTGCCCTGGGGCAGCATTTGCGGCAGGCGGGTTGGGTTGAAGTCCGTACGGGAGGAAGTATGCGATCGGCCGGCACGAAATACGGCGTCGTAGGCCTCGTCGTCCTGATCCTCGCCGCATACGCGGTAGCGGTCGGGATGTACGCGCAAAGCGGAACTGGCCGGCGTCTTGATGTTGCCACTGCGACCGTCGACGGCGACAAGCCGTCGGCGACCATCAACGTAGAAGACATTCAGTCCAACAACAGCGTGCTTGCCGTCAATCTGGCGTTCAATCCCGGATCGGCGTTGCTGGACCCGAAAACCCACCACCTCAAGGACGATCTGAGCCTGCGCGTCAGGTCGGCCGCGATGCCTTCCCGGCATACCTGGACCAAGGGCATGCTTCCGGGCCTGATGGCCGTCCCGCTGACCATCGCCGGCCAGATCGAGCGCTGGCCCTTCGATCAATATCGCTCGGGGCCGATCGAAGTCGAGATCTTCTACGGTCCTGACACCGACCGGGCACCCGACCATGTGCCGATCACCTTCGTCGATCACCTTTCGGGGTGGCGGCTATCGGCCACCAGATCGCAGGCGGACGGTCCCTACCGACTGAACGTGCGGCGCTCGCTCAGCACCGCGGCGTTCGCGATCGTGATCCTCGGCGTGCTCATCACGATCGCCAGTCTGGCTCTGGTCGTGGCGATTCAGACGGCGCGCGACCGGCGGCCGTTTCAGCCACCCATGACGACGTGGTACGCGGCCATGCTGTTCGCGGTCGTGCCACTGCGCAACGCGCTACCCGGCTCGCCGCCATTCGGCAGCTGGGTCGATATCACCGTCATCATCTGGGTGCTGGTCGCGTTGGCGGTCTCGATGATTCTCTACATCGGCTGCTGGTGGAGGCATTTGCCGGTACCCGCCCCCGCGCCGGCGCCCACCGCTCCGGCACCGGATCCGGCCCCGGAACCGGATCCGGCGCCGGTGGATCGGGCCCCCACGCCGGCGAAGTAGCCGGTCGCGGGCGGCGTGTTTGCCGCCGAAGTCGTCCGGCGCCCCGCCGCGCGTGCGAAGGTTGATGTCGTGGCTGGTCCATCGGTTCGCGAACGAGTGCGCAGCATGACGCTGGTGGTCTGGAATTTCGTCATCAGCGCCCCGTTGACCTACGGCTGGCTGTTGGTGCTCATGATCACGACCTTCATCCAGACCCATCTCACCGGCCGGGAGCTGCACTCCGTACTGCTGCACCGCTCCACCAACATTCACGAGTTGGGCAGCGACCCGCTCGGCGTCCTGTTCGCCAGCCTGCTGTGGATCGACGGCAAAAACTTCGAGCCCTACCTGCTGCTGTTCACTCTGTTTCTCGCGCCGGCCGAACACTGGCTCGGCCAGCTCCGCTGGCTCACTGTGGGATTGAGCTCACACATCCTTGCCACCTACATCAGCGAAGGCATCCTCTACTTCGCGATCGAGGACCACGAGGCCCCGCAACGGCTGGTGCACGCCCGCGACATCGGGGTCAGCTATTTCCTCGTCGGCGTGATGGCCGTGCTGAGCTACCACATCGTCCGGCCGTGGCGCTGGGGATATCTCGGGGTGTTGTTCATCATCTTCGGTTTCCCGCTGATCACGATGGGCGGCGAATTGAACTTCACCGCGATCGGGCACTTCACCTCGATCTTCATCGGCTTGTGCTTCTACCCGATGACTCGCACGCGCTCGAAACGCAGCAGCCCATTGAGTCCCGTGCGTCTGCGGGCCATGGCGCGCCGCAATGTGCCGCCGGAGCCCTCGGCCTGATGCCGGCACCGACCGGAGCCGAAAGACCTTGAGCACCAGTTCATTCCGAGGTCACGCCGGCCGCCATGGGCGCCGGCGAACCGAGCGCGGCTGTCCCGCGCCGCGACGGCACGTAATCTGATTCCGATGCGGCATTACTACTCCGTAGACGCGATCCGCCAGGCCGAGGCGCCATTGCTGGCCAGCCTGCCCGACGGTGCGCTGATGCGGCGCGCGGCGTATGGGCTGGCCACCGAGATCATCGGCGAATTGGACGCCCGCACCGGCGGGGTTACCGGGCGCCGTGTGTGCGCGGTCGTCGGCTCCGGAGACAACGGCGGTGACGCGCTGTGGGCGGCCACCTTTCTGCGCCGTCGCGGCGCGGCCGCCGACGCGATTCTGCTCAACCCCGAGCGCACCCACCGTAAAGGCCTGGCGGCATTTCGGCGGGCCGGCGGCTGCATCGTCGAAAGCGTCTCGACCACAACCGATTTCGTCATCGACGGCGTGGTGGGCATCTCCGGCTCCGGAGCGCTGCGACCCGCCGCGGCCGAGGTGTTCGCCGCCGTCGACGACGCGAGAATCCCGGTGATCGCCGTCGACATCCCCAGCGGCATCGACGCCGCGACCGGGGCGACCACCGGTCCCGCGGTGCACGCCTGCCTGACCGTCACCTTCGGTGGGCTCAAACCCGTGCACGCACTGGGCGACTGCGGACGGGTGAAGTTGATCGACATCGGACTCGATCTGCCCGACACCGACGTGCTGGGCTTCGAGGCCGACGACGTGGCGGCCCGCTGGCCGGTGCCCGGACCCCACGACGACAAGTACACCCAGGGCGTCACCGGTGTGATGGCCGGCTCGTCGACCTATCCGGGCGCCGCCGTGCTGTGCACCGGCGCCGCCGTCGCTGCGACCTCCGGCATGGTCCGCTACGCCGGCAGCGCGCACCGCGAGGTGCTCGCACACTGGCCCGAGGTGATCGCGTCGCCCACCCTCGCGTCGGCCGGGCGGGTGCAGTCCTGGGTCGTCGGGCCGGGATTGGGCACAGACGACGTCGGCGCCGCGGCGCTGTGGTTCGCGCTGGAAACCGATCTGCCGGTGATCGTGGACGCCGACGGGCTGACGATCTTGGCGGCCCATCCCGAGCTGGTGGCCAACCGCACCGCACCGACGGTGCTGACCCCGCACGCGGGTGAATTCGCCCGGCTGGCGGGTAACTCACCCGGTGATGACCGGGTGGGTGCGTGCCGCAAGCTGGCCGACGCGTACGGCGCCACGGTGTTGCTCAAGGGCAACGTCACGGTCATCGCCGGTCCGGGCGGCCCCGTGTACCTCAATCCGGCCGGGCAGTCGTGGGCCTCCACCGCCGGCTCCGGCGACGTGTTGTCCGGGATGATCGGCGCGCTGCTGGCGTCGGGGCTGCCGTCAGCCGAGGCGGCGGCAGCCGCGGCCTTCGTGCACGCGCGGGCGGCCGCCCTGTCGGCCGCTCACCCGGGCCCCGGCGAAGCGCCCACCTCGGCGTCGCGCATAGTGCCGCACATCCGAGCCGCCCTGGCCGCCATATAAGAACAGACCTTGAGAAAGGATTCGTTGTGCCCCAACACCCTTCCATGCCCGCGCATTCCATCGCCCCGGCGTATACGGGCCGCCTGTTCACCGCGCCCGTGCCGGCGCTGCGGATGCCCGACGAGTCGATGGATCCGGAGGCCGCCTACCGCTTCATCCACGACGAGCTGATGCTCGACGGCAGCTCGCGCCTGAACCTGGCCACCTTCGTCACCACCTGGATGGATCCTCAGGCCGGGCGGCTGATGGCCGAGACGTTCGACAAGAACATGATCGACAAGGACGAGTACCCGGCGACCGCGGCCATCGAGCAGCGCTGCGTGTGCATGGTGGCCGACCTGTTCCACGCCGACGGCCTGCGCGACGACGACCCGTCCAGCGCATGCGGGGTGTCGACCATCGGCTCGAGCGAGGCGGTGATGCTGGGCGGGCTGGCGATGAAGTGGCGCTGGCGAGAAAAGGTCGGCAAGGATTGGAAGACACGCACCCCGAACCTGGTGATGGGCTCCAACGTCCAGGTGGTCTGGGAGAAGTTCTGTCGCTACTTCGACGTCGAACCGCGCTACCTGCCGATGGAGCAGGGGCGCTACGTGATCACGCCCGAGCAGGTCATTGACAACGTCGACGAGAACACGATCGGGGTGGTGGCGATCCTGGGCACCACCTACACGGGCGAACTGGAGCCCATCGCCGAGATCTGTGCGGCGTTGGACAAGCTGGCCGCCAGCGGTGGGGTGGACGTTCCGGTCCACGTCGACGCCGCCAGCGGCGGGTTCGTGGTGCCCTTCCTGCACCCCGACCTGAAGTGGGACTTCCGGCTGCCCCGGGTGGTCTCGATCAACGTCAGCGGCCACAAGTACGGGCTGACTTATCCGGGCGTCGGGTTCGTGGTGTGGCGCAGCAAGGAGTACCTGCCCGAGGATCTGGTGTTCCACGTGAACTATCTGGGCGGGGACATGCCGACCTTCACGCTGAACTTCTCCCGGCCCGGCAACCAGGTGGTCGGCCAGTACTACAACTTCCTGCGGCTGGGCCGCGAGGGCTACACGCAGGTCATGCAGACGCTGTCGTCGACCGCGCGCTGGCTGGGTGACCAGCTGCGGACCGGTGAGCATTGTGAGCTGATCTCCGACGGCTCGGCGATCCCGGTGGTCAGCTTCCGGCTTTCCAGGGACCGCGGATACACCGAGTTCGACGTCTCCCACGAGCTGCGCGGTTACGGCTGGCAGGTGCCGGCCTACACCATGCCGGACAACGCCACCGACATTTCGGTGTTGCGCATCGTGGTGCGCGAGGGGCTGTCCGCCGACCTGGCCCGGTCCCTGCACGACGACGCCCGCACCGCGCTGGCGTCGCTGGACAAGCTCAAGCCGGGCGGGCATTACAGCGCCGAGCACTTCGCGCACTGAGTCCGTCGCACCGGCTGCGGGCCCGCCGGCCGCCGGGACGCGTGTGGCGACTGTGGCTACTGCGGCGATGCTGTCCCGGCTGCGGGCGCTCCACCCGCCGTCGGCGAACGGCGTGGCCGACGCGTTCTGGGACAATGGCTGCTGCGGAACTGACAGACAGACGAGTGGGAGCGCGACTTCCTTGGCCGTTACGCCGATATCCCTGACACCGGGCATCCTTGCTGAGGCCCTGGTCGACCTGGGCGCGATAGGGCACAACGTGCGGCTGCTGTGCGAGCAGGCCGGCGACGCTCAGGTGATGGCTGTGGTCAAGGCCGACGGTTACGGCCACGGAGCCGCCCAGACGGCGCGCGCAGCACTGGCCGCGGGGGCCACCGAGTTGGGTGTCGCCACCGTCGCCGAGGGGCTGGCGCTGCGCGGGACCGGAATCACCGCGCCGGTGCTGGCCTGGCTGCACCCGCCTGGCATCGACTTCGGGCCCGCGCTGCTGGCCGACATTCAGGTCGCCGTGTCGTCGGAGCGCCAACTCGACGAGCTGCTGGACGCGGCGCGCCGCACCGGCCGGACCGCGGCCGTGACCGTCAAGGTCGACACCGGACTGAACCGCAATGGGGTACCCCCGGCGCAATACCCCTCGATGCTGACCGCGCTGCGCCGGGCCGCCGCCGAGGAGGCCATCGTGCTGCGGGGGCTGATGTCGCACATGGTGTACGCCGACCAGCCCGCCAATCCCGTGAATAACCTTCAGGCTCAACGATTCAGCGACATGCTGGCCGAGGCGCGCGACCAGGGCGTGCGGTTCGACGTGGCGCACCTGTCGAACTCGTCGGCCACGATGTCGCGTCCCGACCTGGCCTTCGACATGGTGCGCCCCGGCATCGCGATATACGGGTTGAGCCCGGTGCCCGAGCGCGGCGACATGGGTCTGGTGCCGGCGATGACGGTGAAATGCACTGTGGCCCTGGTGAAGTCGATCAGCGCGGGCGAGAGTGTGTCCTACGGCCACACCTGGACCGCGCAGCGCGACACCAACCTCGCGCTGATCCCGGTCGGCTACGCCGACGGCGTCTTCCGGTCGCTGGGTGGTCGGCTGGAGGTGTTGATCAACGGCAAGCGGCGACCGGGCGTCGGGCGCATCTGCATGGACCAGTTCGTCGTCGACCTCGGGCCGGGACGCACCGACGTGGCCGAAGGCGACGAGGCGATCCTGTTCGGGCCGGGCGTCAGCGGTGAGCCCACCGCACAGGAGTGGGCCGATCTGCTCGGCACCATCCATTACGAAGTGGTGACCAGCCCCCGCGGGCGGATCACCCGAACCTACCGCGAGGCGCGAACCGTTGAGTCCTGAGGAATCCCGCAGGCGCCGTAGGGGTAGGGCCTGGCTTGCGGGAGGTGCGGGGGTGACGGCCGTCGCCACCATCATCGGAGCCTCGGCCCGCCGGTCGATGACCCAGCGTGCCGCGATCGAAGACCCGTACGCCCATGAGGATTTCAACAGGCTCGAGGACGACACCAGCCTGGTGGTGACCACTCCCGACGGGATACCGCTGGCGGTCCGCGAAGCCGGTCCGGCCGACGCACCACTGACCCTGGTGTTCGTTCACGGATTCTGTCTGCAGATGGGCGCCTTTCATTTTCAGCGCACGCGGCTGCCCGAACAGTTGGGTCCCGACGTGCGGATGGTCTTCTACGACCAGCGCGGGCACGGCAGATCCGGCGAGGCCGATCCCGAGACCTACACGCTGACCCAACTCGGCAGGGACCTGCAAACCGTGCTGAACGTGGTGGCACCGCGTGGAATGATCGTGCTCGTGGGCCACTCGATGGGCGGCATGACGGTGCTGTCGCATGCCCGCCAGTTTCCCGAGCAGTACGGACGCCGAATCGTGGGCGCCGCGCTAATATCCTCGGCGGCGGAGGGTGTTTCGAGGTCGCCACTGGGCGAGATACTCAAAAATCCTGCGCTGGAAGCGGTCCGGGTCGCAGCACGGTCCGCGCCGAAGCTGATGCACCGCGGCCGCAACGTGTCCCGATCGTTGATCGGCCCGGTGCTGCGGGCCGCCTCCTACAGCGACCTGCAGGTCAGCCGGAGCCTGGACGCGTTCTCCCAGCGCATGATGAACGGCACCCCGATCCCCACGATGGTGGGCTTTCTGGACGCCTTGGAAAAGCATGACGAGACCGCCGGGCTGTGGACCTTGCTGCGCATCCCGACCCTGATCGCCTGTGGCGACCACGATTTGCTCACCCCGGACGAGTATTCCCGAAGAATGGCCGCGAGCTTGCCGCAGTCCGAGCTGGTCATCGTCGCCGGGGCCAGCCATCTGGCGTTGCTGGACAAGCCCGAAGCCATCAACGGCGGGCTGGCCCGATTGGTCAGTCGGGCCACCCCGGGCAGGGTCGCGCTGCGGATGCGACGGATGCGAGAAAGGTTGCGGCGCCGTGGCTGAATTTGATGGCGGCAACGCGACGCTGGAGCGCGTCGAGGACACCATGGCGCTGGGCTCGCGGCTGGGGCAACAACTGCGGACGGGTGACGTGGTGGTGCTCTCCGGTCCGCTCGGTGCGGGAAAGACTGTGCTGGCCAAGGGAATTGCGGCGGCATTGGATGTCGACGGGCCGGTCACCTCACCGTCCTACGTGCTGGCGCGGGTGCATCCGCCGCGGCGGTCCGGCGCCCCGGCCATGATCCACGTCGACATGTACCGGTTGCTCGACCACGCCGACTATGAGGGCGCCGGCCTGCTCGGCGAACTCGATTCGCTGGACCTGGACAGCGATCTCGACGACGCTGTCGTCGTCGTGGAATGGGGCGAGGGCCTGGTCGAGCGGCTGGCCGAACGGCACCTGGACATCCGGCTCGAGCGCGTCACCGGATCCGATGTGCGGATAGCGACCTGGCGGTGGGCCGACAACGCCGGCAATGAGTGTGGTTCATGAGCATCGTGCTCGCGCTGGACACCTCCACGCCGGCCGTGACGGCCGGGGTCGTGCGCCGTGAGGACTTGTGTGTGCTCGCCGAGCGCGTCACCGTCGACGCCCGGGCCCATGCCGAACGGCTTACTCCGAATGTCGTTGCGGCCCTGGGCGATGCAGGTCTGACGATGGCCGACCTGGATGCCGTCGTGGTGGGGTGTGGACCGGGGCCTTTCACCGGACTGCGGGCCGGAATGGCCACCGGCGCCGCCTATGGGCACGCGCTGAACGTCCCGGTTTTCGGTGTGTGCAGCCTGGACGCCATCGGCGTGCGAACCGCCGGGGACACACTGGTGGTTACGGACGCCCGCCGGCGGGAGGTCTACTGGGCCCGGTATCGCGACGGCGTACGCACTCACGGACCCGCGGTCAACGCCGCGGCCGACGTCAACCCGGGCTCGGCTGCGGCCGTCGCGGGCTCACCCGAACACACCGGCCTGTTCGGTTTGCCGGTGTGCGATCCGAGCTGCCCGACGCCCGCCGGATTGGTTGCGGCGGTGGCCGATTGGCAGGTCGACCCGGAACCGCTGGTGGCCCTGTATCTGCGTCGACCCGACGCCAAACCGTTGGCGGCCCGCCAATGACCGCCCACGGTGAGGCCGTGACGGTCGGCGGCCTGACCCGGGCCGACGCGCGACGCTGCGCGGAGCTGGAAGCCCAGCTCTTCGACGGCGACGACCCCTGGCCCGCGGCGGCGTTCCACCGCGAACTGGCCAGTGCCCACAACCATTACGTGGCCGCGCGGGTCGGCGACACGCTGGTCGGCTACGCCGGCATCTCGCGGCTAGGCCGCACCCCACCCTACGAGTACGAGGTGCACACCATCGGCGTGGATCTCGCCTACCAGGGCCGGGGCATCGGTCGCCGGCTGCTCGAGGAGCTGCTGACCTTCGCCGAGGGCGGCGCCGTGTACCTGGAAGTTCGCACCGATAACGAGGCGGCCATCGGGCTGTACACCAGCCTCGGGTTCGAGCAGATCGGCCTGCGCCGCCGCTACTACCGGATCAGCGGCGCCGACGCGTACACGATGCGCAGGGAGGCGCTGTGACAACTATCCTCGCAATCGAAACCTCGTGCGACGAAACGGGAGTCGGCATCGCGCGGCTGCACGACGACGGCACCGTGACGCTGCTGGCCGACGAGGTGGCGTCCAGCGTCGACGAGCACGTGCGGTTCGGCGGCGTGGTTCCCGAGATCGCCTCACGCGCGCACCTGGAGGCGCTGGGGCCCGCCATGCGCCGCGCGCTGTCGACCGCCGGCCTGGACAAGCCCGACGTCGTCGCGGCCACCATCGGTCCCGGACTGGCCGGTGCACTGCTGGTGGGAGTCGCTGCGGCCAAAGCGTATTCGGCCGCGTGGGGGGTGCCCTTCTACGCGGTGAATCACCTGGGCGGACACCTCGCCGCCGACGTCTACGAGCACGGGCCGCTGCCCGAGTGTGTGGCGTTGCTGGTCTCCGGCGGGCACACCCACCTGTTGCAGGTGCGTTCGCTCGGCGAGCCGATCGTCGAGCTGGGGAGCACCGTCGACGACGCCGCCGGCGAGGCCTACGACAAGGTGGCGCGGCTGCTCGGCCTGGGCTATCCGGGCGGCAGGGTCCTCGACGAGCTGGCGCGCACCGGCGATCGCGATGCCATCGCCTTCCCGCGCGGCATGACCGGGCCGCGCGACGACCGGTACGCGTTCAGCTTCTCCGGGCTCAAGACGGCCGTGGCGCGCTATTTGGAAAGCCACCCGGACGCGGTGAACGCCGACATTGCGGCCGGGTTCCAGGAAGCCGTCGCCGACGTGCTGACCAAAAAGGCGGTGCGCGCGGCCACCGATCTCGGCGTGAAGACCCTGCTGATCGCCGGTGGAGTGGCCGCGAATTCGCGGTTGCGCGAGCTGGCCGAGCAGCGCAGCGCCGAAGCCGGGCTGATGCTGCGGATCCCCAAGCCCAGGCTGTGCACCGACAACGGGGCCATGATCGCGTCCTTCGCCGCGCACCTGGTGGCCGCCGGGGCGCCGCAGTCACCGTTGGACGTACCCAGCGATCCCGGGCTGCCGGTGGTCCGCGGGCAGGTGGCCTAGGCGACGATGAGCAGGTTGTTGCTCGTCGCCCAGGCCCGGGTGAAGGTGGCCAAGGGAATCAGCTCGTTGCGACCGTTGGGTGTGCCGCTGTCGTTGAGGTGAACGATGTTGTTGCGGGTGTCGACGCCGGTGACGACGACCGCGTGGTCGGCGCTGGTCCGCTGTCCCTTTCCCTGCGGGTAGTTCCAGATGGTCTCGGCGTTGATCGCCGCGATCACCTTGCGGCCGGCGGCGAGGTCCTGCTCCATTCCGGGCAAGGTGTTGCCCGTCGTCAGCTGGGATTGGACACCGTACTTGCTCAGCAGCAGCACCATGTCTTGCGGAGAGGTGCCGTCAAAGAAGTAGACACCGCCATGGTGGACTTCGCTTCTGGTGAACACGCCACGCAACTCGACGCCGACCTGGCTGGGTTCTTTGCCGGTGACTTGGCCGACCACGTCGGCGACGGCCATCAGGCCGCAGTCTTCGCCGATCTGATAGCGCCAGTAGGGCGCGGCGGCTTGGGGGTTGCCGTACATCTGGCCGTTCGGGTCGGCGTGGGCCACCCCGGTCAACCCGGCGCAGACCGCCGAGAACGCCATGATGTTCGCTATCGCCAAGGCGGCGCCGGTGGCACGCCAGATGCCCGAGTGCACGGATCAATTATTCACTTCGGCCGGTTTGTGCGAAGCGACTCGCCGCGACGACCGCGACTCTACTGAGAAGCAACGGGGTGCCCTTGAGTGCTAGCACTCTCGTGTATAGAGTGCTAGGTGGCAATCGGCCAAGCCCTGTGTCGGCACCCGCGACGACGGCGCTCGGGCATGGACGGATGCCGAACACCTGATAACTCGGCAGGTGCGGGGTCAACCCGTACCGGCCGTCAACTCCGGTCCGGGCGCGTCCCGGACCCGACCCAAACAGTGGAGGGCTCCAATCGTGGCGAAGGTGAATATCAAGCCACTCGAGGACAAGATTCTCGTGCAGGCCAACGAGGCCGAGACCACGACCGCGTCTGGTCTGGTCATTCCTGACACCGCCAAGGAGAAGCCGCAGGAAGGCACCGTCGTCGCAGTCGGCCCCGGCCGGTGGGACGACGATGGCGCGAAGCGCATCCCGCTGGACGTCTCGGAAGGCGACACCGTCATCTACAGCAAGTACGGCGGCACCGAGATCAAGTACGGCGGCGAGGAGTACCTGATCCTGTCGGCACGCGACGTGCTGGCTGTCGTCTCCAAGTAAGAACCGTGTTCCGCCCCGGCGATCCCCGCGTCATGCGCGGGTGATTTCCGGGGCGGCATGCGTTTGGCTGAAGGAGTTTGATGAGCAAGATCATTGAGTACGACGAGACAGCGCGTCGCGCGATCGAGGCGGGCGTCAACAGGCTCGCCGATGCGGTGCGGGTGACCCTCGGGCCGCGAGGCCGGCATGTGGTGCTGGCCAAGGCATTCGGCGGCCCGACCGTCACCAACGACGGTGTGACCGTCGCCCGTGAGATCGACCTGGAAGACCCGTTCGAGAACCTGGGCGCCCAGCTGGTGAAGTCGGTGGCCACCAAGACGAACGACGTCGCCGGCGACGGCACCACGACCGCGACCGTGCTGGCCCAGGCGCTGGTCAAGGGCGGCCTGCGGCTGGTTGCGGCCGGCGCCAACCCCATCGAACTTGGCGTGGGAATCAGCGAGGCCGCCGACGCGGTGTCCGAGGCGTTGCTGGCGTCGGCCACCCCGGTCTCCGGAAAGGACGCCATCGCGCAGGTGGCGACCGTGTCGTCGCGCGACCAGCTGTTGGGTGAGCTGGTCGGCGAGGCGATGACCAAGGTCGGCACCGACGGCGTGGTGAGTGTCGAAGAATCCTCGACGCTGAGCACCGAGCTCGAGTTCACCGAGGGCGTCGGTTTCGACAAGGGGTTCCTGTCGGCGTATTTCGTCACCGACTTCGACTCGCAGCAGGCCATCCTGGACGACCCGTTGATCCTGTTGCACCAGGACAAGATCAGCTCGCTGCCCGACCTGCTGCCCATGCTGGAGAAGGTCGCCGAATCGGGCAAGCCGCTGCTGATCATCGCCGAGGACATCGAGGGCGAGGCGCTGGCGACCTTAGTCGTCAACTCCATCCGCAAGACGCTCAAGGCCGTCGCGGTCAAGGCGCCGTTCTTCGGCGACCGCCGCAAGGCCTTCCTGGAGGATCTGGCGGTGGTGACCGGCGGCCAGGTGATCAACCCCGACGCGGGCCTGTTGCTGCGTGAGGTCGGCACGGATGTGCTGGGCTCGGCCCGCCGCGTGGTGGTCAGCAAGGACGACACCGTCATCGTCGACGGCGGTGGCGCCAAGGATGCGGTGGCCAACCGCATCAAGCAGCTACGCGCCGAGATCGAGGCGAGCGACTCCGACTGGGACCGCGAGAAGCTGCAGGAGCGGCTGGCCAAGCTGGCCGGCGGCGTGGCCGTGATCCAGGTGGGAGCGGCCACCGAGACCGCGCTCAAGGAACGCAAGGAAAGCGTCGAGGATGCCGTAGCGGCCGCGAAAGCGGCTGTCGAGGAAGGCATTGTCGCGGGTGGCGGCTCGGCGCTGCTGCAGACCCGCGATGCGCTGACAAAGCTCCGCAAGTCCCTGAGCGGCGATCAGGCACTGGGTGTCGACGTCTTCTCCGACGCGTTGGCGGCACCGCTGTATTGGATCGCCACTAACGCCGGACTCGACGGCGCGGTCGCTGTGCACAAGGTGACCGAGCTGCCCACCGGGCACGGGTTGAACGCGGACAAGCTGACCTACGGCGACCTGATCGCCGACGGCGTCATCGACCCGGTCAAGGTCACCCGCTCGGCGGTGCTCAACGCGGCGTCGGTGGCCCGGATGGTCCTCACCACTGAGACGGCGATTGTCGACAAGCCGGCCGAGGAGGCCAACGACCACGGCCACGGGCATCATCACGGCCACGCTCACTGAATTGAGAGGTACGAGGAACCCCCGCTACGGCGGGGGTTTTCTCGTTGCCGCAATGGGACACCTAGCATGCGACACGCCTGCTGCCCACGGTCGGTATGATGTCCACGGTGCCATGACAAGCCAGCGAGTCCACCCCGACCACGTCCAAATCGCCTTAGAGCGTGCCGAAGGCGTGCCATTTGAGAATTTTGTAAACGCCTTCTACTCAACCATCGTTGGTACCAAATTTATACCCCTGGGTGGGTATAAGGACGGTGCGCTGATGCGCGCGACGGCCAGATTTGGGGGGACGCGACAGAGCCCGGAGTGTTCTACCAGGCCAGCATCGAGGAAGATGTAGAGGCGAAAATTCGCCGCACCGTAGCTCGGATCAAAGAATTCGGACGAACACCGACGAATCTCGTCTATCTAACACCAAATGCTGTGCGCTACTCCGACCGAGTTGAACGGGAGCTCACCAAAGAACTCAACGTGACGATCGCCATTCGCGATGGCGGTTATATCGCGCTGCATATTAACGATGACGACGGCACAAAAGCGGCTTACCACTGCATCCTCCGCACTGTCGACGAAGTGCTTGAACGTATCACTGACGAGCTGCCGTCGGTCCGCGAATTGGTTGGCCAGCGGATTACATCGCGACTCAGAAAGATGAGCAAAAGAAACTACCGCGGCGGCCGAGCAGTCAACTGGCACAAGCCAGTCGATGCATTCTGCCTTCAATATGAAATTCGCAAAAAAATCGAGGAAGAGAATACCGAAGACGAGCCGCTGCGCTTACGAGTTCTCCAACAGCTTGAAGATCGAATACGAGCCACAACCGGCCCTCAGCCGGGGCTTGGCGAGGTGCGAACGCGCCAGGCCGCAGCAACCGCTTTGCGAGCACTTCAACTTGCATTCGAACGTCAAGGTCTCGAATTCTCAATTTACATCGCTGGCAACGAAGGCGAATTTCCTACCATTACCGAAGCTCTTCGACAAGCTCTCGTGGAACACCAGCACTATGGAAAAACGGGACAGCTTATCGGTGATGCGGCGTTCACTGCCTTGCGTGGAGTTCTGTACAGCTCGACCGAAGACGAGCGTCGATATCTGCAGACTCTTTCTAGGACGTATGCCTTACTATTCACGCTAAATACGGAGCCGAGGCTCCTGGAGTTCTTCCAGGATATGTCGTTAGATTTCCGGCTCTACGTTGGTGCGGACAATCGTGCGAGCCCTCAGCGAGCATTTTATTCCGGAGCCGGACCGCATGACGCGTAACACCTTGCTCATCGCGGCCCGCGCGGGTGCCAAGTTGATTCTGACTGAGCCAGTTCTAAACGAAGTAGTAAGTCATCTTCGAACTGCGGATCTCGAGTATTCAAACCATATCCGCCAGATGGAGCATGCGCTCAGCTACGATATTGCCCGCGCCGTGCCGCAGATCATGCTGCGTGCTTACCTCTACGCGAAATTATACCCTGATCTCGGTCGGCGACGTCCAACCGACTGGTCCGGTTTCGTGGGGCAATTTTGCACCTACGCTACCTTGCAAAAAGGGGATGCGTATGAGGACATACGTCAATACTTGCAATCGTAATTCGGATTTCACTATGAATCCGCAGCCGATCTGGAGAAATTGGTCGAGCTTAAGGATCTACACTGTCTTACTGAGAAGCGGGTAGCGATAAAATATAATGCCGAACTTGCGCGAAATGACCCCTTGCTGGCACTTGCCGTCTATGGAAGGCGACGACAGCGAGGTGAGACATCCCGAGTTACCGAATTCGGTTGGGGCACCTGGTGGCTCACCGGCGAAACCAAAATAGTCAGACTTACCGAGGACATAATCGAGAAAAATGGGGCTCGGTACATCATGCGGCCGGAATTTCTCCTGAACTTTCTTGGAATGGCTCCAAGCGCTGAAAAAGCTAGGAAGGCCTTCGCCGCGGTCTTTCCATCAATGCTGGGTATACAGCTCGCTCGCCGAATGCCATCCCAAACCTTCAACAAGATCATCGATAAGGCGGCGGAAGCTGAAGGTCTTGACGACGCTCGGCGAACAGTGGAAATAGGCAAGCTGACGAATCAACTCAAGAGCGACCTGTCTAAACAGTATTTCCTGACAGAAACCGATATTGCGACCGTTGATGCGGCGGCACATCAGCGGCACGCGGCAGCAGGTTGATGTAGCCAGCGCACCCCCAGCCGTGCGCAGTGGTGCTCGCAGTTGGCTTATGAAACCGTAAAACCCGTACACGATAGGTCTGCCGCATAACCGACCGGTCAGGAGGGCCTGGGGAGGGGTATCCCCTTGGGGTACGCCTCACTGACCCGTCCCGAGCCCCCGGGAGGTCTCGCGTCCCGTCAAGCCAAACGTCGAGGCTAGCCGTGTGAACGCCGCGGTCGTCGACGCGGGCGGGCATGTGAACAAGTCCCTCGGTGATGGTGCGCTGGCCGTATTCGGCGCCCCGATGACCTCACCGATCATGCCGATGCTGCGGTGGGCGCTGCCGTGGGTATTCAGGGCTTGGTGGCCCAGCGATTCGACGGTGAACTTCGCATGGTATCGGCATCAACACCGGCGAGGTGATCGCTGGGACCATCGGTGGCGGAAGCAAACTGGAGTTCACCTTGATCGGTGACACGGTCAACGTCGCGGCGCGCATCGAGCAACTCACCAAGACCACCGGCGACACGATCCTGCTTACCGAGCAGACCGTCGATGTGTTGGCTTGTCGACCGCACGGACTCGTCGACCGGGGGCACATGAACTGAAAGGCAAGTCCGCCGCTGTCAAGATCTTCGGACTCGATTCAGCGGTTCATTACTCGCGCCGAACTACTTCACCGAGATTCCGCCGTCTACCGGCAAGGTGATTCCGGTGACATAGCGGCCCGAGCGCCCACAGAGGTAAACCATCGCCTCGCTCACATCCGCGGCTTCGATGAGCTCGACGGGCAACGGCGCCTGCAACGCGGATGCACCTTCGGGGTGCTCGGCCATCAACTGGGCAAATGGTTCGTTGACGATCATCGGAGTTGCGACTCCGGTCGGATGCACCGTGTTGACCCGAATGTTCTTCTCCGCCAAAGAGGTTGCGTAATACCTCATCAGGCCGACCACCCCATGTTTGGCGGCCTGGTAGCCGGCCAAGCCGTGGCTCCGGCCGCTGAACGTCGGGCAAAGGCTGTTCAGCCCTGCGGTCGAGCTCGTGATCACAATGGCCCCGCCCTCGCCGTGGTCGAGCATCGCGGGCAGGGCGGCCTCGATCGTGTAGTACACACCGTTGAGCAACACGTTTACCGAATCGACGTAGGCGGCCATGTCGTAGCGCTGTTCGCCGACCGCCGGGAGGATCCCGGCGTTGGCGAGTATGAAGTCGACTCTGCCCAACTCGGCCAGGCCGTTCGCGACAGCGGATCTCAGGCTCTGGAAGTCGCGGACGTCGCCTTGCTCCGCGACGATTCGGCGACCGGTCTTTTCGACCAGGTTGATCGTCTCGTCGAGATCCTCGCGGGTCGTCATCGGGTAGGCGACACTGTCGATCTGACCGCAGAGGTCGAACGCGAGGATGTCCGCACCCTCCTCGGCGAACCGAATCGCATGCGACCGTCCTTGTCCACGTGCGGCGCCGGTGATGAACGCGACCTTGCCATCGAATTGGTTCGACATGACAATCTCCTTCCCGGCCTGAGCCGAGTATCCGCCGGGAGACTTGGCTTTGATCGGGTAATCGACTACCCAATCTCTCCGGGAGTCCGGGCGTTTCCGCTAGCTCAGAGGCGTCACACGTCTAATCTCGCGCCATGGACCGCATCTGGCAATGGGCGTGGGACCGGCACGCGGGACGGTACTCGTGGGCGATCTACACGGTCACCGTCGCCACGTTGCTCCCGATCTACCTCGTCCTCGCGATGATCGTTGTTGCGTTCGAGAGGTCGAATCACTACGTCGCGGCGGCTTTGATCACTGTCGGACTGGTGCTGGTGATGGTGTACGCGATGATCCTTCCCGGCCTGGGTCGCAGCCGCCTCATTGATCAGTGGGCAGCCGGCCACGAGCCAGACCGGGTGAAGGTGCTGAACGCCGCGTACTCGTGGACCCGGGCCGCCGCTCCTCGAGCGGTGAGCGCCAACGTCATTGTGATCGCCGCACAGTTGCTCGCGGTCGGGGCGATGACCGGAGCGACTGGATCTCGCCTCACTCAATACGCAGTGCTGGGTGCCGCGTCCGGAGCGTCCGTGGCGGCGATCGCCGTGCACAGCTTTCCTGAAACGGCGCTGCGCCCAGCCAGGGCGGCCCTCGCCGGTGACAGCAGCCTCGGCGACGACCTCCCGCGCTCGCGCCCGAGTTTTGCTGCCTGGTCGAACGTTTCCATGCTCGGGTGCGCCTTCGCGTTCGCACTAGGCGGCGCCATGCTGGCTGCCGTTATTCACCGCACCGACGACGTGCCTCTGCTGTGCGCAGCAATCGCGGGCGCTTTGACGGTCGGATTCGCGGTGCCGATTACTGTCGGCGCCGGGTTCTCGCCCTCCCTGCGGCCGATTCGCGACCTCGCGGCAGGATCCGAACGTGTGGCGGCGGGTGATTACAGTCGGCGCCTGCCGGTTGTTCAGGACGACGACCTCGGCGCGCTGGCCGCGTCGTTCAATCGCATGCAGGCGGGTTTGGCTGAGCGGCAACGACTTCAGGGTGCATTCGGCACATACGTCGATCCGGCGTTGGCGGCGCGGCTGCTGCAGCAGGGCGACGACGCGTTTACCGGGGAGCGCCGCGAGGTGACGGTGATGTTCGTCGACATCCGCGACTTCACCCCGTTCGCCGAGGCGAATAGCGCCGAGGACACGGTCGCGCGTCTCAACGGGCTGTTCGGGATCGTCGTGCCCGCCGTTGTTGACGGCGGTGGACACGTGAACAAGTTTCTCGGCGACGGTGCGCTGGCCGTCTTCGGTGCCCCGAACGACCTCGCCAATCATGCCGATGCGGCGGTGACCGCGGCGGTGCTGATTCATCGCCTCGTGGCCGAGCGATTCGGCGGTGAGCTTCGCATCGGCATCGGCATCAACACCGGGAAGGTGATCGCCGGAACCATCGGCGGCGCAAGCAAGCTGGAGTTCACCTTGATCGGTGACACGGTCAACGTCGCGGCGCGCCTCGAGCAACTCACCAAGATTACTGGCGACACAATCCTGCTCACCCAACAGACCGTCGACGCGTTGGCTTGCCGACCGCACGGACTCGTCGACCGTGGGGCACATGAGCTGAAAGGCAAGTTGGCCGCTGTCAGCGTCTTCGCGCTCGACCCAGCAGTGACTCCGGCCGATGGCGGGTGAGTAGTCTGCATTTGTCTTCCACACTCTCGCGAGGAATCCAGAACCATGACGCATGTGATGCAGACCCAGGTGTGCGTTGCAGGCGGCGGTCCCGCCGGCATGGTTCACGCCCTGCTGCTGGCGCGGGCCGGAATCCGGGTCGTCGTCCTGGAGAAGCACAACGACTTCCTGCGCGACTTCCGCGGCGACACCGTGCACCCGACCACCCTGCAAATCATGGACGAGCTGGGCTTCATCGACGAGTTCCTTCGGCTACCGCACACCAAGATCGATCGCGTCGCCTTCGACACCGATGGCTCGATTCGCACCTTCGGCAACTTCAAAGTGCTCAAGCGGCTGGGATTCAGGCAGCCCTATATCGCCATGATGCCGCAGTGGGACTTTCTCGACTTCATCGCCGAAAAGGCTTCTGCCTATCCGGAATTCACCCTGGTTCGCAACGCGGAGGTCACCGGCCTGATATTCGACGGCGATCGGGTGGCCGGGCTGTGCACGCCGGATCTCGAGGTGCGCGCCGAGCTGGTCATCGCCGCCGACGGGCGCAAGTCCGCGGTGCGCGTCGCCGCCGGGCTACAGACCGCCCAAGCGCACTCTCCGATGGACGTGCTGTGGTTCCGGCTGAGATGGCGGCCCGGCGACCCTCAGGAACTGTTCGCGGTGCTGCGCAAGGGCCTGATGATGGCGATGATTTACCGCGGTGACTATTGGCAAATCGCCTATCTGGTGCCGAAAGGATCAAACCCGCGGGACGGGTCCCTGGAGGAGTTCAAAAATCGGATTGTGACCGCGCAACCACGGCTGCGTGAGCACGTCGACGACCTGAGCTCATGGGACGACACCAGCGAGCTCGACGTGCGCGTGGACCGGCTCGAGACGTGGTGGCGTACCGGTTTGCTGTGCATCGGCGATGCCGCGCATGCCATGTCGCCGGCCGGCGGCGTCGGCATCAACCTCGCTGTCGCCGATGCGGTGGCCGCGGCCAACATCTTGTGCGGCCCGCTGCGCCAAGGCCGGTTGGGCGACAACGATCTCGCCAGGGTCCAGCGGCGGCGTGAGCTGCCCACCAGGATCGTCCAGGCTGTCCAGGTGCTGATGCAAGACAACGCGATCGCGCCCAATCTGAGCGGTGACCTATCCGCGATCCGCGTTCCCAAGATCGTGGGATTTGGCCCGCTGCAGGCGATTCCGCCGATCCTCGTCGGGCGCGGTTTCCGTCCCGAGCATGTTCGGACGCCGGACGTACACGCGCTGTAGCCGGGCGCGCCCCTTGGATTCCGGTTAACAGTCGCCTGCGACGCCGTCGGCGACGAAGATGGCCCACATGGATAGGCCGATATTCTCTGTCACTCCTGGCTATGGCGATCATCAGCTGCGGGAGTTCCACTATTCACAGGCCGTTCGATACGGCAACCGGATAGAGACCGCCGGCCAAGGAGGTTGGGACGAGCGCTGGCGCTATCCCGAGTCGGTTCGCGAGGAAGTCATTGCGGCCTTCGACAATGTCGAACGGACTTTGGCGACGGCCGGAGCGTCCTGGCGCGACGTCGTGCACGTGCACTCCTATCACCTGCCGGACGCAGACGGCCAGATTGGGCGCGAGCACCTCGACACCATGGTCGAACAGTTCCGCCGGCGCATGGGCGACCGTGCGCCCCTGTGGACATGCATCGGCGTCGCCGCTTTGGCGGGCCCGCAGATGCGCGTCGAAATTCAAGTCGCCGCCATCGAGCCATCGCCCAACTGACCGCAGCCGCCCAGGCCGATGCCGACTAGACCGTGCGAAACACCCCCGTTCCCTTGCGGATCGGGGGTGTTTCTTTCATGGTGGCTTGGGCGTCAGCGGCCGGGCGGATAGTACTGCGGAGTGGTCGCCGTCGTCGTTGTCGGTGTCGACGTCGTGGTCGGGGTGCCGGTGACCGTCACGGTGCTGGTGCTGGTGCTGGTGGACGCCGGTGGCACGACGGTGGTGGTGGTGCTCGTCGTGACGCTGGTGGTCGACGAGGTCGTCGTCGCGGACGACGCCGCAATCACACCGCAGGCCAGCCGCTTGCCCGATTCGCCCGTGGGGGCGGTGGTGCCCAGATTGTCCGCGGTCTGGTGAATGATCAGCGCGGTGCCCGAGCTGTTCCTCAGGTCGGCGGAGGTAAATGCGTTGCTAGTGGTCACCAGTTTCGCCGAGCCGTCGGAGCGCACCTGCAAGGCGGTCAGGTCACCGCTGGCGGGATAACTCGTGTGGTCGGCCGCCTGATAAACGCTTCCGGCGGAGTCGAAGTCACCGGTCGAGCCCCCGTTCGGCGCAGCCGAATTGGCCTCGCACTTGCCCACGGCGTGGATCTGCAACCCGTGGAAGCCGGGGCTGAGCACGTGGTTGGGGCCGGCTTCCACGGTCACGGTCGCGTAGCCGTTGGCGAATTCGAAGGTGGCGTTGGCGACCGGGCTACCGTCGGCGGCCTTCAGTTGGGTGGTCAGCCTCTCGGCCCCGGAGGTCGGACTGGTCAGCGGCGAGGTGTTTGGCTGATTGCCTTGCTGACTCGAGCATGCGGCAAGCGGTGCGACGGTCGCGGTGAGCGCCGCGACCGCAAAACATGCGGCCTTGTTCATTTGCGGTGCCTACCCACATTGACCCGCGCCGAAACGGCGATCTACTCCGCGGGCTTGCGCACCTCACTGGCCAGGTCGCGGTAGTCCCAGACCAAATCCTTGACCTCCTGCGCGGCCCGGCCCGCCGCCCCGGCGACCAGGCCCACGATGCGCCCAAGATGCGTCACCGTCGTGTTCACGGCCTCAAAGGCGTTGTTAATAGCGCGTTCTGACACTTTGTCGGGCATCCGGTCCCCCTCGGGTACGCCTTCATGTGCGGTGAACACTTGTATACCCTAATCTAGGGACCCGCCTACGCCCTAAGGCAGCTCAACAGTGCCTTGCGGCTGCGGACGCGGAACTTGTTGATGGGGGATTGATGCAGCGCAGCAATGCGCTCTGCCATTCGATTTCCCAGCGCGAGGAGCATGTCCTCACTCAAATCTATTGGAGCCGGGCATAAGTCGCGCTCCTCTTCGCTGGCATGGGCGTCCAGAACCGTGACAAACGAACTCCATTCGTCGGCGTATTCCGGCGCGGTGGGCGGCGTGCGCAGCAACACCGCCAGCTGGTCCCACACCTGCCTATGCTCTGCATGGGCGATGGCGACCAGTGCGCTGGCCTGCGCTACCGCCGGGTAGAACAGGTCGTCCTCGATGCGCATGTGGATGTCCAGCTCGATCAGCAGCGCATCCAGCGCCTCTTGCCGCTCGTCGCTATCCGTCGGCATTTCGGTGATCTTCGTGCAGTGATCGCGCAGAACTTTGTGATGCTCGAAAAGCACATCGTAGGCGTTCATTTCGCCACCCCGTGTACCTCGACGAACCCGTCGCGAATCCGCACCGGGTAGTTCGGCAGCGGCGCTGTCGCCGGTCCGCGCAGCACGTCACCCGATCCGCACGCGAACCTGGAACCGTGCCACGGGCACACGATTCGGCCGCGGTCGATCCACCCGTCACTCATCGGTGCGCCCAGGTGCGGGCACCGCTCACCGACCGCGACCACCCGGCCCTCGGTGCGATACAGGACCACACCGACGCCGTCTACCGCTACCCGCCGCGGCTGGCCGTCCAGCGCGGCGGCGCGCAGCACCGGCATCCAACGGTCGCCCCCCAACCGGGCGCCAGACCGGTTGACGCCGGTGCCGGCGCCGAACACCAAAGCCCCGCCAAGGTAGCCGCCGGCGAGGGTAAGGCCATAGCCCAGCGCGCTGCTCACCATCCCGCGCCGGTGGCGGCCGCGGTGCCGATCCCACCACGACGCCGCATACAGCGCGGTGGCGATCGCGTTCAGCGCGCCATGAACAAGGCCGATCCGACGCGACTGCTCATGGGTGTGCTGCCAGTCCGTCATGCCGGTCGCCGCGGCGCCGACGCTTCCCACGAGTGCGACACCCAACGTGAACCTCGACCCGTCACGCAACCGGGCGGCACTCCCAGGCAGGACGCTGGCCGCATCCATGACGAGCGTCGTCGCCACCGCGCCGGTGGGCACCGACGTCAGCGCTGGATGAAGCGGATGGCCGAGCCAGGTGCCATGCAATGCGTTGCTGACTCGATCGCGGTTGCGGCCCAGGGTCGCGAACAAGAAGGTCAAGGCGTGCTCCAGCCGGTAGCTAGGCCGATCCAGCCAGTCTTGTTGTCCCGCGCGGGTCAGCACCGCGGGCCCGGTACTGCGGATCCGGTTTTCGAAACGTTGCCACTGATTCATTACGCCCCTCCGGCGTATGCGAGAGCCGGCGTGACGCAACGGGCTTCGACGCCGCGTCGACTAGGACCACGACCCGGCCGGCCAAGTCCATGACTAGGACACGGGTTGACTGCGTGGATCGTTCACCCGCGAGAGGGCCGAATTAGGGGCAGGGGCTAGGCCGAGCGGGGGATAGCGCGCCCGCGCCCGATGTCGCCCTTGAGCAACAGGTCACGCTCGGACTCCGACAGGCCGCCCCAAACCCCATAGGGCTCACCGACTTCGAGCGCGTGCGATCGGCACTCCTGGATCACCGGGCATTGCCGGCACATTTCCTTGGCGCGCTGCTCGCGTTGCATGCGTGCCCGGCCGCGCTCGCCGTCGGGGTGGAAGAACATCGATGAGTCAACGCCGCGGCACAAGCCCTGCAGTTGCCAATTCCAGATGTCCGCATTGGGTCCAGGTAGCTGTTCCGGCTGTGGCATTGGTTCGTTCCCTCTCTGCACTGTCCGCTCGAGGTCAGGTTCGTGAAAGCGACTGGATGCAACTTAAATTAAGTGGAGTGGGGTCGCCGATGACTGCCCGTCATGCGTAGACGTTAAGGGCGGCGGTGAATTTCCGTCAATAGCCACTTAGCCGGGCAAAGTATGTACTCGTTGGAGCAGAATTAACTTTGCGTTCATGTCTCTTGAAAAAGCGAAACCCGCCCCGTGCTACCAGGCAGTTGACCGAAACGTGATTCCCCAGGTCAGCGCGCGGATGAGGGAGAAGGCAAATTTATCCATGGGCTATAGTGATTAACGATTCGGTAACGTGAAGACCACAAACTGTTTACTACATCATTGTGATTGAAACTCGTCACACTTCCTCGATTGAGCGGCAACTGGCCGCCGGCGCGTTTGGGGACCGGCCCGGTAGCTGGCCGCTGCCCTCGGCGACGACGCCGGCGCAACTGTGGCTGCGCGCCGTGGCGGCCGGGGGACAGGGACGCTACGGCGCCGCCTTCGGCGACCTCGCGGCGCTGCGGCGCAGCGCGCCGGCGGGCCGGCTGGCGTCGTTGGGCATGAGCACACAGGGGTCGTTCCTGCGCCAACTCGGTTGGCACGCCCAGGCCCGCGGCTGGGACGGGCGCGCCCTCGCGCTGGCCGCCGGGGATGCCGAGGCGAGCGCCGACGCCCTCATCGGGCTGGCCGCAGACGCGTTGGGAGTCGGGCGCGTCGCGGCCGCGGCAAACCTATTGGCGCGCGCCGACCCGCTGCTGGCATCGCTCGACTCAGCGCTGCCCGACCGGCTGCCGGTGCGCCGGCGGTGGGTGGGCGCCGAACTCGCGATGGCCGGGGGCGACGGTGAGGCCGCCGTCCGTCTTGCCGGCGAAGGTGTGCAGCTGGCGGCGGCCATGGCCGTCGCGTCGCCGCGGCACCGGGTCAAAAGCGATGTGGTCCTGGCCGCCGCGCTGTGCTGCGCGGGCGATCTCGAGCGCGCCCGCACCGCCGCCGACGCCGCGCTGCAGGCCACCGAACGGTTGGGGCTGCTTCCACTTCGTTGGGCGCTGGCTTGCTTGCTGATCGATCTCGAAAGTGTCACGTTTCCAACACATCAGCTGCACGAAATCCGCGATGTCTGTGCAGGCCAGGTGCGGCGCGCCGGGGGGACGTGGCGTTGCGCTTGAAACGCCTCTCCGCCCGTTATCGTCATTTCGTGAGTTAGCCCGATTGGGCCGCGATGTGTCCGCTTCGTAACGTTGGAGAGATCACCGTCGATGACAATTCCAGCAGGGGAACGTCTCGACGCTGTGGTCGCCCAGGCCGTCACCGGAGACCACAACGCATTGAAGGAGGTGCTGGAGACCATTCGTCCGATCGTCGTGCGATATTGCCGAGCGCGTGTCGGCACAGTCGATCGGGGTGGCCTGTCAGCGGATGACGTGGCACAGGAGGTGTGCTTGGCGACTATCACGGCACTGCCGCGTTATCGCGATCGCGGACGCCCATTCCTGGCCTTCCTGTATGGCATCGCGGCCCACAAGGTCGCCGATGCGCACCGGGCCGCAGGACGCGATCTCGCCTACCCCACCGACACGATTCCCGAGCGGTGGTCGAACGACGCGGGACCCGAACAGCTTGCGATCGAAGCGGATTCGGCGAGCCGGATGAGCGAAATGCTCGAGATCCTGCCCGCCAAGCAGCGCGAAATCCTGATCCTGCGTGTCGTCGTCGGGCTGTCCGCCGAGGAGACCGCCGCCGCGGTCGGCAGTACCACCGGAGCGGTCCGAGTTGCTCAACACCGCGCACTGTCGCGGTTGAAGTCCGAGATGATCGCGGCAGGTGACTGTGCCTGAATCCCTGGATGAATTCGCCCGCACCGACCTGCTGCTCGATGCGCTCGCCCAGCGCCGGCCGGTGGACGCCGAGGATCCCGACGTCGACGTGCTGACCTCGCTGCTGGAGGACTGGCGCGACAACCTGAGGTGGCCGCCGGCAAGCGCGCTGGTGACGCCCGAAGAGGCGGTGAACGCGTTGCGCGCCGGACTGGCCGAGCGCCGGCGGGGCCATCGTGGCCTGGCCGTCCTCGGGTCGGTCGCCGCGGCGCTGATAGTGCTCAGTGGCTTCGGCGCCATGGTGGTCGAGGCCCGACCCGGCGGCACCCTGTACGGGTTGCACGCGATGTTCTTCGACGAGCCCCAGCTGCACGGAAGTCAGGAAATGCTGGCCGCCAAGGCCGACCTGGCTAAGGTCCAGGAGTCGATCGACCGGGGCCAATGGGATCAGGCCAAGAATCAGCTGACCGAGGTGAGCAGCCTGGTGCAGTCGATCAGCGACCCGGCCAGCAAACAAGACCTGACGAACCAGCTGAAGCTGTTGAATGCCAAGGTCGATGCGCGCGACCCGAACGCCACGCTGCCGGTCGCCTCGCCCCCGGCGGCGCCACCCCCGCCGGCCACCGCGATTCCGGCGGCACCGCCCGCCGCCTCGATCGCACCGCCGAAGGTGGCAACGCCCGCGCCGATCGGCCCGCCGAGCGTGTCGCCGAGTCCATCAGTGGGAAAGCATCATCATCACGGCCAGACGCCACCCCCGGTGGCGCCGCTGAGTCCGGATCAGTAAGCGATCAGTGCCGGCGGTGGAAGCCGTCGGCGTCTGACGTCGCCTCGTTGAGCGACGCGTCCGCGTAGCCGCGGCAGTAATCCCACGTGACGTAGGCATCCGGCTCGGGATCGTAGGCGGGCTCGTGCGGGCGCACGGTCCCGTCGATCAGCAGCTGCAGCAGGTTGGCGCGCAGCATGTCCCAGTCGTGATAGTGATCCTGCTGACATTCGTCGCAGCACACCACAAGCCCGCGAATGCCCTTGTGCGCCAGCAGTGCTTCATACACGGCCAGATCGGCGAGGTCGGCCTCGACGGCCATCCGCTCCTGTTGATCCAGGGGCTGGCCCGGCTCGACGGCGTCCAGCGCAGCCGACGGATCACAGGGGTCGTCGGCGAAAGGGTCGGGCGGCAAACCCGGTGGGAGGTGGTCGCGCACGCCCCTAGCCTACGCAGCCCGCCCGGGATAACGCCAGCAGGCAGCCCACGCGCCATTCCCTTCGTTTGGTGCGGGCGGCGCGCCCGAGCAAGCGGACTGAGGCGGGAGGTGAGCCGATAGGATGGGTCTCTCACGCCGCATCGTATGGAGGGCGCAGGAGATGACCCGTGGCACGTCCCACCTGGAAGACAGCTCTGACCTCGTCGGCAGTGCTTATGTGCGGGTAGGCGGCCTGGTCGATGACCCGGTGCCCACCGGGGGCGACAACCCGCACAAGATCGCCATGCTCGGGCTCACGTTCGACGACGTGTTGCTGCTGCCCGCGGCCTCCGACGTCGTCCCCGCTACCGCGGACACTTCCAGCCAACTCACCAAGAAGATCAGGCTCAAAGTGCCGCTGGTGAGTTCGGCGATGGACACGGTCACCGAGTCGCGGATGGCGATCGCGATGGCCCGGGCCGGCGGCATGGGCGTGCTGCACCGCAACCTGCCCGTCGCCGAACAGGCCGGCCAGGTCGAGATGGTCAAGCGTTCGGAGGCCGGCATGGTCACCGACCCCGTCACCTGCCGCCCGGACAACACCCTGGCCCAGGTCGACGCGATGTGCGCGCGGTTCCGGATCTCCGGGCTGCCGGTGGTCGACGAGTCGGGCGCGCTGGTCGGCATCATCACCAACCGCGACATGCGGTTCGAGGTCGACCAGACCAAGAAGGTCGCCGAGGTGATGACCAAGGCCCCGCTGATCACCGCGCAGGAGGGCGTGTCCGCCGACGCGGCGCTGGGCCTGTTGCGCCGCCACAAGATCGAGAAGCTGCCTATCGTCGACGGCCACGGCCGGCTGACCGGTCTGATCACCGTCAAGGACTTCGTCAAGACCGAACAACACCCGCTGGCCACCAAGGACAGCGACGGCAGGCTGCTGGTGGGCGCCGCGGTGGGCGTCGGCGGCGACGCCTGGGTGCGGGCCATGATGCTGGTCGACGCCGGGGTGGACGTGCTGATCGTGGACACCGCGCACGCGCACAACCGGCTGGTGCTCGACATGGTCGGCAAGCTCAAGGCGGAGGTGGGCGAGAAGGTCGAGGTGATCGGCGGCAACGTCGCCACCCGCTCGGCGGCCGCGGCCCTGGTCGCCGCCGGCGCCGACGCGGTCAAGGTGGGCGTGGGGCCGGGCTCAATCTGCACCACCCGGGTGGTGGCCGGGGTCGGCGCGCCACAGATCACGGCGATTCTGGAGGCGGTCGCGGCCTGCGGCCCGGCGGGCGTGCCGGTGATCGCCGACGGCGGACTGCAGTACTCCGGCGACATCGCCAAGGCGCTGGCCGCCGGCGCGTCGACGGCCATGCTGGGCTCGCTGTTGGCGGGCACCGCCGAAGCCCCGGGCGAGCTGATCTTCGTCAACGGCAAGCAGTTCAAGAGCTACCGGGGGATGGGGTCGTTGGGCGCCATGGCCGGCCGCGGTTCGGGCAGCGGCAAGTCGTACTCCAAGGACCGCTATTTCGCCGACGACGCTTTGAGCGAAGACAAGTTGGTGCCGGAGGGGATCGAGGGTCGGGTCCCCTTCCGCGGCCCGCTGTCCTCGGTGATCCACCAGCTGACCGGCGGCCTGCGCGCGGCCATGGGCTACACCGGCTCGCCGAGCATCGAGGCGCTGCAGCAGGCGCAGTTCGTCCGGATCACGGCGGCCGGACTGCGGGAAAGCCACCCGCACGACGTCGCCATGACGGTCGAAGCCCCCAACTACTACGCACGCTGAGGCCGGAGATGGTCGAGATCGGGATGGGCCGCGTCGCCCGCCGCAGTTATGAACTGAGCGAAATCAGCATCGTGGCCTCCCGGCGCACCCGCTCGTCGCAAGACGTGTCGACCGCCTGGCAGCTGGACGCCTACCGATTCGAGATCCCGGTGCTGGCCCACCCGACCGACGCGCTGGTGTCGCCCGAGTTCGCGATCGAACTCGGCAAGCTCGGCGGTCTGGGCGTGCTCAACGGCGAGGGCTTGATCGGGAGGCACGCCGACGTCGAGGCGAAGATCGCGCAGTTGGTCGAGGCGGCCAGCAAGGAGCCCGAACCTTCGGCGGCGATCCGGCTGCTGCAGGAGTTCCACGCGGCGCCGCTGAACCCGGACCTGCTGGGCGCCGCGGTCGCCCGCATCCGGGACGCAGGCGTCACCACCGCGGTACGGGTCAGCCCGCAGAATGCGCAGGCGCTGACGCCGGTGCTGGTGCAGGCCGGCATCGACCTGCTGGTCATCCAGGGCACCATCGTCTCGGCCGAAAGGGTGGCCAGCGATGGTGAACCGCTGAACCTCAAGACCTTCATCGCCGAGCTCGACGTGCCGGTGGTCGCCGGCGGGGTGCAAGACCACCGCACCGCACTGCACCTGATGCGCACCGGCGCCGCGGGCGTCATCGTCGGCTACGGCGCGACCAGGGGAGTGACCACCAGCGACGAGGTGCTGGGCATCAGCGTGCCGATGGCCACCGCGATCGCCGACGCCGCTGCCGCGCGGCGGGAGTACCTCGACGAGACCGGCGGCCGCTACGTGCACGTGCTGGCCGACGGCGACATCCACACCTCGGGCGAGCTGGCGAAGGCGATCGCCTGCGGCGCCGACGCGGTGGTGCTCGGCACGCCGCTCGCCGAGTCCGCCGAGGCGCTGGGCGAGGGATGGTTCTGGCCGGCCGCCGCGGCGCACCCGTCGCTGCCGCGCGGGGCGCTGCTGCAGATCGCCGTCGGCGAGCGCCCGCCGCTGCAGCAGGTGCTTAGCGGGCCCTCCGACGACCCGTTCGGCAGCCTCAACCTGGTCGGCGGCCTGCGCCGGTCGATGGCCAAGGCCGGCTATTGCGACCTCAAGGAGTTCCAGAAGGTCGGCCTGACCGTCGGTAGCTGACCGGAAGGCCGCTGGCTTGTTACCTGCGGGTAAGGCCATACTGGTGCGATGAAGCCGGATTACGACGTACTGATCATCGGTTCGGGTTTCGGGGGCAGCGTCAGCGCGTTGCGGCTGACCGAAAAGGGCTATCGCGTCGGCGTGCTCGAGGCCGGCCGCCGATTCGAGGACAAGGACTTCGCCGAGACGTCCTGGGATCTGCGTAAGTTTTTGTGGGCGCCGAAGCTGGGTTGCTACGGGATTCAGCGCATCCACCCGCTGAAGAACGTGTTGATCCTGGCCGGCGCCGGGGTGGGCGGCGGCTCGCTGAACTACGCCAACACCCTGTATGTGCCGCCGGAGCAGTTCTTCAACGACCAGCAGTGGAAGCACATCACCGACTGGCGCGACGAGCTGATGCCGCACTACGAGCAGGCCAAGCGGATGCTCGGCGTGGTGGAGAATCCGACCTTCACCGACGCCGACCGAATCGTCAAACAGGTCGCGGACGAGATGGGCTGTGGCGACACGTTCGTGCCGACGCCGGTCGGGGTGTTCTTCGGCCCGGACGGCACCAAGGCCCCGGGCAAGACGGTGCCGGACCCGTACTTCGGGGGCGCCGGGCCGGAGCGCACCGGATGCCTCGAGTGTGGTTGCTGCATGACGGGCTGCCGTTACGGCGCCAAGAACACCCTATTGAAGAACTACCTGGCTCTCGCGGAATCCGCTGGGGCGCAAGTGATTCCGATGACCACGGTGAAGCGTTTCGCGCAGCGTCCCGACGGGATGTGGGAAGTTCGCACCGTGCGCACCGGAAGTTGGCTGCGCCGCGACCGGCGCACCTATACGGCGAAGCATGTAATCCTGGCCGCCGGAACCTGGGGCACCCAGCATCTGCTGTTCAACATGCGCGATCAGGGTCTGCTGCCGCGGCTCTCGAATCGGCTGGGCATGCTTACCCGCACCAATTCCGAGTCCATCGTCGGTGCCGGCAAGCTCGAGGTCGACCCGGACCTCGACCTGACGCACGGGGTGGCGATCACGTCGTCGATCCACCCGACGTCGGACACCCACATCGAACCGGTCCGCTATGGCAAGGGCTCGAACGCAATGGGGTTGCTGCAGACGCTGATGACCGACGGGACCGGCCCCGAGGGCAGCGACGTGCCGCGCTGGAAGCAGCTGTTGGACCAGGCTCGCGAAGATCCGCGCCGGATGATGCGGTTGCTCAACGTCAGTCAGTGGAGCGAACGCACGCTGATCGCCCTGGTCATGCAGCACCTGGACAACTCGATCACCACCTACACCAAGCGCGGCAAGCTGGGCATCCGCTGGTACACCAGCAAGCAGGGACACGGCGAGCCGAACCCGAGTTGGATTCCGGTCGGGAACCAGGTCACCCGCCGCATCGCCGACAAAATCGACGCCGTGGCCGGCGGCACCTGGGGAGAGCTGTTCAACATCCCGCTGACCGCACATTTCCTCGGCGGCGCCGTGATCGGCGACAACGCCGAGCACGGGGTGATCGACCCGTATCACCGGGTCTACGGCTACCCGACGCTGTTCGTGGTCGACGGCGCGGCGATCTCGGCCAACCTGGGCGTCAACCCCTCGTTGTCAATTACCGCCCAGGCCGAGCGGGCCGCGTCGTTGTGGCCGAACGTCGGCGAGAACGACGAGCGCCCGGCGCAGGGCGAGCCGTATCGCCGGCTGGAGCCGATCCCGCCCAAGGCGCCGGTCGTCCCGGCCGAGGCGCCCGGCGCGCTCCGCTGGTTGCCGAGCAATCACATCAGTTCCACCGCCGACGCCAGTTAGCTCGCAAGCGCGTCCAGCGGTGCGCCGCTGACCACCCGGCTGCGCTCGCCGCGCACGTTGACCGGCACGTCGCCCATCAGGGTGACGCGGTGCATCAGCCGGGGCTGGTCGTCGTAGTCGTCGATCGCCCGATGCTGGGTCGCGCGGTTGTCCCACATGGCGACATCGCCGTGCGCCCAGTTCCAGCAAATCGTGTTCTCCGGCAAGGTGATTCGCCGTTGCAGCAGTTCCAGCAGGACAGTGGACTCGTGACTGTCCAGGCCGACGAAGCCGCGCACGAAATCGCCGGCCAGCAGGGTCCGTTCACCGGTTTCCGGGTGCACCCGCACCACGGGATGCTCGGTGCGGAAGTCCGGCTTTTCGAACGCCTGCCGAAACGACCGCTGGGCGTCGCTCATCGACTCTGTCGTCACGTAGTCGTAGCGGTTGGTGTGGAGCGCCCAGAGATTTTCCACCAGACTTTTCAGCGGCTCGGGCAGGTGCTGGTATGCCGCCGCGGTCGACGCCCACAGCGTCGAACCGCCGTAGGTCGGCAGCTTGACCGCGCGCAGGATCGACGCCGCGGGATAGTTGGCGGCGAACGTCACGTCGGTGTGCCAGCGGTTCGCCTTGCCGTACTCGGAGTCGATGGGGGTGATCACCGGGACGTTCCGGGCGGCCAGGGCGCCGGCGGCCGGGTGGCCGATGGGGGTGCCCAGCAGCTCGGCGAACGCGAGCTGCTGCTCGTCGTCGAGGTGGTGCTGGCGACGGAAGAAGATCACCTTATGGGCCAACAGCGCCCGGCGGATCTCCTCGATCACCTCCTGGTCGAGGTCGCCGCCGAGGCGAACCCCGTCCACCCGGGCGCCGATGCGGCTGCCGAGCTTCGTGACGGTTAATTGACCTGTCATTTTCGTGGTCCTTGGAGATAAACGGGTGTAGTCAGCTGACTACATTTGGTAGTGTAGTCAGATGACTACAACTTCCGCAACGGGTCGCGGGAAAACGCCCACCGGGCGCGCGGAAGTTGCCGCGGCGATCCTGGAGGCCGCCACCGACCTGTTCGCCGAGCGTGGTCCGGCAGCGACGTCCATCCGCGACATCGCCGCGCGATCCCACGTCAACCATGGATTGGTGTTCCGCCACTTCGGTACCAAGGAGCAATTGGTCGGTGCCGTGCTCGACCATCTGGGTGCCGACCTGAGCGCCCTGCTGGGCACCGATGCGCCCGCGGGCGTGCTCGAGAGCCATCTGGACCGGCAGATGCGGGTGATGGCCCGCACCGTCCTGGACGGCTATCCGGCGGCCCAGCTTCAGAAACGCTTCCCCAACATCGCGACGCTGCTCGACGGAGTGCGGCCGCAATACGACGACGAGGCCAAGGCCCGGCTCGCGGTCGCCAATGCCCTTGCCCTGCAATTCGGTTGGCGGTTGTTCGCGCCAATCTTGCGCTCGGCCACCGGGATCGAAGACCTGACGGATACCGAACTTCGCCACGCAGTCACCGCCGAGGTGCAACGGATTCTCGAGCCCGCCGACCCTCAGTGACGCCGCGACAGTGCCCGCCGGTGCAGGGGCGCGCGGCCGGGTGGCTGTTGCGGAGCCGGCAGCAGTGGCTTGCGGGGGCAGATCGCGACTGTCGTCGCGGATTCGGTGTTCAGCTCGAGCTCGTCGCCGGCGTGCCGGATGGTCAGCTCGCCGCCGGGGCCGTCGCGCAGCGTGTAGGTGACGTCGTCGTGGTTGACATCGACGGTAACCCGGAAGTCGCGCCACCGCAGCCGGAACCGTAGCCGCGAAATGCCATCGGGCAGTTGGGGATCCAGCGACAGGATGCCCTCGTCATCGCGCAGGCCACCGAAGCCGGCCACCAGCGCGTTCCAGGCACCGGCCAGTGAGGCCATGTGCAGACCGTCGCGGGTGTTGTGGTGCAGGTCCCGCAGGTCGATGAGGGCGGCCTCGTACGCGTAGTCGTGCGCGAGGTCCAAATGCCCGACCTCGGCGCACATCACCGCCTGGGTGCACGCCGACAGCGACGAGTCGCGCACCATGCGCGGCTCGTAATAGTCGACGTTGCGGGCCTTCTGGTCGGGCGTGAAGGCGTGGCTCTGCCAATGCATCGCCAGCACCAGGTCGGCCTGCTTGATCACCTGTGCGGGGTACAGCCGCACGTAGGCCTCGTGCAATAGCAGCGGGTAGGTGGTGTTGCGTTCGAAGTCCCATTCGGCGAACGTGGTGAATCCCTCGCACTGCTGATGAACTCCCAGCCCGGAGTCGTACGGAATGTTGGCGGCCTCGGCCGCATCGCGCCAGGACGCCGTCTCCTCGGTGGTGACCCCCAGCGCCTTGGCCACCTCGGGGTGGCGGTTGCAGCCGTCGGCGGCGACGCGCAGATTGTGCGCGGCCATCAGGTTGGTGAAGGCGTTGTCACGCACGATCGCCGTGTACTCGTCCGGGCCCGTGACACCGTCGAGGTGCCAGACGCCGTGCCGGTCGTGATGGCCGAGGGCCATCCAGAGCCGGGCGGTCTCGACGAGCACCTGCAGGCCGCACTCGGCCTCCAAGTCGTCGTCCCCGGTGACGATGCGGTAGCGCTCGAAGGCCATCGCGATGTCGGCGTTGATGTGCCAGGCCGCCGTCCCGGCCGGCCAGTAGGCCGAGCACTCCTGTCCGCGAATGGTCCGCCACGGGAAGGCGGCGCCCTCCAGGCCCAGTTCGGCCGCCCGTTCCTGGGCCAGGTCCAGGGTGGAGGCGCGCCAGCGCAGCGCATCGGCCACGGTATGCGGCGCGGTGTAGGTGAGCACCGGCAGCACGTAACCCTCGGTGTCCCAGAACGCGTGGCCGTCATAGCCGGTTCCGGTGAGCCCCTTGGCGGCGATCGCGCGCCGCTCGGCGCGGGCGCTGGCCTGCAGCAGGTGGAACAGCCCGAATCGCACGGCCTGCTGGGATTCGGAGTCGCCGTCGACCTCGACGTCGGCGCAATCCCAGAAATCGTCGAGGTACTCGCGCTGCGAATCCAACAGCCCCTGCCAGCCGGTGTAACGACCGCTGTGCAGCGCGGCGGCGACCTGGTCACGCAGCGCCGGACGCGAGCGCATGCTCGACCAGCCGTACGCGATGTATTTGACGATGCGTAGCTTCTGCCCCTGGCGCAGACCGCAGATGACGGTGGTCCGCGCCAGATCGGCGCGCGCATCGGTGCCGACCTCGACCCGCCCTTCAACGTCGACCTCGTGATTCATGCCGGCGGCCATCATCAGGGCGCTGCCGCGCGTGCGGTGCATGAGGACCGCACCGGTGTCGGTGTTTTCGTGAGCGACCTCCTCGAGGGGGTTCTCCAGGATGGCCGCGACCCGCGGGTCGCCAGAGGTGTGAGGCTGGTCCTCGTTGGTGACCAGCTCGGACTGCACCGTCACCTTAACGAACTGGTCGACCGCCTCCACGCAGTACTCGATGGCAGCGAGGCCGCGCTGGGCCAGGGACACCAGCCGCGTGGAGACCACCTTGACCTCTTTGCCCGCGGGCGAGCGCCAGTGCGCCGTGCGGGTCAGCGTTCCGGCGCGCAGATCCAGATCCCGCTCGTGGGAGAGCAATTCGCCGTAGCGGACGTCGAACGGCTCGTCCTCGACCAGCAGCCGGATGATCTTGCCGTTGGTGACGTCGACCAAAGTCTGGCCAGCCTCGGGGTAGCCGTAACCGGCCTCGGCGTAGGGCAACGGCCGGATCTCGTAGAACGAGTTCAGGTAGGTGCCCGGCAGGCCGTAGGGCTCACCCTCGTCGAGGTTGCCCCGCAGCCCGATGTGCCCGTTGGACAGGGTGAACAGGGATTCGGACTGCGCCAGCAGGTTGAGGTCGAGCTGGGTTTCGCGCACATGCCAGGGGTCAACGGGGAAAAATTCGTCGGTGATCATGACTGCAGCAGCTCGGCGAGGTCGGTGACCACCACGTCGGCGCCGTTGCGGCGTAAGTCCTCGGCCTGGCCCACCCGGTCGACACCCACCACGAACCCGAAGTTACCGGCCCGGCCGGCCTCCACCCCCGACAAGGCGTCCTCGAACACGGCCGCGGCGTCGGCGGGAACGTCGAGGAGCTGCGCCCCCCGCAGGTAGGAGTCGGGGGCCGGCTTGCCGGCGATGTGTTCGTCGCGCAGGGTGATGCCGTCCACCCGCTTCTGCACGAACCGGTCCAGGCCGGTGATCTCGAGGACGTCGCGGGTGTTGGCGCTCGAGGACACCACCGCGATGCCCAGTCCCGCGTCCGATACCGCCTCGAGGTAGCGGCGGGATCCCTCGAACACCTTGACGCCGTCCTCCTTCAAAACCTTCTGGAACATTTCGTTCTTGCGGTTGCCCAGGCCGTAGATCGTCTCGGCGTCGTCGGGATCGTCGGGGCCGCCGTCGGGCAGGTGGATGTCGCGGCTCTCCAAGAACGAGCGGACGCCATCCTCGCGCTTCTTGCCGTCGACGTATTCGCGGTAGTCGGCGGCCTCATCGAAGGGAACGAACTTGTCTCCGGTGCGCTTGGCCCGGTCGGACAGGTAGGCGTCGAACATGGCCTTCCAGGCCTTGGTGTGCACACTGGCGGTGTCGGTGAGCACACCGTCGAGGTCGAACAGGCAGGCACGCACTTTTTCGGGCAGACCCAGCACGGGTACCTCACTCTCGGGTATCGGGGTTGGGCGGTATCCACTCCACCATGCTTGTGCGTGTGCCGCCAGGTTTTCAGCGGTGGTCACTCGGGTGCCCGTCCAGGAGTCCGTGCTCGATGAGGCCCAACACTTGGGCTCGCGCGAAGCTGACGGCGGCGGGGCTCGTCGGTAGCGGCCCGTCGAGCAGCAGGTAAGCCAGCCCGTGCACCGCTGACCAGGCGGCGATCTCGGCGCCCGGCCTGCGGCGAGCGTCCAGTAGACCGGCGGCTTGCGCTTCGTCGAGCACCTGGCCAAGGACCTCGAAGGGGTCGGCACCGGCGGCAGTGGGCTCAGCGTCGGGGGATGTCGCGGGGTGCGAGGTGAACGCGGCGCGAAACAGTCCCGGCTGCGAAGTTGCGAAGTCGATGTAGGCGTTGCCCACCGCGCGCAGTTTCTTGCGAGGGTCCTTGGTGCGATCGACGCGTTGACGCATCCGCGCGGCGAGCTCGCTGCGCGCAAAGCGCGACACCTCGGCGAGCAGTGCCTCGCGGTCGGAAAAGTGGCGGTAGGCGGCCGAGTGCGACACTCCGGCCGTCCTGGCCGCCTCGCGCAGGATCACCCGATCGGGTCCGCCCTCGCGGGCCAGCGCGATGCTCGCCTCGATCAGGGTCGAGCGCAACGCACCGTGGTGGTAGCCCTTTTTGCCCGGAGGGTCGGCGCCGACGGATCCCATGCCATCACGATCTCACGCCGGCCCGTATGTTGACAACGGTCACATCGCGGTCGCATACTGGGAAAGTAACCACCGGTCACATCATGGGTATCCGATAGGAAGGGAACTCCAATGACAAACACACGTGTGCTGGTCACCGGCTCCACCGGAAGAATCGGCGGGGCGGTGGCGGCCCAATTGTTGGAAAGGGGCGTGGCTACGCGGGCCCTGGTACGTCGCGACGACTGGCGCAGCGCCCGTTTGCGTGCCTTAGGCGCCGAGATCGTGGTGGCGGATATGCTTGATATTCAACAGGTTCGGGCCGCAGTCGACGGTGTGAATCGATTGTTCTTCAACCCCCCGTACCACCCGCATGCACTGGACAGCTCGGTCGCCTTTGCCGTGGCCGCGCGCAGCGCAGGCGTTGAGGCAGTGGTCGCGCTGGGCCAGTGGCTGGCCAGTCCGGAGCATCCCGCGCTGATGACGCGCCAGCAGTGGTTGTCCGACAAACTGTTTCAACTGCTGCCGGACACCGCCCACGTCGCGGTTGATCCCGGGTTTTTTGCTGACAACTATTTCCAAGTTCTGCCCGTTGCCGCCCAGCTCGGGGTGTTGCCGATGCCGAAGACGGGGGGCCGACTCAACGCGCCGCCGTCCAACGAAGACATCGCGCGGGTCGCGGTGGGCGCGTTGCTCGACCCGCACCGCCACGACGGACGGGCCTATCGCCCGACCGGGCCAAAGCTATTGTCCGCCAATGACATTGCCGACGCGATAGGCGAGGCGCTGGGACGGCGGGTTCGCCTCATGGAAATTCCCCCGTGGATGTTCATGCGAGCGGTGCGCGTGGGCGCCAAGCGACTCGGAGTGGACATGTACTTCGAGTCCGGTTTGCGTCATTACCTGCCCGAGACCGGCCTGGGGACCTGGGAAGTGGGCGGTCCGACCACCCATGTGCGTGATGTCGCCGGGGTTGAACCCGAAGACTTTCTCACCATCGCCCGCCGCTACGTCACCGCGGCAGACACCCGGCGCACCGCACGAAACATGCTGCGTGAGATCGGGACTCTCATGCTGACCGGGGTGGTGCCAGCGCACCGGCTTGACCGCTTCGACCGGCGCCAGCAGCATCCCCAGCCCGCCCAGCCCCGGCATTCGGCCGAGTCGGCCGTGTGGCGAAGCGAGCACACACCGTCCGTTGACCCGCTCCGGTACCGGTTCGGCCCAGCCACGATCACTCCCGTATCGGACGCCCCGGAGCGCCTGTGGGGCCAGCGATTGTCGTCCTAAGAGGATTCGGGTACCGCTCCGCGCACCAAAAAATGATATCTTTTTATATCATATTTTGGGAGGAGGTCGGTACCGGTGGACAGCTCTGAATTACCCAACAACGCCCACGTCGTCGGACACCAGGGAGCCCAGGTCGAGATCGATCAGCGTCGGGCCAGCGCCGTCACCGGCTGGCTCGGTGTGCTCGTCATCGCCGCGTGCATCGCCGGAATTGTCCTGACGGCCAACAACAAACGTGACCTGCTGTGGCTGCCGATCGTGATCCTTGCCTTGGTCGTCAGCTCGTTGGTGGTCGTTGCGCCCGGGCAGAGCTCGGTGATCCAGTTCTTCGGGCGCTACATCGGCACCGTGAGCCGTCCGGGGTTCTGGTGGGTGGCGCCGCTGACGGTGCGCCGCGGGGTCAGCCTGCGGGTGCGCAACTTTGAGACGGCGCACTTGAAGGTCAACGACGCCGACGGTAGCCCGGTAGAGATCGCAGCGATCGTGGTCTGGCAGGTTGCCGATACCGCCAAGGCGACCTACGCGGTGGATAACTACCAAGGCTTCGTGTCAATGCAGGCCGAGTCGGCGCTGCGCCACGTCGCCACCAGTCATCCTTATGACGAGCCCACCGGCGCCGGCACTTCGTTGCGCGGCTCCACCGAACAAGTGGTCGCCGACCTCGCCCGCGAACTAGCTGAGCGCGTCCATATCGCTGGCGTAGAGATTGTCGAGGTTCGCATCTCCCACCTGGCCTACGCCCAAGAAATCGCGCAAGCCATGTTGCGTCGTCAGCAGGCGGGCGCGGTCATCGCCGCGCGCACCCGCATCGTCGAGGGCGCCGTCGGGATGGTCCACCTGGCGTTAGAGCGACTCGCCGACAGCGGCGTCGTGGCGCTCGATGAGGAGCGCACCGCCAGCATGGTCAGCAACCTCATGGTGGTGCTGTGCGCCGACCAACCGCCCTCGCCCGTGGTCAACACCGGCACGCTCTACACGTGAGCGGCCGCCGACAGGTACTGCTGCGGATCGACCCCGCCGTGCACGACGCGCTCACTCGCTGGGCCAACGACGAGTTCCGCAGCCTCAATGCCCAGGTCGAAATGATCCTGCGCAGAGCACTCGACGACGCCGGTCGGATGCCGAAACACGTTGCGCCCCCGCCCAAGAGGGGCCGTCCCAGAGCGACAGCGGATAAATCCGGCACCGCGACGGAGAGCGATTAGCACCCCAAGATACCGATCGTGGTCAGGCAGATCGTCACCGGAAGCCACGACGCGGCGAGGGTCTGCTTCAGCGATGGGCGGGTGCGCGTTGGCGAATGATGCGCACCATCTCCGCCGGGCGCTCAAGGGCGGAAAAGTGGCCCGCGCCGGGCACTGTGATGCTGTCGACTTTCAGTAGGCGAGCAGCGTGCTCCCGCTCCGCCTTGCGAGACCAATCGTTTTCGCTGTAGACCAACGTGACGGGGACCTTCACCTGCGGGTAGCGGCTTCGTGCGTTGACCAGATCCGTGAGGCTGCGCATGATGGCCCGGGCCACTGTCGGGTAGCCCCGCCGGCGGCCGCTTCGCCGTAACTCGCCAAGAAAGTCTTCCTCCAGCGCGTGGTGGTCGGCGAAGCCGCCGCGCAGGATGCCTCGTAAGATCATCCGGGTTTCCATTCGGGCGAAGATCGGCCCCGAACCGGGCAGCCGGACGCCCCTTCCGATCACGCGGGCAAACCAGTTGCCCCGTTCGAGTCCGCTCGGGTAGTCGTAGGCGTTGAAGGCGATCACGTTGCGGACGTCGTCCGTCAGTTCGATGGAGGCCAATAGCGCGATCGCGGCCCCCATCGATTCGCCGGCCAGTGTGACGTCGTGCAGGCCGAGCGTTCTGACGAATTCGACGACGGCGCCGCGCAGTTCGGGCTCGCCGTATCGGGCGCCCCGAACAATGTCGGACCACCCCATACCGGGAAAATCCACTGCGTAGACGGTGAATTCGTCCCAGAGCGCGGGTACGACGCGCTGGAAGTAGTCCAGCTGTGTGCGGACCGTGTGCAGCAGGACCAGCGGCGGGCCGGTTCCGGTCGTGAAGTAGCGCAGCCGCGACCCATCGGACCGGCTTAGGAACTTGACCTCGCCGCGGCCGCCGCTCCACGTCATGGTGTAGCGCTGATCGGGAACCTCGTTGGACTGCATGGTGTTACCGTTCGCTAATTGCTTGGATGGCCCGCAGCCGTCCGTCGGCCAGGGCCTGGGTGAGGTTTTCGGCCTTCCGCTCGAAGTCGGTGACGAACGCGTGCAGACCCAGCGGGCTGGCGGGCTGGGCCAGCACGGCGCGCATGACCGCGGCCGCCTGGTCGGTGAGGTCATTCCACGCTATGACCGCGAAGCCGGCGGACTCTACGGCGGCTCGCAGCTCGTCGGGGGTGACCAGGTGACTGCGCATGGGCTGGTCGGCCCACGGCAGCGGATAGTCGAGCGCGCGACCGTCCCCGATTGTGATGTCCCACAGGGCAAGCCGTCCGCCGCCTTTGAGGACTCTGCGCGCCTCGGAGTACAGCCGGGTCTTGTCGGCCACATTCATCTGGACGTGCTGGCTGATGGCGACATCGAAAGCGCCGTCGGTGAAGGGGAGTTTGGTCACGTCCGCCTGACGGACCGAGATCCGGTCGTCGAGCCCGACGAGCCTATTGAGCCAGCGGTTCGTTTCGCAGTATTCATCGGTGAGATCGACCGCGGCGACTCGGCAGCCGTAGCGGTCGGCGACGTAGCGGGCGGTGCCGCCGACACCGCTGCCGGCGTCGAGAACTTCACTGTCCCTGGTGATCTGTGCCAAGTCCACCAGCTGCGCGGTGGCAATGCGGCCCATGGTGTGAAAGTCCTCCAGCAGGCCCAGGTCGGCGGCTGCGAGGCGGTCGAGGTCCTTCCCGGCCGACACCAGCGCCCGCTCGATGTTATTGCGTGACAGGCCCGTCGAATACTGGTCCTGGATCGTGTCGTTCATCGCCGCACCTGAGCCCATGCGGTAATGATGGGAGGCATCGCAATGAGCGCGTTGACCGCGAGCGCCTCTCGGCGGAATCGCGGGACGAACTCGTCGATGTCGGCGAGCTCGTCGACGGCGAAGCCCCCTTGTTCGGCGATGGGGGACACCAGCCGCCAGACTTCCGTGAGGTAGGCAAGGATGTCGGTGTCGGCGGCGGTTCCGATCGGCGTGCCGAGGGTCAGCCGTGGCGCGCCCAGGCCGGCGTCGGCGAAGATGGTGTGCAGCGTGGTGCCGAACCGGGCGCTGAGCCCCATAGCCTCGAAGGCGCGGACGATCCCACCCGTCACCCGCCGGAACAGCGGCGTGTCCGGAACGCCGTGCGCACCGGTGATGTCGTTTTCGGAGAACGCGACCACGCCGCCCGGGCGCACGTGGGAGCTCAGACGCCGCAGCGTGGCGGCCGGATCGGGCAGGTGCATCAGGATCAGCCGGCCAATTACGGCATCGACCGGTTCGTCCAAGGCGAGCGCGTCAATCGCGGCCTGTATGAAATGCACTGTCGGCAGGCCCTGTTCGGCGGCGCGGGCCAGGGCCAGCGCGATCATCTCGGGTGCGGCGTCCACACCGAGGACGGATCCCGTCGGGCCGACCAGTCGGGCGGCGATGAACGAGACATCGCCGGGGCCGCAGCCGACATCGAGCACCCGCATGCCCTGCCGAAGCCCCGCGAGCCGCAGCGCGTGCTCGGTGTAGTCGTTGTACAGCCGTCCTTGCAGGAGCAACCGCTGCACCTCCACGTCGGCGTGGCCCAGGACATAAGTGCTGCCGGTAGCGGATGGCGTTGTAGTCATGCTTTTCATGCCTTTCGGTGTCGGGACGCTTCAGGGCTTCTTTAGGCCTCGGCCAGCGCCGAGGCCTTGGCGGACGGTGTCGATTGGTGGGTCCGCGCCGGCAGCAGCCAGCCGACGACGATCGCCGCGCCCAGCGCGATGCCCGCGCATACCAACGAGCTGGCCTGCATCCCGTCCAGGAACGCGCGGTTGACGACGTCGCGGACGGCGCCGGCCTGTGGCGCCGGTAGCTGCTGGATCACCGTGTGGGCCACCGCCATTGAGTGATGCATGGCATCGGCGGGCAATCCTGTCAACGCCGAGGTGCCCAGGCGGCCGGAGTACACCGAGGCGAAGATGCTGCCCGCGATGGCAACGCCGAGGGTGCCGCCGAGCTCGCGCGTCGTGTCGTTGACGGCGGAGCCGACCCCGGCCTTGTCGGCGGACAGCGATCCCATGATCGCCTCGGTGGCCGGTGAAAAGGTCAGGCCGAGACCGCCGCCGAGCAGGAGCATCTGCAGTGCGATCTGGTTGTAGGGCGTCGCCGCGTCGGCCGTGGATGCCCACGCCAGCCCGCCGGCGAATATGGCGAGGCCCGCGCAGACGACGGCTGTGGTGCCGATCCGTTCGACGAGCCGCGGTCCAAGGATGCTGGCCAGCGCGATCGAGGCGGCAACCGGCAGCAACCGCACGCCGCTCTGAAAGGCGGTGTAGTCCTTGATGAATTGGAAGTACTGGGTGATGACGAAGATGAAGCCGAAGAGCGTCAGGAAGCCGGCCGTCACGGCCAGGCTGCCGCCGGAGAACCGGCGGTTCAAGAACACGGTGACGTCCAGCATGGGGTGGGTGCTGCGCCGCTCCCACAGCGCAAACCCGACGAGAACGAATGCGGATGCGGCGAATCCGGCCACGGTTCGGCCGTTGGTCCATCCCCAGCTGGGTGCCTCGATGACCGTGTAGACCAGCGTCGTGATCCCGGCTGCGGAGAGCAGCAACCCGGGCACGTCGACGCGGGGCGCCGCCGGGTCACGCGAGGTCGGAACGAACAGGACGCCGCCGACGATGGCCACCGCGGCGATCGGGATGTTGACCATGAAGATCGAGCCCCACCAGAAGTGCTCGAGCAGCCAGCCGCCGCTGATCGGCCCCACGGCCACGCCAACGCCGACCATGGCCGCCCACAGCCCGATCGCCTTGGCGCGCGGCGCCGGGTCGGTGAAGATGTTGGTGATCAGCCCGAGAGTGGTTGGGAAGATCACCGCCGCTCCGATGCCCATCGCGGCGCGCGCCGCGATCAACGCGTCAGCCGAATTCACCTGCGCCGCAACGGCGGAGGTGACGGCGAACAGCGCCAGCCCAGAGTTGAGCCAGCCCCGCCGGCCATAGCGGTCGGACAGGCTGCCCACCGAGAGCAGCAGGCCGGACATGACCAGGGTGTAGGCGTCGACGATCCATTGCAGCTGTGCGGTGTCGGCGCCGAGTTCGCGTGACAGGGTGGGCAGCGCGACGTTGACGATGGTGGCGTCGACGCTGATGACGAAGACACCGAGGCAGATGACGGCGAGGGCAGCGACGGGGTGATTCCGAAAAACCGGAAGTATCGGGGCGGTGCGCATGGACACGACGCTAAAGCTATTAGACAAATAAATCAAGTAAATAGTTGAAAAAGATGTCTAAACGCTGGTAGGCTGGCGTGGTGCCGCCCCGCAGGAACTACAACCAGAACTGTCCGATCGCCCGCGGACTCGACGTCCTCGGTGAGCGGTGGACGTTGCTGATCCTGCGCGAGCTGGTCGGCGGCGCCCGCCGCTACGGCGACCTGCGCGACGCGCTGCCCGGTATCGCGACAAATCTGCTCGCCGAGCGGCTCAAGGAATTACAAGAGGCCGGGCTCGTCGACCGTGCCGACCTGCCCGCCCCGATCGGTCGCACCGTGTACACGCTCAGCGACATGGGCTGGCAGCGGGTACTGCCGATCCTGCACAGCATTGCGTGGTTCGGGCTGGACCGGCTGGACCCCGTCGAGGACGGCCCGGTGTCGCCGCTGAACGGGTTCCTCGCGGGAATACTGCTGGGTGGCAACGCCGCTAACGCGGCAGGCGTGGAGGCGACGTATCGCGCCGAGATCGACGGCCGTCGTTTCGAGTTCGCCGTGACGCAGGGCGGGCTCGGTGCCGCACGCGGCGAACCTGCGGTGACCCTCACCGCCACCGCGGCCGACCTGGTCACCGCCCGGCTGGGGGCGAGCGAGGGTAAGCGCAAGGCGGCGCTGCGGCGCATCGAGTTCAAAGGCGACCCGGAGGCCATCGACATAATGCGTCGCGTGTTTTCGCTGTAAACGCTGTCCGAGTCGATACGCATCGCGACGCCGCCCGACAAGGTGTGGGACCTGATCACCACCGTCGCCGGCATCACCGAGCGGTACGAGGCGTGGGACGCCGTCGAACACGCGGCGGTGAGCAACGGCTTCAGTGGGCACGAGGTTCCGGCTGGCCCGTCACCGCATCGGCGGCGCCAAAACCGCGCTGTGCCGCGCGACCTCGGCAGAGGCACCGCGACGCTTGTGCTGGCTGCAGCGCCCCACCTGCCCACCATGTCGGTCGAATTCGATCTGGTCCCTGTGACCGGAACCTCCCAGCTGAACCACACCAGGACCTCGGTCGCATCGCCGCTAAGCTGATTGCCATGGCCGAACCCGCTGATCCAGCCGCGTCCGGATCGCCGGCTCGACCGGTGCTCGTCGTGGACTTCGGCGCGCAGTATGCGCAGTTGATCGCGCGGCGCGTCCGCGAGGCGCGGGTGTTCTCAGAGGTCATTCCACACACCGCCACGGTCGACGACATCAAGGCCCGCGACCCGCTGGCGCTGGTGCTCTCCGGCGGCCCGTCCAGTGTCTACGCCGACGGCGCGCCCCAAATCGATCCGGCCCTGTTCGATCTCGGGGTGCCAGTGTTCGGCATCTGCTACGGGTTTCAGGCGATGGCGCAGGCGCTGGGTGGGACCGTGGCCCGCACCGGCACCAGCGAATACGGTCGCACCGAGCTTAAAGTCCTTGGTGGCGAACTGCATTCGGGGCTACCGAGTTCGCAACCGGTATGGATGAGCCACGGCGACGCGGTCACGGCCGCGCCGGACGGGTTCGAGGTGGTGGCCAGCAGCCCCGGCGCTGCGGTCGCTGGCTTCGAGAACCGGGCGCGGCAGCTGGCCGGGGTGCAGTACCACCCGGAAGTGATGCACAGCCCGCACGGGCAGCAGGTGCTCAGCCGATTCCTGCACGACTTCGCCGGGCTCGGCGCTCAGTGGACGGCCGCCAACATCGCCGAGGCGTTGATCGAGCAGGTGCGTGCCCAGATCGGGGACGGCCACGCGATCTGCGGGCTGTCTGGTGGGGTGGATTCCGCGGTCGCCGCGGCGCTGGTGCAGCGCGCCATCGGTGACCGGCTGACGTGTGTCTTCGTCGACCACGGGCTGTTGCGCGCCGGCGAGCGCGCGCAGGTGCAGCGCGATTTCGTCGCCGCCACCGGCGCCAAACTGGTCACCGTCGATGCGGCCGACACCTTCCTGGATGCGCTCGCGGGAGTGACCAATCCCGAAGGCAAGCGCAAGATCATCGGCCGCCAGTTCATCCGCGCCTTCGAGGGCGCGGTGCGAGACATCGTGCAAGACAGCGGCGCACACGGGGATTCCGACGTTGAGTTCCTGGTGCAGGGCACGCTGTATCCGGACGTGGTGGAGTCCGGTGGCGGCAGCGGCACCGCGAACATCAAAAGCCACCACAATGTCGGCGGTCTGCCCGGCGATCTGAAGTTCAAGCTCGTCGAGCCGCTGCGGCTGTTGTTCAAGGACGAGGTCCGCGCCGTCGGGCGCGAACTGGGCCTGCCGGAGGAAATCGTTGCGCGCCAACCGTTCCCGGGTCCCGGCCTGGGAATCCGGATCGTCGGCGAGGTCACCGCGTTGCGGTTGGACACCCTGCGGCGTGCGGATTCGATCGCGCGCGAGGAGCTGACCGCGGCGGGCCTGGACACCCTGATCTGGCAGTGCCCGGTGGTGCTGCTGGGCGACGTCCGATCGGTCGGTGTGCAGGGCGACGGCCGGACCTACGGGCACCCGATCGTGCTGCGCCCGGTGTCCAGTGAGGACGCCATGACCGCCGACTGGACCCGGGTTCCCTACGAGGTGCTGGAGCGCATCTCGACCCGCATCACCAACGAGGTGGCCGAGGTCAACCGCGTGGTGCTGGACATCACCAGCAAACCGCCCGGCACCATCGAATGGGAGTGACCCTCGGCCGGAAATTTTCACCAAAACAGCACCATCAGCCCCATCAGTATCGATCGCATAACGCTGTCCCTCACGTTGCTTGACGGGTGTCGGAGGGCGAGTGTTTACTTCGAACATACTTTCGAACGCCGATCGAGGAGGCTGGGTCATGACCGCGGCTTTTGCCTCCAATCCCCATCGGGAAACCCGGGCTGAGCAGCTGGAATCGCTTCGCCGGCGGATGGCGAGCATCTCCGGGAGGAAGGCCGCGCCTGCCGCCGCCGCGCCCGCCGAGGACCTGCTGCCGAACTCGGAATCCCAGCTGGCTCTGCCGCCGTGGCTGGCCGAACTGCTGCCGGTGCCGGTGCCGCGGGGGACGGTCGCGGTGCTCTCGGGTGCCCGGTCGCTGCTGTTGAGCATGGTGGCCGCCGTCACGGCGGCCGGTGGCAACGCCGCAATCGTCGGCCAGCCGGACATCGGGCTGTTGGCCGCCGCGGAGATGGGGGCGGATCTGAGCCGGCTCGCGGTGATACCGGATCCCGGCACCGATCCGGTGGAGGTGGCCGCGGTGCTCACCGACGGCATGGATCTCGTGGTCCTGGGGCTGGGTGGGCGCCGGGTACCGCCCACCCGGGCGCGGGCGGTGGTGGCCCGCGCCCGGAACAAGGGCTGCACCCTGTTGGTCACCGGCGGCGATTGGCAGGGGGCACCGACGCGCCTTGCCGCCCGGGTCTGTGGTTATGAGATCACCGCAGACGGCCGTCCCGGATTCGGCCGGATCGGCGGGGTGCGGCTGCAGGTCAGCGGGACGTGCGCGGGACGACGGGTGATGACCCCAGCGCGAGCCGGGTAAACCCATGGCCGGTCTTTCTGGCCCTTCTGGTTCAAGGGTTTTGGTGATCTGGTGCATGGATTGGCCCGCGGTCGCGGCGGCGGCGGCCGCGGGTCTGTCCGCGACCGCCCCGATCGCGGTCACGCTGGCCAACCGGGTGATCGCCTGCTCGTCGGCGGCCCGCGCGGCGGGGGTGCGGCGGGGCCTGCGGCGCCGGGAGGCGGCCGCCCGATGCCCGCAACTGCACGTCACCGCCGCCGACGCGGACCGCGACGCCCGCTTTTTCGAAGCGGTGATAGCGGCGGTGGACGACCTGGTGCCCCGCGCCGAGGTGCTGCGGCCCGGCCTCCTGGTGTTGCCGGTGCGCGGGGCGGCCCGCTATTTCGGGTCCGAAGCCACCGCCGCCGAACGGCTGATCGACGCGGTGGCCGCGGCCGGCGCCGAGTGTCAGGCCGGGGTCGCCGACCAGTTGTCCACCGCGGTCTTCGCGGCGCGGGCGGGTCGTGTCGTCGAGCCGGGGGGTGACGCGAAATTCTTGTCGGTGCTGTCCATCCGCCAACTTGCCACCGAGCCGAGCCTGTCCGGCGCCGGCCGCGAAGAGCTGACGGACCTGTTGTGGCGGATGGGGATTCGCACCATCGGGCAGTTCGCCGCGCTGTCGCGCAGCGACGTGGCTTCCCGGTTCGGCGCCGACGGGGTAACCGCGCACCGGTTGGCCCGCGGCGAACCCGACCGGCCCCCCTCCGGCAGGGAGCCGCCGGCCGAACTCGAGGCCGTGCTGGACTGTGACCCACCGATCGACCGGGTGGATGCCGCGGCGTTCGCCGGGCGCTCACTGGCCGGCAGGCTGCATCAGACGCTGATGGCCGCGGGCGTGGGATGCACCCGGCTGGCCATCCACGCCGTCACCGCCAACGGCGAAGAACTGCAGCGGGTGTGGCGGTGCGCTGAGCCGTTGACCGAGGACGCCACCGCCGACCGGGTGCGCTGGCAGCTCGACGGATGGTTGAGCAGCCGCACCACGCGCAATCCCCGTCCCACCGCTGCGGTGACGCTGTTGCGGCTCAAGGCGGTGGAGGTGGTATCCGCCGAGGCGCTGCAGTTGCCGCTCTGGGGCGGCCTGGGCGAGGAGGACAGGCTGCGGGCTCGCCGGGCGCTGGTGCGGGTGCAGGGTCTGCTCGGCCCGGAGGCGGTGCGAGTGCCGGTGCTGTCCGGCGGGCGCGGCCCGGCCGAGCGCATCACGCTGATCCCGCTCGGCGACGAGCCGGTGCCGCGGGCCGATCCCGATCCGCCGTGGCCCGGCCGGCTGCCCGAGCCGTCACCGGCGGTCCTGCTGGATGACCCGGTGGAACTGCTTGACGCCCAAGGAAACCCGATACGAGTGACCATCCGGGGGCTGTTCTCCGCCGACCCCGCGCGCATGATCGCCCATGGCCGCGACGAACGGCTGTACTGGTGGTCCGGGCCCTGGCCGGTCGACGAGCGATGGTGGGACCCCGAATTGAGTAAGGGTCGCACCGCCCGCGCCCAGGTGTTGCTGGAGAGCGAGCGTGCGCTGCTGCTGTGCTATCGCCAGCGACGCTGGTATGTGGAGGGGAGTTACGAATAGGTGGGCCGCAGCGCCTCGGGTGTCAGGTCCTTCAGCGACGGGTATCCGTCGACGGCCATGATCAGGTCCGCTTCGGCCAGCAGCGAGCGCAGCACGTGCACGATGCCGTCGACGCCGCCGAGCGCCAGACCGTAGGCGTAGGGCCGGCCGATCCCGACGGCCGTCGCCCCCAGCGCGAGCGCCTTGATGATGTCGGCCCCGCTGCGCACACCCGAGTCGAAAAGTACCGGCATCCCATCGGCGGCCTCGAGCACTTCGGGCAGACAATCCAAGCAGGGCAGCCCACCGTTGGCCTGCCGCCCGCCGTGGTTGGAGCAGTAAATGCCGTCCACGCCAATGTCTTTGGCGCGGCGAACATCGTCGGGGTGGCAGATGCCCTTGACCATCAGGGGCAGGTCGGTTTCCGCCCGCAGCCACTCCAGGTCCTCCCACCGGAACGGGCCGCCGAAGATCGGCAACTTGCGCACCGCCGCCTCGGTGGCGTCTTCGCCTGGGCTCAGGTCGGCGCGAAAAACCGGATCGCTGGTGTAGTTGGCCAGGCATCCACTGGGCACCTGCGGGTAGTTCCCCCCGCTCAGGTCGCGAGGCCGCCAGCCCGTGACCCAGGTGTCCAGAGTGACGGCGATGCTTTTGAAGCCGGCCGCCTCGGCGCGGTGCACCAGGCTGGCGCCCATCTTGCGATCCGGCGGCGTGTACAGCTGGAAAAACGCCGGCGTATCGCCCAGCTCGGCGGCAATATCTTCCATCGGGTCGGAGGTAAGCGTGCCGACGAAGAACGGGACGCCGGTGCGGACCGAGGCCCGCGCGCAGAGTATGTCCCCGTGGCCGTTCTGGTCGCACACCCCGATCACGCCGATGGGCGCCATGAAGATCGGAGACGGAAACCTCATGCCGAACAACTCGACCGACATGTCGCGTTCCTCTGGGGCGATCCCCATCCGCGGATACAGACCCCAGCGCTTGAAGGCCGCACAGTTGGCGCGTTGGGTGTGCTCGTCACCGGCGCCGCCCGCGACGTATTGCAGCACTTTCGGCGTCATCGCCGCGGCGGCCTTTGCCTCCAGGTCCTCGAACTTGATCGGGTACTGCGGCTGATTTCCGTGCAGTGACTGGTCGTAGAGCTCTTTTTGATAATCGGCGAAGGCCATAGTCGCCGACTTCCCCGTGCTTGGATCACCAAACGAGCGCTCGAGGATCAGCCCGGCGCGGACGGGCCTTCGGGTCAGTAGCGCCCGAAGGCGATGGCCACGTTGTGTCCGCCGAACCCGAACGAGTTGTTGATCGCGTACTCGTAGTTGCCCGGCCGTGGTTTGCCGGCCACGACGTCGAGGTC
>NZ_LZIF01000104.1 GCF_001667145.1 Mycobacterium sp. 852002-51971_SCH5477799-a
GGGGCCGCGCGGCGGGCGGGCGGCCGTTTGGGCACCCCCCCCCCCCGGCTCGGCGCCCCGCCCGCGGCCCGGCTCCTCTTGGGGGGGGGCTCGCCCCGCGGGCCGCCGGGGGGGGGGCCCACGGCGGCGAGCGAGTGTGTACGCCAGATCCGTTGGCGCAAAGTCCAACGCGTGCAGGTCAGCCCAGTCCGCGAGACCCTCCGCGGTCTGCCGCAGCCCGCTGGCCGACGTGGCCGACAGGGCGAACAGCAGTGGTCCGTCGACGTCGGAACGGGTCGGTGCGGCCATCACGGGTGCTTGTTCCACGATCGCGTGCACATTGGTTCCCGAGAACCCGTACGACGACACCGCCGCCCGTCGGGGGCCGTGGTGACCGTTGCTTGGCCAACGCGTATTATCCTGTGGCACAAAGAGGTTGGTCTCGATCTCGGCCATGTCGTCAGGTAGTCGGGTGAAATGCAGATTGCGTGGAATCACACCGTGCTGCACCGCGAGGATGGCCTTCATCAGCCCCAGCGCCCCCGCAGCCGATTGGGTGTGCCCAAAATTGGTCTTCGCCGATGCCAGCGCGCATGGCCCGTCGAGGCCGTATACCTCTGCCAGGCTTGCGTATTCGATGGGATCACCCACGGGCGTACCAGGACCGTGTGCCTCGACCATGCCTATGGTGCGGGCGTCCACACCGGCCACGTCCAGCGCCGACCGGTAGGCCTCGACCTGTGCCGTCCTCGATGGCGTCACGATGTTCACGGTGTGGCCGTCCTGGTTGGCGGCCGTACCACGGAGCACGGCCAGGATCCGGTCACCGGCCCGGAGCGCGTCCGGTAACCGCTTGAGCATCAGGACGACGCATCCTTCACCCGCCACGAATCCGTCGGCGGCAACGTCGAACGCGCGGCAACGTCCGGTGGGCGACAGCATGCCGATGGCGGAACCCGAACAGGATTTGCGCGGTTCGAGCGACACCGATGCGCCGCCCGCCAGGGCGATGTCGCTTTCTCCGTCGTGCAAGCTGCGGCAGGCCACGTGGACTGCCGCCAGACCGGACGAACATGCGGTATCCACCGTCATCGCCGGACCGCGCAGTCCCAGTGTGTAGGCAATCCGCCCGGAGCCCATGGCGAAGCTGTTGCCCATGTATCCGTACGGTCCCTCCAGCGCGTTGGCCTCGGCATGCACGAATTGGTAGTCGTCATGCATCAAGCCCATGAACACACCGGTGCGCGAGTCGACCAGCACATCCGGGGTCAGGCCGCCGTGCTCCATGGCCTCCCATGAGGTTTCCAGCAGCAAGCGATGCTGCGGATCCATCGCGGTCGCCTCTTTCTCGGTGATGCCGAAGAACTCGGCATCAAAGCCCGCGACGTCATCGAGGAAGGCGCCCCACTTGCACACTGACCGACCCGGCACACCGGCCTGCGGGTCGTAGTACTCGTCGGCGTCCCACCGCTCCGGTGGAACTTCGGTAACCAGGTCGTCGCCGCGCAGCAGCGCCTCCCACAACTGGTCTGGCGAGGTGATGCCGCCGGGAAGCCGGCATGCCATGCCGATGACGGCAGTAAAAGGTGCCTTAGCTACAGGGACCGCAGACATGGCCAATCCTGAGGCAACACCCGATGGCGAACTGGCCCGAACAAAGCCGTTTCCTCCTCCCCGCGAAGGTGGAGTGCGTTGTGGGCTGCCTTGTCGCTGTAGCGACCGGTCAGTTGTCGGGGATGTTAGCCGATCGCCACCATTCCGCGGTGGTATGTAGAAACCCTGGTTGTGCGCGAGACAAGAGTTAACTGGGAGTTCTAATTGGCGGTCCCGTCGCAAAAGAGAGATGTGCGCTTGACACTTGTGGAGCCTAGGGGAATCGAACCCCTGACACCCGCCTTGCAAAGGCGGTGCTCTACCAACTGAGCTAAGGCCCCTCGTGACTGAGTAGCTGACCTTGGTCATCCACAGCCACGTGCCAGACCTCGACTCCACGTCGTGACCACGCCACCGCTGCCAATACGGCGATAAGTCCCAGCGGCAGTGCGAGTCTTACGCAACGTCTTGACGGGCACATGGTTGTGGGCCTAGGAGGACTCGAACCTCCGACCTCTTCGTTATCAGCGAAGCGCTCTAACCGCCTGAGCTATAGGCCCGTACTCGCGTACGGCCGAGCGACGAGATTACCGCAATCTGCGCCCGACTCCCAAAAGCGCAGCATCCACGCTAGTCGCGGTCCGCCAACGTGACCTCGATGCCGCCGATCAGGTCGGTCGTCAGGTTGTAGACGAACGCGGCGATGGTGGCCGCCGCGGTCAGCAGCACGATGTTCACCAGGCCGATCAGGACGGCACCGCCGAATATCGTGCCACTGGACACCAGTTCACCGCTGCTGCCGCTGGTGTTGTTCAGCAAGTCACCAACGTTGCTGTTCAACTTCGACCACACGCCCATGCCGCCGAGCACCAGGTACAGGAATGCGACGGCGATCATCCAGACGAAGAACAGCGCCACCGAGAGCAGCAGCGACACCTTCAACGTGCTCCACGGATCAATGCGGCGGATCTGCATGCTGGCCCGCACCGGGCCGCGTGTCCGGCGTGACACCTGCACCCGATTATCGCGGCTTTCTCGGCCTTCCCGGCTTTCGGCCGTAGCCGGACGTCCACCCGCCGATGAGGCCGGCGACTCCGCAGACCGCTCGGGGACGGGCTTGCGGTGCGGGCCGCGCGGCACCGGGCCGGACAAGTCCGGTAATTCGCTGGCGTAGGCCTCGGTCGGAGAATGCTCACCGCGGGTGGTCGCAGGCTCCGGCTCTTTGGCATGCGACGGGGCACCCGCCCCCGGCGCCGCGGTGCCGGAGATGAATCGGTTCAGCCGGGCATCAACGCCGCCTGCCTGGCTCGATGCTCGCTTCTCGGTGAAGGGCTCGTTCTGTCGAGGCCCCGGGTCCTGGGGCCGGGCGCCACCGCGCTGCCACGGTGGTCCATCCCCGCCCTCTTGGGCACGGCCGCCCTGTGCCGGCGGCACCCCGTGGCGCGCACCGGCGCGTTCGACCGAACCATCCCCGTTGGGGCCATCCCCCTGCTTGGGGGCGCCCGGCTCGTTCGGTGAGGTCACCCCGACTCCTTAGGTCTCCTAGGCAGGCCGCCCAAGCGGTGGCAGTCGCATTACGTCTGGTCGGGCTGAGTCTAATGGCTCGCTACCGACTAACTGTCTGACTGGGCACCGTCGATTTGCTCGACGACTTCGTCCGCGTTCTCTTCGGCGTTGCGGGCGATGGCCAACAGCGTGTTCTCCTCACCCAGGTTCATCAGGCGCACGCCCTTGGTCTGCCGTCCCGCCTTGCGAACCTGGCGCGCCGCGGTCCGGATGACGCCGCCTCCCGAGGTGATCGCGTAGAGCTCGCTGTCCTCATCGACGATCAACGCACCAACCAGCCTGCCACGCCGGCGGTCGTACATCACCGTCAGGACTCCCTTGCCGCCGCGGCCCTGCACCGGGTACTCCTCGATCGCGGTGCGCTTGGCGTATCCGCCCGACGTCGCCACCAGAAGGTAGGTGCCCTCGCGGACGACGTTGAGCGACAACAGGTAGTCGTCGGCGTTGAACCGCATGCCCTGCACCCCGGAGGTGGCGCGGCCCATCGGGCGTAGCGCCTCGTCGGTCGCCGAGAACCGGATGGACTGGCCGTTGGCCGAGACCAGCAGCAGGTCCTCGTCGGCGGAGCAGAGCACCGCGCCGACCAGCTCGTCGCCGTCGCGCAGGTTGACCGCGACGATCCCGCCCGACCGGTTCGAGTCGAAGTCGGTCAGTTTGGTCTTCTTCACCAGACCGTTGCGGGTGGCCAGCACCAGGTACGGGGCGTCCTCGTAGCCGCGGATCTGGATGACCTGTGCGATGCGTTCCTCGGGCTGGAACGCCAGCAGGTTCGCGACGTGCTGACCGCGAGCGGTTCTCGAGGCCTCGGGTAGCTCGTATGCCTTGGCGCGGTAGACGCGGCCCTGCGTGGTGAAGAACAGGATCCAATCGTGCGTCGAGCACACGAAGAAGTGCCGCACGATGTCGTCCTGCTTGAGGCCGGCGCCCTGCACGCCCTTGCCGCCGCGTTTCTGACTGCGGTACAGGTCGGTCTTGGTGCGTTTGGCGTAGCCGGTCTCGGTGATGGTGACGACGACGTCCTCGCGGGCGATCAGGTCCTCGTCGTTGACGTCGCCGTCGGCGGCGATGATCCGGGTACGACGCTCGTCGCCGTACTTGTCGACGATTTCGCTCAGCTCGTCGTGCACGATCCGGCGCTGCCGCTCGGGCTTGGCCAGGATGTCTTCCAGGTCTGCGATCTCGGCTTCGATCTTGGCCAGGTCGTCGACGATGCGTTGCCGCTCCAGAGCTGCCAGCCTGCGCAGCTGCATGTCCAGGATTGCCTGGGCCTGGATTTCGTCGATATCCAGCAGCTCGATCAGGCCGGCCCGCGCGATCTCCACGGTCTCCGACGCGCGAATCAATGCGATGACCTCGTCGAGCGCGTCGAGCGCTTTGACCAAACCGCGCAAGATGTGCGCGCGCTCGTTGGCCTTGCGCAACCGGTAGGTGGTGCGCCGGACGATGACGTCGAGTTGATGCGCGACGTAGTAGCGGATCATCTGGTCGAGCCGCAGCGTGCGCGGCACCCCGTCGACGATCGACAACATGTTCGCGCCGAAGCTGGTCTGCAGCTGGGTGTGCTTGTAGAGGTTGTTCAGCACCACCTTGGCCACAGCGTCGCGCTTGATCTCCACCACGATGCGCAGACCGACGCGGTCACTGGACTGGTCTTCGATGTTGGAGATGCCGGCCAGCTTGCCGTCGCGGACCTGCTCGGCGATCGAGGTGATGAAGTTGTCGTGGTTTACCTGGTACGGCAGCTCGGTGATCACCAGCGAGGTGCGGCCGCGTGAATCCTCTTCTACCTCAACGACTCCGCGCATCCGGACCGACCCGCGGCCAGTGGTGTACGCGTCGTGAATGCCTTGCGATCCGACGATCAGACCGTGGGTGGGGAAGTCCGGGCCTTTGACCCGCTCGCGGACCGCGGTCAGGGTAGCCTCTTCATCGGCCTCGTAATTGTCCAGGCACCAGTAGACGGCCTCGGCCAACTCGCGCAGGTTGTGCGGTGGGATGTTGGTCGCCATGCCGACCGCGATACCGCCGGAGCCGTTGGCGAGCAGGTTGGGGAACCGGCTGGGCAGCACCGTCGGCTCTTGCACACGGCCGTCGTAGTTGGGGATGAAATCGACTGTCTCCTCGTCAATTTCACGCAGCATCTCCATCGCGAGCGGAGTCAGCCGCGCTTCCGTGTTATGGCTGACGAAGCCATTGGTGATGAACGCGTGGTCTTGGGTGTCGACGCGGAGGCTGTAGACCGGCTGCACTCCGGCCTCGGTTACGGCGGCTACTCGGGCGTAGTAGAAGCGCCCGTCCGTCAGATCAGTCGCGACTGCGCGAACATCCGGATCGGCGATACGAGAAAGGATTTGCTCGCCATCGCGCCGCCAGCACGACAAACGGTCGATGTTGTGTCGATTCAACCAATCCTTATCGGTCCATCGGCTGCCGCAGTGCTTGCGGATAAATTGGGCCAAGCCCGGAACGTGGTCGGTGTCCTGTCCGGCGCAGGGTGGCATCGCCGACAGGATGCCGACGAGCTTGTCCTGCTTGACCCCCCCGAAACCGATCTGGCGGGCAAAAAGCTCGGCTTGCGCACGGTTGGTGATGACGACTTTGTACTCACCAACAGCGTGGCGATAACGCTTCGACACCACGCCGAACTCCAGCAGCATCTGCTGGACGTCTTTCGCAAGGCGTTCGCTGCGGGTTGAGTAAGAAACCTGAATCGTATTGCGCGGCAATGCAGAACATGAACCGTCGCCTTCGAACAGCGCTCCGAGGAACACCCGCTTCACCGCAGCAGGTGCGTTCCAGAGCCATTCAGGTACGACCTTCTGCGCCGAGCGCTGCTTGCTCAGCTCAGCGAGGCGGCTCTGCTGCAAAGCGGTCAGGTTGTGGATATCAAGCTCGTGCAGGATCGAGCCTGAGGCGATTCGGCGACTCGACACGTACCGCTGTCCACCGACCACGGCGTCGTATGCCGCGACCACGGTCGCAAAGTAATCGCGATCGAGATTATTGAAGCCGGCACGCTTTTCGGAAACAAAGCCCTCGCTGATGAACGCGCCGAGAAGCAGCGCCTCCATCGTCGGCTGCCAATCAGCCGGGCCCAGCTCGACGGGCTCGTTGCGCTGCAAGACGACATGATCGTCCTGTTTGATCTCTGAGATCAGCTTCCACAGCAGCGTAGGAACACCGCCGACGTCGACGAGGCAGAGCAATGGGTGATTTGCGGTCCCGGTGACCTCGTAGCCCTCCGCAGTCCGAACCGTGTACGTCTGGTGGTCACCCGAGTGGAACAACCGATCGGCCAAGACGGGATTGCCGTGTCGGTCGAGGACTTTCAAGTCCAAGACGTTGTCGGAGTTCGAACGGCATCCAGGAACGACACCGCCGATCCTGACCGCCTGACCGAGCGGCAAACGGACCAACGCGTCGCCAGTGACGCAGTAGCGCATCGCGGCTGGCGGGTCGTTGCCCGGCGAACCGAAGTTGCCCTGCCCGTCGACCAGCGGATAGCGCAGCGACCACGGCTGCGCCATTCGCACCAGGGTGTCGTAGATCGATGCGTCGCCGTGCGGGTGGTAATTGCCCATCGTCTCGGCGACCGAGCGCGCCGACTTGGCGTGGCTGCGGTCCGGGCGGAACCCCGAGTCATACATTGCATAGAGCACCCGGCGGTGCACCGGCTTGAGACCATCGCGCACCTCAGGCAGCGCGCGGCCGACGATGACGCTCATCGCGTAGTCGATGTAGCTGCGCTGCATCTCCTGTTGAATGTCGACTGGTTGGATCCGGTCGACGGAGTCGTCACCTGGGGGCAGCGTGGTGTCAGTCATGTATTCCTCGTTGGTTGGTCAACGGTGGCCGGTCTGATCGCTCAGACGTCCAGGAAGCGAACGTCCTTGGCATTACGGGTGATAAAGCTGCGGCGCGCGTCGACGTCCTCGCCCATCAGGATGGAGAACAATTCGTCGGCGGCCGCGGCGTCGTCGAGCGTGACTTGGCGAAGCACCCGGACGCTAGGATCCATTGTGGTTTCCCACAATTCCTTGGCGTCCATCTCACCGAGACCCTTGTAACGCTGGATACCGTCGTCCTTGTTGATCTTCTTGCCCGCCTTCTGGCCGGCGTCCAGCAAGCCATCGCGCTCGCGATCGGAGTAGGCGAATTCAGGATCGCTTCGCTGCCACTTCAGCTTGTACAGCGGCGGCTGCGCCAAAAACACGTGCCCGTTCTCGATCAGCGGCCGCATGAACCGGAACAGCAGCGTCAACAACAATGTCGAGATGTGTTGGCCGTCGACGTCCGCGTCGGCCATCAGCACGATCTTGTGATAACGCAGCTTGGTGAGGTCGAACTCGTCGTGGATGCCGGTGCCCAGCGCGGTGATGATCGCCTGGACTTCGGTGTTCTTCAAAACCCGGTCGATGCGGGCCTTCTCCACGTTGATGATCTTGCCGCGCAGCGGCAGGATGGCCTGGAACATCGAGTCGCGCCCGCTCTTGGCCGAGCCGCCGGCCGAATCACCTTCCACCACATACAATTCCGACTTGCGCGGGTCGGTGGAGCGGCAGTCGGCGAGCTTGCCGGGCAGCCCGCCGAGGTCCGTGGCGCTCTTGCGCCGGACCAACTCTCGCGCTTTGCGCGCAGCGATGCGAGCCTGGGCCGACGACACGGCCTTATTGACAACGGTCTTGGCTTCGGATGGGTTGGCCTCAAACCAGTGAGTCAGTTGCTCATTGCAGACCTTCTGCACGAACGACTTGACTTCCGTGTTGCCCAGCTTGGTCTTGGTTTGGCCCTCGAACTGCGGTTCGCTCACCTTGACCGAGATCACCGCGGCCAGCCCTTCGCGGATGTCGTCGCCGGTGAGGTTCGGATCTTTGTCCTTCAGCAGCTTCTTGTCTTTGGCGTACTTGTTGACCACGGTCGTCAGCGCGCTGCGGAAACCTTCTTCGTGGGTACCGCCCTCGTGGGTGTTGATGGTGTTGGCGAAGGTGTGCACCGATTCCGAGTAGCCACCGTTCCACTGCATCGCGATCTCGACCTCGTGGCCGGGACCCTTGCCGTCGAAGTCGATGATGCTCTGCTGGATCGGACTTTTGGTGCGGTTGATGTGCTTGACGAAGTCGACGAGCCCACCGGGGTAGTGGAAGGTGCGGTGCTTGACCTTATGTGGCGCAGTGGATTCCGCGGCCTTTTCCTCGGCGGACTTCGGCGCTTCAGCGGTGTCGCTGACGACCTCGTCGACGACCTCCTCCTTGGTCACCCGCTCGTCGGTGAGGTTGATGGTCAGCCCCTTGTTGAGAAACGCCATCTCCTGCAACCGGCGCGCCACGGTCTCGAAGTCGTAGTCGGTGGTCTCGAAGATGTCGGAGTCGGCCCAGAATCTGATCGTCGTTCCGGTCCGCTTGGTGGCCTCACCCTGTTTGAGGGTTCCAGGCACGGCGCGGTCGTAGTACTGCGACCATTCGTGGCCGTCGCGGGCGATGTCCACTTCGAGACGTTTGGACAGCGCATTGACCACGGACACACCGACGCCGTGCAGACCACCACTGACGTTGTAGCCACTGTTCTCACCGCCGAACTTGCCGCCGGCGTGCAGTTGCGTCATCACGACGTCGACGGTGGGGGCGCCGGTGGAGTGCATCGCCACCGGGATGCCGCGGCCGTTGTCAGAGACCTCAACGCTGCCGTCGTCGAGGATGCGGACGTCGACCTTGTCGGCGTAGCCGGCCATCGCCTCGTCGACCGAGTTGTCGACCACCTCCCAGATGAGGTGGTGCAGGCCGCGCTCACCGGTGGACCCGATGTACATGCCCGGGCGTTTGCGGACGGCCTCGAGCCCTTCGAGCACGGTGATCGCTGAAGCGCCGTATTCGTCTTGTGCCTTCTTCTTCTGGGCAGCCACGGTCGGAATGCTCTCCTTGGGGTTTCATGCGGGCGGTTCCAGTCACCGCAACAGTCGCATCCCGTCAGTCTAGCGTGATCGCCCGCCCGCACCGATTTTCTGCCCGCGTTTCTACCCAGCTAACCGCGCCGTGCGGACGATTTCTCTATTCTGGCCGCGTCCCGACGTATGTCGAGGGGGTCCGCGTCGTCCTGGCGGATTTCAGGGGCTGTGGACAAACACTCGTCTGGGGATCCGTGGCCGGCTGTTCGACCCCTTAACCGTAGGTGTCGCGCGGGCCCCTTCCAGCGATATGGCGGGGCCCCTTGCGCCAGGAGGGCGCGGCCGGGCCGGTGATTTTCAGCGACGTCACCACTCCGTTGCCGACGGCCGCCGCGATCTTGGCCAGTAACTGTGACTGGATCATGCGCAATTGGGTGGCCCATGCCGTCGATTCGGCGACCACGCTGAGCACCCCGTCCTTGAGCGCGGTGGGCGCGGCGTGGTCGGCGATCTGGTGGCCGACGACGGTCGCCCAGTTGCCCAGCACGGTGCCCTCGGCGACTTGCGCGGACCAACCACGTTTCTTCGCCAGATCACGCGTCAGCCTGCCCAGAGGCTGGGGATCGCGGGCATCGGGTCCTGGCCCTGACCAACTGCGCCGCCGGCCCGCCACTCGGCGCGGGGAGGGGGCCGCCGCCCGGCCGCGGCCGGCGTCTTTGCCCTGAGCCCGGGCGGCCGCCCGCGCTTCCTCGAGGGTGCGCCGTACCAAATCGATCCCACTGAGGGCATTCGACGGTTCGGTGGGACGCGACCCGTCATCCCCGCCCGTCATGAGCGCATCTCCGATACCCGCCCGGCGCCGCCGTCGCGTAGGTCGACATAGATCTGCCTGGCTTCCCAGCCCGTCGGAATGTCCTCGAGCACCGCCGCGGTGACCAACACCTGCTCGGCCGATTCGGCCACCGTAGCCAGCGCGCGGCGCCGGGCGGCGTCGAGTTCGGCGAACACGTCGTCGAGCAACAACACCGGTTCACTTTCTTCGGTTCGCAGTAATTCGTAGGCGGCCAGCCGTAGCGACAACGCGAAGGACCACGATTCCCCGTGGCTGGCAAAGCCTTTCGCGGGCTGGTCGCCGAGCCGCAATTCCAAGTCGTCGCGGTGTGGACCGACGAGACACATTCCACGTTCCAGCTCCGCGTCGCGGCGCGCTGACAAGGCCGCCAGCAGCGCGCCTTCCAAAACGTCGCGGTCGGCATCGGCGATATCTGCCGCTACATCGGCGCCTAAGCTGGATCGATAGCCGATGGAAGCGACACGTGATCCGGGGGCCAACAACTGATAGGCCTTTTCGACCTCGGGTGCCAACTGGTTCGCCAAATCGATGCGGGCGGCCATCAATTGGGCGCCGTGCTCGGCGAGGCGACTGTCCCAGACGTCGAGCGTGTCCAGTGCGCTCTGGTCACCGCGATAGCGGGCACCGGACAGGGATTTCAACAGCGCCGTGCGTTGGCGCAAGACTTTGTCGTAGTCGGCGCGCACCCCGGCCACCGCAGGCCGACGCACCGTCGCCAGATCGTCGAGGTAGCGCCGCCGGTCAGACGGGTCACCCCGCACCAAGGACAGGTCTTCGGGAGCAAATAACACCGCGCGCAAGACCCCGATCACCTCGCGAGTGCTGCGCACCGGTGAGCGGTTGAGGCGGGCCTTATTGGCCCGGCCCGCGGCGATCTCCAGATCCACCGCGCACTCCCGGCCGTCGTTGACGACGATGGTGGAAACCACCGCGCGGTCAGCACCCGAGCGGATCAACGGCGCGTCCGTTCCCACCCGATGTGAGCCCATGGTGCTCGAATACCACAGTGCCTCAAGGAGATTCGTCTTCCCAAACCCATTGCCTCCGATGAAGACCGTCCGACCGGGCTCCAATTCGATGTCGGCGTGTGCCCAGGACCGGAAATCACGCAGTCCCAAATGCCGGACGTACACCTAGCCAGGCAACCGGACAGGCATCAACAAGTAGACGTAATCGGTCGGTACGGCGCTATACGGGCCCGTTCCGGTGGGGTGGCTGTCGTCGCTCAACACCGGTCGCAGCAACGCCGGCTTGCCCGGAGTCGTGAAACCGAACGACACCCGCTCAGAATGGACCGATCCCAGCCCATCGGTCAGGTACGTCGGGTTGAACGCGATGGTCAGCGGCTCGCCGACAAAATCGACCGCCAGATCTTCCTCGGCCCGGCCGACGTCATCGGCACCGGCCGACAGTCGCAGCGACCCATCGCTGAATTCCATCCGGACTTGGGCGCCCCGGTCGGCAACCAGCGCGACGAGCTTGATGGCCTCCGTCAGCTCCGCCACGTCGATGGTCGCGACTGCCGTGTGCTCGGCCGGCAGCAACTGACGAAATTTCGGAAATTCAGCATCGAGCAAGCGGGTGGTGCTGCGCTTGCCATTACCGCTGATGCCGAGCAATCCGTCCTTGCCTACGCCCGACCCCGCACCCAACGACAAGCGAACCTCGGAGCCGTCGGCGCCAGTTCGGGCGGCTTCAGCCAACGTCTTGGCCGGGACCAGGACCGCAGCTTCGATGTCCGGCGAGGCCGCCGACCAGGTCAGCTCACGAACCGCCAAGCGGAACCTGTCGGTGGCGGCCAAAACCACCGTGTCACCCGAAATCTCCACCCTGATGCCAGTCAGCATCGGCAACGTGTCGTCACGGCCGGCCGCGATGGCAACCTGGCTGATCGCCTCGGCGAACAGGTCCGCGGACAGCGTCCCGGTCTCGTCCGGCAGCGCCGGCAACGTCGGGTAGTCCTCAACCGCCATCGTCGGCAACGAGAACCTCGCGTTTCCGCAGTGCAGGGCCACCCGATTACCGTCGACGTAGAAGTCGATCGGTTTGTTGGGCAGCGCCCGAACGATGTCCGACAGCAGCCGGCCGGATACCAAAACGCTTCCCGGAGAAGCTATTTCGGCTGCAACCTGCGCTTCGGCGGAAACCTCGTAATCGAATCCGGAAATCGTCAGGCCTTCATCGGTCCCCGACAGCAGCACACCGGAAAGCACGGGCACGGCGGGCCTGGACGGCAGGTTCTTCGCCACCCACGACACCGCGTCTGCGAAAGACTCCCGAACCAAACGAAATTTCAAATCGCTGAGGCCAGCCGTTGTCGTCGCCGCGTCCATAGCGTCCCTTCACCTACCCAGCGTTTTCGAATCCATTTGGCTAGCCGCCCCCGCTAGCACGGGGCTCCGCCACGAACGCCGATGGCGGGTAATGCCAACGACGACCGCAACGGCAGTCGAAGAACAACCGTAGATCCTTCGACGCCATCTTGAAAGCTAATCGCAAAGCCCGACAACCCGGGCTGACGAAGACCCGGACGACGGGTGTGCACCGCGCGTCCCCAAGCCTGTATTTCAAAGAAGAACCGATAAAGATATCTCAGTACCAGTATTAAGGCCTGTGCATTCTGGGGACAGCATCGCCTCGGCGCAGCTAGCGCCGCGATCGGGTTGTGCATCGCGCGGCGAGCACCTGTGGGTGACGTGTTGGGCGGGTGGGGACGTACGACGGCTGTGCACGCAAGCGGCGTTACTGCACCGGCGTTTGAATGCGTTGTGCACAGCCCTGCTCACATGTCATCGGTGGGACTGGTGTGACGGGCGTGCGTGAAGTTTTTCGAAAAAAATTACAAACACGAGCGGCCGAACCCGAAAACCGGTGGTTCGGTGCGGTGGGAAGACGAGAACTCAGCGCTTGGAGCGCTGGCGGATGCGAGTGGTCAGTTCCTTGACGTGGTCAAAAACCTCACGCCGCTCGGCCATCTCGGACAAGATCTTGCGCTGCGCATACATGACCGTCGTGTGATCCCGGCCGAATGCCTGCCCGATCTTGGGCAGTGAGAGATCGGTGAGTTCGCGGCACAGATACATGGCGATCTGGCGCGACTGGGCCAGTGCCCGAGTCTTGCCGGGGCCGCGGAGTTCCTCCACGGTGGTGTCGAAGTATTCGGCGGTGGCCGCCATGATGGTGGCCGCGCTGATTTGCATGGTGCTGGCATCGGCGATCAGATCGCGCAGCACAATCTCGGCCAGCGCCTTGTCGATCGGCGTCTTGTTCAGCGAGGCGAATGCGGTCACCCGAATGAGGGCCCCTTCGAGCTCTCGAATGTTGCGCTCGATGCTGCTGGCGATGAGTTCCAGGACGTCGTCGGGGACCGCTAGCCGCTCCATCTGAGCTTTTTTACGCAAGATGGCGATGCGGGTTTCCAGCTCCGGTGGCTGCACATCGGTGATCAAGCCCCACTCGAATCGCGTTCTCAGCCGATCTTCCAGGGTGGCCAGCTGTTTGGGCGGCCGGTCCGATGAGATGACGATCTGTTTGTTGGCGTTATGCAGGGTGTTGAAGGTGTGGAAGAACTCCTCCTGGATACCTTCTTTGCCCTCGATGAACTGAATGTCATCGACCAGCAGCACATCGACGTCGCGGTAGCTGCGCTTGAACGCGACCTTGCGGTCGTCGCGGAGCGAATTGATGAAGTCGTTGGTGAATTCTTCGGTCGAGACGTACTTGACCCGCATGCCCGGAAAGAGCCGCTGCGCATAATTCCCGGCGGCGTGCAGCAGGTGGGTCTTGCCGAGACCGGACTCACCCCAGATGAACAACGGGTTGTACGCGCGGGCCGGCGCTTCGGCGATCGCCAGGGCGGCGGCGTGTGCGAACCGGTTGGAGGCGCCGATGACGAAGGTGTCGAAGGTGTAGCGGCGATTGAGGCTCGTTCCGGCGGCGACTGCCGGATCGATCACATGCGGGCGCTCGGTGAAGTAGTTGGGCCAGCCGGGCTGGTTGTCGTTGACGGTCTCGCTGTTTTCGAAAGCTTCCTCGGTGTCGACGACGGCTTCGTCGGTGGGGAAGGACTGATCGGATCCGGGGAACGGTTCCGTCGGCGGGATGAGCGCATCGTCGACATCGTCGGGCGGGGGTGCGATGCGGACTCCGAGTTGGATCTGCTGCCCGAGTCGGCGGCTCAGCGCATCGGTGATCGGGGCCCGGAGATGCCTTTCGATCTCGTTCTGGACGAAGCTGCTTGGCACCGACAGCAGAGCGAATCCCTCGACGATGGTGAGTGGGCGAACCAGCTTCAGCCACGCTCGTTGCTGCGGCGTGAGGGGAGTGACAAGGGTCATGCGGTTGGCCGCCATGCCGTCCGCGGTTGGTTCCCCGTTGAGTTCGGAAACGACCGCATTCCACACTGTCGTGAAACTGGAACCGGGGTCATCGGTCAACGACGCATCTCCCTGGTTCTCGAACGTCCCGACCCGAGTCACATCACGCTTGGCGACAAAACAACTGTCCACATAGTTATACACAGGTGTGGACAGGATGATCGTAGGCGAGCCACAGCCTATGGCCGGCTCGCGATCTCCGCGCTGGAAGAGAACCTTGAGGGGTCGTCTTGGCAGCTAGTCGATCTACCATCCTCGCTTCGTTGCCGAGCGCTGCTTGTCGTCTAAAACGACTTCGCAGAAGCTAACAGTTTTCCGTTCGGCTGCCAACAGTTCTGCCGTATTCCAATTAGGTCGTTTAGGGTATGTGGGGCTTGCTTCGGCTCGTTATCGTAGCCACGACCACGGCGAGTGTGATCGAAACGGAAATCTTTCTGTACACCTCCGCGCGGCTTCCTTGTGGCAAGCCAGGTTTGACCAGGCGAAGCCTCGTCAGTACCCTCAAACAGTCGCCCGAAAGTCGGCGATACGGCTGCGACCCGAACCACTTGGGGACCGCGCCGGCCAGCAGCACCAAGACCACCTCCGGTCGAACCGCAGACGAGCCGATGCGAAGCGTCTGAGCGGCCGGATGGCAACACAACGAGGAGAACGTCGTGGCCAAGGGCAAGCGGACCTTCCAGCCGAATAACCGGCGCCGAGCCCGCGTGCATGGCTTCCGCCTGCGGATGCGCACACGTGCCGGGCGCGCAATCGTGTCCGATCGGCGCCGCAAGGGTCGCCGCGCGCTCTCTGCCTGATCGCAGCGCCAGGTCTTACAGCGGTGCTTCCCGCACGCAACCGCATGACGCGGTCAAATGACTTTGACGCGACGGTGAAGCACGGGATTCGTCTGGCACAGCCCGATGTCGTCGTGCATCTTCGCCGGGGATCCGATCCTGACGAAACGCGCGACCCGCGCGTCGGATTGGTGGTCGGCAAGCCCGTCGGATCCGCCGTGGACCGGCATCGCGTCGCTCGTCGGCTGCGGCATGTCGCGCGCACCCTACTCGCAGAGCTCGACCAAGCAGACCAGTTGGTGATCCGTGCGTTGCCCAGCAGTCGGACCGCGTCCTCGGCCCGACTCGAGCAGGAACTGCGCCAATGTTTGCGGCGAGTCCCGGCGGCGGGAAGCAAGTCATGACCGCGCCGGCGCGGCTGCGCGCGTTCGCCCGTGCGACGGGAAGGTCGGCGGCGCGCGGCGTGATTTTTCTGATCCAGCTGTACCGGCATATGTTGTCGCCGCTACGCCCCGCGTCATGTCGCTTCGTTCCGACCTGCAGCCAGTACGCGGTCGATGCGCTCAGCGAGTACGGCCTGATTCGGGGGAGCTGGTTGGCCGCGGCCAGGCTCGCCAAGTGCGGACCATGGCATCAAGGCGGATGGGATCCGATACCGGACCGTGCCCGAAGCCACGTGAATTGCCAAGATGTCAGCGACGCCGGGGCTGTCCGAGCGTCGCGAGGGGAGAGTGGATCTTTTGTTTGATTTCTTCAGCCTTGACTTCGTCTACTACCCGGTGTCGTGGATCATGTGGGTCTGGTACAAGTTGTTCGCCTCCATGCTGGGGCCGTCCAACTTCTTCGCCTGGGCGCTGTCGGTGATGTTCCTGGTCTTCAGCCTTCGGGCGCTGCTGTACAAGCCTTTCGTTCGGCAGATCCGTACCACGCGCCAGATGCAGGAGCTGCAACCGCAGATCAAGGCGCTGCAGAAGAAGTACGGCAAGGATCGCCAGCGCATGGCGCTCGAGATGCAAAAGCTGCAGCGCGAACATGGCTTCAACCCGATCCTGGGCTGCCTGCCGATGTTGGCGCAGATCCCGGTGTTCATCGGTCTGTATCACGTGCTGCGCTCGTTCAACCGGACCACTGGCGGCTTCGGTCAGCCCCACTTGTCGGTGGCGCAGAACCGTCTCACCGGAAACTACGTCTTCACCCCGACCGACGTCGGGCACTTCCTGGACGCCAACTTGTTCGGCGCACCGATCGGCGCCTTCATGACGCAGCGCACCGGGCTGGACGCGTTCACCTTCTTCAGCCGGCCGGCCGTGATCGCGGTGGGCCTACCGGTAATGATCCTGGCGGGGGTCGCGACCTACTTCAACAGCCGGGCATCGGTCGCGCGGCAGAGTCCGGAAGCGGCGGCCAACCCGCAGACCGCGATGATGAACAAACTCGCGTTGTACGTGTTCCCGCTCGGCGTGGTGGTCGGTGGGCCGTTCCTTCCCCTCGCGATCATCCTGTACTGGTTCGCGAACAACATTTGGACCTTCGGGCAGCAGCACTACGTCTTCGGGATGATCGAGAAAGAGGACGAAGCCAAGAAGCAGGAAGTGATCCAGCGCCGGGCGGCAAACGCTCCGGCGCCGGGAGCCAAGCCGAAACGGAATCCTAAGGCGGATTCGCCGGCCGGGAACGGTTCGTCGGCGGCCGACAACGACGCCGACGCGCCCGGTTCCACGGCGACGGATTCCGATGTGACCGATGGTCCGGCGCCTGACGCGAGCGGGGGCCCGAGTAACCGCACGCCCCGACCCGGGGCGCGACCGAAAAAACGCAAACGCTGATACGGGCGCAATAGCTATCGGGGGGCGCCCGAAGAGGGCGATCCCAATTGGGCTGGGGCCCACTGGATTGAGGGAGAGAAGACATGACAGACGCCGACACCACCGAGCGCGACGTTGATACAGAGCTCGACACACCATCGGCCGCCGAGGATGCCGCGGACGCTGGCGCGGAGCAGACCGATGATCTGGAGGACCGGTTGGTCGCGGAGGGCGAGATAGCCGGCGACTACCTCGAAGAGTTGTTGGACCTGTTGGACTTCGACGGCGACATCGACTTGGACGTCGAGGGCAGCCGCGCCATCGTGAGCATCGATGGCAGCGACGACTTGAACAAGTTGGTGGGTCGAGGTGGCGAGGTGCTCGACGCGCTCCAGGAACTCACCCGATTAGCGGTGCACCAGAAGACCGGAGTGCGCAGCCGATTGATGCTCGACGTCGCGAGCTGGCGCCGGCGACGTCGGGAGGAACTGGCGGCGCTGGGCGACAAGGTCGCGCGCCGGGTGCTCGAATCCGGCGAGCGCGAAGAGCTTTCGCCGATGACGCCGTTCGAACGCAAGATCGTCCACGACGCCGTCGCCGCGGTCTCCGGTGTGCACAGCGAGAGCGAGGGCGTTGAGCCTGCGCGCCGCGTGGTCGTCTTGCACGACTGACTGACCCACAGAGTTACAGCCGTGTAGTTCCCGTCGTTCGCCGGCCTCTGAAAGTTGACAGTGTGCGCCCCGACTAGAGGATGTTTCACGTGAAACACGGCGAAGCCGCGAATGCCGCGGCGGGCCGCTCGGGGGAGGGCGCCGGGAAAGCCAGCGCCCGGGACGGCGCGGCCGCGATCTTCGGCGAGCGGCTCGGAATCGCGCAGCGGTATGCGGAATTCCTCGCGACCGCGGGGGTGGAGCGCGGCCTGCTCGGACCGCGCGAAGTCGGCCGCATTTGGGATCGCCACATTCTCAATAGCGCGGCCGTCGCCGAACTCCTCGACCCGGGTGAGCACATCATCGACATCGGCAGCGGGGCAGGCTTGCCGGGGATACCGCTGGCGATCGCACGGCCCGATCTGGAGGTCGTGTTGCTCGAGCCGCTGCTGCGACGCAGCGAATTTCTCACCGAGGTCATCAACGAACTAGGGTTAGCCGTCGAGGTGGTCCGTGGCCGCGCGGAGGAACTCGGCGTCCGTAACCGGTTCGGGGAGAGGGATGCTGCGGTGTCGCGAGCAGTTGCATCGTTGGACAAATTGACAAAGTGGAGCTTGCCGTTACTCCGGCCCACCGGGCGGATGCTCGCGATCAAGGGGGAGCGGGCGTCCGATGAAGTTCAACGATTCCGGCGTGTGATGACAGCATCGGGCGCCACTGATGTCAGGGTGGTGACATGTGGCGCGACCTATTTGCGTCCCCCCGCAACCGTAGTTTCAGCGCGACGCGCAAAGTCGCCGCACCACAAACCGGCACGGACCGGGAGGGCCGGAACTCGATGACTGCTCCAGGAGATTTGCCGCCGGCTTCTCAGCCGCCGGGAGAGGTTCACCAAGCGGTGGATCCAGCTCTGGCGCCGGCGAGTGAGGACACCTCCACACCGCCGCAGGCCGCCGCTGCACCGACCGCGACGGCGAATGTTTCACGTGAAACAGTGGACGACTTCGATACCCCCATCGGGGCGGCCGCCGAACGCGCGATGCGGGTGCTGCACACCACTTACCCGCCGCTCCGCAGGCCGTCGCGCCGTCGGGTCTTCACCGTCGCGAACCAGAAGGGCGGGGTCGGCAAAACGACGACCGCCGTCAACCTCGCGGCGGCGCTCGCGCTGCAGGGTCTCAAGATCCTCGTCATCGACCTCGACCCGCAGGGCAACGCGAGCACGGCACTCGGCATCACCGATCGGCAATCGGGGACGCCCTCCTCGTACGAGGTCCTCCTCGGCGAGGTCGCCGTGCATGACGCGCTCCGGCAGAGCCCGCACAATGAGCGCCTGTTCTGCATCCCGGCGACGATCGACTTGGCGGGCGCGGAAATCGAATTGGTCAGCATGGTGGCTCGCGAGAACCGGCTGCGCACCGCGTTGGCCGACCTCGAGAACCTCGACTTCGACTGCGTTTTCATCGACTGCCCACCATCGCTCGGGCTGCTGACCATCAACGCGCTTGTCGCCGCGCCAGAGGTCATGATCCCGATCCAGTGCGAGTACTACGCGCTCGAGGGCGTCTCGCAATTGATGCGCAACATCGAAATGGTGAAGGCGCACCTGAACCCGAAGCTCGAAGTGAGCACGGTGGTGCTCACCATGTACGACGGCCGCACCAAACTGGCGGACCAGGTCGCCGAAGAGGTCCGCCGGTACTTCGGGAGCAAGGTGTTGCGGACCGTCATTCCGCGCAGCGTGAAGGTTTCCGAGGCACCGGGCTACAGCATGACCATCATCGATTACGACCCCGGCTCACGCGGGGCGATGAGCTACCTCGATGCGAGCCGCGAACTCGCCGAGCGCGACTGACCACCATCCGCGAAGGGACGACCATGACGCAGCCGTTACGCAAGAAGGGCGGCCTCGGCCGGGGCCTGGCATCGCTTATCCCGACCGGCCCCGCGGAGGGCGACTCGGGCCCGGCGACGCTTGGTCCGCGGATGGGCGACGCCGCCGCGGACGTCTTGATCGGGGGGCCGCCACCGCAGGACGCATCGTCGATGGGTGCGGTCTATCGCGAAATCGCGCCGGCCGACATCGAGCGCAACCCGCGTCAGCCCCGGCAGGTTTTCGACGAGGAAGCCCTGTCGGAGCTGGTGCACTCCATCCGCGAGTTCGGCCTCTTGCAGCCGATCGTGGTGCGAGCGGTCAAGGACTCCACGACCGGTGCGCGGTACCAGATCGTGATGGGGGAGCGGCGCTGGCGCGCGGCGCAAGAGGCCGGCCTGGCGACCATCCCGGCCATCGTGCGCGAGACCGGCGATGAAGACCTGCTGCGCGACGCCCTGTTGGAGAACATCCACCGGGTGCAGCTGAACCCGCTGGAAGAGGCGGCGGCCTACCAACAACTGCTCGACGAATTCGGCGTCACCCACGATGAGCTGGCCGCTCGGATCGGCCGGTCGCGGCCGCTGATCACGAACATGATCCGGCTGCTCAAGCTGCCGATCGCGGTACAGCGGCGGGTGGCGGCCGGAGTCCTGTCCGCTGGCCATGCTCGCGCCCTGCTGTCGCTGGAGGCCGGCCCCGAGGCGCAGGAGGAGCTGGCCACCCGGATCGTTGCTGAGGGACTGTCGGTGCGGGCAACCGAGGAGGCGGTCACGTTGGCCAACCGGAGTGGCGCGGCCACGCCGACGGCCCCGCGACGCAAGCCCATCCAGATGCCGGGCCTGCAAGACGTCGCCGATCGGCTGTCGAACGCGTTCGACACCCGCGTCACGGTCAGCCTGGGCAAGCGCAAAGGCAAGATCGTGGTTGAGTTCGGTTCGGTGGACGATCTTCAGCGGATTTTGGACGTTATGTCCCCGCCCAAGGCGTGAACTAGGACACCGTGTAATTACGTCACTGTGACACCCGGGCAACTTTTTGTGGCGAGCCCACCCGTACCGGGCGCTCCGGCTCGACGAAACGGCATGCCCAACAACGACTTTCGACCGTAGGGCGCGCGACGGCGGCACGGTGGCGGCCGTTCTGGCGGACCAACCTGAAGGACCAGGCCAAAGCTGGCCCGATTAGGACCACCTCTCCTATCCTGGAGGGGTTGCCGGGTGCAGATGGCTGCAGTACCGCACAGGAGCCAGGAGGCTAGTGTCCGCTCGAATCATGCCGCTACGGCTCGAGGCATTCGAGCAGCTTCCCAAGCACGCACGCCGGTGCGTCTTCTGGGAAGTCGATCCAGCGACCCTCGGTAATCAGGACCACCTCGCCGACCCCGAATTCGAAAAAGAAGCGTGGCTCTCGATGGTGATGCTGGAGTGGGGATCGTGCGGGCAAGTCGCGACCGCGGTCCCCGACGAGCGAAGCCAAGCCGAGCCCCCGTGTCTGGGCTACGTGTTCTACGCCCCGCCGCGAGCGGTGCCGCGGGCGCAGCGGTTCCCGACCGGTCCGGTGTCCGCCGACGCAGTCCTGTTGACGTCGATGGGCATCGAACCCGGACCGGCCGCCGACGACCTGCCGCACGGGTTGATCGCCCGGGTCATCGATGAACTGGTACGCCGCGGCGTCCGCGCGCTCGAAGCATTCGGCCGCACCCCGGCGGCTTCGGAACTGCAGGATCCGCGCCTGGTCGGTCCCGATGTACGGCCGGTGCTGGAAGCCGTCGGCGACTGCTCGGTGGACCACTGCGTCATGGATGCAGAATTTTTGAAAGACACGGGTTTCGTTGTGGTAGCGCCACATACGTACTTCCCGCGGCTGCGGCTGGAACTCGACAAGGGCCTCGGCTGGAAGGCGGAGGTGGAGGCGGCCTTGGAGCGCCTGCTGGAAAACGCACATCTGGAGCAGCCGGTCGGCGCGGGGTCCACGACAGCGGGCGCCGGGTCTACGACAGCGGGCGCCGGGTCTACGACAGCGGATGCGTCCGAATCAGCCTAGGCGGTTGGTAATCAAGAACCGCCGAGTTGGCTGGTGCGTTCCACCGACAGTTCGTGGGCCAGCAGTTCGGCGAACGTGAAGGTGCCAGTAGGGCGATCGTTCTTGCCCAACAGGTAAAGCCGCTTGACCGCGGCGAGGATTCCCTCGGCGATGGCGTCGCGCGTCTGCGTCGAGACCAGCATCGAGCGGTCCCGAGGGTTGGTGATGTAGCCGACGTCGACCTGTACCGTCGGCATCCGAGTCAGGCGCAGCAGATCCCATGTCCTGCCGTGCGTGCGGCAGTCCCGTAAACCGGTGCGCGCCACGACTTCTCGCTGAATGAAGTCGGCGAGGTTGCGCCCGATGGTGGAGACCGAACCGTGCGAGTTGCCGAAGTGAAAAGAAGCCACCCCGTTGGCAGCCGCGCTGATCTGACTTTCGCAGCGCAGGCTGATCATCAGGTCGGCGCCGACGTTGTTGGCGGTGGCGGCGCGTTCGGCATCGAGGGGACTGCGGTTGACCGGTCGCGACAGGAAAGTCTCCATGCCGATCGCGGCCATCCGCCCTTCCAAGCGGCTGCCCAAGTCCCACAACACATCTGCTTCGCTGATCGGTCCCGACGGGCCCTGCATGATCGTGCCGTGGTCCGCTCCGCCACGGCCCGGATCAATGATGATCCGCTTGCCCGACAATTTGGGACCGGATGAGCGAACCAGCTCCTCTTCGCGCAGCGCATGCGGAGATCCACCGGTGACCCGCGAACTCAGGAAACGAAAGGAGCGCAACGTTTCTGGGCCGCAGATACCGTCGGCGGAAAGCCCGTACTCGCGCTGGTACGACATCAACGCGTTGTGGGTCTGTAGCCCGAAGTATCCGTCGACCAGGCCGGTGTAAAAGCCCAGGTCTTGCAGCCGCGCCTGCAGCGTGGCCACGTCGTCGCCGAACAGGGGGGCACCGAATTGGTGATACAGGGTGCGGGCGCCGAGCCGGTACGACGCCTCCTTGAGCGCGCGGTAGGTGGCCTCGCCGACGATGCCGTCCACCAGCAGCCCGCGATACTGCTGAAAGGCACGGACCGCTTGATCGAGTTCGGCATCGAAGAGTTCGAGGGCCACGTGCCGGCCGGTGTTGAGATCGTCCCCGGAGCTATCCAGCAGGCCCAGCGTGACCAGCGTCGCCCGGATCTCGGTCACAGCAGCGCTGTGGTCACCACAACGCAGCGCGTCGCCGTATTCGCGGCGCGGACTCGACATACCAAGGGCCCTCCGGGACTATCGACAAGCTCAGATGTGGGCAACAGCTAACGGTATTGTCGCAGACGCTTCGTAAATTCGGGAAAACCGCAGGCTGTGCGCGGGGCGTGGTGCGGCGAACTAAACGAAATCAGCCGAGGTTGGGAACCGCGTCGGAGAGCTCACGCAGTAGTGCCGCCTTGCCTTTCGCACCGACGATCCGCTTCACCGGTTGCCCGTCTTTGAACAGGATCAGGGTGGGGATGGAGACCACCTGAAAGCTCTGTGCGGTTTCGGGGTTGGCGTCCACGTCGAGCTTGGCGATCGTGAGGTGTTCGCCTCGCTCGCTGGCGATTTCCTCGAGAACCGGGGCCACCATCTTGCAGGGCCCGCACCACGTTGCCCAAAAGTCAACCAGCACAGGCTTATTGCTGGATAGCACGTCGCTAGAGAATGACGCGTCAGAGACTTCTATTGTGGCACCGGCTTTTTCGGCGTCGGTCATTGTGGCGCTCCAATCAATGTGTCGGTACTGCCCGGAAATTCGGTGGCGTCGCCTTGCGCGGCGGCGCTGGCCTCTTCGTGGTCGGCGAGCCAGCGTTCGGCATCGATGGCCGCCGAGCAGCCGCTGCCCGCGGCGGTGATGGCCTGCCGGTAGGTGCGGTCCACCAGGTCCCCGGCGGCGAACACCCCATCGATCGACGTACTGGTGGTGCGGCCGCGCACCAGCACATAACCCTCGGGGTCGGTCTCGAGCACGTCGCGCACCAGCTCCGAGCGCGGATCGTGCCCGATGGCCACGAACACCCCGGTCACCGCCAACGTCGACACCTCACCCGTGCCGGTGTCCCGCAACCGCAACCCCGTCACCGTGGACCCACCCTCGACCGCCTCAACGGCCTTGTTCGTCACGATGGTGATCTTGTCGTTGGCCTTCGCGCGCTCGAGCATGATCCGCGACGCCCGAAACTCCTCCCGCCGATGCACCAACGTGACACTGCGGGCAAAGCGGGTCAAAAACGTCGCCTCCTCCATCGCCGAGTCCCCGCCGCCGATCACCGCGATGTCTTGGTCCTTGAAAAAGAACCCGTCACAGGTCGCACACGACGACACCCCGCGCCCCAGCAGCTCTTGCTCGCCGGGCACCCCGAGGTAGCGGGCGGCAGCTCCCATGGCCAAGATCACCGCGCGGGCCCGCACCGTCTCACCCTCGGCGGTGGTGACGGTCTTGACCGGCCCGTCGAGCGAGACGGACTCGATGTCTTCCATCCGCAGATCCGCACCGAAGCGCAACGCCTGCTCCCGCATCTGATCCATCAACTCCGGACCGGTGATCCCGTCGCGAAAACCCGGGAAATTCTCCACCTCGGTGGTCGTCATCAACGCCCCACCAAACGACGTCCCCTCAAACACCACCGGCGCCAACTGCGCCCGCGCGGTATACAACGCCGCGGTATAGCCAGCAGGACCCGAACCAATAACGATCACGTCATGCACAGTGTCGGCGGTCATGAAAACCTTTCAAGCGATTCGTCTCTGGATCCGTGTAAACGCCAGCGTAGGCACGGCTGTTCCCGGGTGTATCGCACCAGCTGTATGGCACCACATTAAGGGCGGGGGACCTGGGTGTTGGCCAATAGGCCGGTATCGGCGGCGCTGCAGTTGGGCGAGACCGCAAAGACGGCCAGGCTGTGTGGGCTGTCGCCGGGTATCACCAGAACGACGCCGGGGCGGGCGTTGATCTCGACCGCTCGCGCACCCAGGATCGGCGTGGACGCCGGATAGCCGAGGCCCGTGAGGCAGGAGGCGCGTCGCGCCGGGTCGTTGAGCGTTCCGTAGTCGGGACTGCGGTCGAGCAGGCCGAGAATCTCGTTCTGCGAAAGCGGGATCTTCATCGGTGGTGTCGACAGCGTAATGTGCTGGACCTCTCCAGGGGTGTCGGGGACGGGTTCGGGAGCATGCAGGAGCGCGACGGTCCCGAAGCCGATCGCGAAGAACACCGCGCACAGGCCCGCGGCGGCGGCGATGGTCCGGGCCGGACGGATGTGTGGGCGGGCAGAGTGGACTGCCGGTCCGTCCGCAGCACCGGAGGCGGGCTGCGCGGAGCGCAGCGCCGCGGCAATCCGGCCCATTACCTGCGGGGGAGGGTCGGGCGCGGAGGCCGCGTCGGCGCCCACGGCGGCGACGTCGCCGCGGACCCGATTCAACGCACCCAGCACGGCGGCGGCATGGGGGTCGGCGCGGACCTGATTGCGGACGCGGGCGGCGGCCTCGTCGTCGAGGAGGCCAGCCTGTAGATCGGCGAGCAGTTCGACGGTCAGCTGTGGGTCTGAACCCGCATCGCGTTCACCCGGCGCATCGTCGTCCGCTGCATTCATCGGACACAGTGTCCGTCATGCACGCAGCGATGGCCACGCATAGCCCCGCGGGGCCGGCATGTCGAACGGTCAGGGCTGGCCGGCAGCGGCGTCGGGCAGGGCGTGCGTGCCGGCGTTGAGATAACCCAGCAGCTCGGCGAGCCGAACCCGGCCGCGAGCGCAGCGGCTCTTGATCGTGCCTTCGGCGACGCCGAGCAGGCGGGCGGTATCGGCTACCGAATAACCCTGCATATCGACGGCCACCACCGCGGCCCGCTGCTCGACGGGAAGCCGCATCAGGGCGCGCTGCACCGCCAACTTGGTCTCGACCTGAGCGGTGCGATCGGCCACCGGATAGATGTCTTCCAGCGGCACGGTCGGGTGCGCTTTGGTGCGGCGCAGCCGGTCCAGGCAGGCGTTGACGACGATGCGGTGCAACCAGCTGCCGACGGCGGCGTCGTGCCGGAATGCGCCGGCGCCGCGGTGCGCGGACAGCATGGCGTCTTGCAGCGCGTCTTCCGCATCCTCGGGCGTGCGGGTGGTCAGCCGGGCAAGCCGGTGCAGGTGCCGCTGGTGACGGTGAAAGAGCTCGCCGAAGGCGTGACGGTCGCCTGCCACATGGGCTGCCAGCAGTTCGGCGTCACTGCGCTCGTGCTTGGCGTTTCTCCCGAAGCCCACGGCCGGACATTAACCAATTGCCTATGGCGCGGCACTTCACTTGGAACGGCTTATGTGAGTGGGTCGCAGCAGTTGCGGATCACGACGCGGCCTGGACGGTGATCTCCGAAAAACCGGCTTGGCTCTTGCCGTTGGTGGATCCCAGCGTGGAGATCCACACCAGCAGATTCGACGTCGGCGAGCCCGCCCTGACCGGGATCACGTTGTGGCCGGGTTTGAGCGTGAAGCCCGAGGCCAGCACGGTGGTGTCGTTGAGGCTGGACGGCGTCGGCGAGGATGCCGCGCGGATCTCGACCTTGGTCCCGCTACTCGGGGTATCGATGCTGACTTGGCCGACCACAGTAGGGCTGGGCAGCTGCAAGATCAGCCCCTCGCCCTGCTTGAAACTGGGGAAGGGCACAGCGTCGGTGTAAACCTCGGTCGCCCAGGCCGTCGAGGGATCGCCGTCGATGGCCTGCCCGGCCGTCCCCGCGTTGTCGGCGTCGCCGTCGGGGGAGAAGACCGTCGCCTTGGTGGGTTTGACGACGCTTCCCGCGGCCGCGGGCGGCGCGCTCGACGACGCCGGCGCGGACGATGACGACGAGGGGCCGTTCAGTCCGAGCTCGTCCTTATTGAGGCCGCCGCCGACGTTGCCGAAGATCTTGCTCACGATCGACGCCAGCACCAGCAGGGCCACGACGATGACGGCGAGGCCGGCGCCGACCCCGATGAGCACGTTGCGCCGCCGCCGGGCGAAGGCCGCCTGGTCCTGACCGGATGAGATCAAAGCCGTCGAGGGCGAAGGCGAATCGTCGATGGGGCCGAGGACCTCGGTGCGGTCGGCGACCGCGGTGGCCTGCTGAAGCAGGTTCAAAAGCGTTGAGGCGCTGCGTATTCCGCCGTTCTCCTGGACCGCTCGGACGGCGACCGCGGAGATCTGGAAGGGAATATCGCGGTCGAGCGACATAGGCTCGACAGGGTTGCCCGAGGAGTCGCGTTCGGCCGCCGCGAGCCCGCTGCGAGCCCCGCTCTCCACGATGGGCCACCGATTGACCAGCAAGGCGTAGAGCGCGGCGCCGATGCCGCGGATGTCGTCCTGCGGGTTGGCCTCGGGCATGGTCGCCGGGTAGGCCAGCACTACGTCACCTTCGATGCTGACCCGCACCCGGCTGGGATGGTCGATCGACAGCGCGACCCCGGCGCGGTGGGCCGCGTCGGCGGCAGCGGCCAGCGACTGCATGGCCCGCACGGCGCCCACGGGTGAGGGTGCGGTGTCGGCCACCTCCTGCAGCGAGCCACCCCGGATCCACTCCGAGACCACCAGGCCGCCGGAGCCGGTGTGCACGACGTCCAGTACGCGGGCGATACCGGGTTTGTCGATGCGGCTGAGCCGCAGGGTGCGCGACAGGATGTCTTGTAGGACCTCGTCGGGCAGGGCGCCGTCGGGGTCGACGAAGGTCAGCGCCACCTGACGGTCCAGGGCGGTGTCCAGTGCCTGCCAGAACTGCAGCGGCGGGGCGCCGCCGTGGAAAACCAGCAGTCGGTACCGGCCGCCAGCGATGCGGGCGCCGGGGACAAGGTGCACGTCGTCGCCCTTGGAATCCGCCGAGCGGTCGCGCGGGGCTTCGAACGGGGGCTGTGCATGCCGGGAGCCGGCAATGTCACCGTTGGCTTGGTCCGATGGGCGCGGCGGAGTGGACGTCCTTGGCTGGTCGCCGGCGGGAATGTCGGGCTGGAAATCGTCGGCGATCGGCCGCGGCAGCGGAGTACCTGAGCCTGCGCCAGGCCCAGAGCTGGGGGCTGCGCTCTCCATCGGGCGGTCGGTCACCTCCGGTCCTTTCGCTAGCCGGGCTCGGTTTGCCCGCTCCGGAGGCCTGCGCCGAATCGGCTCCTGGACCGCACTTACCCCAGGCGGGGACGAATTCCTCTGCTCAGGGTACGTGACCGGCCGTCGATGAGACGATCGATCCTTGGCACTCGGCTTGCGCGGGCGCGGTCCGCGGCCCGTGATGCGGTACCGCAGGGCGTCCAGCGCCGCCCGTGCCTCGGGGACCTCTGCGCGGAGCATGACCGCCGCCGTGATCGGCAGCATGATCAACCCCAGTACCACCAGGCGGAGCAGGGAACCGGCGCCGCCGTGGCCGGTGAGGGTGTCCAGCCCGAGCAGGCGGTCCACCACATGGGCGATCAATCCGGCCAGCATGGATGCGGTGAGCGTCACCAGGATCGTCCGGACTTCGCCGACGCCGATCAGCTGGCCACCAGCCGGCAGTAGGGCGCGTCGCAGCAGGACGTAGCCGATGACGGCGCCGGCGAGAAATCCCACGCCGTTGGCCAGCCCGAGAAACCCGGCCACCAGCTTGGGGTCGTCGGTGAGGTGCGGCGCCAGCACCGAGCCGAGGATCTTGACGGCGGTGATGACCAGGATGATGACGATCGGCGTCCACGGCTGTTCGCGCGCATAGAACACCCGCAGCTGCAGAAGCACCAGTCCGTAGGGGATCAGCGTGAAGGCCGAGAGGGTGATCGCGGCGCCCAGGTATCCGGCGTCGACGTTTCCGAAATGTCCGTAGGCGAACAGGGCGCTGCCCATCGCGGGGCCGCCGACGGTCATGAACGCCACGATCGGGATGAGCGTGATCAACGTCAGCCGGGTGGCCAACGACAGGTCACCGAGCACCGCCTCGGTGTCGTCGGCCGCGGCGTTTCGGCTCAGCCGCGGCATGACCACGGTCAGGACCGTCACGCCGATCATGCCGAACGGCAGCATCAGCACCAGCCAGGTGTAGTTGTAGATCGCGGGGCCCGATGCCGCTGCGGTGCTGGCGATCTGGTTGCCGACCACCAAGCCGAGCTGGCTGATCAGTACGTAGAGCACCATGGCGGTGGCCATGGTGCCGAAGCGCTTGAGCCGCTGGTCGATTCCCCACAGGGGGCGCAAGTCGACGCGTTGGCGTTGCAGCGCCACCAGCAGCAGCCCGGTTTGGGCGAACACGCCCAGCGTGGTGCCGACAGCGAGCACCAGCAGCTTGGCGTTGCCCATCCGGACGGGATCGACCGACAGCTCACCGGGAACCAGCGCGTACACCGCCAGCGTGATCAGCGCGACGACGTTGTTGACGACCGGCGCCCACGCCGTGGGCCCAAATACGTTGCGAGTGTTCAGGATCGCCATGAACACCGATGTCAGCCCGTAGGCAAGGACCTGCGGAAGCAGCAGGTAGGCGAAGGCGATGGTCAGCGGCTCGTTGACTTGCGGGTTGCGGCCCAGCATCAACCGCACCAGCAGCGGGGCCGCCACCACCGACAGCGCGGTGGCGAAGATCAGCAGCGTCGTCGTCAACGTGACCAGGCGTCGCACGAACGCCGTGCCGCCGTCAGGGTCGCTCTGCTCGGCGCGCGCCAGCACCGGCACGAAGATGGCGGTGAACGTCGCCTCCAGCACCAGCGCCGCGACGAGGTTGGGGAGCTGGTTGGCCACCGAGAACGCGCTGGACAACGCGGCGCCGAGGATCGCGGCCAGCAGCACCACCCGGGCGAAGCCGGTTAGCCGGCTGATCAACGTGGCGAAGGCCATCGCCCACGACCGCGATACCAGCGCCGCGTCAGACAGCTCGGGGCGTCGACGATCGATTTCGGCGGCGACGGGCGGCAGCGGACCGGTCGGCGGCGAGCCCGCCACGCGCGAATGCCGCGACGGCTCGGGCAGGCGCCGGTGTGGTTGAGCCTGCCGAGGGGTGGGGTTCATACTCGGTGCTCTTGTTCGACCCGGTCATCGGCGGGGTCGGCGGCGTGCCGGACATCGGGTGGGTCGGGCCGGTCCAGGTCGGCTGGGTCGGGTTGGCCACGGAAGCGGTGCCACAACCGTCGTCCGGCCAGCAAGATCAGGACCGCGGCGGCGGACAGCGTGATCGCGAACAGGACCTTGCCGTACGCGTTGGAATGCACGGACAACCGCACCGGCTCACCCAGTCGCAAACCGTCCGGGGTCCGCAGGGTCGCGTCCACGGCGACGCGCTGGGTGAAGTTCACTTCGACCGGAATGCGCAGCGGCAGGTAACCCGGCGGCAGTTCGATCTGGCCGATGTCGGTGACGTTCATCCCCGGTGGCGCATCGACGTGCAACCGCACCCGAATCGGAACGGCCAAGCCGTTGTGCAGCGCCAGCGGCAGCGGACTGTGCTCGGTGGCCAGGGTGTAGGAGCCGCCCGGATTGACGATCGTCACCGCGCCGAACAGGTCGTTGATCGTCTTGCCGACCACCACCAGGCGCTGCTGGGCCAACCCGTTGCGGGTGTCGGGCGGTTCGGACTGGCTCAGCGCGCGCAGCATGTCCTCGCGCAGGGGCGCGGTGTACTGGACGCCGGTCAGGCCGGTGCGGTCGTCGGTCATCAGCGATGACGTCAACCCCCACAGCCGGCCGACCTGCCCGGTGATGCCGGCGGTGACGTCGTCGGTGAACTGCCCGGGTGCGGAGGCGTAGGCGCCCACCTCTCCCTGCAGATCGACGCGGGCTTGTGCAACCTGATTGGCGTCGGCGACCACGGCCGTCAGCGGGCGTGGCGCCGCCAGACCGGAGCGGATGGTGGTGGTCAGCGCGGTCAGGATGACCTGGGCGTCGTCGGCCTGCAGATTCCACGTCGACGGCGGAACCAGGATCTGGGTGCGGGGCTCGTCGCGGTCGAGCGCATGCCAGAAGATCGAGCCCAGCGCGTCCTGCCGACGCGCGGTCGCCGAGTCGTGTCCCAGGCGAACCGTCAGGGACGAGTCCAGGTATGTCGGCACCCCGGGGGTGGTACCGGCTCCGGCCAGCGCGGCGCCGACGGCCGGGTCGAACGGCGCGACCATGACCTGTGGGGACAACCGCCGCGGTGCGGTGTCGACGCCGCTCCCGGAGGAGCCCTGCCCCTCGGCGGCCGATAAGTCGGCCGCGGCGATGGCGACGGTGTTGTCGTTGGCGCTGAGCAGCTTGACCGTGCGGCCGGTCAGCGGACCATCCGGCACCAGCGTGGCGCCGCGGATGGACGACACGTCCAGAATTTTGTCGATGATGCTATTGGCGCTGGTGGTGGCGATGCCGCTCAGGCCGGGATCGTTGACGCGCTGGACGGCATCGAGATCGGCTTGCGCGTAGGGCAGCGGGGCCACACAAGTCCGGTGCGCCAGGGCGCGTAGGCGGTTCAGCCATTCAGTCGCGGCGACCTGGCCGCCACCCGGGTGGGTGGGGGTGCCCGGCAGTTGCGCCGAGTCGTCGGGGGAATTGGACACGACATAGCCGGCGGTCATCGCGTTAACCGTGACCAGTAGATCCGGGTCGATCGCCAGGCACAGCGCACGACCGACGGCGCCGTCGGGGTCAACGTCGTGACTGGTGGCGACTTCGGCCGAGGCCAGCAGGATGTCGAGGCGGCCGCCGGCGGCCAGCGACGTGGCCAGGTCGTCGTCGACCAGCCGCACCGGGATGGTTCCGCCCGGCACGCCGGGAGCCAGCCGAGGGCGGTCGGCCAGCGGCCAGAGCATGGTGGTCAGCACCGGTTTAGAGGTGTCGGGAGCGACCGCGGAGCCCACGTCGTCGGCGCGGTCGGGCGGCACTCCCACCACGGGCAGCAGGAATCGCGCGTTGTCCAACCGGGCGGGTGCGCCGTAGTCCGGTGTGCCGTTCACGTTGACCAGGACGGGGTAGATGCCTGGCTTCTCCGCTCCCAGCGACGGTTTGGTCAGGGCGCGCAGCGGTGCCGACAGGGTGAAGCCGACTTCTTGTCCGCGCTGCAGTTCAGGAGCCAGTGTGAGGAAATCCGCGGCGGCCTGATATCCATCGGTGTCACCGTCCAGGGTGGTGCGCAAACCGGCGGAGGACGTGACGGGGCCCGCGTGCTCGAGGCGAACCATGACGTCGCGGACCGGCCGGTCGCCGATGTTGGTCACCATGCCGCTGACGGTCACGACGGGCGGACTGGTCGTGGTGACCACGTCGGGAGTGACTTGATCGATGCGGACCCGCACGAACGGCGTCACGCCCGGTTCACCCGCCGCCGCACGCGGCATCACCGGCGCGGTGAACACCGCAAATCCGGCCACGATGGCGAGCGCGGCGGCGATACGCACCAAGCCGGCCCACCGCAGACGCGGAGCTGTCACGGGCCGGGCCCGTGGCCGTTCTTCCGGCCCGTGGCCGGTTTGTCAGAGTGCCGCGTCCGCGAATGGGTCTGCGGGCGGCGCCGCGGCGAGCTGGGCGGCAGCGGGGGCAGCGACGCCGGACCGCCGCTTTGCAGCTTGTCGATCAGCTCGTCGGCCACGCGGGCCAGGCGGCGTTCGTCGGCGTAGGCCAGCCGGGACGGCAATTCGCCCATCGGCACCCAGGCCACCTCGGCGACTTCGAGATCCTCGTCGGACAACTCGCCGCCGGAGAAACGCATTAGATAGTGATGCACCGTCTTGTGGACGCGACGGCCATCGGTGACGAACCAATAGTCGATGCGGCCCAGCGCGGCCAGCACGCTGCCCCGGATGCCGGTCTCTTCGGCTACTTCTCTTATAGCGGTCTGCTCGGCGGTCTCGCCGAGTTCGATGTGCCCTTTGGGCAGCGACCACAGCATCCGCCCGCGCCGGTCGATGCGTCCGATCAAGGCGGCGACCTGAGACTCGCGCGGTCCGTCGAGACCGTCGATGACCAGGCCTCCGGCCGAGGTTTCGTGGACGGTCCGCAGCTGCTCCGGTCCGCCGCGAGACGCCCGGGATCGGCGCGGTTTGGTGGCTGTCGAGTCTCCGGCCGCTTGACCGGTGGTCTGCTTCTCGGACGAAGCCGCGGCGCCACGGCCCCGGCGCCGCCCCCGGCGCCGACGCGGTTTGCCTTGTTCGCCGTCCGACACCCAAGCGATAGTAGCTGGCACGGCATATTCTCCTGGAGATACTCGCCGCGGGCTGAGGCGCGAGGTGCCGGCGCGGGATCAGGTCCCGTCCAGTGCTTAGCCCTTAACTTCGGTCAGATGGGGCCTATCGCGTGGGCGACGATAAAAGCCGGAACGAAGATCAGGATTGAGATTGGTCCTGACAGGCTGCCAATCATCATTCCGCGGCCGACCTGCCCCCATCTGCCTGGTGCCCTAGCAATAAGCGCGCTGACAGCCACGTATGCCAGCGTTGCCGGAAGAACGAAGATGAGGAACGGCCACATCGACACGGCGATAAGCCAGGTGATGAGGCCGACCACTAAGAGGTGGGCTATGGCTATGGCAAATGTGAGTGGCCCGTATTGATTGTCTGGTCTGCCCGCATGGGGTCTGTCAGTCATTGGTTGCCTTCAGCGCAGGAATAGGTAAGCGAAAACTGTTCCGCCGATAAGCACAACCGCCGAACAGCTCGAAATGCTGATGCCAAGTCCACGATTGCGCGGTGCTGGCGACCTCAGGAACGCGACGCCGACTAGCAGCGCCGCGAGGGTTGTGCTGACAGTTGAAGCCAGCATCCATGCGCGCTCACCGGCGTATGCACTATGAGTTTCGAACGGCCACTTGCCCAGCAACCACATCACTACAAGCAGCGCTGCCAGTATCAGTTGGACGATAAAAGGTGCCGACCATGTTGCCATGCGCCAGACGCGGGCATCGAGTGGTGGCACGCGGTTGAACGAAGGCATCTGAGTAGCTTCCTGTCAGCGGACGATCAGGCTGGGACTGCTGCTCCGCTTGGCAACGAAGGAACCGACGGCGGGTGGGTTACTGGGCCGAACTCCGTCGGCGGCAGCGGCGCGGGCACGTCGTATTGAAGGTTCCAACCTCCGCTATCGAACGGCGCGAACGCCCTGCCGCCCAGTGGGCCGACGTCGTGGTGGAAGGGAAGGTTAAACATCGGCCCCGCCGAGTTACCCGCCTCAGCTGGGTCGATCAGTACGGTACGGGTGCTGCCACCTGGAAAATCCTGATAAACCTCGAGTGAAGGGTAATCAGTGCGGGTGCCATTTACTTGGACGCCTCCCGCCCCTGGGGTGAATACCAGATCACCGTTGACGGTGATCGTGTGGTTCGCCAATGGACCGTGCGGGTCGGCTGTGAATCCCGGTGCGAACGGATTGCCGGCATCGTACTTTATCCGAACCGACCCGTCGGCTAACTGAGTCACGCTGCCTTTCGGTGTGCCTACCTTGACCGTCCCGGGCGCCCCAGTCGAAGTCTCTTCGACAGAAGGGTTTTGACGCAGAATGACAAGCCCGTTTTCGTAGTCGATGTAGGTCGTTACCTTGGTGTCCTCGGGGTCGAAATGTTGCTCAGGCCGGCGGTTGTTGCCGAGGTCCCGGTTACCTGAAAGAGAACTCGTCACGTCCCGCTGCTCGATCCACTGCGAGACGCGCACGACTCCCTGTCCGGAGACTGGACGAATCTTCACCACCTCGATCTGCGATTTGGCGCCCTTGAACTTCGGATCATAGGTCTGCGGATCTAGAGCTGCGGCAGTTTCCCAGTCGGCCGCTGACGTGGGTTCGCGACCGAAGACCCGCTTGAACGCCTCGATCTGGTTGTGCCGTCGTTCCTCATCATTGACGTGCTGCGGGGGCCCTTCCGGGATGTTGCCGCCGAGGGCCTGGATCGGTGGCTGATATCCGTCCTGGTTGCGCAGGTTAGCCAGCGAAGTTTGCAGCTGCCGAGAGTACTTTCCGCGGATGTCGTTGAGCTTGCTCAGCGACGCCTTGGTGTCGTTGACGGCATGCTTTTCGAGTCCATCGATGTAGTGCTCTACCAATTGCCTTTCGGAGGCCGTTAGCCGAGTGTCGTTCTCGAGCTCGACTGCCTCACCAATTTGGTCGTCAAGCCCTTGGAGCGCTGCTTCGAGCGACGAAATCTCGCCCTTTCCGGACCGCTGGGCCTCGGCTAGTGCGGCCGCGATGGTTTCCATATCAGCACCGATTCTGGGCAACTGAGCTGCTTGTACCCCGAGTGAGTTCGTGGCCCGTTGTACCTCGGCCGAGTCGTTGATTGGATTCTCGCCGCTCTCGCGCGTCCAGGCTTTGTCGAAGCGATTCCGCGCCAGGTTGAATGCGGCTTCCGCTTCCCCTGTGGATCGCCCGGCGTCGTGAAACGCTTTTGCGAGGTTTGAGATCTGGGCCGGCTGCCCGCTCTGCAACGTGTCGTTGATCTTCCACGGGTCTCCACCCGCGAACATGATCAGCGCGCCCTTGCTTATGTATCGGAGATGCACCGCATCGTCCCGCCGCTCACCCTTCTTGTCGCACGTAACGCTACTGACGCGCAGCAGCGGGTCAATTCACCTTCGTGACGTGCGAGGCTCCTCACAGGGGCTTTTCGCCCGTGGCCGACTAGGCTGATCGAACGTGCCAGACGCCGCCCAGGATGCCGACCTGCTGACCGCCGCCGCGGTCGCCCTGAATCGGCATGCGCCCATGCTGGCCGAGCTCGGCTCCGCTTTCGCCGCCGCCGGCCACGAGCTCTACCTCGTCGGCGGTTCGGTACGAGATGCGTTGTTGGGCAGACTGAGTCCCGACCTGGATTTCACCACCGACGCACGCCCCGAACAGGTGCAACAAATCCTGCGCCAGTGGGCCGACAACTTATGGGACACCGGGATCGAATTCGGGACCATTGGCGTCGGTAAGGGCGACCACCGCCTGGAGATCACCACCTTTCGCGCCGACACCTACGACCAGATGTCCCGGAATCCCGAGGTGCGATTCGGCGACCGCCTCGAGGACGACCTGGTGCGGCGCGACTTCACGGCCAACGCGATGGCCGTGCGGATCACGCCGCACGGGCCCGGTGAATTCCTGGATCCGCTGGGCGGTTTGGCGGCGTTGCGCGCGCGGGTGCTGGACACGCCTGCCGCGCCGGAGGTGTCCTTCGGTGACGACCCGTTGCGGATGCTGCGCGCGGCGCGGTTCGTTTCGCAACTAGGATTCGGTGTCGCGCCGCGTGTCCGCGAGGCGATCGAACAGATGGCCCCGCAGTTGTCGCGGATCAGCGCCGAACGGATCGCCGCCGAGCTGGACAAACTGGTGCTCGGCGAGGATCCGACGGCCGGCATCGATCTGCTAGTGCAAACTGGCATGGGTGAGGTGGTGCTGCCCGAGGTCGGCGGCATGCAGATGGCCATCGATGAACATCACCAACACAAGGACGTCTACGAGCACTCACTGACCGTGCTGCGCCAGGCGATCGCGTTAGAGGACGACGGCCCGGACTTGGTACTGCGTTGGGCCGCGCTGCTGCATGACATCGGCAAGCCCGCGACTCGGCGCCACGAAGCCAACGGCGGTGTGAGTTTTCATCACCATGAGGTCGTCGGCGCCAAGATGGTCCGAAAGCGCTTGCGGGCGTTGAAGTATTCCAAGCAAATGGTCGAGGACGTCTCGCAACTGGTGTATCTGCATCTGCGGTTTCACGGCTACGGCGACGGGAAGTGGACCGATTCCGCGGTGCGCCGCTACGTCACCGATGCCGGTCCGCTGCTGCCCCGACTGCACAAGCTGGTGCGAGCCGACTGCACCACCCGCAACAAGCGCCGCGCCGCGCGGCTGCAGGCCAGTTACGACCGGCTCGAGACGCGGATCGCCGAGCTGACCGCGCAGGAGGATCTCGCACGGGTACGTCCCGATCTGGACGGAAACCAGATCATGGAGCTGCTCGGCATCCCGGCCGGTCCCCAAGTCGGCGAGGCCTGGCGGTTTTTGAAGGAACTCCGGCTGGAGCGCGGACCGTTGGACAACGAGGAAGCGACCGCAGAGTTGTTGGCGTGGTGGAAGTCTCGGGGGAACGAGTAGCGGCATCCACGCGTCCGAATATGCATGGACTACTGTCTCGCTGGCGATAACGGCGCCGTCTTCTGGCACGGGCAACCCGACCTCGACCTTGACCACGATGGTCGCTTCGAATCGATCGGACTGGATTTCGATCACGACGGATTACGCGACGACGCACTCGCCGATCTCGACGGCGATGACCTCGTGGACCATGTTGTCGTTGATATCGACAACGACGGCACCCCCGAGGCGTACTTCACCGACGACGGCTCCGGGACGTGGGCTGTGGCCATGGACGGGGGCGGCGGCCAACTGCGCTGGTTCGGCCTCGACGGGGTCGAGCACACCGGCGGTCCACTGGTCGACTTCGACGGCGACGGGCCCGCCGACGCCCGCCTCGTCGACACCGATGGCAACGGGCTGGCCGACCGTGTCCTGCGATCCGACGACAACGGTGTGACCGGATATGTCGACACCGATGGCGACGGCAAATGGAACGTCCGCCTGACCGACACCGACGGCGACGGTCTCGCCGACGGCGCGAGCTCGCTGTGAGGGTGGTGCTGACCTAGCCAGGTGTAATGCTACTGCGCCACATCAGCATTCCATTTCTCGTTGCCGAAGCCGGCGGAGATCCCTGGTCAACCGACGCCAGCCTGCAAGCCGGCCGCCCAGCGCAGATCGCGGCTTTAGCCAAGGCCTTCCGAGACGCCGGGGTATGCACGGCGGAGGCCAGCCTCACGTTCGAGACCGCCCGCCGTCGATTCGAAGCATCGTGGAATCACCAGAATGGCGAGAACCCGATCAACGACGCCGACGAGGTGCAGCGCGTGGCCCGGTCAATGAGCATGCAGACCGAGCAATTACCCAAGATCGCAATCGAATTAGAGAATATTGCCGCCGCGCTGGCCGAAGCTCAACGAACCTCCGCGTGGTATCTCGCCGCGCTGGAGTACGACCTAGAGAACATCGACGACGAGCTTTGTGATGCCCTCGCAGAAGGCGATCAGTGCGCAGCTGACGATCTGCGCGGGGACGGGGTTACCGAAACGAAAGCGATAGTGCTGGTGCTCAGGCAGATTCGTGATCGGTATTCGGCCGGGCTTGCAGCCGCCATAGGGGACCTACGTGTCGAGGGGGTCGACCCGGCAGACGTTCAAGGCGTCGACGAACTATCGATTCCGTGGGCGGGCAACAGCTCAGAGGAGGTCAGGCGATGGTGGGAGTCGTTGAGTGCCAACCAAAAGCGGCTGTTGATAGACCAGCGCCCGCGCGAGTTGGGCAACCTGAACGGCATGCCGGCCGACGTGCGCGACGCCGTGAACCAGGCGGCAATGAAAGACGACTTGCGCAAGGTCGAAGACGCCGCCCGACAGCGTGGGCTGGTCCCCTCGGCGCTCCGCGAGGACGCGCTCAATAACCGGAAGTCGGATGTGTTCACCAACCCCGGTGATTACAAGTTGTGCGCCACAGACATCGCCCGATACCAGAACGCGGTGAAAACAAACGACTTTCTCGAGCGCGACAAAAGGTCCGACCTACCGGAGGGGCTTCCCGTCATGCTGTGGGCCTACGACCCGCTGGCTTTCAACGCCAAGGGCAGGGCAGCCATCGCGATTGGCAACCCGGACAAGTCCCGCAATACGGCCGTCATGGTCCCGGGCACCAACAGCAGCGTGCGGGGAGGGTGGATGTCCGACGGGACCGACGACGCGATCAACCTCTACGAACAGTCAATGAAAGCCGACCCCAGCCATTCGACGGCGGTGCTGGCCTGGATGGGTTACGACGCACCCGAATTCGGCCAACCGCGTTGGCAGCAGGCCATCACCGATCCCTCTGAATTGGAACAGGTCGGCACCCCGTGGCGGGCGAGGCAAGCAGGGGCGCTGTTGGCCGCCGATGTCAACGGCCTGGCCGCGACACATGGCGGACCGACTCCAGCACATGTCACAGTCCTAGGACATTCCTACGGCGCCACAACCGTTGCCGATGCGTTCGCGAACAGCGGCATGCGCGCCAACGACGCAGTGCTAACCGGTTGCCCAGGAACCGATTTGGGGCATCGCGCCGCGGACTTTTCTCTCAACGGCGGCAAGCTGTATGTGGGCGCCGCGTCGACCGATGCGATCAGCTGGATCGGTGAGGCGGGCGGCGGCCTCCCGAATGGACTGAACGAGACGCTAGGCGGGCCGGTGGGACCGTTGGCCGGGCTGGGCAGCGACCCAGCGCATGCGGGTTTCGGGGCGGTACGGTTTCGTGCCGAAGTCGCGGGCTCACACAGCGTCATGCCTTGGTTCACCGACCACTCGCGCTATTACGACGTGGGCAGCGAATCGCTGCACAACATCACCGAGATCGTCATCGGGCACGGCGATCGCCTGGTCGGCGAAGGCATGCTGGCGCCGGACCGGGCCGCAGCGCGTATCGCCCTTCCTTTCCAGTTGCACACCCCCTTGGGGACGGTTTCGCTGCCGCATGTCGAAATCCAGGTGCCCGTGACTGTCGATCCCGAATGGGATCGGCCCGCGCGGTCGGTCACCAACGGCCATGGGTTCTAGGGGTTTCTGTGCTGTCGGCCCGGCCCGTTGGCCCCCGATCCGTGGGGTGAATTGACCGCTCGCGGCGTCGCATTTAGCCTGATCAAGAGGTGTAGGCGGCGTTGAGACCGTGTAACGCTTTGGAAGGAGTGCCGGTGTTCGTCGATACGGATCTTTTGCATTCCGGAGGCAATCAGTCCCACCGCGCAGGAGGGCACGCCCAGGACGGGGCGGATCAGTTGGCCGGCGGAACCGTGGCATCGGGCATGTTCGGTGACTTCGCTGCGGCCGACGCCTTTCACGGCGCGGTCTCGGCCGCGCACGGGCAGCACGTAAAAATCCTGCAGGGCCACAGTGAGACGCTCACGGGTGTCGGCACCAAGGCACATCACGCGGCCAACGGGTTCACCAGCATGGACAACAACAACGCCGACGACATGAAGGCGCTGCGACCGAGTTCCGGTCCCTCGGTACAGAGCGTTTAGAGAGTGCCGTGACGGAGGACCCACCTTCACATCTGGGTGCGGGGCCCTATGTTGGGCCGCCGGTAGGGCAGTGGGCGCTGAGTCATCGCGCGCCGCAGCCCGTTCACGGATGAAGCAGAGATGCGGGAATGGCGGCGGTTGATCCCACGGCGACCCGCGCCGATTGGTTGTCAGTTCGGTGCGCTGCTCTCTCATTTAGCAGTTTGCGTACACAATCATCGATAGACCATTTAGAAGGACGTCAACAGATTTGAGGAGGACGCATGGTGGGGGATTTGCCTCCAGCTCCGAGAGAGGGGCCGACCACTGGCCCGCCCAGTTCAGCGCCGCGGGCACCAGCCTTTCCTGCGCAGCCGCGCCCTCGGGCATGGCCGGCGATCGCCCTGGCCGCGATAGCCGTCCTGCTGGGCATCGCGGCCCTCGTTATCGCGTTAACACGACCTACGAGCAATCAGTCAACAGCCTCCTCGACCGCGTCGACGACGCCTTCGTACACTGCCGACCAGACGACCGCTGCACATCAGAAGTTGTGCGACGCTTACAAGCTCGCTGCGCGTGCAGTGCAAATAGAGACGAATGGCACGAATCAGGCGTTCGCAGGAATTGCGACTGTGAATGGCGCAGTGATGTTGGAAAACGCTGTGAACAATAGTCCAGGTCTCCCACCGAGCGAACGCACCGCGGCCCTTGCGCTGGCAGAGTCCTACAGCAACGTCGCGGCTACATCTAGTTTGGCGAGCGGCCAAGACCCGGCTTGGCAGTCAGCGCTCAACGAGGCCAACACTAAGGATGCTGCGATGAAAAAGGTATGCGGGGCCGCATGACTTTCGCCGCGCCATCGTCTCCGCGACGCGTCCAGCGGCTTGCAAATGATTGAAAGTTGCGACGTGCAGTGAATTGCTGACATCCGGTTGCCTGTTCCACTATTACAACGGGCCAAGGCGCCATGGCAGGTTGCAAGGTTTGCACATGAGGTCTGCGGACCAGAGGAGGAAACGAGTGGGAGACCTGCCTTCGAGCCAAGGTGAAAGGTCATCAGCCTCGCGACCCAGTGGAAATCGGCCACCACCGCATTTCCCACGGCCAGCATCTCGTCCACGTCCGTGGATGGCGATCGCGGTAGTTGTGACTGCCGCTTTGGCTGTTGCTTCATTAGTCGTAGCACTGAAGCGACCGACAGCGCCAAGACCGGTCGCTATCGCTGCGGCGCCGTCTTATAGCCCGGCTGAAATTGACGCAGCGCAGAAAACGCTTTGCGACACGTACCGGCTGGTAGCGCGAGCGGTGGGAGTGGACACCAGCGGCAATGACAAGGCATTGGCCCGTATCGCCGATACCAATGGCGCCGTGATGCTCGACATGGCGTCGGCAGCTCCTGCTCTTGATAACAACCATCGAGACGCCGCCCGCGCCTTGGCAACGGCCTACGGGACCGTGACTGTTATGGGCAATAGCTCCGTCGCGAGCGATGCGGAATATCGAGCTGCCTTAGACGACGTCATCGCGAAGGACTCGGTAATGAAAAAGGTATGCAGTGGCGGTTGATCTTCCGCCTGGTAAATGGTCGGCAGCGCTCGTCGGTGCATGGTGGCCAGCGCCGTCCACGACTCTGCGCGCAGGCGCACAACACTGGAGTCATGCTTCTGCGGAGCAGCAAGGATATTCGCAACACCTGCGCAATCTTTGGACGAAGATCGCGGCTCACAACGAGGGTCACACGGCCGACGATCTTATTTCCCGATATCAACAGGGTGAGAAGTTTCACCTGGATCTCGCGGAGAAGTACCAGACGAAGGCGGCGTCCTTCAATTCAGGCGCGGACGCTATCGATTATTTGCGCAGCCGCCTGTCGGAGATAGCGAATACGGGCAATAAAGAGATAGATGAAATCCTTGCCTCGAAGAAGCCGCCGCCCGAGCAATTAGCGGAAGTGCAAGCTGTCCAGGCGCGCTGCAATGCCGAAGCGGCGAACGCCAGCCGGGATGCGGCCGACAAGATGATGGCGGCGACGCAGAAGATTCTTGATGCTGAAGGTATTGGTGGTAATGCTCGGAGCTGGGCCGCAGCAAACGGCTTCAGTGTAGGGGACGTTTCGGCTCCGCCTCAGCTAACAAGTGCCGACTTGCATTCCCCGGGAGGCACGCCGGGTGGTTCCTCGGCTGTGGGTGGTGGCGGAGGCCATGGTGGCGACGCGTCAGGCGGAGCCGGTACGACTGGTCCATCGCCAGGGCCCGCGGTCGGCGGGCTGCAGGGACATGGCGTACAAGCGTCGGGCGTCGGCGGTACCGCTGGGCCATCACCAGGAGGGCCAGCGGTGAGCGGCGCGCAGGGCCACGGCGTCCAGTTCCCCGGCGCGCCACCAGCAGCCCCCTCAACAGGCGTCCAGATGCCCAGCGGTGGTGGGCCCGTATCGCCCGCAATGCCAGGCGTACACAGCGGGGCGCCAATCTCGACCTCACCAGTCGGGATGGGGCAGGGCCTCCAGCCCGATTTGGGCCAAGCCTTCACCTCCGGCTTAGCAACGGGACAAGCCACGGGCCCTGGCGGGCAAGCGTTTACGGCGGGGCCGCTACAAGCGATGGATTCCGGGATACCTCAAGCTCCACCAACCACACCTGCAGGCACACCGACCGTACCCAGTGCGGGAGCATTCATCCCGACGGGTACACCGGTCGATGCGCCCCCGGCACCGTCGCCCGCGCCGGTAGCCACAGGGGGAGCCACATCAGTTGCGCCCGTAATGACCGGTGGCTCATGGTCGTCGCCCGCGCCGACCCTCGGTGGCACCTCGTCGATCCCCTCTGGTCCGCTGCCCGCCTACGGTTCCGACCTACGCCCGCCAGTCGTGGCGCCCCCGTCGGTGCCTTCTGCGCCCTCCGGTCCCGTGTCGGGTGCGCCGGTAGCGTCTTCGCCGGCATCATCCCCCTCTGCGGGCGGGGCAGGCGGGCCTCTTGTATCTCCGGTGGAACGGACGGCCTCCGGAGCCGCAGGCCAGGCCGGCGCGGGGTCATCCACGATGGTTGGCGCATCGGCAGCTTCAGCGGCGACGGGCGCGACTGCTGGCACCGTGTCAGCAAGGACGGCCGAGCAACAGCGGTTGCAACGCCTCGTCGATGCGGTAGCTCGCCAAGAACCGCGCCTGTCGTGGGCGGCGGGGCTGCGCGACGACGGCATCACGACGCTGCTGGTCACCGACCTCGCCGGTGGGTGGATTCCGCCGCACGTCCGGTTGCCTGCCCATGTAACGCTGCTCGAGCCGACAACGCGACGTCATGATGCGAACGTGGTGGACTTGCTCGGCGTCGTCACGGTCGCAGCTGCCCACTACGCCAACACATATGTCGGCGAACCGGGTCCCGACGAGCCCGCGCTCAGCGGTGACCGGCCTGCCCGCTCGGCTGCGCCTCAGGTCGATGAGCTCGGACCGACCCTGGTCGATGCCGTGCGCCGGCGGGATGGTCTACCACGTATCGCCCAAGCCGTCGCGGCACCGGCAGTGCGAAAAACCGGTGTGCTAGACAGCGAAACCGAGATGTTGCGCGAATGCGCCGCAGCAGTTCAGCATTCGGTACTAGCGGCCTATCCCAATCACGACCCAGCGGTGGTCGGAGATTGGATGCTTTTGGCGGCCATCGAGGCGCTGATCGATGGGCATGAGTACCTCGCGAACTATCACTTGGCGTGGTTTGACGCGATCAGTCGTCGGAGTGGCCACTAGGGCCGACTTTCGACCTGAATACCGATTTCGCGGCGTTGTGACAAAATGGGCCTAGATCCGATTGCTTGTGCTGAGGGGTGGAGGTGAATTTTGGGCGGCCCAGGGCAGAACATAAAACTGTCTCCCGGTACAACGCATGACGGGATCCCCGCAGCGTTACCAGGGGCTGGCCCAGTTCCGCCCGGCGGCACATCATTCGCCGACGGTTGGCAGGGGGCCTTAGGCGGAGCGGGAAATGCCGGCGTTCCCAAAGACGCAGCAGACGCCGCCGCAGCAGACGCGGATCGCCGCGCCCACGCCGCTGATGCGGAAGCCAAGTTCCCAGCCAACGAGGCAAATAGCCAGCAGGACATGCAAATGGTCCAGCAGATGCTGCAGAGCGTGACCGGTGCGATCGGCGGGGCGATCGGAGGCATCATGGGGCCGATGACGCAGCTGCCCCAGCAGGCAATGCAGGCTGGTCAAAGCGCCCTGCAGCCGCTGATGAGCGCGATGCAGGGCGCCCACGGCGCCGGGCTTGCCGACAGCGCGCATCTGGTCGACAGCGTGGGCAGTGGCGGCGGCTCCGGACTGGGCGGCGGCTCCGGACTGGGCGGCGGCGGTGGAGGCCTCGGGGGCGGCGGCACCACGCCGGCCAGCTCACTGGGGCCACCCCCGGTCCCGACGTCGTCCCCGCCAACCACGCCCGCAGCCGCAAAGGCGGCCATGATGCCGCCGGCCGGTGGGATGCCCGCCATGCCCGGGCAATCCGGCATGACCGGCATGCCGATGATGCCGCCGGGGGCGATGGGTGCCGGTGGCGAAGGCGGCAACAAAGACAAGCCGGTCGAAAAACGGGTCACGGCCCCCGGTGTGCCCAACGGCCAGCCGGTCAAGGGCCGTTTGACCATCCCGCCGAGTACCCCCGGCAACAAATCCGGGGAGGCTAAGCCGACTGTGGTCACCAACCGGCCCAATCGCCGCATCGTGATCATGCCGTCCGATGACGAGCCGAAAGAATAGGCCTGCTTACCAACCCACCGGAAGGTGAGTGGTCGGAAGGTTCGCCCGGCAGTAAGGTCGCTACGTAATCGCGGCCGGCCGATCCCAACGCACACATCAAGTTGGGTTGCCCGTTATTGACACTGCAACTGTCGATACGTGCACTATTGGTACGTCTGCAGCGACCGCGGAATACGCGGCCAGGAGGGTGTGGGAGTACGAGCGCGAAGTGTCCGGCAAGGATGCGGCGCCACGAGGGCGCACAGGTGAATCACGGCGGGGATCGCGGTGACCGATCCACTAAGAATGCGAGCGATCACGGCGCTGTCCCGCGCCCACGATCTGTTCGCGGGCTTCCCCACAGACCACGGCATCGATGAAGCACAGGCCCGCGCCGAGGCGCTCACGCATCGCACCGCTGGGTTGCCCAGCGCGGCGGCTATTCGGTCGGATTCTTCGATAGAGCAGTTGGCGCGGTCGGCTCATGCAGACCGGATGCTGGGACAGATCATCACCGCGGCGCGTGCCGATCACACGCAGGGCCACGCGGCGACGCGATCGGTGCTCGACGCCGCCTTAACCGACACGACGCCGGCCGCCGACACGCCGATGGGCCGACGCGAGGCGGTCGCCCGGATGGCGGCGCGGTTGCGGACCCAACACCGCCACGTCACCGGATCGCGCCGGCGGGCAAAGCTGCTCGCGCGCAGACTGCGACGCCTGCACTACCTTCGAGGGCGGTCGATGCACAGCAATCAGGCCAGCGGACGCCAGGCCGTGTTGGCAGCCATCCGTAAAGCCTTGGACATCAAGGGTATTCACGACCCTGCCGCGCGCGCTCGCTGGGAGCGTGGCATGGATTTGGTGGCCCGCCGCGAATCCAACTACAACGCGAACGCGGTTAACGACTGGGATTCCAACGCGGCACGGGGCACACCGAGTAAGGGCGCCTGGCAATTCATCGCGCCGACCTTCGCGGCGTATCACCAGCCGGGCACCTCGCGCGAAATCCACAATCTGGTGGCGCAGGCGTGCGCGTTCATCAACTATGCGATGGGCCGCTACGGGGTGGCCGTCGACGCCTCGAATTTGGCTGATCGGATTCAGCAGGCCGATCCTCACCGAGCACCCAAGGGGTATTGAGCATGCCGCTGAGTTTGTCCAACCGTGACCAGAACTCCGGGCACCTGTTCTACAACCGGCGGCTGCGCGCGGCGACCACCCGCTTCTCGGTGCGCATGAAACACGACGACCGCAAGCAGACGGCCGCGCTGGTGTTGTCGATACTCTTGGTCGCCATCGCGTCGGGCTGGATGCTGCTGCTGAATGTGCTGAAACCCACTGGCATCGTGGGTGATTCCGCGATCATCGGCGACCGTGATTCCGGAGCGCTCTACGCCAGGATCGACGGCCGGCTGTACCCGGTGCTGAATTTGACGTCCGCGCGGCTGGCCACTGGGACGGCGAATCAGCCGACGTGGGTGAAACCGGCTGAGATAGCGAAGTATCCGACCGGGCCGCTGGTCGGTATCCCGGGTGCGCCGGCGGCGATGCCGGTTCATCGGGGGGCGACGTCGGCGTGGGCGGTGTGTGACACGGCGGGACGACCGCGCAGCCCCGAGCGCCCAGTGGTGACTTCGATCGCCGGACAGCTCGACGGCTTCGACCGCGCCACACCGCTCAGTGATGACGCCGGGGTGTTGGTCACGTTCGAGGGCAACACCTATGTGATCTGGGGCGGTAAACGCTCGCAGATCGATCCGTCGAACCGGGCGGTCACGCTGAGCCTGGGGCTGGACCCGGGAGTGACGCTGCCGGTGGAGATTTCGCGGGCCCTCCACGACGCATTGCCGGCGACCGAGCCGCTCGGCGTGCCCGCGGTGCCTCTGGCGGGCACGCCTTCAACGTGGGTCTCGGGCTCACAGGTCGGTGCGGTGCTGCAGGCCCAGACCGCCAGCGGCGGCAAGCAGTTTTACGTTCTGTTGCCCGACGGCATCCAAAAAATCACCAGTTTCGTCGCCGACCTGTTGCGCAGCGCCAATTCCTACGGCTCGACGGCGCCCCGCGTCGTGGCGCCCGACGTGTTGGTCAACATTCCCGAGGTGTCCTCGCTTGCGATGGACTACTACCCGACCAAGCGCCTGAATTTCATTGACAGCGCGGCGGATCCGACCACCTGTGTGGGATGGGAGAAGGGCTCGACCGATCCGCAGGCGCGCGTTGTGGTCTACAACGGTCGCGGACTTCCCACCCCGTCGTACCTGGACAACCGCATCGTCCACCTGGTGCGTGACGACCGCGACCCGGCCTCGGTGGTCGCCAACCAGGTGCTGGTGTTGCCGGGCGCGGCCAACTTCGTCACGTCGACCAGCGGTGTGGTCACCTCCGACTCCCGGGAATCGTTGTTCTGGGTTTCCGACAACGGGGTGCGGTTCGGCATCACCAACGACGACACGACGTTGCGCGCGCTCGGGCTCGATCCGGGATCGGCGGTTCAGGCCCCCTGGCCGCTGCTGCGGACCTTCGCCGCGGGCCCGGCGCTGTCAAGGGAGGCAGCGCTTTTGGCGCGGGACACCGTCCCGGCGCTCGGCAAGGTGGCTGTGGTGACGACATCGGCGAAGCCGGGAGGCTAGAGAATGTCCAAGAAAGCGTTCCCCATCAACCGCGTCAAGATCGAGCCGCCGAAACCGGTGCGGGTAGCACCCAGCGCGCCGATCGCGCTGCCGGAACGCGAGCCCCGGAACATCTGGGTGATGATCGGAGTGCCGGCGCTCATCGTTGCGCTCATCGGCACCATCGTCATGCTCTACGTCTCCGGTGTGCGCAGCCTGACCACTGGCTTCTTCCCCCTGATGGGGATCGGCGCCTTCAGCATGCTGGCGTTCTCCGGCCGCTTCGGTCGTGCCCGCAAGATCACCTGGGGCGAAATGGAGAAGGGTCGTCGTCGCTATCTTCGGGACCTCGACGGCAACCGCGACGAGATCCAGACCGCGGTATGCGCGCAACGCGAATGGCAGAACTTGGTGCACTCCGATCCCCGCGGGCTCGGCGCCATCATCGGCGGCCCCCGGATGTGGGAACGCGGGCGCGGCGACGCCGACTTCCTGGAGGTGCGGCTCGGCACGGGCGTGCAGCACGCACCGGACTCGGTGCTTTCGGTGACGTGGCCCGACATTGCCTCCGATGAGGAGCTCGAACCCGTCACCGGGCAGGCACTCCGCGATTTCATCCTGGAGCAACGCAAGATTCGCGACATCGCCAAGGTGGTCAACCTGCGCTCGGCGCCCGGATTCAGCTTCGTCGGCGAGGATCTCGACCGGCTACGGTCGTTGATGCGCTCGGTGCTGTGCTCGCTGGCGGTGTTCCACAACCCGCGCGACGTGAAGTTCCTGGTGGTGACCCGCAACCCCGAGGTGTGGTCGTGGATCGTCTGGCTGCCGCACAACCTGCACGACGAGCTGTTCGACGCGTGCGGGTTTCGGCGCCTGGTCTTCGCCACGCCCGAAGAACTCGAAGAGACCCTCGGCGCTGAGCTGCACATGAAGGGCAAGCGCGGCGCCTGGACTCCGCTGGCCGCGGCCAGCCCTACCGCGATGGGCTCGACACTGGAAACCGGCGCCGACACGGTCGATCTCGGCCCGCACCTGGTGATCATCGATGACAACACCGGCAGCCCCGACGCGTGGGAGAGCGTGGTCGGGCAGGTCGGTAAAGCGGGAATCACGTTGCTGCGCATCGCCTCACGCATCGGCACCGGCGTGGGCTTCGCCAACGACCAGGTGTTCGACCTCAGCGAACGTCACAGCTCGCCCAACGGTTCGGTCAACGGCGAAGTAGTCCTGCATCGCAACGGTTCTGACGCCGAGGGCGAAGACGACCGCCCGGCGCCGCTGCTGCGGGTGCGCAACAAGTTCTTCGCCCACGCCGACCAGCTCTCCGTGCACCGCGCCTACCGGTACGCGCGGACGATGGCCCGCTGGTCGCCGACCAGCCGCAGCGAGATCGCCGACTCGGTCAGCGGCGCAACCGAACTGCTGCGGGCCCTGGGCATCAGCGACCCCCGCGACCTGGACGTCGACCGCCTGTGGGCCGAGCGGCGGGGACGCGGCGACGAGCGTTGGTGCGAGGTGCCCGTCGGCGCCAAGCCCAACGGCGAGCTGCAGAACATCACGATCCGCGCGAAAGACTTCGGCGGCTTCGGGTTTCACTCCGTGGTCATCGGTACCAGCGGCTCGGGGAAGTCAGAGTTCTTCCTGTCGTTGGTCTACGGCATCGCGCTGACCCACTCCCCGGAAACGTTCAACGTCATCTTCGTCGACATGAAGTTCGAATCGGCGGCGCAGGACATTTTGGGCATTCCCCATGTGGTGGCCGCGCTGTCGAACCTCGGCAAGGATGAGCGGCACTTGGCGGAGCGGATGCGCAGGGTCATCGATGGCGAGATCAAACAGCGCTACGAGCTGTTCACTTCGGTGGGTGCCCGCGACGCCAACGACTATGAAGAGATCCGGCTTGCCGGGCGCGATCTGCCCCCGGTACCGGTCCTGCTCGTCATCGTCGACGAGTATCTGGAACTGTTCGCCAACCATGAAAAATGGATCAATCTCATCATTCACATCGGCCAGGAGGGCCGCGGCGCCAACGTGTTCTTCATGCTGGGCGGGCAGCGGCTGGACCTGTCGTCGCTGCAAAAGGTGAAGTCCAACATCGCGTTTCGCATCGCGCTGCGCGCCGAGTCCGGTGATGACAGCCGCGAGGTCATCGGCTCGGACGCCGCTTACCACCTGCCGTCGAAGGAAAACGGTTTCGGTCTGCTCAAGGTGGGGCCGCGGGATCTCGAACCCTTCCGCTGCTTCTATCTCTCCGCCCCGTTTGTGGTGCCGAAGGCCAAGGAGGTCGCCACCACCGTCGACATGACGTTGACCAAGCCGCGGTTGTACAACTGGCAGTTCCAGCCGCTGGACGCCTCCGACGCCTCGGCATTGGAAGCCGCCGCCGCCGTCGACTCCGAGCCCGACGAATTCCTCTATTACGACGACGGTTTCAAACGCAAGAAGGTCGTCGATGTGCTGCGCGAATCGTTGCGCGATGTGCCTCACCGCTCACCGCGCCGGCCTTGGCTGGAGCCGCTGGAGGAGCCCGAGTCCATCGACGCCCTGGTCGCTGGATACCGCGGCAAACCGTGGCACGTCGACTACGGGCGCAACCCGGGGCTGATGTTCCCGGTAGGTGTCATGGACATCCCCGAAGAGTCCAAGCAGATTGTCCATGCGGTGGATGCGTTGCGCAGCAACGTCATTGTGGTAGGCGCCAAGCAGCGCGGCAAGACCACCACGCTGATGACGCTGATGTGCTCGGCCGCAACCATGTACAGCCCCTCGCGGGTGACGTTCTTCTGCATCGGCGGCGCGACCCTGGCCCAGGCCGCCTCGCTTCCCCACGTCACCGACATTGTCTCGCCGAAGGACGCCGAGGGCATCGAACGCATTTTGAGCAGCATGGACGCGTTGATCGACGCCCGCGAGGACTCCTTCCGGCGCCTCAAGATCGACCTCGACGGCTTCCGCGAACGCCGCTTCGCCCCGGGCAGCGACGGACTGGGCGGCACCGACGCCAACGACCCCTTCGGCGATGTCTTCGTGGTGGTCGATGACTACGACGACCTGTACTCGAAGGACACCGTGCTGGGCGACCGCATCATCTCGCTCAGCAGCCGCGGCCCCGAATACGGGGTGCACGTGATGTGCAGCGCCGGCGGCTGGATTCATGGCCAGCGACAGAGCCTGCTGCAAAACGCCACGGCGCGAATCCAATTGCGGCTGGCCGACCCGAGCGAAAGTCAGATGGGCCACTCGTCGCTGGAGTCACGCGACGCGGCGCGGCGGACGCTGAACCGGCCGGGCTTCGGTCTGACCGATAGCCTGCACGAGTTGCGGGTGGGTGTTCCGGCCCTGGCAGATCCGAACACCGGCGCGATAGTGAGCATCGTCGACGTCGGGGCCCGCATCGCGGAGGTCGCGGGAGTCACCAAGCACGCCACCCTGCAGCGACTGCCGCAGCGGGTGACGCTGAAGGCGATCCTGGAGTACGAGGCCGCGCGCCCCAGCGGGGACGACCTCTCGATCGCCTTCGCCATCGGTGAGCGTCACGAGTTGGGGCCGGTTCCGATCAAGCTGCGCGAGAGCCCCGGCTTGATGATCTTGGGACGCCAAGGCTGCGGAAAAACCTTGTCGCTGGTCGCCATTGGCGAGGCGATCATGAACCGATTCAGCCCGGAGGAAGCGCAGCTGACGCTGATCGACCCCAAGACCGCGCCGCACGGTCTGCGTGATCTGCACGGACCCGGTTACGTGCGCGCCTACGCCTACGACCAGGACGAGATCGACGAGGTGGTCACCGCGCTGGCCCAGCAGGTGCTGCTGCCCCGGCTGCCTCCGAAAGGCCTGAGCCAGGAGGAGTTACGCGCACTCAAACCGTGGGACGGACCGCGCCACTTCGTCCTCATCGACGACATCCAGGACTTGCGCCCGGATCAGAGCTACCCGCCCAAACCTCCGGTGGGCGCGGCGCTGTGGAAGCTGATGGAGCGCGCGCGGCAGATCGGCCTGCACGTCTTCACCACCCGCAACAGCGCGAACTGGGCGACGCCGCAAATGGATCCGTGGATGCGCTTCCAGAACTCGGCGAAGGTGGCCCAGCTTTACATGGACAACGACCCGCAGAACCGGATCAACCGCAACGTCCGGGCGCAGACACTGCCGCCGGGGCGTGGCCTACTGGTGAGCGTCGACGGCGACGTCGAGGGCGTACTGGTCGGGTTGCCGTCTTCGGTCATACCGCCCCAGCAGTAACCGGTTGCGGCTCGGGCGTTTTCACGCCCGGTGCGACGGCGCGGCGGGGCAGCGGGCTCGGCCACCAGAACCACCGTCCCAGCAGGGCCACGATGGACGGCACGATGAACGCCCGCACCACCAAAGTGTCCAGCAACAACCCGACCGCGACGGCCGTGCCGATCTGGGCGACGCTGAGCACGCTGCTCGTCAACAGGGCGAGCATGGTCAGCCCGAAGATGATGCCGGCGATCGTGACCACCCCGCCGGTGCCGCCGAAGGCCCGGATGATCCCGGTCTTGAGGCCCGCCGCGGCTTCGTGTTTGATGCGCAGCGCGAGCAACAGGTTGTAGTCCGCGCCGACGGCGATCAGCGCGATGAACGCGAAAGGCGCCACCGCCCAGTGCAGGTCCTGATGCAGCAGGTGCTGCCAGATCAGCACGCTGGCGCCGAGGGCCGAGGCGTAGGAGGTGACGACGGTCCCGATGACGACCAGCCCCGCTACCGGGCTGCGCAGCATGGCCGTGACGATCAGGAAGATCAGCACCAACGCGGCGCCCGCCAGCAGCGTGGCATCGCCGGCGACGAAGCGCTGCAGGTCGGCGGTCACCGGGCCCACGCCGGCGAGGTCGACCTCGGTCGGCGTCAGGGTGCCTTCTTTGGTGGCCTCCTTGATGGCGGCGCGCACCTGGCCTGCCCGCTTGGCGCCGTCGGCACCCCACTCCGCCCCGTCGCCGTACACCAGCAGGTAAGCGGCACGCCCGTTTCCGGAGATCAGGTGGCCCAGGGCCGTGGTGTAGCGCGGGTCGGTCAACGCCCGCTGCGGCATGTAGAAGTCGGCCGCTGCACTGCCCTGGAACTGCGTGGCGATCTCGTTCAGGTAATCGGTCAGCTGGTGCATTTGGGGGCCGAGCGTATCGGACAGACTCAGCAGGTCGTGCGTCGCCGAACGCGCTCGTCCCAGAGCATCTTTCATCGACGCCACGCTCTGCGGCAGGGTCGCCATCGCGGTGGCGGCCGTGCTGGATCCGCTGGTGAGTTTCGCCGCACCCGAACCCAGGCGGGTAGACGTCTGCACCAGGCTGTCGACGGGCTGCAGGACACGGTCCACCGTCGAGCAGATCGCATTGGTGGCGCAGTCGGGGGTCCTTCCGACGAAGTCGCGCAGCGGGTCGAGGTAACCCGACACCGTCGTGACATTGCTCTGCAGTCCGTCCATCCCGGCCCGCATATCTTGCGCCGCGCCGGACATGTCGGCCAATCCGGAACTGCCGCCGCGCAATCCGGTGCTCAATCCGTCGACCGCAGACTGGGTCTGCGCCAGCGCGGTGTCGAGTTCGGAGACCCGCTTGAGGCGCTGGGTCAGCGAATCCATGGTGTCACCGAACTGACGGCCGAGCACACCGGCCTGATAGCTCAACGTCGCCTGTTCGGGCACCTTGCCGTCCGGGCGGCTGGCGGACTGCACCGCGCGCACACCCGGTACGGCCATGACGTGACGGGTGATCCGCTCGATCGCGATCAGCCCGGCCGGATTGCGTAGGTCGTGGTCGGCCTCGACGGCGATGACGTCTGGCAGCAGCGCGTTGGCCGCGAAATGCCGGTCGGCGCTGGCATAGCCACGGTTGGAGTCGGTGGACGACGGCGTGGCGGCGGGTTCGTTGAACCCGACCCGCATGCTGAGCAGCGGCAGGGCGGCCAGCAGGGTCAACGCCAGCGCGGTGACCAGGATCGGTCCGGGCCAGCGCGCGACCGCCGTTCCGACGCGGCGCCAGCGGCGCGCGGTTCTCGAGGGCCGCGGCTCGAGATATCCGCGGCGGATCGCCAGGCTCATGAGCGCGGGCGTCAGGGTCAAGGCCGCCACCATCGTCGCGAGAATGCCGATGGCGCAGGGCAATCCGGCGCTGCGGAAAGATCCCACCTTCGCGAAGACGAGGCACGCCAGCGCCACCGACACGGTCAGTGCCGATCCGATCACCACGGGCGCGATGGACCGGTAGGCCTGCGTCAACGCCTGGGCCGGGGCCACGCCGTGGCGCCGGCCTTCGTGGTAGCGACCGACCAGGAAGATCGCATAGTCGGTACCGGCCCCCAGTGTCATGGCCGCCATGAGTGCCACCGAAAACAGCGAAACCTCAACTACATTGGACTGACCCAGGGCCGCAACGACGGCACGGGCCAGTGCCAGGGCGAGTCCGACCGAGATCAGCGGGATCGCCGCTGCGACGGGTGATCGGTAGACCACCAGCAGCAACAGCAGGATGAGGCCGATGGTGGCGGCGGTGATCCCGAGCATCTGCCGATCGATCGCGGAGAATTCGTCGACGATCGTGGCTCCGGGACCCGTGACATGGACTGCGAGACCGGCCGGCGGTGAAAGTCTGTGGACGGTACCGCGCACGGCGTCGACCGAGTCGCGCGCCTGCGCGGTGCCGAGCATGCCGGCCAGCCGCACCATCACGCTGACCGCCTTGCCGTCCGAACTCTGCGCGCCGGCGGCGGTGGCCGGCTGCGACCACAAGTCTGTCACCGCGTACACGTGGCGCTGATCCGAACCGAGTGATGTCGTCAGCGCGTCGTAGAACTGGCGATCCTGCGGTGTGAGCCGCTGATTGCGCTCCAGCACAACGTAAACGAAGTTGTTGCTGGGCGTCTGATTGAACAACTGGGCGGCCCGGGCGGCGCCCGTCGCGCTCGGTGCGCTGGGCGGCATGAAGGACCGGGCATGGGAGTCCACGACCCGCTCCAGTTGTGGCACCGCCACATTGGCGATTCCCGCCGCCAGCACCCAGAGGCCGACGATGAGGACCGCGTACCGGCTGGTCAGTCGCGCAAGGTTGCCCAGACGGTCATGCAACGGTCTGCCGATCATTGGTGGGCCCGCCGAACAACCCGACGGCCACATGCTCACCGCGCGTAAGCGAGCGCACGCGCACCGAGCGACGGGTGCCGATCTTCACCAACGCGTGCAGGCCGGGATGGGCTGCCTCGAGATCGGCACGCACCTGTTCGGCCGATTCGCCCACGTGGGCCGCCTGATCCAGCTTGGCCACCAGCATCGTGATCCAGCGGTGGCCCAGCGAAAGCATCAAGCCCTCCTCGTCGCCGAACAGCTCGGACACCTCGGATGAGTTGTCGATTAACGCAAGTGCCGCCTCGGGGTCCGTCTCGGCGGCTCGTATCACCTCGGCCATGAAGGCCATGCGGTCGTGCAGCAGTGTCCATGTCATGACTCGACGTTAGGAAAGCAGCGGCCCGCGGCGCGTCGTGCCGAAGTGCAGTCTTTGCCTCCTACCACGGGCGGAGGCGGGTGCCGACCGCAGGAGGATGTGATGAGGCGCCGAGCTCTTCTAGGATTGGACGATGTTGCATGCCGCAGCGGATCACCTGCGGGAACTGCTTCGCCGACGCAGCGAGCTGATTCCCGTCGGTATCACCTGGGCGGCGCTGATCTCTGTCGATGTCGCCCTCGTGCTCGGCGGCGTGATCGGGACGCTGCAGCGGCCCGCCGCCGACCTCCCCGCGGCGCTGACGGCGTTCGCAATCGCCCTGTCGCCCTCGTTGGCGTTCTTGGTCTTCAACATGAAGATGACCCCGGGACCGTTGTGGGCCACCTGGTTGGCGTCCTCCGCGCTGACACTGTTTGGTACGTCCACACCCATTCACGCCGATTTCGCACCGGCGTTGTTGGTGCTGATGGTCTTGGTCGTCGCGACGTTGGCGTCGGTCCTGGGCGGATTGCTTGCCGCCGTGTCGGCGGCCGCGCTGTTGCTCGCCGCGTCCGCGCTGCACCGCCTGGACGCGGTGGTGCTGTACCTGGGTTTCATCGGCACGGGGTGGCTGCTCGGTTACCTGATGCGTACCCAGCGGCTGCTGCTGGCGGAACAGATTGAGGCACAGGACATGTTGTCCGAACACGCCGCCGCCGACGAGCGTCGCCGCATCGCGCGCGAGGTGCACGACGTCATCGCCCATTCGCTGAGCATCACCCTGCTGCACGTGACCGGTGCGCGCCGCGCCCTGCAGCAAGATCGCGACGTCGATGACGCGGTCGACGCCCTGGAGCAGGCCGAGCGGCTCGGCCGCCAGGCGATGGCCGACATCCGTCGTACCGTCGGACTGCTCGACAACTGGCCGACCAAGACCGCGCAGACCGCGCCCGAGCCCGGCATCGACGACATCGCGGTGCTGGTCGAAGGTTTTCAGCGGGCCGGCCTGGCCGTCGCGCTGTGCGTCGAAGGACCCACCGATCACGTGTCGGCGGCGGTCGGCCTCGCGCTGTACCGTATCACCCAGGAGTCGCTGGCTAACATCGCCAAGCATGCGCCGGAGTCGAAAGCCGGTGTCGTGTTGGATATTTCACCGGCGTCGGCGAGACTGGCGGTCACCAATCTGCTGCCGGCGGCGGTGGCGGCTGCGCGATCGCCCGAAGGGCGCGGCTTGCGCGGCATGCGCCAGCGGGTCGAGTTGCTCGGTGGCGCGATCGACGCCGGCCCCACCCGCGACGGCTGGTCGGTGTGCGCGGAAATCCCGCTGCACGAAGGCGATGCCGCCTGGCGCCCCTGGTGGTGCAAGGGATGATCGACGCGACGCCCGAGATCACCGTGCTGCTCGTCGACGACCAGGATCTGGTGCGGTCGGGCCTGCGCCGGATCCTGCGCCGCAAGGACGGTTTCGTCGTCGTCGCGGAATGCGAGGACGGTGACGAGGTGCCGGCCGCGGTGGCCGAGCACCGGCCCGACGTCGTCGTGATGGACCTGCGAATGCGCCGCGTCGACGGGATCGAGGCGACGCGCAGGCTGGGCGCCAAGCCGCCGGTGCTGGCCCTGACCACCTTCAACGAGGACGAGCTGTTGTCGGGAGCACTGCGCGCCGGCGCGGCCGGCTTCGTGCTCAAAGACTCGTCGGCCGAGGAGTTGATCCGCGCGGTGCGGGCGGTCGCCAGGGGTGACAGCTATCTCGATCCCGCGGTCACCTCGCGCGTGCTCACCACGTACCGCAAGGCCGCACCCGGCCCCCGCGGCACCGCGATCGGCGAGCTGACCACCCGCGAGCTCGACGTCCTGACGTTGATCGGCCAGGGACTGTCGAATACGGAGATCGCCGACAAACTGTGCATCTCCGGCGTCACCGTCAAGAGCCATGTCGGGCGCATCTTCGGCAAGCTCGAGCTGCGCGATCGGGCCGCCGCGATCGTCTACGCCTACGACAACGGCATCGTCGCGCCGCGCTGAAGGCCTACAACGGCGCCGATTGATCCGCCAGGTTCAGCAGAACGTAGGCCATGCACATCAAGAAGTTCAACACCACCAGGATCAGGCCCGCGAACATCAGCGAACGGGCGCCGCGCTTCTTGAGCCGCTTGTAGCGCGCGGCGCGTGATTCGCGGTCGAGCTGGATCGCGATCAACGCGAAGTTCACGTTGATCATTTCGTGCGCGGCCAGCGGTGCGCCCGCGAGCATTTCGCGCAGCCGCTCCGGTGCAGTTCGAACGCCCACCCGATTGAAACTGTGGCACAGACGGCGCTCCCGCCGTCGGCGGAGCGTGTGATACGGCAGCCGAAGGTGCCGCGCAAGTTGCCCTCGGTCGCCCCCCCAGGGGTAAGACGGGGTCATCACAAGCGGGATTCTAGATCGCTAGGCGCCACTTTCGCGCCGTGAACGCGAATTATGTTGCGAGATATCACCTCGGCGCGCCGCCGCTCATTAGCTGGGACGCGGGCAGCTCGAGATAGCGCTCCAGGTTGCGATGCATGTTGATCACGCGGCGTTCCTCGCTAGACAACACCAGGTGTGTGAAGCCGGGTTGATGCATGCCGCGTTGCACGCCTGGAAGCACCGTGATGTCTTGAGTGAGGACCACGCCCGGCTGGGCCGCATCAGCGGCGACGCGGACATCCGTCGGCTTGGTGCGCGGCGCACCCGGCGGCATCCGCGTCATCAAGAACATGACGAGCTCGCCCTTGTCGGGGGAGGGGTCGGAGGCGGGCCGCGAGCACATGACGGTCAGGTGATCGGCATTCGTCAGAAGCGTCATGTTCGGAAACACGTTGTACTGATGCAACCGGGTCATCCGATCGGTATCGGCCCAGTCGAGGCCGACTCCGCGGCTCGCGGCGAATTCCCGGGTCCGGTCCGCGATCAGGTCGGCAACCGTCTGCCCGGGCCGGCGTTCGGCGGCGGGGAACGGTGTGCCTTCGGCCGCGCCCATCAGCGCACCCTGCGTGTAGACGTAGGCGTCCCAGACCTCTTCATCGGACAGGGCGCCCTCAAAACGTGGGCTTTGCACACCGTAGGGCTGGTCCGATTTCCCGGTGTGGCCCCAAATCTGTTGCGGCGCATGAATATCGTCGACGCAACGCAGCAGCTCGGGATGCAGGGTCTGTATGTGGTACGTCTCGCTGTAACCGTCGGCGATGGTCTTCCAGTTGGCATCGACCTCGACGGTGAGCGTGGCGTAGCAGCGGAAATCCTCCAAATGGCACCAGGCGATGTCGTCGGGCACCGCCTCCAGGTATTCGGTCAACGCGACCGCGCCCGGGTCGAGGTTGACGAAGACGAGCCCGGCCCAGGTCTCGACCCGCGCCGGTAGCAGCGGAAAATCGGACAGCCTCAGCGAGCCGAAGCCCTTGCGATTGGGCACCCGTTTGAGCGCCCCGCCCAGGTCCCAGGTCCAACCGTGATAGCCGCATTTGAGTTCGCGCAGGCCCGAACCGGATCCGGTGCACAGCGAATTGCCGCGATGCCGGCAGACGTTCTGGAACGCGCGGAGCGTCGCGTCGTCGTCACGGACGATCAGCACCCCGTACGGCCCGCATCGGTACTCGAAATAGTCGCCGGGCGCAGCCACGTGGTCGACCATGCAGGCCAGTTGCCACACCCTCGGCCACATCCGCTGCGCCTCGAGGGCGGCGAATGCGGGGGAGTAGTAGCGCTCGGCGGGCACCAGCGTCGGACTTTCCGGCGGGGTGCCGATGGCATCCTCGTCGCGGGCCCGCGCCGGATTGCCGGCCACCGTTGCCATGAGCTCTTAGCGCGCTCCTCGGACCAGGCGGCCGGGGCGGGCACCGGTGTCGACGTCCTTGCGGCGGGTGACGGTCCCGCTGACGATGGTCGCCGCATAACCGCTGGCGCCCTGCAAGATCCGGTTCCCACCGGCCGGCAGGTCGAACGCCATCGCCGCCGGGTGCAGGGTCAGCGCGTCCATGTCGATGACGTTGATGTCGGCCTTTTTGCCGGGCTCGATGGTGCCGCGGTCGGTGAGGCCGAACAGGTGGGCGGTGTCGCGAGATTGCTTGCGGATCACGTATTCCAGCGACAGCTTGTCGCCGCGGCGCCGGTCTCGTGCCCAGTGCGTCAGCAGGAACGTGGGGTAGGACGCGTCACAGATCATCCCGCAGTGGGCGCCGCCGTCCGAGAGTCCGAGCACGCCGGCGGGGTGCAGCATCATCTCCCGGATCGCATCGTGATTGCCGTCGGCGTAGTTGAACAGCGGCAGCATCAACATGTTGGTCGCGTTGGACTCGAGCATGAGGTCGTAGAGCGTGGACAACGGATCCTCGCCGCGTGCCTCGGCGATGGCCGCGACGGCGCGATCCGGTGTGGGCTCGTAGTCCGGTGGGTCGCCGAGCGCATACAGCCTGCCCAGCGAGTGCTGCACCAAAGCGAACATCCCGTCGAACAACAAGGTGGGGTCGGCGGGCAGATCGTCCTCGGACAGGATCGCCGCCTTCACCCCGGGGTCGGCCAACCGCTGCGCGAGCTCGTCGCGCCCGCACTCCGCCTTCAGCCGGCGGTAGGTGGGCCGGTGGCTGAAACCGTGATGGCCCTGGAAACCGATCATCATGCCGAACGGGCGAGCCGCGATCTGCGGGTAGAGGCGCGCGCCCGCGGTGTGGGCGTCCGCGGACAGGTCGAGCATCTCGCGCCACAATTTCGGATCGGCGTCCACCTGGATCAGCGCGAAGGACACCGGGCGGTCAATCTCGCCGCTCAGTCGCCGCATCCAGTCCAGTTCTTTCTTCGGCCCGATGATGTCCTCACCCGCGGCCCCCTGGGGCGCCAACTCGAACACCGCCTGGCCGCCGGCCGCCATGGCCCGGCCCAGACCGAACAGCTCCTCCTCGGCGGCGAACGTGCCGGGGACCGGTTCGCCGTCCATCGCGCGATGGCCCATCGTGCGCGACGTGGAAAACCCGAGCGCGCCGGCCTCGATCGCCTCGCGAACCAGCCGCCCCATCGCCTCGATGTCCTCGGGGGTGGCCGGCTCGTTGCGGGCGCCCCGCTCGCCCATCGCGTAGGCGCGGACCGCGCCGTGTGCGACCTGGCTGCCGACGTCGACGGCGAACTTCTGCTTGCCCACCGCGTCGAGGTATTCGGGGTAGGTTTCCCAGCCCCAGGTGATGCCTTCGGTCAGCGCGGTGCCGGGAATGTCCTCGACGCCCTCCATCAGCTCGATCAGCCACTGCTCACTGCCGGGCCGCACGGGCGCGAAGCCGACGCCGCAGTTGCCGGTCACGATCGTGGTCACTCCATGGCCGCTGGACGGTTCGAGCAGGCTGTCCCAGCTGACCTGGCCGTCGTAGTGGGTGTGGATGTCGACGAAGCCGGGGGCCACCACATGCCCTGTCGCGTCGATGGTTTCGGCCGCATCGCCACCCATCGCGGCGCCGTCGGCGGAGCGCCGAACGACGTCGACGATCTTGCCGTCCTTGATACCGATATCGGCGGCATAGCGTTGCGCGCCCGTGCCGTCGACGACCGTTCCACCGATGATCTTCAGGTCGAACATGAGACTCCTCTTCGCCGACGGGGCTGCGTCGGGAGGCTGGGCGCCAAGACGCGCAGCATTTCGCTACGGAAGGTAGCGTAACTCTTGTCGCGACGAAGGCAATAGCCTCAACCGAATTGGATCTGTCCTACAGAGAACCCTTCAGGGCGGCGACGGTTTCCAGATCATCGAGCGCCGCGGCGCCGCGGCGCAGGCCTTCCATCGCGATGTTCTCGACCTGCATCCCGCCCATGCCGGCGGTGATCAGGGGTGCCACGTAGGCGTACAACGCGCCCTGGCGGAACCGCAGCCACAGGTCGTCGCGGTCCAACTCCGGTCCGCCGGCCGCCATCAGCGCCCGCCGGTAGTCGTCGAGGAGTTCGCGCTGGTTGGCCTGACGGTCCTCCGGCGTCAGGCTGGTGATCAGGGTGTAGGCCAATTCGCGCGACGGGTGTCCCCGGCGCACCGCCTGCCAGTCCAGCAGGCCGGCCTTTCCGCCCTGGAAGTACATGTTGCCCGGATGGGCATCACCGTGCATGACGGTGTGTGGGGGAGTGTCGATGAGCGCGGCGACGGCGCGGTAGTTGTCGGCGATGAACTTGCCGTTTTCCACCGGGATCGTGGAGCGCTCGGCGAGCCGCTTGATGGAGGTGTGCATCAGCGAACCGGTCAATAACGACGTGACGTCGCCGGAAGGCGTGTACAGCCAGCCCATCGGACCGCGCCCGTCGCGCGGCAGCCGGCCCCAGAAGGTGGCGTGCAGTTCGGCCAGCAGCTCGATGATCAGGCTCGCCTGGTCGGCCGACAGCGGATGCAGGGTGTCGGGAAACTCGCACGACTCGGCCGGCAGGTCCTCCAGGACCAGCAGGTACCGGCCGGTCCAGGGGTCGAACGCCGCACCGTAGCAGTACGGGACACCGATGACCTGCGGCGCCAGCTCGCGGTAGAACCGCACCTCGGTGTGCCCGAGGCGCCCGAGTTCGCCCATCAGCCGGGTGGCGGCGCTCTGCGCAGCGACCTTGACGAACACCGAGTCGGGGACGTTCTTGCCGGTCAACACCAACCGGCCGCACGAGGACGTCCCCGCGTCCCGGCTCAGCACACGGATCGACCGGACGGTGGTTCCCATGACGCGGGAGAGGACCGAGGGATCGATGCTTTCGACGGTCCGCGGCAGGCCGAACCCGCCACCTAAGGCTGCGTCCGTGGCCACCCGGCCAGCACCGCGGCCCAGGTGGGCGACCAGGCCGAGAACAGAAAAAGCTTGCCCGACAGAAGTTTTCATTGTCCATCCATCCTGATTTGCAAGCCGGCCGCGGTGCTGTGCTCTTAACACCGGTGGCGTCGGGCAAACGATTGAACGTCTGGACATCTGACAATAGGCGCCGGGCTCACCGAACTCGGAATCGACGAGTCCCTCGACGACGGTCCGGTGTTGCTACGCGAACACCGCGTCCAGCAGGTGCTGGCGCAGTCGGGCGGATCAGGCTGAAGCGGTCGTCGTCAAGGGAGAAATATCGTCCGAGCCACACCTCGAACTCGGCGCGGGTGCGGGCCGCGCTGCGCGCGTCGGCGCCCACTCGCGTCCGCACTCCGTCGAGGCTCACTCACCAGCGATCCCGCTCAGCGCACCGTCCACGCTGCTGTAGAGCGAGAGCACGCTGTCGATTCCCATCAGTTTGATCGGCCGGCTGGTGGCCGAGCCGTTGGCGACCACCGCGAACTGCGTCGGTGGCTCGATCTCCGCCTGCGTGGTCACCAGGACGGTCATCCCGGCCGAGGCCAGAAAGCCGACCTTGGACAGGTCAACGATCAGTGCCGCGGGCTTGGTGGCCAGCGCGGTCTGGATAGCGTCGGCCAGCAGCGGCGAGCTGAGCATGTCGACCTCGCCGGAGACGGTGAGCACAACCGCCTGATCTACCTGATGTTTGCCCACTTCAAAAGCGGTTGGATCGACAAGATCGCCGGATTGTTCGCCCATGGTCTATCACTCACATTCGGTCCCGTGCGGGACACCGCTAGCTCTAACAGCCATTGCCATATCCGGGGGCTGTGGATTCAACCCTCGGGGAACACGGTTGCCTACGGAGGAGACGCACTCCGTCGATCTGCGCTACCAAATGCAGATACAGCTACAAGTGTTTAGTCAATGGTAGGACACGCGGCGTACCACGCTCAAAACGCTGAACGATTTCGGGCGCCGCGCCCTAGTCCGGATGTGCATAACGGGCAGCGCAGAAGTCGCACGCGGCACCGGCTCGTGCGTGAATTGCTTCCACCGGCTTCGTCCCGCGCTTGTGCGGCGTGGCCTGCGTAAACGGGAAGGGGGGTGGTCGGTGCAACCCGGTGATCGCGGCCGCGGGCGACCCCAAGATCGCGGATCGCTTTGAGTGCGTCTACGCGGTGCTCCGGGAGTGCCACGGCGCTTTCGCGCTGCTGCTCTTCCTCGCGTTTACCGCCCACATGACGGCGGTACTCTTCCACACGCTCGTCTTGTGTGACCGGCTGCTGCGACCGCATGGCGCTGTGGCATTAAAGCTCGGCAGCCAGACTGACGCTGAGACCGAAATCGCAGTTGACGACCTGTCTGCTGAGGCTCGAAGTGGCCGAATATGATCGGCACGATTCAGACTTGAGCGCGCGGGCACGGGCCGGGCGCGCCGTGCCCGGGCAGGGCCATGAGGAACTGGGAGAGTTCAATGTCGAACCAGCAGCAAGCGGAACGGATGACGTCGGGGAAGGGCTTCATCGCGGCGCTCGACCAGAGCGGCGGTTCGACGCCCAAGGCGCTGCGCCTCTACGGCATCGAGGACAACGAGTACTCCTCCGAGAAGGAGATGTTCGACCTCATTCACCAGATGCGCTCGCGGATCATCACGTCGCCGGCGTTCACCGGTGACCGCGTGCTGGCGGCCATCCTGTTCGAGCAGACCATGGACCGTGAGATCGCGGGCAAGCCGTCGACCACCTACCTGTGGGAGACCAAGGGTGTGGTGCCCATCCTCAAGATCGACAAGGGTCTGGCCGACGCGTCGGACGACGTCCAGCTGATGAAGCCGATTCCGGGTCTCGACGAGCTGCTGGACCGCGCCGCCGGCCTCGGCGTCTTCGGCACCAAGGAGCGGTCGGTGATCGGCGGTGCCAACCCGACGGGCATCGCGGCCGTGGTCGCGCAGCAATTCGAGCTGGGCCACCGGGTGCTCTCGCACGGCCTGGTGCCCATCATCGAGCCGGAGGTGACCATCTCGATTTCGGACAAGGCCGAGGCCGAGGGCATCCTGCGCGACGAGATCACCAAGCAGCTCGACGCCGTGCCCGAGGGCCAGCGCGTCATGCTCAAGCTGAGTCTGCCCACCGAGGTGAACTTCTACCGCTCCCTGATCGAGCACCCGAAGGTGATGCGGGTGGTCGCCCTTTCCGGTGGCTACTCCCGCGAGGAAGCCAACGAGCTGCTGGCGAAGAACACCGGGTTGATCGCCAGTTTCAGCCGCGCCCTGACCGAGGGACTGACCGCCGACCAGACCGACGAGCAGTTCAACGCGACCTTGGACAAGGCGATCCAGTCGATCTACGACGCCTCCGTCGCCGGCTGAGCTAGTAGCGGTGCCGCGCGATGCGTGGCGGTCCGACGCCGCCTTCGTCGGAGACCAACGCCGGCACCATTTCACTGGTCACCAAGCCCTCGTTGCACGTCAATTCGTCGACGACGGCGAAGGATTCGGCGATGTTGGCCGGGGTGTCGATCACAATCGTCACGACGGGCACCCGGCGGGTCAGCGAGAGCAGTCCGTCACCGTGGGGTGGATGATCGCCGTGGAAGCCCCAGACTCCGCGCAGCACCGTCGCGCCGTCGGCGGTCTTGGCCTGGCGCAGCCGCTGGACGATCGCGCGGTGGATCGGCACACCGCCGTGGTGTGCCGACTCGGAGGTGTAGATCGTCAGCTGCTGGAACAGCGGCAAGCCGCGCTCATCGACCCCGGGCAGGGCGTGTGGCCGCTCCACGAACTGGCCGTCACGCTTACAAACCCGGACCCGCTCGAGGGTAATCAGGGGCCTGCGCAGCAGTTCGCCGATCTCCGGTAACACGCGACCGATCAGCCCGCCGGATCCGACGGCGACGATCATCATCGGGACGTCGGTGTTGCGGCCAAAGAAGTTGGCGCGCTGGCGCTCTCCGTGCGCGACGCCGTCCACCCCGAGCAGCACCGTGGCGCCGGCAAGCCCACGCCGATGCATCAATTCGCAGAGGGCGATGTAGGCCGGTGAGCCGTTGACGCGTTGCTTGCGGCCGACGTAGATCGTCAACTTGACGGCGTCGCCCAGATCCTCGGCCGGCTGCGCCCCGACGTCTTCGTGGAGCAACCGGGCGCGCTCCAGGGTGACCAGGCCGCGCTGCTTGACACCCAGCACCGGGGCGAGCAGGGCCTCGATCTTCGTCCTCGTGTCGACCGCGACGATCGCCACCGGCGGGTCCTCGGACAACGTCAAGGACTCGTCGGTGCGCAGATGGTGGCCGGTGCCGAATCCGCCGATGCCCCGCAACAGGACGCCGCAAGCGATCCGGTGCTGTGCGTACAACCCGAGCAGGACATCGGAGACAAAGTTGCCCCCGGTCCGCCTACGCTCGGCCAGATAGGTGGTGAGCTTCAGGCAATCGTCGTCCATCGCCGCTCCCGTCGCCGTGCTGGCGAGCCTACCCGCTCGCAGACGTCAACCGCCGCAGCGTGTTCGACGCGGACTGTCTCAGCGCAGCTGCTCGGGGACTGGCCGTGCTGAACCGTCTTCGTCAGGTCCCGGTGAGGGCGTCCACGATGAGCCGGGTGGTCCGTTCGGCTCGCCGTCGCGAATAGGGCTGCGCGCCCGAGAGAATCGGGTATACCACCCCGCCGACGATCGCGTCCGCTGCCGACTCGGCGGTGGCCCCGTCGATGCCGTCGGCGAGCAGCCGGGCTCGGACGCTGTCATGCAACGGCGCGCTGAATCCGGCGCGCAGCTTGACGGCGGTGTCCTCATGCTCCATGCAGGCGACGGTCAGCGTTCGCAGCATGGCCGAACCCCGCGGCGTCGTCAGGCTCGCGAACAGCTTGCCGACCCAGCCGACCAGGTCGGTGCTGAGGTCGCCACTGTGGTTGACCGATGCGAGCAGCTTGTCGGCGTCTTCGAGCATGACGTCGGCGACCAGCGCGGGGCGCGTGGGCCACCAGCGATAGATGGTCTGCTTGCCGACACCGGCGCGGGCGGCGACCGCCTCGATGGTCAGCCCGTCGAAGCCGCGCTCCAGGAGCAGTTCTCGGGTGGCGGTGACGATCGCTGTGCGGGACCTTTCGTTACGCCGCCTGGGCGGATTCGCTTGCGCGTTCGCTGCGCTCAGATCGGTTGGCATCTGGTGGTCCTCGCTTCTGCGAACTCGGATCGAAAGCCGGTGATCGGGCGCGCTTTACATATCCTGACTCGCGCCGGTACTCTGCCACAAGACGAGACGGTCCGTCTTGTAACGAAAGGATAGCAGTCCGTGCGGCCAACGCCAGTGATCTCTCGGCCGTCCTCGTGACCCTGGGACTGAGCCCGGAGCAGCAGGAGCTCAGCGACGCCGTCGGGCAGTTCGCCGCCCGGAACGCTCCCATCGCCGCGACGCGCGACAGCTTCGACGACCTAGCGGCCGGACATGTACCCGGATGGTGGGATGCGCTGGTCGCCAACGGTTTTCATGCGGTGCATCTGCCCGAAGACCTCGGCGGCCAGGGTGGGCGGCCTATCGACGCCGCGTGCGTTCTCGAATCGGCGGGTAAGTCGCTGTTACCCGGACCGCTGCTGCCGACGGTGGCCGCCGGGGCCGTCGGGCTACTCGCCGATTCGACGCCGAGCGCACAGTCATTCCTGCGCGACCTTGCGTCCGGCGTCACCGCGGCGGTGGTGTTACCCGACGACGGCGGCAGCCTGCAGGCGCGGACCGAGGACGGGCACTGGCTGATCAGTGGCGCGTCACAGGTCACCGCGGGCGTCTGCGCCGCGCGGGTCATTCTGGTCGGCGCCCGGACCCACGACGGCGAAATCGTCTGGGCGCTCATCGACCGCGAAAAGCCCACGGCCACAACCGAAGCCATCCGCGGAACCGACCTTGTCGCCGACGCCGGTATCCTGCGCCTCGACAACTACCGGGCGGCAGACGCCGACCTGCTCAGCGGCATCGACCCGGAGCGGGCACGCTGTGTGGTCCTCGGACTCGTCGCCAGCATGACCGCCGGCATCGTCCAGTGGTGCGTGCAGGCCGTCACCGCGCATCTGCGCATCCGCGAGCAATTCGGCAAGGTGATCGGCACCTTCCAGGCGCTGCAGCACAACGCGGCGATGCTGTTGGTCAACAGCGAACTGGCCACCGCGGCCGCCTGGGACGCGGTACGCGCCGTGGACGAACCACTCGACCAGCACCGAATCGCCGCCGCCGGAGCGGCGGTGATCGCGATCTCGCCGATCCCGGACCTGGTGCTTGACGCCCTGACGATGCTCGGCGCCATCGGCTTCACCTGGGAACACGACGTGCACCTGTACTGGCGGCGGGCCATCAGTCTGGCGGGATCAATTGGTCCGGCGAACCGCTGGGCGCGACGGCTGGGCGAGCTCACCTGCACCCAGACGCGTGACATGTCGGTCAATCTCGGTGACGCGGAATCCGAATTCCGTTCCTGGGTGGCCGAGACGTTGGACGCGGCCTCACAGTTGCGCAACGACAAACCCGCACCGCACGGTGATTACGAGCACCTCGCTACCGGGCCGCAACGCACCCTGATCGCCGACGCCGGTCTCTTGGCGCCGCACTGGCCGGCCCCATGGGGCGTCGATGCGGACCCGTTGAAACAGCTCATCATCGACGAGGAATTCACTAAGCGACCCGGCCTGGTTCGGCCGTCGTTGAACATCGCCGAATGGATCCTGCCCTCGGTGTTGGCCGCCGCGCCTAAAGAACTGCAGGAGCGGCTGATCCCGGCGACGCAACGTGGCGACATCCTGTGGTGCCAGCTGTTCAGTGAGCCGGGAGCCGGCTCCGACCTCGCGTCGCTGGCCACCCGGGCGACCAAGGTCGACGGCGGCTGGCGAATCAACGGCCATAAGATTTGGACGTCGTTGGCGCAGTACGCCGACCTGGGTGCGCTCCTCGCGCGCACCGATCCCGACGCCAGCAAGCACCGGGGCATCGGCTATTTCATCCTCGACATGCGATCGGCCGGGGTGGAGATCCAACCGATCAAGACGGCGACCGGGCAGGCACATTTCAACGAGGTGTTCCTCAACGACGTCTTCATACCCGACGAGATGTTGTTGGGCGGACCAACCGACGGTTGGAGCCTCGCGATCGCGACGATGGCTGAAGAGCGTTCGGCCATCGGCGGATACGTCAAGTTCGACCGGGCCGTCGCCCTGCGCCGGCTCGCCGCTCAACCCGGACCCGACCGTGACGACGCGTTGCGTGAGCTCGGCGAGCTGGACGCCTACACCAACGCGATCAGGGCGCTCGGGGTGCGGGAAACCATTCGGCTGCTCGACGGCCAGCCGTCCGGCCCGGCGTCGAGCATCGCCAAGGTCGCGATGAATGTGCTGCTGCGCCGCACCTTCCAGGCCACGCTGCAGTTGACCGGGCAGGTCGCGATGGTCGACGACCCCGACGCTGCCGTCGTCGAACCCTATTTACATCTGCCGGCCGAGCTGATCGGCGGTGGAACCAGGGAGATCCAGCTCAACATCATCGCGCAGATGATTCTCGGCCTACCCCGAAAGTAAGGCGCAGCATGGGATTACGTGGAGAAGCCGCAATCGTCGGATACGTCGAGCTGCCGCCCGAGCGGCTCAACAAGGCCTCGCCCGCGCCGTTCGTGCTCGAACAATGGGCGGAGCTGAGCGCCGCCGCGCTCGAGGATGCGTGCCTGCCGGGAGATGTGGTCAACGGGATCGTCGCGTCACACCTGGCCGAGTCGGAGATCTTCGTCCCCTCCACGATCGCCGAATACCTCGGTGTCGGTGCGCGATTCGCCGAGCACGTCGACCTGGGTGGGGCCAGCGCGGCCGCCATGGTGTGGCGCGCCGCCGCGGCCATCGAATTAGGGATCTGCGACGCCGTGCTGTGCGCGTTGCCCGCGCGTTACATCACCCCGATGTCCAGCAAGAAGCCCAAAGCCTACGGCGACGCACTGTACTTCGGCTCATCGAGCAACCAATACGGCTCTCCCCAAGCAGAATTCGAAATCCCCTACGGCAACCTCGGCCAGAACGGTCCATACGGCCAAGTGGCCCAACGCTACGCCGCCGTGTATGGCTACGACGAGCGCGCGATGGCCAAGATCGTCGTCGACACACGCACGAACGCCAACCACACCGACGGTGCGATCTGGAAGGACAAGCCGCTCACCGTCGAGGATGTGCTGGCCAGCCCAGTCATCGCCGACCCGCTGCACATGCTCGAGATCGTCATGCCCTGCGTCGGCGGCGCCGCCGTCGTCGTCGCGAGCGCGGACGTCGCCAAGCGGTCGCGCAATCGGCCGGTGTGGATCAAGGGGTTTGGCGAACACGTCCCCTTCAAGACCCCGACGTATGCCGAGGATCTGCTCAACACCCCCATCGCCGCCGCGGCGGACACCGCGTTCGCCATGACCGATCTGAGCCGTGAACAGATGGACATGGTCTCGATCTACGACTGCTACACCATCACCGTCCTGCTCTCGCTCGAAGACGCCGGCTTCTGCGAGAAGGGCAAGGGCATGGAATTCGTCGCCAACCACGACATGACCTTCCGCGGCGACTTCCCCCTGAACACGGCCGGCGGGCAATTGGGCTTCGGCCAAGCGGGTTTGGCCGGCGGAATGCACCACGTGTGCGACGCCACCCGCCAAATCATGGGCCGCGCGAGTGCCGCGCAGGTCGCCGACTGCAACCGGGCCTTCGTGTCCGGCAACGGTGGCATCCTGTCCGAGCAGGCCACCCTGATTCTGCAAGGGGACTGACAGATGAAATTCGAGCGACCGATGCCTGTGAAAACGCCGACCAGCGCGCCGTTTTGGGATGCGCTGGGCGAGCATCGCATCGTCATCCAATACTCGCCGTCGCTACAGGCCTACGTGTTCTACCCGCGGGTCCGAGCGCCACGCACCTTGGCCGACGACCTGGAATGGCGCGAGATCTCCGGGATGGGCACCCTGTACTCCTACACGGTGGCGCACCGGCCGGTCAGTCCGCATTTCGCCGATGCCGTGCCCCAGCTGCTCGCCATTGTCGAATGGGACGAGGGCCCAAGGTTTTCCACCGAGCTGGTCAACGTCGAGCCGGGCGCCATACGGGTCGGAATGCGGGTGAAGCCGGTCTTCTGCGACTATCCGGAGCACGACGTCACGTTGCTGCGTTACGAGCCCGCCGACTGATCTAGGTCGACGACCGCACCACCAGGTGGGCGATGTCGGTCAGCTCGGGAGACGGTGGCGCGGGGTGCCCCAGCCGCTCGAAGACCGCGGCAAGCGCAGCGTCGGCAACCGCGCAGGGATCAAATTGCACGGTGGTCAGCGGCGGCGTGCTCACCATGCCCATCGGGCTTGCGTCGACGCCCATCACCGCGAGGTCGCCGGGACAGCGCAGCCGCGCTTGGTGGATGCCGTACAGGACGAGGCAGGCGATCTCGTCGCTCTGCGCGCACACGGCGGTGACCCCGTCGCCCACCCAGCCTGTGACGACGTCGGCGGCGTTGTCCAGGGTGACCTCGTCGGCCCGGACGGCGGGGAGGTCGCGCAGCTGCGCCGCCCGCGAAACACCCTCGAACCAGTAGTCACCCAGCGGTCGCCATCGGGCAATCCCGGTGTAGGCGAACGCGATTCGGCGATGCCCGCGCTCCACCAGGTGATCGACACGCATCTCACCCACAGACAGGTGCGGGTCTTTGAGCGCGGGCAGTGTCCCGATCTCGATGAGCGGGATGCCCGCGTTGGTCACCGCTTGGCGTGCGGCGGCGGTCAACGGGAAAAGACTGGTGATCGCGACGGGATCGAGATTCTCGATCGCGTCGACCACGTGCTGGTCGTCGTCGGTTTCGAAGATCTGCACCTGTAGAAAACCCTCGCGGGCGAGCGCGGTGGTCATCCGGCTGCCGGCCTGCATCGGCATCTCGCCCACGGCCACATGCGGCACCACGTAGAGCACCACGCCGCTTTTGCCGCGTGCCAGGTTACGGGCGGCGAGGTTGGGCCGGTAACCCAGGAGTTTGGCCGCGCGGTATACCGCATCGCGGGTTTCCGGGGAGATGCGGCGGCCCTGCGCGTTGTTCAGCACATAACTGACCGTGGCGGTCGACACGCTGGCCAATCGGGCCACGTCGGCGGTGGTCGGACGCGCAGCTCTGTTGGTGCTCAACTTCCGTTACCTTCCGGGCCCGGTCATGCCCCATGGTGGCACGCGATGCTCATCGGCATCGCGCCATGTCGCCTGGGGAGTGCGCGGCCGGAACGACCCCTATCGACTAATAGTCGCTATATCCGGCTCGCTGGACGAATCCGTACGATTTAGCGGCGCCCGCCTGTGCCGTTGTGATGCAGCAAGTTAGCCCGCAGAGGCCCGTCGCGATATAAGTTGACACTGTGATGCACGCCATTATCTACTAGTCGCTATGAGTCGACCGAGGGGCGCGGCATGAACGAGGACGATCTCATTCTGATCAGCGTGGACGATCACATCGCCGAGCCGGCCGACATGTTCGACGCGCACGTTCCCGCCGCATATCGCGACCGCGCCCCCCGAGTGGTCCTCGAGCCGGACGGCGTCCAGCAGTGGTACTACGGCGAGGTCCGCGGGCGCAACATGGGCCTCAATGCCGTCGCGGGGAAACCCCGCGAGATGTACAACATCGACGCCTCACGCTACGACGAGATGCGGCCGGGCTGCTTCAACGTGGACGAGCGGGTGCGCGACATGAACGCCGGCGGCCAGCTGGCGGGGTTGAACTTCCCGAACTTCACCGGCTTCTCCGGTCAGGTGCTCAACCAGGGCCCCGACCGCGAGACCAACCTGGTGATGATCAAGGCCTACAACGACTGGCACGTCGACGAATGGTGCGGGGCCTACCCGGGCCGGTTCATCCCGTGCGGCATCCTGCCGCTGTTCGACGTGTCCGAGGCCGCCAAGGAAGTGAAACGCCTGGCCGACAAGGGCTGTCACGCGGTCACGTTCTCCGAAAACCCGGAGGCGTTGGAGATGCCCAGCATTCACACCAAGTACTGGTACCCGCTCTTCGAGGCGGTCTGCGAAAACAACACGGTGCTGTGCACCCACGTCGGCTCCGCGTCGCGGTCTCCGCAGGTGTCGACGGACGCCCCACCCAGCGTGCAGATGACCGCCTCGTCGATGATGAGTATGTTCACCTTCACGGAGCTGATCTGGGCGCAGTTCTGGGTCGACTTCCCGCAACTGAAGTTCTCGCTGACCGAGGGTGACGTCGGCTGGATCCCGTACTTTCTCTGGCGGGCCGAGCACGTCTACAACCGGCATTCCGGCTGGACGCTGGCGGCCTTCCCGCCCGGTTACGACGGGCCCACCGACGTATTCAAGCGGCACTTCTACACCTGCTTCATCAGCGACAAAGTCGGTGTGCAGAACATGGATTGGTTCAACGAGGACATGCTGTGCTGGGAGTCCGACTTCCCGCACTCCGACAGCAACTGGCCCTTCGCGCCGGAGGACATCGTCGCCACCATGGGCCATCTCGACGACGCGGTCATCGATAAGATCACCCACCAAAATGCCATGGCCGCATACTCATTCGACCCGTTCCGGTTCATCCCGAAAGAGCATGCACGGGCCGGCTACCTGCGCGCACAGGCCACCGACGTCGACGTGGTCACCCACGTCGGCCGCAAGGCGAGTCAGCGTGACCGTGATGCCTGGACACGGATGACTCAGTTCGCCCTGCAGGCGCAGGCCTCGGCGCAGGCGCCGGTGACGGCCGAGGTGGCCGGTATCGCGGGTCGCTCCGCCACCCTGGGCAACTGAGCGTGGGAGCCGAGGCGCCCTTCGCGGACTGGCGCGTCCTGGAGCTGTGCAACGGCCTGGCGGCGTCGTACTGCGGCAAGATGTTGCGCGACGCCGGCGCCGACGTCGTGAAAATCGAGTCGCCGCAGGGCGATTCGATGCGCGGCTGGTCGGCCGGCGGTCCGCCCGGCGCGTTGTTCGGCTACCTGGCCGCGGGCAAGAAGTCCGTCGTCAATTACGGCCAGGCCGAGATCGTGTCGTTGCTGGCCGGCGCCGACGTGATAGTCACCGACCTGACCGATGGGTGGACGCTCGACGCCATCACCGCACACACCGCCGCGTCGGCCGTGGTGGTCGCCGTCACGCCGTTCGGCACGAGCGGCCCCTATGTCGAAAACCAGGTCGTCGCCAACGAATTCATTCTCCAAGCTTTGTGCGGATCGATCGCTGGTCGCGGCTGGCCCGACGACGAACCTGTCCAAGCGGGCGGCCGCCTCGGCGAGTGGCTGGCGGGCACCTTCGCGGCGGCGGTGGCTGCGGCGACAACCTGGCGCGGCGCCCGAAGCGGTCGCGGCGAGGTCATCGACGTCTCGACCTACGAGGCCATGGCGATCGCCATGGGCGGCCTATCCGCCATGTCCGCCAGCGTGCTGGGCGCCGATTCGCTGCTGCACGAACGCAGTTTGGAGCTGCCGTCTATCGTCCCGACGGCCGACGGCATGGTCGGTTTCTGCACCATCACCGCCCAGCAGTTCCAGGACTTCTTGGTGATGATCGAACGTGCCGATCTCGTCGACGACGCCGAATTGGCGTCGTTCACCGGGCGGGTAGAGCGCCGCGACGAGTTCCTGCGGATGGTCACCGAGTGGACCGGGCGCCGGACCACCGAGGAGATCGTCGATCTCGCGGTGGCCTTCCGGATTCCGGTCGCACCCGTCGCGACTCCCGAGATGCTTCCCAAGATCGACCACTTCGTGGAACGCGGCGTGTTCGTCGAATCGTCGGAGGGCGCGCTCGCGCCGCGGGTGCCGTATCGCAGCGACGCGATGGCGACTGCGGCGCCCGCGGGACCGCCGCAACTCGGCGCCGACGGCGGGCGGGTGCGATGGCCTGCGCGCTCCGAGCCGCCGCGGGGCGACCACGCCGACGCACTGCCGTTGTCCGACGTCCGGGTCACCGACTTCACCGCCTTCTGGGCCGGTCCGGTCGCCACCCAACTTTTGGGCGCCCTGGGCGCCGACGTCATCAAGATCGAGGGCGTGCGCCGCCCCGATGGCATGAGGTTCTCCGCAGGCCGCCCGCCCGACTGGGACCAATGGTGGGAATGGGGCCCGGTGTTCTTGTGCAGCAACAACAACAAGCGCGGCGTCAGCATCGAACTCGGCACCGAGGCCGGACGGCAGCTCGCGCTCGAACTCATCGCCGCGAGCGATCTCGTCGTCGAGAACTTCTCCCCCCGGGTGATGGCTAACTTCGGTCTGAAATGGGATGCGGTGCGCGCGGCCAACCCGCGGGCGATCATGATCCGGATGCCCGCGTTCGGCCTCGACGGCCCGTGGCGCGATCGGGTCGGCTTCGCGCAGACCATGGAACAGGCCACCGGCATGGCCTGGATGACCGGGCACGCCGACGGCCCTCCGGTGATCCCGCGCGGGGTGTGCGACCCGATCGCCGGCCTGCACGCCGCCTTCGCCGCCATCGCGGCGCTGGTGATCCGCGACCGGCAGGGCGGCGGAATGCAGGTGGAATCGACCATGGTCGAGGCCGCGCTGAACGTGGCGGTCGAAATGTTGGTCGAGCATTCGCGCAACGGAATCGCGATGCACCGCAATGGTAATCGTGGTCCGGGGGCCAGCCCGCAGGGGGTCTACCGATGTCGCGGTGAGGACGAGTGGGTGGCGCTGGCCGCGATGGATGGCGCCGCCCGGGTGTCCCTGGGCGGTCTCCTCGGCCAGCCCGGCCTGGAGGAATCCGGCTGGGCCGAGCGGGAAGACGACGTCGACAAACTTATCTCGGCTTGGGCCGCAGGGCGATCGGTGTCCGAGGCCGTCGCGGCGCTGCGCGCGGCGGGGCTGGCCGCCGCACGCGTTACACCGGCCGCGGCACTACTGACCGATCCGCAGCTGCGGGCCCGCGGCTTCTGGGAGACGGTCGACCATCCCGTCGCAGGCTCGTTCCTTTGCACCGGAATGCCGTTCGCGTTCCTCGATAGGCCGCGGCGCTGGATCCGGCGGGTGCCGCCGCTCTACGGCCAACACACCGATGAAGTGCTGACCGAGGTCCTCGGGCACAGCCCCGACGACCTGGCAGCCTTGCGCAAGTCGGGAACCATCAGCGCCCGGCCGGCGGGTCTGTGACATGGCGGTCAGTCTGTGCGTGCCGCCCCGGGACGGGGAGCTGTGTGCACCGGTGCGATTTTTGGTGCGCCAGGAGTCCGTGGTGATGGAGCTGACCGCCCGCCACCGCATCACCAGCGTCGAATGGGACGACGACGAGCACGCGGTCGCGATGGTCGTCGAGATCACTGACCCGGAGACGGCGCGGCCGGTGGACGTGCGGATCGACGTCGTGGAATTCGGTTCGACGGCCGGCAGCGGGAGGGCAGACGCGCGCGCCAAGACGATCGGCACGATCACCCGCGACGGGCGACGATACGAGGTCCGCGGCACCTACTTGGGTGTTGTCGCGGACGAAAACTGAAGGGCTGTAACGGAATGTCAGTGACAGCAGCGAAGCGCACCGCGGCGATCGTTGGCGTGCATAACACGCAGCAGGGACGCCGCTTAGACGGTGAAACCTCGCGCGGCCTGGCGATCAAGGCGATTTTGGGCGCGCTCGACGATGCGGGACTGACCCTCGACGATGTCGACGGCATCAGCGCCAGCCCGCAGTCGACGTCGTTGATCTATGACCTTCGGATCGGGCCGGCCTGGCAGGGCCTGGCCTTCGGGGTCGGCATGATCACCGAAGCCGTCACCGCCATCGAGCATGGCATGGCCGACGTGGTGGTGCTGGTCGCGGCCCAGGCCGGCGAGTACCGCGATCACGAGGCCACCGCGCCTTGGACCCGGCCCGAAAATGAATTCGTCGCTCCCTGGGGCATGTTCACCACCGCCGAGTTCGCACTCATCGCTCGGCGCCACATGCATGTCTATGGCACGACGCGCGAACAACTTTCGATCGTTGCGGCGACCATTCGCAACAATGGCTCACGCAATCCCGAGGCCGTCTACTACGAGCGTGGACCGTTCGGTCCGGACGACATCACCGCATCCCGGCCCATCGCCGACCCGTTCCATCTCCTGGATTGCGCCACCACCTCCGAAGGGGGATGCGCGCTCGTCGTGGCCAACATCGATGCCGTCGACGTTGCGGGTCAACCCGTTTACGTCCTGGGCAGCGGCGCGGACTTTCACGGTCCGTCCTACCAGCACCCCCCGGCGTACGACCTCGCGGGGCGACGCGGCGATCATGTCAACGGTGTGGTGGGTCGGCGCGCCGCAGAGTGCGCGTTCAAGCACGCCGGGCTGCGCCGCGACGACGTCGACGTGCTGGAACTCTACGACCCGTTCTCCTTCGAAATCATCCGCCAAATCGAGGCTTTCGGCTTTTGCGGCGACGGCGAGGGCGGCCCGTTTGTCGCCGACGGCCACATCGCCATCGACGGCAGCCATCCGATCACCACCGACGGGGGAACCATGTCCTTCAGCCACGCGGGTGCCAATCCGCAGATGATGCAACGGGCGATCCGCGCGGTGCAACAGCTGCGCGGCCAGGCCGGCGAGCTTCAGGTCCCCGGCGCTCATGTCGCGTTGTGCAGCAACGGGGGAGCGGGCGCCCTGTTCACGACGGTCCTGCTCCTGGGAGACGAACCGCGGTGACTTCGGATCCATTGCAACCCCAGAACGGGCCCGTCCCGCACGCGAGCAGCCACGTCAGCCGCCCGTTCTGGGAGGGATGCCGGTCACAGGAGCTGCGCTACCAGCGCTGCGCGGCTTGCGGATTGGCGAACTTCCCGCCGACCGAGCATTGCCGGGAGTGCCTTTCGCAGGACGTCTGCTGGCAACAGGGCAGCGGCCGCGGCGAGATTTACAGCTGGACGGTCGTTTATCGCCCCGTCACAGCGGAGTTCGAACCACCCTATGCGCCGGCCATCATCACCCTGGACGAGGGCTATCAGATGCTGACCAATGTCGTCGGCGTCGCACCCGAGGACCTCGACGTGGGCATGCGGGTGCGCGTGCACTTTCACGACGTCGGACCAGACGTGACGCTCCCCTACTTCACCGGTGCGGAAACGGACAGTTCGTGAGCCCCAGAACTGCCAACGGCCTGCCGGTCACCGCCTACCTGGTCCTGGGGGTGCTGGCGGCCAACGACGAACAACTCACCGCCGGCGAGATCAAGATGCGCGCCGAACTGTCGGTCGGCCACTTCTACTGGTCGCCGTCGGTCAGTCACGTGCGCCGCGAACTGACCCGCCTGCTGCAGCGGGGCATGGTCAGCGAGACGGGCGCGCACTCCGGCAAGCGCGCAATCACCTTGTACGAGACCACCGACGCCGGCCTCGACGCGCTGCGCCGCTGGGTTCAGCACTTCCCGGGACAGGACCAGGTGGTGATCAAACACCCCGTCATTCTCAAGACCTGGCTGGCCCGCGGCCAGGACCCCGAGCACGTCCTCGATACCCTGGACCGGCATCTCGATGCGACCCGGGCGCGGCTGGACGAGGCGCTGTGGTCGCGGCAGCGGTCCGTCGATCTCGGCATCACCGACGATCCCGAGCAGCGCTACTCGTTCGCGGTGTTGGACTACGCGATCCGCGGGCTATACGCCGAGATCTCCAACATCTCGCAACTGCGCGACGAGATCGCCGCCGGCACAACCCGAGATCCGGTCAAACGGGTGCGCCGGTCGAAGGGGCAGATCCGGCGCCGGGCACGGAGGAGCCCGGCGTAGCCGATGGTGGCGACCCGCCGCGACCGGCTCCGCCGCTCTTGCGATCGCCACGGACGGTGTAGGCCGTGCCTCGGCGGTCGCGCTCCCACAGCACCTCTCCCGGCCCGATGTCCGTTCCCTGGGCGATCAACTGGCGCTTGAGCACCTTGTGCGTCGCGGTGCTGGGCAGCTCGGCCGCGATTCGGATGTAGCGGGGGCGGGCCTTCGGCGACAGGTCGGGCTGCGCGTCCAGGAACGCTTCGAATTCGGCGGGCGCAAGGGTGTGGCCGTCGTTGAGGACGATGGCGGCCATCACCTGATCGCCGACGTGGCCGTCCGCGACCGCGTATACGGCGATGCGGCTGATGGCGCTGTGGCGCAACATAATTCGCTCGATGGGGGCGGCGGCCAGATTCTCGCCGTCCACCCGCATCCAGTCGGCAGTGCGCCCGGCGAGGTAAATCCATCCGTCGGCGTCGCGGTAGGCCAGGTCGCCGGACCAGTACATGCCGTGGCGCATGCGTTCTGCGTTGGCCTCCGGATCGTTGTAGTAGCCGGTGAAGAAACCCGAACCCGCCGTGTTGACCAACTCGCCGATCGCTTCGTCGGCGTTGACGAGCGCCCCGTCGGCGTCGAACCGGGCCACCGCACATTCGGTGACGGTGTCGCTGTTGTAGATCGCGATCCCGTCCATGCCCCTGCCGATAGACCCCTTGGGAGTGCCTTCCTCGCGGATCACGATGACGGCATTCTCGGTGGAGCCGAAGCCGTCTTCGACCTGCACACCGAAGCGGCGGCCGAACTCGTCGATGTCCTTGTCGTTGGCCTCGTTACCGAAGGCCACCCGCAGGGGATTGTCGGCGTCGTCGTCGCGTTCCGCGGTGGCGAGGATGTAGGCCAGCGGCTTGCCGACGTAGTTCATGTAGGTGGCGCCGTAGCGGCGGATGTCGTCGAGGAAACTGCTTGCCGAGAATTTCGCCGGCACCATCGCGGCACCGGAGCACACCGCGGGCGCCCATCCGGCGACGACCGCGTTGGAGTGAAACAGCGGCATCGAGACGTAGCAGGTGTCCTGCTCGGTGAGGGCGAAGCGCTGGACCAGGTTGAGACCGGCGAACGTCGCCATGAAGTGAGATACCTGCACCGCCTTGGGATTTCCGCTCGTCCCCGAGGTGAAGATCATCATGAAGGCGTCCATCGCGGTGACCTCGCGGTGAGGTCTCAGCTCCCCTGCGGCGTCGACGAATTCGCTCCATTGCGGTGCCGAGGAGTCGAGGATCCGCGTTGCCCCGAGGTCCAGGCCGTCCAGCAGCGGCCGGTGTTCGGCGTCGGTGACGACAAACTGACAGTCCGCGCGCCGAACGTCGGCGGCCAGCGCCTCACCGCGCCGGGTGGTGTTCAGGCCGCACAGGACGTAGCCGCCCAGCCCGGCCGCCGCCATCTGACTGACCATCTCCGGGGTGTTGCCCAGCAGGGCGCCGATGTGGATCGGTCGTTGCGGGTCGGCGGCGGCCAACAGGGCGGCGGCCCGTGCGGCGGCGCCCGTCAGATACTGACGCCAAGTCCATTGCACGTCATGGAATTTCACCGCGATCCCAGCATCGGAGAAGCGCTTGCGCAGCAGCGCTTGAATCGTGTCGTCAGCCATCCGTCGGATCCACTCTCATTCCGCCGCCCTACGAGACGAGACGGTCCGTCTTATAGTAGCGGGCGCCTCAACGCTGCAAAACCGCGGTAACTGCAGGGCGTCGTCAGTGCCGCGATTGCGGGCCGTGCACAACCTCGTGTTGCGAAAGTTGTCATTCCTTCTTCGCCCAGGATTCCCGATCGAGGACCGCGTGTATAGCCGATTCGTTCGCATTCGACGGCCATGATGGCCCCATGCTCTTCGAGTTGCACAGGTCGCTGATCCTGCTCAGGAACCGAGCGCGCGAATATCGGCGTGAGGTCTCACAATCGCGGTCGATGGGTGTCTCCGTCCGCGGCCGTCGCGGCCGTCGGTCGGCGAAAGACAACGACGAAAGCTGATGCCGGTCAGTGCGGTTGGCCGTCAGGCCATCGCCCGTCTATCCGCCCACCATCATCAGGCCGCCGTCCACCGCCAGCAGTTGACCGGTGATGAAACCCGAGCCGGGCCCGGCCAAGAACACCAGCATCGGACCGACGTCGCGGGCGGGGTCGCCCAGCGTGCCGCCGAGCGGGATCATCATTTGCATCTGCTGGTCGATCAGGGCGGCGGCGTCAGGGCCGAGGAATTCGCGCAGCCGGTCGGCCCCCGCCGTCTGCACCGCGGGCGCTAGGGCGTTGACGGTGACGTTGTCGGCGGCCCACGCTTTGGCGGCCGATCGCGTCCACGCCTGCACCGCGCCCTTGGTCGCGGCGTAGACGGCCGAGATCGCGCTGCCCATCACGGCTTCCGACGACCCGAAGTTGATGATGCGCCCGCCCTTGGGTTGTTGGTCCTTCATCACCGCATGGGCGGCCTGGTTGGTGAGGATGGTCGCCTTGATGTTGGTGTCCAACAGAAACGAGATGTCGTCGGCGCCGATGTAACCGGGAATGCCCGCCTGCCACAACCCCGCGGCGTTCACCAGCACATCGAGTCCACCGAGACGCTGTGCCGCCGCACCGACCATCGCCGAGACGGCCTCGGCCTCGCGCACGTCGCACTGCAACCACTCGGCCGCGAGACCGTCCGGTGGTGGTGTCCGGTGATAGGTCGCCGCGACCTTGGCTCCCGCTGCCGTGAGGACTCCGACGGCGGCTGCGCCGATACCGGTGGCGCCGCCGGTGACCAGGATTCGCCTGCCGAACAGGGGAGACGTCGAATCTGACATGCCAAGACGCTACCGCGAGCGGCGGGATCCGCCGCCGCAGCGTCAGGCAGGCCGGTCGGTCAGGCGCGCACCGCAATCGTCGAGAGCAGATCGGCGAGCCGGTCGGGCTGATCGACCATGGAAAAGGTTCTGGCCCCCGCGATGACTTCGAGGCGGGCGTTGGGAATGGTCGCGGCCAGCCGGACCCCATCCTCCTGCTCGAAGAACACGTCGTCGGCCGACCACGCGATGAGCGTCGGCTTGTCGAAGTCGTACAGCCGGGCCGCCACCGTCGTCGTCACCTCGGTGCGCATCGAAAGTGTGAACTGCCGCAGGTCTTCGGCGACCGCGGGAAGCGATAGCGCCGGGCGCACCCAGACCTCGGTGAGGTCATCGATGTTGCTGTGTGCCAGGCCGTTGAACGCACGGGCACGCACGGCCGGCGCGCGGACCGCCTGAATCGCGGTGCGGAACAACGTCTTTGATTTGGCGGCCAGGAGCAGCGGGCGCAGGATCGGTGGCGGGAAGTGCTCGAACGCATCGCAACTCGTGAGCACCAGCGCCCCCAGCCGCTCGCGATGGTGCACGGCGACCAGCTGGGTGACGACGCCGCCGGTGTCGTTGCCGACCAGCACCACGTCCTGCAGGTCGAGCGCGGCGAGCACCTCGGCGACCATGCCGGCGACACCGGTGATGGTCTGGTCGGCGCCGCGGCGCAGCGGCTCCGGATGCGCGCCCAAGGGCCAGGTCGGTGCGATGCAGCGCAGTCCGCGAGCGGCCAGGCGCTCACTGACTTGGCGCCACAGCTGTCCGCCCATCATGTATCCGTGCACGAACACCACCGGCCTGCCGTCCGTGGGTCCGGTTGCTTCGTAATGGATGGTTCCGGCACTAATGTCGATCGTCGACATAGCAAACTCCTACTTCGGGGGTACACTTACAAACAGGCTGCCTGTTCGTAAGTTACCAACAGGTTGTATGGAAATCAAGAGACGGACCCAGGAAGAGCGCTCCGCGGCGACCCGCGATGCGCTGATTGCGGCTGCCCGCACGCTGTGGGGGCAGCGGGGCTACGCCGAAGTGGGGACGCCCGAGATCGCGACCGTCGCCGGGGTCACCCGGGGCGCGATGTACCACCAATTTGCCGACAAGGCAGCGCTTTTGCGCGAGGTGGTCGAGGTCGTCGAGCAGGATGTGATGGCGCGGATGGCCGTCGTGGTGGCCGAGTCCGGAGCCACCACCCCGGCGGAAGCGGTCCGGGCCGCCGTCGACGCGTGGCTCGACGTCTCGGGCGATCCCGAAGTGCGCCAGCTGATCCTGCTGGATGCACCGAGCGTGCTCGGCTGGGCAGAGTTTCGCGACGTCGCGCAGCGGTACAGCCTGGGCATGACCGAGCAGATGCTCACCGAGGCGATGCGGGCCGGCCAACTGGCCGAGCAACCGGTGCGGCCGCTGGCGCACGTGCTCATCGGCGCGCTCGACGAGGCGGCCATGGTCATCGCGACCGCCGACGACCGGGAGCGGACCCGCCAAGAAACCGGACAGGTGCTGCACCGGCTCATCGATGCGATGTTCGACGCGCGGTAACGGCCATTAGTGGCGTCCGCAGCGGAAACCTCTGAATTCAAGCAACATTCGCTATCCGCTTTGAACCTCGGCGACGCCGGCGATGACGCCCTGGATCAGCCGGTCGAGGTGCTCGGGGTCGGAGACGACCGGCTGGCCGGCGACGAAGGTCAGCATGATGCCGTTGATGAACGCCAGCGTGGCGGTCGCCTGGTCGTCGACCAGCGCCGGATCCGGCGGCCTGTCGGCGGGATGCCATTGGGTGACGACGTTGCGCGCCAGGGCGTAGAGCCGGTCCGCGGATTCGTTGAGGGCCGCGGCCAGTTCGGGGTCCCGGCCGGCGAGCAGCGCGAGTTCGTAGCGCGCCTTGGCGCGGGTCAACCAGGGTTCGCTGTTGACGTACATGACGATCCGGGCCAAGCCCGCGGTGCCGGTGAACTGTGTGTCGTGATCGGCCAGTTCGGTCATCATCGAGAAGTCGGCGAGGTCGAGCTCGGCCAGCCGTGTGGCCATGGCGTGCATCAGCGCCTTGCGGGTCCGAAAGTAGAACGACGTGGTGCCGGCCGGCACGCCGGCGTGGTCATCGACTTTCGGATGACTGACGCCGTGCACCCCGTTGGCACCCAGCAACTCGATCGCGGCGTCGGCGAGCTTGCGGCGCCGCTCCGGCGCATTGTGCTTTCTGCGTGCAGCGATACACCCCAGTTTATCCGGCGAAGGCGGCGGCGGCCCCGATCGCGCGAACCCGTTAGAACTGACCGCAGTTCGGTGTGGTGGGCTCGCCGTTGAAACGCGCGGCGATCCATTGCATGGCCGGTTCGCCGTCGACCAGCATCGGCAGCGCGTGATTGATGACGAGCTTGTTGAGGAAGGGCGGCTCTTCGTTGGTGCGGAATTCGACGTCGGCATCCTGGGCGCACCAGTCGCGGCCGAGCTGGTTGGCCGCGGTCCAGGGCACCAGTGGGTCATAGCGGTTGCTGTCGATCATCACCGGCGCGTTCGGTTTGAAGCGCCCGAGCCGTTGTGCCTCGAAGAGGCTGTTGAACGGCTCCTCGTTCACCAGCTGATTGATGTCCTCGGTGAAATAGGGCTGAATGTGGCGAAACATGAAGTCCAGCAGGGTTTGTCCGACGCATTGCCGCGAGACCGACTCCAGCATTGCCAGCCCGCGCGGTGTCATCTTGGAACGAATGATGTCGGCGAATTCCGGATAGGCCGCCATGACGCTGTTGAGCGCATACCCGACTACACCGACGAGCGCGCTGCCGTCGGCGTAGGGCAACAGCTCCTTGAGGTTGGCCGGCGGCGCGCCGGCGTAGGTGCCCACGATGTGGAGTTCCGGGGCGTATTGGGAGGCGAGCTCGGCGGCCGACGCGGTCGCGCCACCGCCTTGCGAGTAACCCCAAAACGCCACCGGCCCATGCGGATCCAACGACGTCCCGGGCATCCGGATGGCCGCGCGGGCCGCGTCGAGCACGGCCTGACCCTCGGCCACCCGGCCCACGTAGGTGTGCATGGATGGGGTGCCCAGCCCCTGGTAATCGGTCATCACGATGGCGAAGCCGCGCGCGACCATGGTCGCGACGAACAGCTCCTCGTAGTTGAACATGATGTCCCAGCCACCCGAATAGTGGATGCCCTGGTTGAACATTCGCGACGGCGCGCACTGATTGCCCTGGCCCTGGGTGCCGGGCGCGTAGCTGATCAGTGGCCGCGGTCCGAGCCCGGGCCAGTCGTTGTAGGGCTCGAAGTAGGTGCCCGTTACCGCGATCGGGTTGCCCCGCGTATCGGTGCTGCGGTACATGATCCGGGTGCCGGTGGCCATGATCGCACCCAGTTGTCCGGAGGGTTCCAGCACCAGCCGCGACGGCTCGGTGCGGATCAGATCGCCCGGCTGGCCCGGCGGCAGCGGCTCCGGCGGGGTGTAGAAGTCCGCGTACTGCGGTTCGTCACCGCCGTCGGCCCGCGCATTTCCCATTCCCACGAGCGCGCACGCAATTATCAGCAGTACTGCGAAAACTCCCCCGGCCCGATGCATTACGGAACGGTAACAATCACCGGGCCGCCAGCGGAAGACCAATCTCTAAATTTTTAGAGATTGGTTTTTCCTACCGATGCTGCTGCGAAACGGTTACGTCACCCGTACGGGCGTTTCGCCGACCCAAGTTGTCAATGTCCTTGCCGGAGCGCATGACCCGCCGTCGCGAACTGGCTGATCGCAGCGGCCGCCACTTCGGCGCCGTCGCCCCGGCGGATCTGCGCACCGAACTTTCCAGCCGATTCCCGGTAGGTCGGGTCCTGCAGCACCGCGCTGATCGCTGCGCGGATGCGCCGCACGCCGGCGTGCTTGCGAAGTAAGATCCCCGCGCCGAGGCTCTGGATAGCAGCACCAACGCGACGCTGGTCGATCAGCGCGTTGGCAGGCATGATCACCAGGGGCACACCAAAAGACAGCGCCCGCATCGCCGTGCTGTGTCCGCCATGGCCGACGACCAAGGAGGCGGAGGCCAAAACCTCGCCATGGTCCAGCCAAGCATGCATCGATGTGTTCGCCGGCACGCGCAGCCCAGACGAATCGATGGCCGGTCCGAACGTTACCGTCGCACGCACGGGCAGGGGTTCGATGGCGTCGAGGATCCTTTGCAGCATGCGACGCTGACCCGCGTAAGCGCAGGTGCTCAGGCTGACGAGAATCCTGGGTACCGGCTGAGGGGTCGTTGCAATCGGAATGCCTTGCCAGACAACGCCGACATGGCGGACCGCGGGGACGCCGCGCACCGGGTCGAGTTCGGCGCGGGCGGTGACGATGTGCAGCGCCCCGGTTCGCTCGAGGTGGCCGGCCGGGGTGCCCTTGAGGCGCAGGAGCCATCCGATCGGACCGGCGGCAAGGTCTTGCAGGGTCCGATGAAAGCAGTGCCCGAAGACCACTGTCGGGAAGCCTTGTGCCGCTACTTCGTGAACGGCAGCGGTCAGTATTACGTCGACCACCACCACGTCGGCACGGTGCCGGCGCGCGGCCCGCACCGCATCCCGGCCCAGTTGGCGTTCCATAGCGACGCGGGTCATGCTGAGCATCATGCCAAGCAACGACCGCTGCACGGTCGGGTCGAAATTGGTTGCGGACGTGAATGTCTCGAACGGAAACCCGTCGTCCTCCACGCGCTGACGGACGCCCTGGTGACCGACGAAACGGACCTCGGCGCCATGGGCCCGCAGCGCCCCCGCGACTGCCAGCTGCGGCGGAATGTTGCCGCCGCCGTCGAAAACGACAAACAGAACCTTCATGGCGCCGCCCGCGCGTTGGCGCCCTGCGACACCGTGAGCACGCCGTCGGTCATCAGCTGCATGCGGTTGCGGACCTCGGCGACCGTCAGATGCCGGTCGCGCCGGAGCAGCTTCCAGCTGTATACGTCGGTGGCCACGACGAGCGCATCGATGATCCGATCCCGTTCAATGGGTTCGAGGGGCAACTCGTTGCCGAACACTTCCTCCACCCACTCGCGGTGCAGAGTCCTTCCGGCCTCGCACATCAGTCGCGCTCGCGGATCGTCATCCTCCTCGGCGAGCAGGCCGAGCACCATGTCCCCGCGCCCCTCATAGTGTTCGATGAGCACCGTGATTGCGGTTTCAGGGTCGTCGGGTGGCGAGACTCTTTCGGCCAAGACGGCTTGGCGGACGGCCAAATATGCCGCCTCGATAAGCGATTCCCGGCTTCCGAAATGCCGAAGCACCGTCTTCACCGTGACGCCGGCGCGCTCGGCTACCGTGCCGAGCGTGATGCCGAGCGATCGTTCCGCCACGACCGCATCGATGGCCGCCCCAACGATGGCGTTGCGGGTAGCCGCCGTCGACTCGTTGCGAGCTCGCATGTCGTAGCGTCGCGATTTCGCGTCCATGATGATGTACATGAAACCATCATTTGATGTCCCTGGCAATAGACATCAACTTGCGGATCATCGAGAGCCGGTGTCGCGACGCGGGGTAGTGGAAACGGCCGAACTCGCTCGGACCGGCGACGATCGCGCCGGCGTCTGGGCGCTACGGGGTCTTGAGAAACACGTCGTTGAGCGTGACGGTGCGCAGGTTCCGGTCCCGGATGAAGTCGACGAGTTGCGGATAGACATGCGTGACCGGCAGATGATTGAGATGCCCGATGACGATGGCCTGCGGTGTGAAGTATTGATCGGCCATCTGCACGATGTACTCCTCGGTGATCAATGTCGAATCCGACAGTGACCCCGACCATAGGGTGGGGACCTTGTAACCGAGGTCGGCGGCCACCGCGTCCACGGCGGCGTTGCGTTTCGCGTACGGCGGGCGCCAGTACGGCTTCGCGCCGATGCCGTACGTGTTCTTCAGAAACGCGTCGTTGCGCGAGAGCTGTTCGGCTACTTGCTCTTTCGTCAGCGTAGTCATGTTCGGGTGTGACCAGGTGTGGTTGCCGAGCTGGATCTGACCGCTGTCTACCAACGGCCGCAGTAGGTCCAGGTTTTCGGTCCACGAGTCGTAGATCCCGTTGACGAAATAGGTCAGCCGTATGCCGGTGTCCTTGGCGAACTGCGTGTAGGCGCGCACCACCTCGCTGTTGACGCCGTCGTCGACCGTCAGCGCGAGCAGGTCACCCTCACCCGGGATCTTCATCAGGGCACCGCCGCCGGGCAGCGGGATGCGGGCACTGAGCGGCGGGGGCGGCAACAGGGCCTGCGGGGCGGTCGGGCCGGAGGTCGGTATGTCGGCCCCCGGGGCTTGGGCAAACGTGCGGGGCTGCGGATCGACGATGAGCCGCGCGGCGCCTACGCCGGCGACGACGGACGCGGCGAGTGATCCAAGGAACTGGCGGCGGTTCATGACTGACAAGCGAGCGCGTCGATCAAATGATCACGCGGCGACAGCAATCGCGAGATCGGCCCGACTATTCGCCCGTTTATCGCGGCGCGCTGCGCAATAAGCGGGCTCCCGCAGGAACCGCCGTTGGTGCACAACATCAAGGCCACAGCCGCGAACCGTACCATTCGCGGTGCCCGAATGTCGGCTCCGTTACGGGAGGGTCAGCTGAGAATTCTGATCGACATTGGTTGCTCCCGGTTCACGCGAGCCGACCAGCGCAATCAATGCGGTTCCCCGACGGCGGCCCGCTGCGGCAGCTGCACCGGTTCGACATTGGGCGTGCCCAGCGTCGAGGCCAGCCAGGGCAGTGCCGTGGCAAACGCCTGAGCGGCGAACGGCCAGTCGTGCTTACCGGGTTGAGTAACGACCGCGCAGGCGATTCCGTGGGCGGCTCCGGCGGCGCACAGCGCGTTGGCGGCGGCGTCCTGTCCTTCCGGGTTCGCGGCCGGATCGGCGGTGGCGGCGCTGAGAGTGGGGCTGGCTTCCTCGGCGACGTTGCTGGCTTCCGACGACGAGGGAACGTCGAACCATCCCGATAGGCCGGTGTAGTGGCCGTGCCGGTTCATGACGGTGATCGGGTCGAAGTCGGCCCACGCGGCGCTGTTGCCGCCGAACAGCTTGGCGAGGGTGGCCTCTTTGGAACCGATGCTGGGCCCGCGATCACCGGCGATGTCCACGAACGCGCTGAATATCTCCGGATGCATGACGGCCAAGTCGACGGCGCAGGTACCGCCCATGGACCATCCGGCGACCCCCCAATTGGCCCGGTCCGGATTCACGCCGAAGTTCGACACCATGAAGGGTTCGATGTCTTTCGTCAGATGGTCGGCGGCATTGCCGCGGGCGCCGTTGACGCACTCGGTGTCGTTGTCGAATGAGCCGGTGGGATCGACGAACACCAGCACCGGAGAGAACCCGTGATGCGCGGCGGCGAAATTGTCGATCGCGGTGAATGCGCCGCCGGGGCCCAGCCAGTCGGCCGGGGTGTTGAAGGCGGAGCCGATCATCATGACCGTCGGCAGCCGGGGCGGCGGATTGCTGTTGAACCATGCCGGCGGCAGATAGACCAGTTCCCGGCGATGGGCGAAGTGGGAGCCGTTGTCGTCGATGTCCACCGGCACCACCACGCCTTTGGTCGGCCTGGTGCCCGCGACCTGCATCTCGGTGACCCGCAGCCGGTCGATCTGGTCGGGCAACGGGACCGACGTCAGCTGATTCCACGCGGCGAGCACGGTGGGGAAGTAGCCGACCCATCCGTTCAAGGCCAGGCCCGCGCACAGGACGCACAGGGGCACCGATAGCACCGCGAACCCGCGGCGCCACCAGCGGGTGCCCGGCCAGCCCACCAGCGTGACCGCGGCGGCCAACCCGCCCAACGCGATCCATAGCCACAGCGCCGTCGGCGCCGGATCCCCCGCCACCCCGAGCGAGGTGATGTACCAGTACGCCAGCGCGGTCAGCGCGACGGCCGCGACCAACGCCACCGGCAGCACCCGCTTCAGCCAGCGCCGCGAACGCCAGCGGATCGCGACGATCAACACCAGCAGAGCCAGGCCCTGCACGGCCGGCGGAAACCAGCCGTGCAGCAGGGACAATTGTCCGAAGAACTGCTCCAACGGTCGTGACCTTTGCTAGATCGATCGCTGCGCGCGGGTGAGATGAGTATCGAGGGGCCGGTCGGGGTCACCGAAGGCGGCGGCCGGACCAACTATCCCATACGATCCCGGCCCGTCACCCGACCGTTTCTGCGTGTGGGCCGAACGAATGTGCGCGGCTTCGGGCTAGCCGATTCATGCGTCGGCGATGACGCTGGTGAACGAGCGAAGCCGCAGGCTGTTACCCACGACCAGCAGGCTGGAGGCGGCCATCGCGGCGCCGGCGAACATCGGGTTGAGCATGCCGAGCGCGGCCAGGGGGATCGCGGCGAGGTTGTACCCGAACGCCCACACCAAGTTGGTCTTGATGGTCGTCAGCGTTCGCCGGGAGAGGCGGATCGCGTCGACCGCGGCGCGCAGGTCGCCGCGGATCACCGTGAGGTCGGCGGCCTGGATCGCGACGTCGGTGCCGGTGCCCATGGCCAGGCCCAGGTCGGCGGCGGCCAGCGCCGCGGCGTCGTTGACGCCGTCACCGACCATGGCGACCACCTTGCCCTCGGATTGCAGGCGTTCGACGGCGGCGACCTTGTCGGCGGGTGTGGCATCGGCGATGACCCGCGCGATGCCGAGTTCGCCGGCGACATGGGCGGCGACTGTGGCGTTGTCGCCGGTCAGCAGCACCGGCGTCAGGCCCAGCCCGATGAACTGCCGCACCGCCTCGGCGCTGGACGGCTTGACGGTGTCGGCGACCACCAGGATGCCCCGGACCAGGCCGTCCCAGCCTACGGCGACCGCGGTCTTGCCCTCGCTCTCGACGCGGGCTTTGGCCGCGGACAGGGTGGGGTCGAGGAGCATTCCGCATTCGGTCAGCAGGCTCTCACGCCCGACGACGACGGCGCGGCCGTCGACCGTGCCCCGCACGCCCCTGCCGTTGACGCCGGTGAAGTCGGTGGGTGCTGGAAGCGCGCCGAGTTGCGCCGTGGCGCCGCGCGCGATTGCTTGTGCGACGGGATGCTCGGAGGCGTCTTCCAGGGCGCCGGCGTAGCGCAACAGCGTGGCGGGTTCGGTGTCGGCGCCGGCGATCAGCTCGACCAGGGTCATCTTGCCGGTGGTGACGGTGCCGGTCTTGTCGAGCACGATCGTGTCGACGTTGCGGGTCGACTCCAGCACCTCGGGCCCGCTGATGAGCACGCCGAGCTGAGCGGCGCGGCCGGTGCCGACCAGCAGGGCGGTCGGAGTCGCCAGCCCCAGGGCGCACGGACAGGCGATGATCAGCACCGCGACCGCGGCCGTCAGGGCGGTCGTCAGGGAGAAGCCCGCCGCGAGCCAGCCGGCCAGGGTCGCCAACGCCAGCGCCAGGACGACGGGGACGAACACCGCCGAGATGCGGTCGGCGAGGCGCTGCACGCGGGCCTTGCCGGACTGGGCCCGCTCGACGAGCTTGGCCATCTGTGCGAGCCGGGTGTCGTCGCCGACCCCGGTCGCGCGGACGACGAGCCGGCCGCCGGCGTTGACGGTCGCGCCGGTGACGGCGTCACCCTCGCCCACCTCGACCGGGAAGGACTCGCCGGTCAGCATGGAGGCGTCCACGGCCGAGGAACCCGCGACGACGATCCCGTCGGTGGCGATCCGTTCCCCGGGGCGCACCACGAACTCGTCGCCGACCGCGAGCCGTTCGATCGGAATGCGGGTCTCGGCGCCTTGAAGGTCGGGGCGCAGCACTGCGACGTCTTTTGCGCCCAGCGTCAGCAGCGTGTGTAGCGCGGCGCCGGCCACCCGCTTGGAACGCCTTTCGAAATAGCGGCCGGCAAGGACGAACAGGGTCACGCCCGCGGCGACCTCGAAGTAGACGTGGCACGGAGCGCCGTCGCGTCCGACGGTCAGCTCGAAGTCATGTTGCATGCCGGGTTGGCCCGCCGTCCCGAGGAACAGGGCGTACAGCGACCACAGGAATGCGGCCATGGTGCCGAGCGAGACGAGGGTGTCCATGGTGGCCACGCCGTGTCTGAGGTTGGTCCAGGCGGCCGCGTGGAACGGCCGGCCGCACCACACGACGACCGGGGTCGTCAGGGCGAGCGAGACCCAGTGCCAGCGGGGGAATTGCAGGACGGGAAACATGGCCATGGCGATGACCGGGCCGGCCAACACGATTGCGGTGATCAGACGCCGGCGCAGCGACGTCAGCTCGGGGTCATCCGGTGTCGCCAGAGCCGCCTGATCGCTGTGGCGCTCGGGTGCTCGCGGTGGCAGGACGGCGGCGTAACCGGCCTTCTCGATCTCGCCGATGAGCATCCGCGCGTCGTAACCGGCGGGTGCCGTGACGGCGGCCTTCTCCGTGGCGTAGTTGACGGTCGCCGTGACACCGTCGAGCTTGTTCAGCTTCTTCTCGATCCGGGCCGCGCAGGAGGCGCAGGTCATCCCCGTGATGTCGAGTTCGATCCTGCGCTGAGTGGGGGACGCGGTGGGGCCGGGGAGGGTCCCGTCCTGTATTTCTCGC
>NZ_LZIF01000105.1 GCF_001667145.1 Mycobacterium sp. 852002-51971_SCH5477799-a
CCGGCCACATACAACTCACCCACCACCCCGACCGGCACCGGGCGCAACCACCCATCCAGCACGAACAACGCCGCCCCGGCCACCGGCGCACCGATCGGCGGGGTCCCCGACCCCGCCACCAGCGGGGCGCTAATTGAGACATCCACTGTGGTCTCGGTTGGGCCATAGGCGTTGACCATCACCCGCCCCGGCGCCCACCGATCCACCAATGAGGCTGGGCAAGCCTCACCGCCAACCACCAACGCCGTCGACTCCAACCCCTGTGGAGACAACACACCCATCGCTGAGGGGGTTTGGCTTAAGACGTTGACGTGTTCGGCGACGAGTAGGGCGTGGAAGTCTTGTGGGGAGCGGGTGACGTCTTCGGGCACCACGACCAGCCGCCCACCATGCAGCAGCGCGCCCCAGATCTCCCGGATCGATGCGTCGAAGGCATACGAGTGACACTGCGTCCAGACCTGTTCGGGCGTCAGCTCCACACCGACATCTAGGGCGTCAAAGAGCTGGGTCACGTTGTGGTGGGTGACCGCCACCCCCTTGGGCACCCCGGTCGTGCCCGAGGTGTAAATGATGTGGGCCAGGTCCTCAGCAGCAGGGACCGGCAAGCCCGTGGTGGGCTGGTCATCCACCGCGGGGTCGTCGATCTCGATGACCGTCCCATTGAAACCGTCTAGCCGGCAGCGCAATTCCACGGTGCTCACTGCGGCGACCGGTCCGGCGTCGTCGAGCATGAACGCGATGCGCGCTGCCGGCAGCGCCGGATCGATGGGTAGGTAGGCGGCGCCGGTTTTGAGGACGGCCAGTATGGCGGTGATCGCTTCGGCGCTGCGGGGCAGCAGTAGTGCGATGCACTGTCCGGGGGCTGCGCCGTGGTCGGCCAGCAGGTGGGCCAGTTGGTTGGCGGTGTCGTCGAGCTCGCGATAAGTCAGTGACAGGTTGGCGTCGCGGATCGCCACCGCGTCGGCAGTGCGCGCGACTTGGGCGGTGAACAGCGCCGGAATCGAGATCCCCACGTCCGACCGGGTCAACGCCGCCCGATTACTCAGCTCATCCAACTGGGCGTACTCGGTCTGATCGAGGAGGTCGAGGGCTGCGAGGGGTTGGTGGGCGGTGGTGGTCATGGCGGCCAGGAGCCGTTGGAAGCGGGTGATCAGGGTGTCGATGGTGGTGGGGGTGAACAGGGTGGTGTCGTATTCGATGCGCAGGCCCAGTTGGGGGCCGGGTTGGGCTTGGATGGTGAGTCGGTAGTGGGTGGATTCGCGGCCGGTGTAGGCGGTGATGGTCAGGTCGTCGGGGCCGGTGAGGGCGGCGGTGTCCACGGGATAGTTTTCGAACACCAGCAAGGTGTCGAAGAGTTGGTCGTGGCCGGTGAGGCGGTGGATGTCGGTCAGGGCCAGGTGGTGGTGGTCCAGGGTGTGGGTGTGGGTGTGTTGGAGTTGGGTGAGCAGCTCGGTGGTGGTGGTGGTCGCGGTGAGTTGGGCGCGCACCGGCACGGTGTTGATCAGCAGCCCGATCAGCGATTCCGCGCCGGGTAAGTCGGTGGGCCGCCCGGACACGGTGGTGCCAAAGACGATGTCGTGGCGGCCGGTGAGCAGAGCCAGGAGTTGGGCGTAGCCGGCTTGCAGGACGGTGTTGATGGTGGTGTGGTGGGCGCGGGCCAGTTCGTGCAGGGCGGTGGTGGTGTGTTCGGGCAGCCGGTAGGTGTGGGTGTGGCGCGGGCCGGGCTGCAGCCGGCCGGGCGGGCCGATCAGGGTGGGGGTGTCCAAGCCGGCCAGCGCCTGGGTCCAGGCGGTCTGGGCGGCGTGTTGGTCGCGCTCGGTCAGCCAGCAGATGAACCGGCGGTAGGGGACCGGGGCGGGCAGGGGCTGTTGGTGGTAGCTGGCGAAGATTTCACCGAGCAGGATCGGTAGTGACCAGCCGTCGATGACGATGTGGTGGAAGGTCAGCACGCAGCGGTGTTGGTGGGGGGCGGTGGTGATCAGGGCCACCCGAAACGCGGGGGGATGAGCCAGGTCCCCGACCGCGGCGCGCTCGCGGGCGCATAGCTGCGCGATGTGCTCTTCGACATCAACGTTGCCTGCGTCGAGTTCGATGTAACTCCATCCCGGTTCAGGCTCGGCCGGGATGATCTGGACCGGCTCGGCGAACCGGTCGCAGAACCGGGCCGCTAGGTGGGGGTGGCGGCTGAGCACGGCCTGGACCGCGTGGTGGAGCCGCTCGGGGTCCAGGCGACCGCTTAACGAGAGATCCAACTGCACCGCATACGCATCGTGGGTGTGGTGGGTGTGGAAGAGCAGGCCGTGTTGGAGGGGGGTGAGCGGCAAGATGTCGGCGACGGGGTAGTCGCGGCACAAGTCATCGATGTGGGCTTGGCTGAGCTGGGCGGGGGTGATGTCGGAGGGGGTCAGTCCCCCGCCGCCGGCGGCGACGTGGGCGCAGATACCGGTGAGGGCTTGGCTCCACAGGTGGCTCAGTTCGCCCACGGCGGTGGCATCAAGTGCGGTGGGCGCCCAGATCCAGTTGGCGTGCAGTTGGGGGCCGACCTCAGTGTCCAGGGTGGCGGCGTTGAGTTCCAGGGTGTGCCCCAGGGGCATGGGGATCGCCGCGGCGGCCCCCAGGACGGTGGCGCCGTGGGGGTCGAGGCGCCACAGGTCGGGGTGCTCGGCGCCGGTGGGGGCCCCGAGTCGGCCTAGGTAGTTAAAGCCCAGGGTGGGGTCGGGTTGGTTGAGGTCCACCTCGGGGTTGAGGTAGCGCAGCGCCCCGTAGCTCAGCGGGTGGGGCAGGGCGCGTAGTTGTTCTTTGGCGTGTTTGAGCAGCGCCCCCAGCGCGGGGTCACCGGCGGCCAGGTGGGCCCAGTGGTGGTGGGCGGCGCCGATGGTCAGCGAGACCGGGTATTTGGTGGTGAACCAGCCCACCGTTTGCGACAGGTCCAGGTGGGGGTCGAGTTCTTCGTGGCGGCCGTGGCCTTCGACGTCGATGCCGATCGGGGCGGCGCCGTTGCCCACGAACTGGGCCACCGCCATGGCGTAGGCGATCAGCAAGATGTCCTGGATGCCGGTGTGAAACGCCGCGGGGACCTCCCCGAGCAGCGCCGCGGTGGTGGCGGGGTCCAGGGTCACCGACAGGTGCCCGGCGCTGGCGTAGGTGTCGCGGGCGGGTTGGGGGGCGGGCAACACCGAGGCGGCGCTGGCCACTTGTTTCCAGCCATCAGCGGACTCGATCACCTCAGGGCGGCGGGCGTACTCGCCCAGCAGGTGGGCCCAGCGGTGAAACGAGGTGCCCTCGATGGCCAGCGTGACGGGCTGACCGGCGCGGTGTTGGGTCCAGGCGGTGTTCAGATCACCCAGCAGTACCCGCCAGGACACCGCGTCGATGACCAGGTGGTGAATGATCAACGCCAACTGCCCGCTCGCGGCGGCCCACACCGCGCGCAGCATCACCCCGGCGGCCGGGTCCAACCCCGAGCGGGCCTCCACCAACGCCTGCTCGGACAGGGTGTCGACCACCTGCAGGCACGGGCCGGCGGGCACCGCGCCGGGCTGGGGTACGTGCAGGGACCAGGCCCCGGTGGGGGTGATGTGCAGGTGGGCGCGCAGCATGGCGTGGCGGTCGAGCAGGGCCCCCACCATGGTCACCGCGTCGTCTGGGGTGGCCCCGGTGGGGGCGTGCAGCACCAGGGTTTGGTTGAACTGGTCGGTCGGGCCGTCCAGGCTGGCCAGCCAGGCCATGATCGGGGTCGCGGGCAGCGTCCCGATGCCCTCATCGACCACCCCGGCCTGGGCGGCCACCACCACCCGGGCTAGCCGGGCCACGCTTTGTTCGACGAACACATCACGGGGCCGACACACCAGCCCGGCCGCCCGGGCCTTCGCGACCACCTGCATCGAGGCGATGCTGTCCCCACCCAACTCGAAGAACGAGTCATCGACCCCGACCCGCTGCAGTCCGAGGATGTCGGCGTAGATGGCGGCCAGGATGTGTTCGGTCTCGGTGGCTGGGGCGCGGTAGCGCCCGGCGCCGGTGTAGTCCGGGGCGGGCAGCGCGCGGGTGTCGAGTTTGCCGTTGGCCGTCAACG
>NZ_LZIF01000106.1 GCF_001667145.1 Mycobacterium sp. 852002-51971_SCH5477799-a
CCACGATGCGCCCATCAATCGCATTACGCTGACCGGCCAACTCCGCCAACTCCTCGAACAACACCTCCAGGCGCTCACCAGGGCTCACCACCACGGGAAGCGATGCGGTCAACGACATAACCTGATCATCGCAGCGGAGTACGACAAAACTACGCCGTGACGATTGCTAACCCCGAATGATGAGACAGCGATCCACTCAGCCGTCGATGTGCGTCGGCGGGTCGGCGAAGCTGAGATCCGCCGGATGCTGATCGGGACCCATCAGATCGCAGTGATTCTCGGGCACGAGGTAAGAACTGGCGCCATGGGGAACGAATTGGGTGACTGCCACACAGCGTTGCCATGTGCCGTCCGGCTGGACGGGTCCGTCGCACTTGCTGAGGACGGGCCCCCCGTACACACAACCGGCGCTTGCCGGCGGCGCTGCGGCGACCAGCTCCGCGGCCATCAGTAGGCCGGCTAATCCTGAAACGATGTGGCGCTTCATGGTTGCCTCCCGTCAACGACGCTACCGCTTACGCGACTGCGAACATACGGTTTGGCCGCGTTTGATCGGCATCCGAAGAGGGCACGCGGCAACCATGTCAGTCACAGCCTTTCAAGACCTGCCGCTGGCCGATCGCGACCGCAAGTGGGACGGGGACGCGGCCGAAAAGCGGGTGCGTAACTGGGCCGACGCGCAGGATGGCCCCAACCAGAAATACCGCGACGCGCACGTCTGGTACGACGGCGACAAGAAGGACAACTTCACGGCTTACAAGCTGCTGATCGCCGACGTCATCGACGGCGACCTGAAGGCCGTGCCACGCGGTGTGATGGCGGCTGGCGCGATCATGGACGGGGCGCGCGGCGGTATCGACGTGCCCAAGTCCGATGTCGATCGGATCAAGAGCCACTTGGCGAAGTACTACCGAAAGATGGATGAAAGCCCGCCGTGGGAACGGGATTAGACCCTGACCATGAGCTGCGATAGGCCGCGCAGCGTGACATTGGGTTTGTACTGAGGCTCACCGTCCAATCGGGCGTTCGGGAAACGCGCCGTCACCGCCGACAGGGCCACCCCGGCTTCAATCCGGGCCAGTGGCGCACCCAGGCAGTAATGCGCGCCGCGACCAAATCCTAAGTGCCGCGGCGCCTTCCGATCCGGGTCGAAGACGTCGGGGCGGTCATATTCGGCGGGATCCCGCTGGGCGGCGGCCGTCAGCAACATCATGATGTCGCCCGCCGGTACCTCGATGCCGCCAATCGTCATGTCGTCGCCGGCGGTTCGGGCGATCATCTGCACCGGCGGGTCATAGCGCAACGTTTCCTCGATGACCGCGGGGGCACGGTTGGCGTCGGCGCCCAGCGCGGTCCACTGCGACGGTTGGCGCAGCATCGCCAGGACCGCGTTGCCGATCAGGTTCACCGTGGTTTCGTGGCCGGCGACCAGCAACAAAACGCACGTGGAAACGATCTCCTCCGCAGTCAGATGGTCGCCCGACTCTTCCACGGCGATCAGTCCGGACATCAGGTCGTCGCCGGGCTGCGAGCGTCGCCGGTCGATCAGTCCGTGCAGGTAGGCGCGCAACCACGTGCCGGCGGCCATCCGCTCTTTCAGGTTGTCCGACGGCGTACCGGTGAAGGCGACGAACGGGTCCAGTGATTGCGCCAGCAGCGCGGATACCCGGCTGAATTGCGGTTCGTCCGCGATGGGCACGCCGAGCAGCCGGCAGATGACCGCCACCGGCAGTGGATAGGCGAGGTCTTCGACGACTTCGAACCGCCCCGTTTCGGCGATCCGGTCGAGCAACCCGTCTATCAGCGCGGTGATGTCGGCCTGCAGCGCATTCACCACCTTGGGCGCGAACGCCTTGCTGACCAGTTTGCGCAGCCGGGTGTGGTCCGGCGGGTCCAGAAACAGGAACCCCGGCGGGGCCGGGGCCGGCGCCTCGGCACCGGCCTCGATGAGCTGGCGGGTCTGTTCCTCGATCTGCGCGCGGGCGGCCGTCGACTTGGACCGGTCGTTGCTCGACGACGGGTGGCGTAGGGCGCCGTCACAGTCACGGTAGGTCGAGAACACCGCGAGGTTGCCCTCCGGCAGGGCGAACAACCCGCACTCACGAAACTGCGCGAACAGCGGGTAGGGGTCGGCACGGACCGCCGGGTCCAATAGACGTACCAACAATTCGTCGGGTTTCGTGGTCTCGGCAGGCGCTGTCGTCATCCTGACATTGTGCCCGCGTCCCGGCAGCGCCCTATTCAGCGGCGCAAGAACTCCACGATGTGGCCGGCCAGTTCCGCTCCGGCGTCCTCCTGCACGAAATGCCCGGGCGTCGTTGATCACTGGGTGGTCGATCCCCTGGGCGACACGTCGCAATACAGTGGCGGGCAAGGGAAATCGGGGACACCGCCAAACCGGTCGTCCGGTGTTCGCAGCGTTCGCACGTCACGTCCCTTCGGATAGTCCGGCCAGGCCCGGATCCGCCATCAAGCGATCGAGAAAGCCGTGCTGACCTTTGAGCAATTTGATCCGCGCGGTCGCCACCGCGAACCAGCCCACGCGATCGACCTCCAGAAACTTCCGCAGCCTCCCCGATCCTTTTGGCCACTCCAATTCGAAGGTGTTGCTGCGCGTGTCGGTGATGTCGAGGTCGCTGTGGACGGCGTAGACGGTCACAACCTTGCCGCCGGATTGCTTGAGCTGACCGAGGTCGATGCGGGGCCCCGCCGGGACCGGCAACCCCAGCTCCTCGGAGAACTCACGCTGCGCGGCCGCCCAGGGATCCTCCCCGTCGGTGTACTCGCCTTTCGGGATCGACCACGCGCCGTCATCTTTACGCGCCCAGAATGGCCCGCCCGGATGCGCGACCAAGACCTCGACGACACTGTCGCAGGTCCGGTACAACATCACACCCGCGCTCAGTTTGGCCATCGAGTCCTATGCTCCCACAGCGAGTTCCAGATCTTTGAGCGAGGACTCCAAGTGCGCGAGCAGCCGTTGCAGGTGGGGCACGCTGCGCCGGCATCCGACCAGACCGAAGTCCAGATTGCCGGCGTTGCTGGCCAGGGTGATGTTCAGCGCTTGACCATCCAGCGCTATCGACAACGGGTAGTTGCCGTCGAGCCGGGCACCACCGTAGTAGATCGGCTGCGTCGGGCCCGGCACGTTCGAGATGATGATGTTGAACGGCGGTGATGTCGAAGACACCCAGCCCGGGACCGCCGCCAGCGCCAACGCTGACGTATTGACGGCCGACAGCGCCAGTGCCTGGAACCGCGGCAACTGGGAGAACACCTTCTTGTTGCTGCGCATCGAGTCGCTGATGGTCAGCAGACGCTGCGCGGGATCATCGGCGTCGGTCGCCAGGTTGCACAGAATGGCTCCGACCAGGTTGCCCCCGGCGTCGGCCTCTTCCTCGGTGCGCAGGCTTACCGGGACCATCGCGATCAGCGGGTTGTCCGGCAGCGCGTCCTGCTCGAGCAGGTAGTAGCGCAGGGCGCCCGAGCACATTGCCAAGACGACGTCGTTCACCGTGACCCCCGCCGCCCTCTTCACGTTCTTGATGCGGTCCAGTGACCAGGACTGCGCAGCGCACCGGCGGGCGCCGCCGATCTTGACGTTCAACATTGTCTTCGGTGCCCCGAAAGGCAACGTCAGTTGCTGCTCGAACAGCGCCGCACGCGCCAGTCCAATCGTTGAGGGAGCCAGTGCCGCAAGGGATCCCGCTGCGCGGGCCAATGAGGTCAATGGAGACGTTGGACTGGACTTACGCTTGGGTCTACGCAGCGTCCACGGGGCGCGAATCTCGGGGTCCTCGGGGTCGGTGGTCAATGCGCGCTGCATCAGCTTCTGCGCGGAGACACCGTCGATCAATGCGTGGTGCACTTTGGTGTAGATAGCGAACCGGCCGTCTTTCAGACCTTCGACGATGTGCGTCTCCCACAGCGGGCGGTGACGGTCCAGCAGGGTGCTGTGCCACCGCGAGGTGAGCTCGAGCAGCTCGCGGACCCGCTTCGGCGACGGCAGCGCCGAGCGCCGGACGTGGTAGTTGATGTCGACCTCGTCGTCGTACGACCAGCCCAGGTTAGCGATTCCGCCGACAAAGCTCGCGGGATGCTTGCGGAACGTGGGCTGGAAATCCAGCTGAGCGGCAAGGCTCTTGTAGAGCTCACCAGCGAAGCCGCGGCCGGCGCCCGGCGGGGCCTCGAACAACTGCAAGCCTCCGACGTGCATGGGATGTTCGCGAGATTCTCCCAGGAGAAAGATCGCGTCGGTGGGCTTTATCAGTTCCATCCACCTATTAGACCCACTTCGGACTGATCCGGAAAGCTATCGCGCAATTGGACCGCCGTCAGATCATTGGGTCACGACCGACCATGTTGAGGTCGCGATCAGATCTCCGCGGTCCAGCCCGGCGGCGCGGTGCTGGTGCACCTTGGCGTACTCCTGGGTCGTCACCATGTCGATGAAGGCCTGCGGGGTTGGGTACTCGACGATGAGAATCGCATCCCACCAGGGCTGTTCGCCATCGCCGATCACCACCGACGGCGCTCCCCCGGCATAGCGCAGGGTGGCGCCCACGCGTTGCAGATGTGGAACCACTTCTTGGCCGTATTGCACGTAGCTCTGAAGGCCGCCCTCGGGCTTGAATTTCAACAGGTTGACCATTACCACCGGCGCATCAGCCGGTCGCGCCGCGAGCGCGGCGAATTGCTCGGGCGTCGGCTCCAAGCCACTCATGTGAATCTCCTTGCGCTGGTTTGTTTCTAAACATTTGCAGGGCGTAGTTACAGCAGATCCGTGATGGTCTTCAAGCCCGCTTCATAGAGCACGCCGGGCAGCATCCCTCCGTCGCATTCAATGGTGGTGCCGTTGACGAAGTCGGCCTGTCCGCCGGCGAGAAAAACGCACACCCGCCCGATTTCGGCGGGCTCGCCGGCGCGGCGCAACGGGACAGCGGCGAAATACTTTGCGCCATCGGGGTCGTCCTTGGGTAGCACGAATGATCGGAAGTTCTCCGTCATCGTCGGCCCGAGGGCGATGCAGTTGACCCGCACCGTGGGTCCCCACTCTTCGGCCAGCGAGCGGGTGAGGTGGTTGAGACCGCTTTTGGCCGCACCGTAGGAGACCAGGGTTGGTGATCCCGCCGGATGTCCGGCGCCGCTGGAGATGTTGATGATGCAGCCGACGCCTTGCTGGGTTTGCATCTGCCGATAGGCACGGATCGCGAACCACAGCGGGCTGATGAGGTTCATCTGCACGGCGAACGCATGAAATAGGGCCGTGCGCGCGTATTCGTCGTCGTCGGCGGGCGCGCCCTGAATGCGTTGCACCAGTTCGGGAATGCGCTCCGCATGCGGCGCCGGAACGGTCCCTCCGGCATTGTTCACCAGAATGTCGACCCGACCGTGGGTGGCCACGACGTCGGCGACGAACGCGTCGATCGAGCGATAGTCACCCTGATCGCACACCTTCTGACACGCGCGGTCCGCCCAGTCCGGTTCGATGCCGGGAATGGTGTCGAGCGGTGACCGCGAGCAGCCGATCACGGTCGCACCGGCGCGCAGCAGTTCATGGGCGATGCCCACGCCCACGCCGCGGCTGGTGCCGGTGACGATCGCGATCTTGCCGTCGAGGACGCTCATCAACACACCCTCTCACAAACCGTCCATTGTTGACAGTCACTGTCACCAAGTCATAGCCTGCCATTCCATTCGCCGTATAAACCGCGCACCGTCCGGGAGGTCGATGATGGGTAGCCCAGCCAAACTCCGTGTCATCCAGTGGGCCACCGGGGGCGTGGGGAAGGCGGCGATCGGGTGCATCATCAATCACCCACAGTTGGAGCTGGTGGGGTGTTGGGTGCACAGCGCGGACAAGAACGGTGTCGACGTCGGTCGGATCATCGGTACAGACGAACTCGGCGTCACCGCCACCACCAGCATCGACGAGATACTGGCGCTGGACGCCGACTGCGTCATGTACAGCCCGCTGATACCGAACGACGACGAAGTGATCGCCATCCTGCGCTCGGGCAAGAACGTGGTCACACCCGTTGGCTGGGTCTATCCCGATCCGAATAACAAGCGTCACCGGGCCGTCGCCGAGGCCGCGACGGAAAACGGTGTGACGCTGCATGGTTCGGGCATCCACCCCGGCGGTATCACCGAGCGGTTCCCGCTCATGGTGTCCTCGCTGTCGTCGGCGATCACGCACGTTCGTGCCGAAGAGTTCTCCGACATCCGCACCTATAACGCACCGGACGTGGTACGCCACATCATGGGATTCGGCGGTACCCCCGAGGAAGCCACTGAAGGGCCCATGGCCGGCCTGCTCGAAGCGGGCTTCAAGCAGTCGGTGCGAATGATCGCCGAGCACATGGGGTTTCGCATCGATCCCAACATCAGAACCATTCAGGACGTCGCCGTCGCGACCGCCGACATCGACTACGACCCCTTCCCGATCACGACCGGCACCGTGGCCGCACGCCAGTTCCGCTGGCAGGCGCTCGTGGATGGCGAGCCGGTCATCACCGCGGCGGTCAACTGGCTGATGGGTGAGGAGAATCTGGATCCGGCCTGGAATTTCGGCGGGCGGGGCGAGCGCTTCGAGGTGGAGATCACCGGCGACCCCGACGTAAGCCTCACCTTCAAGGGTCTGCAGCCGGAGACGATCGCGGAAGGCTTGCTGAAGAATCCGGGCGTCGTGGTCACAGCCAACCATTGCATCAACGCGATTCCCGACGTCTGTGCCGCCCAGCCGGGTATCAAGACCTATCTCGACTTGCCGTTGTTCGCCGGGCGTCCGGCTCCCGGACTCGCCGCGAGGATGCCATGACGGACAAGAGTGTGCTCGACAACCGTGTCATCGGCGCCGGCTACACCCCCGTCCAGGATCCCTTCGAAATCGGCAGCGTTCGAATGTTTTTCGTCAGCGACCCGGACGGGACGCCGGCCGAGTTCATCGAACTGCCCGACGGGGTGCGGAGCACCTACGAACTGCATCGGGGCGGGCGGCTGCGGACGGGACCGGCCAGATGAGCTACAGCCACCCTGATTCGATGCGCGGCCACGTCGCGATCGTCACGGGTGCCGCCCAAGGCGTCGGAAAGGGAGTAGCCACCGCGCTGCTCGAACGCGGCGCGCAGGTGCTGGTGGTCGACATCCAGGAAGAGGTTTTGGACAGCACCACCACCGAACTCAAGGCGATCGGACGGGTGGAACAGTTCGTCGCCGATCTGCGTGACCCGGACAGCGCCCAGCTGATCGCGGCCGCGGCGGTCAGCGCCTTCGGCACGGTGCACGGCCTGGTCAACAACGCCATCGCCACCAACGAGCCCAAGGCGTTCGTGGACATCACCACCGAAGACCTGGCCCTCGGCTATGACGTCGGCCCCCGCGCGACGTTTCTGCTGATGCAGGCCGTGCACCCATTGATGGTCGAGGCCGGCGGCGGGTCCATCGTGAACCTCGGTTCGGGGACGGGCACCGGCGGCGAGCCTAAGTGGGGCGGCTACGCCGCCGCCAAGGAAGGCATCCGCGGGCTGTCGAAGGTGGCCGCACTGGAATGGGGGCGCGACAACATTCGCGTCAATGTCATCTGCCCCTTCGCCGAATCAGACGGCGTGAAGTTCTGGAAATCGTTCGCGCCCAAGGAGTACGACAAGGCCGTGGGGCGGGTTCCGATGAAGCGCATAGGAGACGTCCGCACCGACGTGGGCGCGCTGGTGGCGTTCCTACTCGGCGATGACGCCACCTTCATCACCGGACAGACCATTCACGTCGATGGCGGAATCGGCTGCTTCCGATGACCTTTCCCAGCAGACCGGTCTCGCTCCGCGACCGGCAGCGCGCACAGATCCGGGCCGAAATCCGGCGCGCGGCGTTTCGCTTGTTCGTCGAGCGCGGGTACGACGCGGTGACCACCGAGGAAATTGCCACGGCCGCAGGCGTTTCCCCACGCACGTTCTTCCGGCATGTTCCAGCGAAGGAAGAGCTTCTCCTTGCGCCCGTGCGGTACGGCGGCGCCGCGATCGTCAATCTCCTCGAGAGACGGCCCGCCGCCGAGTCACCCGACGTCGCCCTGGTCAACGCCATCATCACGCGGACCCGCTCCTTCGAGCCGACCGACACCGAAGAATGGCGCGGGGCCCTGCTGGTCGTCCCCGACCTACTCGACAAGGTCACCGTCCACCGGCCGGCGGATAAGGAGCGAGCGACCAAGCTCATCGCCGAACGGATGGGCGCCGAACCCGAGGCCGATATCCGTCCGGGTCTGCTGGTTCAACTCGCCTTCGCGGCCGCTGATTTCGCCTTCCAGCAATGGGTGCGACAGTCCGGGAAACCACGGCCACTGGATCGTTACGTCACCGAAGCGCTGGAAGCGGTCAAAAGTCCGCACTGGAAGCGAAGGTGAATTCGCTCAGCGCCGCGGCACCACTTCGGGATTGGCGATCCGGATGGGCGTCCCGTCCAGCCAGGCCACCACTGATTCCACCGTGTCCAAATAAAAGGCACCCAGCATTTCGCGCGTGACGTACCCCAGATGGGGAGACAGCGTCACGTTCGGAAGCAACCGCAGCCGATGGTCTTTCGGCAGCGGCTCGGTGTCGTAGACGTCCAGCCCGGCGCCGGCGATGCGCCCGGCTTCCAGCGCGTCCAGCAGGGACGCCTCGTCGACGATCGGGCCCCGGGAGGTGTTGATCAAGTAGGCGCTGGGCTTCATCGAAGCCAGCTCGGCTTCGCCGACCAGTCCTACGGTGCGTTCCGACAGCACCAGGTGAATCGAGACCACATCCGAGGATTCGAACAGCGTGGCTTTATCGACCTGGCGCGCGCCAACGCTCGAGGCGGCGTCCTCGGTGAGATTCTGGCTCCACGCAATGACGTCCATGCCAAAAACCCTGGCGTATTCGGCCATGCGCCTACCGACTCTGCCCAGACCGAGCAGCCCCAGGGTCTTGCCGGCCAGGGTCATACCCGCGCTGGCCTGCCACCCGCCGGCACGCATGTTGCGATGCTCGTCGGCGAGATTGCGCACCGTCGCAATCATCAGTCCCCACGCCAATTCCGGCGTGGCGTCGCGCATGGACCTGAATCGGGGATGGGCAAAATCCGAATGCGCCACCAGAATCGAGTGCTCGCTGGCCGCGGCCATGTCCAGGTTCGGCAGACTCCTGCCGACGATCGTGATCAGCTTCAAGTCCGGCAGCTGCTCGATCAAGGTCCGCGGAAACGCCATGCGCTCTCGCAGGGTGCACACCACGTCGAACGGCCGCAACGCATCCGCGGCCTCGTCCTCGGCAAGGTGGCGGTCGAAAACGGTTACCTCGGCCCGCTTTTGCACCGGTGACCAGTCGGCAACCTGCAAGGCCACGCCGGCGTAGTCATCGAGTATCGCTACCCTGGGCATGCGGTCACCCCGATCCCGTGCATGGCTCACTGGAACATTACGTCGCGGGCGCCGTCAAGACCGCGACCGGCGGCCGAATGTGGGCAGATCCGTGGACATCGCCCGAGCACCCACCGCATACTCATCGGGTGGGGCGTCGTCTCGCTGTGTTTCTGCTCGGGTCGGCATGGATGGTCAGCGGCGCGCTCATGGCGTTCAACCCGCCGCCGCACGACATCCGCAGAGCAGCGGCCCTGCCGTTCATCGGCTGGATCACGATGGCTCTCGGGATTTACATCGCCATCAAAGTGCTTTACACGGCCGACGCCGCGCACGCCGGCAAGCCGCCCCGACACGCCAACGGGAAGGAGGCCGGTGCCCGCGAGTCCGTCAAGCTGGTGGTCGGCATGGTCTTTCTTCCCGCGTGCGGCGCCTTCGCCGTCTGGGATGGCGCTCACCGGGGATCGCTATCGCTCGTCGGCATGGGAACCGCCTGCCTGGCCCTGGGGCTGCTGGCGACACCGTTCGCATTTCAAAAAGTGCGATGGATGTTGGGTAGGGGTCGCCGCTAGGCCGATGCCGCCCTACGGGATGTTGCCGCACAGCGCGAGGCCGGCCGGGCCTGCTCAGGCCGTAATCACCGGCGGATACGGCAGATCCGTGCTGCTGTGCGGGTCGACACGCACCGGGCGACCGAGGTAGGGGAACGCGCGTTGCGGACAAGCGGGCCGGTCGCATATCTTGCAGCCCGCGCCGATCGGCACAATCGACTCGACGTTGGTCGGATCGATCCCGACGGAGTAGATGAGTTTCTCGGCATGGGCGACGTCGCAGCCCAGTCCGATGGCGAAGGTCTTGTCCGGACCGAGATAACGGCTCGGCTCGCTAGTCGTGGTTCTGGCGATCCAGAAGTAGGTGCGCTCGTCGGGCATCCGCGCGACCTGCGTCAGGAACTGTCCGGGCCGGGAAAAGGCGTGGTGGACCACCCACAGCGGACAGTTCCCGCCGACACGGGAAAAGTGAAATGCCGTGGCGGACTGACGTTTCGAGATGTTCCCCGCGCTGTCGGTGCGGACAAAGATGAACGGCACACCGCGGGCGCTGGGGCGTTGCAGGGTGGACAGCCGGTGACAGACGGTTTCGAACCCTACCTCGAATCGCCTTGCCAGCTGGTCGATGTCATAGCGGACACGCCCGGCGGTATCGAGAAATCTCAGGTAGGGCAACAGTAGTGCACCGGCGAAATAGTTGGCCAGACCGATGCGGGCCACGCCGCGTGCATCGTCACTGAGCTGATCGTCGCCGGCGATGATGCCGGTGATCAACCTGTCCTGGGTGAGCAAGGCGGTCTGGGTGGCGAGTTGAAAGGCGCGCTGGCCGGGGTGCAGCCACCGGGCCAAATACAAGGTCTTCGATTCGGGCGCATACAGACGCTTGGAGTTGGGATCCAACGTTTGGCCGTCGTCGATTACCACCGTTACGCCCAGCTTGGCGGCGAGTAACTCCGCGAGCTGACCGTCGAGACCGCCGATGCGCAAACGGTTCTCGTCGAATAGGTTTTCGGCCGCGACGTCCAGTTCTCCGATGTAGTTCTTGCGGTCGTAGAAAAAGTCTCGGACCTCTTCGAAAGGCATTGGCTGTTGCGACGGCGTCGAGGTGTCGACATTGGCGTGACTGTGCAGGGCTTCGAGGTCGGCGGTGGTGTCGTGCAACCGGCGGTGCAGATTGACCAACGTCTGACCCACCGACGGCATGCGGGCGACCAGCTCCTCGACTTGCGCGGGCGTGGCAGACGTATCGGCCAGAACTTCGCGCAGGTCCGAGACCAAGCGAGCGTCCGACTCCGGCGCAAAATAATGCGTGGGCAAGTCGAACCGATCCGTGAGGGTGAGCAGCACCGGGACGGTGATCGGACGCTGATCGTTTTCCAGTTGATTGACGTAGCTGGTCGATAAGCCCAAGACGCGCGCCAGCGCCACCTGGGTCAGCCCCTTTTCCTCGCGCAAACGCCGTAACCGTGCGCCGGCGAACGTCTTCGCCACCCGTCACACAGTACGCCTCGCCCTTACGCAAGATTCGCAAAATCTCGCGGCCAAGAACGCATGATTACGCTTTTACAGGCCATTTACCCCCGCTGCCACTCTGCGTACTGTGCGAGTTATGCGGATCCACGACGTTCGAACCCGACGCAGCGCCGATGACTTCCCCCGCGAGGAGCACCTGGCCTGGAAGATCGCCGAGGTCGCAGCGGACCCAGTCGCCGTGCTCGCGGACACCGAGGCGATGGTGATCAACCGCGTCATCGACAACGCCGCGGTCTCGGCCGCGTCGGTCACCCGTCGTCCGGTCGCCGCCGCCCGCGCTCAGGCGCGGGCGCACCCGTCCAAGGGCGCCAAGGTTTTCGGGATCCAGGGCGACTACTCACCGGAGTGGGCGGCCTGGGCCAACGGCGTCGCCGTGCGCGAACTTGACTTTCACGACACCTTCCTGGCCGCCGAATACTCCCACCCGGGTGACAACATCCCCCCGCTGGTCGCCGTGGCCCAGCACCTCGGGATCAGCGGGGCCGACCTGATCCGCGGCATCGCCACCGGCTACGAGGTCCACATCGATCTGGCCAAAGGAATCTGCTTGCACGAGCACAAGGTTGACCATGTCGCGCATTTGGGCCCGTCGGTGGCCGCCGGCCTGGGCACCATGTTGCATCTCGACAAGGAGACCATCTACCAGGCCATCGGTCAGGCGCTGCACTTGACCACCTCCACCCGACAGTCTCGCAAGGGCCTGATCTCCAGCTGGAAGGCGTACGCGCCCGCCTGGGCCGGCAAAGTCGCTATTGAAGCTGTTGACCGCGCCATGCGCGGTGAGGGCGCACCCGCCCCCATCTGGGAGGGAGAGGACGGCGTAATCGCCTGGCTGCTCTCGGGACCCGACCACACCTACCAGGTGCCGCTGCCCGAGCCCGGTGAGCCCAAGCGCGCGATCCTGGACAGTTACACCAAGGAGCATTCCGCCGAATACCAGAGTCAGGCGCTGATCGACCTCGCCCGCCGGATGCGCGAGAGTATCGGCGATCTGGAGCAGGTCGCGACGATCGTGCTGCACACCAGCCATCACACCCACTACGTGATCGGCACTGGAGCGGGCGACCCGCAGAAGTTCGACCCGGATGCCTCTCGCGAGACGCTGGACCATTCCGTGATGTACATCTTCGCGGTCGCGCTGCAGGACCAAACCTGGCATCACGAAAGGTCTTACGCGCCGGAGCGGGCCCACCGGCCCGACACCATCGAGCTGTGGCGCAAGATCTCGACGGTCGAAGATCCCGAATGGACCCGGCGCTACCACGCCGCGGACCCCGCGTCGAAGGCGTTCGGCGCCCGTGCCGAAGTCACCCTGAAGAACGGTGAGGTCATCGTTGACGAGATCGCGGTCGCCGACGCGCACCCGCTGGGGGCCCGGCCGTTCAAGCGCAAGCAGTACATCGGAAAGTTCACCGAACTGGCCCAGGGTGTGGTCAGCGACACCGAGCAGCGGCGGTTCCTCTCAGCGGCCGAGGCCCTTCCGGACCTGCAGGCGGGCGCTCTGGGTGCGCTCAACATCACGGTCGATCCGCTGGTGCTCGACAATGCGCCCACTGTTGCCTCGGGGATCTTCTGATGAGTGGATTGATCGGCAGCTCCGTGCCGGCGGCAACCAAGCGGGACCAATTTCGCGCCTCGTTGAAAAGTGGTCGCTTGCAACGATTTCCGGGCGCCTTCTCGCCACTGGTGGCCAAGCTGGTCGCCGAGCTCGGGTTCGACGGCGTGTACGTGTCCGGGGCGGTGCTGTCGGCCGACCTCGGCCTGCCCGACATCGGCCTGACCACCCTGACCGAAGTCAGCGCGCGCGGAGCACAGATCGCCTCGGTCACCGACCTGCCCACCCTGATCGATGCCGACACCGGCTTCGGGGAACCGATGAGCGCGGCGCGCACCGTGACCGTGCTGGAGGATGCCGGGCTGGCCGGCTGCCATTTGGAGGACCAGCAAAACCCCAAGCGGTGCGGGCATCTCGACGGAAAGGCCGTCGTGCCTGCCGGCGAGATGATCAAACGCCTGCGCGCTGCCGTGGCCGCCCGGCGGGACCCAAATTTCATCATCTGCGCTCGCACCGACGCCGCCGCGATCGAGGGGATCCCCGCCGCGATCGACCGTGCGAAGGCCTACGCCGAGGCGGGCGCCGACCTGATCTTCACCGAAGCCCTGCACACACCAAGCGAATTCGAGCGGTTCCGGGCCGCCGTGGACACACCGTTGCTGGCCAACATGACCGAGTTCGGTAAGTCGGAGCTCTTGAGCGCCCGGCAGCTGTCCGACATCGGCTACAACGTGGTGATCTACCCGGTGACCACGCTGCGGTTGGCCATGCACGCCGTCGAGGCCGGCCTACGTGAAATCGCGGACGCGGGAACGCAAGCCGGGCTCTTAGACCGCATGCAACTCCGCAACCGGCTTTACGAGCTGCTGCGCTACGCCGATTACAGCCAATTCGATTCCGACATCTACAACTTCGCGCAAGGAGTCGTGCAATGAGCACCGTCGAAGACAACCAGCCCCGCATCTACAAGGGCCTGGCCGGTGTCGTCGTCGACACCACCGCCATCTCCAAGGTCGTTCCGGAAACCAACTCCCTCACCTACCGTGGGTACGCGGTGCAGGACCTGGCGGCGAAGTGCAGCTTCGAACAGGTTGCCTACTTGCTGTGGCACGGCGAGCTTCCCGACGACCAACAGCTTGCGCTGTTCTCCCAGCGGGAACGCGCGTCCCGCCGACTGAACCGATCCCAGCTGTCGTTGTTGGCCAAGTTGCCCGAGACCTGCCACCCGATGGACGTGGTGCGCACCTTCATCAGTTCGATGGGGGCCGAGGATCCGGACGAGGACGACAGCAGTCCGGCGGCCAACTATGCCAAGGCGATGCGAATGTTCGCGCTGTTGCCCACCATCGTCGCCGCCGACATGCGCCGCCGGCGCGGCCTGGACCCCATCGCCCCGCACAGCCACATGAACTATGCGCAGAACTTCCTGCACATGTGCTTCGGCGATGTGCCCGAGCAGGTGGTGATGGACGCCTTCGAGCAGTCGATGATCCTCTACGCCGAGCACAGCTTCAACGCATCGACCTTCGCCGCCCGGGTGGTTACCTCCACCCAATCCGACATCTACAGTTCGGTCACCGCCGCTATCGGCGCGCTCAAGGGCCCGCTGCACGGCGGCGCCAACGAGGCCGTCATGCACGACATGCTCGAGATCGGCACCGCGGACAAGGCCGCAGAATGGCTGCGGGGCAAGCTGGATCGCAAAGACAAGATCATGGGCTTCGGCCACCGGGTGTACAAGAACGGTGACTCGCGGGTGCCGACCATGAAGGAGGCCCTCAAACGGGTCGCCGCCGCGCGCGACGGCCAGAAGTGGCTCGACATCTACGAAGTTCTGGAGATGGGGATGGCCAAGGGCAACGGCATCAAACCCAACTTGGACTTCCCGACCGGACCGGCCTATTACCTGATGGGCTTTGACATCGGCATCTTCACGCCGATCTTCGTGATGAGCCGGATCACCGGGTGGACGGCGCACGTCATGGAGCAGACCGCGTCCAACGCGCTGATCCGTCCGCTGAGCGAGTATGTCGGACCTCCGCAACGCGCTCTATCGTAAACACCGTGTTTGCGAAAGTACTTGTCGCCAATCGCGGCGAGATTGCGATCCGCGCGTTCCGCGCCGCCTATGAGCTGGAGATCGGCACGGTCGCGGTCTACCCATACGAGGACCGCAATTCCGTGCATCGGCTGAAGGCCGACGAGTCCTACCAGATCGGTGAGGAGGGCCACCCGGTCCGCGCTTACCTGTCGGTCGACGACATCGTCGCGACGGCACAGGCGTGCGGAGCGGACGCGATCTACCCCGGCTATGGCTTCTTGTCGGAGAATCCCGACCTGGCGGCGGCGTGCGCGGCGGCGGACATCACCTTCGTCGGCCCGAGTGCAGAAGTGCTCGAGCTCACGGGCAACAAGTCGCGGGCGATCGCGGCGGCGCGGGAGGCGGGTCTTCCGGTGCTGGCTTCCTCGGCGCCCTCGACGTCCGTGGATGAACTGCTGGCGGCCGCCGAGTCGATGACGTTTCCACTGTTTGTCAAGGCGGTCGCCGGCGGCGGCGGACGCGGGATGCGCCGGGTGGCCGAGGCCGCGTCGCTGCCGGAGGCGATCGAGGCGGCCAGCCGTGAGGCCGAGTCCGCGTTCGGGGATGCCTCGGTGTTTCTCGAGCAGGCGGTGATCAACCCGCGTCACATCGAGGTGCAGATCCTGGCCGACACACAGGGCAACGTCATGCACCTCTACGAGCGGGACTGCAGCGTGCAGCGCCGCCACCAGAAGGTCATCGAGATCGCCCCCGCTCTCGGCCTTGATCCTGAACTGCGCCAACAGATCTGCGCGGACGCGGTGGCATTCGCGCGAAGCATCGGCTATACCTGTGCGGGCACCGTGGAATTCCTGCTCGATGAGCGCGGCAATCATGTGTTCATCGAGATGAATCCCCGCATCCAGGTGGAACACACGGTGACCGAGGAGATCACCGATGTCGACCTGGTGTCGGCACAGCTGCGGATCGCCGGGGGGCAGAGCCTGGAAGACATTGGCCTGAGCCAGGATTCGGTGGTTCCGCATGGCGCGGCGTTGCAGTGCCGGATCACCACCGAAGATCCGGCGAACGGTTTCCGTCCGGACACCGGCCGGATCACCGCCTACCGAACACCCGGCGGCGCGGGAATCCGGTTGGACGGCGGCACGACGCTGGGCGCCGACATCAGCGCCCACTTCGACTCGATGCTGATCAAGCTGACCTGCCGGGGCCGCGACTTCGCGACCGCGGTGCGCCGGGCCCGACGCGCCGTCGCGGAGTTCCGGATCCGCGGCGTCTCGACGAATATCCCATTCCTGCAAGCGGTCCTGGACGATCCGGATTTTCAGGCCGGCCGTATCACGACGTCGTTCATCGAGGAGCGCCCGAAGCTGCTCACCGCGCGCAGCTCCGCTGACCGCGGCACCAAAATTCTCAACTACCTGGCCGACGTGACCGTCAACAAGCCGCACGGTGAGCGTCCGTCGGCGGTCTACCCGCACGACAAGCTGCCCGACATCGATCTGTCGGCGGATCCCCCGGCCGGTTCCAAGCAGCGGCTGGCCGAGCTCGGGCCGGAGCGCTTTGCGGCGTGGTTACGCGAGTCGCGCGGCGTCGGCGTCACCGATACCACGTTCCGCGACGCGCACCAATCCCTGCTCGCCACGCGGGTCCGCACCAGCGGCCTGATCAAGGTGGCGCCCTACATCGCGCGGACCACACCGCAACTGTTGTCGATCGAATGCTGGGGCGGGGCGACTTACGATGTGGCGCTGCGGTTTCTGAAGGAGGATCCGTGGGAGCGGCTGGCAACGCTGCGCGAGGCGTTGCCCAACATCTGCCTGCAGATGCTGCTGCGCGGGCGCAACACCGTCGGATACACGCCCTATCCGGAGACCGTCACCACGGCGTTCGTCGAGGAAGCGACGGCGACCGGCATCGATATCTTCCGGATCTTCGATGCGTTGAACAACGTCGACTCGATGCGACCGGCCATCGACGCCGTGCGGGAAACCGGGGCGGCGGTGGCCGAGGTGGCGATGTCCTACACCGGCGATCTCAGTGATCCGGCCGAAAAGCTGTACACGCTCGACTATTACCTGAAGCTGGCCGAACAGATCGTCGACGCGGGTGCCCATGTGCTGGCGATCAAGGACATGGCCGGGCTGCTGCGTGCGCCGGCGGCGGCGACGCTGGTCTCGGCGCTCAAGTCCCGATTCGACCTGCCGGTGCACGTGCATACCCACGACACCCCGGGTGGCCAGCTGGCGAGCTACGTGGCGGCCTGGCACGCCGGGGCCGACGCCGTCGACGGTGCCGCTGCCCCCCTCGCGGGAACCACCAGCCAGCCCGCGCTGTCGTCGATCGTGGCCGCCGCAGCGAACACGACCTACGACACCGGGTTATCGCTGCCGGCCGTCTGCGATCTGGAGCCATATTGGGAGGCGCTGCGAAAGGTGTACGCGCCGTTTGAATCCGGGCTTCCCGCCCCGACAGGACGGGTGTATAACCACGAGATTCCGGGCGGCCAGCTGTCGAACCTGCGCCAGCAAGCCATCGCGCTGGGACTCGGTGACAGGTTCGAGGACATCGAAAACGCCTACGCCGGAGCCGATGCGATCCTCGGCCACCTGGTCAAGGTCACCCCGTCCAGCAAGGTGGTCGGTGACCTGGCGCTGGCGTTGGTCGGCGCTGGCGTCAGCGCCCAAGACTTCGCCGACGACCCCGCTCGGTATGACATCCCGGATTCGGTGATCGGCTTCCTGCGCGGAGAACTCGGTGACCCACCGGGCGGTTGGCCCGAGCCGTTGCGCACCAAGGCATTGGAGGGGCGCGGCCCGGCGAAGCCGGAGCAGGCGCTGTCCGCCGACGACGAGAAGGCGTTGGCCGCCCCGGGCGTCGAGCGGCAGGCGGCGCTGAACCGGCTGCTGTTCCCCGGGCCCACCAAGGAACTCGAGGACCATCGCGAACAGTACGGGGACACCTCTCGGCTGAGCGCCAACCAGTTCTTCTACGGATTGCGCCACGGGGATGAACACCGCGTCGAGCTGGAGCGCGGTGTGGAGCTGTTGATCGGCTTGGAGGCCGTCTCGGATGCCGACGAACGCGGCATGCGCACCGTGATGTGTATCCTCAACGGTCAGCTACGGCCCGTCGTGGTGCGGGATCGCAGCATCGCCTCGGACGTGCCCGCCGCCGAGAAGGCCGATCGCGCCAACCCGGATCAGATCGCCGCGCCCTTTGCCGGCGTCGTGACGGTGACCGCCGACGTCGGCGAGGAAGTCGAAGCCGGCCAGACGATCGCGACGATCGAAGCGATGAAGATGGCGGCGGCCGTCACCACCCCGAAGGCCGGAAAGGTCGCCCGAATCGCGGTCGCGCAGACCGCACAGGTGGAGGGCGGCGACCTCTTGGTGGTGATCGACTAGCGGTGATCGACTAGCTAACGGCTGCCGTTGATCAGGGCCGCGCGCGCCAGGGTCTGCTCGGCCTGCTTCACGTAGGCGGCGTCGACCAGGACACCGTTCACGCCCACCGCGCCGCGGCCCTTGGCCTCGGCCTCGCGGTAGGCGGCGACATTGGCTTGGGCCCTGGCGATTTCGTCGGCGGTCGGAGCGTAGACCTCGTTGGCGACGGGCACCTGATCGGGGTGGATGGCCCACTTGCCGGTGTAGCCGAGTAACGATGCGCGCCGCGCGTCGCGCTCGTAGCCCACCAGATCCCGGTAGTCGGGATACGGCGCGTCGATCGCGTCGATGCCCGCGATGCGCGCCGCCACGATCACCTTGTTGCGCGCGTAAGCCCAGAATTCGCCGGGGTATTCACCGAGCGGCACGAAGTTGGTGTCCACCCGGGCCCCCTGGGACAGCGAGAAATCGCCAACGCCGAATATCAGGGCGTCCAGGCGAGGGCTGGCCACCGCGATCTCTTCGGCATTGGCCAGGCCTTCCACTTCCTCGATGAGCACTTCGAGCCGAATGCGATTGCCCAAGCCAAGTTTCGATTCCAGCTGGGTGAGCAGCACATCCACCCACCACACGTCGCGAGCGCGGCGGGCCTTCGGGATGATGATCGTGTCAAGATTGTGGCCTGCCTTGGTCACCACGCCGACGACGTCGTCGTGACACCACTGGGTGTCCAGGCCGTTGATCCGGATGGCGCGGGCGGTGCGGCCCCAGTCGATGTCGTTGAGCGCGGCGATCGCCTTGGCGCGCGACTCTTCCTTATACGCCGGGGGCACCGCGTCCTCGAGGTCGAGGAACACCAGGTCGGCGCCGCACTGGGCGCCCTTGTCGAACATGTTGTCGTTGCTCGCGGGCACCGCGAGTTCGGAACGACGGAGCAGATCGGTCACTAGCGAGTTTTCTTTCTTCTCACAGCACGCCGCGGGCGCGCAGGTCGTCAATGTCGTTGGGAGTCAAACCGAGTAGCTCACCGTAGACTTCGGCATTGTGTTCGCCCAGGCGAGGTCCGAGATGGCCGACCGCGCCGGACGCCGATGAGAAACGCGGGACCGGAGCCTGCACCGTCATCGCCCCGAGCTCTGCATCGTCGACGGAGATGAACACCTCACGATGCGCCAACTGCTCGTCGGCGACCAGGTCTTTGATGTCGTAGACCGGGGCCGCGGCCACCTCATGGGAGTCGAAGACCTCCATCGTCTCCGAAAGTGTCTTCGTGGCAACCCAATCGGCCACCACGGCGTCGACCTCGCGGGCCCGCGCCAGCCGCCGCTGCGGGTCTGAGAAGTCGGGGTCCGTCACCAGATCGTCTCGCCCTATCGCTCGGAACACGCGCAGCGCCAGGGTCGGTGAGCTTCCCGACATGGCCAGCCACCGCCCGTCGGCCGTTTGATACGTGTTGCGCGGCGCCGAAATATCCCACCGGTTGCCGGACCGCTCCGGCACCAACCCCAGCTGGTCATAACCCAGCAGCGTCTGCTCCAGCAGCCGGGCGAGCGGGTCGATCAGGTTGACGTCGATCAGTTGCCCCGTCCCGCCGTGCACGTCGCGGTGATACAGCGCCATCATCACTGCGTAGGCGGCATTCAATGAGGCGACCCCGTCGGCCAACATGAAGGGCGGCAGGGTGGGTGGACCGCCGGCCTGGCCAGTGATGTGCGCGAATCCGCTCATCGCCTCCCCCAGCGTGCCGAACCCCGGGCGCTCGCTCTTGGGCCCGGTCAAGCCGTAGCCGGTGATGTGCAGCATCACGATCCGGTTGTTGACCGCGCGCAGGCTCTCGTAGTCCAGGCGCCACTTGCGCAAGGTCTGGGGACGGGTGTTGAAGATGGCGACGTCGGCATGTTCCACCAGGCGGCGCACCAGCGCCTGGCCTTCGGCGCAGCGCAAATCGAGAGTGATCGAACGCTTGTTGCGGGACAACGACTTCCACATCAGCCCGACGCCGTCGCGCTGGTTGCCCCAGCCACGGATCGGGTCTCCATTCCGGGGTTCTTCGACCTTGACCACGTCGGCACCGAACTCGCCCAGATAGGTGGCCACCAGCGGCGCGGCGGCCAGGGTGGCGAGGTCGAGTACGCGCAGCCCGTCAAGCATTGGCACCGGCGGCAGCTCGCGTGTTCGAAGGACGTTGCAACCCAAGGTGTCCCCGCAGCGTCGACGATTCGTATTCGGTGCGGAACAGTCCCCGGCGCTGCAGCTCCGGAACCACCATCCGCACGACGTCCTCGAACGCTCCGGGCAGATGCGTTGCCGCCAAGACGAATCCGTCGCAGGCACCGGTTTCGAACCAGTCCGCCATCTGGTCGGCCACCTGTTGACCCGTGCCGACGAAACGCGGTCCCTGCAGCAAGGTGGCGCGATGATTGGCAAGGTCACGCAGCGTGACCGTGTCACCGCCGATGTGGGTACGCAGGTTCTGCATCAGCCCGCGGATGCCGGAGACCGAGGCGAGCAGTTCGTCGGTAACAGCATCGTCGAGATCATGTTGCGCGAAGTCGTAATTCATCAACTCCGACAAGAGCGTCAGGGATGCCATGGGATGAACCAGGTCATCGAGGAACATGGCTTCGCGCTCCTTGGCGTGGGCTTCCGATTCGCCGACGACAGCGTAGGCCATGGGGCAGATACGGACATCCGCGGGATCGCGGCCGGCGTCGGCGATGCGATCCTTCTGATCCGCGTAGTGGCTGCGCGCGACGTCGATGCCCGGATCGCCGGTGAAAATCAATTCGGCCCACCGCGAAGCGAATTCGCGTCCACGGCCCGACGATCCGGCCTGGATGATGACCGGCCGGCCCTGCGGGGTGCGCGGCACCGTCAACGGACCGCGCGCGGAGAAGAACTGGCCGACGTGGCCAAGCTCGTGCACCTTCGCGGGATTCGCGTAGTGCCCGGACGCCCGGTCGTGCAGGATGGCGTCGTCCTCCCAGGTGTCCCACAGCCCGGTGACGACGTCCATGAATTCGTCAGCGCGGTCGTAGCGTTCGTCGTGGCCGAGGTGGGCGTCGACGCCGAAGTTCTGTGCCTCACTGTCGTTGACCGAGGTGACCACGTTCCAGGCGGCGCGGCCGCCCGAAAGGTGATCCAGTGAGGCGAAGGTCCTTGCGACGTGGAACGGCTGGTAATACGTCGTCGAGTAGGTGGCGCCTAGCCCGATCTTCGAGGTGGCTTGCGCGAGCACCCCGAGGATCACGCTGAGGTCCAGCTTGACCGCCCGGGCTCCGTAATGGACGGCTTCGTCGACCGAGCCACCGTAGACCCCCGGCATCGCCAGGCGATCGTCGAAAAACATCAGGTCGAAGCAGCCCTCTTCGAGCTGACGGCCGATTTTGGCGTAGTAAGAAGCGTCCAAGTACCCGTGTTCGGTTGCGGGGTGCCGCCATGAGCCTGCGTAGACGGATGTGCTGCCGGCCTGCATGAAGGCCACGAGGGTCATTTTGTCGGTGCGCATTTTTGAAATGTAACATCTGATATTTCAGATTTCAAACGCTACGTTTGGTATTCTGCCCAGGTGGCAGGCATCGACATCTCCGGAACCGTCCGCGAACGCGCCGCACGCGAGTTACGCGACCGTATTCTCACCGGCGCCCTGCCCGCGGGATCCCGGGTCGACCTCGACGCCATCACCGAGGAATTCGCGACCAGCCGCACACCGGTGCGAGAGGCGCTGCTGGAGCTGTCCTTCGAGGGGCTGGTCCAAGTCGCCCCCCGCAGCGGTGTCACGGTGCTCGGCATCAGCCCCGACGACGTGCTGGACAGCTTCACCATTCTCGGTGTGCTGACCGGGCAGGCCGCGGCGTGGGCCGCCGAGCGGATCGAGCCGCAGGAGCTCGAGACGCTGCGTGAACTCGCCGCCGACGTCGTCGCGCGATCCGGCGACGACAGCATTGGGGAGGCCAACTGGCATTTCCACCAGATGATCCACCGTGCCGCGCACTCGTCCCGGCTGTTGAATCAGATCAAGCAGGCCGCCCGGGTGGTGCCGAGTAATTTCCTCACCTTGTTCCCCGAGCACGAGAAGCACTCACTCGACGAACACCAAGAGTTGCTCGACGCGCTCGGTGACAACGACGTCGAACGCGCCCGCGTGATCGCCGAACGACACGTGCTGGACGCCGGCCGCTCGCTGGCCGAGTGGCTCGAGCAGCGCCGCGACGGCTGACTGCTCCACGCATTTCGACATCTCAGGTCAGCGCGGGCAGCACCTTGTCGGTGAGCAATTGGACCGACTTCCACGCCTCGTCGACCGGCATGCCACCGACCAGGGGGTGCATGACGAGCGGGCCGTAATTCTCCGCGTCGCGCACCTCCGCGATCAGCTGGTCGGGAGTCAGGAAGCGGTATCGTCCCGATGCCCGGACCTGTTCCAGAGTCTGCACACCCGGCAGGTGCATGAGTGAACGCTGATCGGTCGACCATTGGCCGTAAGTGACTGCCTCCCAAAGGATATGCTCGCCCAGCTCCGCCCACGCCCTGTCCGGATCCTCGTGCAGGTAGATCATTCCGTAGTTGACCGGGCCCGGCATGAGGATGAACGGCGACGTGCCGGCCTCAGCGCACAGCTCACTGTAGTAGTCGGCGATGTCGGGCAGGTGATCCGCCAAACTGAGCGGCAGCCGGAATCGGGCCGCGCGACGCGCCGTGGCGCGCGCGCCGCCACCGACGTACAGCGGTGGATGCGGCCGCGTCCAGGTGCCGGTGCAGATGCCGTTTTCTGGATCGTCGCCGGACCAGACGGTGAGCATGCGTTCGAGCAAACTGTCCATCAGCGCACCGCGCCGGCCGAAATCGACTCCAAGACCGTCATACTCGACGGCGCGATACCCGAGTCCCACCGTGGTGTGCAGGCGGCCGCGGCTCATGTTGTCGACGAGTGCGATGTCTTCGGCGAGCCGCACCGGGTTCCACAGCGGCCCCAGCGCGCAATCGACGCTGGCGATCAACTTCGAGGTCCGCGCCAAAAACATCGCCGCGGCCATGATCGGATTGCAGCTCCACCCGTGCCCGGTCGCATGATGCTCGTCGACGCTGATCGAGGTGACGCCGCGGGACTCTACCCATTCCCCGAGTTCGAGCGCCGCGGACAAAAGCTTGCCCTGCGTGCGTGGTTCACCGTGCGGGGAGGCGAAGTTGAAGCGCAGCACCGTCAACAGCATGTCCGGTCTCGCTACGCTTCTGGTCCGGCCGCCGCCTGCAGGAAGGCCGGAAAGTCCGGGAACAGGGCGCGGTCGACGATCTCGATGCGGGTGCCCGCCGCGTCGAGGTAGTAGGCGAAGAGCGCTAAATCCGGTGGAGCGGTGTCGGCAGTCGCCTCAAAGGTGAAGCCGTTGTGCTCCAGCATCTTTGCGCTCTCGGCCAAGTTGTCGGTCCAGTAGCCGAGGTGATGGATCGCGTTGCCGGGTGCCGCCGTCCACGCCGTGCCAGGCACCTCCCTGATCAGTTCGACGTGCGGAGCCTGCAGCGAATAGACGAAAGTCGAAGTCACCTCTTGAGTTCCGGCGGTCGTACGAAACGGCAAGGTGTAGCTGACCGGGCTGATCCAGCGGTAGCCGGCCAGCGCGCTCATACGGGCCATCGCAGCGTCGAGGTCTGCCACGATGATGCCGGTGTGATAGAAGTCCTCGGGCCGTAGTGCGAATTCCGTCATGCGTTCCTCGCTATCTGGTTGCGAAGCCATGCACTCTCCCAGAAGTTGGTGCTGCCGGCGAGAAGTTTTTCATGGGCCTCCCGCAGCACGTCACGGGCCCCGGGGTGCTCCGCGGGGACAAGCTGCGCAAGGTGGATGGCCTGCAACGCCCGATCGGCGGCCAGGTGGGCCCTGGCTCGATCCACCAGCGCATCAGCCCCGGCCAGCTCGACGATGTCTGCGGCGACGGAGTCGAATCCCACCGGGTATAGCTCGGTGGTCGATTCGTGGTGGAACCAGCCCGAGTAGTTCTCCCAAATGGCCCGCACGTCCCAGGCCACTTTGCCGTAGCCTTGGCCGACTTCGCATTCCGCGGGTAGCGAGATCTCCCGCATCAGGGTGCGGACGTCTTTGCCGGCGTTCATCCCCGCCACGGTCTCATCGTGAATGTATTGAATCGCGTCGCGCAGCCGAGTCAGCTCAACGTTGATCCGCTCGGCGCCCCTGACCGGCTCGAAGTGACCGGTTACCAGCACCTCAGCGTGCAGATCGCGGACCCTGTCCACCGATGCGATGGCCGTCAACGCGTCCCGATAGCGGTCACCGCGCATGGTGACGAGATTGGGAACGTGGCCAATCAGTGGCCCAAACATGTTTCCACACAGACAGATACGTTCGTCCGGCAACCAAACCACCAGGGAGTCGGTGGTCTCGCCGCCGGGCACGGCGATCAATTCCATGCGCCGGCCGCCGGCCTCCAAGCAGAGGGTGTCCTCGAAATCGATGTCGACGACGGGCACGCTCTGACCGGCCAGCCGTGAGGTGCCCAGGCGCCGCTGGATGGCTTGGATACCGCCGGCCAGGGTGTCTTTGAAGGCGAACGCGCTGCGGTTGGCCCGGTACGGCATCAACCGCTCGTTGTCGTCCCGCCATGTTTTCCAATTTTCCTGCGCCACAACGGTTGTCTCGGGATCGCGCACGCTGTTCAGGCCACCGACGTGATCCACATGGCCCTGCGTGAAGATGATGTAGAGCACGGGCGAGGAGTCCACGGCGTCGAAGTTGGCGCGATGCACCGGTCCCTCGAACCCCATGCCGGTGTTGACGATCACCCGGCCCTCGGTGGTCGTGAGCAGATACGAGTTGGACAAGCCTGGCGAACACCAAAGTCCGGGTGCGATCTGTTCGGCCTTCTCGGCCGAAGCCGGGCGCATCGCGTCGGCGCCCGGCCTGCTCCGATGGACAGGTTCTGACATCGCTGGCGGCTCCTTTTATTCGGGACGGACGTCGAACTTGTCGAAGTAGAAGCCGAAGCGGCCGCGGATTTCCTCGGCGGTGGCACCGAAATGCCGCTCCAGTTCATAACGGATGCGGCCGTGTTTGCCGCGCGGATTGCCGTCCAGGTACCGCTGAAAGCCTTGTAACACCGTGGGCGGTAAGTCGACGCCCGCACACCGGTAAAGCCTCTCGAGCAGCGGAATTTCGTTGCCGTTCAGCTGATGGAAGTTGATGTCGATGCTGCGTTCGGATGCCACCAGGTCGCGGTCGCGTACACATGCGCTGAGCAGTCGGTGCACGCGGTCGCTCCAATACTCTAGCAGCCACCGCGGATCAATGCTGTTCCGGCGCAACCGATCCGAGTACGCCATCATGGTGATCGCCGACTGGATCACCGAAACGGGGTCGCGGTGGGTGAACGCCACCGTCGCATCGGGGAATGTCGCGATCAGCGGACCCAGCTGCTCGCAGTGCTGCGGACTCTTGAGCACCCATGTCCGGGGGCCGCGCAGGAAGGTCAGCGCCTGCAGCACCCTTTTCATGTACGCATAGTGCCGAGTTTGATCGAGACTCAGATAGAAATCCCGCCAGTCTGGCACGCGCGCATGCCATTCCAGCACGTATGAGGCCAGATCGAGGTCAAGAAGCTCCACCTCCTCCTCGATCGCCTCGGGGAACCGGTCATGCATGGCGGCCACCACCGGCGCGCTCGCCATCAACGCATCGTGTTCTGACTTGGCACGCGCGTAGCGGGGATCGATGCCGAAGATGTCCGGGCCCTGCCCGCGGGCGGGGATGGGATCCTGGCTCTCCCAATACGGTAGGGCCCGTCGGCGCGGGTCGGCAGCGATGAGATTCACCAGATGCGTGGTGCCCGAACGCGGCATCCCGACGACGATGAACGGCCTTTCGATCGGAATGGATTCGATCTCGGGATACCGGTGGATGAGCTCGGTAAATGACAACCGGTTGCGCAGCAGGCGCACGATGCGTTGGCGCAGCGAACCGCGGGTGAGCCGGCGCAGGCCTTCGTCGGCGTCGATCGCCGCGACGTGCGCCCGCAGCCGGTCAGCGAAGCCGTCGGTGTCGCCGAGGTCGGCGGCTGCGGCTGTCAGGCCAGCCTGCTCGATGGCCTCAGCGAGCATCCGGTCGATGTCGAGGTCGACGGGCTGGGCTTCGGTGAATTCCAGGATCTGGCGCTGGACGTCGGTCAGCCGGGGCGCGGTCAAGTCGTCGAAGTCGATGTCGTCCACCACAGAACCCACCGGAACCCCTCTTCGACGCGCCAGGTCGTATGACACAGACGCTAGACGCGACGGAGATGCATCGTGAATCGGCCTCGCCGGGGGTGGGACTACAGGTTGGCCAGATCGTCGGGAACGTCGACCTTGTGTTCTTGCAGCGCCTCCAGGGGTACCACCTCGAGGGTGCTCTCGTGCGTCGCCGCCAACACCACCGGCGCGGCGCAGCCGTCGTGGTGAGCGCGTAGCCAGTTCAGCGCGGTAACGCACCAGCGGTCACCCGGCAGCAGGCCGGGGAACCGATACTCGGGAACCGGCGTCAACAAGTCGTTGCCGATGGAACGCTGGTGCTCGAGGAATTCAGCGGTCATCACCGCGCAGATGGTGTGCCGCCCGAGGTCCTGAGGGCCGGTCGAGCAACAGCCGTCGCGGTAGAAGCCGGTCAGCGGGTCTGTGCCGCACGGTTCCAGCAGACCGCCTAACACATTTCGATCGGGCACCCGTTCAGTATTGCGCTCCCGCGGGTGAAGTTTGAAGTAATTCGCCGACTGCTTGTCAGGTTTTCCGATGCCGGATAGCGGCGCCATGCCTGTGTGGACGCCCGGTTAGGACGAGTTGCTCGAATCGCAAGGGTCGACGCCGCCCGATCAACCGGTGAGACACCCTGGCGATGGCGGCCGTGGCTTGCGCGGCATCGGCCGCTTACATCGACTTGACTCAGATCGCAGCTGCGCGGCTTGTTAGATTGTCCGGCAACGCATTTAGCACGGGATGGGCCGCATTTTATCTTCATCGGCGGGCATGACGGTATGGGCTCGCCGAGTGCCGATGGTCACGGATTGGTCACGATGACGAGCGAGCCCCACCGCTCGACGACGCCGATGACGGCACGGTAACGATCGTCATCTGAAGTCGTCGCGACGCGCTGAGCAAATCCCAGGGAATCGGCCCCGAAAACTTATCGTCACATCGTGGAACGACGTACGGCCCTGAAACTTCCTTTGTTACTGGCCGCGGGCGCCGCAGTTGCCCGGATGCCGCGGGCCACCGCGGAGGAAGCGGGCCGGTGGTCACCCGAGCGCGCCAACCGCTGGTATCAAGCGCAGGGCTGGCTCGTTGGAGCAAACTACATTCCGGCGAACGCCATCAACCAGTTCGAGATGTTCCAGCCCGACACCTTCGACCCGCGGCGCATCGACACCGAGCTCGGCTGGGCCCAGTTCTACGGCCACAACACCGCACGGGTGTTCCTTCATGATCAGCTCTGGGCGGCCGATCAGCGCGGCTTTCAAACGCGCCTTGGCCAATTCGTCGACATCGCGGCGCGCCATCGCATCAAACCGCTGCTCGTCTTCTTTGACTCCTGTTGGGATCCGCAACCGCGCGCGGGACGTCAGCGTGCGCCGCGCGCCGGCGTGCACAACTCGGGCTGGGCGCAAAGCCCGGGCGCCGAACGCCTCGGCGATCCGAAGTACGTCCCGGTCATGCACGACTACGTGACGGCGGTGATGACCCAATTCCGCAACGATGACCGGATTTTGGGCTGGGACCTGTGGAACGAGCCCGATAACCCGGCACGCCAGTACCGCAGCGTCGAACGAAGCGACAAGGAGCAACTGGTCGCCAACCTGCTCCCCCAGGTCTTTCGCTGGGCCCGGGCGGTGGACCCCAGCCAGCCGCTGACAAGTGGTGTGTGGCGCGGGGATTGGGGACAACCGCAGGGCCGCAGCGCGATCAGCGACATACAGCTCGCCAACGCCGACGTGGTCACCTTCCACTCTTACGCGGGCCCGGCGGGGTTCGAGAACCGGATCAACGAGCTCACCCCGCTGGGCCGGCCGATCCTGTGCACGGAATACATGGCGCGACCCCAAGGCAGCACCGTCCAATCGATTCTGCCGGTTGCCAAGCGCCGCAACGTCGGCGCCATCAACTGGGGCCTGGTGGCCGGCAAGACCCAAACCTACTTCCCATGGGACTCATGGGACCACCCCTACACCTCGGTCCCCAAAGTATGGTTTCACGATCTGATCCGGCCCGAGGGACGGCCGTTCCAAGACATCGAAGTGCTGACGGCCCGAAAGCTGGCCGGTAGCCAGACCTGAGCTGGTTGTGGCCTCCGTCCCCTGGTCACGCCAACCAACACCAACCCGTCATAGACCTTCCGGTAGTACGGTTGTACCAGCTCAGAAGGGGGCGGCGATGCTCGTCGGTGTTTGTCGACTGCTGGCGGCACAATGACGTGGGAAAACCTGAGCGAAGCCGAACTGATCGCGTCGGCGGGCGGCGATCCATGGGCGATCAATCAGAGCCTGCAGGCGGGCAGCCCGTTTCAGATATCGCAGTTGGCCGAGGCCTTTCACGGGGCCGGTAGGCACACCGCCGAAGCCGACCACGCCTTCGAGGACGCGCGAAAACGCTTCGCCGCGGCCTGGAACCACCAGGATGGTGGTCACCCAATCAACGACTCAGAAGAAGTCCAGCGGGTCATCAAATCCCTTGGTACGCAGTCTGAGAAGCTGCCGAAGATCGGCGCCGATCTGGAGTCGATAGCGGCTGCCCTGGCCGACGCGCAAAAGCAAGGGGCTCAAGAGATCGCCCTTCTGGACAGTGAGCTGCGGGGGCTCGACCGACTCATCGGCGCGATCAAACATGACTTGACCCTTGACCTGTCCGCGTCGGAACGCGCCAAATTGGAGAGGCTGAAGGAGGCTGCGCACGCCCAGGCCGTGGACGACGTCCGCGATGCCGTCAAACAGATGACTTCGATTCGCAATGCCTACTCGGATACGTTGCGGAAGTCGATGGATGCCCTACACACCGACGGTTACGACCCTCCGAAACCCGTCGACGAATGGATCGAGAGTCCGCTCAAGCCAGGTGAGGTGCGGGATCTTGGACCGGTCGCCGGGACCGGCGGCATTCCCGGCATCCCCGGCATCGGGGCGGCCGACTTAGGGGAAGCGGTCGAGGTGCCCGGGGAGAACGGACAGCCGGCGAAGTTGTACGCAATCTTCGGGGATTCGTTCACCGGCGATAAGGCCTACGACGGCAAGCACTATCCGTCGGTGGCCGTCCCAGTCACCTTCGACGACGAGGGCCGTCCGCATTTCGGTGCGCCGGTGACCGGTCAAGACGGCCAAAACGTCTTGTTCCCACCGCCGCCTGAGGCACCAAGAGGGACAGACACACTTCCTGCCGGGAGTATCCGGATGAGTGACGGCACCACCTACATGATGGTCGCGGGTACCGACAATCTGAACCCGTCGGGGGGATCGTGGCTTGTCAAGGTGACCAATGATCCTGGCCATGGATGGAAACCGATCCAAGGATCGTGGCGCCCCTGGACACCTAACCCACCCAATCCCAATGACCCCATTCACCCGGGCACCAGCGCGACGAGCCAACCCACACAGATCAGCGGCTATCAAGCCAAAGACGGCACGGTGTACATCGCTGCCGACTCGTTCGATCGAACCCGAGGCGTGACCATGTACCGTGTGGATCCCAACCACGTCACCGAGCGCCAATACTGGCAACCCTGGAACGGAAACGGCTGGGGACAGCCCGGCGAAGTCGCCACCGCACCGATCAGCCGCACACCCTTCGGGGAGCTCAGTTTCAGGGAAGTTGGCGGCCAGGCGGTGCTATCGGGTTTCAACCAGGGCACCGGAAACGTTGAAGTCAGAGTGGCGAACGAGCCCACGAAAGTGTTGACCGTCGGGCCGACAGTTGTTGCGCAGCAGAGCAATCCGCAAGCGCCAAACTTTGTACCCCAGAACTACGGCGGATTCATCCTGCCGGGATCAACGCTGGATAAGCTGAACCTGTTTGTGAGTCAATGGAACACAACGACCAACATTCCATATAACACCCAGGAGTTTCAGGTCAATGCGAACCACTAACCTGCCCACCGATAGGATTCAGATGATCAATAAGACGCTCGCTGTCGCTGCCGGGATAGTCAGCGCTGTGGTGACGAGCTGCAATGCCCGCGCCGACACGCCTGCTTTTCCAGACATGAGTGGGTACTCACCCGTAAACGTCGCGGACTACACGATCGGGCTTCCCAACACTGGGCGTGCACCGCTCAATACGGTGTATTTCCTTACCCCGGATGGCATCACATGCGATTTTTTCTCCGGAGAGGCGCAGTGCACCGGCAATAATTTTCCCGCTATCCCGCCGGCCGCTGGGTCCGGCACGGTGAACGCGATCGGGACCACCTCGGGGCTGGCACAATCCGGCGACCCGATTGCCGCTAACAATCAGGTCTACGGACACCCCCTAAAGACCCTGCCCCCCTTGCATTCGATCACCGTGGATGGCGTGATCTGCGGGGTGGACAGCTCGGGTACCACTGCATGCAAGGACCCCCAGGGCCGCGGCTTTGTACTGTCACCGCACGGGTCCGGCTGGCTGCCTCACGTGTAATGGCCGACTAGGTGGCGCGTAGGCGATTTTCCCCGGCGTCAGCAGTGAATGAATGGAAGATGTTTTGCGTCAATGCGATACGGCCGAGAGGGAATCATCGAACGGTTCAGTAGCGCGAGTCCCCGAAGCGAAAGAAGTGAAATGTGCGTCAACAAGTTCATGTGGACCGGTGTGCTCGTCGGGACTGCTTTCTCAGTTGCATTCACCGCCCACGCCGACCCACCCAAATTTCCGGACCTGAGCGCCGATGCCCCCGTGAACGCTTCCGATTACACGATTGACATTCCCAACCCCGGCCGGCCACCGCTGCCAACGGTCTACTTTCTCACCCCTGACGGGGTCGTCTGCAACTACACGTCCGATCAAGCACAGTGCAGTGGAAATAACTTGCCTGCTATACCGCCTGCACCGTCACACCCGGAAGCGGGAATCACCGGGGTTAATTGGGTTGGCACCACTACCGGGCTGAAGCAGACGAATGAGAGCGAACCATCGCGCGTGATCGATGGACAGCCCGTCAAAACGCTTCCTCCGGGTCATTCGATCACCGTGAACGGCATCACCTGCGGGGTGGACAACTCGGGTATCACTGCATGCAAAGACCCCCAGGGCCGCGGCTTTGTACTGTCACCGCACGGGTCCGGTTGGCTGCCTCACATGTAATTGCCCGCTAGGTGGCGCTTAGCCGGCTTCACCACCCGCTTGCATAGGTATGTCGATGGTGGCGGAGCTGAAATAGATTGGCGCAGAGTGCTTTACGAAGCCGCGAAGTCACCGACGGCGGTCATTTTGTTACCGTCCCAGGCGGCGGCGAAGCCGCCCGCGTTATATGCGCAATTCAGGATGATCGCCCGGTGTGGGGGACTTTGCATCCACATGTCGAGGGCCTTGTCGGGATTCGCGGCGGATCCGGTCCCCCAGAAGACGATCTCACCTGAATACCTGCTCCTATAGCCCGCATCCGTGATACGCACCTGCGGCGAAGAGCCGTCCGAACCGATGTGCCCGTGTACCCCGCTGCGCAGCATGTCGTCAGCGTGCCGTTGGGCCGCTTCGGCCAAACGCGGGTCGTCACTGATGGCCGCGCATCCCTGACGAAGCTGGTTGATGCCGCTGGACAACACGGTTGCCGAATCGTCTGCGCGCGCTAGAAAATTGGACACTGTTTCGGGAGCCGCGATGAAGGCAATACAGATCGCGATGACGGCGATGATGCCGACTTTGCTGGCCATGACGCCTCGTGCCGTGCGCTCGTTGTGCTGCTTTTGGTGCTCAAATGTTATCCATTTTCACCCGAGAACGATTGTGAATCGCAAATCCGTCCGCGCTCCCGACGTAGCGCGGACCGACACGGGTAGCACTCGAGCCGCTCTAGTGGCCGACGTTGTGAACGAGATCGATGGCGTACTGGTTCACGAAGTTGCCGGCCGGCGGGTCACCCTTGCCGCACGTCCCATCGGATTCACCCGGACGCTTGATCCACAAGTAGGCGTCGGCATGCGCTCCCGCGGTAGCCGCGGTGGGCGGAGTGCCCAGTGCTCGGCCGCTGGGGTTGCACCAATTGAGGTCGGAGTCGGGCGCCGGTCCGGCACCATTGCGCGACGTGTCGATCACATAGTGCGAACCACTCGTGAGACCCGAAATAGCCTCGCCGTAACCGATTTCGTCCTCGGTGGTGAAGAAGTTCGCAGTGTTGATGCTGAACCCCCGCGCGTGGCCGACGCCGGCCTGGTTGAGCCTGGCCGCCATGTCGTCGGCCGTGTGCCAGCGCAGGTGACCCGCGTCGACGTAGACGGCCGCGTTCGGATCGCGGGTCAGCGTGTCGACGGCGTAGCGAACCAAATCGAAGCGCTCCTGGCGCTGATCACCCGACAGGCAATCGGCCATGGCGAGTGCATCGGGTTCGACGATGATCGCCACCCGGGATGCACCCACGCCGGATGCGATGCCGTCGATCCACGCGCGGTAGTCGCCGCCCGAGGCCATTCCACCCGCAGCGAAACTGCCGCAGTCGCGGTGGGGGATCCCGTAGATGGCCAGGACCGGGATGGCCCCGGCGGCATTGGCATCGCCGACATACTTCCCGACCGTGCCTGCCGAGGAGCCCGGGACGATCCAGTACGCCTGCGGTGTATTGGCGATCGCGGTCAGCTCGGGGCTCGGCGGATCGGCGCTCTGCGCGGCGCGCATGGCGGCCGACGTCGGGTTGACGTAGAACGGCGCTCCGGCCAATGGGTTGCCGTCGGCAACCAGGCGCACCGTCGGGGCGGGACGAACCTGTGCCGGGAAGCCGACTTGGCCCATACCGATGACGGCCGCAACCGTAAGCAAGGGGGCGATCCACCGCGCGACTGCACTAGTAGCTGAGAACTTCACCTCAGAAAAGCTAGTGGTTCGCAAGTATCGAGCGCCAATCGCCGCGGCCCGATTGGTGCGGCCGGTCATTCTCGATGATGGCCACCGCCATCCGCTTACATGGAGCCGCCCATAGGACCTCCGCCAAGACGGCTGGCCGCAAAGGCTGCGCCCTGGTCGATCACTGCCATGTTGGTCGAGTACGTGTCATGCGCGGCGAAATTCATGCCCTCAGAGCAGATCGGGTCCTGGGCGGCGCACACCTCGATGGTCTTGGCCTGATAGAGCGGGCCGATGACGACCGGCGGCTCACCGAAGAAGTTCATCGCCTTCTCGTTGGGTAAGGCGAAGAGCACAACCGACGAGACGTGGTTAGCGATTTCCGGATCCAACGGTTTGGGCACGGCCGCCGGATCGATCCCAGTCGGCACGACAGGCGAGGTGACGAAGCCCATCACGGCCGCGCCTTGGGAATACCCGCCGAGCACCATCTTGGTGCTGGGACAGTCGTGCGCCATCGAAACGACGTGTGCGCCCGCGTCTCTGACACCGGCCTCCCCCGCGCTCGTCCAGTCATGGGTGGCGGGGTAATCCACCGGATAAACGTCGAACGACTTCGCGCCGATGCGCGAGTGCAGAGAGTCGACGAAAGCCTGTCCGGTCGGACCCAGACCGGGTGGATCGTCGGTGCCGCGGGCGAACACCACCTGAACGTCCGGACAGGGATCGGCGGTTGCGGCGGGGATGGCGGATACCAGCACACCAGCGGCAACGCTCGACGCGGCGGCTACTGCGCTAGCAAGGAGACCAGGGCTGTGACGTGCGGTCATGCGGCAGTTTGCCCAAAATTGCGAATTTTAAACCGCGATTTTCCGGCGGGCGCGCAGTGGCGCACAAAGTGCGCGTACGCAGTGGTCTCCCGGCTTCCAGCAAATCCGAACCACTGAGGTTCGTACAGTCTTGGCGGTGGCGGAGGGATTTGAACCCTCGGACGGTTTTAGCCGTCACACGCTTTCGAGGCGTGCTCCTTAGGCCGCTCGGACACGCCACCGCCGAGCAGCTTACCCAACCCAAGGGCCCTCACCCCAATCGCTGGCGGGCGAAGAAGGCCTCCAGTGGCGCAGCGCACTCCTGCGCAAGCACACCACCGCGCACTTCCGGGCGGTGGTTGAGTCGCCGATCGCGGACCACGTCCCACAGCGACCCGACCGCTCCGGTCTTGGGCTCCCAGGCGCCGAACACCAGCCGGGCGACGCGGGAGAGCACCAGCGCCCCCGCGCACATCGTGCACGGTTCGACGGTGACCGCCAGCGTGGCGCCTTCCAGCCGCCAGCCGTCCCCGAGCACCTCGGCCGCCGCGCGCAGCGCCAGGATCTCGGCATGCGCCGTCGGGTCTCCGCATGCCTCGCGGGCATTGACCGCGCGGGCCAATTCGGTTCCGTCCGCGCCGATCACCACCGCCCCGATAGGCACGTCACGGGGACCCGCCGTCGCGGCAACCGCCAGTGCGGAACGGATCAGGTCTTCGTCGGATCTCACCGACCGGTCCTGATGGCGGCGACCCGCCGCGCCCGGCTCCATCAGCTGTGGCGACCCGCCGCGCCCGGCGCCGCCGCGCTTGCGATCGCCACGGCCGCGCTTGCGATCACCGACCGAGGCGCTCGATCACCGCCGACAACTGATCGGCGAAGCCCATCTCGCGGGCGATGCGGCCCAACTGCTCATCGGCGTACAGATCGGTCTCGTCGAGGATGACCCCCAGCACCGCCTCGGGCAACCCGACGTCGGACAGCAGCCCCAAGTCGCCCTCCTCGAATGGATCCGAGTCCTCCAGATCCTCCGGATCGATGTCGGCGTCCAGCTTGTCGAGCACTTCCGCGGCGATGTCGTAGTCCAGCGCGGCGGTGGCATCGGAGAGCAACAACCGCGTGCCCGACGGGGCCGGCCGCACGATGACGAAAAATTCGTCGTCGACGTCGAGCAGGCCGAAGACCGCCCCGGAACTGCGCAATTCACGCAGCTCCGTCTCCGCGGCCGGCAGGCTCAACAGCGACTTACGGGCCATCGGAGCGCAGCGCCACTGCCCTTCTTCACGCACCACCGCGACACCGAAACCGTCCGGTGTGTCGGCGGACACGCGCTGGGCGGAGGCCCGTTGTGCTCCCATGGCCGCTTACGGTAGTCCCTGACCAGGCCCCTGACCAGATGGCGGCTGGTAGCCGCGAGATCTGACGGCGCCGTTCCCGGCCAGATGTGCCAACCTTGGAATGTGGCAAGCCCTCCATCTAAGACACCGGTGTGTGTGCTCGGGCTGGGGCTGATCGGCGGCTCGATAATGCGGGCCGCAACGGCAGCCGGCCGTGAAGTGTTCGGCTACAACCGTTCGGTGGAGGGTGCGCAGGGCGCGACCGCCGACGGCTTCGACGCTGACACCGATCTGATCGCGACCCTGTCGCGCGCCGCCGACTCCGGGGCGTTGATCGTGCTGGCCGTGCCGATGCCGGCGATAACCGGCATGCTCGCCCACATCAAAGAGACGGCTCCGGGGTGCGCATTGACCGACGTCACCAGCGTCAAGCAAGCGGTGCTCGATCAGGTCGTCGCGGCCGGTCTGCTGAAACGGTTCGTCGGGGGCCACCCGATGACGGGTACCGCGCATTCGGGGTGGACCGCCGGCTACGCCGGCTTGTTCGCCGGGGCCCCGTGGGTGGTCAGCGTCGACGACCATGTCGATCCCTCGGTCTGGTCGACGGTGATGACGTTGGCGCTGGACTGCGGCGCGGTGGTCGTACCGGCCAGGTCCGACGAACACGACGCCGCCGCGGCCGCCATCTCGCATCTGCCCCACCTGCTCGCGGAGGCACTGGCCGTCGTGGCCGCAGACGTCCCGCTGGCATTCGCATTGGCCGCCGGGTCATTCCGTGACGGGACTCGGGTGGCGGCCACGGCCCCGGACCTGGTGAGGGCGATGTGCGAAGGCAACTCCGATCAACTGGTGCCCACGGCCGATCGCGCCATCGAACTGTTGAAGCGCGCCCGGGACTCGCTGGCGTCGCATGACTCGGTCGCCGACCTCGTCGACGCCGGCCATGCCGCGCGAACGCGGTACGACAGCTTCCCGCGCTCCGACATTTTCCACGTCATCATCGGGGCGGAGAATTGGCGTCAGGAACTGGCCGCCGCGGGCCGGGCCGGCGGGGTGATCAGATCCGCTCTGCCAAGCCTGGATAGTCGACGATGAAGCCGTCGTCGTCGACGCTCACCGTGGTGTCGGAGATCGGCGAGCGCAACTTGATCACGTCCAGGCTGCCGGTGCTGCTGTAGCTCACGGTGTCCGCAGTGATGGACATCTCCGGCATGTTCACATAGACCACTGGGAGCGTGACAGAGGCGGCTCGCTCGTACAGACCGAGCCGCCGGATGGGCAGCGCATTGAAGAACGGGCTGAACTCCACGTCGACGTCGAGCGCACCGTTGTAGGCCGCGCGGTGCTCGCCCTGATGGTCGGTGACCAACCACATGTTCTCTTCGTCGCGGGCAAAGGAGAAGACGCGCTCACGCTCGGCCAGGGTCACGGTCATGCCGAGCCGCTTGGTGGCGCCGGTCTCATCGGTCAGCAAGTCGTAATAGGCGCCGAACGCCGGATGGGTATCGGTGGCGGCGGCAATGATGCGGCCATTGGCCTTGATTCTGTTGCCGGACACCTGAACTCGTACCGATTCCATCCGGGGAGCATCATGTGCGCGCCAGGTGAGCATCGCCTGCCACACGCGGCGAGACGGGTCAGAGGGGGCTGCGTTCACTCATCTACCGTAAGACGTGCCCGCCAACCGCTGCGGAAGTGCCCGGTATGTTCGCCGCAACCGCCCGGTGCCCGGCACCGAAATCCACACCGCCAGCGCCAGCAGTCCGTCGAGCACCAGCGCCAATGCGGCCACCGTCAACGCCCCGACAAGGGCGAGATGAAACTCACGTTCTTTGATCCCGTCGATCAGGTATCTGCCCAGACCACCGAGGCTGGCGTAGGCGGCCACTGTCGCGGTGGCGACCACCTGCAGGGTCGCGCTGCGTAGCCCTCCGAGGATCAACGGCAACGCATTCGGCACTTCGACGCGCATCAGCACTTGGGCCTCGGTCATACCCATCGCGCGGGCCGCATCGACGACCGTCGGCTCGACATTGGCGATCCCGGCGTAGGTGCCCGCCAACAACGCGGGCACACCCAGCAGCATCAGCGCCACCAAAGACGGACCGAGCCCCAACCCGAACAGCAGCGTCCCGAACAGCAGCACGCCTAGCGTCGGCAGGGAGCGCAAGCCGTTGACGGCGCCCACCACGAGCAGGGTGCCGCGGCCGGTGTGCCCGATGATCAGCCCGACGGGAATCGCGATGAGCGCCGAGGCCACCACCGCCAGGGCGGTGTATTCGAGATGCTCGAGGATCCGGGCCGCGAGCCCCACCGGGCCGGTCCAGTTGTCGGCGGTCAGCACATAGGAGATCGCCCGCTCGAAGAAGTTCACCGCGCGCCACCCACTACGGGCGCCACGACCGAGCGACGGCCGGCGCTTCGGGTGGCGTGTGCCCACGGCGTGGCCAGCCGGCCGGCCACCACGATGAGCACGTCGATCACCACCGCCAGCAGGAACAGCGCGATGATGCCAGCCAGGATCTGGTCGCTCTTGTTGGTCTGGTAACCCTGGGTGAACCAGCTGCCCAGGCCGCCGATGCCGATCACCGAACCGACCGAAACCATCGCGATATTGGTGACCACGACCACCCGCAAACCGGCGACGAGTACTGGAATCGAAAGCGGCAGTTCGACTTTCAGTATCCGCGTGATCGGCGGATAGCCGACGGCGGTGGCGGCGTCACGCACCTGGGCGGGCACGGCGTCGAGCGCCTCGAGCACCGCCCGCACCAGCAGTGCGGCGGTGTAGGCCGTCAACGCCACCATGACGTTGGCCTGGTCGAGGATGCGGGTCCCGATCAGCATCGGCAACACCACGAACAGCGCCAGCGATGGAATGGTGAACACGACGCTGGCGGCCGCCGTCGTCAGCCGGCGGGCGATTCGCGTGCGCTGCACCAGCATGCCCAGCGGCAGCGCGATCGCCAGCCCGATCAGCACCGGCACCAATGCCAGCCACAGATGTATCCCGGTCAGCGCCCAGGCGTCGTCGAGGTGGGTCAGCAGATAGTGCATCGGCTAAGTCCCATGAGGTTCCGCCGAGCCCGCCCGTAGGGCCTGGACCGCGGCCAACACGTCGGCGGCCAGGACACCGCCGATCACCTTTCCGGCGTCGTCAACGGCGAGGCCGATGCCCGACGGCGACGACAGCGCCGAATCCAGTGCCTGGCTCAGATTGCCCTGGGGCCGAAACAGCGATCCCACCGCGCTCATGATGTCGGACAACGAGACATTGGCGCGGTGGCGGCGCAACCCCTCGTCGTCGATCCAGCCGAGGGGCGCACCGGTATCGTCGACGACGACCGCCCAACCGTCGGAAAGCCTTGTGTCGGAGAGCTTGTCGGGGGTGATCTGTTCGACGTGGTGCATCGGCAGACCGGCCGCGTCGAGGAGTTGCAACCATCGATAACCGCGGCCCAGGCCGATGAACCTGGAGACGAAATCATTGGCCGGCCGCGACAGCAGCCGGCCAGGCTCGTCGTACTGCTGTAATGAACCGCCCTTGAACACCGCCACCCGTTCGCCGAGCCGCAGCGCCTCATCGATGTCGTGGGTGACGAAGACGATCGTCTTATGCATTTCGCCCTGTAGACGCAGTATTTCGTTCTGCAGGTCGTGGCGAACCACCGGATCGACGGCGGAGAATGGCTCATCCATCAACAGGATCGGCGGGTCGGCGGCCAGCGCTCGCGCCACGCCGACCCGTTGTTGCTCGCCGCCGGAAAGTTGCGCGGGGTAGCGGGTCGCGAGCCTGGCGTCCAGCCCCACCCGTTCGAGCACCGCGTAGGCGGCTTTGCGGGCGGCCCTGCGAGACTGGCCAAGTAAGACGGGAACCGTTGCCACGTTGTCGATTACGCGTTGGTGGGGCATCAGTCCGGCGTGCTGGATGACGTATCCGATTCCCAGCCGCAGCTTTACCGGGTCTCGGGTGGAGACATCGACGCCGTCGATCGAGATGTTGCCCTCGGTGGGTTCGATCATCCGGTTGATCATGCGCAGCGCCGTCGTCTTGCCGCTGCCCGAGGACCCGACGAATACGGTCAGTTTGCCGTTGGGCACGCTGAGGCTGAGCTGGTTCACGGCTGTGGTGCCGTCGGCGAAGGCCTTGCTGACGTTGTCGAAGATGATCAAGTCATCCTCCGATCGGGTGGTGCAAGCCGTTGGCCTGTACCCAGTTTCGCGCCGCCTCGTCAGGGTCGATGCCCGAGTTCCCCGACACCGCGGCGTTGAGTCCGGCGACACCGGAGGTGGTCAGCTTCGCCGAGACCGCATCCAGGACCACCTTCAGACGGTCGGACCGCTTCTGCGTATTGAGAAGTGGCACAATGTTTCCGGCCACGAAGTTGTGGTCGGGGTCGTCGAGGACAACCAGATGGTTCTGCGGTATGGCCGGCGATGTGGTGAAGATGTTGGCGGCATTCACCCTTCCCTCAACCAACGCGCGCACGGTGACCGCACCGCCGCCGTCGTCGATGGCGACGAAGTTGCCCGGCCTGATGTCGAGTCCATACTTCTGCCGCAGCCCCGGCAGGCCCGCCGGTCGGGTGGCGAAGGCCGAGGGCGCCCCGAATCGGACGTCGGCCGAGTGGGCGGCCAAATCGGCGATCGCCTTCAAATCCCAGGAGTTCGCCGTCTGCCCGGTCACGGTGACCGTGTCGGTGTCGGCGGCCGGGGCGGGGGTCAGAATGGACAGGCCATCGGGCAGGCGCTGGTCGAGCTCCCGCTCGACGGCGTCCAATGTGGTGGCGTTGGACTGCGGGGAGACATAGCGCAGCAGATTGCCGATGTACTCCGGCACCAGGTCAATGGAATGGTCTTTGAGCGCAGGGATATACGTCTCGCGACTGCCAATGCCCATCCGCTTGCCCACTTCGAAACCATTGGCCTGCAACGCTTGTGCGTAGATCTCGGCGATGATCTGTGACTCCGGAAAGTCGGCGGAGCCAATGACAATGGAGTTTGGACTGCGAACCTGCGCTCCCAATGGATCGGAATTGCTGCACGCTGCAACGACGGACATCGCCAGCACCGACGCTGCCGCGCGCGTGATCGCGCCCCGCAGTCGCGGCAGTGCCGTCATACCGCCGACCCTAACGCTCGAACGGCTCGGATGGCGGTCGCCGAGGACCGGTTGCGCTGAATCGGTTTCATTCTGCTCCGGATGGGGCAAAGATGGCACTATGAGCAGCCAAACCCCTGCCTCGCCGGGCCAGCCACCCCCCAAGCCCGATCCTGCGGCCAAGGCGGGCGCACCCGCGAAGGAACCGGCCATCGCCTTCACCCGCGCCGGCGCGCTGTGGTCGTCGCTGGTCGCCGGATTCGTAATCCTGATCCTGTTGCTAATTTTCATCACCCAGAACACGTCGCCGACAGACTTCAAGTTCTTGGGCTGGCACTGGAGCCTGCCGTTGGGTGTGGCGATCCTGCTGGCCGCCGTGGTCGGCGGCCTGATCACGGTTGCGGCCGGCACCGCACGGATCTTGCAGCTTCGCCGCGCGGCAAAGAAAAGCCACGCGGCCGTCCCGCGCTAGCCGGGTAGCTTGGCCAGTTCGGCCAGACCCCGCGAGATCAGCGGCGCCACAACCTCCGGGGCGTGGTCGGAGTCCGCGCCGCGGGCTTGATCCGACATCCGCCGGCGGAAGTCAATGCCCGCCGCGATGATGGCGAGTTTGAAGTAGGCCAACGCCATGTAGAACTCCCAATGCGCCAGCGGTGTCCCGGCCACCAACGAATACCGATCGGCCAGTTCGTCGGCCGTCGGCAGCAAGGGCGATGTCCATGCGGCCTGCGCATTGACGATCAAATCCAGGGCGGGGTCGCGGTACACGCACATCAGGGCCGCGTCCGACAGCGGATCGCCCAGCGTGGAGAGCTCCCAGTCGACGACGGCGCGAACCTTCGTCGGGTCGTCGGAATCCAAGATCGTGTTGTCGATCCGGTAGTCGCCGTGCACGATCGACGTGCGGCTCTGCTGCGGAATAGCCTCGCCCAGACCGGAATGCAGCCGTTCCACGTCGCCATCGCGCCGATCTTCGGGCAAGCGCACCAGCGACCATTGCGAACCCCACCGCCGCACCTGACGTTCCAGATAACCGCTGGGCTTGCCGAAATCGGCCAAGCCGACGGCGCTGGGATCGACATGGTGTAGGTCGACAAGCACCCGGATCAACGAGTCGACGCAGCCGCCGATGACGGTGTGGCTGAACGATTCGAGTTGACCGCGGCGGCGTACCACCTGGCCGTCGACGAAGTCGACGATCTGGAAGGGGGCGCCCAGCACCGAATCGTCCTCGCAGAGCGCGATCGTGCGCGCCACCGGGACGGGTGTGTCTTGCAGTGCCGCAACGACGCGGTACTCGCGGGCCATGTCGTGGGCCGACGGGGTCAACCCGTGCAGCGGCGGTCGCCGCACCAGCCAACTGGTGCTGTCGTCGTAGACCCGAAACGTCAGATTGGAGCGGCCACCGGAGATGAAGTCCGCGCGCAACTCACCGTCGCGCCCGATCCCGAGCGAACGCAGGTAGGTGTCCAGCGAGGCCAGGTCGAGCCCCTCGAGTTGGTCAGCTGAAGTCACCGAACTTGTCTACCATCGCCGAGCTCGACTCGGTGCACCACCTGCGATTGCCGGTGTTGCGCTCAGCCCGCGTCGCGGCTCACGTCGTCGTCGAGCATCCTCTGGTTTCGCGGCAACAGGTCCCACACGTGCTCGGTGGTGTTGACCGCGGCGACCGTCGCTTGACCGGACCGAGAGAACAACAGCCGAGTGACCGACGCGTAGTCGACGGGAAAGGACAGCAGCCGGGCGGTACCGAGAATCTCGTGCAGGAGGACGTTGATGACCCCGCCGTGGCTGAACACCGCGACGGTGTCGTCGGGGTCGGCGGTGGCGACGAGGTCGTCGACCGCGGCGCGCACCCGGTCACGAAAAGCGTCCTCGTCGACCGCGCTGGGCAGATGCCCCCGAGCCAGTCGCGCCCACTCTTCGGGCATCTCCGCGCGGATCTGTTCGACGGGGATGTACACCGGCAAGTCGCGGTCGTACTCGGCGAAGCGGTCGTCGACCTCGACGGTCAGCCCGCGATCCGCCGCAACCGGTTCGGCGGTCTGGATGGCCCGGCGCTGCGGACTGCTCACCACGCGGGAAATCGGAAACCTCGCGAGCGCGTTCGGGAGTCGCTCGATCTGCGCCAACCCTTCCTCCGACAGTTCCGGGTCGGAACCTTGGCCGTGTTCGCTGCGCAGCGGCAGCGCGTGCCGGACCAGGAGCACTTGCATATGTCTTCCCGTCTTGTCGAAAGGTTTGCCGGTCCGAAGTCTCTCATCGCCCGCTGACCGTCGTTCGGGGCGTGCACAATGGCATCGCTGTACCGAGCCCATTGCGCTCTAGTGCCGAGGAGGACGGATGACCGAACCGGATAGGGATTGGGACGCCGCATACCGACAAGCCATCCCGCCCCCGTGGAGCATCGGCCGGCCGCAGCCGGAACTGGCGCTGCTCATCGATGAAGGCAAGATTCGCGGCGAGGTGCTGGACTCCGGCTGTGGCCACGCCGCGCTCTCGCTGACGCTCGCCGCGCTCGGCCACACCGTTGTCGGCCTGGACGCCAGCGCGACGGCGATTCAGGCTGCCACCGCCGCGGCCGCCGAGCGAGGGCTCACCACGGCGACGTTCGCCCAGGCCGACGTCACCAGCTTCAGGGGCTACCCGCCCGGTTCGGACGGCCGCTTCTCCACCATCCTGGACAGCGGGCTGTTCCATGCGCTGCCGCCCGACCGGCGCCAGGACTATGTGCGGTCCATCTTTCGCGCCGCCGCGCCGGGAGCCTCGCTGTACATCCTGGCCTTCGCCGCCGGGGCACTCGACGACGCCCATTCGAACCGGCCGGGCCCGCCCGGCTTCACCGAAACCGAACTGCACGATGCCGTCGCGACGCTGTGGCGGGTCGACGACGTTCGCGCGGCGAAGGTGTACGGCACGGACGACGCAGCCGGCTCGCCCGACAATCCGCTGGCGCATCTGGACCACGACGACGAGGGCCACTTCATGGCGCCCGGGTTCCTGCTGAGCGCGCACAAGCCCGATTGAGCCGCCTCGCGGCCATGGAGAATGCTATTCTCCATGCGGAGATTGGGGTGTGCAGCAAGGTGGGACGGAGGCTCACGTGAGTGAATCGGGACTCGACGCGGGCGTCCTCGCCCGCTGGCTGGATGCCAACGACGCACCGGGTGGTGGCGAAGAGCCGCGGTTGACTCAGCTGAAGGGCGGCTCGCAGAACACCCTCTATCTGATCGAGCGCGCCGGCCAGCGCATGGTGTTGCGGATGCCCGGCGCCCGGGCCGACGCCGCCCGCATCGACGGGCTGCTGCGGGAGATTCGCCTGGTTCGGGCGCTGTCCGGCACCGATGTCCCGCACGCGGCGCTGATCGCCGCCGACGACACCGGCGACCTGCTCGGGATGCCGTTCTACGTCATGCAGGCGATCGACGGCTGGAGCCCGATGGACGGCGGGTGGCAATCGCCGTTCGACACCGACTTGCAGGCCCGGCAAGGCCTGGCCTTCCAATTGGTCGACGGCGCGGCCAGGCTGGGCCGAGTGGATTGGCGCAAACAAGGACTCGAAGGCTTCGGCCGGCCCGACGGATTTCACGAGCGGCAGGTCGATCGCTGGCTGGCGTTCCTCGACGCCTACAAGGTCCGCGAGCTGCCCGGGCTAGACGTTGCCTCCGACTGGCTGCGCCGCAACCGCCCGGCGCACTACCGGGCGGGCATCATGCACGGCGACTATCAGTTCGCCAACGTGATGTTCGCCCACGGCGGGCCCGCGCGCCTGGCCGCGATCGTGGACTGGGAGATGACCACGGTCGGCGATCCGCTGCTCGACCTGGCGTGGTGCCTGCTGGGCTACGACGGCGAAAAGCCGCGCGAGGACGGCTTTTATCTCGACATGCGCGGAATGCCCACGCGCAGCGAGCTATTGGAGCACTACGAATCCGTCAGCGGGTTGTCCACCGAGAACATCGACTACTACCTGGTGCTGGCCAACTGGAAGCTGGGCATCGTGCTGGAGAAGACGTACGCGGCCGGGGTAAGGACCGGCAAGGTGGACCCGAAGATCACCGACGCGTTCGGCCCGATGATCCTGCAGCTCATCGCCACAGCAGCCGAGCTCGCCCGATCCAGCAAGGTGTCCTGAAATGGGTTATGCCGAAGAGCTTTTCGATCTCACCGACCGGGTAATTCTGATCACCGGCGGCAGCCGCGGACTGGGACGCGAGATGGCGTTCGGCGCGGCGCGCTGCGGTGCGGATGTGGTGATCGCCAGCCGCAACCTGGACAACTGCGTGTCCACCGCCAAGGAGATCGAGGCCGAGACCGGCCGTGCGGCCATGCCGTATCAGGTGCACGTGGGGCGCTGGGATCAGTTGGACGGCTTGGTCGAGGCGACCTACGAGCGGTTTGGCAATGTCGATACGCTGATCAACAACGCGGGTATGTCGCCGTTGTACGACAAGCTCACCGACGTGACCGAGAAGCTGTTCGACGCCGTGGTCAATCTCAACCTCAAGGGCCCATTCCGGTTGTCGGCGTTGGTCGGTGAGCGCATGGTGGCGGCCGGGCGGGGTTCGATCATCAACGTGAGTACGGCCGGATCGTTGCGACCGACACCCGACATCGTGCCCTACGCCGCATCGAAGGCCGGGCTCAACGCCATGACCGAGGCGCTGGCGAAGGCGTTCGGCCCGGCGGTGCGGGTCAACACCCTGATGGCCGGGCCGTTCCTCACCGACGTGAGCAAGGCCTGGAATCTGGGTGCGGCACTTCAGAATCCCTTCAAGCATCTCTCCTTGGAGCGTGCGGGCGACCCGCGCGAAATCGTCGGCGCCGCGCTGTTTTTGGCGTCTGATGCGTCCAGCTTCACCACCGGCTCGATTTTGCGGGCCGACGGCGGGATCCCTTAACGCAGGAGGTTGCACGATGTCCTGGGACTTTTCTACCGATCCCGAGTTCGAAGAGAAGCTCGAATGGATCCGCGGGTTCGTTCGCGACGAGGTGGAACCGCTCGAGGTGCTATTTCCCGGGTGTGAATTTCTGCCGCTGAACGACGAGCGACGCCGCATTGTCGACCCGCTCAAACAGCAGGTGCGCGACAAGGGTTTGTGGGCACCGCATCTGGGCCCGGAGCTGGGTGGGCAGGGCTTCGGCGCGGTCAAGCTGACGCTGATCAACGAGATCCTGGGTCGCAGCCCCTGGGCGCCGATCGTGTTCGGGACGCAGGCGCCCGACACCGGCAACGCCGAGATCATCGCCCGCTTCGGGACCCAGGAACAGAAGGACCGCTACCTGTCGGGCCTGCTGTCCGGGGAGATCTTCTCGTGCTTCTCGATGACCGAGCCGCAAGGCGGCGCCGATCCGCGGGTCTTCACCACCCGGGCCGTGCGCGATGGCGACGACTGGGTCATCACCGGGCGAAAGTACTTCTCCTCCAACGCCTCCGTCGCCTCCTTCTTCATCGTCGTCGCGATCACCGACCCCGACGTGCCGGTGCATACCGGCGCGTCGACGTTCCTGATCCCCGCCGGCACCGAGGGACTGGTAGTGGAAGCCAACCACCACCTGGTCGGCGCCGATCCGCACGAGCCGGGCCATTCCCTGGTGCACTACAACGACGTGCGAGTGTCCTCCGACGCGTTGCTGGGAGAGCCGGGCCAGGGCTTCCTGATCTTGCAGACCCGGCTGGCCGGCGGGCGGTTGCACCACGCGATGCGCTCCATCGGGATGGCGCAGCGCGCCGTCGAGATCATGTCGCGCCGGGCGAAAAGCCGCTTCACCCAAGGCAGCCTGCTGGCCGACAAACAACTGGTCCAGGAATTCGTCGCCGACTCCTACACCGAGCTGATCCCGTTCCGGCTGACCGTGCTGCACGCGGCGTGGCTGATCGACCAGGGTGACGAGCGCGCCGCCCGGGCCGAGATCGCGGCCTGCAAGATCCTTGCTTCGCAAGTGCTCAAATCGATTGCCCTGCGGGCGATCCAGGTGCACGGGGCGCTGGGACTCACCAATCAGCTGCCACTGGTCAACGTCCTGCTCGGCGGCATCGCACTGGGCCTGGCAGACGGGCCCACCGAGGCGCACAAGGTGAACCTGGCCCGGATGCTGCTCAAGGGTTACGAGGCCGAAGAAGGCGATTGGCCCAGCGCGATGCTCGATGTGCGGCGCGCGGCGGCGCGCACCAAATACGGTGAGCTCGTTGACCTCTGACCGGGTGACCGCAGCGGTCGAGCGGGCGCTCGACGACCGCCAGCGCGGGGCCACCGAGGAGGTGGAACGCATCCTGGCCGCCGCGGTGCGCGTCATGGAACGCGTCGCACCCGAAGCGCCCCGGGTCAGCGACATCGTCGCCGAGGCGGGCTCGTCCAACAAGGCGTTCTACCGTTATTTCGCCGGCAAGGACGACCTGATCCTGGCGGTGATGGAGCGCGGGGTGGCGATCGTGGTGTCCTATCTCGAGCACCAGATGGCCAAGGAATCGCGTCCGCGCGACAGGGTCATGCGGTGGATCGAGGGCACGCTGGCCCAGGTGGCCGACCCGCACCTGATCAGCATGACCCGCGCGGCGGCCGGCCAGCTGTCGGCCGGCACCAGTTCGCGCGCGGCCGACCAGGAGATGATGCGGCCGCTTCGCGAGCTCCTCGTCGAACCCATTGCGGCGCTGGGCAGTACCGACGTCGAACGCGATGTCGAGGCGGTGTTCAACTGCACCGCCGCGACCATGCGTCACTACATGGGTTCGGCCGAGCAGCCCGGCGCCGACGACATCGCCCACGTGGTGCGGTTCTGCTTACAGGGATTGGGGGTCAGTTGATGCGCGCGGTAATCTGCCGTTCCTATGGCACACCCGAGGACCTGGTGATCGACGACGTGCCCGACCCCGTTGCGGCTCCCGGCCAACTGCTGGTGCGGGTCCGCGCCGCCGCGGTCAACTTTCCCGACGTGTTGTTCATCGCCGGCAAGTACCAGGTGAAAATTCCGCCTCCGTTCATACCCGGCAACGAGATCGCCGGGGAGGTCATCGCCGCCGGGGACGGCGCGCCGTTCCGTCCCGGGCAGCGTGTGTCCGGAACCACATTCGGGGCGTTCGCCGAACAGGCGCTGCTCGACGCGAGCCAGGCCGAGCTCATTCCCGACGACGCCGACTTCGCGTCGGCCGCTGCCTTCGGCGTCACCTACCGCACGGCCTATCACGCGCTGCGCTCGACCGCCGCTGTCGCACAAGGAGATTGGGTGGTCGTGCTCGGGGCCGCCGGCGGCGTGGGGCTGGCCGCGGTGGACCTGGGAGTCGCGATGGGCGCTCGGGTACTGGCCGCGGCGTCCAGCCCGGAGAAGCTCGAGCTGTGCCGGCGCCGCGGGGCCGAAGCAACCGTGGACTACGACCGCGAGGACCTGAAGACCCGCATCCGTGAACTCACCGGGGACCGCGCCCGCGTGGTGCTGGACCCGGTGGGCGGACCGTACTCGGAGCCGGCGCTGCGCGGTCTCGCGCGTGGCGGCACCTTCGTCACGCTGGGCTACGCCGCGGGCTCCATCCCGGCCATTCCGCTCAATCTCGTTCTGCTCAAAGACATCTGCGTGCGTGGCATGGAAATCCGGACGTTCATGACCGACCGGCCCGACGAGGCCGTGCGCGACATGGCGGAGTTGGCACAGATGTTCGCTGACGGCACGGTGCGGCCGTACATCGGCGCGAGATTCCCGCTGTCGCAGACCGCGGCGGCGTTGCGGCACGTGGCCGACCGCAAGGTGCTGGGCAAGGTGGTAATCGACGTCGCGTGACTCCGTGTCACGGCGTGACGATGTTGAAATTCGGGTCCGGCCCGTCGAGCACACTCAGCAGCGACTGCAGCGCGGCCCGATCGCCGGACAGCTGCAGGCCCGGTGCGCTGAAATCCCCCATCGTCACGGTGAGCAGACGAATCTTGTTGTCCAACAGTATCGCAACGGTCGCGGTCGAGGGATCGGGTGCCGCCTGGCGGCGTACCAGCACCCCATTGCGCAGGGTGAGCCGATAATTGAGTGCGGTGTCGGCGAAGGTGATGTCGATGGCGATATCCAGATCCCAGCTGCGTGGCCCGTTGACCCGAATCGCCAGGCCGTCGAAGATCTGCTCCGGCGTCAGCTGATTCAGCATTGACGGCGACGTTGTGGTGGTTGCGGTGCCGAAGTTGCCGTCGTGCAATTCCTTTGCCCCGCTGAGGAAGAAGTTGCGCCAGGTCGCGTTTTCTGCCCCGTAGGCCAGCTGCTCGAGAGTGTCGGCGCACAGTGCGCGGGCACCGGCATGTTCGCTGTCGGTGAAGATCGCGTGGTCCAGCAGCGTTGCGGCCCAGCGGAAGTCGCCGGAGTCGAAGGCCACCCTGGCCAGGTCGACGACGCGGTCGATTCCGCCCATTGCCTCTACATACCGGGGCGCCAGGGCCTCGGGAGGATGGGGCCACAACCGGGCGGGGTTGCCGTCGAACCAACCCATGTAGCGCTGATAGATCGCCTTGACGTTATGGCTCACCGATCCGTAGTAGCCGTGCGTATGCCAGGCCTGCTCGAGAGCCGGTGGCATCTGGAACATTTCGGCTATCTCGACGCCGGTGTGGCCCTGATTGAGCATTCGTAGCGTCTGGTCGTGCAGGTAGGCATACATGTCGCGCTGCAGCGACAGAAACTCGACGATGCTGTCCCGTCCCCACGTCGGCCAATGATGGGAGGCGAACACGACATCGGCCCGATCGGCAAACGTGTCGATGGCTTCGGTGAGATATCCGGACCAGGCGTGCGGGTCACGCACCAGGGCGCCGCGCAGGGTCAGCAGGTTGTGCAGATTGTGCGTGGCATTCTCGGCCATGCACAAGGCGCGGAAACGCGGGAAATAGAAATGCATTTCGGCGGGCGCCTCGGTGCCGGGCGCCATCTGGAACTCGATCTCCACGCCGTCGATCGTGTGTTTTTCACCGGTAGTGCGGATGTCGATGGTGGGCACGATTAAGGCGACTTCACCGGTGGACGGCGTCTGGCCAAGCCCGCAGCCCACCTGATCCAGGGGTCCGCGCGGCAGCAGGGTGCCGTACATGTAGGTCGCGCGGCGCGTCATTGCCGGTCCGGCGTAGACGTTCTCCTGGACCGCATGCTCGACGAAGCCTTCCGGCGCCAGCACGGCCACCGCGCCGGCATCCACATCGGTCTGCGAGGTGATGCCCAGCACGCCGCCGAAATGGTCGACGTGGCTGTGGGTGTAGATCACCGCGACGACGGGGCGCTCACCACCCCGGTGTGTGCGATACAGCGCCAGCGCCGCCCCCGCCACTTCCGTGGACACCAGAGGATCGATGACGATGATGCCGTTGTCGGATTCCACGAAGGTGATGTTCGAGAGGTCGAAGCCGCGAACTTGGTAGATGCCCGGAACCACTTCGTAGAGGCCTTGCTTGGCGGCCAGCGTCGACTGGCGCCAGAGGCTGGGGTGAACCGACGTCGGGGCGGGACCATCCAAGAACGAGTAGGCGTCGTTGTCCCACACCACCCGTCCGTCGGCCGCTGTGATCACGCACGGAGAAAGGGCGGCAATGAATCCGCGGTCGGCGTTGGCGAAATCCGTCTCATCGTGAAAAGGCAGAACATGGCCGCGATGCGCCGATTCGATGACTGCGCTGGGAGACTTGTGGTCCACAAGTCTTACCTTGCCATTAACGCGCCATCAGCAAAGTCGTTCCGATGGCTTTTGGTCGTCCAATTAATGAACACGGCAACAATTTCTTCGGGTTCTGGATCACGGCCCAGTTAACCCGCATACTGCCCAGGCGGCTCTCGATGCCGAGGACCGCAACTTCGGGCAAAGGAGAACAGGTGAAGCGTGGACTGACTGCCGCGGCAGCTGGAGCGGCATTTCTGGTCGCCGGGATATCGGGCTGTTCGAGCAACAAATCAAATGGCGTTTCGACCTCGGTGCCGGGCGGCTCCGTGTCGGCCGGCGGCAACAACTCGTCGAAGGTCATCATCGACGGCAAGGATCAGAACGTCCAGGGCACCACTATTTGCACCAAGGCCGGCGGCAATATCTCAATCGCGGTCGGCGGGAACACCACCGGAATCAGCGTCGTGCTCGCCGACGCCAGCCCGCTCGCGGTTAAGGCGGTCCAGCTCGGCAACGTCAACGGCGTGACGCTTCAGTACGCGCAAGGTGGCCAGGGCAACGCCTCGGCGACCAAGGACGGCAATACATACAAGGTCACGGGCACCGCCACCGGCGTCGACATGGCGAACCCGATGCAGCAGGTGAACAAGCCGTTCGAAATCGACGCGACGTGCTCCTGACTTAGGGCTCGTCAGCGGGCGGTTGCCATCCATCGGGTGGCAACCGAACCGTGAACTCAGTGCGGCCCGGCGCGCTGTGCACCGCGATACTTCCGTTGTGCGCCTTGACAACCGCGGAGGCGATCGCCAGGCCCAGTCCGGTGCTGCCGCCCTTCCGAGAGCGCGAGGAGTCGCCGCGGGCGAAGCGTTCGAAGACCTCGGACTGCAGCGCCGCCGGCATGCCGGGACCGTTGTCGATGACTTGGAGCACGGTGTGCGACGGCTCGGTGCTCAACCGGGTCGTCACGACGGTGCCCGCCCCGGTGTGGACGCGGGCGTTGGCAAGCAGGTTCGTCAGCACCTGATGAAGGCGTGCCCCGTCGCCGGTGACCACCACCGGTTCTTCGGGCAGGTCGAGTTCCCATTGATGGTCGGGCCCGGCGGCGTGAGCGTCGCTGACCGCGTCCACCGCCAACCTGGACAGGTCCACCGGTGCACGTTCCAGCGGGCGCCCGGAATCCAGCCGGGCCAGCAGCAGCAGATCCTCGACCAGGTGCGTCATCCGTTCGGTCTCGGAGGCCACCCGACTCATCGCCTGCGCCACCGCCTCGCGATCGTCGCCCATCCGCTGGGTCAGTTCGGTATACCCGCGGATCGCCGCCAGCGGTGTGCGCAGCTCATGACTCGCGTCGGCGACGAACTGCCGAACCCGCGTCTCGCTGGCCTGCCGCGCCGAGAGCGCGGCAGCGATGTGGTCGAGCATCTGGTTGAGGGCCGTGCCGAGTTGCCCCACCTCGGTGGAGGGGTTCGCGTCGGATTCGCGCACGCGCATAGGAAGTTCGACCTCGCCGCGCGCCAGCGGCAGGCCGGCCACCTCGCTCGCGGTTTGCGCGACGCGGCGCAACGGCGCCAGCGCCCGCCTGATGATGATCACGCCGGCCGTGGTCGCTGCGACCAACGCGATGACGGTGACGATCCCGAAGATGACGAGCATTCGCATCAGCGTGGCGTCGATGTTGGCCATCGACAGACCGGTGACGATGACGTCGCCGCCGCTTCGGCTGGGCGCCGCGACCACCCGGTAACGGCCCAGCCCGTCCAGGTTGAGGGTCACCGGCTTGCGGCTGCCTGCGATCCCGGACAACTGCTGCTGGGCGGTCGGGGTTAGCTCGGCCCGGTCACCGCTGCTCGTCGTGTAACCGGCATCCACGGTGTTCCCGTGGCTGACCACCGCCGCCACCATGCCCGCCGGCTGGCCCGGGGCGTCCAGGAATCGCGGGCCGGGGCCCGGCCGCGGATAGACGTGCTGATGCCGCCAGCCCGAATGCGGCGGCTCGGGATACATGAGCGCCGAGCGAAAGGAGGTGCCGGCGAGCTGACCGTCGAGCTGGGCCACCAGGTGGTGAAGCAGCGCCAGTTCGGTAGCGCCGGTGATGCCGACGCAAACGATTGCCAACACGACGATCTGACCGACCAGCAGCCGAAGGCGCAGGGACCAGACCCTTCGTGTATCAGCGGGCCGGCTTGAGGACATAGCCCGCGCCGCGCAGCGTGTGGATCATCGGTTCTCGCCCGTTGTCGATCTTCTTGCGCAGGTAGGAAATGTAGAGCTCGACGATGTTGGACCGGCCACCGAAATCATAACTCCATACGCGGTCCAGGATTTGGGCCTTGCTCAACACCCGTTTGGAGTTGCGCATCATGAATCTCAGCAGTTCAAACTCGGTGGATGTCAATGAGATTGGCTCACCCGCGCGGGTGACCTCGTGGCTGTCCTCGTCGAGCACCAAGTCGCCGACCACCAGTTGTGCGCCGCTGTCCACCGTCGTCACCCCGGTGCGGCGCAACAGCGCGCGCAGGCGCAGCACAACCTCTTCGATGCTGAACGGTTTGGTGACATAGTCGTCGCCACCGGCTGTCAGGCCGGCGATGCGGTCTTCAACGGCATCCTTCGCGGTCAGCAGCAGGACCGGCAACTGCGGGTTCTCCTCGCGCAGTTTGCGCAAGACGTCGAGGCCGCTCATGTCGGGCAGCATCACGTCAAGAACCACCACGTCGGGCCGCTGGGAGCGGGCGGTAGCGATTGCCGATGCGCCGTCACCGGCGGTGGAGATGTTCCAGCCCTCGTAGCGCAGTGCCATTGACACCATGTCGGCCAGCACGGATTCGTCGTCAACGACCAAAACATTGATGGGGTTGCCGTCGGCACGGCACATAACGACCCGCTCTACCGAGGCTCGGGGCTGCGTCACGATTCCCAGTATCCGCCCCGCACTGAGCCAAGGCTATGCCGAAGCTATGCGTGTCCTGTGAAACGGATCGCGCGGCTGCTGAGCCGCCGCGCGATCCGTGTTCGGCAGAAGCCGTTAATACCAGTAGCGGCGACCGGCGACCGGGCGGCCGACCGAGCCGAGAATCCAGAGGACCACGCCGATGACCAGAAGCACGATGCCAAGCGTGGTCAGGATGGGTACGTGGAAAAAGAATCCCAGGATAAGCAGGATAATCCCTAAGATAACCATGTCGACTTCCTTTGAGTGAGTGGTTAGAGGTTGATCGATTGCATTGAACTTGGTTGCGGCAGATGGCAATCCGTTACTTTCGGATTGACACCGAAATAATTCAAGGGTCCGGCGATCACGGTTACCGCAACCGTGCCCGCCGAGGCGCATGATGTGTTGTCGTTCTTGAAGTAATCGCGCTGCCATGCCGCGAACACCCCGATCAGCAACCACACCAACGCAACCGTTCCGATGATCCCGCTGCCACGCATCGTGACCTCCAATGTGGACGAGAAGAAGTTTTCTCGTGGACGTGAAGTTACCCATTCGACTCATGTCTAAACATGCAATGGGTTATGCAACAGTGCTTGTCGGCGCAGCTCCCGGCGTTAGAGGTGGTCGGCGAGCCAGGTGGCGGCCCGCTTTTTCGACGCCCGGGACAACCAGGCGTCCTGAATGAGCTCAGCTAATTCGGTTCTGCTGATTTCCGCCAGCCGGCTGGCCCGGACCAACACCGAAGGGTGCCCGTCGAAATGGTCGGTGGTGAAGAACGGCGAACCTGGATCGGAAATCAACGCCAACTTGTCGCTTTCCGATTCCACCCAGAGCATGATCACGTCCGCATAGCGCTCTCCGGTGTCCGGATCGGTCGCGTCGGGCCGGGGCGTGCGGAAGAAGACGAACGACTTCCCGCCCACCTGGTAGATCGCATTGCCCTTGGGGCCCTCCAGGCGCTGGACGTGCGGCATCGCGGCAGCGATCTCGTGCACGTCGCTTAGCCGGGCACGTCGAGCAGCCATAACGGGGAGGGTACCGCCCATCCGCCATCCTGGCGAGAGACGTTGCGGTAGTTGACTTTAACCTCGCGGCGACCCGTCGGGCGAATCAGCCCGCCGTCCGCTGCGCGGACACGTACAGGGTGGGCGGCATCGAGTCCTCCGCGCCCTGCGGAACGTCGCGGCCATAGCGCGCCATCAAATCCGAGAACGAGTCCGTCGTGACGTCCCAGCCGCGGTCGCGCAGCCAGCCGTCGACCGGTGTCCGCTCCTCCGGGTACCAGAGGTCATCGAAATCCGTGATCTCGGCGTCGACCAGTTCGGCGGCCGCGGCCCGCATCCGTCGCATGTCGTCGCGCTGGCGCTGCACACGAGCGGGATCGGTGAAACCCGGGGCGGGCACGTTGGACGCCAGCCGACTGCCCTCGACACTCAGCGAATCGATCCGTTCGAACAAAAGATCCTGGGCCTGCGCGGGCAGGTAACGAACGAGCCCCTCGGCCGACCATACGGCGGGCTTCGTGGCATCAAATCCCGCCTCCTGCAGCGCTTTCGGCCAATCCTGTCGCAGGTCGATCGCGACGTTGACCAGTCGCGCCTTGGGCTGCGCCCCGTGCTCGCGCAGTGTGCTGGATTTGAAATCCAGCACCTTGGGCTGGTCGAGCTCGTAGACGACGGTGCCGTCGGGCCACGGGAGGCGCCAGCTGCGTGCGTCGAGGCCGGCCGCCAAAATCACCACCTGTCGAACGCCGGCAGCCGCGGCGTCGAGAAAGAACTCGTCGAAAAACGCCGTCCGCGTCGCCATGAAGTCGACCATCAGCTGTAGCCGATTCCGCAGGCCCGGCTCGATATCACCCGCCTTGGCCAACAGCGCGGGGTCGGCATAGATGCTCCACATCCCCTTACCCGCGGCCTCGACGAACACGCGCGCGAAAGGATCCTTGATCAGTGGGTTCTCGCTCTCGGTTTCGGCCGCGCGAGCTGCCGCGACACCCAGCGCGGTGGCGCCCACGCTTTGAGTGATTTCCCAAGAGTCATCGTCGGTCCGCGGCATCGCCAGTTCCCCTCGCCAGAAAGTAAGTTACGCACACTATTCTTCCAGCCGCCGCCGCCCGAGGTCCCCGGTCGCCCCTGCCCTAGTCTTTTTCCCAGACGGTCCACAGGTTGCAAGGGAGTGCCATGACGACCACCCCGTCACGTACGCCGCAGGAGGTTTTCGCCCACCACGGCACCGCACTGGCGGCCGGCGAGCTTGACGAGATCGTCGTCGACTACACCGAGGACTCCGTGCTGCTCAGCCCGGCCGGCGTCGCTCACGGCAAGGACGCCATCCGCAGAGTCTTCGCGGCATTGCTCGCCGATCTACCGGATGCGAACTGGGACTTGGAAACCCAGCTTTTTCACGAGGACGTGCTGTTCTTGGAGTGGACCGCGGACTCAGCGGTCAATCACGTCGACGACGGCGTCGACACCTTCGTGTTTCGCGACGGCATGATCCGAGCGCAAAGCGTCCGCTACACCCCGCGCCCGAAGGGCTGAAGAGTGGATTACGTGAACTTAGAAGTCGTAGCGGAGTGGATGTCCGGGCAGGGACTCGGCGAGGGGCCGCTGCAGGACGTTTCCAATGTCACGGGTGGAACCCAGAACGTCATGGTGCGCTTCACCAGGGCCGGCCGGCCTTATGTGCTGCGCCGCGGACCGCGACACCTGCGCCCGCGCAGCAACAGCGTGATCCTGCGGGAAACGAAAGTCCTTGCCGCACTGGCCAGTTCCGACGTTCCCCACCCCCACCTGATCGCCGCCTGCGAGGACCCGGGTGTGCTGGGTGACGCCGTCTTCTACCTGATGGACCCGGTCGACGGTTTCAACGCGGGCGAGGGCTTGCCACCCCTGCACGCCGGCGATGCCAAGGTGCGTCACGGCATGGGCCTGTCGATGGCCGACGCGCTGGCCAAGCTCGGTGCCGTCGACCACGTCGCGGTGGGCCTCGCCGATTTCGGCAAGCCGGAGGGCTTCCTGGAACGCCAGGTGCCGCGCTGGCTTTCGGAGCTGGAGTCCTACAACGAGTACGACGGCTACCCCGGGCCCGACATCCCCGGCATCGACGAGGTGTCGGCCTGGCTGGACCGGCATCGGCCGGCCCACTGGACGCCGGGCATCATGCACGGCGACTACCACGCCGCCAACGTAATGTTCTCCCGCACCGGTCCGGACGTGGTCGCGATCGTCGACTGGGAGATGTGCACCATCGGCGACCCGCTGCTGGATCTGGGCTGGCTGCTGGCCACCTGGCGCCAGCCCGACGGCTCCAGCGTGTTCAGCCACGCCCTCGGCGGACAGGATGGGCTGGCCAGCACCGACGAACTTCTCGAGCGCTACGCCGCCGACACCACCCGCGACCTGTCCCACCTCACCTGGTACACCGTGTTGGCCTGCTTCAAGCTCGGCATCGTGATCGAGGGCACACTGGCCCGGGCCTGTGCCGGCAAGGCGGAGAAGGAGGTCGGCGACCAATTGCACGCGGCCACGGTGCATCTGTTCGAGCGGGCGCTGGGCCTGATCTCCAATGACGGCTGACCTACTAACATCTCCTCTCGTGCCGCGTTATCCCGAGGAACCGGATTTCTACTCCGAGCCGACCGCGGCCGCGCGGTACGGCGGATATTACGAGCCCGAGCCGCAATCGCCGGAGCCCCCGACGCCGCCGACGCCGTGGTATCGCCGTCCGGCGGCGCTGGTCGCGGCCGGCGCGATCGGGGTGATCGTGCTGGCCGCGTTGGTGTTCGCGGTGGTCAAGCTGACCAGCGGCTCACCGGCGCCCAGCCCCGCCACCACAACGACGCCGGTCCCGTCCACCACCGCGCCGGTGACCACCACGGTGCAGGCGCCGCGACACCACAGGGGCGGCGGTGGTGGAGGCCCGACTGAGACGGTGACCGAGACGGCGCCGCCGCCGCCGAGCACCGACACGAGCACGACGACAGAGCCGTCCACCACGATCGCACCGAGCACCGAAACCAGCACCGTCACGCAGACCGTGACCGAACCACCCCGCAGGGGCCCGTTCGGTGGACCGTTTCAGCCGTATCAGCCGCGCCCCTAGCGCGGCGACGTGCAAGCGAGTGGCGACCTGGTCCGGCCGGCGTCGGATGCGGATGCGCCAGCGTGCCTTGCCGAGAACGCGCCCATCTGCGACGCAACGCTTACAGCGCAAAGTACGTGATGTGACCTGCCCAACTCAGTCCGATACGGTCGAAGACGATTGGACCCGTGTACGTCAGAAGCATGTCCGACAGTCCGTAACTCGCCGTGACGTGCGCCAACCACGGCTGATGTTGGGCGGGTAGCTGGGATTGTTGCTCGGAGAACTGCAGCACCTGGCGGCGCAGCGACTCCAAATCGGGGGAATCGCCCACCAGGTAAACCGCGGCAGCATTAGCCGCTCCGCGGTCGGGGTTAAGGACAGCATGCCCGAACACATGGGCCCGGATCGGATGCGTGGCGGTCTTGAGCGCGTCGAGCCGCTGCTTCAACCCGACGTCGGAAAGGCCACGCACGTCGATGCCGAAATCGACCAGCGAGAGATGCAGATCCTGCAATGGCTCCCCACCGGGGATGGCCAGTAGCGGTCCGTCATCCGCGCGCGGGTAGAGCGCGATAAGCCCGCCCGTGGCCATGGCTTGTTCTTGCTCGGCGTCGATCAGCCGCATACTCCGCGCGCCGTTGGCCTGGTATACCGACATCGGTGATGCCCAAGTGGTCGTTGAGAGCATTAGGCAAGCGGCGATGACGGCAAGGCGCCAGACTGACATCAGCGAAGCCTGTCGCAGTTTGTTGACGATTTCATCTGCCCTGTGGCTTGGACACACGCTCCAGCGTGAGTTTCGGGGTAACCCGGCCACTCGAGTCAGTCCAAAGATCGTAAAATGCGACCCGGTTTTTGAGAAAAGCGATCACATCATCGTCCTCGTTCGGATCGTTTTCGTCCTCGATCAGACGTTTCAGCGCTGAATCGAAGCGATCAAGTTCTCTCGATGTGACAAAACGCGCGATCTCTGATGCCAGTCCGGGATCGTCCGGAACCCGTCGCCTGACCGCTTTATTGATTGCGCCCAGCGTTGTAGGTATATCGAGCAGGGCATGATCTTCCTCGACAAAGTAGGTCTCAACCGGGCGGCCCTTGGTGGTAGTAATCTCAAGGTTTTGGGCGTTGCTCTTTTTCCTGAAGGTGTCCGCATAATTGGTCGAAGCCTGCAGGTCTCGTGGAATGTAAACGTTGAGACGTTCGATCTGATCGATAGCTAATTCCCTAACCGGGCGCTTGTTCTCGTCGCGGAGGAAGGCCTTCGCATCAGTGCTTGATAATGCTTTCGCGGTGCGCTTCACCATGTTGGTGTAGTAGCCGAGAGCAAGGCCCGCCGTTGGGGAACCTTCGATCATTGGCCAACCCTTGTAGTACTCTGTAACCGGGTTATCGAATTTTCCCTGGGGACCAGGGTTGCGCATTTCGGCGAGCGCGGAATGGACCGTTTCTTCAATTGCCTCGCGCGCGGCGGCTGAGTCATCCAAATCCAAAACCAAGTGACGGTAGTGAGTGACGTCGAATGGGACATGCTCCGTCTGCTTGCGGAACCAGCCGAGTTTCGAATTTTTGTGCCGGACCATTATCGTCGGTAGGCCGATGCTGTGCCGGATGCCCAGCTCATACATTACGCTTGGATTTCCGCCGGTTATATCGGCCACCACCAAATTTGCGCGATCGAGGTCGGCGATAACCTGCTGCATAATCTGCTTTTGCTCCGGGACATTTGGAGTCTTGACTTCATATCCGCTTTCTTTCAGCAATGGACGCAAAATTTCGTTTGCGAGACGCTTTTGTCGAGCCAAGTCCCGGGGGTTCTTCATGGGCCCGATAACAAAACAGACCTGGCCCAATTTATTCTTGGCACCACCACTCACCGGATGCGCGTCCACTCTGGCCTCCGCCCTCGAAAATGACAAGCAAGAGTTAATGCAGTACAAAGCTTAGCATAGAGGCGGTATCAATGTCCATCGTCGTGCCAGGTAAATCGCTGTTTTCGGTTCCTAAACCGCCACAGGATCGCGGCTTTTCATGTATTTCTATGAAGGGCCAGAGCGACCGTGGGAATGTACATGCGCACCTGTTCCCGGTCGCTCTCTTTCTCCTGATCCGTTAATGAATGGTATGGAGTCCACATTTGCTTCTCCCAGTGCGAGGCCCATTCAGGCGGGATGAGTAGCGAACCATCTTCGTTCCTGTGACACTTTGAATGTAAGTAGCGCTGCCAATGAGACCAGCGTTCATGCTCGATAGCCGCGAGGTCTTCAATGACCGGGGGTGATCCCAAAGTTAACTCGATATCTCGTCGGGAAGGTAATGGCATCAGTTAACCGCTTTCAGCTTCCTGTCTAGACGCCTCACCCGAATACGCCTTATATCCGGCCGGCATCGACTAAGCCCCAGTAGTGCTTTCCGAGGGCCGTCAAACGGCAACCTGTCGAGTGCATGGCCGCGTAGTACATGTGCTCTTCATCGATTGGGACCACAAGCTGGCACGCCCGGTACTTTTGTAAACCGGAGAAAATCTCCTCGTTCGGACTAACGTCCGCGTCCGCGGTAGGCTCATACGACGGGTCCAGGGGATACTCGTAATCGGGCGCCGGAAACCACTCGGTGAGTTTACGCAGAATCGGCAAGGGCACTCGCGGCTTGCACCTTCGGATGTTTTCGAGCCGGTCGATATTCGCCTTGAATGTCGGCCGCTGCTCCCAGGCCCCGAAGGATTCCGAGAGGTAGGCGTACAGACCGGCTACGGTCACGTGGCCGAGCACGTCGGCGGCGCCACCGTCGAGGGCGCCCTCAAGGTAGGTGGAGAACTGTCCTCTCCCCTCGGCCGTCTCCATCGACGCTTCATCATTGCGGCTGGCCGTCAGCACGCCCAATCCAGTGCGTAAGTTCGCCAGGCCATTGTTCAAGGCCTCGATGGTTGTTGCGCCCCCAGAGAAGCAGCAATCGAGAATGACCGTGATCTCGGACACGGAGCTTGTGTTGATGCGAGCCAGGATCTCGGAGAACATCACTCCAGGGGTATTCTCCGTGGCGTCGGAGGTCGCAAGTGCGACGCCGCCATTGGTCCGAGAGCCGTGACCTGCGAAATATAGGAGCGCATAGGTCGCTCCACCGGCCAGTAACTCGTCCACCATCTGGAGCAGCTTGTCGCGGCTCAATCGAGAGGAACCGTCCCGAACACTCGCCAGTCGGCAGTCCAAATTCGGGCTGTCATCCTCGTTCTTCGTCAACAACGGTTGCAGAGCGGCGGCATCGTTCGCGCAACCCGACAGCGGAGAAAAGTTTTCGTAGTCGTCGATCCCGACCAGCAGCGCCCTCTTCACAAATTCCCCCTTACCGGTGTGAATGCCGCCGTGTCGTACTCGATGAACGCGGCCCTCGGCGACATAGTTTCACTTCACGTTCGTGAACGGAGACGATTTGCCTAACCTTCCTTGGCTAGCCAACTCTTACCAGAACGAGGGTGAGGTACCCGGCGATATAAGTGAGCGCAAACAGAACTGGGATCAATTGCTCGATGTGTGACAGCGGCCAATATCGGCTCCTGTCCTTTCCTTCACCGAGCGCCCACCACTCCGCGCGCCAGAACGGCGAGGCGGGCAATCGTTCTTCGAGGGCGCCCACGACGCGGTACTTTGCGGTGTTGAGCAATTGGTAGCTGCGGACAAGGTAGAACCAGGCATAACACTGACCCAATATCGCGACCAGCGGAATCGCGAACCACCACGCCTCGACGCCGGTGGGACCCTTGAACATGGTGGCGATGAGGCCGACGACTCCGGTGTTCAACGTCAAGAAGAAGGAATTTGTCAGCCCGCGGCGCGCACTAATTCGGTCGGCCATCTCGACGTAGAGTTTGTACTGCTCGAGCAGGGCGCTGTCATAAGACTCACTGGCGCCGTGGGCGCCAATCGCTTCCAGGGGCGCTTTGAAAAGCCGGACGTTGATCTCCGAATCGGTGTCATCCGCGGGCATTCCACTCCTCCTCGCGTCAACTGGGATAGTGCCACACGGGCTCGCGACGTGTCCTCGATCCGCTCTCCCGGGGGCAAGCTCGGTTCGCCGCCCCAGTTCAGCTTGAATAGCTGTTTAAATTCGAGGATTTGCGGCAGCATTGGCGATCAGCCGGGGTCGTCAACCCCGGAAGGCAAGGGGTTATGTTGATTTCCCAGGTGCTGAACATGGATTTTCTATTGGCGGCCGCCGAGGACACCCGCTCAAACCTCGATGACTCGCTCGTCGAGCGAAGGCGGCGTACTTCCATCGATCAGGGTCCACTGACACATATCTCAACTCACGACATTCGAGACGTCGTTGATGAGCTGGCACGCGCCCACCGCGCGAGCGCCGCCACGGCGAGCGTTAAGGCATCCGAGATGTGGATGCCGCGAGACCCGATCCTTGCGATCCTGCAAACCGAACTCACTCGCGCGCTCCATGCACAGACGGGCTCCCTTATAACTGACACCGAGGGTCTCGCCTCGCTTCGCATCGCAGCCGACCCTGGCACGAGAGACGCGGAGCGCCGGCGAGCGTTCGGCAAGTTCGAGGTGACAAGGCCGAAGATTTTCAGCGATCCGCGATGGGTATGGGCTGGTGTGGTCATCGCGTGGCACCGGTTCAAGAACAAGGCTCCTTTTGGGGGACTTCCCCAACAAGCGGTGCGGATCGCCGACGACGCTCGCGTCGTTCTGCTCGGCGATTGGGGCTCAGGCTTGCCACGAGCACAGGCGGTCGCCAAGCGTATCCGCGACGTCCTCGATGAGGGGGTTGCCGACAAACGCGAGCAGCATGTCGTGCACCTGGGCGACGTCTACTACACCGGGGCCAAGGAGGAATACACCGACAACTTCCTCGCCTATTGGCCGGTTCGGCCCGGAGAGCCGATCGGTTCCTACACCATCTGCGGCAACCATGACATGTACCGAGGCGGGCACGACTTCTACGCCACGGCACTAACCGATCCTCGATTTGATCGACAGGCTGACCGAAGCGTCTTCGCGCTAAAGAACAGCAATTGGCAATTTCTCGGTCTCGACACAGCGTACGAGGACCACCAGCTGTCGAACGGCCAAGTCGAGTGGGTTCACGAACAGCTAAGCGCCGCAGCCAATCTCAATACAGTCCTGCTGTCGCACCACCAGGGGTGGAGCGCCTACGAAGATGCTGGTGCGCAGCTGCGGGCACAACTCGCCGATGTGTTGGCGACCGAACGCGTGGACGCATGGTTTTGGGGCCATGAGCATCGCTGCCTCACGTACGACGCACAACACGGGGTCGGCTTTGCGTCTTGCCTAGGGCACGGCGGGGTGCCGGAATACCTAATCGCGCAGGACCCGCTCCCCTATCCGGTGGGGCTGCGATACGACTACCGGCTGAAACATGGAACAGGGTTAGAGCCGTGGAACACCTTCGGATTCGCCGTCATCGAGCTGAATGCCCGCGACATGGTTGTGCGCTACATCGACGAAAGGGGTGTCGAACACCACCGAGAGCATTTGCAAAGGTGAGCGCCGTCGGCGGGAACATCAACGCGGCAATTGCGGCCGCGCCTGCCTTGGTCGGCGATCCACCGGACTCGACGGGGTTTCGATGGCACTTTGTGTCATCGCCGTGACTGGGCCCCCGCAGGCGCAAGCTTCTCAACGTAGGACGTCGGCAGTGTTCAACGCCATTTCAGTGAGCGCCCGAAAGGGATTCGAACCCCTAACCTTCTGATCCGTAGGCGGATTCAACGTCGTTACTCACGTTCGCCGGTGTTTGACGGCGGTTGAGCCTGGGGGTCCGAAACCACCTCTGGCCTGCAGGGATTCGTCCGCTTTGATGTGTATGAGTCCCCTGCCGTCCGAGGGCGTTTGGGGGTGAGTTCTAGATGAGTTGTGACACCGTCGTGACACCGAGCAAGTTGGTCATCCCTCGCAGGACGAATCAGGCGTGGCGTGTCGCTTCCTGGGCGAGCTGAACGCGCGAGGTGAGGCCGAGTTTGGTGTAGACGTGGATGAGGTGGGTTTGGACGGTGCGCGGTGAGACGAATAGCCGTATGGCGATGTCCTTGTTGCCGAGTCCCTCGCTGATCAGTCGCACTACGTCGCGCTCGGTGGGGGTGAGCGACGCCCACCCGCTGGCGGGGCGTTTGCGTTCGCCACGGCCGCGCTGCGCGTAAGCGATCGCGTCCTCGGTAGACAGGGCGGCGCCCTCGGCCCACGCGGATTCAAAGTCCTGCTCGCCCAAGGCATCACGAACCGCCGTCACCCCGGCTTCGTAGTCGGCATCCCAGAGCTTGAACCGCACCGCGCCCCTGCGTTCCCGTATGGCGTGTGCTGCACCGAAGAGGCGGGCGCCTTCGCGGTGGCTGCCGGCCTGGCCGGCCAGAGCGGCGAGGCATTCGAGAGTGTCGGATACGTGCAGGTAAGCCTCAACTTCGGCGGCACATGCGAGCGCGGCGTGGGCGTCGCGTTCGCCTTGTTCGGGCTCCCCTTGCGCGATCGCCACGCGGGCGCGCGTCAACAGCGCTACCGTCAGGTAAAAGCCGGTCGTGCTCGTGACCGCCTCGTCTGCCCCGCGGCGGGCAGCGAGCAGATCCCCGCCCGCCAGTGCGGCCTGCGCACTGATGGCTCGCTGTATCGCCGCCGTCTGGGGCAGGGCGCTCAGGTGCGGCCCGGCCTCGGTCGCGTCCTGCAGCGTCGCAACATCCCCGGCGGCCGAGGCCGCGAGAGCCAACGCCACATGGCCGGTGCCCGCGTAGAGCCCACCCAGCTCGGCGGCGGCCTCGATGGCCGCGTCGGCGGCGGCCCGGGCAGCACCCGTGTCACCCTGAAACGCCAGGGTGGCGCCCTGATACGCGAGGCTAGCCGACTCAAGGATCCCATCGTGAGCTGCCTGAGCCTCGGCCACCAGCTCGGCGAATTGTGCGGCAGCACCGACCAGATCACCCCTATATGCCTGTGCCACTCCAAGGCACCAGCGGCAATAGCGCGAGACGAACCGATCGCCGATCGCCTCGGCCAGGTCGCGTCCTTCTTCGGCGGCTGCGCGCGTCGCGATCGGGTCACCGGCGACGCTGGCGGCCATCGCCTGAAAAGCGAGGATCTGGCCGAGCCGCCACCGATCATCCAAAGCACGGGCCAAGCCGATGGCCTCGGCGAAGTACGCCTCGGCCAGCTCGAAACGCGTGCAGAAGGCGGCGATCGAACCGCAGGCGGTCAGCGCCCGCGCCAGCAGGGCCAGGTCATCGACCTCGCGCGCGATCGCCAGGGCCTGCTGGGCCTGATCCAGGCTGTCGGCGGCGCCCATCCGGATGGCGAGCCCGGCCCTGTCGGCAAGCGCCCGCGCCCGCACCCCAGCGGCGACCTCAGCGTGCTGCGCGTCGAGGTCGGCCAGGGCAGCGTCGAACCACACCAGCCCTTCCCGCAGGCGGCCCCGCCCTTCCCACAGCGGCTGCAACGACGACGCCAGCGCCAACGCCAGCTCGACGTCGGAGTTTTCCCGGCACCACCCGAACGCGGCGCGCAAATTGTCGATCTCGATTTCGGCCTGCTCGATGCGCTGCTCATAACCACGGTCTGCCGGCGCGTCGAGCACCGCGGCCAGCGCCGTGTAGTGATCGCGGTGACGCGACCGCACGGCGTCGGCCTCGCCGGACTCCGCGAGCTTTTCCAGCGCGTACTGGCGCACCGTCTCCACCAGCCGGTAACGCGTTCGGCCCCTGCTGTCGTCGGCCACCACCAGCGACTTGTCCACCAACAGAGTGACCAGATCCAGGATCTGATAACGCTCCACATCTCCGCCGCCGGCGACCGCCTGGGCCGCGTTCAGATCGAAGCCACCCAAAAACACCGCCAGCCGGCGAAACAACACCCGTTCCGGCTCGGTCAACAGCGCATGCGACCAGTCCACCGAGGCGCGCAATGTCTGCTGACGGCGCACCGCGGTGCGCGCACCGCCGGTCAACAGCCGAAACCGGTCATGCAAGCCCTCGAGGATCTCGGCCACCGACAACGCCCGCACCCGCGCCGCCGCCAGCTCGATCGCCAGGGGCATCCCATCCAGGCGCCGACAAATCTCACCCACCGCCGCAGCGTTGTCGGCGTCGACGGCGAAATCGGGTCGAGCACGGCGAGCGCGCTCGACAAACAACTCGATCGCCTCGTCGGCCAACGACAGCGACGGCACCCGCCAGCTCACTTCACCCGCAACACCGATCGGCTCACGACTCGTGGCCAGCAGCGTCAGCGCCGGCGCTGCACCGAGGAGCGCGACTACCAGCTCCGCGCTCGCGTCGAGCAGGTGCTCGCAGTTGTCCAGCACCACCAGCAGCTGACGGTCGCGAACAAACCGCAGCAGCGTGTCCATCGTGGAGCGGCCGGGCTGGTCGGGCAGACCCAACGCGCGGGCCACCGCGACCACCACCACGCCTGGGTGGGCGATCGGCGCCAGATCGACGTACCACACACCGTCACCGAACTCGGCCGCGATGCGAGCCGCGACCTCAACAGCGAGACGGGTCTTGCCGGCGCCGCCGGCACCGGTCAGCGTCACCAGCCGGTTGTCGACGAGCAGCTTCTCCAGGTCAGTCATCTGTGCGCCCCGGCCGACAAAGCTGGTGAGCTGCACCGGAAAGTTTTGGGAGACAACCGCCTTTGCGGTGCGAAGCGCGGGGAAGTCGTTGCGCAGGTCGGGGTGGCATAGCTGCACCACCCGCTCGGGACGGTTCGCACCGCGCAGCTCGTGACGGCCGAGATCAACTAGCCAGGCGTCAGCCGGAAGTACATCGGCGACCAGATCCTCCGTCGTGCCGGAGAGCACGGTCTGGCCGCCGTGGGCCAGATCCCGGATGCGCGCGGCGCGGTTGATGGTGGGACCGATGTAATTACCTTCATCACGCAGCTGCACCTCCCCGGTATGCACACCGATCCGCAAGCAGATCGGGGCCAGCGGCGCCCGCTGCAATTCCAAAGCACACACCACCGCGTCACTCGCGCGGGCAAACGCCACCACAAAACTGTCGCCCTCACCCTGCTCGAGCGGCCGCACCCCGCCATGGGCGGAGACGAGATCATCCAGCGCGTGATCCAGGCGCGCAAAGGCCGCCGTCATCTGCTCGGGCTGGGCCTCCCAGAGCCGCGTGGAGCCCTCGACGTCAGCCAAAAGCAGCGTCACCGTGCCCGTCGGCAAAAGCCCGCTCATGCCAAGATCACTCCAGTCCACCAACGGCATATCAACGCGTGGATTGATCTCGCTCATGCTAACCAGCATGCGGCCACCGTGAGGCGTAAAACATCAGCGCAAACGCGTAGAGCCGCCGACTTACTACGCGGATTTTCCCCAGGTCACCGAGATTCGCGCGGCAGCGGCGTGCGCATGTGAGGGGCGGCCCACGACCGCAGTCGCACGGGGCGTTGGATTCGACGGACTTGCATACGGCAACTGAGTCCAACATGCAGACTTACACGCGAGCAGGAGAGCAGGAGTTATGACCGTGGCCTCCAACTACGATAACGCTGACAGCGCGGCCACTTCCGCAGGAGCGGGCGCCACTGACGAGACCGCCGTCATGCCGCCGTCAACCGCGGCGCCCCCCGAGTTGGCTTGGTCGCGCGACGATGACGACGCCCCGGTGTCTCGTGGGAGGTGGTGCTGAACGCGCCAGTATCATCCTCATCGGCGCCGCTGTAGTGGCTGTCGTTATCGGTCTTTCGGCCTGGCTCGGCTTCTTCCGCTATGACAGCACCGAACCCACGCATACCCCTGGCGCCACGAGCCCTGTCGTACTGACACCGATCACGCTGGGACAAGTCGTCAGGTCCGGCATGCAGTCGCCACACGTGAGTTCGAACGATCGTGTGACACTCTCGTGGCACCGAGGCCACTTGGGGTATCGGCGGGCATGACCCGCAATCTGCGCTGGCGCAGGCCAGTCGGCAATTTCGTTTGCGCGCCCGAAGGGATTCGAACCCCTAACCTTCTGATCCGTAGTCAGATGCTCTATCCGTTGAGCTACGGGCGCCTGTTATCTAGTTGTCGTTCCATGTGTTCCGTGTTTCCGTGGCGGAGGCGAGAGGATTTGAACCTCCGGTCCCCTTTGAGGGGGACAACTCATTAGCAGTGAGCCCCATTCGGCCGCTCTGGCACGCCTCCCTTGGACTTCCTGAGGGTACCGGACCCCTTTCCGCTCGCGCGGAGCCATACCTTACACAGTCGAGACATAAACTGTCGAAGTGACCGCCCGCCTGCGCAACGAACTGGTCGGACTGCCGGTGTATGTCCCCGGCAAGAACGTGCCCGGCTCGATCAAGCTGGCCAGCAACGAGACCGTGTACGGCCCGCTGCCCAGCGTGCAAGCGGCGATCGAGCGCGCGGTTGCCGTCGTCAACCGCTACCCGGACAGCGCCAGCGTCGACCTCAAGGCCGCGCTGTCCATGCACCTGGGGTCCGACGTCGCCCCCGAGCACATCGCGGTCGGTAGCGGTTCGGTCACGTTGTGCCAGCAGCTTGTTCAGATCACCGCCGCCGCCGGCGACGAGGTGATGATCGGCTGGCGCAGCTTCGAGTGCTACCGGCCCATCATCCAAGTCTCCGGCGCGACCACCGTCACCGTCCCGTTGACCGAGCACACGCACGACCTCGACGCGATGCTCGCCGCCATCACCGACCGCACCCGGCTCATCTTCGTGTGCAACCCCAACAATCCGACGTCCACCGTCGTCGACCCGGACACACTGAAGCGATTCGTCGAGGCCGTGCCGCCTCACGTCCTGATCGCCATCGACGAGGCCTACGTCGAATACATCCGCGACGGCATGCTGCCCAACAGCCTGGACCTGGCGCTGACCCGCAGCAATGTCGTTGTGCTGCGGACCTTTTCGAAGGCCTACGGGTTGGCGGGGCTGCGCGTCGGTTACGCGGTGGGCCACCCGGACCTGATCATCGCGCTGGACAAGGTGGTCATGCCGTTCGCCGTGACGAACGTCGCACAGGCGGCCGCCATCGCGTCGCTCGAGGCCTCCGACGAGCTGCTGGCCCGCACCGACGCACTGGTCGCCGAGCGCACCCGCGTCGGCGCCGCGCTGCGCGCCGCCGGATTCGAGCTGCCCCCCTCGCAGGCCAATTTCCTCTGGCTACCGCTAGGTGAGCGCACCACGGATTTCACCGAGCAAGCCGCCGATGCGCACCTGTTGGTGCGGCCGTTCGCGGACGAAGGCGTCCGTGTCACCATTGGTTCGCCGGAGGAAAATGACGCCCTGTTGCATTTTGCCCGCGACTGGGTAGCCCGCACCGAATCATAAGGAGACACCGTGGACCTCGCGCGCAAGAAGTTCACCGAGTTCAAGGAGCGCAGCGGCGACATCGCGGATTCCGAGCTCGACGAATTCTGGGCAGAGCTTGCGCCCGCGACGGTCGACGGGATGATCGGCGAGTGGAAGGGCGGCGAGTTCCAGACCGGCCACAAGATGAACGGCCAACTGGAAAAGGCCGGCTGGTACGGCAAGACCTTCAAGTCCGTCCGCGACGTGCAGCCACTCGTCTGTCTCGACGCCGACGGCAACAAGTTCTCCAACGTGGAGATGGGCAAGGGCGAAGCAAGCCTGTGGCTGGAGGATTTCCGCGGAGAGGTCACCGCGACCATGGTTTACGACGGTCAGCCGGTGCACGATCACTTCAAGAAGATCGACGACGACGCCGTGATGGGCATCATGAACGGCAAGGGCGTCCGGGACAACGGCAAGTACTACTACTTCTACCTGGAACGCGAGCAGTAACTCGGGCGCTCGAGTGGGTAGGCGCCCGAACTACCCTGCCGGGTTACGACCGGTGAACGCGACCAGCTGCTCGAGCGCGCCGGCGTCCGCCGAGACGTCGACCGGGTCATCGAATCCGGCCTGACCCCGCAACTCCGGCCTGATGATCTGACGCGCGAGCCCCAGCACATATTCGGACAGCGGCTCGGGGGCATCGACATCGCGGCCCACCGCGGCGGCGTAATCCCATGCGTGGACCAGGAATTCGATCGACAGGATGGCGCACGCACTGTTCGCGGGCATCTCACCCTTGCCGAACGGCACCGACCCCTCCAGACCGTGGCGGCGCCAGGCGTCCAACGCGGGCCGGGCCGCGGCGATCACTTGGCGTTCCACCGAATCGCTTTCCTCGCGCGCCGGAATCTCGGCACCGACCATGCCGCCGAGCGCCGAGATCGAATTCAACAGATGCCCCGTCAGATCCGCCACGTCGAATTCGGTGCACGGCGTCGGTCGGGACAGGTCGTCGGAGGCGATCGTGTGCAGCACCCGCTGCAGGACCCCCAAGGTGTCCTCGGCGCTGTGCAGCTCGTCGGTGGGCGGGGAATGCGGTCCGGGTCGCAAATCAGGAGCCATAATCGCCACGCTACGGTCTCGATATGGCGCAAGCATACGAATCCGTCACCGTCGAGACGAAAGACCACGTCGCCCAGGTGACGCTGATCGGACCGGGCAAGGGCAACGCGATGGGACCGGCCTTCTGGTCGGAAATGCCCGAGCTGTTCGCGGCGCTGGACGCCGACCCCGAGGTCCGGGCCATCGTGCTGACCGGCTCGGGCAAGAACTTCAGCTACGGGCTCGACGTGCCGGCGATGGGCGGTTCGTTCACCCCGCTGCTGTCCGGCGACGCCTTGGCCGGCCCGCGCGCGGTGTTTCACCGCGAGGTCAAGCGCATGCAGGGAGCGATCACCGCGGTCGCCGACTGCCGGACCCCGACCATCGCGGCGGTGCACGGCTGGTGCATCGGGGGCGGCGTCGACCTGATCTCGGCGGTAGACATCCGCTACGCCAGCGCCGACGCCAAGTTCTCGGTGCGCGAGGTCAAGCTCGCCATCGTCGCCGACGTCGGTAGCCTGGCCCGCCTCCCGATGATCCTGAACGACGGACACCTGCGCGAGCTCGCGTTGACCGGCAAGGACATCGATGCGGCCCGCGCCGAGAAGATCGGTCTGGTCAACGACATCTACGCCGACGCCGACGCCACCCTGGCCGCGGCGCACGCCACCGCCGCGGAGATCGCCGCCAATCCCCCGCTGACCGTGCACGGCGTCAAGGACGTCCTCGACCAGCAGCGCATCGCGGCGGTCTCGGAGAGCCTGCGGTATGTGGCGGCCTGGAATGCGGCCTTCCTGCCGTCCAAGGACCTGACCGAGGGCATCTCGGCGACGTTCGAGAAGCGCCCACCGCGGTTCACCGGGGAGTAACCGGACGCCACGTACCCTCGCTGGGGTGAACCAGCCGCCCTCAGCGACTCCCGACGGCAAGATCCGGCTCCCCGCAGACCTGGACTCCGTGACGGCGATCGGCGCCGAAGACCACTCGGAAATCGACAGCGCCGCCGTCGACCGGATCTGGCAGGCGGCGCGACATTGGTATGGCGCCGGTTTCCATCCCGCGATCCAGCTGTGCATCCGCCAGCACGGCCGCGTCGTGCTCAACCGCGCGATCGGCCACGGCTGGGGCAACGCCCCGAGCGATCCGCCCGACGCGGAGAAGATCGTGGTCACACCTGACACACCCTTCTGCGTGTATTCGGCGGCCAAGGGGATGGCGGCGACCGTGGTGCACATGCTGGTCGAGCGCGGTGTCTTCTCGCTTGACGACCGGGTGTGCGACTACATCCCCACATTCACCAGTCACGGCAAGCATCGGATCACCATCCGGCACGTCATGACACACAGCGCCGGACTGCCCTTCCCCACCGGGCCCAGGCCCGACGTCACCCGCGCCGACGACCACGAGTACGCGCAGCAGAAGCTGGGCGAGTTGCGGCCGCTCTACCGTCCCGGGTTGGTGCACATCTACCACGCGCTGACCTGGGGTCCACTGGTGCGCGAGATCGTTTACGCGGCCACCGGCAAGGAGATTCGCGAGATCCTGGCCACCGAGATCCTCGACCCGCTCGGCTTCCGATGGACCAACTTCGGCGTCGCAAAGGAGGATGTCCCGCTGGTCGCGCCGAGCCATGCCACCGGGCGGACGCTCCCGCCGGTGGTCGCGCAGATCTTCCGCAAGGCAATCGGCGGAACCGTGCACGAGTTGATCCCGTACACAAACTCCCCGATGTTCTTGACCACCATCATTCCGTCGTCGAACACGGTGTCTACCGCCCAGGAGATGTCGCGGTTCGCCGAGATATGGCGGCGCGGAGGCGAACTCGACGGTGTGCGGGTGATCAGCCCGGAGACCATGTATGGCGCCGTGACCCAATGCCGAAGGCTACGACCCGATTTCGCTGTCGGATTGCAACCGGCCCGCTGGGGCACCGGGTACATCCTCGGCACCAACCGGTGGGGCCCGTTCGGGCGCAACGCGCCACACGCGTTCGGCAACCTGGGCCTGGTCAACATCGCCATCTGGGCCGACCCCGCGCGCGGTATATCGGCCGGCGTAGTGAGCAGCGGCAAACCCGGCCGGGACCCCGAATCCGGCCGGTACACCGCCCTGCTGGACACGATCACCGCCGAAATCCCAACCGGTTGACGACGGCTGCAGTGGGAACACTGCCACTCATGGCTACCTATCGAGTGCTCAACCCGAAGGGCGACGTCGTCGCGACCAAGGACATCGAAAGCGCCGACGACGCCCACGCCTGGTTCGTTGACCAGAAGGCCGACAACAGCGAGCTCGGCTGGCGCATGGAGGTCCAGCACGACGACGAATGGCACTTCTTCGACGACAGTGAGGGCGATCGAGGCTAGGTGTTTGTCCCCCGGCGCGCGGGGCAACCAACACAGCATGGATTCGCAACGCTTCCGCAAGCTGCTGGACGCATCGGGGCCGTTCGCCTCGGTGTACTTCGATGACTCACATGACACCCACGACGCCGAAGCTCAGCTCGAGCTGAAGTGGCGGGCGGTCAAGGAGGAGCTGGAACGCTCAGGCGCCGAAGCGGCGGTGATCGGCCAGATCGAGGACGCAGTGCTGAATCTGCGTCCACCGATCGGCCGCAGCGGGCGCGCGGTGATCGCCGGTGCCGGCGGCGTGCTGATCAATGAGCACCTGGCGCGCCCGGCCGCGACCGACATCGTTCGCGTCTCCGAATTGCCGTACCTGGTACCGATTCTCGAGCTGAGCTTCGATCACCCGGACTACGTGCTGGTGGTCGCCGACCACAGCGGCGCCGACATCACCACCCACATCGGTGGGACGCTGCGCAGCGAGACCGTCGACGGCGGTGGCTATCCCGTGCACAAATCCGCCGGAGCCGAGACCGCGGGCTACGGCGATCCCCAGCTACGCACCGAGGAGGCCGCGCGGAAAAACCTGCGCGCCGTCGCTGACCGAGTCGCTGAGCTCGCCGACGACAAGGCGATCGAGGTGATCTTCGTGGTGGGCGAGGTGCGCTCGCGCTCCGATCTGCTCGCGGCACTGCCCGACCGACTGCAGGAACGCACGGTGGCACTCGAGATCGGGGCGCGGCACAGCGGTCACGATTTCGGCGAGATCGAGCACGCCGTCGAGGGCGAATTCGTCAAGCGCCAGCTGCGCACGATCGATGATGCGGCGCAGCGCTTTACCGCCGAGATCGGGCGGCAGTCGGGGCTCGCGGCCGAGGGGCTCGGGGCGGTGTGCTCCGCGCTGCGCCAGGGCGCGGTGGAGACACTGATCATCGGCGACATCGGCGATGCGACCGTGGTTGCCGACGAGGGCTTGACGACGATCGCGCCCGACGAGAACGTGCTCTCCGAGCAGGGCGCCGCTCCCGCCAAGACGCTACGGGCCGACGAAGCGCTGCCGTTCTCGGCGATCTCGGTCGGCGCCGCCCTGGTGCGCACCGACGAGCGGATCTCTCCGGCCGACGGCGTGGGCGCGGTCCTGCGCTACGCGCCGACGCTGCATCAGCCGAGTGAGAAGAGCGGTGGCGGAGGGATTTGAACCCCCGGACGGTGTTAGCCGTCTCTCGCTTTCAAGGCGAGTGCATTAGGCCGCTCTGCCACGCCACCGCTGATCAGGGTAGCCGGACTCGGTAGCGTGGCCACCATGCGCGCCATCGTCGCCGAATCCGCAGATCAGCTCTCCTGGCAGGAAGTACCCGATGTTTCCGCCGGCCCCGGCGAGGTGCTGGTCAAGGTCGCCGCCGCCGGAGTAAACCGCGCCGACCTGCTGCAGGCCGCCGGCAAATACCCGCCGCCGCCGGGTGCCAGCGAGATCATCGGGATGGAGGTGTCCGGCGTCATCGCCGATGTCGGCTCCGACGTCACGAATTGGTCTGTCGGACAAGAGGTTTGCGCACTACTCGCCGGTGGGGGCTACGCCGAATACGTCGCCGTTCCGGCCGGCCAGCTGATGCCGGTTCCCGAGGGTGTCGACCTGGTGGACGCCGCCGGGTTGCCCGAAGTGGCCTGTACCGTCTGGTCGAACCTGGTGCTGACCGCGCATCTCGGCAAGGGGCAGCTGCTGCTGATGCACGGCGGGGCCAGCGGCATCGGCAGCCACGCCATCCAGGTCGCCCGGGCGCTGGGCGTGCGCGTGGCCGTCACCGTCGGGTCGGCGGAGAAGCTGGAATTCTGCCGCGAACTCGGCGCCGAGATCACCATCAACTATCGCGACGAGGACTTCGTCGCGCGCCTGCAGGAGGCCGGCGGCGCCGACGTGATCTTCGACATCATGGGCGCCTCCTACCTCGACCGTAATATCGACGCCCTGGCCACCGACGGGCAACTCGTGATCATCGGCATGCAGGGCGGGATCAAGGGCGAACTCAACATCGGCAAGCTGCTGGGCAAGCGTGCGCGGGTCATCGGCACCACGCTTCGCGCGCGCCCGGTGACCGGGCCCAACAGTAAGACCGAGATCGTGCAGGCGGTGATCGAGTCGGTGTGGCCGATGATCGCCGAGGACCGCGTCCGGCCGATCATCGGCGCCCGCCTGCCCATCCAGCAAGCGGGAGAAGCGCATCAACAGCTGACGTCGAGCAAGGTGACCGGAAAGGTCCTCCTGACGGTCTAACCCAGCGACGCTAGCGCACGCACCAACTGATCGACTTCTGCGGTCGTCGAGTAGTGCGCCAGCCCGACCGTGACCGCGCCGCCGACGTCGTTGACGCCCAACACATCGAGCGCGCGGGAACTTTCGTTGGTGACGACCAGAATCCCGTTGTCCGCCAACCGCTGAACGACCCGCTCGGCGGGCACGCCGTTCAGCGCGAAACTGACCACCGGGATCCGCACCTCCGGGCGGCCGATCACCATCACCAACGGCAGCGACCGCAACGACACCATCAGGTAGTCGTAGATCCGGTTCAGGTACGAGGCGGCGGACTGCATCGACACCGCCAGGCGTTCGCGCCGGCTCCCGCGCGCGGTTTCGTCGAGCGATGCCAGGTACTCGATGCTGGCCACCACCCCGGCCAGCAGACCGAACTGGTGCGCGCCGATCTCCAGACGGGCCGGCCCGACGGCCTTGGGGTCCGGCGAGATCGAACTGAACGAGTTGAGCAACGCGGGATCGCGGAACACGATCGCCCCGATCGGCGGACCGCCCCACGCCGCGGCGTTGACCGCCACCACGTCGGCGTCGGTTTCCTTGACGTCGAGCAACCGGTAGGGCGCGGCGGCGGAATGGTCGACCACCGCCAGGCCGCCGACGTCGTGCACCAGTTTGGTCATCGCCCGCAGGTCGGTGACCGTGCCCAGTGTCGCGGACGCCGAGGCCACGGCGACCAGCCGGGTCGACTTCCCAATGAGACCCTCCCACTGCCACGTGGGAAGCTCACCCGTCTCGATGTCGATCTCGGCCCACTTGACCTTGGCGCCGTACCGGTGTGCCGCGCGCAGCCATGGAGCGATGTTGGCTTCGTCGTCCAGGCGGCTGACGATGACCTCGTAGCCCAGGCCGGCCCGCGACGACGACGCCTCGGCCAGCGCCGACAACAAGATCGCACGATCGGCGCCCAGCACGACACCCGCGGGGTCGACGTTGAACAGGTCAGCTACCGCCGCCCGCGCCGCCTCCAGGACGGCCGCACTGCGCTGCGCGGATGGGTGTGGGCCCACCGTAGTGGGACCGGACCTGCGGAAAGCCGTCGACACCGTGGTCGCGACGGAATCGGGAATCAGCATCCCGCTCGGGGCGTCGAAGTGTACCCAGCCGTCACCCAGCGACGGATGCAGTCCGCGCACCCGGGCGACGTCATATGCCATGTGGGCCACCTTAGGGCTTCCGCTTTTTGCGAAACTGTGACGGTAGCGGGTCCCGCAGACGTTCCGGCCAGTTGGTGGCCTCCCGAGCCAGGGCACCCGGCCAGCCATACTAGTCGAGTGGGGCTCTGGTTCGGAACGCTCATTGCATTGTTCTTGCTGATAGCGCCCGGGGCGATCATCGCACGTATCAGTCAGTTGTCTTGGTCTGTCGCAGTCGCGGTCGGCCCGGCGCTGACCTTCGGCATGGTCGCACTAGCCATTATTCCGTTTGGTGCCATCGGGATTCCGTGGAACGGCTGGACCGCGCTGGCGACGCTGGTTGTGGTGTGCCTGCTGATGATCGCCCTGCAGCTGCTGCTGGCCCGTTACCGCGACCGCGAAGCGGAGGCTCGCGGGGTCAGCCGTTGGCCTGCCATCACGGTGGGGGTGGGCGTACTGTTGGGCGCCCTGCTCATCATGTGGGCCGCCTACCGCGGCCTCGCCGCCCACTGGCAGACCATCCCGAGCACCTGGGACGCCGTCTGGCACGCCAACGAGGTGCGGTTCATCCTGGACACCGGCCAGGCGTCGTCGACGCACATGGGCGAGCTGCGCAACGTCGAGACCCATAAGACGCTGTACTACCCCTCGGTGTTCCACGCCCTGACCACCGTGTTCTGCCAGCTGACCGGGGCGGCTCCCACCACCGGCTACACGCTGAGTTCGGTCGCCGCATCGGTCTGGCTGTTCCCGACCAGCGCGGCCATGCTGACCTGGCATCTGGTGCGGCGGCACACCACCGAGTGGCGCAGCGCCGGGGCGGCGGCCACCGCGGCGGCGCTGTCGGCGTCGTTCACCGCGGTCCCGTATGTCGAGTTCGGCGTGGCCGCGATGCCTAACCTCGCGGCCTACGGAGTAGCGGTCCCGGCCTTCGTCCTGATCAGCACCACGCTGCGACACCGCGACCGCATCCCGGCGGCGGTCCTGGCGTGGGTGGGCGTCATGTCCGTGCACATCACCGGCGGGGTGATCGTGTTGTTGTTCCTGGTGGCCTGGTGGCTCATGGACGCGGTGTGGCGTCCGGTGCGCGGCAGGCTGGCCGATCTCGTCGCCCTGGCCTGGGTTGCGGTGGTCTCCGGATTGATCCTGTTGCCGCAGTTCATCAGCGTCCAGGGGCAGGAAGACATCATCGCCGGGCATTCCTTTCTGACGTACCTCAGCAAGAAGCGGGGACTTTTCGACGCCGTCTTCCAGCACTCCCGCCACCTCAACGACTTCCCATACCAGTACGGGCTCATGGCACTCGCGATCTTCGGCGGCCTGCTTTTCGCCTACAAGAAAATCTGGTGGCCGCTGGCCGTCTGGCTGCTGCTCGTGGTGGTCGAGGTCGACGCGGGAACGCCGCTCGGCGGTCCGATCGGCGCGGTGGCCGGAATGTTCGGCGAGTTCTTCTACAAGGATCCGCGCCGGATCTCGGCCGCCGTCACCCTGCTGCTGGAGCCGATGGCCGGAGTCGCAGTGTTCGCGATCGTCGTGGGCGTCGTGGCCGTCGCCCAACGGGTGAGCGGCAGGTTCAAGCCACTTCCCGCCCCGGTCTGGGTCTCGGCCACCGCTGTGCTGCTGGTGGCGATCACCGTGCTCACGGGGCGCCACTACCTGTATCGACACCTGGTGTTATTCGGCGACAAGTACGACTCGGTGATTGTCGACCAGCGCGACCTGATGGCCATGGCCTATCTGTCTAAACTGCCCGGCGCCCACGAGACGCTGATCGGCAACGCCAACACCGACGGCACAGCCTGGATGTACGCCGTCGCCGATCTGCATCCGTTGTGGACCCATTACGACTATCCGCAACAGATGGGTCCGGGCCCCAACCGATACATCTTCTGGACCTCGGCCCGCAAAGGCGAATCCGATCCGCGGGTCCTCGAAGCGATTAGAGCGCTCAATATCCGGTACATCTACACCAGCACGCCGACTGTCCGGGGGTTCGCCGTACCCGAAGGACTAGTGTCACTGGATAAGTCGAAGTCGTGGGCGTTGATCTACGACAATGGCGGTGCCCGAATTTATGAATGGCGACCAAACGGCGCGACGCCACACCCATAGTCCTCAAAGGATGGTGAAGGATTGAGTACCCGCAACGATGACGACGACGTCGAAATCATCGGCGGCGTCGACCCGCGAGTGATGGCGCTCACCGATGACGACGCCGACGAGCGTTCCCTGACCGACCTGGTCGAGCAGCCCGCGAAGGTGATGCGAATCGGGACCATGATCAAGCAACTGCTCGAGGAGGTGCGCGCCGCACCGCTGGACGAGGCCAGCCGTAACCGGCTGCGCGAGATCCACGCGACCAGCATCCGGGAACTGGAGGAGGGCTTGGCACCGGAGCTGCGGGAGGAGCTCGACCGCCTCACCCTGCCCTTCAATGAGGACGCGGCCCCGTCCGACGCCGAATTGCGCATCGCCCAGGCGCAGTTGGTCGGCTGGCTGGAAGGGCTGTTCCACGGCATCCAGACCGCCCTGTTCGCGCAGCAGATGGCCGCCCGCGCGCAGCTGGAAAAAATGCGCCAGGGGGCGCTGCCGCCGGGCATCGGTAAGCCGGGCGCGCCCGGGCACGGTCAATACCTGTAAGCGAACTTGAGTAGTTGACGGTGTCTGGTCCTCACATCGAGACGCACAACGCGTGGGTGGAGTTTCCCATCTTCGACGCCAAGTCGCGTTCGTTGAAGAAGGCCTTCTTGGGTAAGGCCGGCGGCACGATCGGCCGCAACAGCTCCAACGTGGTGGTGGTCGAAGCGTTGCGCGACATCACCATGTCCCTCGAGCTGGGCGACCGGGTCGGGCTGGTGGGCCACAACGGGGCGGGCAAATCGACTCTGCTGCGCCTACTTTCGGGCATCTACGAACCCACCCGTGGTTGGGCGACGGTCACCGGCCGGGTCGCGCCGGTCTTCGACCTCGGCGTCGGCATGGACCCCGAGATCTCCGGTTACGAGAACATCATCATTCGCGGCCTGTTCCTGGGTCAGACGCGAAAGCAGATGCTGTCCAAGGTCGATGAGATCGCCGAGTTCACCGAGCTGGGCGACTACCTGTCCATGCCGCTGCGCACCTATTCCACCGGGATGCGTGTCCGGCTCGCGATGGGCGTGGTCACCAGCATCGACCCCGAGATCCTGCTGCTCGATGAAGGCATCGGCGCGGTGGACGCCGACTTCTTGAAGAAGGCGCAGTCGCGGTTGCAGAGCCTGGTCGAGCGCTCCGGAATCCTGGTTTTCGCCAGCCATTCCAACGAATTCCTGGCCCGTCTGTGCAAGACGGCGATGTGGATCGACCATGGCGTCATCCGCATGTCCGGCGGCATCGAAGACGTGGTGCGCGCCTACGAAGGGGAGGACGCGGCCCGGCACGTTCGCGAAGTGCTGGAAGAGACGCAGCAAGCGAATCGGGTCGAGACACCCCTGGCCCAAAGAGCATCCGGGAATGAGTGAGACTATCTTCGCCGTCGTCGTCACCCACCGGCGCCCCGACGAGCTGGCCAAGTCGCTCGATGTGCTGAGCACGCAGACCCGGCTGCCCGATCACCTCATCGTGGTGGACAACGATTTTTCCGGCGAAGCACCGGACTCCGGCCGGGTAGGCGACCTGGTGGCCGGCCAACCGATCCCGACCACTTACCTGGCCTCACACCGAAACCTCGGCGGCGCAGGGGGTTTCGCGCTGGGCATCCTGCACGCGTTAGCTCAGGGCGCCGATTGGGTGTGGCTGGCCGACGACGACGGGCGCCCGCAGGACACGAGGGTTCTGGCCACCCTGCTGGCCTGTGCCGAAAAGCACGGCCTGGCCGAAGTGTCTCCGATGGTCTGCAACTCCGACGACCCGGAACGGCTGGCCTTCCCGCTGCGCCGCGGGTTGGTATGGCGCAGGCGCGCAAGCGAATTGCGCACCGAAGCGGGACAGGGCTTACTGCCGGGAATCGCCTCGCTGTTCAACGGCGCGCTGTTCAGGGCCACCACCCTGGAGGCGGTCGGCGTCCCGGACCTGAGGCTGTTCATCCGCGGCGACGAGGTGGAGATGCATCGCCGGCTGGTTCGGTCCGGCCTGCCGTTCGGGACCTGCCTGGACACGATCTACCTGCACCCGTGCGGGTCCGACGAGTTTCGGCCGATTCTGGGTGGCCGCATGCACACCCAGTATCCCGACAACCACACCAAGCGGTTCTACACCTACCGCAACCGCGGCTACCTGCTGTCGCAGCCCGGCCTGCGCAAACTGCTGGTACAGGAGTGGGTCCGGTTCGGTTGGTTCTTCCTGGTGACGCGTCGCGACCCGCGCGGTCTGGCCGAATGGATCCGGTTGCGGCGCTTGGGGCGTCGCGAGCAGTTCGGCACGCCAGCAGAGGAGCGGCGCAGATGACCCGCGCCGGCGACGATGCAGAGCGCAGCGATGCGGAGGAGTGGCGCACATGACTTTCGTCGACGCGGCGGCACAGTCGCGCACCCTTACCCGCGCCCGGGGCGACCTCGTCGCGGGCTTTCGCCGGCACGAGCTCTGGCTGCACCTGGGCTGGCAGGACATCAAACAGCGCTACCGCCGCTCGGTGCTGGGACCGTTCTGGATCACCATCGCAACAGGAACCACGGCCGTCGCGATGGGGGGCTTGTACTCCAAGCTTTTTCATCTCGAACTGTCGCTGCATCTGCCGTATGTGACGCTGGGGCTGATCATCTGGAACCTGATCAATGCCGCCATCCTGGAGGGCGCCGACGTCTTCGTCGCCAACGAGGGACTGATCAAGCAACTGCCGACGCCGCTGAGCGTCCATGTCTATCGGCTGGTGTGGCGGCAGATTATCCTGTTCGCGCACAACATCGTCATCTACGTCGTCATCGCGATGATCTTTCCCAAACCGTGGTCATGGGCCGACCTTTCGGTCATCCCGGCGCTGGCGCTGATCGTGCTCAACTGCATCTGGGTGTCACTGTGTTTCGGCATCTTGGCGACCCGCTACCGCGACATCGGCCCGTTGCTCTTCTCGGTGGTGCAGCTGCTGTTCTTCATGACGCCGATCATCTGGAACGACGACACCCTGCGACAGCAAGGCGCGGGGCGCTGGTCGAAGATCGTCGAACTCAATCCCCTGCTGCACTACCTCGACATCGTGCGCGCCCCGCTACTGGGCTCCCATCAGGAACTGCGGCACTGGGCCGTGGTGCTGGTGTTGACGGCCGTCGGCTGGCTGCTGGCCGCAATCGCGATGCGCCAATACCGCGCCCGGGTGCCCTACTGGGTGTAGGGGTTCCCGCGGGTCGAACAGTGGCCCGCCCTGATGTCGGTGGTAGGGCGGCGGGACGGTTGCGCTATGCAATTGCGCTGATCGTCCCGCTCGACGCCGCTGGGGCCCGGTGCCGTTGCGCGTCCACACAATCCGGTGCGCCACACTGACGCGCCGCTCTGCGCGCGCAGAGGTAGGTCACACGGAGACGCCCTGTTGTCACATTGCGCAACCGAGCGGTGTCTAAAGGCCATCAACGAGTCGGCGAAGTACGCCGGCGCGGGTTGGTTGGCGATAGCCGCCATCCTGGCTCAGGCGAACGGCACCACAGCGAAGGAACCCCATGACCACCAACCAGCCACTTCTTCTCCTGCACGGCCTGATGATGTCCGCCGGGGTGTGGGCCGACGTCATCCCGCTGCTCGCCGATCGTCATGACGTCATGGCACCCACCGCCCTCGGCCATCGCGGCGGGCCAAAGCTCACCGGCAAAGCCACCGTTGCGGCCCTCGCCGATGAAATGGAGCGTCTCCTGGACGTCCGAGGACTCGATCGCATTCACATCGCCGGAAATTCGATGGGTGGGTGGATGGCTATCGAACTGGCCCGCCGCGGCCGAGCACTTACCGTCTGCGCCTTCTCACCGGCAGGATTCTGGACGCACGGTACAAGCGACGAAACTCTTGCCAGCGGCAGGGTTCGGCGCGCTAGACGTCGGGCGCATCTGGTTCGACCGGTGGCACCGGCGTTGCTCCGCTTCGCATGTCTTCGCCGACTGGCGATGCAGGATGCCGCCGATCACGGTGAACGACTCACCCCTGCGCAGGCCCTCGATGCCCTCCTCGACCTTGCAAGATGCACCGCCGCCGAAGACATGCTGCAACCATCCGAGAGCGTCGAACCTCTCGATCCGCTGCCCTGCCCAATGACCCTGGCATGGTCGGGCAACGACCGCATTCTTCCGCCACACGTCTACGGCGCCACCGCCCGAAAACGGCTTCCCGGCGCCGAGTACTTGCTACTCCGCGACGTCGGTCACGTGCCGATGATCGACAATCCGCGGCTATGCGCTGACACGATCCTTGCCACCACCCGGGCACTCGCGCCGCGCTGACGCAGAACGCTGGCGGCCCGCTCGTCGTGGTGTCACACTGGAACGCCACCTGAGCAACCGGGCGAAAGGTCCACCGACGTGAGCAAAAAGGTCCCATCGGCAGCGGACGCCGCGCGGAACAACCTCGAAGCGGAACTGGACCGGCTACGGCAACGGCGCGAGCGGCTCGAGGCCGAGGTCAAGAACGACCGCGGCATGGTGGGCGATCACGGGGATGCGGCCGAGGCGATCCAGCGCGCGGAGGAACTGGTGGTCCTCACCGACCGGATCGGCGAGTTGGACCGGCGTCTGCGGGCCGGGCCGTCGGACGCCGACGCCTCGGAGACGCTGCCCGGCGGCACCGAGGTGACGCTGCGGTTCGCCGACGGTGAGGTGGTCACGATGTACGTGATCTCGATCATCGAAGAGACACCGGTCGGCCGGGAGGCTGAGACGCTGACCGCGCGCAGCCCCCTGGCCCAGGCCTTGGCCGGGCGCAAACCCGGCGACACGGTGACCTACTCGACGCCGCAGGGCGAGAACCAGGTCGAGCTGATCTCGGTCAAGCTGCCCCGCTGACGCTTGCCGGGGCGCGCCCGGCGACCCCGTTAGACTCCCCTGGATGGTTGCGCCGCTACCCGATTCCGCGTCCGAAGACGTGCGCCTGGACTTGAGCCTGAAGACGCAGGTCGTCCGGTTCGTCGTCACCGGCGGCATGGCGGGAATCGTGGACTTCGGGCTCTACCTGCTGCTGTGGAAGGCCTTGGGCGTCCAGGTTGACCTGTCCAAGGCGACCAGCTTCGTCGTCGGCACCATCACGGCCTATCTGATCAACCGCCGCTGGACCTTCCAGGCGACCCCCAGCACCGCCCGGTTCGTCGCGGTCATGGTTCTCTACGCCATCACGTTCGCCGTCCAGGTCGGGCTCAACCACCTATGTCTGGCGCTTCTGCACTACCGCGGCTGGGCGCCGCTTGTCGCATTCGTGATCGCGCAGGGCACCGCGACGGTGATCAACTTCGTCGTGCAGCGGGCCGTAATCTTCCGCATCCGCTGAGCCGCGCTGCGCAAGCGGTACCCTCTTTGACGATGTCGAGCACCGATCCCCTGACCAAGCCCGCCCGGCTGATGGGCTTCGGGCGCACCGCGCCGTCAGTCGCCCAGGTGCTCTGTACCCGCGATCCGGAGGTGATCGCCAAGGCGGTAGCCCGGGTGGCCGACTCGGGCGATCCCAAGAGCCGCGGCGTGATCGCCCGCGGACTGGGCCGCTCCTACGGCGACAACGCGCAAAACGGCGGCGGCCTGGTGATCGACATGACCGGGCTCAATCGCATCCACTCGATCAGCGCCGACACCCGACTGGTCGACGTCGACGCCGGCGTCAGCCTCGACCAGTTGATGAAGGCGGCGCTGCCGTTCGGGCTGTGGGTTCCGGTGCTGCCGGGAACGCGCCAGGTCACCGTCGGCGGCGCGATCGCCTGCGACATCCATGGCAAGAACCACCACAGCGCGGGCAGCTTCGGTAACCACGTCCGGTCGATGGACCTCCTCATGGCCGACGGCACCGTGCGCACCATCACCCCCGACGGGGACGATGCCGAGCTGTTCTGGGCCACCGTCGGCGGCAACGGCCTGACCGGAATCGTGCTGCGCGCCACCATCGCCATGACGCCGACGGAGACGGCCTACTTCATCGCCGACGGCATTGCCACCAAGGACCTCGACGAAACGGTCGCCGTTCACCTCGACGGCAGCGAGGCCAACTACACGTACTCCAGCGCCTGGTTCGATCTGATCAGCCCGCCGGCGAAGCTGGGCCGGGCCGCGGTCAGCCGCGGCAGCCTGGCCAAGCTCGATCAGCTGCCGAAGAAGCTGGCCAAGAACCCGCTGAAATTCGATGCGCCGCAGCTGTTGACGGTGCCGGACGTGTTCCCGGTCAGCGCGATGAACAAGCTGTCGTTCATGGCGATCGGCGAGGTGTATTACCGGCTGGGCGGGACCTACAGCGGCAAGATCCAGAACCTCTCGCAGTTCTACCACATGCTCGACCTGGTCAGCGGCTGGAACAATGCCTACGGCCCAAGGGGTTTCGCCCAACACCAGTTCCTGGTCCCGCCGGACGCGATGGACGAATTCAAGGCCATCATTCGCTGGATCCAGACCAGTGGCCACTACTCGGCGCTGAACGTGTTCAAGCTCTTCGGCCCGGGCAACCGCGCGCCGCTGAGTTTCCCGATGGCCGGCTGGAACGTCGCCATGGACTTCCCCAACAAGCCGGGGATCAACGAGTTTCTCAACGAACTCGACCGGCGCGCACTGGAATTCGGCGGAAGGGTCTACACCGCAAAGGATTCTCGCGTGAGCGCCGAAACCTTCCACGCCATGTATCCGCGCATCGACGAATGGATCGCGGTGCGCCGCAAGGCCGACCCCTTGCGGGTATTCGCCTCCGACATGGCCCGACGTTTGGAGCTGCTCTGACATGGTGCTCGATGCCGTAGGGAATCCGCAGACGATTCTGCTGCTCGGCGGAACCTCCGAGATCGGCCTGGCAATCTGCGAGCGCTACCTGCAGAACGCGCACGCGCGGATCATGTTGGCCGCCATGCCCAGTGACTCCGGACGCGATGCCGCAGTGGCCCAAATGCAGGCCGCCGGCGCCCGCTCGGTCGAGCTGATCGATTTCGAAGCCACCGACCCCGACACCCACCCCAAGATGATCGAGGCGGCCTTCGCGGGCGGCGACGTCGACGTGGCCATCGTCGCGTTCGGCATCCTCGGGGACGCCGAAGAGCTGTGGCAAAACCAGCACAAGGCGGTGCTGGCTGCCGAAATCAATTACACTGCAGCTGTTTCGGTGGGCGTGCTGCTGGGCGAGAAAATGCGGGCGCAGGGCTTCGGCCAGATCATCGCGATGAGCTCGGCCGCCGGGGAGCGGGTGCGGCGGTCCAACTTCGTCTACGGCTCCACCAAGGCCGGATTGGACGGATTCTACCTGGGGCTTTCAGAGGCATTGCGGGAGTACGGAGTTCGCGTGCTGGTGATCCGGCCCGGCCAGGTGCGTACCCGGATGAGCGCGCACGTCAAGGAAGCGCCGCTGACCGTCGACAAAGAGTATGTCGCCAACCTCGCGGTGACCGCGGCCGCCAAAGGTAAGGAATTGGTTTGGGCACCAGCAGCATTCCGTTATGTGATGATGGTGTTGCGACACGTCCCGCGTCCCATCTTCCGCAAGCTTCCCATCTGACGATGCGGAGCGCGCTGGCCACCCTCGGCCAGATGGCCTTGGCGGTCCTGGTCGCGGTTGTCGTCGCGGCGGTATCGCTGATCGCCATTTCCCGGGTGCAATGGCCGGCCTTCCCGTCCTCCAACCAGCTGCACGCGCTGACCACCGTCGGGCAGGTCGGCTGCCTGGCCGGGCTGGTCGCCGTCGGCTGGGTGTGGCGGCGCTGCGCCCGCCCGCGCAGCCGTCTGCTGACCCAATTGGGTGGGCTGGTCTTCGTGTCCGCCTTCACCGTCGTGACGCTGGGGATGCCGCTGGGCGCGACCAAGCTGTATTTGTTCGGCATCTCCGTGGACCAGCAGTTCCGCACGGAATACGTGACCCGGCTCGCCGACAGCCCCGCCCTGCGCGACATGACCTATCTCGGGCTGCCGCCGTATTACCCGCCGGGCTGGTTCTGGATCGGCGGGCGCGCCGCGGCGCTCAGTGGGACGCCGGCGTGGGAGATCTTCAAGCCCTGGGCCATCACGTCGATCACCATCGCGGTCGCGGTCGCACTGGTGCTGTGGTCGCGAATGGTCCGATTCGAATACGCGTTGATCGTCACCGCCACGACGGCCGCGGTGACGCTGGCCTACGGTTCTCCCGAGCCCTACTCGGCGATGATCACCGTGCTGTTGCCGCCGGTGCTGGTGCTGACCTGGTCGGGTCTGCGCGCCGGTGACCGTCCGGACGCGCCGCCCGGCGCGGGCTGGGGTGCGGTCGTCGGCACCGGGATCTTTCTGGGCTGGACGGCCACCTGGTACACGCTGTTGTTCGGGTTCAGCGCGTTCGCGGTGGGATTGATGGCCCTGTGGCTGGCCGGTGTGCGCTGGCAGCGGAACCGCAACACCGGCGGCCTCAAAGCCGCCCTCGATCCGCTGCGCCGGTTGGCCGTCATCGCCGGCATCGCCGTGGTGATCGCGTGCACGACGTGGCTTCCGTTCGTGGTGCGAGCGGTCCGCAGCCCGATCAGCAACTCCGGCAGCGCCATGCACTACCTGCCGGCCGACGGCGCCGAGTTGACCTTCCCGATGCTGCAGTTCACGCTGCTGGGCGTCGTCTGCCTGATCGGCACCCTGTGGCTGGTGCTGCGGGCCCGCTCCTCGGTGCGGGCCGGCGCCCTGGCGATCGGCGTGCTGGCCATCTACCTGTGGTCGCTGCTGTCGATGCTCACCACGCTGGCGCGCACCACCTTGTTGTCGTTTCGGCTGCAGCCGACCCTGAGCGTGTTGCTGGTCACCGCCGGGGCGTTCGGCTTCCTCGAACTCGCGCAGGCGCTGGCCGCCGCCGGCCGCGACCGCGGCTGGGGTCGCGTTATCGCCCCGGTAGTGGGCGCCATCGGCCTGGCCGCCGCGATCGCGTTTAGCCAGGACATCCCCGACGTGCTGCGGCCCGACCTCACCATCGCCTACACCGACACCGACGGTCACGGACAGCGCGGGGACCGCCGGCCGCCCAGCGCCGAGAAGTTCTACGCCACAATCGATAACGCCATTACCCGGGTGACCGGCAAGCCCCGCGATCAGACCGTCGTGCTGACGGCCGACTACAGCTTCCTGTCCTTCTACCCCTACTGGGGATTCCAGGGGCTCACCTCGCACTACGCCAACCCGCTCGCCCAGTTCGACCTGCGCGCCGCGCAGATCAACAAGTGGTCCAACCTCAAGACCGCAGACGAGTTGATCCATGCCCTGGACACCTGCCCGTGGCCGCCGCCGACGGTTTTCCTGATGCGTCGTGGCGCCGGAGGCAATTACACGCTGCGACTGGCCGAGGACGTCTACCCCAACCAGCCCAACGTGCGGCGCTACACCGTAGATCTGCGCGGAGCCCTGTTCGACAACCCGCGCTTCGTTGTCCAAACCGTCGGCCCATTTGTGCTGGCCATCCGCAAGCCGGGGTCCTAACTGCTGATGAGTACCGACACTGCGCCTCCAACGGCCGAAGAACTAGCATCTAGCTCCGTGAACGACAGGGAAGCGAATCACCGGATCGCCCGGCTGGTTGCTTCTGTTGCCGGGCTGCTCGGAGTGCTGCTGGCGATCGCCACCCCGCTTCTTCCGGTCGACCAGACCACCGCGCAACTGAACTGGCCGCAGAACGGCACCTTCGGCAGCGTCGACGCACCGCTGATCGGCTACGTCGCCACGGATTTGACCGTCGCCGTCCCGTGCCAGGCCGCCGCCGGGCTGACCGGCGGAGGCAACGCCGGCAAGACGGTGTTGCTGTCGACGGTGCCCAAGCAGGCACCGAAGGCCGTCGACCGCGGTCTGCTGATCGTGCGCGCCAACAACGACCTGGTGCTGGTGGTGCGCAACGTCCCGGTGGTGACCGCGCCGCTGAGCCAAGTGCTCAGCCCGGCCTGCCAGCGGTTGACCTTCACCGCACACGCCGATCGGGTCACCGCCGAGTTCGTCGGGCTGACCCAGGGGCCCAACGCCGAGCATCCCGGCTCGCCGCTGCGCGGCGAGAAAAGCGGCTACGACTTCCGGCCCCAAATCGTCGGCGTCTTCACCGATCTGAGCGGTCCGGCGCCGTCCGGCCTGCACTTCTCGGCGACCATCGACACCCGCTACAGCAGCAGCCCCACGCCGCTGAAGATGGCCGCGATGATCCTCGGGCTGGTGCTCACGGCCGCCGCCCTGGTCGCCCTGCACGTCCTCGACACCGCCGACGGAACCCGGCACCGCCGCTTCCTGCCGGCCCGCTGGTGGTCGATCGGCGGGCTGGACGCCCTGGTCATCGGCGTGCTGGTGTGGTGGCATTTCGTCGGCGCCAACACCTCCGACGACGGCTACATCCTGACCATGGCCCGGGTATCCGAGCACGCCGGCTACATGGCCAACTACTACCGCTGGTTGGGCACGCCCGAGGCGCCGTTCGGCTGGTACTACGACCTGCTGGCGCTGTGGGCGCACGTGAGTACCACCAGCGTCTGGATGCGGTTGCCCACCCTGGCGATGGCGCTGACTTGCTGGTGGGTGATCAGCCGTGAAGTCATGCCGCGGCTCGGCCACGCGGTCAAACAGAACCGCGCCGCGGCCTGGACCGCCGCGGGCATGTTCCTGGCCGTCTGGCTGCCGCTGGACAACGGCCTGCGCCCGGAGCCAATCATCGCCCTGGGCATCCTGCTGACCTGGTGCTCGGTGGAACGCGCGGTGGCGACCAGTCGGCTGCTGCCGGTGGCGATCGCCTGCATCATCGGTGCGCTGACCCTGTTCTCCGGGCCGACGGGCATCGCCTCGATCGGCGCGTTGCTGGTCGCGATCGGGCCGCTGCGGACCATCCTGCACCGCCGCTCCACACGGTTCGGCGCGCTACCGCTGATCGCGCCCCTGCTGGCCGCGGTCACGGTCACCACCATCCTGATCTTCCGCGACCAGACCCTGACCGGTGAGATCCAGGCCACCATGCTCAAGCGCGCGGTCGGACCCAGCCTCAGCTGGTTCGACGAACACCTCCGCTACGAGCGGCTGTTCATGGCCAGCCCCGACGGGTCGGTCGCCCGCCGCTTCGCCGTGCTGGCCCTGATCCTCGCGCTCGGGATCACTGTCGCAATGTCGTTGCGCAAGGGCCGGATTCCGGGCACGGCCACCGGACCGAGCCGGCGCATCGTCGGGATCACCATCATCTCGTTCGTGGCGATGATGTTCACGCCCACCAAATGGACCCACCACTTCGGGGTGTTCGCCGGACTGGCCGGGCCGCTGGGCGCGCTGGCCGCGGTAGCGGTGACCTCCGTGGCGATGCGCTCGCGGCGCAACCGGACCGTATACGCCGCCGTGGTGCTGTTCCTGGTGGCGTTGTCGTTCGCCAGCGTCAACGGCTGGTGGTACGTCTCGAATTTCGGTGTGCCGTGGTCGAATGAGTTCCCGGCCTGGCACTACGCCTTCGCCACCGCGCTGCTCGGGTTGACCGTGGTGGTGCTGCTGCTGGCTGCGTGGTTCCACTTCGTCGACCCGGACAACGGGCCACCCAAGACCCGCCTGGGCGCCCGGGCCGCCGGAATCGTCCAGTCCCCCTTGGCAATTGCGACCTGGGTGCTGGTGGTGTTCGAGGTCGCATCGCTGACCCTGGCGATGACCGGCCAGTATCCGGCGTGGTCGGTCGGTCGTTCCAACCTGCAGGCTTTGACCGGCAAGTCCTGCGGACTCGCCGAAGACGTGCTGGTGGAACAGGACCCGAACGCCGGGATGCTGACACCGGTGAACGCATCGGCGGCCGACGCGCTGGGCGCCGGCTTGTCGGAAGCCTTCACGCCCAACGGGATTCCCGCCGACGTGCGCGCCGACCCGGTGATGGAACGCCCGGGTGACCGCAGCTTCGTCAACGACGAGGAGAAGACCGGCAGCAACCAGGCCGGCACCGAGGGCGGCACCACCCCCGCACCGGGGATCAACGGATCGTCCGCCCAGCTGCCCTTCTACCTCGACCCCGCGCACACACCGGTGCTGGGCAGCTGGCGCTCCGGGATCCAGGTGCCCGCGCACCTGCGGTCCAGCTGGTACCGGCTGCCCGCCCGGGACACGGCCGGACCGCTGCTGGTGGTGAGTGCCGCCGGTCGCTTCGACCCCCGCGAAGTCCAGGTGCAGTGGGCCACCGACGACCAGGCGGCCGGCGGACACCCCGGCGGTTCGCTGCAATTCGCGGACGTGGGCGCGTCGCCGGCGTGGCGCAACCTGCGGTTGGCGATGTCCGCAATTCCGAACACCGCCACCCAGATTCGGCTGGTCGCCGACGACGAAGATCTGGCCCCGCAGCACTGGATCGCGCTGACCGCGCCGAGAATCCCGCAGCTGCGCACGCTGCAGGACGTGGTGGGCTCCACCGACCCGGTGTTCCTGGACTGGCTCGTCGGGCTGGCCTTCCCCTGCCAGCGACCCTTCGGCCATCAGAACGGCGTCGACGAGACCCCGAGATGGCGCATCCTGCCCGACCGATTCGGCGCCGAGGCGAACTCACCGGTGATGGACAACAACGGCGGCGGCCCGCTGGGCGTCACCGAACTGTTGACCAAGGCGACCACCATGGCCACCTACCTCAGGGACGACTGGTCTCGCGATTGGGGCTCGCTGCAACGGCTGACGCCCTATTACCCCGACGCGCACCCCGCCCACCTGCTGCTGGGGACGGCGACGCGCAGCGGCCTGTGGGGCCCAGCGCCGCTGAGACACTAAGACGCACAACGGATTTCGAAAGTCCGTGCGCGGCTGGGGCGAATCGGGCGTGCATAGGCCGGCTCACAACCCTTGAGGTCCGCCATCGGTAAGCCTAGACTTACGGTTCGTGGTCACTTACCAAACGAGTGGCGTCTGGCTGGCGCTGGCGGACGGGACGCGGCGGGCCATCGTGGAGCGCCTCGCGCACGGCCCGTCGGCGGTCGGCGAGTTGGCCCGCGATCTGCCGGTCAGCAGGCCGGCGGTGTCCCAACATCTCAAGGTGCTCAAGTCCGCCGGGCTGGTGCGCGACCGCGCCGCGGGAACCCGTCGGGTCTATCAGCTCGACCCCACCGGTCTGCAGGCATTACGCGCCGATCTCGACCGGTTCTGGACACAGGCGCTGGCCGGCTACGCGCAGACCATCGACGAAATGAACGAAGGAGCAACATGACGCAGCGGACTCCCGACGTCAACCACCACGTCGTCGTCAACGCCCCCATCGAGCGCGCGTTCGCCGTGTTCACCGAGCAGTTCGGCGCATTCAAACCGCGTGAACACAATCTGTTGGCGGTGCCGATCGCCGAGACGGTGTTCGAACCCCAAGTGGGCGGCCATATTTACGACCGAGGCGTCGACGGCAGCGTGTGCCGATGGGCGCGAATCCTGGTCTACGAGCCGCCCCACCGCGTGATGTTCAGCTGGGACATCGGCGCGACTTGGCAACTGGAAACCGACCCGGCCAAGACCAGCGAGGTCGATGTGCGCTTCACCGCCGAGTCCGACGAACGCACCCGGGTCGAACTACAACACCGCCATCTGGACCGGCACGGGCCGGGTTGGGAGTCCGTCGCCGACGGCGTCGACGGCGATGCGGGTTGGCCGTTGTACCTGAACCGGTACGTGGAGCTGTTCAGCGGTGGTGAAACGCGATGAGCTCCGACCTGATGACCATGGCGCGCGAGGAGCGGGCCGACCTCGCGGAATTCCTCGCCACCTTGCGGCCGCAGGATTGGGACGCGCCCACCCTGTGCACCCGATGGACCGTGAAAGACGTTGTCGCACATGTGATCAGCTACGAGGAGCTGGGCGCGCTGGGGCTGCTCAAACGGTTCGCCAAAGGCTGGATCGTGCGGGCAAACCAGGTGGGCGTCGACGAATTCGCGGCTATGACCCCACAACAGCTGCTGGAATTCCTGCGCAGCCACCTCCAACCACGCGGATTGACAGCGGGTTTCGGCGGGATGATCGCACTCGTCGACGGCACCATCCATCACCAGGACATCCGGCGCGCGCTCGACCGGCCGCGCGAGGTGCCACCCGAACGGCTCACGCGAATCCTTCCCCTGGTCCCCGGTAATCCCCGACTCGGCGCGGGACGCCGGATCCGGGGCCTGCGCCTGCGCGCCACCGATGTCGAGTGGACGCACGGCGACGGGCCCGAGGTGATCGGCCCCGGCGAGGCGCTCCTGCTGGCCATGACCGGACGCCCGGCCGCCCTGGCCGACCTGGCCGGGCCCGGGGTCGCCCCGCTGGCGGACCGCGTCCGCGGGTAGCGCCCGGTGGCCGACTGCTTGTGTCGAGACGGCGCGCGGGCCCTCGTGCGCGTCGGATGACAGCGACGGTCCGACTCGTCGCCGAGGCGCTGCGCGGCCCCGCGTCCTCATCGGACTAAGCCGCGTCGCTTACGATCGAGCCTCGTGCCCCACGACGGTAAAGAGCGATCGCAGCGGACGCCCCGGTCGGTGGCCGCCATCGTGGGGATCGTGGGCCTGCTGCTGTGCCTGTCCGTCCCGCTGCTTCCGGTGAAACAGACCACCGCAACGGTCCTGTGGCCGCAGGGCGACACCGACGGGCACGTCAGCCAGATCACCGCCCCCCTGGTCTCGGGGGCGCCGCGCGCACTGGACATCTCCATTCCCTGCCCGGACATCGCCACCTTGCCCGCCGCCGGCGGGTTGGTCGTCGCGACCCTGCCGCCCGGCGGCATTGACGCCGGGAAGAACGGGCTGTTCGTGCGGGCCAACACCGACGTGGTCGTCGTCGCATTCCGCGACACCGTGGCCACGGTCGCACAACGCTCGGCGGTCGCCGCCGGGGCCTGCAGCGTGCTGCACGTCTGGGCCAACGCCGGCGCGACCGGCGCGGACTTCGTCGGCATACCGGGCGCCTCCGGCGTGCTGCCGGCCGAAAAGAAGCCCCAGGTCGGCGGCGTCTTCACCGACATGAAGGTGCCCGCGGGACCGGGGCTGTCGGCCCGCATCGACATCGACACCCGATTCATCACCGCGCCCACCGTCCTCAAGGAAGTGGTGATGGTCCTGGGCGCGCTGGCGGTGCTGGCGGCGATCGTCGCGCTCGCACTGCTGGACCGCCGCAGCCGAGGCGGCAGCACCCTGCTCAACTGGCGCTCCCCGATCGCCTGGCTCTCCAGATACCGCCCCGGCACGCGCCTGGCCAACTGGCGGCGGGTGGGGATCGCGACCTGGATCGCCGACGCTGGCGTGATCGCGACCCTGCTGCTGTGGCACATCATCGGCGCCACCTCCTCGGACGACGGCTACAACCTGACCATCGCGCGCGTCGCCCCCGGCGCCGGCTACATCGCCAACTACTACCGCTACTTCGGCACCACGGACGCACCCTTCGACTGGTATCTCGGGCTGTTGGCCAAGATGGCGTCGGTGAGCACGGCCGGCGTCTGGATGCGGCTGCCTGCCACGGTCGCCGCAATCGGATGCTGGCTGATCATCAGCCATTGGGTGCTGCGCCGGCTCGGGCCGGGCCGCGGCGGTCTCGCGGCCAACCGGGTGGCGGTCTTCACCGCGGGCGCGGTGTTCGTGGCGGCGTGGCTTCCGTTCAACAACGGCCTGCGGCCCGAACCGCTGATCGCCCTCGGCGTGCTGGTCACCTGGATGCTGATGGAACGTGCAATCGCGCTGCGGCGGCTGGCGCCCGCGGCGGTGGCCGTCATCGTGGCGCTGCTGAGCGCCACGCTCGCACCGCAGGGCCTGATCGCCGTCGCCGCGCTGCTGACCGGGGCGCGGGCCGTCGCCCAGACAATCCGGCGCCGCCGGGCGACCGATGGCCTGATGGCGCCCCTGGCGGTGCTGGCGGCCTCGCTGTCGCTGATCCTGCTGGTGGTGTTCCGCAGTCAGACGCTGGCCACGGTCGGCGAGTCGGCCCGCATCAAGTACAAGGTCGGCCCCACCATCGCCTGGTACCAGGATTGGCTGCGCTACTACTTCCTCACGGTCGAATCCAACCCCGACGGATCGATGGCGCGGCGATTCGCCGTGCTGGTGTTGCTGCTGTGCATGTTCGGGATGTTGGTCACGCTGCTGCGGCGGGGCAGGATCCCGGGCGTCGCCAGCGGCCCGGCCTGGCGGTTGATCGGCACCACCGCATTCGGCCTGCTGTTGTTGACGTTCACGCCGACCAAGTGGGCGGTCCAGTTCGGCGCGTTCGCCGGGCTGGCCGGGGCGCTGGGCGCGGTCACCGCGTTCGCCCTGGCCCGGATCGGCCTGCACAACCGCCGCAACCTGACCCTGTACGTGACGGCGTTGCTGTTCGTGCTCGCGGTGGCGACCTCTGGCGTCAACGGCTGGTTCTACGTCGGCAACTACGGGGTGCCGTGGTACGACATCCAGCCGGTCATCGCCAGCCACCCGGTGACGTCGATGTTCCTGGCGCTGTCGATCGCCACCGGCCTGCTGGCCGCCTGGCAGCACTTCCGGATGGACTACGCCGGGCACACCGAGGTCAAGGACAACCGGCGCAACCGGGTGCTGGCGTCGACCCCGCTCCTGGTGGTCGCGACCATCATGGTCGTCGGCGAAGTCGCCTCGCTGACCAAGGGCGCGGTGTTCCGCTACCCCCTGTACACGACCGGCAAGGCCAACCTCGCCGCGATCACTTCGGGGCTGTCGCCCGCCAGCTGCGCCATGGCCGACGACGTGCTGGCCGAGCCGGACCCCAATGCGGGCATGCTGCAGCCGGTGCCCGGGCAGACGTTCGGGCCGGACGGCCCGCTCGGCGGCGGCAACCCGGTCGGTTTCAAACCCGACGGCGTCGGCGATGACCTGAGGTCGTACCCGGTGGTCACCAAGCCGGGCGTGGTGAACTCCGACGCGTCACCGAACAAGCCCAACGCGGCCATGAGCGACTCCGCGGGCACGGCCGGCGGGAAAGGTCCCGTCGGGGTCAACGGCTCGCGCGTGGCGTTGCCGTTCGGCCTCGACCCGGCCCGCACGCCGGTGATGGGCAGCTACGGCGAGAACTCGCTGGCCGCCACCGCCACCTCGGCCTGGTACCAGCTGCCGCCACGCACCTCCGACCGTCCGGTCGTCGTGGTGTCGGCGTCCGGTGCCATCTGGTCCTACAAGGAGGACGGCACCTTCAACTATGGGCAGTCACTGAAACTGCAGTGGGGCATCGCGCGCCCCGACGGCACCACCCAGCCGCTCTCGGAGGTGCAGCCGATCGACATCGGGCCGGAGCCTGCGTGGCGCAATCTGCGGTTCCCGCTGACCTGGGCGCCGCCCGAGGCGAACGTGGCGCGCATCGTCGCCTACGACCCGAACCTGAGTTCGGATCAGTGGTTCGCGTTCACGCCGCCGCGGGTGCCGGTGCTGCAGACCCTGCAGCAGCTGATGGGCTCGCAGACACCGGTGCTGATGGACATCGCGACCGCCGCGAATTTCCCGTGCCAGCGGCCGTTCTCCGAACACCTCGGCGTTGCCGAACTTCCGCAGTACCGCATCCTGCCCGATCACAAACAAACGGCGTCGTCGTCGAACGGCTGGCAGGCCAGCGAGGCCGGCGGGCCGTTTCTGTTCCTGCAGACGATGCTGCGCACCTCGACGATCGCGACGTACCTGCGCGGCGACTGGTATCGGGACTGGGGCTCCGTCGAGCAGTACGTCCGGTTGGTGCCGGCCGATCAGGCGCCGGACGCCGCAATCGAAGAGGGTGTGATGACAGTGCACGGCTGGAGCCGGCAGGGACCGATTCGAGCACTCCCATGAGCGTCACGGCCGTCGAGAACCGCGAAGACAAGGCGGTCCCCCGTCACGACGTGCGCGTGACGCGCTGGGTCGCGACGATCGCCGGGCTGGTCGGTTTCGTCTTGTCGGTCGCGACGCCGCTGCTGCCCGTCGTACAAACCACCGCGACGCTGAACTGGCCGCAGAACGGGCAGTTGAACAGCGTTACCGCGCCGCTGATTTCGCTCACACCGGTGGACGTGCACGTGACCGTGCCGTGCTCGGTGGTGCACGCCCTGCCACCCGAGGGCGGGGTCGTGCTCAGCACGGCGCCCAAGAAGGGCAAGGACGCCGCGCTCAACGCGCTGTTCGTCGTCGTCAACGGCAAGCGGGTCGACGTCACCGACCGCAACGTGGTGATTGCCAGCGCGGCCCGCGATCAGGTGGAGTCGGCGCAGTGTCAGCGCATCGAGATCACCTCGACCAAGGCGGGCGCCTTCGCCACCTTCGTCGGACTGAATGATCCGGCGGGCAGACCGATCAGCGGCGGCTTCCCCGACCCGAACCTGCGCCCCCAGATCGTTGGGGTGTTCACCGACCTGAGCGGCCCGGCCCCGCCGGGTTTGCAGCTCTCGGCGACCATCGACACCCGGTTCTCCACCACCCCAACGACTTTGAAGCTGGCCGCGATGGTGCTGGCCATCGTGTCCACCATTGTCGCGCTGATCGCCCTGTGGCGACTCGACCAGCTGGACGGTCACCGGATGCGCCGCCTCATTCCGGCGAACTGGCGCACGTTCACCCTGGCCGACGTCACGGTGATCTCCGGCTTCGTGCTGTGGCACGTGATCGGCGCGAACTCCTCGGACGACGGCTACATCCTGGGCATGGCCCGGGTCGCCGACCGCGCCGGCTACATGTCCAACTACTTCCGCTGGTTCGGTAGCCCGGAGGACCCCTTCGGCTGGTACTACAACCTGCTGGCACTGATGACCCATGTCACCGATGCCAGCCTGTGGATGCGGTTGCCGGACTTGATCGCCGGGATCGTGTGCTGGCTGCTGCTCTCCCGTGAGGTGCTGCCGCGGCTGGGGCCCGCGGTTGCCGCGAGCAAGCCGGCGAATTGGGCGGCGGGCATGGTGCTGTTGACGGCCTGGATGCCGTTCGACAACGGTCTGCGTCCGGAGCCGATCATCGCCGTCGGCTCGCTGATCACCTACGTGCTGATCGAACGCTCCATGCGCTACAGCCGGCTCACCCCCGCGGCGCTGGCGGTCATCACCGCGGCGTTCACCCTCGGCGTCCAGCCCACCGGATTGATCGCGGTGGCCGCCCTGGTCGCCGGTGGCCGCCCGATCCTGCGCATCCTGGTCCGCCGTCATCGCCTGGTCGGCACGTTGCCACTGGTGGCGCCGATGCTGGCCGCCGGCACGATCATCCTGACCGTGGTGTTCGCCGATCAAACGCTGTCAACGGTGTTGGAAGCCACCAGGATTCGGACCTCGATCGGGCCCAGCCAGGCTTGGTACACCGAGAACCTGCGCTACTACTACCTGATTCTGCCCACCGTCGACGGGTCGCTGTCGCGCCGCTTCGGGTTCCTGGTCGCAGCGTTGTGTCTCTTCACGACCGTCTTCATCATGTTGCGGCGCAAGCGAATTCCCGGCGTGGCGCGTGGTCCGGCCTGGCGGCTGATGGGCGTCATCTTCGGCACCATGTTCTTCCTGATGTTCACCCCCACCAAGTGGGTGCACCACTTCGGGCTGTTCGCCGCGGTGGGAGCGGCGATGGCCGCGCTGACGACGGTGCTGGTGTCACGCGACATCTTGCGCTGGTCGCGCAATCGCATGGCGTTCCTGGCGGCGCTGTTCTTCGTGCTGGCGCTGTGTTTCGCCACCACGAACGGCTGGTGGTACGTCTCCAGTTACGGCGTCCCGTTCAATAGTTCGATGCCCAAAGCCGGCGGAATCACAATCAGCACAATATTTTTCGCGTTCTTCGCGATTACCGCGCTGTGGGCGATATACCTGCACTTCGCCCCCAGGGATCGCGGCGAAGGACGGCTGGCGCGGGCGCTGACGGCCGCGCCCATCCCCGTCGCGGCCGGCTTCATGGCGCTGGTGTTCATCGCATCGATGGTGGCCGGGATCGTTCGCCAATACCCCACCTACTCCAATGCCTGGGACAACCTGCGTGAGTTCAGTGGGGGCTGCGGGCTGGCCGATGACGTGCTCGTCGAGCCGGACAGCAACGTCGGCTTCATGGCGCCCCTACCCGACAATTACGGCCCGCTCGGGTCGTTGGGTGGTGTCAACCCAACGGGATTCAGTCCCAACGGCGTGCCGGACCGCACCCTGGCCGAATCGGTCAAGGAAACGGCGGTGCCACAGCCCGGTACCGACTACGACTGGGATGCACCCCTGAAGCTGACGACACCGGGCATCAACGGCTCGACGGTTCCGCTGCCGTATGGCCTCGACCCCGCGCGGGTCCCGCTGGCCGGCAGCTACACCACGGGCGCGCAACAGCAGAGCAGGCTGACCTCGGCCTGGTACCAGCTGCCCAAGCTCGACGACGGACACCCGCTGGTGGTGGTGACGGCCGCGGGCACGATCACCGGCAACAGCATCCTGCACCACCACACCACCGGGCAGACCGTGGAGCTGGAATTCGGCAGGCCCGGTCCCGGCGGCGCGGTGCAGCCGGCCGGCCGTCTGGTCCCCTACGACCTGTACGGCGAGCAGCCCAAGGTGTGGCGGAACCTGCGCTTCGCGCGCTCCCAGATGCCCGCCGACGCGGTCGCGGTGCGGGTGGTCGCCGAGGACCTGTCCCTGACGCCGGACGACTGGATCGCGCTGACCCCGCCGCGGGTGCCGGAGCTGCGCTCGTTGCAGGAGTACATCGGATCCAAGCGGCCGGTGCTGATGGACTGGGCGGTCGGGCTGGCGTTCCCGTGCCAACAGCCGATGCTGCATTCCAACGGCGTCACCGAGATCCCGGAGTTCCGCATCACCCCCGACTACAACGCCAAGAAACAGGACACCGACACCTGGCAGGACGGCGTCAACGGCGGCCTGCTGGGCATCACCGACCTGTTGCTGCGGGCCCGCGTCATGTCGACATACCTGTCCCACGACTGGGGCCGGGACTGGGGATCGCTGCGCAAATTCGACACCATCGCCGACGCACACCCGGCGCAGCTCGACCTGGGCACCGCCACCCGTACCGGCTGGTGGTCGCCCGGACCGATTCGCATCAAGCCGTAGCGAGCGAACGAGTACGGCGTCGCGAATGGCTTTGCGTCGTCATTATTCATTGGTTGAATAGTGCGCGTGAATTAACGTAAGAGTAATTACTTTTCAGGGTTTACCGGCGCCATTTTCGGGTGAATACTAATTCCGCTGTGATCTATTTCACACCACGGAAAAGGGTGGGCCCAAATGCACACGCTGACACGCCTGGGAACCTGCACGGTCGCGGCCACGCTGCTGATCGCCCCGGCCTCGAGTTTGGCCATCGGGACCGCGGCCGCCGAGGGCGGCGGCACCACCGTCGTGTTCGACAATTACTTGCGGCGTTGCGATTTCAGCAAGGTCGCCATTGCCCCCAAGGTGCCCGGTCCGATGCTCGGCACCGGGTCGGCAATCGTCCGCACCAGCGAGAACCGGGCTGTCGCCGAGGTGCATCTGGCCGATGGGCCCGAGCCGGGCATGCATTACGACGTCGGCCTCATCGAAGAACCGCGCCCGTCGTCGTCGACGTGTGGACCCGGGGACCCGGGAACCGCCTTCACGGGCATGGATCTCGACGGCGCGGGAAACGGAACGGCCACCGTCATCGACACCATTCGCCCGGGCACGACCGGTGTATGGCTCATTATCGAGCGGCCCAATCCGAACTCACAAAACCCGGGCGAGTTCTACACGTCGGAGTTCCTGGTGCCGGTGCGCGCGTAACACCGCCGACACGCTCCGGTCACAACCGCGCCGGACGAAACAGGGACTTCGGTCCCTATCTTGACGCTCGCGGCAAATGTTGCGATGGAGGTATCGACGGCGCGAGAGGAAACGGTGTCGGCGCCATACGAGGAGACAAGACAGCAACCAATCCCGCCGGGTGAAGCCACCGGCGACATCGGTTCGGTACTGCCTGCAGACCCGCGCGCCGAAATCGACACATCGTCGGCCGTCGCCGAAGCGGCGACGCTGCCCCGCGGCTCGGCCATGCTCGTGGTGAAGCGGGGTCCCAACGTGGGGGCGAAGTTCGAGCTGAACCAGCCGGTGACGAACGTGGGCCGGCACCCGGCCAGCGACATCTTTCTCGACGACATCACCGTCAGCCGCAGGCACGCCGAATTCCACGCCGCGAACGGCGAATTCCGCGTCGTCGATCTCGGCAGCCTGAACGGCACCTACCTCAACCGCGTCGCCGTCGACTCTGCGGTGCTGACCAACGGTGACGTGCTCCAGGTCGGCAATTTCCGGCTGATCTTCCTCAGCGCCCCGGGCGGATGACACGAGGAGACGATCTGCCCGGCGCGTAGCGTCTGACCCATGAGCGACTACGCCGTTGAAGCGGTGGACCGACTGCCGTTTGCCACCGCCGAGAAATCCCAGCGCTACGCGACGGAGAACTACAGCGGAGCCGTCGGGCTCAATTGGTACCTCACCGATCCGACGCTGCGGTTCACCATGGCCTACTACCTGGAGCCCGAGGAATTGGAACTGGCCGAACGCCACCTGATGCGCATCGGCGAACTGATGGGCGGCCCGGTGGCCCGGTGGGCCGAAGAGACGGATCGCAACCCACCGCAGCTGCAGCGCTACGACCGGTGGGGTCACGACATCAGCGAGGTGGTGATGCCGTCCTCCTTCACGCAGTCCAAGCGGGCAGTCCTGGACGCTCAGCAGGCGCTGCGAACCGAGGCCCGCTCGGCGAAGATCAGCTCGTCGCTGCCCATGTTCGCGTCGAATTACCTTCTCAACCAAGCCGATATCGGCATGGGTTGCGCGTTGGGCACCGGCGGCGGCATGGTGCAGTCGCTGGTGGCCGCCTACGCGCCACCCGATGTGGCCGAGCACGTGCTGGCCAGATTCGCCTCGGGCGAGTGGGCCGGCGAGACGGCGCAGCTGCTGACCGAACGCACCGGCGGCTCCGATCTGGGCGCGCTGGAGACCACCGCGACCCGCCACGGCGACGCGTGGTTGTTGAACGGCTTCAAGTGGTTCGCATCCAACTGCGCCGGGGAGGCGTTCGTCGTCCTGGCGAAACCCGAAGGTGCGCCGGATACTTCGCGAGGCGTCGCCAACTTCCTGGTGCTGCGGACCCGCCGCGACGGCTCGCGCAACGGGGTCCGCGTCCGGCGGCTGAAGGACAAGCTGGGCACCCGCTCGGTGGCCTCGGGTGAGGTCGAATTCGTCGACGCCGAAGCGTTTTTGCTGTCCGGTGAGCCCACCGACGCCGCCGCCGGTCCGTCGGACGGCAAGGGGCTGGGACGCATGATGGAGCTGACCAACGCCGCCCGCCTGGGCATCGCCTTGTTCGGGCTCGGTAATGCGCGACGCGCGCTGGTCGAATCGCTGTGTTACGCCCGGCAACGCCGGGCGTTCGGCGGCGCGCTCATCGACAAGCCGCTGATGCGACGCAAACTCGCCGAGATGATCGTCGATGTCGAGGCCGCGCAGGCGTTGGTGTTCGACGGCACCGGCGCCACCAACCACCGTCAGCCGCGCAGCATGCGTCAACGCATCGCCGTGCCGGTCACCAAGCTCAAGGTGTGCAGGCTGGGGATCACCGCGGCCTCGGATGCGATCGAAATCCACGGCGGCAACGGCTATATCGAAACCTGGCCGGTGGCGCGGCTGCTGCGCGACGCGCAGGTGAACACCATCTGGGAGGGTCCGGACAACATTCTGTGTCTGGATGTGCGACGCGGAATCGAGCAGACCCGCGCGCACGAGACGCTGTTGGCCCGGCTGCGCGATGCGGTCTCGGTAGCCGATGACGGCGAAGCCACCCGGCTGGTCGCGGGCCGCATCGAGGACCTCGACGCGGCGATCACCGCGTGGACCAAGCTCGACAGGCAGCTGGCCGAGGCGCGGCTGTTTGCGCTGACCCGATTCATGGGTGACGTCTATGCCGGTGCGTTGCTCATCGAGCAGGCAGCCTGGGAGCGCGCCACCCGCGGTGGTGAGCGCAAGGCGCTTGTCGCGCGGCTGTACACGCAGCGCTACCTCGCCGATCGCGGGGCGCTGCGCGGTATCGATGCCGACTCCGACGAGGCGCTGGAGCATTTCGACGAACTGGCGGACGGCGCGCTACGGCTCGAGGACTAGATCGGGATGAGGCCGTGCTTCCGCGCCGTGCGGAACCACAGTTGCTTTTCCCGCAGCAGCTTCATCGACTTGCGCAACAGCAGCCTGGTCTGGTGCGGGTCGATGACGGCATCGATGAAGCCGCGCTCGGCGGCGGTCCACGGGATCGCCATGTTCAGGTTGTAGCCCTCGATAAAGTCCTTCTTGATCTGCTGCGCCTCGGGCGTGGTCGGGTCGGGGAACCGCTTCATCAGCAGCTGCGCGGCCCCCTCGGCGCCGATCACCGCGATGCGCGCGGTCGGCCAGGCGAAGTTGAAGTCGGCGGTCAGCTGCCTGGACCCCATGACGGCGTAGGCGCCGCCGTATGACTTGCGGACGGTGATCGTCACCTTCGGCACGTCGGCCTCCACGACCGAGTACAGGAACCGGCCGCCGCGCTTGATGATGCCGTTCTTCTCCTGCTCGGCGCCGGGCAGGAAGCCCGGTGTGTCCACCACGAAGACCAGCGGGATGTTGAACGCGTCGCAGAACCGGATGAAGCGCGCCGCCTTGTCGGAGGCCTCGTTGTCGATCGATCCCGACAGGTGCATGGGCTGGTTGGCGATCACCCCCACCGGGCGTCCGTCGACCCGGGCGTACCCAGTGATGATGGCCGGCCCGTGCTGGGCGGCGACCTCGAGAAAGTCACCGTCGTCGAAGATCCGCAACAGGATCTCGTGCATGTCGTAGGCCATGTTGTCCGAGTCCGGCACGATCGTGTCGAGCTCCAGATCGGTCGGGGTCGTCTCCGGCTCCAGGCCCGGGTTGACGATCGGCGGCTCGCTGACGGCGCTCGACGGCAGGAACGACAGGAAGTCACGAACGTACTGGAACGCCTCGGCCTCGGAGTTCACCACCTGGTGGATGTTGCCGTAGCGGGCCTGCGCGTCCGAGCCGCCGAGCTCGTCGAGGGTGACGTCCTCGCCGGTGACTTCCCGGATCACATCGGGGCCGGTGACGAAGAAGTAGCCCTGGTCGCGCACCGAGACCAGCAGGTCGTCCTGGATCGGCGAATACACCGCTCCCCCAGCGCATTTGCCGAAGATGAGGGAGATCTGCGGCACCAGCCCGGACAGCGCCTCGTGGCGGCGGCCCAGCTCGGCATACCAGGCCAGCGAGGTGACCGCGTCCTGGATGCGGGCGCCACCCGAGTCCTGGATGCCGATGATCGGGCAGCCGACCATCGCACACCACTCCATCAGGCGAGCGACCTTGCGGCCGAACATCTCGCCGACCGTGCCCTGGAACACGGTCTGGTCGTGGGAGAACACCCCGACCGGACGGCCGTCGATCATGGCGTGGCCGGTGATGCAGCCGTCACCGTAAAGCGCGTTCGGGTCGTTGGGCGTTTTGGCCAGCGCCCCCACTTCCAGGAAGGTGCCCGGGTCGACCAGAGCGTGCACCCGCGCGCGGGCGCTCGGGATGCCCTTCTTGTCGCGCTTGGCGACGGCCTTCTCACCCCCGGGCTCTTTGGCCAGTTCCAGGCGTGCCCGGAGCTCGGCCAGCTTCTCGGCGGTGGTGTGCTGAATGGGAGCTGCCTCCGGAGCTGGCACGGTCTCCGTCACTACTTGCCCACCTCACTCGTCTGACTGGTTTCGGCCTCCACCTTATTCAGCACGCCGGCGAGGTGAGCACCGACCTTGCCGATGATCGGTTCGTCGATGGCCTGGATGTGCTCGCCACCGATCGGCACGACCTCGAGGTCGGCCACGAACTCGCCCCAGCCGCCGTCGGGCTGGCGAACCGCATATCGCGGCTCGAACTCGATGACGTCATCGTGGTAGCGATCGGCCATGTACAGGGTCACGTGCCCGTCATACGGCTCGATCCGGACGGTCTCGAGCGCCCGGTTGTCCAGGTAGGACGTCCGCTGGTGCTCGACGATGCCGCCCGGAATCTGCACACCGCTCTGCTGCACGATGTCGAGCACGAACTTGACCTGCCCCTCGTCGTCGAGCGCTTCGAGCTGCTCGTAGGGAATCGCGGGGATCTCGACGTTGAAAGTGCGCTCGGCGAACTTCGCGTACCGGTCCCAGCGCTTGCGGGTCTCCTCCTGAGTCTGCGGGATTTCCTCGCCGGCGCGCACGGTGTCGATCATCCCGACGAACCGCACGTCTTCGCCCGCCCGCTTCAGACCGATCGCGCACGCGTAGGCCAGCGCGCCGCCGAGCGACCACCCGGCCAGGATGAACGGCTTGCCCGCGTTCATCTCCAACAGCTTCGGCACGTACTGCGCGGCCCGTTCCTGGACGGTGCCTTCCACGCGCTCGAAGCCGTACATCGGTGTATCCGCCGGCAACCGCTTCAGCAGCGGCTCATAGACCACGGTCGAACCGCCGGCCGGGTGGAACACGAACACGGGTACCTGCGACTCGTGCTGCGGGGCCCGCAAGGTGCGGACGAAGCCGTCGATTTGACCGGCCTCCAAATACTGGCGGACTTTTTCGGCCAGCGCCTCGATGGTCTCCGACGTCTGGACATCCTCGGTGGTGATGGCGCCCTCGGCGCGCTCCGAGAGCCGCTGCGCCATCTTGGCCGCGCTGTCCTCGTCGAGCTTGGGCAGCGGGTTGAAGATGCCGCCCGGCGACTTGCCCGTGACGATCGCCCACGTGGCGAAGGTGACCCGCTCGGCGGCATCACGTGGCGGCACATCGGAATTCAGAGCCTTGGCCACCGCCTCTTGGCTGAGCGCTGCCGCGAGGTCCGGCTTCGCGCCGTTGGTCGCCGCGCCCTTCGGGCCGGACGGATCCGTCGGGGGCGGCGGGATCGTCGCGTCCGACGGCGAAGCCGGCTGAGTCTCGGGCTCGGCCTGCGGGTCCGGTGCTGGTGCGGCGACCGACGCCGGCGTCGCCCCGCTGAGCAGCTGGGCCTGCTCTTTGGCGATCTCCTCGGGCGTCAGCGTCTTCTGGTGCTCGTGCAGCTGCTGGACCTCGTCGCGGTGCTCGACCGCGTACTCGATCAGCTTCTCGACGGCATACAGGTTGGCGTCGCGCACGGCCGTCAACTGAATGGGCGGCATGTCGAAGTCGTATTCGACGCGATTCTTGATCCGCACCGCCATCAGCGAGTCCAGGCCCAGCTCGATCAGCGGCACCTCCCACGGCAGGTCCTCGGGCTCATAACCCATGGCCGCCGAGACGATCATGCCAAGCCGCTCGCCGATGGTCTCACCGGAATCCGGTGTCCACCTGCCGACGCTGGACGGCAGGTAGCGGTTGGTCAGGCTGTCCGAGAGCGTCTCGGCGTCGTCCTCCTCGGCCGGCGCCGCGGGTGCCTCAACCGCGCCGCTCGTGGTGGTGGCGGCGATGGTCGCCCCGGCGCCCACCGCGGTCGGCAACGCGGCCACACTCTGACCGGCCCGCGACACCAGCGCGTCGTAGACCAGGGTGAAGGATTCGTCGATGCGGGCGTGCACCTGCACCGAGGCGCCACCGGGGTGCCGGGTCATCGTGGTCACCAGGCGGGCGCCCGCGCCGGGCACCGCGCGCTGCTCGGACGCCACCAGCTGAGCATCCGAAAGCACCTGCGCCGCAGCGGATCTCACTAGCGCGGCCAGATCAGTCTCGCCGTTGCGCGGTGCGTACTCCCAGACGTGGCGACCGTCCGGCAGCGCGACGTGGGTCCCCGGCATGATCACCGAGCCGTCGCCGGAGAAGTGCACGTCGAGCCAGTGCTCTTTGCGCTTGAACCGGGTTGGCGGGATGTTCGCGTAGTCCTCGGGGCCTTGCGCACGGCTGAACAAGGTGCGGATGTCCAGGTCGTGACCGTGCACGTAGAGCTGCGCCATGGCCGAGATCATCGACTCGACGTCGTCCTGCTTTTTGGCCAGCGTCGGAATCAGTTGGGCGTCATGCAATCCCGCGGCGGCGGTGGTCAGGCCGATCTGCATCAGCGCCACCGGGTTCGGTGCGAGCTCCAGGAAGGTGGTGTGGCCGCTGTCCACGGCGTTGCGCACGCCGTGGGTGAAGTAGACCGAATGCCGCATCCCCTTGACCCAGTAAGCGACATCGTGGACCGGCTCGCCGCCGGGCTTGATGTAGCTGCCCTCGTGCACGGTCGAGAAAATGCCGACGGTCGGGCTCATCGGCTGGATGCCCTGCAGCTCGGCGGAGAACTCGCCGAGCAGCGGGTCCATCTGCGAGGTGTGCCCGGCGCCCTTGGTCTGCAGTTTGCGCGCGAAGCGGCCCTCGGCCTCGGCGCGGGCGACGATCGCGTCGATCTGCTCGGGCGGCCCGCCGATGACGGTCTGACTGGGTGCGGCGTAGACGCACACCTCCAGGCCGGGGAAGTCGCCGAACACCGTCTTGAGCTCGTCGGCGGAGTACTCGACCAAGGCCATCAGCCGGATGTACTCGCCGAACAGCATCGCCTCGCCCTCGCCCATCAGGTGCGAGCGCGACGCGATCACGCGGGCCGCGTCGGCCAGCGACAGTCCACCGGCGAAGTAGGCCGAGGCAGGCTCACCGAGCGACTGGCCAATCACCGCAGCGGGTTTGGCGCCGTGGTGCTTGAGCAGCTCGCCCAGGGCGATCTGGATCGCGAAGATGACGACGTTGCTGGTTTCGATGCCGTATTCGTGGGAGTCATCGAGTATCAGCTCGAGCACCGAGTAACCACGCTCGTCCTGGATCAGCGCATCAACCTTCTCGATCCACTCGGCGAAGACCTCGTTGCGCAGGTACAGGTTTTTGCCCATCTTGCGGTGCTGCGCACCGAAACCCGCCATCGCCCACACCGGACCGCTGGTCACCGGCCCGTCGGTGCTGAACACGTTTGGCCGCTGCTTGCCCTCGGCGATCGCGCGCAGGCCCTTGATGGCCTCTTCGTGGTCGTGGGCCAGCACCACCGCGCGCGAGCGGCCGTGGTTGCGCCGCGACAGCGACCGGCCGATCGATTCCAGCGAGGACGCCTGCCCCTCCGGGGTCTCCATCCAGTCCGCGAGCTCAGCGGCCGCGACCTTCTTGCGCGAGGTCAAAAACGCCGACACCGCGAGCGGGATCAGTGGCTTGGTGGGCTCCGACTCCTCTTGTGCGGCAAGCTCTTCCAGCGCGATCGCTTTGAGGCGCAGCGCCTCGTCGGTCACACCGGGGAGTTCGTACTCCGGCTCCGCGACCTCGGAAGCGTCGGGAATGATGTTGCCGAAGTCGTCGAAGCGCAGCGAGTGGCTCTCGAGCGTCGGCGCCTCGGCCGGTTCTTCGCCCGCGTCGGCGGGCGCGATGACTTGGGCCTCGGGCTCGGCGTCACGCTCGATCACGTCCCGCGGCAAAACCTCCCGCACCACCAGGTGCGCGTTGGCCCCACCGAAGCCGAAGCTGGACACGCCGGCCAGGGCGTAACCGCCGTAGCGAGGCCAATCACTGGCGCTGTCAACGACTTTCAGCCGCATGCCGTCGAAGTCGATGTAGGGGCTGGGGCCGGCGAAGTTGATCGACGGCGGCAGCTTGTCGTGCTGCAGCGCGAGCACCACCTTGGCCAGGCTCGCCGCGCCGGCGGCCGACTCCAGGTGTCCCACATTGGTTTTCACCGCGCCGAGCAGCGCCGGGCGGTCGGCGGGGCGGCCCCGCCCGACGATGCGGCCCAGCGCCTCTGCCTCGATCGGGTCACCCAGGACGGTGCCGGTGCCGTGTGCCTCGATGTAGTCGACGTTGCGGGGATCGATCCCGGCGTCCTTGTACGCCCGGCGCAACACCTCGGCCTGGGCGTCCTGGTTTGGGGCGATCAAACCGTTGGACCGGCCGTCGTGGTTGACGGCGCTGCCGGCGATGACGGCCAGGATCTGATCGCCGTCGCGGCGGGCGTCGTCGACCCGCTTGAGCACGAACATGCCGCCACCCTCGGACCGGGTGTAGCCGTCGGCGTCCGAGGAGAACGACTTGATCCGGCCGTCGGGGGCCAGTACCGCGCCGATCTCGTCGAAACCGAGGGTCACCAAGGGCGTGAGCAGCGCGTTGACGCCACCGGCGACCGCCACGTCGCACTCACCGTTGCGCAGCGCCTGCACCGCCTGATGCGTCGCCACCAGCGAGCTCGAGCAGGCGGTGTCCAGCGCCACCGACGGGCCGCGGAAGTCATAGAAGTAGGACACCCGGTTGGCGATGATCGAACTGGCCGTTCCGGTGATCGCGTAGGGGTGCGCGACCGTGGGGTCCGACACCGCCAGGAATTGGTAGTCGTTGTTGGAGAAGCCGACGTACACACCGACGGCCTCGCCGCGCAGGCTCGACGCCGGGATGCGAGCGTGCTCGAGAGCCTCCCAGGTGAGCTCCAGCGCCATCCGCTGCTGCGGGTCGATGTTGTCGGCCTCGGTCTTGGCGACCGCGAAGAACTCGGAGTCGAAGCCCTTGACGTCCTTCAGGTAGCCGCCCCGGGTGCGAGCGGTGCTGACCCGCTGGGCGATGCGCGGCTCCTCGAGGAACTCCGACCACCGACCCTCGGGCAGATCCGTGATGGCGTCGCGGCCCTCCATCAGCGCCGCCCAGGTCTCGTCCGGGGAGTTCATGTCGCCCGGCAGCCGGGTCGACAGGCCCACGATCGCGATGTCGACGCGCTCGGCCGGGCCGGTACGCGTCCAGTCGGCGCGGTCGAGTTCGTCGTCGGCGACCTCGGGTTCGCCCTCGATGATGCGGGTGGCCAGCGATTCGATGGTCGGGTGCTGGAAGGCGACCGCGACCGACAGGGTCACACCCGTCATGTCCTCGATGTCGGCGGCCATCGCCACGGCGTCGCGCGACGCTAGGCCCAGCTCGACCATCGGCACCGACTCATCGATCTCGTCGGGCGATTTCCCGACGGCACGGCCCACCCAGTTGCGCAGCCACTCGCGCATCTCGGGCACGGTCATGTCGGTCTTTTTGGCGGGCACCTCCCCGCCTGGGCCCGGGGTCTGGTTTTCGGGGTGCTCAGTGTCAGCCATGGTCCTCAGAGATTCAGTCGGTGGAGCTGGCGAAGGCCGTCGGCGAACCGACGCCGCTTCGCAGACTCCCGTCGAGGTAGGCCGCGCGGCAGGCGCGGTGCCCGATCTTGCCGCTGGAGGTACGCGGGATCGTTCCCGACTGCACCAGCAGCAGGTCACGCACGGTGACGCCGTGGCGCACGGCGATCGCGGCCCGGATGTCGTCGGCGATGGGCTGGTAATCCAGCTTGTGCGAACCCGCGGCGCGCTCGGCGACGATCACCAGCTGCTCGGAGCCGTCGTCGGGGTCGTACTTGATGCCGGCGTGCGGGTTGTCGAACACTTCCTTCGGCAACTGGTTGGCCGGCACCGAGAAGGCGGCCACGTAGCCGGTGCGCAGCGCCTTGCTGGCTTCCTGCGCCGAGTACTCGAGGTCCTGCGGGTAGTGGTTGCGGCCATCGATGATGACCAGGTCCTTGATGCGGCCCGCGATGTAGAGGTGGCCCTTGTGGTAGGTGCCGTAGTCACCGGTCTTGACCCACATGCCGTCGTCGGGGGCACCCTCGGCATGCGACTGGCTGATCCGCGACTTGAGGATGTTGCGGAAGACGTCGTTGGTCTCTTCTTCCTTGCCCCAGTAGCCGATGCCCAAGTTGTTCCCATGCAGCCAGATCTCACCGATCTGACCGTCCGGGAGCTCGCTCGCGGTCTCGGGGTCGACGATGACTGCCCACTCGTCGACGCCGATGATGCCGGCGGAGACCTGCGGGACGGCCTTCGGCGAGTCGGCGGGCACCTCGACGAAGCGCTGCTTGTTCAGCTCGTCGCGGTCGACGTGGATGACCGTGGGCGCCTCGTCCATCGGCGTGGTGGAGACGAACAGCGTCGCCTCGGCCAAGCCGTAGGACGGCTTGATTGCGGTCTCCCGCAGACCGTAAGGCGAGAACGCGTCGTAAAACTTGCGCATCGACGCCGGGGACACCGGCTCGCTGCCGTTGAGGATCGCCTTGACGTTGCTCAGGTCCAGCGGCGGCTCACCCTCCTTGGGCACGCCGCGGACCGCCGCATGCTCGAACGCGAAGTTGGGCGCCACGGTGATGACCTCGCAGTCCGGTGCGTCCTCGGGCTTGCGCGCCATCTCGCGGATCCACCGGCCGGGCCGGCGCACGAAGGCCGCCGGCGTCATGAAGGTGAACTTGTGACCGACCACCGGTGACAGCAGCGCGGTGATCAACCCCATGTCGTGGAAGAACGGCAGCCAGGACAGGCCGCGGTCGGCCTCCTTGCCCTCCAGGCCGTTGAGCACCTGCAGCACATTGGTCGGCAGGTTCAGGTGGGTGATCTCCACGCCGGTCGGGGTGCGCGTGGAGCCCGAGGTGTACTGCAGGTAGGCGATGGTGTTCTCGGTGGCCTCAGGCGGGACCCAGGTGGATGCGACCTCGTTGGGTACCGCGTCCACGGCGATGACGCGGGGGCGCTCCTTGGCCGCACGGGCGCGGATGAACTTACGTACGCCCTCGGCGGCCTCGGTGGTGGTCAGGATGGTCGACGGGGTGCAGTCGTCGAGCACGGCGTGCAGGCGGCCGACGTGGCCGGGCTCGCTCGGGTCGAACAACGGCACCGCGATCCGACCGGAGTACAGCACACCGAAGAGCGCGACGAGGTAGTCCAGGTTCTGCGGGCAGAGCACGGCGATGCGGTCGTCGGGCTGGGTGACTTGCTGGAGCCGGGCGCCCACGGCGCGGTTGCGGGCGCTGAATTCCGACCAGGAGATGTCACACTCGACGCCGTCGCGCTCGGTCGAGTAGTCCAGGAACCGGTAGGCGAGCTGGTCGCCGCGAACCCTCGCCCACTTCTCAACGTGCTTGACCAAGTTCGTGTTGTCGGGGAACTTGATCTTTCCATTCACGATGAACGGGTTGTGGTACACCATGCCGCTCTCCTGTCACACCTGTTTTCGGTCGGCTGGGCCGACGCTTTGTTCCTAGGTCGGCTCCGCCGACGGCTTCGTTCCTCAGCCGGCCACGCCGACGGTTACATGTCTAAATCACGCGCCGGACCTCGCACGGCACCCGTTGGGGGAACGCCGGTGATGTGCCAGCCCTAGCCAGCATCCACCCGATTGAGTGCGCGACAAAGGTCCGATAGCTCTTAAATTCCTCTTAATGTTACGGGGCCGCCTACGGCAGACCAAATCACAAGGTACCGCTGATCGCCATCGGCAGCCGCCACCTGACGCCTGTGTCCGGGCGCGCCGATCATCCGTGTTTTGGTTGTGGCGCATTTGCAATCAGACCGTGAGCCCAGTTGAGCGTCCAGTCGGTCGCCGGTGCGCCGTCGATGCTCCAGCACTGCGTCGTCGCGTACAGCGCGTGGACCGGCTGACCGGCTCCGCCGGCCAAGGTGTTCAGCGTGGTCGGCAGGTTGGCGATGCTGAACGCCTCCTCCGGAGCGGCGCAGATCAGGTCGCCCGGCGCGCAGATCTCATTGGTCTTGCCGTTGAGGTCGCCGAAACCGCCCGGGCGCTCCCCGGTCATGGTCAGGCCCATCCCGGAGAGGATGGGCACCTCGTGCAACGTGATTTCGGCGCCCTGCCCCGGCGGGTTGGGCCCAATGTCGTTGCCCACCCCGATCTGGCGACGACCGTCAGCGATCAACGTCACACCCAGTACCAGGTCGTCGTCGACCGGTCCGCGCCCGTTGCCGATATCGCTGGCGATGTCGCCCATGATCACGGCGCCCTGCGAAAAGCCCACCAACACGTAGCTGGTCAACGGGCACTTGGTGTTCATGTCGGTCATCGCCTGCACGGTCGCGCGGGTGCCTTCGGCCCGGCTGGCGTTGTAGGACATCTGTGTGTCGCCACTCAGCGGATTGTGAAACTGGGCGGTGTACGGAGTGGTGTAGGCCTGCACCCGCGACGACGGAAACTGCTCGGTGAGGGTCGCGATCGCCTTGTGCAGCAGCGCGTTGGGGAATTGGACCGGGCTGCCGGGGTCGTCCTGCACCGAGGACTCCCACGTGCCGGGAACGTTGACCAGCAGCACGTCAGGGCAGGACGCGTCCTGAGACGCGGGCCGCGGCTTGTGCGGGTGCGTCGTGGTCGACGACGGGGGCAGAACCCCGGGCGGGACCGCGCTGGGCTCCGAGGAGTGCCCGCGCAACAAGGTCACCGCGGCCAAGATGCCCAACAGGACGACGGCAGCAACCGAAAGTGCGGCGATCCAAGCGAGGGTGCGTTGCCGCTTACGCCGCGCGCTTGTAGCCATGTTCTCCTGCCAGCAGTGTCGATGGATCGCAGCTACGCGGTCCTCCCGACCCCTGCTGCACCCCCTACACGGTACCGGCTCGGCCGGGTGGGCCGGCCGGGCAGCGACCCGCTACACCAATTGGCGCCGACCCGCATCGCCCGGCTGCGCCGCGCTTGCGATCGCCGCTAGCGAATCGCGCCGACCCGCATCGCCCGGCTGCGCCGCGCTTGCGATCGCCGCTAGCGAATCGCGCCGACGATGTCACCCGACATCGCCCCGAGCTGCCCCGACCACGAACCCCAGCCGTTGTCGCCACCGCCGGGGAAGTCGAAGTGGCCGTTGTGGCCCCCATTGCTCCGGTACTGCTGATAGAACTCCCGCGAACTGCCCATCGCCGCGCCGGCCTGGCCGATCATCGCGGCATCGTCGCCGCCCATGTTCGTCGGGCTGTAGACCCAGACGCGGGTGTTGTTCTGCGCCAGCAGCGAGGCGTGCACGTAGGGGTCGTGCCACTTCCACCGGCCCAGCTGCGGGGCCCCCCACATGCCGTTGCCGTCGACGCCGCCGAACTGCTGCAGGCCGGCCAGGATGGCGCCGTTGTAATTGGTGCTCGACGGGTAGAGGAACCCGGACAGCGATCCGGCGAAGCCGAAGCGGTCGGGATGGAAGGCGGCCAGCGCCATCGCGCCGTAGCCGCCTTGCGAGGCGCCGACGGCGCCGTGGCCGCCGGGCGCAAGTCCCTTGTTGGCGGCCAGCCAGTCGGGCAGCTCGCTGGACAGGAAGGTGTCCCACTGCTTGCTGCCGTCCTGCTCCCAGTTGGTGTACATGCTCCACGCGCCGCCGGCCGGGGCCACCACCGAGATGCCCTTGCCGCCGAGCGTGTTCATCGCGTTACCGGCCGTGACCCAGTTGCTCACGTCCGGGGCCGCGTTGAAGGCGTCCAGCAGGTAGACCGCGTGCGGGCCGCCGCCCAGGAAGGCGACCGGAATGTCGCGGCCCATCGCCGCCGACGGAACCATCAGGCTTTCGTAGCCCGCCGCCCTGGCTTTGCCGGTTGCCGCGGTCTGCAACGCGAAAGCCAACCCGACCGCAAGCACGGCTACCCAGAACATCCGGAAAAGCGCCGACATACCCCGCACGACCGTCATGTCCACCCTCCATCGTGTAGTCGCTGAAAGCACATTAGCCAGGGCCGTAGTTCCCCCGCGCGCCGGGTAGTGAAACAAATCACACACGCCGCAAACGACCAGCGGCGGAAACCCCGAAGGGTTCCCGCCGCTCGTCGTACTGCTTGGTGTGTTTAGGTGCCCTGGCCGTTACCGGCGTTGGTGGTCGCGGCCGTAGCCGGACCCGCACCCGGGGTGGCGCCCAGCGTCGACTGCAGGTCGGGCAACATGGCGTGCACCTGCGCGCCCCAGTAGGGCCAGTCGTGGGTGCCGTTGGCGTCGAAGTTCCACACCGCGTTGTGGCCACCGGCGCCGTTGTAGGCCTCCTGGAACTTCAGGTTGCTGGTCCGCACGAAGCCCTCGAGGAACTTCGCCGGCAGGTTGTCCCCACCCAGGTCCGACGGCTTGCCGTTTCCGCAGTACACCCAGATGCGGGTGTTGTTCGCGACCAGCTTGCCGACCTGAAGCGAAGGGTCGTTGCGGGCCCAAGCCGGGTCCTCCTTCGGGCCCCACATGTCGGCCGTCTTGTAGCCGCCGGCGTCACCCATCGCGAGACCGATCAGCGACGGGCCCATCCCCTGCGACGGGTCCAGCAACGCCGACAGCGAGCCGGCGTAGACGAACTGCTGGGGGTGGTAGGCGGCCAGGATCAGCGCCGACGAACCGGCCATCGACAGACCGACCACGGCGCTGCCGGTCGGCTTCACCTGCTTCTGCGACGAGAGGTACTCGGGCAGCTCGCTGGTCAGGAAGGTCTCCCACTTGTAGGTGGTGCAGCCGGCCTTACCGCAGGCGGGCTTGTACCAGTCGGAGTAGAAGCTGGACTGGCCACCGACCGGCAGGGCAACCGAAATGCCGGACTGGAGGTACCACTCGAACACCGGGGTGTTGATGTCCCAGCCGTTGAAGTCGTCCTGCGCACGCATACCGTCGAGCAGGTACAACGCCGGCGAGTTGGCGCCACCGCTTTGGAACTGAACCTTGATGTCGCGGCCCATTGCGGCGGACGGAACCTGCAGGTACTCCACCGGCAGACCGGGGCGCGAGAAGGCCCCGGCGGTCGCCGAGCCTCCGACGGCGCCAATCAGGCCCGAGAGCAGCGCCGCACCCGCGGCCGCCACGACGAGCCGGCGCGGCATACCCGCCACGGCGCCACGCAATCTGTCGACAAGCGTCATCCTTGCTTCCTCATCCTTCTTGCGGCCTTTCGGCGCATTTCACCGATCGGTCACTGTCTTGATTGGTCGAACTGCCTGCACGAACCCGAATACACGGCTCCTTATCGGGCCGTCCCGGCCCGCATCATCGCCACGCTAAACGCAGGAGTGCCCGTGTAGTCAACCACACGTTATGCCATTCGGTCGCATCGAGGCACGGGCGCCGACCGTCGAGCGGCCCTCCTACCCAGCGGTTTTCAACCCAAACATGTGTCTAAAAGGCGGTGATTTCACGTGTGCCTCGCGGCGGTCGCCAGCTGGTGAGAGGCCAAATGTGATGTTGCTGCCATTGTTTCGCGGCCGGTGCGCCCTGATTTATTCGGCGTTTGCCGAATTTTCTTCTGCGCGACGCTTACTCGCGAGGCGGGGGCGGCGCCTCGTCGGGCACCGGCAGCCCACACCGGGCCAGTTCGTAGCGCGGCACCCGGTCGATCCGGTATTTGGTGAACTGGAAGGAATTCACCAGGTTGGACAAGAAGCGGTGCGGGGTCATCGGCGCGCGCACCGAGCTGAGCACCGCCTTCGTCTCCGGGCATTGCAGCGCCGAAACCGCCTCGGCAACCCACTGTTGATCCAGGTAGCCCGGAATACCCGGGGGCAGCTTGACCCAAGGGCCGTCGGCGATCACCCAGTCGGGAAAGAGGTTCTTGTCGTGCCCGATGCGGCCGTGCTTGAGCCGTTCGGTGTGTTGCGCAAGCGGATTCGCCAAGCCGATCTGATCGATCACCCTGACATCGAGCCCAACATTCATGCCGACCATGCCGAGGTTGGTGAAGAACACTGCATGCTGGGGCTTTTGCGCGGACTTGTCGCCCGGCGGCGGCTGGGCCTGCGGCACCAAATCCCACTGGGTGTAATTGCCCGACGGCAGCAGCAGCGCACCGTCGGGAGTGTTGTTGATGGCGGTCAGGATGGCCGCCATCCGCGGATAGCCCAGGTAGTCCGCCGCGGTCAGCGGATGCGCGTTACCGGTGGCCTGGGAGTAGAAGCGGCGTTCATCGACGATCCCGGAGTACGTGACGTGAGTGGCGTCATCGCCCATCCCCGGTGAATTCGCCGCCCACAGGGCCCATCCGGCCAGTCCCAGCCACAACGCGCCGGCTGCGCCGGCGACCCAGTTACCTGTCTCGCGCGAATAGTCCTGGCCGTCGGGGACCGCGATCGGGACCACCGCGATCGGAGCCAGCAGACAGAACAGCGGGGCCAGCAGCACCCGGGCGTGCATGAAGTCGCCGCCTTGCCGGATCCAGTAGAGGGCCTGCACCAGCCCGCTGACCAGTACCCACGCCACCACGGCGGGCGGGCTGTGCACGGCACGGGCGAACCGCCCGTAGTTGGGCGCCAGCGCGGGACGCAGGAATGACGGCCGCCGACGGGCGGCGAACAGCAGCAGACCCAGCGGTACGAGTAGCACCAGCGGTATCCACACCGCGTACGGCGCGTCGAAGTTGAAGAGGTAGATCATGCCCTGGGACCACTTGTCGCCGGCCGCGTCCTTGGCCAGCGCGGTGCCCGGCACCAGCAGCCCGTAATAGCCCATCCGGAAGATTTCGTAGGCGACGGGCAGGAAACCCCCGGCCACCACGATCAGCGCCCGGCGGCGCCAGGTCCGGGCGGCGACGAGCATCATGATCAGCGCCAGGCCGCCCATGAGCGCCAGTTCCGGCCGGATCAGCACACTGAACCCGGCAACGAACGCCAGCAGGCCGGCGAACACCTTGTTATCCGCTCGGTTGCGCACCGGTTGCGCCCAGCAGACCATCATCCACCACAACAGCCCGAGATAAGCCAGCGCCAATCCGCTCTCCAGGCCGGAGGTGGCGAAGTCCCGCGCCGGCGGCAGCGCGACGTACACCAGCGCGCCGGCGGGCAACATGATGGCCTTGCGGCCCCGCAAACTGGGCGCGTACAGCCGCGCGGCGCCCAGCATCACCCACGCCACACCCACCACCGAAAGCACCAGCGCGAGCGCGAGCGCGACGTATTCCATGCGCAATGGGCCGCCGATCCAGCTGCCCACATACATCAGGTAGGTCCAGGCGGTGGAGGTGTTGGCCTCCACGCGCTCACCCTGGTTGAACACCGGTCCGTTGCCCGCGAGCAGATTGCGCACCGTGCGCAGCACGATGAGGCCGTCGTCGGCGATCCACCGGCGCTGCCAACTCCCCCAGCCGAACAGGATGGCGACCAGCGCGACGCTGATCCACAGGCTGACCCGCACCATCGTGGTGTACGGAAACACCGGCCAGCCGGGCCGCCTGATCACCGGCCGGGTCCGCATCATGCGCGCTTTGAGAGCCTGCAGTTCGGGGCTAACCGAAGGCAACAGCGGCTCCGACTGTCGCGATCCACGCCAGCGCCAACGCCTGCAACACCCGGTCCCGCAGCGCGATGTCTTCGGGTTCGCCGGCCAGCCCGCCGTCCACGTCGACCGCGTAACGCAGGATCGCGATGGTGAACGGGACCATGGACACCGCGAACCAGGACCCCGAGTGGTGGTCGCGCTCGAACGCCCACAGGCCGTAGCAGATCACCACCGCGGTGGCCGACAGCGTCCAGACGAATCGCAGGTACGTGCTGGTATAGCTCTCCAGCGACTTGCGAATCTTGGCGCCGGTGCGCTCGGCGACCTGCAGCTCGGCGTAGCGCTTGCCGGCCACCATGAACAGCGATCCGAACGCGACGAACAACAAAAACCACTGCGACAACGGGATTTTGGTGGCCGCACCACCGGCGATGGCCCGCAGCAGATATGCCGACGACACGATGCAGATGTCAAGCACCGCTTGGTGTTTGAGACCGAAGCAGTACGCCAGCTGCATCCCGAGGTAGACGGCGATCACCAGCGCCAGGTTCGGGGTCACCAGCCACGAGATGGCCAGCGAGGCCACACCCAGTACCACCGCGAGCATGTAGGCCAGCCACTCGGGCACCACGCCGGCGGCGATCGGGCGGAACCTCTTGGTCGGGTGCTCGCGGTCGGCGTCGATGTCGCGCACGTCGTTGACCAGGTAGATCGACGACGCCGCCAGGCTGAACACCACGAACGCCACGCCCGCCTTGGTCAGTACGTCGGCGTAGTCGTAGCGGACCGGGCCGCCCAGCGCGGCCAGCGGCGCGGCCAACACGATGACGTTCTTCACCCATTGCCGGGGGCGCATCGCCTTGATCACCCCGGTGACCAGATTGCCCGGCGGTCGGGTCACGACGTCCTCACTCATTCGGCTCCACCTCTTGCGACCTCTCCGGCGCGGCGCGCGATCGCCGCGACGACGGCACCCAGGGCGATGCCGAACGCCACGTCGCTGGGGTAGTGCACTCCCAGCAGCATCCGTGACAGCGCCATCGGCGGCACCAGGACCGCGGGCAGCGGCAGACCGGTGGTCCGGCCCAGCAGAATCGCGGCGGCGGTGGTCGAAGTGGCGTGTGCCGACGGGAAACTCAGTTGACTCGGAGTACCGACGTTCACCACGACCGCGGGATCGTGCGGCCGCTTGCGGCGCACGATTCGCTTGACGATGACGGCGGCGGCGTGCGCGGCGAACGCCCCTGCCCCGGCCACCAGCCAGTCCCACCGCCGTTTGGGTGAAAGCAGGGCTCCGAGCGCGGCGACGCCCACCCAGCCCAAGCTGTGCTCACCGAAGTAAGACAGCGCGCGCGCCACGGGTAGCACCCCGGGGCGATCGCTCAATGCGGCCTGGACGGCGACGAGCGCGGCCACTTCGCCGCGCGGCGCCTCTGCGGCGGCGGCCTCATGCATGTTCTGCAGCCGGCTGGGGGCACCGCCCGCTTGCGGGGAGCAACGCCGTCTCCCACTTCTGCTTGCTGGACAACACCGGCAGCGCGCCGCGGTACACCCGGCGCATCTCGTCGAACCGGCTGAGCAGCTTGCGCTGACGGCGCAGCGATGCAAACAACAGCGACAACATCTTTCGCCTGTCCCGCTGGCGGTAGACCACGCCGCAACCGTCGGCCGTGGTGACCGTCACGCCGTCGACCGTGCACAGCCGGAACCAGCGCGCATCCTGGGTCGGCACGTTGAACTCGGGCCGCGTGTGGGATTCCGGGTCGGCCTTGGTCATGTTGTGCAGGATTCCGCGGGCCAGCCGGTAGCCGATCGACACCGGGTTCACCGGCGGCCTCATCGCCTTGGTCTTGTGCTGGGGCGAAGCGAGTTCGCTGGCCGCCGGCAGCACGACGGCGTCCGGGTATTCCTTGCGCAGGCGATGCACCTCGGGCAGCGCGGATTCCAGGATCGAGAAGATGTGTTCGGGTCCCGCGAGGAAGTCGTCGATGGCCCGGTTCTGGATTGCGACCGTCGAATACTCAAGGCAGGCAAGGTGTTTCAGTGTCGCCTTGAGGTGGCTGCGAACCAGGCCGGTGATGTCGCCGTCCCAGTGCAATGCCGCCACCACCAGCCGGTTGCGCAAGTGGAAGTAGGCCTGCCAGTCGATGGCGTCGTCCTTGTCGCTCCAGGCCATGTGCCAGATCGCGGCGCCGGGCAGCGTGACGGTCGGGTAACCGCGCTCGCCGGCGCGCAGCCCGTACTCGGCGTCGTCCCATTTGATGAACAACGGCAGCGGTTGGCCCAGTTCCTCGGCGACCTGGCGCGGGATCATGCACGTCCACCAGCCGTTGAAATCGACGTCGATGCGACGGTGCAGCAGTGCGCTGCGATCGTTCTTGTCGTTCAACGGGAATCTGGCGAAGTCGTGGTCGTACTCGGCGTGCGGCGCGGCGGTCCACATGAAGTTCGCCTGGTTGACGACCTCACCCATGATGTGCAGGTGCGACGGCTCCTGCAGGTTCAGCATCTGCCCGCCGATCAGTGTCGGCGTCTTGGCGAAACGGTTGAGCGCCAGGACCCGCAGGATCGTGTCCGGCTCGATGCGGATGTCGTCGTCCATGAACAGAATCTGTTGGCAGTCCGTGTTTTTCAGGGCCTCGTACATCACCCGGCTGTAGCCCCCGGAGCCGCCGAGGTTGGGCTGATTGTGGATGGACAGCCGGCTGCCCAGGCCCGCGGCCGCCGCCGCGAAGTCCGGATGGTCGCGCACCTTGCGCACACCTTGGTCCGGGACGATCACCGCACCAATCACCTCGTCCACCAACGGATCCGCGGTGAGGTCGGCCAGTGCGTTGACGCAGTCGGCGGGGCGGTTGAACGTGGGGATGCCGACGGCGATGTTGGCCGTGCCCGGAGCGGGCTCGGTGGCATACCAGCCGCCGCTGATCAGGTTGACCTCAGTGTCGGTGGTGATGTCGAACCAGATCCAGCCACCGTCCTCGAAAGGCTTGAGCGCCACCTCGATTTCGACGGTGGCCGGCTGGTCGTCGGTACCGACGAATTGGCGCCCCTCCACGGAGATGCGCACCCCGGTGGCCTTGGTCCGGTAGACGTCGACGCGGCCGGTTCCGGTCAGCTCGACCCGCAGCACCACCGACTGACAGATGGACCACCGTCGCCAGTAGCTGGCCGGGAACGCGTTGAAGTACGTGGCGAACGACACTTCGGACTCTTTGCCGATCTCCAGCGAGGTGCGGCTGGTGGCGTGGGCGCGCCGGGCGTTGGTCGTCGACTCCTCGAGATACAGCTTGCGCACGTCGAGCGGCTCGCCGGGACGCGGCAGGATGATCCGGGACAGCAGGCTCACGGCAGTCACTTGCGCGCGTCTTCCTCTTTGTTCTGGGCTTCGATCAGGGCTGCGCCGTCCCGCAGGTGCGGCGCCAGGACGTTGTCGTACATGTTCAGGGCGCTGGCGATGGCCATGTGCATATCCAGGTATTGGTAGGTGCCCAGCCGGCCGCCGAACAGTACCTTCGACGACGCGGTCTCGGACTTCGCCCGGGCTCGATAGGCGGCCAACAGGGCGCGGTCGGACTCGGTGTTGATCGGATAGTAGGGCTCGTCATCGTCCTCGGCGAAGCGCGAATACTCCCGCATGATCACGGTCTTGTCGGCGGGATAGTCGCGCTCGGTGTGGAAGTGACGGAACTCGTGGATACGGGTGTACGGCACGTCGGGGTCGTTGTAGTTCATCACCGGCGTGCCCTGGAAATCCCCGATGGGCAGCACTTCCACCTCGAAGTCGAGCGTGCGCCAGCCCAGTCGGCCCTCGGCGTAGTCGAAGTAACGGTCCAGCGGCCCGGTGTAGACGACCGGCGCGTCGGGGCTGTCCGCGCGCAGTTGGTCGCGCACGTCGAACCAGTCCGTGTCCAGCCTGACCTCGATGCGCTCGTCGGCGGCCATGTTGCGCAGCCACGCGGTGTAGCCGTCGACGGGCAGGCCCTCGTAGGTGTCGGAAAAGTAGCGGTTGTCGAAGGTGTAGCGCACCGGCAGCCGGGTGATGTTCGCGGCGGGCAGCTCCTTGGGATCGGTCTGCCACTGCTTGGCCGTGTACCCCTTGACGAACGCCTCGTAGAGCGGTCGGCCGATCAGCGAGATCGCCTTCTCCTCGAGGTTTTGCGCGTCGGCAGTGTCGATCTCGGCGGCCTGCTCGGCGATGAGCTCGCGGGCTTCGTCCGGGGTGAAGTACTTACCGAAGAACTGCGACACCAGGCCCAGCCCCATCGGGAACTGGTAGGCCTGCCCGTTGTGCATTGCGAACACCCGGTGGCGATAGTCGGTGAAGTCGGTGAACTGCCGCACATAGTCCCAGACCCGCTTGTTGGAGGTGTGGAACAGGTGCGCACCGTACTTGTGCACCTCGATGCCGGTGGCGGGCTCGGCTTCTGAATAGGCGTTGCCACCGATGTGTGGTCGGCGGTCCACGACGAGGACGCGCTTCCCGAGCTGGGTAGCCACGCGCTCGGCAATGGTCAGTCCGAAGAATCCAGAGCCGACGACGAAAAGATCGAAACGAGCGGTCATCGGTTGCTTAGGGTATCCGACCGCGTGGCCCTAACCCATTTGGCGAGGCCATGCGGCGGCGTTGGCTCCGTGAAGACGGCCGTTGCGGCGCCCGAGTTCTGCCATCACAGTCGGGGTCGCAATTGCCTCACGATTCAATATCACCACTCTAGTAACAGCTTCACCACTCGTACCATCGACTTTGTGTGATTCCCGCCAGATATAGGAGCGGTGGGACGCGCCGACACAACACATAGTCAGATTGAGGAGACTTCCGTGCCGAACCGACGCCGACGCAAGCTCTCGACAGCCATGAGCGCGGTTGCCGCCCTGGCAGTGGCGAGTCCTTGCGCGTACTTCCTTGTTTACGAATCAACCGCCAGTAAGGCGCCAGAGCATCACGAGTTCAAGCAGGCCGCGGTGATGAGCGATCTGCCCGGTGAGCTGATGGGCGCGCTGTCGCAGGGCTTGTCGCAATTCGGGATCAACATGCCCCCTATACCCGCGTTGAATGGGGGTGCTGCCGGCACGCCTGGTCTCGCCAGCCCCAGCCTGGGCGCCCCAGGCCTCGGGACCCCCGGTCTGGGGACGACTGGCCTGACCAATCCGGCCGCGACCAGCCCTGGCTTGACCAGCCCTGGCTTGACCAGCCCTGGCTTGACCAGTCCCGGCTTGACCAGCCCTGGCTTGACCAGCCCCGGTTTGGCGAGCCCTGGCCTGACGAGCCCCGGTACGGCGCCCATGACGCCCGGGCTCACCGCGCCCGGCGCGTTGCCGACCACCCCCGGCGGTGGCGTCGCGACCCCGGGCGCGGGACTCAACCCTGCGCTGTCCAATCCCGGGCTGACCAGCCCGGCCGGGGTCACGCCGGGCCTGGGTGGCCCGACTTTGTCGCCGAGCGAGGTGCCGATCGACTCCGGGGCCGGACTGGACCCGGGCGCCGGTGGCACGTACCCGATCCTGGGCGACCCGTCCACCTTCGGTAACGCTTCGCCGATTGGCGGCGGCGGTACCGGTCTGGGCGCCGGCTCGGGCACCGGTGGCGGTGCCAGTGGCGGCCTGGTCAACGATGTGATGCAGGCTGCCAACCAGTTGGGCGCCGGCCAGGCGATCGACCTGCTCAAGGGCCTGGTCATGCCGGCCATCACCCAGGGCATGCATGGCGGCGCCGGTGCCGCGAGTGCCCTGCCGGGTGCCGCGGGCGCCCTTCCGGGTGCCGCGGGTGCCCTGCCGGGCGCCGCGGGTGCCCTGCCGGGTGTGGCGGGTGCGCTGCCGGGTGCCGCGGGTGCCCTGCCGGGCGCCGCGGGTGCCCTGCCGGGTGTGGCGGGTGCGCTGCCGGCGGCCGCCGGTGCGGTACCGGCACTTCCCCCCGTGTAGTCCAGTCAAACTCTCCACAAGACGGCACCGCAGGTATCTGCGGTGCCGTCGATTATGTGGAGATTCGCCAGCCCGCGACCCGTGTCGTCCCACAAATAACATCAGAAACACACGTAACATCGCCTGGTGTCTCGCAGTCGTGCGCCGACGATGTTGCTCACCGCCATCGCGGCGACCGCAGTCCTCGTCTCGTGGGTGACGGACACGACCCGCGATCGCGGCACCACCGGCCCGCCGTCGTCGCACGGCACCCAACTCGCCGAGCAGCCGCTGATCGGCCTGGGCCCGGGCGTCACGGTTCGCGAAATCAGTCAGGCCACCGCGTTCTCCCTGGTCGCCCTGACCGGCGACCTGGCCGGCACGTCGACCCGCGTGCGCGCGAAGCGCCCCGACGGCAGGTGGGGCCCCTGGTATCAGACCGAATACGAGACGGCGGCACCGGACCCGGCGGGGCCGGACCCCAGCGCGGCGACGGAGGGGCCCCGCGGCACCGATCCGGTGTTCGTCGGCACCACCACGACCGTCCAAATCGCCGTCACCCGCCCGCTCGACGCGACGGTGACCCAAACGCCGCCGGCGCCGCCGAGCGCCAAGTCCGATCTGGGCTACAAACCGGCATCGCGGGAACAGCCCTTCGGGCAGAACATTTCGGCCGTCCTGATCTCCCCACCGCAAGCCCCGGCCAAAACGCGTTGGACGCCACCGGCCGGGGTCTTGATGCCCGGCCAGGCTCCCCCCATCATCAGCCGAGCCGAATGGGGCGCCGACGAGTCGTTGCGATGCGGTAGTCCGCAGTACGACAACGGGATTCGCGCCGCCGTCGTGCACCACACCGCGGGCAGCAATGACTACTCGCCGCTTGAATCGGCCGGGATCGTCAAGGCCATCTACACCTATCACAGCAAGACGCTGGGCTGGTGCGACATCGCCTACAACGCGCTGGTCGACAAGTACGGCCAGGTGTTCGAGGGCAGCGCAGGCGGTCTGGCCAAGGCGGTCGAGGCCTTCCACACCGGCGGGTTCAACCGCAACACCTTCGGTGTGGCAATGATCGGCAACTTCGACGACCTGCCCCCGACCCCCCTCCAGCTCAGAATGATGGGCCGGCTGCTCGGTTGGCGGCTGGGCCTGGACGGCGTCGACCCCAAGGGCACGGTGCAATTGGAGTCGGCCGGTAGCCACTACACCACTTTTCCGGCCGGCTCCATCGCGACGCTGCCGACCATCTTCACCCACCGCGACGTCGGTAACACGGATTGCCCGGGCAACGCCGCCTACGCGCTGATGGACGAAATGCGGGATATCGCATCACATGTCAACGATCCGCCGGAAGAACTACTCAAGGCGTTGGAGGGCGGTGCGATCTACGACCATTGGCAAGCGATCGGCGCGATGAACAGCGTGCTGGGCGCGCCGACCTCGCCGGAAGACGACGCAGAAGGTGATGCCCGCTTCGTCACCTTTGCCCGCGGCGCGATGTACTGGTCACCCGAGACCGGCGCCCAGCCGGTCACCGGCGCCATCTACGACGCATGGGGTTCGCAGAGCTACGAACGTGGGCCGCTCGGGTTGCCGACCAGCGCGGAAATCCAACAGCCGCTGCAGATTACGCAGAACTTCCAGCATGGCACGCTGAACTATGAGCGGCTGACCGGAAATATCACCGAGGTGGTGGACGGGATCACGGTTCCGCTGACGACCGAATCGCCAAGCGGCCCAACGGTACCGACCGAGCACTTCTCGCTGCCGTCGCATCCGACACCGACATAACCGGCGCTAGAGCCACCAGCGTTCCAGCACCCGGCCCACCCCGTCATCATTGTTGGCGGTGGTGATCTCGTCGGCGGCCGCCTGCACATCCGGATGGGCATTGCCCATCGCCACGCCATGTCCCGCCCACCGCAGCATCGGCAGGTCGTTGGGCATGTCGCCGAACGCCACCACCTCCTCGGGAGCGATCTTGCGCGGTCGGGCGATCTCGTCGATGCCGGTGGCCTTGCTGGTCCCCGGCGGCACGATCTCGATCAGGCCGTTGTTGGTGGAGTAGGTGATGGCGGCCCCGGCACCGACGTGCTTGACCAGTTCGGCCGCCATGTCGTCGCTGCGGGCCCCGGAGCGGCGAATGAGCAGCTTGATCGCCGGGGCGCTGAGCAGATCCTGGATCGAGACCTCGGTGTTGTCCGGGTTCAGCCAGGCATGCTCGTATCCCGGCGAGCTGACGAACTGGGGCGTCGCGGTGTCGTGGGCGCTTTCGCCGATGCGCTCGACGGCCAGCCCCGCGCCGGGGATGACACGGGTCGCCAGCTCCGCCAACTCGGCCAGCGTGTCGACGGCCAGGGTGCGGGTGGAGATCACCCGATCCGTCGCGGCGTCATAGATGACGGCGCCGTTGGCGCACACCGAGATCGGTGCGAAGCCGAGCGCGTCGACGACGGGACGGATCCAGCGCGGCGGACGGCCGGTCGCCACCACGAACTGCGCACCGCCGGCTACGGCGGCGCGGATGGCGTCGCGGGTGCGCACAGAGATCTTCTCGTCATCGTCGAACAAGGTGCCGTCGACGTCGCAAGCGATGAGCGCCGGCAGGGTCATCGAAACCGTCCACCTTGGCAGCTGGCCGGACCGCTCAATGCAGCCCGCTCTGGATCTGCCCCGGTCGCGTCACGCCGTCGGTTCCGTACCTGTGCATCCGCTCCCGCAACTCCGACAACCGGAGCGCCCGGGAATCCTCCTGGGTGGGCGCGCTGCCGCCCAGCCGCCGCGGCACCCAGAACTCGTCCTGCGGGTGCGGATATTCCTCCTGCACCGAATACAGCAGGTCGTTCATCGCCGACCGCAACAGCAGGTTGAGTTCCTCGGGCGTGCCCCGCGGCGCCAATGGCGGCCCGGCCGCGACCGTGATCGGGACTTTGTTGCGGAACACCTTCTTGGGATGGTCCTTCGGCCAAATCCGATGAGCGCCCCACACCACGATCGGAACGATCGGCACCTGGGCGTCCAGCGCCATGCGCGCCGCCCCGGTCTTGAACTCGCGCAATTCGAAACTGCGGCTGATGGTCGCCTCGGGATGCATCCCGATCAACTCGCCCTCGCGCATGCGTTGCACGGCCACATCGAAAGCGTCGTGTCCCGACCTGCGATCCACCGGGATCAGCCGGGCGTGATTGATGACGTAGTTGACCGCCTTCACGTCGGCCATCTCCGCCTTGATCATGAAGTACGCCCGCCGGCGGCGCTCACGTACGGCCATCAGCGTCGGCAGCCAGTCCAGGTAGCTGGTGTGGTTCTGCGCCAGCAGAGCGCCGCCGCGCGCGGGGATGTTTTCCAGTCCGTGATAGGTGAACTTGGTCCCCTGCATCGCGACCATCGGCGGGACGATCCATTCCCCCAGCCGGTAAAATCCCTCGGGCATGCCTTCTCCTTCGCCTACTGCGGCGGGTGCTCGGCCCGTTTAGCCGATCGAGCCGCCGCCTCGGTGGCCTCCCTGCGAGCGGCCTCGGCCAGCGTCGGCGCTCCGCCGCCCAGCCGGTGCGGCATCCAATACGCTCCGGGTTCACCCGGATAGTGCTCTTGCGCCCGGTGCAGCAAGGTGGTCATCGAGTCACGCAGGGCAGCGTCGGTCTGCGCGATGTCTTCGCGCGCCCGGATCGGCGCGCCTACCTGCACAGTAATGGGTGTCTTCGCGCGGCCCACATTACGTGGGTGATCCTTGGTCCAGATTCGCTGCGCTCCCCAGACGATCACCGGCACGACCGGGACGTCCGCTTCCAACGCCATCCGCGCGGCGCCGGACTTGAACTCCTTGAGCTCGAAGCTGCGGCTGATCGTGGCCTCCGGATACACCCCCACCAGCTCGCCCTCGCGCAGCCGCTGCACCGCGACCGCGTAGGCGCCCGCCCCGGCGCCGCGGTCCACCGGGATGGTGCGGGTGTGCCTGATCAGGAAATTGACGGGCTTGACCTGCTGCATCTCGGCTTTGATCATGAACCTCAGCCGACGTCCCCGCCGGTGCACGGCGAGCGCGGCGGGCAGAAAGTCGACATAGCTGGTGTGGTTGATCGCCACCACGGCGCCGCCCCGCTCGGGAATCTGCTCCTCACCGCTATAGGTGATCCTGGTGCCGGTGGCCTTCACCAGAAGATGAGCCAGAAGCTCCAGAGCGCGGAAGGTCGGCTCCACGATCGATCGCTACTCCGGCGCCCCTGCGGACCGGGCCCGCCGAGCCGCCCGGGCGGCCGCCTCCTCGGCCTCGAGCTGGGCCGCTTGCGCCAGGGACGGGGCCCCTCCGCCCAACCGGTGGGGCACCCAGAACTCCCCGGCAGGGTGCGGCCCGTACATTTCCTGCGCGCGCTCCAGCAGATGCTGCATGCGCGAATGCAGCAGCCCCTTGAGTTCCTCGATGCCCAGCGTCGGCTCGATCGGTTCGCCGACCAACACCGTGATCGGCACTTTCGGCCGCCACAGCTTCTTCGGATGATCCTTGGTCCAGATCCGCTGGGCGCCCCAGACGATGTGCGGAACGATCGGCACCCCGGCCTCGACGGCCATGCGCGCGGCCCCCGATTTGAATTCCTTGATCTCGAAGCTGCGGCTGATCGTGGCTTCGGGGTAGACGCCGACCAGCTCGCCGTCCTTGAGGTTCCGCACGGCGTCCTCGAAGGAGGCCGCGCCGTCTTGCCGATTCACCGAGATGTGCCGCAGGCTGCGCATGATCGGCCCGGTGATCGTGTGGTCGAAGACCTCCTGCTTGGCCATGAACCGCACCTTGCGGCCCAGGCCCTGCTTGTACGCCGGCAATCCCGCGAAGGTGAAGTCCAGGTAGCTTGTGTGGTTGATCGCTACCACCGCGCCGCCGCTTTTCGGCAGGTTCTCGACACCCGCGACGGTGATTTTCAGACCCTGGACGCGCCACACCAGGCGGGCGAGTTGGATGACAGTCCCGTAAACCGGTTCCACAGCACCTCAGCCTAATGCTCCCCGCCGTGCGCCGTCACCGGACGGCGTTGGCGGGCCGAGCGTGGCTGCTCGCGCTAAGCTCGGGGGCTGAAAAGCCGTCATCCCCGGCCGAGGCCGTAACGGCCTTCTACCGGCCCCAGGAAGGTATCAGTGCAGGTCACCAGCGTCGGCCACGCCGGATTTCTGATCCGGAGCCAAGCGGGCAGCATCCTTTGCGACCCCTGGGTCAACCCTGCGTACTTCGCGTCCTGGTTCCCGTTCCCGGACAACAGCGCCCTGGACTGGGACCAACTGGGTGACTGCGACTACCTATATGTGTCGCACCTGCACAGGGACCACTTCGACGCGAAAAATCTGGCCGAGCACGTCAACAAGGACGCGGTGGTGTTGCTGCCGGACTTCCCGGTGCCTGATCTGCGAAATGAGTTGCAGAAACTGGGTTTTCACCGCTTCTTCGAGACCAGCGACTCGGTCAGGCACCGCCTCAGCGGCGCGGGCGGCGACCTTGACATCATGATCATCGCCCTGCGGGCACCGGCGGATGGCCCGATCGGTGACTCGGCTCTGCTGGTTTCCGACGGCGCGACAACGGTTTTCAACATGAATGACGCGCGGCCGGTGGACCTGGACGTGCTGGCGTCGGAGTTCGGGCACATCGATGTGCACCTGCTGCAGTACTCCGGGGCCATCTGGTATCCGATGGTCTACGACATGCCGGCCCGCGCCAAGGAGTCGTTCGGCGTCCAGAAACGGCAACGTCAGATGGACCGCGCCCGCCAGTACCTCGCCCAGGTCGGGGCGACGTGGGTGGTCCCGTCCGCGGGACCGCCCTGCTTCCTGGATCCCGAGCTACGCGACCTCAACGACGACCACGGCGATCCGGCCAACATCTTCCCCGACCAGATGGTGTTCCTGGACCAGATGCGCCGGCACGGCAACGAAGGCGGGCTGCTGATGATCCCCGGTTCGACCGCCGACTTCACCGGCTCCACCCTGAATTCGCTGACTCATCCGCTGCCGACCGACCAGGTCGAGGCCATCTTCACCACGGGCAAGGCGGACTACATCGCCGAGTACGCCGAGCGGATGGCGCCCGTCGTCGCCGCGGAGCGGGCCAGCTGGGCACCCGCGAGCGGGGAGCCGCTGCTCGAACCGTTGCGCGCGCTGTTCGAGCCGATCATGTCGCAGAGCGACGAGATCTGCGACGGGATCGGCTACCCCGTCGAATTGGTGCTCGGGCCCGAGACCGTGATCCTGGACTTTCCTAAAAGGACTGTGCGGGAACGTATTCCGGACGAGAAGGTTCGCTACGGATTCGCGATAGCGCCGAAGCTGGTCCGCACCGTGCTGCGCGACGGCGAGCCGGACTGGGTCAACACCATCTTCTTGTCGACCCGTTTCAGGGCCTGGCGGGTCGGCGGCTACAACGAGTACCTCTACACGTTCTTCAAGTGCCTGACCGACGAACGCATCGCCTACGCCGACGGCTGGTTCGCCGAGACGCACGATGACTCGGCTTCCGTCACGCTGGACGGCTGGGAGATTCAGCGCCGCTGCCCACACCTAAAGGCCGACCTGTCGAAATTCGGTGTGGTGGAAGGAAACACGCTGACCTGCAACCTGCATGGCTGGCAGTGGCGGCTGGAAGACGGGCGCTGCCTGACCGCGAAGGGCCACCAGCTGAGGAGTTCGCGGGCGTGAACGACTCCTATGATGACGGCCTGGTCCAGCTGGACCGTGCGGCGATCACGTTGCGCCGCTACCACTTTCCATCGGGAACGTCGAAGGTGATCTCGCTCGAGGCGATCCGCGGCTACAAAGCCGAGCAGCTGGGTCTTTTCACCCACCGGTTCCGGATATGGGGCAGCTCGGACTTTCGCCGCTGGCTGCCGCTGGACATCAGCCGGCCGTTCAAGTCGACATTGATCACGCTGGACGTCCCGGGCACCCGGCCCTCACCCGCGTTCACTCCGGTGCGCCCCGACGAATTCACCGCCCTGTTGGACGAGCTGCTGGGCCAGCGCGGTTAAGACGCCTTTGCGCTGTCCCGGTCGGCGAGCGCTTGTCGCGCCGCGTTGTAGCCGGGAATGAAGGTGATTCCCGGCCCGCCATGGCAGCCCGCGCTGCCCAGATAGAGCCCTGCGATCGGGATCGGCTGGCCGAGGAAACCCCGCGGCCCGGGCCGGTTGGGACCGATCTGGTTGGCATTCAACAGGCCGTGGCAGTAGTCGCCGCCGGGGGCGCCGAACATTACGCCCATGTGTTTGGGCGTGAAGATGGTGTGCCGGATGATGCCGCGTTCGAAATTCGGGGCGAGCCGGGTGATCTTGTCGATCACCCGCTGGCCCATTTCCACCTTGGCCTGCCCGTAGTCCACATCGCCCTCGATCGGGAAGAACAGCGCGAACGCGGACGCGGCATGCTTGCCCTCCGGCGCGAGGCCCGGGTCGTTCTGCGACGGGATCTGCAACACGACCGTCGGGTCGGTCGGGACGATTCCGCGCCGCGCGTCCTCCCATTGCTGCTGAACTTCTTCCGGCGTGCAGAACAGGCCGATCGAGGCCTGCATGGCCGGCTCGTTGAGGGCCTCGTAGGGCGCGGCGAAGGCGGGAGCCTCCTCGAGCGCGAAGTGCATCTGCAGGTAACTGCCGCGGTGGTCGATGCGCGCGTAGCGTTCGCGGATGTCGGCGGGCAACACGGCGGGATCGATCATCTCGTTGAGCGTGACGTCCGGCGCGACGCCGGAGACCACGATCGGGGCATTCAGCGTTTCCCCCGCCTCGGTGCGCACGCCGGTCACCCGCCCGTCGGCGACCAGGATCTCAGTCACCTTGGTACGCAACCGAAGTTCGCCGCCGTGGCCGGCCAGCACGTCGCACAGGTGCGAGGTGAGCGCGCCGATGCCGCCGCGCAGCTTTTTCATCTGCATGGTGTCGCCGTCGGGAACGCCGAGGCCGAAGGCGAGCGCGGCCGCGCTACCCGGCGTGCACGGACCTCGATACAGCGTGTTCACGGCCAGCACGGTCATCGAGCCGCGCAGCGCCCCATGCTTCTGGTGGTCGGGCAGGTAACGGTCCAGCACATCGGTGACCGATCCGAACAGCATGTCGTCAATCGCCGAGCGCTCGAATTCGTTTGTGGCACAGGCATACATCTCGTCGATGCTCTTGGGTGGCGTCCCGGCCTCGAATCGGCCCAGCGCGCGGGTAGGCCCCTGACTCCAGGCCATCAGCCCCGCCATACCGTTGACGGCGTCCGCCCCGTGCACCTCGTTGAGGTGGGTGAACAGCTTGAGTGGGTCGCTGTACTGCACCAGCGGATCGTCACCCACACCGCGCACCGCCACCGACATCACGTCCAGGTCGATCGTGGGAATGGTGTCCAGGCCCAGCTCGTCGACCACTACCTGCGACGTCGGGAATTGCACCGAGCCGGCGATCTCGAACTGGTATCCCTCGAAAAGCTCTACGGTGGAAGCCATGCCGCCCGCATACAGCTTGGGATCCAGGCACAGGGTCTTCAGTCCGGCCTTCTGCAGCAGCACGGCCGCGGTCAGCCCGTTATGGCCGGCACCGATAACTATCGCGTCGTAATCAGTCATGTCCTGCCCTCCGGAATGGAGGCTCGCACGACGGCAAAGTTTTGTCAATTATGACGAAACTTTATGGTCGCGCCGCCGTGACCCAGGAATCGGTGATCCCGGCTCGCAGCGACTCCAGCGCCGCATGGCACAGCCGCGCGAGTTCGCCCAGAGAGCGCTCGTCACTGACCATCCAGACCTCCATCGCGCCGAACACCGCGGCCGCAATGCATCTGGCGGTCACCGCGGCACGCACTCGTTGGTCCGCCGTCGGATGCGCGCCGTTGGCCCGGCGGCCGCGCCGCTGCAACTGCGCGCCGATGGCGTCGGCGAAGTCGGCCTGGACCTCCCGGATGTGCCGAACGATGCGGCCGGGATCCAGCTCGTCTTGGCGCAACGCGGCGATTTTGGTCACGGCCTCGACGTCATAGGGGAAAGAGAAGATGGCCGCCTGCACCGAATCGATGATGGGTTCGTCTGCCGGCCTGTCGTCCAGCGCGGAACGAAACCAATGCAGGCCGGTGTAGTCGGCGAACAACAGATCGTGCTTGGAGCTGAAGTGGCGGTAGAACGTCCGCAGTGACACCCCGGCGTCGGCGGCGATCTGCTCGGCCGACGTGTCCTCCACACCCTGGGCGAGAAATCGCACCAGGGCGGCCTGGCGTAACGCCTCGCGCGTGCGTTCGCTGCGCGCCGTCTGAGCGGGCCTGACCATGGGAAGAAGGTAGCAAAAATCTTTTGACATTATTGACAAAACTTTCAACTGCGCGCGACACTTCGCGCATGGCCTCCATCATCATTCACTTCCTGCTGGGACTTGCCTGCATCGCCGGCATCATCGCCTCCAACCCGAAGATCTACGCCAGACCCCAAGGCGGCCCGTGGCTTTCGCGATTGGAATGCGTGTATTACGTCGCCGGCATAGCGTCGATCGTGTTCGGATACTGGTTCAACATCCATTTCGTGATGGCCGCGCACGGCCAGGGCAACCTGATTTCCGGGCCGGCCAGCTACCCGGAATTCATCAAGGGCCAATTCGCCACGCCGGCCTGCGGCTCGGGGAATCAGGATTACATGATCGCGAATGTCATTCTGATGCCGGTGTTTACCATCATCGACGGCCTCCGGCGCGGCATCCGGCGCCCGTGGCTGTTCTTCCTGTCGAGTTTCTTCACCAGCTTCGCGTTTCCGTTCGCGTTCTACTTCGCGACGATGGAACGCCAGCGCCGGCACGAGCGCGCTGCGGTCACACCGGTCGCGGCCTGACCCGACGCGCCGCCTCGACAGCGTTGCGCCGCGCCGTGTCCACGTCATCGGCGTGAGCCAGCGCGACACCCATGCGCCGTTTGACGAAGCTCTCCGGCTTCCCGAACAGGCGCAGATCCGTGCGCGGTACCCGAAGCGCCTCGTCCACTCCGTCGAAGACCACGCCCTTGGCGTCCACACCGCCGTAGATCACCGCGCTCGCGCCGGGCGTCTTGCACGTCGTGTCCACCGCAAGGCCGAGAATGGCGCGAGCGTGCAGCTCGAATTCGTTCTGCCACTGGGTGATCATCGTGACCATGCCGGTATCGTGCGGCCGCGGGCTGACCTCGTTGAACCACACCTGGTCGCCCTTGACGAACAGCTCGACCCCGAAAATGCCTTGCCCGCCCAGCCTTTCGGTGATGGCACGGGCGATCAGCTGCGCGTTTTGCAGCGCGGCGGCCGACATCGGGTGCGGTTGCCAGCTCTCGACGTAGTCGCCGCTGACCTGCCTGTGGCCGATCGGCGCGCAGAAATGTGTGCACACCTCGCCGTCGTCACCGCGCGCCCGCACCGTCAAAAGTGTTATCTCGTAATCGAAGTCGACGAATCCCTCGACTATTACGCGGCCGTGGCTGACTCGGCCCCCGGCCATCGCATAGGCCCAGGCCGCCGCGACATCCCCGGGCCCGTCGAGCTTGCTCTGACCCTTGCCCGAGCTGCTCATCACCGGTTTGACGACGCAGGGGTAACCGATGACCTCGGCGGCGGAATGCAATTCGGCCAGCGAATCGCAGAACCGGTACGGGCTGGTGGGCAGGCCGAGGGTCTCGGCCGCCAGGCGCCGGATTCCCGCACGATCCATGGTCAGCCGCGCCGCGAGGGCGGTGGGGATCACCCGCACGACGCCGGCCGCTTCCAGTTCCTCGAGCACGCCGGTGGCGATGGCCTCGATCTCCGGGACGACCACGTCCGGCCCTTCGGCCTCGATCAGGGCCTTGAGCTGGTCCGGATCCGACATCGTGATGGTCCGCGCGTGATGGGCGACCTGCTGGCCCGGCGCGTTGTCGTAGGAGTCGACCGCGATGGTCTCCACGCCTAGGCGCTGCAGCGCGATCAGCACCTCGCGGCCGAGTTCGCCGGCGCCGAGCAGCATCACCCTGGTCGCGTTCGGCGACAGAGGCGTTCCGATGGCGGTCATCGAGCGACGGGCTCCAACACCGCGGCACCGACGAACGGCACCAGTGCCTCGGGCACCCGCACGCTGCCGTCGGGCTGCTGGTGGTTCTCCAGGATCGCTACCAGCCAGCGCGTGGTGCCCAGCGTTCCGTTGAGGGTGGCCGCGGTCTGCGGTTTGCCCGCCTCGTCGCGATACCGGGTGGCCAGCCGGCGTGCCTGGAAGGTGGTGCAGTTGGACGTCGACGTCAGCTCGCGGTAGGTGCCCTGGGTGGGAACCCAAGCCTCACAATCGAATTTGCGGGCGGCCGACGAGCCGAGATCGCCCGCGGCGACGTCGATCACCCGGTACGGCACCTCGATTCGGGCCAGCATGTCGCGCTGCCAGCCCAGCAGCCGCTGGTGTTCGGTCTCGGCGTCGGTGGGCGTGCAGTAGACGAAGGCCTCGACCTTGTCGAACTGATGCACCCGGATGATGCCGCGGGTGTCCTTGCCGTAGCTGCCGGCCTCGCGACGGAAGCACGTCGACCATCCCGCATACCGCAGCGGGCCGCCGGACAGGTCGAGGATCTCGTTCATGTGATAGCCGGCCAGCGGCACCTCCGAGGTGCCCACCAGGTAGAGGTCGTCGGCCTCGACCCGGTAGACCTCGTCGGCGTGCGCGCCGAGGAACCCGGTGCCGGCCATCACCTCCGGGCGCACCAGCACCGGCGGAATCATCGGACTGAAGCCGTTCTCGACGGCCAGCCGCAGCGCGAGCTGCAGCAGGCCCAGCTGGAGCAGCGCGCCCTTGCCGGTCAAAAAGTAGAACCGCGACCCGGACACCTTGGCCCCACGCTGCATGTCGATGAGCCCGAGCGATTCACCTAGCTCAAGGTGGTCCTTCGGGTCGTCGATCGCGGCGGGCTCGCCGACCACGTCGAGGACGGCGAAGTCGTCCTCCCCACCCGCGGGCACGCCGTCGATGACGACGTTGGAGATCGCCATGTGCGCCGCGGTGAAGGCCGTCTCCGCGTCGGCCTGGGCTGTTTCGGCGGCCTTCACCTGCTCGGCCAGTTCCTTCGCGCGCGCCAGCTTGGCCGGGCGCTCCTCGGGAGACGCCGCGCCCACGCTCTTGCTGGCGGACTTCTGCTCCGCCCGCAGACCGTCGGCCGACGAGATCGCGCCCCGGCGGGCGGCGTCGGCCGACAACAGGGCGTCTACCAGTGACGGGTCCTCCCCGCGACTGAGTTGGGAGCGGCGCACGGCGTCGGGGTCTTCCCGGAGCAGCTTCAGGTCGATCACGGCCCTGAGACTACTTTCACCGCGTCCGGCCGACTGCCAGAGCATCCATCCCGCGAGCGTCACAGGACTCACATCCATAACTTTCGTCAACCATCTCAGGCGCTGCTGTCAGAATGGAGCGGATGTCGCAAGCGCCCGAGAAAGAACTGTCGGAAGGCCACGCGGTCGAGTCGTCCGTCGCCTCGACCGATGAGTCGTCCGCTCACGAGCCGTCGGCCTTCCTCTGGCCGCGCAGCCTGCAGGCCAGGGCGACCCGGCGCGCGTTGCTGCTGACCGCGCTCGGCGGCCTGTTGATCGCGGGGCTGGTCACCGCGATCCCGGTCGGGGGCCCCGGATCGGGACGGTTCCTCGACAGCAGCCCCGTGCGCAGCACCGGCACCAAGAGCGACGCCGCCTTCAACCGCGCCGGCACGGGGGAATGCCTGATGTGGCCGGACACCACCCCGGAATCTTCGAAGATCGTCAACTGCGGCGACGACCACAAGTTCGAGGTCGCCGAATCCATTGACATGCGGACGTTCCCGGGCGCCGAGTACGGACCCAACGCCGCCCCGCCGACGCCCGCGCGCATTCAGCAGATCACCCAGGAGCAGTGCGAAGCCGCCGTCCGCAATTACCTTGGCCCCAAGTTCGATCCGAACAGCAAGTTCACCGTCAGCCTGCTGTGGCCCGGCGACCGAGCCTGGCGCCAATCCGGCGATCGCCGCATGCTGTGCGGCCTGCAGCTGCCGGGCATGAGTAATCAGCAACAGGCCTTCAAGGGCAAGGTCGCCGACGTCGACCAGTCCAAGGTGTGGCCGGCCGGCACGTGCCTGGGTATCGATTCGGCGACCAACCAGCCGACCGATGCGCCGGTTGACTGCGCGGCGCCGCACGCGATGGAAGTCACCGGCACCGTCAACCTGGGCGAGAAGTTCCCCGGCGGCCTGCCCGCCGAGCCGGACCAGGACGGCTTCATCAAAGACTCGTGCACGAAGATGACGGACGCGTATCTGGCGCCGGTCAAGCTGCGCACCACCACCCTGACGCTGATCTACCCGACGGTCCCGCTGGCCAGTTGGACGGCGGGCAGCCGCGAAGTGGCCTGCAGCATCGGCGCCACGCTGGGCAACGGCGGCTGGGCCACCCTGCTGAACAGCGCCAAGGGTCACCTGCTGATCAATGGTCAACCGCCGCTGCCGCCGCCCGACATTCCCGAAGAGCGGCTCACCATGCCGCCGATTCCCCTTCAGGTTCCGGCGCAGCCGCCGTCCACCCAGACCGGTCCCGGCACCGGCTCGGCGCCGGAAATGCCGCCGGACAACCAGCACCTGCCCGGCCAGCAGCCGGCTCAGCAACCCCAGCAGGCACCGCAGCAGCAGGCTCCCGCCCAGCAGGCTCCGCCGCCGGCGGATAACAGCGCCCCGCCGGCCAATCCGGCACCCGAGGCGCCCGCGCCGGCGCCCCAGCCCGCGCCGCCGGCCAATCCGGCACCCGAGGCGCCCCAGCCCGCGCCGCCGGCGAACGCCGCGCCACCGGCCAACCCCGCGCCGCCGGCGCCGCCAGCCGAGCCGCCGCCGGGAGGCTAGCCGGGTGTCCGTGCGGATGAATCCGCAGCGTTTCGACGAATTGGTCTCCGACGCCCTGGACCTGATCCCGCCCGAGCTGGCCGCCGCCATGGACAACGTCGTCGTCCTGGTCGAAGACCGCCATCCCGAAGACGCCGAACTGCTCGGGCTGTACGAGGGGGTGGCACTCACCGAACGAGACTCCGACTACTTCGGCTCGCTGCCGGACGCCATCACCATCTACCGCGAGGCGCTGCTGGACGTGTGCGAATCCGACGACGAGGTCGTCGAGGAGGTGGCGATCACGGTCATCCACGAGATCGCGCACCACTTCGGCATCGACGACGACCGGTTGCACGAGCTGGGCTGGGCCTGAGCACGCCGCCGGATTTCCGGGCGCGGCATCCCGGATTTGTCCGCGCCGGGTGCTATGAACTCACCTATGAGCATTGACTGCCGCGACTGCCGGGCAGGCTTAGACCACTGTCACGGCACCATCATTCGCCATGCGCTGCACCGGTCGGAATGCACGGAGCCGGACTGCTTCACTCCCGAGGTGTTGTTGCACGCCTTCGTCATCGACTGCGACGCCGTCGGCTGCGCATGCACCGAAGTGATCGCGCTGGCCGTCTGACCGAGAGGTCAGCCCATCGGGTCGGTGCTTGACCGCACCGCGTCCGCGACCGGGGTCGCTTCCTCCTTGGAATAGAACGGCGGCGTCAAGCTACCCCAGCGCACACAACTCCACCGCCCATCGGTGATCGGGGTCAGAGCCACCGATTCGGTGTTGTCCAGGTGATTGTCCAGCGCGAAGTCGGCCTCCACACCCGCCAGCACCGCGGCGGCCAGCCGAATCGCCGCTCCGTGGCTGACGAGAACGATGTCGCCGTGAAAGTCGTGGTTGTCGAGGTAGCGCAGGCGCAGGTCGGTGAGCACCGGCAGGTAGCGGTCCAGCACCTCGTTGCCGGTTTCGCCACCGGGCAGCGCGACGTCGAGCTCGCCGTGGTGCCAGCGCTCGTAGATCGCGTTGAACTCGGCGACCGCGTCGTCGTCGTTGCGGTTTTCCAGCCGCCCGACCTGGACCTCGTGGATGCCGGCCATCTCGATGGCGGGCATCTCGAGCTGGCTGCCGATCACCGCGGCGGTCTGCAACGCCCGGGTGGCCGCCGAGTGCGCGAGCATCGCCGGCCGCCCCGAATGGAGTGCGAACGCGCGGGCCTGGTCGCGGCCCAACGGGGTCAGCTCCGCGCCCGGCGGGCGTGTGTCGAGCCGGCGCTCGACGTTCCCGAAGGACTGGCCGTGTCGCACCAGGATCAACCGACCGCTCACCGCTGCGACCCCCGCGCGTCGGGCTTCCCGTTACGCAGCTGAGTGAGCCAGCGCGCCGCCTCGTCGGCCGGCGGCGGCAACGCTCCGGCTGGTGAGCCGGTGGGCCAGGACCCTAGGTATCGCACATCAGCACAACGACGGTGCAGCGCTTTGAGTGCCTCGGCGACGGCGTCGTCGTCGATATGGCCCACACAATCGGCGAAAAACCGGTAGGTGCCCAGTCCGGTTCTGGTCGGCCGGGATTCGATGCGGGTCAGGTCTATGCCACGGACGCCGAACTCGGCGAGCACGGCCAGCAATGCGCCGGGCGCGTTGTCGATCTGCAGCACCACCGAGGTGCGATCCGCTCCGGTGCGCGCCGGCGGTGGCCCCGGGCGACCGACCAGGAGGAAGCGGGTGCGGGCGTTGGGTTCGTCGACCACCCCCCCGGCCAGCGTGGCCAGGCCCCAGCGCTCGGCGGCCAGCGGGGAGGTCACTGCGGCGTCGACGTGGCCCTCGGCCACCTGGTGGGCGGCGTCGGCGTTGGAGTACGCGGGTCGCAGCTTGGCGTCGGGGAGGTTGGCGGCCACCCAATGGCGCACCTGGGCCGCCGCCACACTGAAGGCCGCCAGCGTCCGCACGTCCGCGGCGGCGCGGCCGGGTGTGACCACGATGCTGAATGCGACGTTCAGCGTGGTTTCGGCGAACACCTGCAGGGGCGAGCCGATGGCCAGGCTGTCCAGTGTGGGCGTGACGGAACCGTCGATCGAGTTCTCGATCGGGACGCAGGCGTAGTCGGCGGCCCCGTCGCGCACGGCGTCCAGCGCCGCCGAGTTGCTGTCGACCGGCGAGGCTTGGACGGCGCCCAAGCCGTCTTCAGGGACCAGGCCTGCGGCGGTGATCTGTCGCAGCGCCGCCTCGGTGAACGTCCCCTCTGGACCGAGGTATGCGATGCGGGCCACGTCCCAACCCTAGCGGCGTGCAGGCCAGAAAACCCTTGCGACGCCACGCCGCGGTAAGTTAACTTAGGCTTACCTAAATGAAGGATGAGAATGGTATTACCGCTGAGCTGCCCCGCCCCGACCACCGCCGAACGGGTCCGCAGCGCCTGCGTGCGCGCCGGCGGCGCGCTGCTGGCCATCGAGCATGCCGACCCGGTCGCCACCCCCGTGCACCATCTGATGGACCACGGATCCGTTGCGCTGGCGGTTCCCGTCGAACGGGGACGCGAGCACACGCGCCCCATCTCGGGCTCCCCAGCGCTGCTCGAGCTGACCGACTACGCGCCGCTGCCGCTGCGTGAGCCCGTCCGTTCGCTGGTCTGGGTGCGCGGGCACCTCCAGGAGGTGCATTCGACCGAAGTCCTCGACACGCTCGACCTGATCGCCGCCGAGTGCCCGAATCCGGCCCTGCTGAGCATCGACACCCCGCGATGCGCCCCAGCCGACGGTGAAGAGCCGCGCTACACGTTGCTGCGGCTCGAGATTGCCTCGGTGGTCGTCACCGATGCCACCGGCGCGGAGCCGGTCAGCGTGGCCGACCTGCTGGACGCCCGGCCCGACCCGTTTTGCGCGCTCGAGTCGAACCTGCTGTGGCACTTGGACACCGCCCACAGCGATGTGCTGGCGCGACTGGTGTCCAGGCTCCCGGCGTCCCTACGCCGCGGGCACGTGCGACCCCTCGGGCTGGACCGCTACGGCGTGCGGTTCCGCGTCGAGGGCGACGACCGCGATCACGACGTCCGGCTGCCGTTCCACAAACCGGTCGACGACATGACCGGTCTGAGCCGGGCCATCCGCGTGTTGATGGGGTGCCCGTTCATCAACGGGCTCCGCGCGCGCGGCTAGGCGAAGTCGCGGCGTAACAGCGCAGCGGGGCCCGCGGCACGTACGTTAACCGGGTGAACGGCGACCGATCACCGCAGCCTCGGAGACCTCCGGGATCGAGCCCGTCCGCGCATCCGCGTGCCGGGCAACCGGGCCCGGAACCGTCCCAGGTGATCCGCCGCCCTGGCGCGCCTTTGCCGTCACCGACCGCCCAGACCCGGCCGCTGCACCGACAAACAACACCGCCCCCGCCTGCCGCCGCCTCGTCAACATCCCGGGTCGCGCCGCCCCGGCCGCCAGTGCCGAACCGCAAGCGAGGCAAGCTCCGCTGGGTTCGCAAGGTGGTGACGGTCCTGCTGGTGGGCGTGCTGCTGATCGGTGCGGGCCTCATCGCCGGGGCAGTCTGGTTCGACTACAAACTGCACCGCGAGCGGGTGCTCGCCGACTATCCCGGCCGCCCCGCAGCCGGCCGCGGCACCAACTGGCTGGTCGTCGGGTCGGACAGCCGCCAGGGACTCAGCGCCGAGCAGCAACAGGACCTGGCCACCGGCGGCGACATCGGTAACGGCCGTACCGACACGATCCTGCTGATTCACGTGCCGGGTTTCGGATCCGCAGCGCCGACGACCATGGTGTCGATACCGCGCGACTCCTACGTGCCCATCCCGGGCCACGGCAAGGACAAGATCAACGCCGCGTTCGCAGTGGGCGGTGCGCAACTGCTGATTCAGACGATGGAGCGCATCACCGGGCTGCGCCTCGATCATTACGCCGAGATCGGTTTCGGCGGGTTCGCCGCGCTGGTGGACGCGCTCGGCGGGGTGACCGTATGCCCGAAGGCGCCGTTCGACGACCCGTTGGCCGGCATCGACTTGCCGGCCGGCTGCCAGACCCTGACCGGCCGAAACGCGCTCGGCTACGTCAGGTCACGCGACACCCCGCGGGCCGACCTGGACCGGATGGCCAATCAACGGCAGTTCGTGGCGGCGCTGCTGCATCGGGCCGCCAGTCCCGCGGTGTGGCTCAATCCGTGGCGCTGGTACTCGGTAACGCGCGCGGCCGCCGACGCCCTGACCGTCGACCAGTTCGACCACGTCTGGGATCTGGCCCGGCTCGGCTGGGCACTGCACGGCACGGCCGCCGCCATGACCGTCCCGATCGGCGAGTTCACCAGCGGCGGTGCCGGCTCGGTCGTGGTGTGGAACCACGAGGAGGCGGCCAGGTTGTTCCAGGCGTTGGCATCAGACGCGCCGGTACCTTCCACATCGGGCGAGCAGCAGTAGCGGTCGACCTAACCGCTGCCCTAGCCTGCACGATTGCCCTGCAGCCATGCTTTGGTGCGACCCGGGTGGTGCGTCGCGAGCCAGGCCACCCCGACGTCGCGGCAGAAATCGATGTCCTCGTAGTCGTCGACGTTCCAGCAGTAGACTGCCCTGCCCTGGGCGATGGCGCGGTCGGCGAGTCGCGGATAGTCCTTCAGCGTCGTCACCGAAGGCCCCACGGCCGTGGCGCCGATGGCGGTGGGTGCACCGCTGGTCAAATAGCGCGCGGTCCTGCCGAGCAGCACCGTGGGCAGCAGCGGGGCGGCTCGCCGGATCCGCCACACCGCGGACGCCGAGAACGACATCACCACCGCGCGGGACCGGTCCGCCGAGGCGGGCGCGGCGATGCCGAAACGATGCAGCGCGGCGAGCAACTTGGTCTCCACCAATGATCCGTATCGCACGGGGTGTTTGGTTTCGATGAACAGCTTCACCGGACGACGCCAATCCAGAACGAGTGAAACCAGCGCGTCCAGCGTCAACAAACTGGTGTCACCGTGCGTGCCGTCTTCTCGCCAGCTGCCGTGCCACGCCCCGTACTCGAGCTCGCGCAGCTCGGCCAGCGTCATGGTGCTGACCAAACCCGCCCCGGTCGAGGTCCGGTCCAGCCGGCGGTCGTGCACGCACACCAGATGTCCGTCGCGGGTCAATCGCACGTCGCACTCGACGCCGTCGGCGCCTTCTTTGAGGGCGAGGTCATAGGCGGCCAGCGTGTGTTCGGGCCGCGCGGCCGAGGCGCCGCGGTGGGCGACGACATAGGGGTGCCCGGCGAGCACCTCGTCGGCCCACGACATACCCCTATGCTGCCGGTTCCTGCCCCTTCAACTCAACTGGGTCAGTCGAGGCCGGTGCGGCAGGCCGGTCATCGGGAACCGCGACCCAGCGATGCGCGGGGCGCGCGACGGGTTTGCGCTGGAATCCCTCGAAGACGCGGGTGGCGGCGGCCAGCGTGGCGGCCGCGAACAGGTACGCGAAGACCATCAGGACGGTGTTGTTGGCGATGCCCTGGGCATCGGTGGCGAAGCTGGTCGCGATGGCCGCGATGGACACGGCGTAACTGCACACCCACGCGCCCCACCACTGCAGGATCGTCGTGCGCAGCCGGGCGTAGTGCTCCTCGAGTAGTGCCAGCTCGATCACGTACACCGGGGCCCACAGCAGATTGGCCAGCGGCACGACGCATCCCGCCCACAACGCCCGCGGCGAACGCTGCTCGGGCAACCCGTAGTGGGCGAACACGGCGGCGCGGCGGGCGATCATCCAGCGGATCAGCTGCACACCCGAGGCGATCACCGCGGCACCCGCGCCCACGCTGGCGAGCACGCCAAGCCAGTCGGCTCCCATGGCGACCCAGGAGTTCAGCAAGGTGTTCCGGTTGATCACCTGCAGCACGTACCGCACCACGTAGACCAGGGCGGCGATGCTGAGCACCAGCACGCTGACGAACGACGTGGTGCGCACGATCTGCGCGGGCGGCCCCGCCTGCGGGGGTGCTGCGGCGACGGCGGGCGTCTGCTCGACGCGGTCGGCCAAGCTCCAGCGCGGTATGACGGCGTAGCGCGGCGTGGGCCCTAACGGGCGGCGGCCCCGCCGGGTCGGCGGCGCCGCTCCGGGCCGCACGGCTATCCAGCGGTAGCCGGGCGGTAGCCGCGGCGGCGTGCGCTGCCAACTCGGCGGCGGCGCCGACGGGCGAGCCTGCGCCGGTGCGGCGGACGCACTCCATCGCGGGTCGGCCGGCGGGCCATCATGCGTGGGCGCCATCAGGGCCCCGCGGCACCGCGGACACCACTCGCGCTGTCGATCGCGCACGTTCCAGCGCGTGCCGCACTGGGAGCACACCTGGATCACCGGACCAGACTAACGCCGTCCCGGCGCGTGCCGAGGAACACGGGCCGCGGGCCCGCGCGAGCGCTCGTGCTTGACAACCGTAGGAGCCAGCTCGGCAACCGACCGAGCCGCCAAAGACTATCCACAGTTTCCACAGGTTTATCCACAGCCCTGACGTGGGTACAACAAGCATCGCTACAGCCTCTGGCGGCAGACCGTATTGTCTCTGTGGATAACAAGCCGGGCTCGCGACACCGTCGAGACAGCCCCAGACCGGCCATTGAGCGAAATCACTTGCCTTGCTAAGCAATGGCACGGCCGTGCCAGCTGGCGACCCGTTTCCCCCGGGTGTCCTGCGGTTATCGCCAACCCACAGCTCAGCGCATCATTTTCTCAACCTCGCCACGAAGCGCTATGATCGCGTTCGCAAAACGTATTTGTGACTCACCTCACTGAGCCGAGGTGACCGGGGTGGAAGGCGAGTGATGGCCACGCATTCGTTTGGTCCGGCTGCACCGGACCCGTCGAAGTCGTATTGCGGTTCGGCGGCGTGGAATCACAGCTATAGCATCGCCGCCCTGCGCGCCGGGTTGATCGCCCTGGCGTTGCTCGCGGTGCTGGTGATCATCGTCTTGTCTTGAATCGCCGCCGAGCGGGTATCCGCGTTCCGGCTCACAAGCGTCGTTCTTGCGGAGCGCGCGGTCATGGAGCAGGGTTGATAACGGCTGGCCGCCGGCAGGCGGTCCCGCGCGACTGAGCTTCAAGACGACAATCGAAGAAAGGAATGCCGTGGCTGAATACACTCTGCCCGACCTGGACTGGGACTATGCAGCGTTGGAACCGCATATCTCGGGGCAGATCAACGAGATCCACCACAGTAAGCACCACGCCACTTACGTCAAAGGCGTGAACGACGCTGTGTCCAAGCTCGAAGAGGCCCGCGCCAACGAGGACCACGCTGCGATCTTCCTGAACGAAAAGAACCTCGCTTTCCACTTGGGCGGTCACGTCAATCACTCGATCTGGTGGAAGAACCTGTCGCCGGACGGAGGCGACAAGCCGACTGGTGAACTGGCCGCCGCCATCGACGACGCGTTCGGATCCTTCGACCGATTCCGCGCGCAGTTCAGCGCTGCCGCCAACGGGCTGCAGGGGTCGGGCTGGGCGGTCCTGGGCTACGACACCCTGGGTAACCGGCTGCTGACCTTCCAGCTGTACGACCAGCAGGCCAACGTTCCGCTGGGCATCATCCCCTTGCTGCAGGTCGACATGTGGGAGCACGCCTTCTACCTGCAGTACAAGAATGTCAAGGCGGATTACGTGAAGGCTTTCTGGAACGTCGTCAACTGGGCGGACGTGCAGAAGCGCTACGCGGCTGCGACGTCGCAAACGCAGGGCCTGATTTTCGGCTGACTTTCATTTCGATCGGCGGGGGCGTCGCGCGGTTTGCGCGGCGCCCCAGTCGTTTTTTCTGACCATTGACCGACCGCGGAACAGCTTGCGTCCGCGTCGCTGACCGTGTCGTGTTGCACCGCGCCTAAACCGCAGGCATGCTGAATTATTCGGGCTTACCAGTGTGGTTATTCCAAGCGGAGGCGTCGCGCGGAGGTCGAAATGGAAAGTGGGTCGGACGGGCCTATCGGGGTTTCCCCGTTCCATTCTCGTGGGGCCTTGAAAGGTTTCGTGATCTCCGGGCGCTGGCCCGACTCGACCAAAGAATGGGCCCAGCTGCTCATGGTCGCGGTCAGAATCGCGTCTTTGCCCGGATTGCTTTCCACCACAACGGTCTTCGGAGCCCGTGAGGAATTGCCGGACGAGCCCGAACCCGGCACGGTTGGGCTGGTGCTGGCCGAGGGCACGGTATTCGGTGAATCCGCTATCCAGCCAGGCTATTTCGCAGATCATCAGCCGCCGGCCCTGCTGATGTTGCACCCGCCCTCGGAAACGACGCCGTCACTGCCCGAATGCACCGGGGCCGCCTCGGGATGCGTACTGCTGCCCGGATTGCCATATTTGGGACTCGAGCATCGGGCGGCATGGGTGGAAGCGGAGGCGGACGGCACCGTTACCTCGATGGTGAGCCGGGTCGGTGTCGACCCGATCACTCATCCCGATACGGCAATACTGGCAATGCTGCTCGCGGCATAACGAAATGCCCGATAACAGTTCGGGTCTCGAATGCCGCAAATACGGCTGACCGAACTCCGCCGGCTCGCTGGCGTACGCCGAATGGGCCCATTAACCTGAGACGGTTAGCGAAGGGGAGTAGCCCCCAATCGTCGAGTCGACATACTGGCGCACAGCCCGGCCGGCGGACCGGTTCAACCGGTGGACGAGACCTTCGACCGGAGTTCGACGACTTGTCGTCGACGACGTGTCGAAAGGTCGTCCGACATGCTCGCCGCCACGCTGTTGACCCTGGGAGTGGTGTTCGTCGCCGAACTCGGCGACAGGTCCCAGCTGATCACGATGACCTACGCGGATCCTGTTCGACAGCGCTCTGGCCTGGCGCGGGGTCGCCGTCGCCGCGACCCTCGCCGTGGCGATCGTCGCCCTCGTATCCGCGGTCGCGCAGACGTCGCGGCGCCGCCGAACCGCCGCGGCGATCGGCGCCGGACGACCGCGTGCCGGCTAAGTAAACGGCCTCGCCCACCGATGTCCGGTGCCGTTTCCCGGGCACCGGGGCCGCGTTTCGCGCTCGGCAGCAAAGGGTGCGCTAAATCGTCCCAGGTTGCTGATCCGTTGCGGTGCGGTCGCTCAGCACGGCGCGGCATATTGTCGCCCCCGTCAGCAGGCCATTCGCCCGCCACTTCGGAACGACCGGCCGATTCTGCGGATAACCTGTGAGTTCCATCGATTTAGTGGACACCCCAGCGAATCAGTTAGACGCTCGTCAAGTGAGGGGTTGGTAGGCGCTAGCTATGCCCATCGGCGTTCCCTCGGGGTTTGCACCTGGATACGGTTACCAAGCCTCGCTACCATGATCAGCAAATACACCTAGGTAATAGTTCACTTCTACAGCCAAGTGGAGGTCATATCGATGAGCACGACGTTCGCTGCTCGCCTGAACCGCCTGTTCGACACGGTGTATCCACCCGGGCGCGGGCCGCACACGTCCGCGGAAGTGATCGCGGCGCTCAAGGCGGAGGGCATCACGATGTCGGCTCCCTACCTCTCCCAACTGCGTTCCGGCAACCGCACCAACCCTTCGACAGCGACCATGGCCGCTCTGGCCAACTTCTTCCGGATCAAGTCGGCCTACTTCACCGACGACGAGTACTACGAGAAGCTCGACAGGGAGCTGTCGTGGTTGGCCACGACGCGCGACGACAATGTGCGCCGCATCGCGGTGCGCACGGCCGAGCTTTCCCCCGAGGCGCAGCGTGAGGTCTTGGAGCGGGTCAACGAGTTGCGCCGGGCCGAGCACTTGGACGCCTGACGCCCAGGCGTGGCCACCGGGCCTAAAGGCCGGCCCTGCAGGGCTGCCGCCCGCCCATTCCGATTAGGGTTGGCTCAGCGGATCGCGCACCGCGAGCGCTGATCCACGAGATAACCGGGAGGCGGCCGGGAATGGGCCTGTTCGGCAAGCGAAAGAGTCGCGCGACGCGTCGCGCTGAAGCCCGCGCGATCAAGGCCCGCGCGAAGCTCGAGGCCAAGCTGGCCGCGAAAAACGAGGTTCGGCGCGTCAAGTCCGCTCAACGGACGGAGGCCAAGGCGCTGCGTGCGCAGCTCAAGGCGCAGCGCGACACCGACCGCAATGCATTGAAAGTCGCTGAGGCCGAACTCAAAGCCGCGCGGGAGGGCAAGATTTTCTCACCGACACGAATCCGGCGCGTGCTCACGGTGTCTCGGCTGCTCGCGCCGATCCTCACCCCGCTCATCTACCGTGCGGCGGTCGCGGTCCGCGCGCAGATCGATCAGCGCCGCGCGGATCAGCTCGGCGTTCCGCTAGCCCAGATCGGCCAGTTCTCCGGTCACGGCGCCCAGCTGTCCGCGCGCATCGCCGGGGCGGAAAAGTCGCTGCGGATGGTGCAGGACAAGAAGCCCAAGGATGCCGAGACCAAGCAGTTCGTGACCGCGATCGCCGAGCGGCTCACCGATCTGTCGGCGGCGATCACCGCCGCGGAGAACATGACCGTCGCGCGGCGCCGAGCGGCCCATTCCGCCATCTCTTCGCAGCTCGACGGCATCGAGGCGGACCTGATGGCCCGCCTCGGGCTGAGCTGACCACCCGCACGGAACGCAGCACCGGCATGTCAGTTCGAAGCAGGTGGATCTCGCGCAGTCTGATCGCGCTCTGCGGGGCCGCCGCCCTGTATGCCGGGGCGGCCGCCCAAACCCCCGCCGCCAGGGCGCACGTGCACGCCAGCAGCGATAACGCGGTACGCGGAGCCATGGCGATCGTCACGTTCCAGGTGCCGAACGAATCGAACACCGAGTCGCTGACCACGGCGTTGACCATCACGCTGCCCAACGTCTCCTCGGCCCGCACCGAAAGCCTGCCCGGCTGGACGGCCAAGCTCGACCGCGACGCCGCCTCGGGCACCGTGCGCTCGGTGACGTGGACGGCCACCCTCAACGGCGGAATCGGACCAGATCAATTCGGGCTGTTCCGGTTGTCGGTGAAGTTGCCCGACACCGATACCGTCAGCTTCCCCGCCGCGCAGACCTACGCAGACGGGACCGTCGTGAACTGGAATCAGCAGCCGCTGCCCGACGGGAGCGAGCCGGAGCACCCGGTGCCCACGCTCAGCCTCGCCGCCACCCCGGCGCACCAACAGCACGGGCCGCCGAATCCCGCGCCCGCCGCGGCGCGGTCGACCGCGGCCGACAACACCGCGCGGCTGCTGGGCGGCGCGGCTCTGGTGGTCGCGGCCGCAGGCGTCGCGATCGCAATGGCCCGCCGACGGGCATGAGACGCCTGGCGGTTGGTGCGTGCGTCGGCGTCATGCTCGTAATCGCCGCGCTGACCGCGCCGGCCGCGTCGGCACACGCCACCCGCATATCCACCGATCCCGCGGCCGATGCGGCGCTGACGGCCGGTCCGCAGCGGGTGAGCGCCACGTTCAACGAGCAGTTGCAGACCACGTTCGCGGCCATGACGGTGGTCGGACCCGACGGCAACGTGTGGTCCGCTGGCGAGCCCGCCGTCCAGGGTGCGGTGGTCGGCATCGCCCTGCGCGCACTCGGGCCGGCGGGGACCTACACCGTGAACTACCGCGTCACGTCCGCCGACGGCCACGTGGTGTCCGGGTCGTGGTCATTCAGGCTCACCGTGCCCGGCACCGGCACGCCTGGTCCCCCCGCGGCAAGCCCGGACGTCGGGGGCGCGCTCCCGGTCTGGCCATTCGTGGTGATCGCGGTGGCGCTCGTCGCCGGCGGCGCGTGGTGGGCGGCGCGGGGCCGACGGTGAGAGCGGCGGCGGCCACCGGCGTCCGAGGGGCACCGAGGCGTCCTGGCATGATGGGACCTTGAACCCGGTGGGGGAACGACGACAGAGGAAGCTCAAGGAGCGGCCGCATGGCAGACCCGCAGGACCCGATCAACAGCGCACCCGACGGCGCCGGCACCCCGCCGGAGAAGAAACCGCCCGCCAAGGCGGCGAAAAAGGCCGCGAAAGCGCCGGCCAAGAAAGCACCTGCGAAAAAGGCGCCGGCCAAGAAGGCACCCGCCAAGAAGGTGCCGCCAAAGAATGTCGAACCCGCACCGCCGAAACCGCCGGACCAGCCGGCCGAGCAACCAGCTGTGCAGCAGCGCGCCGAAAGCAACGGCGATCTGACCGCTGCCGCCAAAGACGCTGCGGCACAGGCGAAGTCCACGGTGGAGGCCGCAAATAACCCGGTCTCTCCCGCGGTCGCGGGCCCGTCGGCGGGTCAGTCTCCGGTGCCGCTCATCGTTGCCCTGGCCGTCAGCCTGTTGGCCATCCTGCTCATCCGCCAGCTCCGCCGCCGCTGACCGGCAAGCGCCTAACGTGTCAGAAATGACGGTGTCCTTTCGGCCGACCGCCGACCTCGTAGACAGCATCGGTCCCGACGTACGCAGTTGCGACGTGCAATTCCGCCAGTTGGGGGGCCGGACCGAATTCGCCGGGCCGATCCGCACGGTGCGGTGTTTTCAGGACAACGCGCTGCTGAAATCAGTGCTCTCGGAACCGGGCGGCGGTAGCGTCTTGGTCATCGACGGCGACGGCTCCGTGCACACCGCGCTGGTCGGCGACGTCATCGCCGAGCTGGCCCGCTCCAACGGCTGGGCCGGGCTGATCGTCAACGGCGCGGTGCGCGACTCGGCCACGTTGCGGGGCATGGACATCGGCATCAAGGCGTTGGGCACCAACCCCCGCAAGAGCACCAAGACCGGTGCGGGCGAACGCGATGTCGAGGTCAGCCTGGGCGGGGTGACGTTCGTGCCGGGCGAAATCGCCTACAGCGACGACGACGGGATCGTCGTCGTCGCCTCGGCAGAGTGAACCGCTAAACCGCTACGGGGGCGGGCTTTTTCGCGAACTTCAAGCCCTCGTCATCGACCTTGCCGCGCCGGATCGTGCGCATGTCGATGAAGTAGTTCTGCTTGAGCCGCCACGGTGCCCGCGAACCAGACTTGGGCAACAGGTGCATCGAGCGCCGGAAGTAGCCGGGAGTGAAATCCATGAACGGCAGCTCGTCGACGTCGCCGCCCGGATGCTGGGGCTCCACGAAGTCAAAACCCTTCGCGTCCATGTAGTTCAGCAATCGGCAGACGAATTCGGAGACCAGGTCGGCCTTCAGCGTCCAGGACGCGTTCGTGTATCCGAAGGTGATGGCGAAGTTCGGCACACCGGAGAACATCAGGCCCTTGTAGGTCATCAGCGAGGTCAGGTCGATGTCCTCACCGTTGCGGGTCGGCTTCACCCCGCCCAGCAACTGCATGTTCAAACCCGTTGCGGTGACAATGATGTCGGCCGCCAGCTCCTCACCCGAGGTGAGCTTGATACCGGTCTTGGTAAACCGGTCGATGGTGTCGGTGACGACGTCGGCCTTGCCGTGCCGGATGGTCCGGAAGAAGTCGCCGTCGGGCGCCAGGCACAGCCGCTCGTCCCAGACGTTGTAGCGCGGGCCGAAGTGCTTCTCGACGTCGTAGCCCTCCGGTAGGCGCCGCTGTGCCATGGTCATCAGCGTCTTACGCATGTAACCGGGGGCCTTGCGGGACAACTGGTATTGAAAGGTGCTGAACGCGATGGCTTTCCAACGGTTGGCCATGTGCGCGAGGTGGTCGGGCAGCAGCCGGTTGGCCTTGACGGCGAAGGGATCGACGCCCGGCAGCGAGCCGATGTAGGTCGGGGAGCGCTGCAGCATCGTCACGTGCCCGGCGCCCGAATTGACCAGGGCGGGGATCAGGGTGATCGCGGTGGCGCCGGATCCGATGACGACGACGCGCTTGCCCGCGTAGTCGAGGTCCTCCGGCCAGTGTTGCGGATGGACGATGGTGCCCCCGAAGTCGTCGGAACCGGGGAAGGTGGGCGAGTAGCCCTCGTCATAGTTGTAGTAGCCGGTGCAGGCGAACAGGAACGAGCACGTGATCTCGCTCTGGCTTCCGTCGTGTTCGACGGTCACGGTCCAGAGGTTGTCGGTGTCTGACCAGTCCGCGGCCACCACGCGGTGGCGGTAGCGGATGTTCTGCTCGATCCTGTTCTCGACCGCGGTCTCCTTGATGTAGGCCTTGATCGACGCGCCGTCGGCGATCGACTTCGCCGAACGCCATGGCTTGAACCGGAAGCCGAGTGTGAACATGTCGGAGTCCGACCGGATCCCCGGGTATTTGAACAGGTCCCATGTCCCGCCCAGGTCGGCGCGGCGTTCGAGGATGGCGTAGCTCTTTGTCGGGCAGCGTTCCTGCAGGTGCCAGGCCGCGCTCACGCCAGAGATGCCGGCGCCCACGATGAGGACGTCAAGGTGCTCAGTCATGACGCCAACGCTATCAACACCGTGTTGAGTCAGTCAACACCATGTCGAAACTTTCAACACCGTGTAAAGTAGCGGCCGTGACTACCGTCGGTTCCGCCCGCACCCACCGAGGCAGGCGTTCTGCGCGCCCCTCCGGCGACGACCGTGAACTGGCCATCCTGTCCACCGCCGAGCGGCTGCTAAGAGAGCGCTCGCTCGCCGACATCTCGGTCGATGACCTGGCCAAGGGCGCCGGACTGTCCCGGCCGACGTTCTACTTTTACTTTCCGTCCAAAGACGCGGTGTTGTTCACCCTGTTCGAGCGCGTGATCATGGAAGCCGACTCCGCGCTGGAGACCATGGTCGCCAATCCGCCCGCCGACTTGAAAGCGTTGTGGCGCATCGGGATCAATGTGTTCGTCGAGACGTTCGGGGCGCATCGGGCGGTGTCGCTGGCCGCCGACGCCGCGCGCACCAACAAGGACGTCGGCGAGCTGTGGTCGCGCTTCATGGAGAAATGGGTCGAGCACACCACCACCGTGATCGAAGCCGAGCGGGCCCGCGGCGCCGCGCCGGTGACGCTGCCGGCCCGCAATCTGTCGGCCGCGCTGAACCTGCTCAACGAGAAGGTCATGCTCAGCTCGTTCGCCGACGGGCGACCGTCGGTGCCCGACGAGCAACTGCTCGACACGCTGGTGCATGTCTGGGTCAGCAGCGTCTACGGCAAGGCCTGCTGACCAGCACCTGTCGGGACAGTATGCGAACATATGTTCGTGCGGTGCGATGCTTCCATCCTGCACGCGGACCTCGACTCGTTCTACGCGTCCGTCGAACAGCGCGACGACCCCACCCTGCGCGGGCGCCCGGTGATCGTGGGCGGAGGTGTGGTGCTGGCCGCGAGTTACGACGCCAAGGCCTACGGCGTGCGGACGGCCATGGGCGGGTCGCAAGCGCGGCGGCTGTGTCCGCGCGCCGTCGTGGTGCCCCCGCGGATGAGCGCGTACTCGCGCGCGAGTGATGCGGTCTTCGAGGTGTTCCGCGATTGCTCCCCGATCGTCGAGGCGTTGTCGGTGGACGAGGCCTTTCTCGACGTCGGCGGGCTGCGCCGGGTCAGCGGCACGCCGGTCGCGATCGCCGAGCGGCTGCGGGCCGATGTGCGTGACCGCGTCGGGCTGCCGATCACCGTCGGCGTCGCCCGCACGAAGTTCCTCGCCAAGGTCGCCAGCCAGGAAGCCAAGCCCGACGGGCTGCTGCTGGTGCCGCCCGATCAGGAGCTGGCGTTCCTACGGCCGCTGCCGGTGCGCCGGCTCTGGGGTGTCGGCGCGGTGACCGCTGAGAAACTGCGCGCGCACGGCATCGTGACCGTCGCGGACGTCGCCGAGCTCAGCGAGTCCGCACTGGGCTCGATGGTCGGCGGTGCGATGGGCCGCCAGCTGTACGCGTTGTCCCGCAATATCGACCGTCGTCGTGTGACCACCGGCGTGCACCGCCGGTCCGTCGGCGCTCAGCGGGCGCTGGGGCGCGCCGGAAATACGATGTCGGACAACGAAATCGACGCGGTGGTGGTGAATCTTATCGACCGCATCACCGGCCGCATGCGGGCGGCGGCACGTACCGGTCGCACGGTGATGCTGCGGCTGCGCTTCGACGACTTCACGCGCGTGACCCGATCGCACACGTTGCCGTGGGCCACCTCGTCCACGGCGCCTCTCCTGGCCGCCGCACGTCGATTGGTCGCGGATGCCGCGCCGCTGGTCGCCCAGCGCGGCCTGACTTTGGTCGGATTCGCGGTGTCGGGCATTGACCGCGGCGGCTCCCAACAGTTGATGCTGCCGTTCGGCGACCTGAAGCGTCGCGTGCCCGGCGATGACATCGACGCGGCCATCGACCGGGTGCGCCGGCGCTACGGCAAGTCGGCGCTCACGCCCGCGGTGCTGCTGGGCCGCGATCCGGGCTTCGAAATGCCGCACCTACCGGACTAATTTGAGCCGGTCCACTCCAGTAGCCGCTCGGCTGGCCAGGTGTTGACGATCCGGTCGACGGGAACCCCCGCGTCCAGCGCCCGCTGCGCGCCATAGCCCAAAAAATCCAGCTGGCCGGGCGCGTGGGCGTCGGTGTCGATGCTGAACACGCATCCGATCTCCAGGGCCAGGTTCAGCAGCCGGCGGGGCGGATCGCGGCGCTCGGGGCGGGAGTTGATCTCGACCGCCGTGCCGTGGTCGCGGCATGCGGTGAACACCGCCTCGGCGTCGAACTTGGATTCCGGCCGGATGCCGCGATTCCCGGAGACCAGCCGGCCGGTGCAGTGGCCCAGCACGTCGGCGTGCGGGTTGGCCACGGCGCGCAGCATCCGCCGGGTCATCGCGGGCGCATCCATCGACAGCTTGGAATGCACGCTGGCCACCACGACGTCGAGGCGCTCCAGGAGCTCGGGTTCCTGGTCGAGGCTGCCGTCCTCGAGGATGTCGACCTCGATGCCGGTGAGGATGCGCATCGGCGCGAACTTCTCCTGCAAGCCCTCGATGACGTCGAGCTGCTTGCGTAACCGCTCGGGCGAGAGGCCGTTGGCGATCGTCAGTCGCGGCGAGTGATCGGTCAGTGCGCAGTACTCGTGGCCCAGCGCCGCCGCGCTGGCCATCATCTCCTCGATCGGCGCCGAGCCGTCCGACCAGTTGGAATGCAGATGCAGATCGCCGCGCAGCGCGGAACGGATGTCACCGCCGCCGAGATCCTCTGCGGTGGAACGGAGTTCGACCAACAGGTCCGGTTCGCGGCCGGACCACGCCTGGTCGATGACCTTGGCGGTCTTGGGGCCGATGCCCGGCAACGTCTGCCAGCTGTTGGCCTGGCCGTGACGCTCGCGGGTCGCTTCGTCGAGGGCCTCGATGATGTCGGCCGCGTTGCGATAGGCCATCACGCGCCTGGGATCGTGCCGGCTCCGGTCCTTGAAGTAGGCGATCTGCCGTAACGCCGCTACCGGATCCATGACTCCAGTGTGCCCGCCCCGCTCACCAGAGCTGGCCGGCGACGAACCCGGCGAGCAGCACGCCGAACCCGCCGATCTCCCCGGCGATCAGCAGCGTCATCGCGACCGCGATGCTCCGGTCGGCGTGTTCGAACTGGTTGACGGTGTCGCGGCGCGCCCCGTGGTAGATGTAGGCCAGGATGGCCGCCACGAAAAAGAAGACGACCACGCCCGCGGCCGTCAGGTTCACCCACACCGGCCAGGCGCTCAGCTGAACGAAGACGGCCAGCAGCAGCGTCGCGAACGAATACAGCAACGCGGCGCGGTGAGCGATGTCGACGTAGGGATGCGCAAGGTGGGTCTCCGACGTCATCATCTCGCGGTATTTCCACACGCCCAGAATCAGCGCAAGCAGGAAGATCAGGCCCGCCGCCAGCAGGGTGATCTTGGTGTCTATTCCGAGGGAGCCACACACAGCAGTCATCGCGCGCCTGAGTTTAGTTGCCCTTCATAAACCCCGGCTAACGTCATTGGCATGCGATTCGCTTTCAAGACTTCCCCGCAGAACACCACCTGGGCACAGATGCTCTCCGTCTGGCAAGCGGCCGATGACATCGAGGTCTACGAGTCCGGGTGGACGTTCGACCACTTCTACCCGATCTTCTCCGACAGCAGCGGGCCCTGCCTGGAGGGCTGGACGACGCTGACCGCGCTCGCGCAGGCCACCAAGCGGCTGCGGGTGGGGACTTTGGTGACCGGTATCCACTACCGCCACCCCGCGGTCCTGGCCAACATGGTTGCCGCGCTGGACATCATTTCGAACGGACGGCTCGAGCTGGGGATCGGCGCCGGCTGGAACGAAGAGGAGTCGGGCGCCTACGGCATCGAGCTGGGCAGCATCAAGGAACGCTTCGACCGCTTCGAGGAGGCGTGCGAGGTGCTGACCAGCCTGCTCAGCCGCGAGACCACGGACTTCGACGGCAAGTTCTACCAGCTCAAGGGCGCCCGCAACGAGCCCAAGGGGCCGCAGCGGCCGCACCCGCCGATCTGCATCGGCGGCAGTGGGGAGAAGCGCACCCTGCGGATCACCGCCCGCTACGCCCAACACTGGAATTTCGTGGGCGGTCCGCCCGACGTCTTCGCCCACAAGCGTGACGTGCTGGCCTCGCACTGCGCGGACATCGGCCGCGATCCCAAGGAGATCACGCTCTCGGCACACCTGCGCCTGGAGCCGGACCTGGACTACGGGAAAGTCATCGAGGACGCGGCCGGGCTGGCCGCCGAAGGCTTGGATCTGGGCATCGTCTACCTTCCCCCGCCGCACGACCCGGCCGTGCTGGAACCGCTCGCCGAGGCGATCCGCGACTCGGGTCTATGGGAGCGGTGATGCCGCTCTCACGGCGCAGCCCGGACTGTCCGGCGAAAATCCCTCCGGGCACACTCTGAGCAAACCCGCCGCGCGCCAGTCGAGGCGCCGGGCGGGCGGTCAGGCGCCGAAGAGCAGTAAGTCCTGAGCGGTCACCAAGCGCTCGTGTTTGGCAGGAAATTCCCGACTTTTCACCGGGTGACGCAACCATGACCAGGCGATTCGCCCCATCCGTGTCCGAGGTAATGGGTGGATATGCACAAGAATCTCTCCTGCGATCGGTCCGTTCAACCGGGAAACCGGTGTGACCCCCATGTGAGCGGGCTCACAACGGGTTATTAGACACCTGCCGTCTGGCAAACAGTGGGAGACTCGCCGGGCAAATCCGGCCGCGTTTCTGGTGTGACTGCTGTTACTACTGAAGCGGCACGGCGGTCGGCTTGACCGGCGCCGGCAGTGCGGTCGACCCCATCAGGAATCGGTCCGCCGCGGCGGCCGCGGCCCTGCCCTCAGCTATCGCCCAGACGATCAACGACTGGCCACGACCCATATCGCCGGCAACGAAGACGCCCGACACCGACGTGTCGAAATCGGCGCCGCGGGCGACGTTGCCGCGCTCGGTGAACTTCACCTCGAGGTCGGTGAGTAGGCCCTCCTTTTCGGGGCCGACGAATCCCATCGCCAGCAACACCAGGTCGGCCTCGAGTTCGAACTCGGACCCCTCCACCTTGAGGAACTTGCCGTCTTGCATCGTCACCTCGTGCGCCTTGAGCGCCGTCACGTGACCGTCTTCGCCGACGAACTCCTCGGTGTTGACCGAGAACACCCGCTCGCCGCCTTCCTCGTGCGCCGAGGACACCCGGTACATCAGTGGGTAGGTCGGCCACGGGGTGGACGGCGCGCGCGTCTCCGGCGGACGCGGCATGATCTCGAACTGGTGGATGACTTTCGCACCCTGCCGGTGCGCGGTGCCCAGGCAGTCGGCGCCGGTGTCCCCGCCGCCGATGATGACGACCTTCTTGTCTTTGGCGGTGATCGGCGGCTCCCCGTCGGGGCCCAGCACGTCGTCGCCCTCCTGCACGCGGTTACCCCACGGCAGGTATTCCATCGCCTGGTGGATGCCGTCCAGCTCACGGCCGGGGATCGGCAGATCACGCCCTGCGGTGGCACCGCCGGCCAGCACCACGGCGTCGAAGTCGGCGCGCAGTTGCTCGGCGGTGATGTCGACGCCGACATTGACCCCGGCCCGGAATTCGGTTCCCTCGGCTCGCATCTGGTCCAGCCGGCGGCCGAGGACACGCTTTTCCATCTTGAATTCCGGGATGCCGTAGCGCAGCAGTCCACCGATGCGATCGGCCCGCTCGAACACGGTGACCGTGTGGCCGGCGCGGGTCAGCTGCTGGGCGGCGGCCAAACCCGCCGGCCCGGAACCGACCACGGCGACCTTTTTTCCGGTCTTCTCCTCCGGCGGCAACGGCCGCACCCAGCCTTCGTCGAAGGCCTTGTCGATGATCTCCAGCTCGATCTGCTTGATCGTCACCGGGTCCTGGTTGATGCCGAGCACACAGGCCGGTTCACAGGGCGCCGGGCACAGCCGCCCGGTGAAGTCGGGAAAGTTGTTGGTGGCGTGCAGCCGTTCGATGGCATCGCGCCACCGGTCCCTGCGCACCAGGTCGTTCCATTCCGGGATCAGGTTGCCCAGCGGACAACCGTTGTGGCAGAACGGAATACCGCAGTCCATGCAGCGGGTCGCCTGTTCGCGCAAGGTCTCGTTGTCGAATTCTTCGTAGACCTCGCGCCAGTCGCGCAGCCGCAGCGGGACAGGCCGGCGCTTCGGCAATTCCCGATGCGTGTATTTCAGGAAACCGCTCGGATCAGCCATGCGCGGCCGCCATGATCGCCTTGTCGATATCCACGCCGTCGCGTTCGGCTTCGGCGATGGCCTGCAGCACCCGCTTGTAGTCTCGGGGCATCACCTTGGCGAAATGCCGCTGATGTTGCGGCCAGTCACCCAGGATCCGCTGGCCGACAGCGGAATCGGTGGCATCAACGTGTGCCTGAATCATGCCGTGCAACCACTCGTAGTCATCTTCATCCAAGGTCTCGAGCGCGACCATCTCGGCGTTGAGATTGCCCGGGAATTCGCCCTGCGGATCGTAAACGTAGGCCACGCCGCCGGACATGCCCGCCGCGAAGTTGCGGCCCGTGCGGCCGAGGACGACAACCTTGCCGCCGGTCATGTATTCGCAACCGTGGTCGCCGACGCCCTCAACGACGGCGTGCGCCCCGGAGTTGCGGACGGCGAACCGCTCGCCGACGACGCCGCGCAGGTATGCCTCGCCGCTGGTCGCGCCAAACAGGATCACGTTGCCGCCGATGATGTTGTCCTCGGCGACGTAGTCCTGGGGCGCGTCGTCCGAGGGCCGAACCACGATCCGGCCACCGGACAGGCCCTTGCCGACGTAGTCGTTGGCGTCGCCGTAGACGCGTAGCGTGATGCCGCGCGGCACAAACGCACCGAAGCTGTTGCCCGCGGAGCCGTCGAAGGTGATGTCAATGGTTCCGTCCGGCAACCCTTGTCCGCCATAGGCTTTGGTGACCTCGTGGCCGAGCATGGTGCCCACCGTGCGGTTGACGTTGCTGATGGTCGTGGAGAACCGCACCGGCTTTCCGGAGTCCAGCGCCTCGCGGCTCATCACGATCAACTGCTGATCGAGCGCCTTGTCCAGACCGTGGTCTTGGCGTGAGCTGCAGTACAGGTCCTGGTTCATGAACGCCGATTCCGGCTCGTGCAGCACCGGGGCCAGATCCAGCCGGTGGGCCTTCCAGTGGGCCCGCGCCAGCGTCATGTCCAAGGAGTTCACCTGGCCGACGGCCTCGTTGATCGTGCGGAAGCCCAACTGCGCCATGTACTCACGCACCTCTTCGGCGATGAACATGAAGAAGTTCTCGACGAACTCGGGCTTGCCGGTGAAGCGTTCGCGCAGCACCGGGTTTTGAGTGGCCACCCCGACGGGGCAGGTGTCCAGGTGGCAGACCCGCATCATGATGCAGCCGGAGACCACCAGCGGCGCGGTGGCGAAGCCGAATTCCTCGGCGCCGAGCAGCGCGGCGATCATCACGTCGCGGCCCGTCTTGAGCTGACCGTCGACCTGAACCACGATCCGGTCGCGTAATCCGTTGAGCAGCAACGTCTGCTGCGTCTCGGCAAGCCCGAGCTCCCACGGTGCACCGGCGTGCTTCATCGAGGTCAGCGGGGTGGCGCCGGTGCCGCCGTCGTGCCCGGAGATCAGCACCACGTCGGCGTGGGCCTTCGACACACCCGCGGCCACCGTGCCGACGCCGTTCTCCGAGACCAGCTTGACGTGCACCCGCGCGGTCGGGTTGGCGTTCTTCAGGTCGTGGATCAGCTGCGCCAGATCCTCGATGGAGTAGATGTCGTGGTGCGGCGGCGGCGAAATCAAGCCGACACCGGGCGTGGAGTGGCGAACCTCGGCCACCCAGGGGTACACCTTGTGCCCCGGAAGCTGGCCGCCCTCACCGGGTTTCGCACCTTGGGCCATCTTGATCTGGATGTCGGTGCAGTTCGTCAGGTAGTGCGACGTGACGCCGAACCGCCCGGAGGCAACCTGCTTGATCGAGCTGCGCCGCCAATCGCCGTTGGGATCGCGGTCGAACCGCTTGACGTCCTCGCCGCCCTCCCCGCTGTTGGACCGGCCACCCAGCCGGTTCATTGCGATGGCCAGCGTCTCGTGTGCCTCGGCCGAGATCGAGCCGTAGCTCATCGCCCCGGTCGAGAAGCGCTTGACGATTTCACTGGCGGGCTCGACCTCATCCAGGGGAATCGGCGGATTGACCCCGGCCCGGAACTTGAGCAGGCCGCGCAGCGAAGCCATCCGCTCGCTCTGGTCGTCGACCAGACGGGTGTAGTCCTTGAACACCTTGTACTGGCCGGTGCGCGTGGCGTGCTGCAGCTTGAAGACGGTCTCGGGGTTGAACAGGTGGTACTCGCCCTCGCGGCGCCACTGGTATTCGCCGCCCACCTCGAGCTCGCGGTGGGCCCGCTCGTCCGGGCGGTCCAGGTAGGCCAGTGCGTGCCGGGCGGCGACGTCGGCGGCGATGTCGTCCAGGGTGACGCCCCCGATGGGGCAGCTCAAACCGGTGAAGTATTCGTTGAGCACGTCCTCGGAGATGCCGACCGCCTGGAACAACTGGGCACCGGTGTACGACGCGACCGTCGAAATGCCCATCTTGGACATGACTTTCAGCACGCCCTTGCCGGCGGCCTTGATGTAGTTGCTCAGCGCCGTCTTGCGGTCGATGCCCTCGATCACGCCGCGATCGAGCATGTCCTCGATGGACTCGAACGCCATGTACGGGTTGATCGCCGCGGCGCCGAAGCCGACCAGTGCGGCCATGTGGTGGACCTCGCGGGCGTCACCGGTTTCCACCACCAGGCCGACGTGGGTCCGGGTACGGTCGCGCACCAGGTGGTGGTGCACCCCCGCCACCGCGAGTAGCGACGGGATCGGCGCCAGCCGTTCGTCGGATTCGCGGTCGGACAGGATGATCACTCGCGCGCCGTCGGCGATCGCCGCCGAGGCCTGCGCGCGCACCTCCTCGAGCGCGGCGGCCAGCCCGGCGCCGCCCTCGGCGACCGGGTACAGGCAGTGAATCACCTTGGAACGCATGCCGTGTGGACGGCCATTGACCTCGGCCTCGGGGTCCAGGTTGACCAGCTTCGCCAGCTCCCGGTTGCGCAGAATCGGCTGCGACAACGCGATCTGGTGACATGAGCGCTCGGTCGGCGTCAGAAGGTCGCGCTCGCCGCCGGTGGTGCCCTGCAGACTGGTCACCACCTCCTCGCGGATGGCGTCCAGCGGCGGGTTGGTCACCTGCGCGAACAGCTGCTGGAAGTAGTCGTAGAGCATCCGGGGCCGCTGCGAGAGCACCGCGACCGGCGTGTCGGTGCCCATCGATCCGATTGGCTCCGCGCCGCTGCGCACCATCGGCGCGACCAGGAGGTTGAGTTCTTCGTAGGTGTAGCCGAATATCTGCTGGCGCTTGACCAGTCGGTCATGCGGCATCCGCTTGTAGTTGCCCTGCGGCAGGTCGTCGAGCGGGACCAGGTTTTTGTCCAACCACTCCTGGTACGGGTGCTCGGCGGCCAGCTCCGCCTTGATCTCCTCGTCGGCGACGATGCGGCCCTGCGCGGTGTCCACCAGAAACATGCGCCCGGGCTGCAACCGCATCCGGCGGACCACCTTGGCCGGGTCCAGGTCCAGCACGCCGGCCTCGGACGCCATGACCACCAAGCCGTCTTCGGTGACCCAGATTCGCGAGGGGCGCAAGCCATTACGGTCGAGCACGGCGCCGATGATGGTCCCGTCGGTGAACGTTATCGACGCGGGGCCGTCCCACGGCTCCATCAGCGAGGCGTGGTACTGGTAGAACGCCCGCCGCGCGGGGTCCATCGTCTCGTTGCGTTCCCAGGCCTCGGGAATCATCATCAACACCGCGTGGGCCAGGCTGCGCCCGCCCAGGTGGAGAAGTTCGAGGGCCTCATCGAAACGCGCGGTGTCGGACGCGCCCGGCGTACAGATCGGGAACAACTTCTCGACGTCGGCCTCGGTCCCGAAAACGTCGGTCTTGATCAGCGCCTCGCGGGCGCGCATCCAGTTCTCGTTGCCGGTGACGGTGTTGATCTCACCGTTGTGCGCGACGCGACGGAAGGGGTGCGCCAGCGGCCACGACGGGAAGGTGTTGGTGGAGAACCGGGAGTGCACTATGCCCAGCGCGCTCGTCAACCGATCGTCTTGCAGGTCAAGGTAAAACGCCTTGAGCTGAGGCGTGGTCAGCATGCCCTTGTAGACGAGTGTCCGACCGGAAAGGCTTGGGAAATATACGGTTTCGCGACCGGGCCCATCCTGGCCAGGACCCTTGGTGCCCAGTTCGTGCTCGGCGCGCTTGCGCACCACGTAGGCGCGGCGCTCCAGCGTCATGCCGGATGCGCCCGCCATGAATACCTGCCGGAAGGTGGGCATCGCGTCGCGGGACAGGGCGCCCAGCGAGGAATCGTCGATGGGCACGTTGCGCCAGCCCAGCACCGTCAGGCCCTCGGCTTCGGCGATCTTCTCCACCGCGGCACACGCCGTCGCGGCGTCCTTGGACGACTGCGGCAGGAACGCGATGCCGGTGGCGTAGCTGCCCTCGGCGGGCAATTCGAAGTCGACGACCTCGCGCAGAAAACCGTCGGGGACCTGAAGCATGATGCCGGCGCCGTCACCACTGCGAGGCTCGGCGCCCTGGGCACCCCGGTGCTCGAGGTTCAGCAGCGCGGTGATTGCCTTGTCCACGATGTCGCGGCTACGACGGCCGTGCATATCGACGACCATGGCAACCCCGCACGAGTCGTGCTCGAACGCGGGGTTGTATAACCCGACGCGCTTGGGCGTCATATGCACCTGACCCTTCACCTGAACGTTCCGCGCGGCCGTTTCCAGCGGCCCCGACGAGGTCGCACCCTTGAGGTTGCGGGCTGGAACCCCTTCGGTCTTGTCTCGATGGGCTGTGCCCCAGGCGGAGATGATCCTGTTAGGGATGCCCGTGCAGCTTTGAACGGCGGCCTGGAACCGGTCTCGACAAGTCGTAAAACGATATGACAATACCCGCCTGACATGCCAACTTCGTCAAGTCTAACCGCCGGTTGGCAGCGTCGTAAATTTCGCTGCTGCGGTTGAGCTCCAATTATGCCCACCCCCGGTCCGGGGCCGCGATTTCTTTCCGCAGCTGCGGGTCTGCCGGGAGGTGCCGACCCGAAGCCGCCCCGCTCTGCGAGTTTGCTGACGACGTCGCTGGGCCGGTCGGCGACGTCGCTGGCGGCGGGTATGAGCTTGCTCAACGCCCAGCCGGGCGCGCCACGGCCGCGCGTTGCCGGACGCGCCCGTGTTTGCGCATTCGCGTACGGCGCGCGACAGGAGATACTGGACGGAAATGATCACACCCGGCGTCGCAGGTTGGACGGTGGCGATGATCACGTAGCGCGGTCGTTGCCGCCGCCCCATCGGCGCGACGATCGACCACCCGGCACGCGAGGAGCCCATGAACGAGCGCGACGAATTCCTGCGGGACCGTCTGCAGCCCGAACGGCCGAGCCCCCCCGCGCCACGCCCGTCCGGTCCCTTGCCGCAGCAACCCCTGTCT
>NZ_LZIF01000107.1 GCF_001667145.1 Mycobacterium sp. 852002-51971_SCH5477799-a
AATCGACCCCACCCGGCCGATCTCCACCCCGTTGTAGGTGACCTTCGAACCCGGATCCATCACCAACCCGGCCCGCGCCGCGAGCATGGTCAGCTGCGACTTGGCGGTGAAGCTGCCCCGAAACTGCCCGTATACCAACGCCAGAATCAGTGCGAACACGATCAAAAGCGCTACGCCGGCCAGCTTGTACGGCGGGGTCCGCGGTGGGTTGATCTGAATCGCTCGCGCCATGTCGGTTACACCGTGAGTGCGAAGTTCGGATTGACGCCATAGAGCGCCAACGCGGCGGACAACACGACAACCTGTACCGACACCAACGAAAAGCGCATCGAGCGGCCGACGGCCTCACCCACGCCGACCGGACCGCCGCCGGCGTTGTAGCCGTAGAAGCAGTGGGTGATCATCACCACCGCGGTGATGATGATGGCTTCCACGAACGACCAGAACACGTCCTCGGGACGCAGGAACGTCCTGAAGTAGTGCTCGTAGGTGCCGTTCGACTGCCCATAGATCACCGTCGTCGTGATCTGTGGCGACAGGAAAGTCATGATGATCGCCATCGAGTAGATGGGGATGATCACGACCAACCCGGCCATGATGCGGGTGGACGCCAGGAACGAAATCGACTTGATGCCCATCACTTCCAGGGCGTCGACCTCCTCGCTGATGCGCATCGCGCCCAGCTCCGCCGTGGCGCCGGCACCGACCGTGGCGGCCATGGCGATGCCGGTCACGACGGGCGCGGCGATGCGCACGTTGATCAGCGCGGCGAAGAAGCCGGTGAACGCCTCGACTCCGATGTTGCCGAGCGAGGCGAAGCCCTGGATGGCGACCAGCGAGCTACCGGACAACGTCACGAAGCCGACGATGGCGACGGTGCCACCGATGACCGCCATCGCGCCGGTGCCCATGCCGATCTGGGCGATGAGTCGCAGGGTCTCTTTGCGGTAGTTGCGTAGCGCGTGCGGAATGCTGCCGACGGCGGTCGCGCCGAACCACGCCATCTGACCCATGTCGTCGAGGCCGCGGGCCGCGGCGAGGCCGTAGCGGTTGAGGTTCTCTGCCGCCCGCGGGAAGCGCGAGCGAAGGACGGCGGATGTCGACATGTCAGTGTCCCGTCCCGAACCGCACGCCGATGGTCGTCAGCACCACGTTGACGGCGTAGAGCGCGACGACGCAGAGCACGACGGTCTCGTTGACGGCGGTGCCCAGGCCCTTGGAGCCGCCGCTCACGGTCAGGCCGCGGTAGCAGCCGACCAGTCCGGCAATGAGGCCGAATACGGCGGCTTTGACCGTCGCGATGACAACCTCGGGCAGGCCGGTGATGGTGGTCAGGGTGGCCAGGTACGCACCGCCCGACACATTCTGCAAGTAGACGCCGAACAGGTAGCCACCGACCAGGCCGACAGTGATCACCAGGCCGTTGAGCAACGTAGCGACCAGGGTCGCGGCGAGCACCCTGGGCACCACCAGGCGGTGGATCGGGTCGATGCCGAGCACCTCCATCGCGTCGATCTCCTCGCGGATGGTGCGGGCACCAAGGTCCGCGCAGATCGCCGTCGAGCCGGCACCGGCGACCACCAGCACCGTGGTCAGCGGGCCGAGCTGGGTGACGGCGCCGATCGCCGCGCCGGCACCGGACAGGTCAGCGGCCCCGAACTGAGCGAGCAGCACGTTGAGCGTGAAGATCAGCAACACGGTCAACGGGATCGAGACGAAGACGGTCGGCAGGAACGCGACCCGCATGATGAACCAGCACTGCAGGATGAATTCGCGCGCCTGGAAAGGCCGGCGGAACAGCGCTTTCCCGGTCAAGACGCACATCCGGAAGAATCCCCCGACGAGCGTCAAGGGCGTCCGCGCTTGGTCGCGCACATAATTGACCAGGTAGGGGCCTTGCCGATTCGTCGACGTTGAAGTCACCACTCCCCCCTCCGGCCGTCACCGCGCGCTTCGTGGCGTCGCGGCGGATCGTGTAGCACGCCTCGCCCCCTCACCGCTATGTAGCTGGGGTCGTCCCCACCTCGCCCCGGAATGATGCCTGTGACCATCGGCTCCCTACTGGCAAGTAGTAACGGAGACCACAGGAATGTACCCGATGGCCAAGCACGTGTGAACCGCATCCGCACAATTAACCCTTCGCCAACCGCTGGCAAACGTTACAGCTCCTGTCGCCTTTCTTCTCTACTCCTAAAACCTCTTGCCCGAGAATGGATTTAGTCGATTTGTCCGACTCCGTACCGCACCCGTAGTTCAGTCTTGAGCACCTTGCCGGCCGGGTTGCGCGGCAGGGCGTCGACGATCTCGAGCGCCTTGGGGTGCTTGTATCGCGCCAGCCGTTCGGTCAAAAACTCATCGAGCTGATCGAGCCGCAAATTGTCATCCGCGACAGCGGCCACCGCGATGGGCACCTCACCCCACTTGTCGTGGGCCCGGCCGATCACGGCGACCTCGACGATGCTGGGGTGGCTGGCGAGGACGTTTTCCACCTCGGCGCAGTAGATGTTCTCGCCACCGGAGATGATCATGTCCTTCTTGCGGTCGACCACCCACACGTAGCCCTCGGAGTCCATGCGGACGAGGTCGCCGGAGTGGAACCAGCCGCCGGCGAAGGCCTCGGCGGTGGCCTCCGGGTTGTTCCAGTAGCCGCTCATCAAAGTTGGTGCGCGGTAAACGATTTCGCCAACCTCACCGATCGGCACGTCATTCATGTTTTCGTCGACGACGCGGGCGGCCACGGTGGGGATCACCTTGCCGACCGAGCCACGTTTGCGAATGGCGTCCTCGCCCAGCAACATGCACGTCACCGGCGACATCTCCGTCTGGCCGAAGGCGGCCAGAATCTGGGTGCCGGGGAACCTCGCCGACATCTCCCGCAGCAGCGCGTCGGGTGCAGGCGCGGCGCCCCACGAGATCACCCGCAATTTCAGGTCGCGGGGGCGGGCCTGCTGTTCGGCGCAGACCGCCTGCCACTGGGCGGGCACCAGGAAGATGCCGGTGACCTTCTCCGCGGCGAGCACGTCGAGCAGCTGCCCGGGCTCGAACGCGCCGAGCGGGTAGATCACCGTCGGGATGCCGAGCAGCACCCCGGTCAGCATGTTGCCGATGCCGGCGATGTGGAAGAACGGCACACCGATGAACCCGACGTCGCTGTTGATGTCGGCGCCGTTGGTGTACAGGCCGGTCATCGTCTGGCCGGTCAGATTCGTGTGGGTCAGCACGGCGCCCTTGGGCCGCCCGGTCGTGCCCGAGGTGTACATGATCAGCGCAGGCGAGTCGTTCGGGATGTCGACGGGCCGGTGCTCTTGTCCGGACTCATTGATCAGGTCCTCGTAGCCCAGCACGCTGTCGTCGGTCGGACCGCCGGCCACCACGATGGTGCTCAGCAAAGATTCGATGTCGCGGACCCCGATGGCCACCGCTGCCAGCACGGGTTCGGTGATGATGACGCGCGCTTCGCAGTCCTGGACCAGGAAGGCGATTTCGGCCGGGGTGAGCCGGAAGTTCAGCGGGACCGCAATGGCGCCGAGCATGTTGACGGCCAGCACCGACTCGACGAACTCGGTGCGGTTGAGCATCAGGATCATGACCCGGTCACCGAAGCCGACACCCCGGCGGCTCAACGCATCGGCCAGCGCCGCGACCCGGCTGCGCAGGTCGCCCCACGTCAGGGTTTTGCCCAGGAACCGCAGCGCCGTCGCCTTCGGCTGCATCAGCGCGTGGCGTTCCAACTGGTTCACCCAGTTCTGGCGCCGGGCGAGGTACGGCTGCTCGTCCGCCTGGGTCGGATGGTTCACCAATTGCGCGGTCAAACTAAACACTCCCCTTCACTCGCGCACCGCTTGCGCCAGGTTGATATTTGATAAAACTTGGTGTTGTGTGGGTCACACTATGGCGTTGACGGTCTACTGACAAGTCCGCGTTAACACCCGTCAAAACTTCAACCCCGTCCGGCCAAGCCCACGAAAGCCCTGGCAGTCCCGTGAACGCACCGATGTCAATGCAGCCGAGGAGTCGGCGGCCGCTGCGCCGGGCGCAGTTGTCCGACGCGGTGGCTGGCCATCTGCGGGCCGCGATCATGTCCGGCACGCTGCGGCCGGGGACGTTCATCCGCCTCGACGAGACCGCGGCAGAGCTCGGAGTCAGCGTCACCCCGGTGCGTGAAGCCCTGCTGAAGTTGCGCGGCGAGGGCATGGTTCAGCTCGAACCGCACCGCGGCCACGTCGTGCTGCCCTTGACCCGGCAGGACATCGAGGACATCTTCTGGCTGCAGGCATCGATCGCGCGGGAGCTGGCGGCCGCGGCCACCGACCACGTCACCGAGGCAGAGATCGACGAGCTGGACCGCATCAACGACTCGTTGGCCGCGGCCGTCGGGTCCGGCGATGCCGAGACCATCGCGGGCATCGAGTTCGCGTTCCACCGAGTCTTCAACCAGGCGAGTGGGCGCATCAAACTGGCCTGGTTCCTGCTCAACGCCGCGCGCTACATGCCGGTGCTGGTCTACGCCGCCGACCCGCAGTGGGGAGAGGCCGCCGTCGACAACCACCGCCAGCTGATCGCCGCGCTGCGCCGGCGCGAAACCGCCGCGGTGATCGAGCACACCCTGTGGCAATTCACCGATGCCGCGACCCGACTGGCCGAGATGCGCGACCGCACCGGAATCTTCGACTAGCTCGCGGCCAGCTGCTCGGCGCGCTGCTTCAGGCTTTCGGCCAGATGGTCGAGCACATTGTTGAGGAGTTGCTTCACCATCGGTGCCGGCACCGGCATCGATGTTTCGACGTCCAGATCGACAGTCAGCAGGCTGGACGTCCCCATCGACACCACGCTGAACAGCTGCTCCTGCTTGGTGAAGAGGTCGCCCTGCTGCAGGACGGTCTGGATCTGGTTTTCGCCGGGGTAGTACACGGCCTGGATGAACATGCTCTGCATGCCTTGGTACTCGGTGTCGAGCCGCAGCTGGCTGGGGCGCCCGTCGTCGTAGCGGGCGAGCACCCAGAGACCCTTGATCTCCTGGTTCCACTGCGGGTAGGCCTCGAAGTCGCCGACGATCTTCATGATCAACGCGGCGTCGGCGTCCACCTCGACGGTCTTGCTCATGACTGGCATGCGCGAAGCATAGCCGGACGGCGGATCTCCTTGCGGTGCCTTCGCGGCCGCCTCGACGGCGAAAGCCCTGGTGTCAGGCCGTTATTGGGCTCTTATTCGTCGACGGCGGCGGTCGCCAGCAGCGCCCGGACGGCGTCGGGGATCGGGACGGGCTTGCGGGTGACCCGGTCGACGTAGACGTGCACCCAGTGCCCCAGCGCGGTGATGGGTTGCGCGTCGCTTTCAGCGGGCTCGTTTCCGGCGGCCGGGAACACGCCCAGGCGGTAGGTGACGCTGCTGCGGCCCAGCCGCGTGACGGCCAGGCCGACCACGAGGTTCTGCGGGAATTGCAGTTCGGTGAAGTAGCGGCAGCCCGATTCGGCGACGATGCCCAGCGCGGGCGTGGTGATCGGGTCCAGCTCGGTGCTGGTGTTGATCCAGGCGTTGATCGCGGTGTCGAACAGCTGGTAGTACACGGCGTTGTTGAGGTGGCCGAACATGTCGTTGTCGGCCCACCGGGTTCCGACCGGCCACAGCACCGGAAAGTCGTTGCTGGTCAGCCCGTCCGGTGCGGGCGGAACTACGGAAGCCGACGTCATGGTTGTATTCCAGCATGTCTGGAATTCGGGGCGCGGTACTGGAGCGCATCGCGTCACCGCGGCCCTACGCGCAGTCGCGGCCGATCAGCATCGCCGAACTCGACCTCGCACCCCCGGGCCACGACGAAGTCCTAGTCCGTATCGAGGCGGCCGGCGTCTGCCACTCGGACCTGTCGGTGGTCGACGGCAACCGGGTGCGGCCGGTGCCGATGTTGCTCGGCCACGAGGCCGCCGGGATCGTCGAGCGGGTCGGCGAGGGGGTCGACGACCTGGCCGTCGGCCAGCGGGTGGTGCTGGTGTTCTTGCCGCGCTGCGGTCATTGCGCGGCCTGCGCAACCGAGGGCCTGACGCCGTGTGAACCGGGCAGCGCGGCGAACGGCGCAGGCACCTTGCTCGGCGGCGACATTCGGCTCAGCCGGGCCGGCCACCCGGTCTATCACCACCTCGGTGTCTCGGGATTCGCGACGCACGCGGTCGTCAATCGGGCCAGCGCGGTCGCGGTGCCCGAAGAAGTGCCGGCCGACGTCGCCGCGCTGCTGGGTTGCGCGGTCCTCACCGGCGGCGGCGCGGTGCTCAACGTGGGCCATCCGCGGCCAGGCCAGACGGTCGCCGTGGTCGGGCTCGGCGGTGTGGGGATGGCGGCGCTGCTTACCGCGCTCACCTACGACGATGTCCGGGTGGTCGCCGTCGATCAGTTGCCGGAGAAGTTGGCCGCCGCCCGCCGCCTGGGCGCCCACGAGGCGTACACGCCGCAGCAGGCCGCCGAGGCCGGGGTTAAGGCCGCGGTGGTCGTCGAGGCCGTCGGTCATCCGGCCGCACTGGAGACCTCGATCGGCCTGACGGCCCCCGGTGGGCGCACCATCACCGTGGGTCTGCCGCCGCCGACCGCACGAATCAGCGTGTCGCCGTTGGGTTTTGTGGCGGAGGGCCGGTCGCTGATCGGGAGTTACCTGGGCTCTGCGGTGCCCAGCCGGGATATCCCCCGGTTCGTGGAGCTGTGGCGGTCGGGTCGGTTGCCGGTGGAATCGCTGGTGTCGTCGACGATTCCGTTGGAGAACATCAACGAGGCGATGGACAATCTGGCCGACGGCACCGCCGTGCGGCAACTGATCAGGTTCGACGGCTAGTTAGTCGCCGTGCAATGCGTCGGACAGGGCGTGGCCGTGTAGCGCGAACAATCGTTGCGAGCCGGCCCAATCGGGCAGCAGCGAATCGAACCCGTGACAGGCGCGCGCGAAGACGTGCAGCTCGGCCGAGACCCCGGCGCGCAGGAGCCGTAGCGCGTAATCGAGCGCCTCGTCGCGGAACGGGTCGATCTCAGCGCAGGTGATCAAAGCCGGTGGCAGTCCGGCGATTTTGTTGCGCCGCGCGGGCACCGAGGCAGCCGAGGCGCCGGCCGGTCCCAGGTAGTGGCGCCACATCAGTTCGGCGGCCTCGCCGTCGAACGCCGGACTGGTGCGGAACTCCACCTTCGATCCGGTGATCCGATCGTCGAGCACCGGTTGGTGTAGCAACTGGAAGGCCACCGGCGGCAGTGTCCTGTCGGCGGCCCGCTGCGCAAGTCCGGCGGCCAGGGCGGCGCCGGCGCTGCTGCCCGCGACGGCCAGGCGTCCCGGGTCCGCTTCCAGATCCCCCGCGTTCGCGGCCATCCACCGCAGCACGGCGCTCGCATCCTCGAGGGCAGCCGGGAAGGGGTGTTCGGGGGCGAGCCGATAGTCCACCGAGACCACCGTGCAGCGGCCGCGCCGCGAAAGTTCCACGCATTGGCGGTGATCGGTGTCCAGGTTGCCCAGCGCGAAACCACCGGCGTGGCAGTACACCACGCCCGGCGCCCGGTCGTCAGGTCCACCGCGATAGATGCGCACGCTGACGCCGCCGGACTCCGTGGGCACGCGATCCTCGGCGATCCGGACCCCGCGCGCATCGGTCTGCCCGGCGGTCAGCCGGCGGCGCTCGTTGAACGGTTCGCGGGTGAGTCCTATTGCGGCCGACGAGAACTCGGTCCGCGTCGTAGCGACGTCACGCAGTGCGGGATCAAGCCGATTGGCGCCGTCCAGCTCCGTCACCGCACATCCCGCTGCGCGGCGGTGACCGCCTCGGTCGCCGACGTGGCGGGCGCGGTGAAACGGAAGTCGGCCGGGGAGAACCTGCGCGTCATGCTCCAGAAGGCGCGCGCGCTGCGCGGCCACTGGGTGACCACTCGCCCGTTGGGGGCGCGGAAGTAGTTGCTGCACTGGGTGGTCCAGACGGTTCCGACCATCCATCGATCGATCTTGGTGACGAAGTCGGCCAGCGCGGCGGGTCGCACCGCGATGTAGCGCTTGCCCCTGCGCCGCAAATATTTCAGGGCCCGCACGATGTAGCGCGCCTGCGCCTCGAGGATGAAGATGACGCTGTTGGACCCGACGTTGGTGTTGGGTCCGTACAGCATGAAGAAGTTGGGGAAGCCCGGCACGGCCATGCCGAGGTAGGCGTGGGCCCCGTCCCGCCAGACCTCCCGCAGGGTGACGCCGTCTTCGCCGACCACGTCCAGCTCCGCGAGGTAGTCGGCCGCGGCGTATCCGGTGGCGCAGACCACCAGGTCCACCTCGCGTTCGGTGCCGTCTTCGGTCACCAGGGACCGGGCCCTCAGCGAGCGCGCCGGGCTGCTCACCACCTCGACGTTGGGCCGAATCAGCGCGGGCAGGTAGTCCGAGGAGAAGACCAGCCGCTTGCACCCCATCGGGTGATCCGGCGTGAGCTTGCGGCGCAACTCCTCGTCAGTGACGGTCTTCTCGAGCAGCCCCAGCGCGACCGCCTTGAATTCCTCGGTCTTTTCGCTGCCGTGCTCGATCACCGCGATGTTGGATTCGCTGCGCAGCCACAGCCGGGTCCGGTAGAGCTTTTTGGCGAACGGGAGGTGCGCGAACAACCAGCGTTCGCGCTGCGTGTAGTGCCGGTCCGGTTTGGGCAGGATCCAGGTCGGCGACCGTTGCACCGAATACACCTTGTCGGCGACCTTGGCCAGTTCGGGGATCAGCTGGGAGGCCGTCGAACCGGTGCCCAGTACGGCGATCCGTTTGTCTTGCAACGGGATCGAGTGATCCCAGCGCGACGAGTGCATCAGGGTTCCGGTGAACGGCTCTTCCTCGACGAGGTCCGGAAGCAGCGGCCGGGTGAACAATCCGACCGCCGAGACCACCACGTTGAAGTGGTGCAGCTCGCCGGACGCGGTGGACAAGCACCACAATTGACTATCGGGATCCCAGTGTGCCGCTTTGATTTCGGTCCGCAGGCGCAGGTGTGGACGCAACCCGTATTTGGCGGCGCATCGCTCGAAGTAGTCCAGGATCTCGGGTTGCGCTGACCATAGGCGCGACCAGTCGGCGTTCAGGTCGAACGAGTAGGAGTAGAGGTGCGATTTGACGTCGCACGCCAGCCCCGGATAGGTGTTGATTCGCCAGGTGCCCCCGACGCCGTCCTCCCGGTCAAAGATGGTGAAGCTGTCAAACCCGGCGCGCGACAACATGATTCCTAGCGCCAGGCCACCGGGCCCGGCGCCGATGATGCCGATGTTCATCGGATCTGCAGGCATTGCCCACCGTCGATGACGAGTTCGGAGCCGGTGATGAACGATGCCTCGTCAGACACCAGGAAGGCCACGGCGTCGGCGACTTCATCGGCCTCGCCAATCCGCCCGAACATGGACGCCTCGACCAGCCGCGCCTGGGTGGCCGCGTCGAGCATCGATGTGGCAATCGGCCCGGGGAAGATGGCGTTGACCCGGACGCCGGAGGGGGCGAGTTCGGCCGCGACGGTCTGGGTCAGCCCGCGTAGCGCCCACTTCGACGACCCGTAGGCGCTGTGCTGCGGGAAGGGGCGGATCGCACCGGTGCTGCAGATGTTGACGATCGAGGCGTTCGGCGCCTTGAGTAGCTGTTCCAGCGCTGCGCGCATCCCGAGGAATGAGCCCAGACAGTTGACCCGCCAAGCGGTTTCGAAGCCGTCGGGCGTCTCCTCGGTCAGCGACGCCCGGTGCAGCACGCCGGCGCAGTTGACCAGCGTGCTCAGCGACCCGAAGCGCGCGACGACCTCGGCGACCACGGTTTGCCACTGCTCGGGTGAGGTGACGTCCAGCTCGAGGGCGATCGGGCCATCGTCGTCCGCTTCGCCGACCGCGGTGACCAGTTCGGCTGTCCGCAGGTCGCACGCCGCCACCGAAAACCCTTTGTCTCGCAGGCGTTTGGCGATGGACCAGCCTTGCCCGCCGGCGGCTCCAGTCACCAGTGCGACGCGTTGATTCATGCTGGGCTCACCTCTGGGCTGTCGGCCAGTCCGGCGCTGGTGACGAAGCGGCAGCGGCGGCGTGCAAAGAACCACTGCCCGTCGACGCGGGTCAGCTCGTCATCGTAGATCGCGGGCCGCAGCTGCAGGTCGCCCGCGCGAACGAACAGCACCTGCGATCTGGCCGCGGCGCGCTCCCCGTCGACCTCGATCCGCACGCTGCCGTTCAGGTGCAGGCCGCGGGCCGCGGCGCGGAACATGCCCGCGATGGCGTCATGACCGGCGTAAGTTTTGCCATAGACCAGGAATTCGCCGTCGGGGGCGAACAGCCGGGCGCATTCGTCGACGTCGCCGACGTCGAGTGCCAGAGCGTAGCCGGCGAGGAGCTCACGGATTTTAGCCTCGTCGTCTGTCATTGCGTGGCCTCGCGCAGGTGCTCCGCGGCGCCTCGTCGCAACGCCTGTGACTCGGCTGCCAGGGTGATCATGCCGAATCCCAACTGCGCCATGGCGTGACCCGTCTTGCCGTCCCCGGCGTGAATGCCGGTGACGAGGCCCGCCTCCGACGCCGCCCGGTGGATGCGCACGATCGCGGCGAGCACGTCCGGATGACGGGTGGCGCCGACGACGCCCACGCCCAGCGAAATGGCCAGATCGGCTGGGCCGACGTAGATTCCGGTCAGGCCGTCGACGGCGCAGATCTCGTGGATGCCGGACAGCGCGCCCGCGGTCTCGATCATCGCGAACACGGCGGCCCGTGACTCGTGGGCGGCGGGATCGTGGCCCAGGCTGGCGCGCAGCGGACCGAAGCTGCGCACGCCCCGCGGCGGGTAGTGGCTGGCGGCCACCGCCGCGGCGGCCTGGTCCGCCGACTCGATCATCGCGATGACGACGGCGTCGGCGCCCGCGTCGAGAACCCGCCCGATCGGCGCCGCGTCGGCATCGGGCAGGCGCACCACCGTGCCGACGGCCAGGTGCTCGGTGCGGCGCAGGATTTCGGCGATGCCGGCGTCGTCGAGATAGCCGTGTTGGGCATCGAAGCCGACGTAATCGTAACCGGCACGGGCGAATTCCTCGGGCCCCAGCGCCGTGGGGCCGGTGACCCAGCCGCCGAATATCGGGGCCTTGCGGCCCAGCGCCAGCTGTAGGGCGCTCGGCGAGGCGTCTGTCATGGTCGACTCATTCGGCGATGGCGATCTTGATGCGTTCGGCGACCGGCCGGCAGGCTAGTTCGAATGCGTTCTGCACCCCGTCGATGCCGAAGGTGTGGGTGAGGTAGGCGCCCAGCAGCCACGGGTGCTCGGCGGCGAACTTGCCGGCCAGTTCCAGCATCCGCCGGCGGTCCAGCGTCACACCGGATTTCAGGGTCAGGTTGTTGCGCAACATCGTCCGCATGCTGATCGGATACATCTCGTCGTCGGCGACACCGAAATAGAACACGGTACCGCCGGGGGCGGCCGCGTCGATCGCGTGGTTCAGGGTGGCGACCTGGTGACCGACGGCCTCGATGACGACGTCTGCGCGTTCCGTGGGCCCGAGTTGACTCACCCAGCGGTCACTGGTGGCGCGCACCGGCTCGTCGACCCCGAAAGCCCTTGCCAGGTCGCGGCGATCAATCGGGTCGACCCCGGTGACGCGTCGCGCGCCCGCCGCCTTGGCGACATAGGAGAACAACAGGCCGATCGATCCCTGCCCGATGATCGCGACGTGCCGGCCGGCCAGGTCGCCGAGTTGGTCGCAGGCGTAGAGGACGCACGCCAGTGGCTGCAGCCCCACCGCCTGGGCCGGGGTCAGCGCCGGATCGTAGGGCGCCAGTCCTTCGCCGTCGCTGACGATGCGTTCCATCATGCCGTCGAACCCGGAGGCCCAACCGACGACGTGATCGCCGGGACGGTGTGCGGGATGCCTGCTGGCGATCACCTCGCCGGCGACCTCGTGAATGGGAAAACCGTCTTTCTCGGGTCCGCTGCGGCCGTCGTCACCGGGGATCCGTCCCTTGGCGCCGCGAAAGGCCGGCAGATCGCTGCCGCAGACACCCGCGGCCGAAAACCGCAGCAGCACCTGCCCGTCGGCCAGGCATTCGGGTGACTTGTCGTCAATCGTGGTGCGCTCGAACAGGTATGGGGCGACGATCCGGTGGCACCACACGTCAGACCTCCACCGGAATGTTGTTCCAGCCCCACTGGAAGCTGGACGGCAGCCGGGTTGCCGTGTCGTCTCGAATCGCGTAGTCCGGTACCCGGCGAAGCCATTCGGCCAGCAGCACAGCCACTTCCAGCCGCGCCAGGTGGTATCCGATGCAGAAGTGCTGGCCACGGCCGAACGCCAGCGAGCGTCCGATGGGCCGGTCCCAGATGAACTCGTCGGGCTCGGGGTATTCACGCTCGTCGCGGTTGGCCGAGGCGAGCAGGGTGATGACGCGCTGGCCCGGGTTGAGGGTCTGGCCGTGAATCTCGAAGGGCTTGCGCACCGTTCGGGCGAACCACTGCGCCGGCGCGCAGAACCGGATCATCTCGTCGCGCGCGACGAGCACGTTGTTGTCCAGATCGGCGCGCACGGCGGCCAGCTGGTCGGGCCGCCGGTTGAGCTCCCAAAGTCCGTGCGCGACGATTTTCGGCACCGTCTCGGTCCCCCCGATGAAGATGCACAGCATCTGGGTCGCGACTTCCATGTCGTCGAGCGCGCTGCCATCGGGCAGGCGATAACCGAGCAGGCCATCCACCACGTCGAGCGGTCCCCCGGTCGGATCGGCGCGGCGGCGCGCAACCGCGGGCAGCAGATATTCGAAGTAGTTGGGCCGCGCTTGGCCGGTGTCCACGCCTTCGCCGGGCTGCGCGAGACTGCCGGCGTTGACCGTGGCGAGGACCTGTGGCGCGAGATCGGTCGGGATGCCCAGGAGTTCGCAGACGATGGCGGCGACCACGATGCCGCCGTAGTCCTGGGTCAGGTCGAACGTACCGTCTGCAAGCAGCGCATCGAGGCGTTCGTTGGCCAGCGCGCGGATCCGGCCCTCCAGGTCGGTGACCGACCGCGGCCGAAACGGCCGGGAGTGGGTGCGCCGGATCTCGCCGTAGAGGTCCGCGTCGAACATGGCGTGAAACGGCAACGGGTGCAGGGGCGGGTCGGCGACCGGCCCGCTGTTGTGTTGCGCCAGAACCGATGCCGGCGGCAGCGTGCCTTCCGAGGCGACGAACGTGCCGTCGTTGACCTCCAGCACCGTCCAGATGTCCTCGAAGCGCGACAGCGCGAACGTGTCCCACTGCGGCATGTAATACACCGGGTGGTGGTCGCGCAGGACCTTGTAGTACGGCAACGGGTTTGCCATCACCGCCGCATCGAACGGGTCGTAGCGGAAGTCGTTGATGGTCACGGCGTTCAGTCGCTCCGTCACTGCAGCGGCGACGGCGGGAGGGCCTGCAGAATGGAATCCTCCCAACCGTCACGTAACGCGGGGGCCACGCTCATCCACGTGACGATCTCGGCCGGTGGGCTCTCTTTCCAGGACGGATAGTGCTCGGCGAAACAGTCCCAGCCGCCGTCCAGCGCCCAATAGTGGATGACTTCGTTGTAGCGGAAGGTCGTGGTGAACGAACCGAGCCAGCGCTTACCGGTACGTTCCGACCACGGAACATAGAGCCGCTCCAGTTCGCGGATGTAGTCGTCTTGGCGTCCCGGTTTGGTCTGCATGATTTCTTGAATCACCAGCGGCGCGGTGAATTTGGCCTCGCGCAGCTGGCCGAGCGTTTTATTGCTGGGCCCGGGGTACATGATGCGGCCCTCCCCCGAGGCGCCGATGTCAGCCAGGAACGCCGACCATTTGCCGGACGCGGCCTCGTGGCTGCCGCCGCGCGCCTGCGCGGCCCCGATCCTCGCGTAGTCGGCGAAGCCGTCGATCTCCCAGATGACAGTCACCTGCGGCCAGTGACCGTTGTACGGCGTGGATTCCCAGATCGCGAACAGCCGAGCGCCGAGTTGCTCCATCATGGGTTGATAGGTGTCGGCGAAAATCTCGGTGAAACGGTCGCTTCGACCGGATCCCAGCGAGATCGTCTCGTGCAAGTACAGCAGGGTATGTCCGAAGTACTTCTTCATGGCCTAATCGAGCCGGATCAGCTCTGAGTCGGCCCCCAGGCCCGTGTCGCACAGCAGCGTCTCGGTGGCATCGACCGTTGCGTCCGGAATGCCCGCCGCCGCAAGCGCATAGCACTTGAACATGCGGGCCGCGCCGCTGAGCAGATGCTGCGCACGGGTGGTCGCACGATTCACCCCCAGGGGCCATCCGTCGCCCCAGAGGGCGACCTCGATCAGCCGGCTGTCCAGCGACTCGAGCACCGCGTCACGCACCCGGGCGTCGTCGGTGAACGCCTGCGCGCTGACGGCCAGGGTCGTCGAGCCCGCCCCCAATCCTGCGAGCTCCGGCTCGAGGTCCGCGGCCCGCACCCCCAGGATGCGCAGCGAGCGGGTGTCGCAGCCCCGCGGGAGCAGCACGGTCACTTCCCAACCGGCCATGGCCCGGTCGTAGAGCCAACCACCGGCCGACTGCACGACATCGACGGCGCTTGCCGCGACGACGTCGAGCCGGTAACGCAAACCCTCACCGTTCGCGCGGGTTGCTTTCACGGCGCTGCTCTTGCTGATGTCGAACGTGGGAGCGACCATCGATCCATTCCTCACCACCAGTTCGCTGGCGGGTCTCAAGCGCTTTGTCATGGGCTGGAGCCGCTTCACGCGCGGGGCGATGCGACTCACCGGACAGCGTGACACTTCTGGCGGAATTTGTAAAGCTCCCCGCGGCCCCTCAGGACCCGCGGCGCGCCTTGAGGTCGGCCAGCACTTCCTCGGTGTGCTGCCCGAGTTCCGGTGCCGCAGAACGCGGTGCCCAGGGAGTACCGTGAAAATCCGCCGGTGTGGCAACCATCGGCACGGCGGCTTCGCCGTCGGGGACGTCGACGATGCCGCCCGCGGCGTGGAACTGCTCGTCGGCGACGACGTCCTCGAGGGTGTTGATCGGTGACCAGAAGAAGTCCGGTTCGCCGGCGAACACCTCCGCCCATGCGTCGAGGGGGCGGGTCGAGAAGATGTCATCCAAAGCGGCGATCAGCTCGGCCGAGTTGACGGCGCGGGAGCGGGCATCGGCGAACCGCGGATCGTCGCGCCACTCGGGCCGGCCCACCGCACGGCACAGCGCCGGCCAATGCCGCTCGGCCTCCAGGCCCACGATCCAGAATCGCCGGCCGTCGGCGGCGGCATAGTTGTTCATGCACGGATTGCCCATCGTTTCGCGCTGGCCGATCGCGATCGGCTGCCCGCTCATCAGATAGGTGTTGAGGTCGAAGCTCACGGTGTAGGCGCCCTGCCGGTACAGCGAGGTCGTCACCAGCTGGCCCGTCCCGGTCCGTTCGCGGGCAAGCAGGGCGGCGCACACGGCCGCGGCCATCGTCATGCCGGCGGAGTGGTCGCCCATGCCGCCGCGCTGAAACGGGGGTGTGTCGCCGGGGCGGGTGAGCAGGTGAGCCACCCCGGCCCGGGACCAGAAGGCGGCAACGTCGAAGGCGGCGCGGTCGGCGTCGGGTCCGTCTTCCCCGTACCCGGTGATGAGGCCGTAGACCAGGCGTGGGTTGGCCGCCGACACCGCCCCGAAGTCCAGGCCGAGGCGCCGTAGCGCGCCGGGCCGCACATTGGTCACGAAAACGTCGGCGTCACTGAGCAATTCGGACGCGGCGCCGCGGCCCTCGTCGGTCCCGAGGTCCAGTACGACGCTGCGCTTGGACCGGTTGTCCATCTCGAACGGCGGGTTGAGGCCCAGGTCGCAGCCCAGCATCCGGCCGAACAAGCGCGCCGGATCACCGGCCGGTGGCTCGATCTTGATCACGTCGGCGCCCCAGTCCGCCAGGATGCCGCCGGCGGCCGGCCCGGCCACCCAAACCCCGAGTTCGACGACTTTGACGCCTGCTACCGGTCCCGCCATGGGTAAGTTCCCGCTCTCTGCCATCCGAGCGTCACGCCAGCGCAACGCCGCATACCGAGTGCCACGCTAGCGTGACGTTCAGAAAAGTTTGCGTGCGATGGAAGGCTTAGACCATGACTCTGGTGGCCGGGCGTGGTCCGCTCAGCAGCGATCCCGCGGGACGCTTCGCGCCCCCGATACCCGACGACGTCGTGTACGTCGAACCGCATCCCCGTCGCGTGCAGGCCGTCAAGGACGGCCGCGTGGTGATCGACACCGAGCGGGCGCTGATGGTGCACCGGCGCGGCCGGCCGCTGAGCTACGTCTTCCCGGCCGACGAGGTCGGCGATCTACCCGGCGAGCCGGAGCCCGAAGCGCGCGGTTTCGTCCAGGTGCCTTGGGACGCGGTCGACACCTGGCTGGAAGAAGGGCGCAAACTCGTGCACTACCCGCCCAATCCGTATCACCGCGTCGACTGCCGTCCGACGCAACGCCGCCTGCGCGTTCGCGTCGACGGCGCAACGCTGGTGGACACCGACGACACCGTCATCCTCTTCGAGACCGCGCTTGCCCCGCGGCTCTACGTCGACCCGGCACACGTGCGCACCGATCTGCTGCGGCGCTCCGAGACGTCGAGTTATTGCAATTACAAAGGGTTTGCGACGTATTGGTCGTTCGTCTCCGGTGATCATGTCGTCGAAGACGTCGCCTGGAGCTATCCTGGGCCGCCGCCGGAAAGCCTGCCCATCAAGGGATTCCTCAGTTTCGATGAAGCCCGCGTCGAGCTGGCGGCCGAGCTGCCGGCCAGCGACCGTAACTAGGGCGCCCGAGGCCCAGCTCGTGCTGGGCGATCATGTTGCGGAACACCTCCATCGTGCCGCCGTAGATGCCGGCGGGCACGCCGTGCCGGAAGATGAACTCGATGGCGCCATTATCAGCGAAGTCCGCGGAACCCGTTGTATCGGTGGGCAATGTCGAGGCCGTTCCCAGCAGGTCCATCAACTCCTGGGAGACCTCACGCATGGTCTGAATGAGCGCTACCCGTCCGTACATACCGGGGGTCGACATGGCCGCCTCGATGCGGGCCATGCAGCGCCCGAGCCGGTATTTCGTCGCGTCGTCGTCCATCGGGCGCCGCCCGGCCGCGTCGGGCTTCGACAGGACCGCCGCGACGCCGTCGGCCGCCTCGGCCATCAGGTGGCCGTGCTCTGACAACATCGAAATGTTCTGCAGGCCATGGTCTTCGGCGTCGGTAATGCCATGTTCGGCGTCGAGGGCGAACCGCATCACCGTCCAGCCGCCGTTGACCTCACCGATCCGATAGAGGTCATCGACCCGCACGTCGCTGTAATACACGATGTTGGTGCGGTCACCGTCCAGCGTGCGGATGCCCTGGATCTCGATGCCGTCGGAGTCCAACGGCACCAGGAACATCGTCAGGTTCTTGTGTTTACGTCCCTGCGGATCGGTGTTGGTGAGCAGGAAGACGTACTGGGCATTCTGTGCGTTCGAGGTGAACATCTTGGAGCCGTTGATGACCCAGCTCGATCCGTCCGCCTCGCGCACGGCTCGGGTCTTGCAGGTGGCGACGTCGGAGCCGCCCTCGGGCTCGGTGTAGCCCAGGCAGAGCCGGATCTCCCCGGACAGCACGCCCGGCAGTATCGCGTCGGCGAGTTCGGCCGCCCCGAATTGCTTCACCAACCGCGCGACGACCGCCGTGGTGCCCCAGTGGAACCAGGGCGTGTGAGCGCGACCGATCTCGAGGTGGAAGATCCGCCGGCGCACCGGAGTGAATCCCCCTTCGGACTCCAGCCAATAATCCGATGTCAGGTAGCCCTCTTTACCCAACGCCAAATGCACTTGCTCACTGAAGTTTTCGCCGGTCTCGCGGTCGCGTCGCCGCACTTCGTCGGTGACGTGTTCGGCGATGAACGCCCGGGTCCGGTCGAAAAAATCCTGATCCTCGGGCGAGAGCCTTACACGGGAGAAGTCCATTTGACGCCTTTGCTCACGCCGCGTCGACGACCAGGCTGCGGAACCGGTCCAGGGTCTCGAGCGCGTGCGTCATGCTGTCGCCGGGCAGGTGAACACTGACCCACGTCACGCCCAACTTCGCCAGGTCGTCCAACCCCTCGAGGTAAGCGTCGGCGTTGAAGTCATCGCTCGCCGGGCTGCCGCCCGCGACGTTGGTGAAGGTGATGTCGATCGCCGACCAATCCCGTTGTGCCGCATCGCATCTGCGCCGCAGATCGTCGATGCCGTCGGCGAGTTTCTGCACCGAGTCGATGACGGCGGTGCCGGCCGTCTGGGCCAGCTGCGGCGGTGCTGGGAACGGGCACCAGCCGTCACCGTACTGGGCCACCCGCTGCCGCGATGACGACGTATTGCCGCCAATCCAGATCGGCGGAGGCGGATCGCTGACCGGCCGGGGATGCGCGGTGATGCCACGCGCACTGAAATGCTTGCCCTCAAAGGAGATATCGTCGCCGGTCCAAATGGCCCGGATCACCTGAAGGGACTCCTCGAACAACTCGGCACGCTCGTCGAAGCTCACACCGAGCGCCGCGAACTCGCGCTTGAGGTAGCCCACGCCCACCGCGAGCGTGAACCGGCCACCGGAGAGCAGGTCCAGGGTAGCGCCGGACTTGGCCACCACGAACGGGTTTCGGTACGGCAGCACCACGATGTTGGGTATCAACCGCAGCGTGGACGTCGTCGCGGCCGCGAAACCCAAGGCGACAAAAGGATCCAGCGCATCGTGGCCGCCGGCCTCCAGCCATCGCTGCGAGGGCGCCGGGTGATCGGTGAAGCCGAAACCGTGAATCCCGGCCGCCTCGGCGGCCGCGGCCACCTTGCCGATACCGTCCCCACTGACCAGCTCCGGGTTGTACGGATGACTGTGCATCGGGTGGGTGATGGTGAACCGCATGGCCTTAGAACCGCGCGCGTGAGTCGATCGCCGTGTCGCTGGTGCGCAGCGGACGAATCAGCGCCTCCTGGGCGAACGAGGCCAGCAGCTCACCCTCTTGCGCGTGCACGGCGCCGCGCACGTACGACATCCCCGCACCCACCTGGGTGCTCTCGTGCGTGTAGAGCAGCCACCCGCTCCAGCTGACCGGTTCATGGAAGGCGACCGAGATGCTCATCGGTGCGGTGGACACGGTCAGGTGCGCCTGGGCGGTGCCGATGCCCTCATGCGCGCGCATGGTGGTCGAGATTCCGAGATGGCCGGTGAAGTACGCGAGCAGCGCCTTGGCCAGGTCGTCGCGGGTCGGGATCGGGTCGTAGTGCAGCCAGGCGTAGAGCTCCGGCGGGCCGACCTCATCGGGGCTGTTGACGTCGACGACGTCGACGAGGCGTAGCTCGCGACCAACCATCGGCATCGGTGAGGGGTGCGCGTCGGCCGGGGCGGCGACATCCGGGAGCGGCATGTGGTGGCGGATGACGTCGCCGGTCGGGACGTCGGCCAGCACCGTGATGCTGAGGCAACGCCGGCCGTTCTGGTGGACGGCGACGACGGCGGTGGCGGTGGAGCGGCCCTCGGCGACGACGTCGAGAACCAGTTCGATGGGCGGGCCGACGGTGATCGCCCGGGAGAACACCGCGTGGGCCGAGCGCACCGACTTGTCCGGAAATCGCTTCGCCACCGCGACAATCGCCTGCGCGAGTACCTGGGTGCCCTCGACCACCTGGCGTTCGTCGCCCGCGGCGATGCCGGTCTCACCGGTGAATCGGTCTTGCCCGTCGGCCTGCACGTCGAACAGATCCAGCAGGCCCTGCACGGTCCACTCGGTCTGCTCGGATTCTTCAGACGCCTTCGTCAACCCACTTCACCCTCTCGCGCTCGCGACTCAGCGCTCAGCGTGACACTTTGCGTAGGATTTGTAAAGCTTGGCTAACAAGACGATAGCTGAACCAGTCGGCCAAACGACCGAATACACGGGCAGGCAACGCAATTGGGCATTGCCGTCAACGCTTTAGAGACTGCGTTCACGCACTGCGTGGCCGTGGCGCGGGAGCTCGCCCGATCGGCAGATTGACACCGGTACCCGCGGTGCGTGACACTTTTTCGGTGTTTTGTAAAGTGGGCCGATTTGCCGAAGGCAGGGACGGATGATTCCCGAGCCGCTGGCCAACGGATTCTGCTTCGGCGAGGGCCCGCGCTGGTTCGAGGGCCTGCTGTGGTTCTCCGACATGCTGGGCGAAGCCGTCCATACCGCGACCATCGGCGGTTCGCTGACCACGCTGCCGCTGCCCGGGCACTCGCCGTCGGGTCTGGGCTTCCGGCCCGACGGGTCACTGTTGATCGCCTCGACCGAAGACCGGCAGGTGCTGCGCTATGACGGCGAAACCGTCGTCGCCATCGCCGATCTCGCCGACTTGGCGCCGGCCGCCCTCGGCGACATGGTCATCGACGACGCGGGCCGCGCCTACATCGGCTGCCAGGCCTTGCACGGCGGCGTCATCATTGCGCTGGACCCCGGCGACGGCGCCACCGTGGTGGCCGAAGACCTAGACTTCCCCAACGGCATGGCGATCACCCCGGATCGCAGGACGCTGATCGTCGCCGAATCAACGGGCCGGCGGCTGACCGCGTTCTCCATCGGCGACGACGGCGGATTGTCCGGCCGCCGGGTTTTCGCGGACGGCCTGGACGGCCCGCCCGACGGCATCGCGCTGGACGCCGACGGCGGGGTGTGGACCTCCATGACCCTGGCCCACCAGTTCGAGCGCATTGTGGCGGGCGGCACCGTGACCGATCGCATCGACATGGGCGAGCGGGTGGCGATCGCCTGCGCCCTCGGCGGTCCGCAGCGCCGCACTCTGTTTCTGCTGTCGAGTACGGAGGCATATCCTCAGCGCCTGATCGGCACCCGGCTTTCCCGGCTGGATGCCGTCACGGTGACCACCCCCGGCGCCGGCCTGCCCTGATCCGAGAGGTTGACGATGACCGACGCCTATTACGAGCTGATCGACCCGGCTGGCGGCGACGCCGCCGTCTTGGGCGAGAAGTTCCGGGCGACCGATCTGGCGCGGGGCACCTGGTCGGCGGCCATCCAGCACGGCGGTCCGGTATCGGCTCTGCTGGTCCGGTCCTTGGAGCGGTGCGAACAGCGCGACGACACGCGCCTGTCCCGGGTGGTCATCGACCTGCTGGGCGGGGTGCCGGCCGAGGGCGACCTGTGGGTCCGATCCGAGGTGCAACGCCCCGGCAAGCAGATCGAATTGCTCAGCGCGCAGATGCTGGCTCCCGGGCCCGACGGCACGGCGCGGCCGGTGGCGCGCGCCACCGGATGGCGGCTGCAGCACCAGGACACGCAGTCCCTGGCGCACGCCGCGGCCCCGCTGCCCCGGCCGCGGGCGCAGGCCTTCAACCGCAACCTCAAGGCGCGGGACTGGGACCGCAACTACGTGCACAGCCTGGAGTGGCTGTGGCTGACCGAGCCACTGAGCGAAGGCCCCGGCGAGTCCTGGATCAACCCGACCGTCGATCTCGTCAACGGCGAATCCATGACGCAGCTGGAACGGCTGTTCGCGGTGGCCGACTGCGCCAACGGCATCGGCAGCAAGTTGGACATCACCAAGTGGACGTTCCTCAACACCGATCTGGCCGTGCACGTGTTTCGGGTACCGGACGGCGACTGGATCGGCATTCGGGCGGAGACCAGCTACGGGCCGGACGGCATCGGGACAACCATCGGCACGTTGTTCGACGAGCAGGGCGCGGTCGGCGCCATCCAGCAGTCGGTGCTGGTGCGCCGGCGCCCGCCTCGGGCCTAACGTGGGAGCGAATGACCATGACACCTCGGCGGAACTTCGAAATGTTTGAATCATGAGCCAGCCGGCCAGGGCGACGACGATCGCCGACACCGACACCTCGACGCGTCAGCGGATTCTGGCGGCCACCGCCGAGGTGCTCGGCCGAAACGGCAAGACCAAGCTGAGCCTGTCCGACGTCGCCACCCAGGCGGGGGTGTCCCGCCCAACGCTGTATCGCTGGTTCGCCTCCAAAGAGGAGTTGCTGTCTGCGTTTTCGGCCTACGAGCGCCAGATCTTCGAAAGCGGTCTGGTGAAGGCCACCGCGGGCCTCAAAGGCGTCGACAAGCTCGATGCCGTGCTGCGGTTCATCGTCGAATACCAACATTCGTACTCCGGTGTGCGCATGGTCGACGTCGAGCCCGAGCACACCATCGCCCAGTTCTCCTGGGTCATCCCGCAGATGCGCGAGGGCCTGCAACGCCACCTGCCCGGGCCCAACGCGGCGGTCAAAGCGGCGACGGTCATCCGGATTGCGATATCGCACTACATCGTGCGCAGCGATGACGCCGAACAGTTTCTGGCGCAGCTGCGCCACGCGGTGGGAATCAAGGGCAGCTGACTCGCCGAGTGTTTTGCGTTTGACCAAACTCCACCGACATCGCGCCTGATGGTTGCAAACAGGTGCGACAAGACATTGTGGGTTCGCTGCAGTGAGACCGCGTTGCGTGACCGCTGGACCGTGCGGATGTTGAGCCAGTAATCGCCCGTGGCCGATTCGTATCCTTGACTGAGGATCTGCTGGACCGAAAGGGCTTCCCAGGTGACCAACTTCGAGGCTGCCGGTGGCCAGTTCTGGCTGCCCGATTATCCCGAAGTTGTGATTCAGGGAACTTTCACCGCTACTGCAGGTGAGCAGGCCGAGGTAGCCCTGGAAGGCGGCCTACCGATACGACTACTCCCGGGAGGCCAACCGCCGGTACCCGCCGCGAAGGTGGGCGACATCGCTGGCGTGATGAGATCACATGCTGCGGGCTCGGCCGCGAGATTTCGTCCAGTGACGGTCGCCGGTCAACTCGCAAGCGGTGAGTTTGTCACCCTCCTGACCGCGCCCAATTTTGGCGGCCCGGGCTCGGTACCGCGCTATGTCGCTTCGGCAACCGTCATCGGAGCCGTCCCCGTGACATCCGATCAGACCTACAGCGCCGTTCGATTTCTCCTTGACAATCCGCTTTGGCTTGCCCACCTCACAGATGGCGATTCTGCTCCCGTTGAAGATGACCAGTCGGTGCTCAGTGTCGAGGCTTCCCCGGACGGGAACTGGCTGGTATACGAGTCGTCGTCCCCGGTAAGCCTGCGGCAGATCGAAAGTCGAGTTGTATCAGGATGTCTCGCGCTGGCCTTGTTCTCGCGCCCAGAACGGTCACGATGCTGTACGGCCCTGGGACACAACGGTATTTGCAATCTTCGGCGATCTAAAGCTGGATCCTGGCGATGTCGCTATTCTCGAACAACTGTGGAACCAGACGTAGTCCGAAAATGGCGACAATCCGTTCCGACACAAGAAGTCTCGAATAGCAAGCGGACGTCACCCAGCAACTGATTCTCCGTTCGTTGCTTTCACCTGTCGAGATGCAGCGAAGATTGACAGGACACGCCGGGCTACGTTGACAAGACTTCGCCGTGTCGCGAGAGCTTGTTAATCTTCGTTGCACTTGAGGTCGGTCCGCCCGAAGCGGAGTAGGGCACCACTGTCGGCTGCGGGCCGATTGTCGGCTACAGCGATGCACAATGCGGCTACGACAAAGGTGTTTCGGACCAATTGATGGGTGTGGCAACGGAATTGGATTGTCACCCCAAGGCCGCTGTGCTTGGCGCGTTTGAGTCCGACGCGTCACACGCAAAAGGCGAGCGGCGTGTCGCCGCGGGCGGGCTGCTGTGCCCGCCGACGCTGAGCACGCATGGCTACGAGGTCATTCGCCGCGACACGATCCCGGAAATGCGCGCGGTCCTCGTCGCATTCCTGTTGTGCTAGGGAGCCGGGCGGATGCCGCGCTCGAAGGTCCGGGTGATCAGTGGCGCGACGGTGTGCCGCGGCAGTGCACCGGCCATGGCTTGCTCACAGCCTCGCAGGATCAATCCGTAGAGCGCGTGCCGGATCCAGGTCTGGTTGAGGTCAGAGTCGAACACGCCTTCGTCCTGTCCCCGTGTGATCAGGTTGATCACCAACTCCTCGTTCGGGGACTGGGCTGGTGGGATATCGCGGAGCACAGCCGGGTCACCGAAGAGGAAGACCAGACGTTCACCGATTGAGACGGCGGCGGTGATGAATCGCCGCATCGCATCGACTGCGGGTCCGTCGTCGGTGGCGGCCTCGTCCACCGCTTCAGTGAGCACGCGGATCGAGTCCAGGGTCGCCTCGTAGATCAGCGTCTCGCGGTCGGCGAAGTAGCGGTGCAGCGTGGTGCGGCCGACCCCGGCCATGGTGGCGATCTCCGGCATGGTGGCGGTCCGGTTCGCGGCCAGCGCAGAGGCCGTAGCAGCGAGGATCGCGGCTCTGGTGCGCGCTTGCACACCCGAGAGTTGCTTTGTCGAGACGGACACGATGTGATCTTAGCCTGCCCGGAATAGAACGTTGACGTTCCGCTATTGAACGGTTATGTTCGTTTAGACGCATTTCAACCAGGTCGGCACTAGCGGGGTTGAGGCGCATGACGGCGTCCTCGACACCGGGGACCGGAAAAGGTGGTCGGGAAGTGATGCGCACTCTTCGCACGCTGCAGCTTGCATGGATACCGCCGGTGTTGGTGTGCCGGAGCCGTAGTGCCCGCCGCCGATGACGACTTTTCAAAGGAGAGGTATGCCAGTCTCCGGCCAGGCCTGGCTGAACGGCTTCCCCGTGCGGGTGGAAGCCCTCGGGAAGGACACGCGCAAAACCGACCCCGTCAACGCTCCAAACAATTGGGAGGATTAGGTCATGAACTCGATATGGGACTGCGTCGTCGTCGGTGGCGGAGCCGCGGGCTTGAGCGCGGGTCTGGTACTGGGTCGGGCGCGGCGGCGAACGCTGCTGGTCGACGCGGGTCAGCAGAGCAACCTGGCCGCTCACGGCATCGGCGGGTTGTTGGGTCAGGACGGCCGACCGCCGGGCGAGCTGTACGAGGCCGGGCGCCGCGAGATTGCCGCCTACCCGTCCGTCGAAGTGCGAGCCGGTGAGGTGGTGGCGGGTGAGCGCGCCGGCGATGTGTTCGAACTGGAACTGTCCGACGGTCGGCGTGAACGCACGCGTCGGGTGCTGCTGGCCACTGGCATGGAGTACCGGCCGCCTGCGCTGCCCGGGCTCGCGGAGTTGTGGGGGCGGTCGGTATTTCACTGCCCGTTCTGCCACGGCTGGGAGGTTCGCGATCAACCGTTGGCGGTATTGGCGAACGGTGAGCGGGCAGTGCGTTCGTCGTTATTGCTGAGGGGATGGAGCGACGACGTTGTGCTCCTGACTGGAGGGCCTGCGGAGCTCGATGGTGACGCCCGATCCCGGTTGGCCGCAGCACGCGTCGTGATCGACGAGCGGCCCGTTGCCGAACTCGCCTCAAGCAACGGCGAATTGGAAGCCATTGTGTTCACCGACGGAACTCGGCTGGCACGCAGCGGTCTGCTCGTCGCGACGACACTGCATCAGCGGTCGCAGCTGGGTGAACAGCTCGGGGTCGGGTTCGGTGAGCCGACGCCGGCGGCGGCGAATCCCATCGCAGTTGATGCGCTCTGTCGGACAACGGTTCCCGGAGTCTTCGCGGCCGGCGACAACGCCAGTGCGCAGATGCCGCAGGTGGCCTCGGCGATCGCGACAGGTTCGCTCGCGGCCGCCTCGGTTGTGCAGAGTTTGGCCGAGGACGTCGGCTCACCGATACCGGAATGGACGAGACCACCGTCAACGGTGAGCTGAATCATGAACTGGAGTCCCGGGGCTTTGACGGCAATGACGGGCTCGAAAGCCACATCGCCACCACCGAACGACCCATCAGTCTGGAACACGTAATCGGCCCATGGACGTCACACAACCGACCAACGACGAGCAGACCAAGCACTGGAACACAACAGCTGGATGCGCCTGGGTCGACGCGCAGGACCTGCTGGACCAGATGATGAAGGGATTGGAAGACCTGCTCGTCGACGGCGTGGCTGCCGGATCGGGGCGGCGGGTGCTTGACGTCGGCTGCGGTACGGGCGGCACCACACTCGCCGTCGCGCGCAGGCTCGGCGCCGAGGGCCAGTGCGTCGGCGCCGACGTGTCCGATCCGATGATCGCCGCCGCCCGCGCCAGGGCCGAACGGGACGGCATACCAGCGAGTTTCATCCTCGCCGACGTGCAGACCCATCCGTTTGAGCGCGCGAGCGTCGACACGATCATCTCGCGATTCGGCGTCATGTTCTTCAACGACCCGGTCCAGGCCTTCGCGAACCTGCGGAGCGCCGCAACCGACCACGCCGCGCTTCACATCATCGCCTGGCGCAACGCCGCAGAGAATCCGTTCATGACGACCGGCCTGCGTGAGGCGGCCCCGCTGCTGCCGAACCTTCCCGCCCCCTGGCAGACGGCCCGGGACAGTTCTCCTTCGCCGACCCGCAACGGGTCGCTGCGATCCTCGACGCGGGTGGCTGGGCCGACGTCGACCTCCAGCCGATCGACGTCGAGTGCACCCTGCCCGAGCCGGAGTTGATCGGCTTCGTCACGCGGCTGGGTCCTGTCGGTCTGGCACTTCAAGGCGAGGGCGAGCGGACCCGCGCCCAAGTCATCGAGGCCGTCCGTCCCGCCTTTGATCCCTTTGTGCACGGAGCCGAGGTTCGGTACACCGCCGCGTGCTGGATGATCAGCGCCCAAGCGTCGGGATAACCGCCGACGCCAGACTGAATCACCTTCCCGCACAGCTATTTCCGCATCGGGTGCGGCCCATGGAAGTTTTCAGGAACTCCAAGGCTCGGGACTTGGCCGAATCTCCGTCGGGATTTCGTCGGCGGGTGCACGCCACGCGTGACGGACGTGTGCCGGTCGTTCGCCATCAACGGGGGCTCAGGTTCTACCACGATCGTCAGAGCGTCGAGATTGACAAGCGGTCGTCGCATATCCCGACAACTCCGGCCTGACCAGTGAGTTCAGTCCGAAATAGTTAGGCGGGCTGACAATTTTGTCAAACAATCAGTACACGTTTGTCAATCTTCACTGCATCTCGACATCACCACCGCCGATAATCACCGACTACGTCAACCGCGACAGGTGCAGCTGATGGGCCACGATGGTCGTCATAATCGCATACCCCGATGAACTGACATCGAGCGGACTAGGTGTGGGGGCCTGCTACCGGTCGCTGAAAAATGCGAACAATGGACAACCGGGAATCGACGCTATCGGAGGGCAGAGCCCGTCAACGTGGTAACCGACGACCTAACCTTTCCCGCCAAATTATCTCTCTCGTCTGATCTTTGCTGTCTGACTAGCCCCGAACCATCGCTCCACTGGACGACGAACGCATGCCAGCAGAATTTGTCGGTCATGAAGGCGTCGTGCCGTCGAGCCAGCCGCCCAAGAGTGTCGAGTGGCCCATCAGCTTGTGCCTTCTTCCGGTTTCATGCTCGCCTAATCGAAAAGCACCGCCGCATTAAGGAATCCCGTCGGGTCCAGCGCGGCCTTGATCGCGCGCATCGCGGCGATGTCGGCGGGCCCGCGGGACATGGCGAGGTAGGGCCGTTTGCGGCTGCCGACGCCATGTTCGGAGCTGACGTTGCCGCCGCAGTGCGCGATGAGATCCATCATCGGCTCATACAGCGCCCGCTCGCGATCGGCCGGGCAGCGCAGCACGTTCAAGTGCAGGTTGCCCTCGCCGATGTGGCCGAACAGCACCGGAAGTGCGTCGGGGGCATGTGTGTGCACCAAATCGGCTGCGCGGCTTTCGAATTCGCCGATCGCCGACAGTGGCAGCGAGACGTCGAATTTCAGCGGGGGCCCATACACTCCGAGCACGTCGGCCAGTGATTCGCGAACCTGCCATAACCGTTGCTGCGCAACAAGATCCACACCGACCGCGGGATCGCCGCGCATCGGCACCTCGTCGAGTAGCTCGGCGAGCCGCTCGGTCTGGTCGTGATCGGCGGCCAGTTCCACCAGCAGCAGCCACTCGCCGGCGACCGGGGCGCCGACGCCGCGGTGCTCGGCGGTCAGCGCGGCGGCGCGGGCGTCGATCAGTTCCAGGGCCGCGACGCCGTCCACGTCGCGGAAGGTGCGCCCGGCGGCCACCAGCGCGTCGAGGCTGTCGAAGCCGCAGATCGCGGTCACCCGGTGCGACGGGGTGGGGTGCAACCGCAGGTCCAACTCGGTGATGACGCCCAGCGTGCCCTCGGCGCCCACGAACAGCGCCGGCAGGTCGTAGCCGGTGTTGTCCCGGCGCACCCGGCTGTGCCGGCGCAGCAGCGTCCCGTCGGGCAGGGCCACCTCCACGCCCACCACCTGCTCGCCCATGTTGCCGTAGCGGACCGTGCGCAGGCCGCCGGCGTTCGTCGAGGCCATCCCGCCGACGGTCGCGCTGTCGCGTGCGGCCAGGTCCACGGCGAACACCAGTCCGGCCGCGGCCGCGGCGCGTTGCACCGCGGACAGGGTGGCCCCGGCGCCGGCCCGGATGCGGCGTTCGACGGTGTCGACGTCGCCGACGGCGTGCAGCCGCTCGGTGGACAACAACACGTCGTCGTGTTCGGGAACGGTGCCGGCCACCAGCGAGGTCCGGCCGCCTTGCACCGTCACGTGTGCCCCGGCCTCACCGCACACCCGCAGCACCTCGGCAACCTGTTCGGCCGTGCCCGGTCGCACCAGCGCGCTCGCCTTGCCCCGGTAGCGGCCGGTGTGGTCGACGCTGCGCGCCGCCAGCACGTCGGGGTCGGTGACGACGTGATTCGATCCGACCAGGCTCGCCAGGCTGCGCAGCATGATCGCGGTTATAGCACCGCCCTAGAACTCCTTGTGATTCACGTCGGTAACCAGGCCGCCGTCCATCACGTACTCGCTGCCTGTGGAGTAGGACGACTCGTCGCTGGCCAGAAAAAGCACGAAGGTCGCTACTTCCCGGACCTCGCCGGGACGCCCGAGCGGAATGGTCACCATGTCCTCGGGCAGGTGGGCGGTCATCGGGGTGCGGATGAAGCCGGGGTGCACCGAGTTCACCCGAATGTTGTGCGGCGCCAGCTCCAATGCCGCCGACTTCGCCAGCCCGCGCACGCCCCACTTCGAGGCGACGTAGGGATGCACCATGGGCGCGCCGCGCAGGCCCTCGATGGACGACACGTTGATGATCGACCCGCCGCCGGCCGCAATCATCGGCTCGACCGAGGCCCGCATGCCCAGGAACGTGCCGGTCAGGTTGACGTCAATCACCTTCTGCCACTTGGCCAGATCGAAGCTCTTCAGCGGGCCGAGCGCTACCGTTCCGGCGTTGTTGACCAGCACGTTGAGCTTGCCGAATTCGCCGACCGCGGTGGCGACGGCGGCGTCCCACTGGTCGGGTTGGGTGACGTCGAGGTGCACGTAGCGCGCGGAGTCGCCGATCTCGTCGGCCAGCGCCTTGCCCTGGTCGTCCAGGATGTCGCCGATAACGACCTTGGCGCCCTCCTCGACCAGCAGCCGCGCATCTTCGGCTCCCATACCGCCGGCGGCACCACTGATCAGCGCTACCTTGCCGTCTACCCGACCCACGCGGGTCTCCTTTCGTTTAGGTGGTCACCAAAGTGCTTGGTGCGTAAAGGCCTTTGCCCGTTACCAGCGGCAAATCGAGTGTGGTCCGAATGCCCGGCGGAGCCGCGATCACCGCGGGGATGGCGTTGACGACGCGGCCGGCGGCGCCCGCGATCGCCGCGTGGTTGTGGTCGCCCTTGCGGCTGCTCGGGATGATGTCCACCGCATAGGACGGCTCGCCGGTGATCTCGACGCGGTAGGAGCCGTCGCCCGCAGCGGGCTGGGGCAGGTCGGGGCGCAGGTCGGGCCGCAACCGGGTGACGTGCTCGATGACGATGGCGGGGTGGCCCTTCACCATGCCGCGAATCTCGAACTGCAGCACGGCAACCGTGCCCTTGGCCACATGGCCGACCGCGATGTCGAAATCCTCGGGGGCGGGCTCGCGCTGATAGGACTCGGCGATCTCGTCGACCTCGATGCCGAGGCCGGTGGCCAGCTGACGGATCGCGGTCCCCCAGGCGATACTGAGGATGCCCGGCTGCAGCAGCATCGGGATTTCGTCCATGGGCTTGCCGAACCCCATGTAGTCCATGACCTCGGTTCCGTTATACGACGCGTAGTCGTGAATCTCCATGCACCGCACCTGCTCGATGCGCTGACAGGTGCCGGCGAGCGCGAACGGAATCAGGTCGTTGGCGAATCCGGGGTCGACACCACTGATGAAGATGCTCGAATCGCCTTGCTTGGCAGCGTCTTCCACGCGGGCGATGTACTTCTCGGGCATGACGCCCCACGGGTACTGCAGCAGCCCGGGCGACGACCCGACGACGTTGATGCCGGCGGCCAGGATGCGCATGACGTCGGCCATCGCCTCGGGCAACCGGGTGTCGCCCATCGCGCAGTAGACGACGCAATCGGGCTTGGCGGCGATGATCGCGTCCAAGTCATCGACGGCCGCGACACCCGTGACGACGCCGGCGTCCAAACCGACGCCGCACAACTGGCCGGCGTCCCTACCCACCTTCTCGGGCGTCGAGACGCACACCCCGGTCAGCTCGAACTGCGGATTGGTGATGAGCTCGGCGAGGGCCAGCCCTCCGACGTTTCCGGTACCGACGTGCGCGACGCGGATCGCCATCAGAGTCTCCGTCCGTTGAGCGCTCAACTTTTCTAGACACTAGTCCATTAATTTCGAAGCGCATACCTGGCCGACTGATCCCGATCGTCCGGGGCAGAATCAATCACTGATGACACAGCGCGAAGACATTCGGTTCCCGTCCGGCGGCGCCATGATCAGCGCCTGGCTCTACCGACCCGAGGGGAGCGGACCCGCGCCGCTGCTGGTGATGGCGCACGGTCTGGGCGCGGTGCGCAGCATGCGACTGGACGCGTACGCCGAACGCTTCAGCGCGGCGGGGTACGCCTGCCTGGTGTTCGACTACCGAAACTTCGGGGACAGCGAGGGCCTGCCCCGTCAGGTCCTCGACGTCGACATGCAGCTCGCCGACTGGGCCGCGGCCATCGCCTATGCCCGCACCATCGAGAACATCGACCCCGATCGGATCGGGTTGTGGGGCACCTCTTTTGCGGGTGGTCACGTGATCGCCACCGCGGCGCGGCAGCCGGGCATCGCCGCGGCGGTCGCCCAATGCCCCTTCACCGACGGCCTCGCATCGGCGCGCACCATCAGCAACCCGCTGATCACCGGGCGCATCACCGCGCGGGCGGTGCGCGACGTGATGGCAAGCCGGCTGGGCAGGCCGCCGGTGATGGTCGCGACGGCCGGAAAGCCCGGCGAGGTCGCGTTGATGAACACACCCGACGCGTATGCGGGCTACTTGCGGTTGGTGCCCGACGGGATCGAAATGCGTAACGAGGTCGCTGCGCGAATCGCGTTGCAGGTCTTCAAATATCGCCCGGGCCGCTCCACGCCTAAGATCAGCTGCCCGATCCTGTTCTGTGTGTGCGAGGCCGACTCGGTGGCACCCGCGGCGGCGACGCTGCGTCACGCCGCCAAAGCCCCCCGCGGCGAGGTCAGGCTGTACCCCGAGGGGCATTTCGCGATCTACGTCGACGAAGCCTTCGAACGGGTCGTCGCGGACCAACTCGCGTTCCTCGACAAGCACCTGAAAGGTGGGCGCGCCTAGTGTTGCCGGCGAAGCCCCTCAGAAGGCTAACCGACCGGTAAGCAAACGGTCGTCCGAAGTTCAAGGAGACTCGATGACATCGCATCGGACTGCTCAACTCAGTGGAATTCCGCTGACCGCCTTGGGCGTGGCCATGATTCGAGCTCGTGAATCCGAACGCGAGGACAGGCTCTACGACGACCCTTACGCACCCGCTTTCGCCGAGGCTGCACGCGACGCGTTCCTTGACCCGAACGCGCCCCCCGAAGCCGCCGCGCAGTGGGCCCGGGTCGAGCAGCTTGTCGATCAGTTCTACGAGGGGCGGACCCTGGCAGTTCGCGCCGTCGATGACCGCGTCCATGCCTGGGTAGACGCAGGGGGAACGCAACTCGTCATGCTCGGTGCGGGCCTGGACACCAGGGCGTATCGGATGAGCCTCCCGGCCGACCTGCGGTGGTTCGAGCTCGATCTGCCGGAGATGTTCAAGTTCAAGGAGCCGGTGCTGAAAAGCCTTGACGCGGTACCGACCTGTGATCGCCGTGTCGTCGCGGCCGACCTGCGCACGGACTGGGCGCCGGCGCTGCTGGCTGCAGGGTACGACCCGGACCTACCGGCTGCGTGGATCGACGAGGGCGTGATCCCCTATCTGTCACAAGCAGAAGCGACCGAGGTCGCGAAGACGATCACGCGGCTTTCGGCGCCCGGCAGCGAGTTCGGGACCGTACGCGCCAAAGTGGATGAAACTCAACAGCGGTACCGCGACCTGAAGCGACTCGTCGCGACCGGCGCCGACGATCGACCAACTTTCCGAGGTCTGGGTCCCCAGGCTCAGGACTGGTTAGAGCACAACGGCTGGCGGACCGAGTTCCGCGCCTGGGACGAGAATGTCAAGCTCTACGGGCGTGCCGCAGCAATCACCGGAGACCCTACCAACGGCGCCATCCACGCCGTCCGCCGCGACTGAGCCGACCCACCCCTCCAAAGCGGCGCCGTCCGCGAAGCTTTCGACGTGGAATGTCAACTACAACTATCACCGGCCGCACAACGCCTTGGCCTCCTGCGCGCTTAAGGTCCCAGCGGAGACGTCGTGCGGATGGCTTCGTCGCGGATCAGCCCGCGCAGCAGCGCCGTGCTGAACTCAGCGGCGATCTCCTTGGCCGAGCGCCGGCCGCTGGGCCGCAGCCAGCGGTAGCTGCCCAGCGTCATGCCGATGTAGCCCAGCGCCAGCACGTGCGAGTCGCACGGATAGAACTCGCCATTGGCGATCCCGCGGTCGATCAGACCGTGCACGTGGTGATAGACCTGGGCTTCCTTTTCGCGGACCTCGGCGACCTGCTCGCTGGTGAACCATTCGGTGATGTAGGGCTGCTCCTGGAAGTACACCGCGGCCCGTTCGGGATCGCTGGCGATGCCGGTGAGCAGGCGAACCGTGTACTGGTAGAGAGCCTCGCGCGCCGTCCAGGACGGGTCGTCGTGCACGGCGGCGAGCGTGCCCTCGGCGGCCTGGCGGTAGATGTCGAACAAGATCAGCGACTTGCTGGCGTAATAGTGATAGACCGTCGCCTTGTTCAGGCCGATCACGTCGGCCACGTCGTCCATCCGGGTGCCGTGATAGCCGCGCGCAGCAAACAGCTTGGTGGCGACCGCCAGCAGCTCTTCGCGCCGGGTTAGCCCATTCGGGGTGATGCTGTCGGTGGGCATTTGTTCTCACTATCGTCGGTATGGCCAGGCCAGGCCGGTGCGGCCAGAATATCTATCAATCAACTGGTTGGACAGTTTATGCAAAACGCCGGGTGTCACGCGCGGGCGTATGCGACTAGACTCCTCATCGAACGAGATGAGTCGAGAGGTGGGGCCGATGGATCCGAGTCCGGATTACGACGCGAGCGACGAGATCGAGTTTTTCCTTCGGTACGTCCCCTGGGGCCTGCGCGGGGTTGTCGACGGCAACGGATACCCGCCCCAGGCTTACCCGCCCGTCTAAACTGCCGGCGCCGCAGCGCCTTTCGTCGTTACAGCGCCTTGAGTTCCTCGGCGACCGCAGTCACCGATTTCTTCGCGTCGCCGAACAGCATGCTGGTCCCCTCGCCGTAGAACAGCGGGTTGTCGATGCCCGCGAACCCCGAATTCATCGACCGCTTCAACACGATCACCGACTTTGCCTTGTCGACGTTGAGGATCGGCATGCCGTAGATCGGGCTGGACGCGTCGTTGCGGGCCGCCGGGTTGGTGACGTCGTTGGCGCCGATGACGATCGCGACGTCGGTGCGCGCGAACTCGTCGTTGATGTCGTCCATGTCCTTCATGGCGTCGTAGTCGACCTCGGCCTCGGCCAGCAGCACGTTCATATGCCCGGGCATCCGGCCGGCGACCGGGTGGATGGCGTACTTGACCTCCACACCCTTGTTCTCCAGCAGGGCGGCCATGTCCTTCACCGCGTGCTGGGCCTGCGCGACGGCCAGGCCGTAGCCCGGCACGACGATCACCTGGTTGGCGTAGGCCATCTGGATCGCGGCGTCGGCTGCCGAGGTGGCCTTGACCGTCTTGTCGCCGCCGTCGCCGCCGCTCGGGGCGACCCCGCCACCGCCGAAGCCACCAGCGACGATCGCCGGGATGGAGCGGTTCATGGCCTTGGCCATCAGGTTGGTCAGGATCGACCCGGACGCGCCGACGATCATGCCGGCCACGATCATCGCGGTGTTGTTCAGCGCCAGGCCCGCCGCCGCCGCCGAGAGCCCGGTCATCGCGTTCAACAGCGAGATGACCACGGGCATGTCGGCGCCGCCGATGGGCAACACCACCATCAGGCCCAGCGCCCCCGCGGCGGCGAGCAGCCCGATCATCCACCAGAGCGGCGCCCCGCCGCTGCCGGGATGGGCGTGCAGCCCGATGACCACCGCGGCGGCCACCGCGGCGGCCAGCAGCAGCAGGTTGATCGGCTGCTGGGCCCTGCCGAAGCCGATCGGCGATCCGGAGATGATCTCCTGCAACTTGCCGAACGCGATGATCGATCCCCAGAACGAGATCGAACCGATGATCGCGGCGAACAATGACGCCACCACGATGTGCACAGTCGGCGACTCGCCGTGCTGGAAGGCCGAAAAACCGCTGGTCTCAATGAATTCCGAGAGTGCGATCAGCGCGACCGTGCCACCGCCGACGCCGTTGAAGAACGCCACCAGCTGTGGCATGGCCGTCATCTTGGTGTAGCGGGCCGGCGGGACACCGAGCACGACGCCCACCACCAGGCCGGCGATGATCAGCACCCACTGGTCGGTGTGACGGATCTTGATCAGGGTCGCCGCCACGGCCAGCGCCATACCCACCGCGGCGATCAGGTTGCCCCGCACCGCCGTCTTGGGCCCGGTCAGGCCCATCAGGCCGTAGATGAAGAGGGCGAAGGAAATGATGTAGAGGCCGATTACCAAGTAGTTCATTTGGCCGCCGGCTCCTCACTCGCTGCGGGCACGGGTTTCTTCTTGCCCTTGAACATGCCCAGCATCCGGTCGGTGACGATGAACCCACCGATAACGTTCAGCGTCCCGAACACCACCGCGACGAACAGGATGATCTGCACCGCGAGCGACGGGTGCTCGACAGAACCGAACACCACCAGGGCGCCCAGCACCACGATGCCGTGGATTGCGTTGGTGCCCGACATCAGCGGGGTGTGCAACGTGTTGGGCACCTTGGAAATGACGGCGAACCCGACGAATCCGGAGAGCACCAGGATCGCCAGGTTGGCCAATAGCTCGTCGTACATCTAGGAGTCCTTCCGATCGCGGGTCACGCACGAGTCCGCGATGACTTCATCGTCGAAGTCCGGCGCCAGCTTGCCGTCGGTGAGCAGCAGGTCCAGCAGTGCGGTGATGTTTTTGCTGTAGAGCTCGCTGGCGTGCTCGGGCATGGTCGCCGGCAGGTTCAGGGGCGACGCGATGGTGACGTCGTGCTTGACCACCGTCTGCCCGGGCTCGGTGAGCTCGCAGTTGCCCCCGGTCTCGCCGGCCAGGTCGACCACCACGCTGCCGGGCTTCATCGCTTCCACCGCCGCCGCGGTGACCAGACGCGGCGCCGGGCGTCCCGGGACCAGCGCCGTGGTGATCACGACGTCGAATCCGCTGATTGCCTTTTCCAGGGCCTTCTGCTGCTGGGCGCGCTCCTCGTCGGTGAGCTCACGGGCGTAGCCGCCCTCACCGGCGGCGTCGATGCCGATGTCGAGCCACTGCGCGCCCACCGAGCGCACCTGGTCGGCCACCTCGGGGCGGACGTCGTAACCGGTAGTGCGCGCGCCCAGCCGCTTGGCCGTCGCGAGCGCCTGCAGCCCGGCCACGCCCACGCCGAGCACCAGCACGGTGGCGGGCTTCACGGTGCCGGCCGCCGTCGTCAGCATTGGGAAGAACCGGGTCGACTCGGAGGCCGCCAGCAGCACGGCCTTGTAGCCGGCGACGTTGCCCTGCGATGACAGCGCGTCCATGGCCTGCGCCCGGGAGATCCGAGGAATGGCCTCGAGTGCGAACGCCTGGACGCCGGCCTGCTTCAGGGCCCCGATGGAGTTCTCGGCGTTGCGCGGCGCGAGGAAACCGATCAGCGTCTGGCCGCTGCGCAGCTTGGCGACCTCGGCCTGGGTGGGCGGCGCGACCTTGACCACGACGTCGGCGGCCCAGGCGTCCCCGATGCTGGCCCCGGCCTCGGTGTAGAGGGCGTCGGGCAACAGGGCCCGTTCGCCGGCGCCGGACTCGACCACCACCGCGACGCCGCTGCCCACCAGCGACGCGACCGCCTTGGGCACCAGCGCTACCCGCCGCTCGTCGGGGCCGGACTCGGCGACCACTCCTACCGTCGTCTGCGCATTTGTCATGGCGCGTACATCTACTTTCCGTACTTTTCCGTACTGTCCCTGCCGATGGGCGTGGCGCTGGCTCGGCCGCGCGCTTCGCTACCTTAACCAGGATTCACCCTGGACGTGTGATCGGCTCCGGGCCACCCGGGGCCGGATGCCCCGGCCGACGGCGATCGACCCTCCGGTCGATGGTTCGCCGCCGCGAGGCGACGCAGTAGCGCCCGCTCCGTTGTGAGGTCACAAGGCGCCGTTGTCGCCCCAACGCGCTTGCGGTTCCGCCGCGCCCGGCCGGCTACCAAAGCGGGATGTCGTTACCGTGCTCGGATTCCAGCCGGGGCCCGAAGTAGCGGCGCTGCGATTCGTCGATCGGGACGTCGTTGATGCTGGCTTCCCGGCGCGCCATCAGCCCGGACTCGGTGAACTCCCACAGCTCGTTGCCGTAGCTGCGGAACCATTGGCCGGACTGGTCGTGGCACTCGTATTGGAACCGCACCGCGATGCGGTTGTCCTGAAAGTCCCAGAGGCTCTTACGTAGCGAGTAATCGAGCTCGCGCTGCCACTTGCGGGTCAGGAACGCCACGATCTCGTCGCGGCCCACGACGTGTTCGTCGCGATTGCGCCACTGCGAATCGACCGTGTAGGCCAGGCTGACGCGTTGGGGATCGCGGGTGTTCCAGGCGTCCTCGGCCGCCTGCACCTTCTGGATCGCGGTCTCTCGGGTGAACGGCGGGGACGGGGGGCGGGCTTCACTCATGCCACCTATCGTGCCGCCCCGCCGGCGCGCTTTCACCGCGGCGTAAGCACTGCGCTGACGACCGGAAACCCGGCGACTCGACACGTGTCATATGGTGACGGGCATGGACTTCGCGATGTCGGCCAAAGCCAGCGACTACCACAAGCGACTGTCCGACTTCATGACTGAGTGCGTCTTTCCGGCCGAGGCCGAATACGACAAATTCCGCGAAGAAGCCGGCCCACACGATCACACGGTCCCGCCCGTCATCGAGGAACTCAAAACCAAGGCCAAGGATCGCGGCCTCTGGAACCTGTTCCTGCCGGCCGAATCGGGGTTGACCAACCTCGACTACGCGCCGCTGGCCGAGCTGACGGGCTGGAGCCTGGAGCTGGCTCCCGAGGCGGTCAACTGCGCGGCGCCGGACACCGGGAACATGGAGACGCTGCACCTGTTCGCCACCGAGGAGCAGCGTAAGCAGTGGCTGGAGCCACTGCTTGCCGGCGAGATCCGCAGCGCCTTCTCGATGACCGAGCCCGCGGTCGCGAGCAGCGATGCCCGCAACATTCAGACGGCCATCGTGCGCGACGGCGCCGACTACGTCATCAACGGGCGTAAGTGGTGGACCTCGGGCGCGGCCGACCCGCGCTGCAAGATCCTGATCGTGATGGGACGCACGAACCCCGAGGCCGCGAGTCATCAGCAGCAGTCGATGGTGCTGGTGCCGATGGACACCCCCGGCGTGACGGTGGTGCGCTCCACGTCGGTGTTCGGCTGGCAGGACCAGCACGGGCACTGCGAAATCAGCTACGACAACGTTCGGGTGCCGGCCACCAACCTGCTCGGCGAGGAGGGCGGCGGCTTCGCCATCGCCCAGGCCCGGCTGGGGCCCGGCCGCATCCACCACTGCATGCGCGCACTCGGCGGGGCCGAACGTGCGTTGGCGCTGATGGTGCACCGCGCGAACAACCGCATCGCGTTCGGCCGGCCCCTGGCCGACCAGGGCCTGGTGCAGCAGGCGATCGCCAAGTCCCGCAACGAGATCGACCAGGCCAGGCTGCTCTGCGAAAAGGCCGCGTGGACCATCGACCAGCACGGCAACAGGGCCGCCCACCTGCTCGTCTCGCAGATCAAGGCGGTGGCTCCCCAGGTGGCGTGCGACGTCATCGACCGCGCGATCCAGGTGCACGGCGCCGCCGGCGTCAGCGACGACACGGTGCTGGCACGACTGTACGGCTGGCACCGCGCCATGCGGATCTTCGACGGACCCGACGAGGTGCACATGCGCACCATCGCGCGTAGCGAGATCGGCCGCGAGCAGTCCGCTTTCGCCGCGGCGGTGACCAGAGAATGACTGAGGCATTGCGGGAACTGTCGGGCGCGTGGAACTTTCGCGACGTCGCCGACGGCACGCCCGCGCTGCGGCCCGGGCGGCTGTTTCGGTCCGGTGAGCTGAGCCGCCTCGACGACCAGGGCCGCGCCACGCTGAGCGAGTTGGGCATCACCGACGTCGCGGATCTGCGCGCGAACCAGGAAGTCGCGCGCCGCGGTCCGGGGTTGGTTCCCGACGGCGTCGAGATCCACCGGCTCCCCCTGCCCGATCTCGGCGACGATCAGCCCAGCGACGACGACGCGCCGCACGAGACCGCGTTTCGGCGCCTGTTCGAGGGCGACGCGAGCCAGTCCGACGAAGAGGTCAACGAGGCCGCCATCCGGCACATGATCGACGAGTATCGGCAGTTCCCGACCCGCAACGGGGCGCAACGCGCTGTGCGGCAAGTCTTCTCGATGCTGGCCGCCGGGCGTTCGGTTCTCACGCACTGCTTCGCGGGCAAGGACCGCACCGGCTTCGTGATCGCCACTGTGCTGGAGGTGCTCGACGTCGACCGCGACACCATCGTCGCCGATTACCTGCGCAGCAACGCCGCGGTCCCCCAGCTGCGTGACCACATCTACGAGATGATCCAGAAAAGGCCTGACGTCGACTTGACCCCGGAGGTGGTCACGTTCACCAAGGCCCGGCTGGCCGATGGAGTCCTCGGCGTACGACCGGAATACCTGGACGCCGCACGCCACACCATCGATCAGGAATTCGGGTCGCTGCAGGCGTATCTCCGCGACGCCGGCGTCACCGACAACGAGGTGGACCGGCTCCGCGCAGAGCTGCTCGCCTGAGTCGCTGGCGCCTTACCCCAGCTTGAATTCGGCCTGCTTTGCCGCTGACAGATCGGTGATCTCGCCCCACTGCGAGGCGATGTCCTCCACCGAAGGCGGCTTGTCGTAGTTGACGCCCTGGTTCTGGAACAGCGCGACGCGCTGCACCTTGCCGCCGCCGACCACGAAAACCGAAGCGCTGTTGGGATTTTCCTCGGTGCACAGGTACGCCACCACCGGAGCGACGTAATCGGGCGTCAGCTTCTCGAGAACCTCCTTGGGGAGGATGTCTTCGGTCATCCGGGTCGCCGCGATCGGGGCGACCGCGTTGGCGTGGATGTTGTATTTCGCGCCCTCCAGCGCCAGGCTGTTGATCAAGCCGACCAAGCCGAGTTTGGCCGCGCCGTAGTTGGTTTGACCGAAGTTGCCGAACAGCCCACTGGTGGACGTGGCGACGACCACGCGACCGTAGCTCTGCTCACGGAAGTGCGGCCATGCGGCGCGGATGACGTTGTAGCCGCCATAAAGGTGCACTTTGAGCACGGCGTCCCAGTTCTCGAACGACATCTTGTGGAAGGTGCCGTCGCGCAGGATGCCGGCGTTGCTGACCACACCGTGCACGGCGCCGAACTCGTCGAGCGCGGTTTTGACGATGTTCTCGGCGCCCTCGGACTCGGCGACGCTGTCGTAGTTGGCGACAGCCCGCCCGCCGGCGTCCTTGATCTCCTTGACCACATCGTCGGCCATGTTGTGGCCGGCGCCGGTGCCGTCGCGCGAGCCACCGAGGTCGTTGACGACGACGCTGGCGCCCTCCTTGGCGAGGGTCAGGGCGTAGTCTCGACCCAGTCCTCCGCCGGCTCCGGTGACGATGATGACGCGATCCTGCACTCCGGGCATAAGTTTCCTCTCTAGATATAAGTGTCTAGCAAGTGATTTGGTTGCGGGAGAACGATTTCTAGAAGATCCGGCGGGCCATCTTCATGGCGCGGTCGGTGTAGGGCGGGTAGATGAAGCTCGACAGGTCCGGGCGCGTCGGCTTGGTCAGCACCGACTTGCGGTGGCTGAATTCTTCGAAGCCGAACTTGCCGTGGTAGGCGCCCATGCCCGACGCGCCGACGCCCCCGAAGGGCAGCTTGGCCGTCGAGACCTGGAAGGCGAGGTGGTTGACCAGCATGCCGCCAGCGGGCACCTCCTTGATCACCCGCTCGCGGGTCTCGCGCGTCTTGGTGAACAGGTACGCCGACAGCGGCTTGGGCCGCGAGTTAACGAAACGTATTGCGTCGTCCAGGGATTGGACGGTGACCACCGGCAACACCGGGCCGAAGATCTCGTTCTGCATCAGCGGGCCGTCCGGGTCAGGGTCCACCACGACGGCGGGCTGGATGCGCAGGCTCGACGGGTCGCACTTGCCGCCGACGACGACCTTGCCGTCGCCACCGGACAGGTAGCCGCTGATCCGGTCGAACTGCCTTTGGTTGACGATCCGCATGCCGTCGGGCTTGTCGGAGGTGAACTTGGTGATGGCGGCGCCGATCTTGTCGACCAGCTCGTCGCGAATGCTGGCGTCCGCCAACACGTAATCCGGTGCGACACAGGTCTGTCCGGCGTTGAGCAGTTTCATCCAGGCGATCCGCTTGGCCGCCACCTCCACGTCGGCGTCCGCCGCGACGATCACCGGGCTCTTGCCGCCGAGTTCCAGGGTGCACGGGGTCAGGTGCGGGGCCGCGCCCTCGTAGACCTTGCGGCCGATCTCGGTGCCGCCGGTGAACAGCACCCGATCCAGGCCCTGCGCGATGAGCTCCTGGCTCGTGGCGCCGTCACCCTCGACCACGGCGATGGCATCGTTGTCGAGATATTTCGGCACCAGCTCCGCCATCAAATGCGCAGAGGAAGCGGCGATTTCCGACGGCTTGAGGATGACGGCGTTGCCCGCGGCGATCGCGCCGACGGCCGGACCCAGCGTCAGGTAGAACGGGTAGTTCCACGCGCCGATGATCAGCACCGTGCCGTAGGGCTCGTATTCGATCCAGCCGCGCCCCGGCAGCTGCGGCATCTCGAGCAGCTGGTACCTGCGCTTCGTCCACCGCCGGACCTTTTTCGCCGCGTATTTCGCCTCGCCGGCGGTCGTCGCGATGTCGGCGATGAAGGCCTCGAAGGGACTGCGGTCCAGGTCTTCGGCGAGGGCGGACGCGATGGCGGCCTCGTTCTCTTCCATCAGCCTCGCCAGCTGCGACAACTGCCGCTTGCGCCATTCGACGTCGCGGGTGCGTCCGGTGGCGAAGGTCCGGCGGAGCCGGGCGACCGTCGCCGGAATGTCGGCCGGCTGAGCCGTCCCATTGGATGCGGAGGTCTTCGATGCAACCGATTCGGTGGTCATCATTGTCCTTCCCGAGCAGAGTCCCGCTGCGGCGGCCGCTCATCGGTGATAACCGCGATACTAACCATCCGGTTGGGAGAGCAGTAGGAAGGATCCGGCGAACCACCTCTCGCCGGTCGGGTTGTCGACCCCGGCGCGACGACCGGTGCGGTTACTTCACGCAGGGAATGTTGGCCGCGGTCATCTGGCTGAGGTCGGTCGGCGCCGGGGCACGGTCGCCGGTGCCGGTGGCGGCCACGGCACTCACCTGCCCGGTCCCGGACGGGTCGGCAGTCGCGCCGGGATGGGCCAGGTAGTCGCCGGCGGGAAACTCTGTTCCAACGGTCAGGCGCACCGTCCCGGTGGCAACTGTGTCGTTCGCCGTGGCCGGCACGTGCAGCTGACCGGCCAGGATCTGGGCGGCCCGGTCGGCTCCGGGGCCGTATTCGATGGTGCTCTCGTCGGCCGGGACCGCCGCGGTCGTGGCGCTGCCGCGGGTGAAGCCGCGTCCGGCGAAGGCCTCTTCGACGGCGCCCGCGAGCCCGTCGCGTGAGGTGGCGTTGACGACGTCGAGGATCGCGGGTTCGGCCAGCGGCGGCGGTGGTTGGGTGTTCGGTGATGCGGCCTCGAGCGCGACCGGTGTGTCCGACATGAAGCGCTCGTTGACGATGCGCCGGATGGTCGGAAGGTCGACCTGGTTGATGTCGGACCCGTTGACGTCCTTGCCGAAGCCGGCGATCGGCAGGGTGTAGAGGGACAGCGGGCGCTCGCTCAATTGCGAGGCCCGGGAGGCGAATTCCATGATGTCCAGCCCGTCGTCGACGGCGACGTTGTCGCGGGCGACCTGCAGCAGTTTGCGCAGTCCGCTCACGCTGGACAGCGCACCGCCCCTGCGGGCCGCCTCTGCCAACGACACGAGGAACGCCTGCTGTCGCCGCGTGCGGTCGAAATCGGTGAAGGAGCCGTCGTTTTCGTCGCGCCGCTGCCGCACGAAGGCCATCGCGTCCGCGGCGTCGATGCGCTGAACCCCCTGGTGGAAGTCGGCGCCCGAGTAGCCGTCCCGCGTGTCGGCATTGAGGCACACGGTGATCGGTTCGACGGCTTTGGCGATTTGGAAGAAACCGCCGAGTGTGACCTCGACGAAGTGATCGACCGAGACGCCCAGAAAGTGTTGGACGGCGTCGATTTCGGCCTTGCGGCCGGCCTCGCGGGCGGTCTGCTCGCGAGCCGTCAAGTTGTTGGCGCCCGCCCCGCCCGAATTCCCGGCCGCCTGCGAATTCAGCGACTGCTGGTAGGCCAGCCCGTATGCCTGCTTGATCTTGCCGGCGCAGACCGACCCGGGACAGCCCGGTAGCTCCGCGTAGTCGTCGCGCGGGATCGATACCGCCGTGACCGGGCCGTCGCCGTCCGAAATATGCACGACGATAAGGACATTCGCGTTGTAGCCGCCCGAGCTCTCGTCACCGGCGTGCAGCGCCTCGTAGATCTCTTGGGGCAGGGGCTTACCGTTCTGGTCCAGCCGACTGTCCAGACCCATCAGCAGAATGTTCTGGTTGCCGTCCAGCGTCTTCGCCGCGTTCGGTAGCGCGTGCGAAATGATGATCTTGCCGAGGGCCGTGTGATAACCCGTCCACCCCATGCCGGTGATCGCCGTGACGACCGCCGAAGCGGTGGCGGCGGCCAACCGGGCTTTTCTCAGCACCCAGCGGCGCGATTGGTCGGATCCGCCGCTGCCCATAATGAGTGACCATTGTCCCCGATGACCAGGCGAATTCCCGGTAACCGCAGCCGCGAGCCAACGGTGAAGGTGCGGCGAGAGAGTCGGCACTCAGTAACTGCGACGGGCGTTGCCGTCACATAACGGTGCCCGCTCTTACAGGCGCTCGGCGACCACGAAGTCGGAGAAAGCGTCCTTGTCGTCGGCCAGCGCGACGTTTTCGATCCAGCGGCCCAGCCGGCGCATGGCGGCGGTCGAGTGCTCGGCCGTCGCACGCCAACCGTGTTGGTTGAGCCAGTCGGTGACGTCGGCGCGGTGTTCGTCGCGATACATCAGCTCGCCGACGTCGAGGGTCTGCTCCATGCCGATCTCGTCGGCCACCTTCTTGAACCGTTCCCGCATCTGCTGGCGCCGCTCGTCGGCGTGATTGGGCGCGGTTTCCGCCGAGACGCGGCTTCCGGCCGGGCTCAGTTCGCCGATCAGCGTGAACAACCGGTCCTGGGCCTCGGCCGGCAGGTACATCAGCAGGCCCTCGGCCAGCCAGGCGGTGCGCTGGCTGGGGTCGAAGCCCGCGGCACGCAGCGCGGCGGGCCAGTCCTGACGCAGGTCGATGGCGACTTCGCGGCGATCGGCCGAGGGCCTGGCCCCGTTCTCCGCCAGCGTGGTCGACTTGTAAGCCAGCACCTCGGGCTGGTCGAGCTCGTAGACCGTGGTGCCGGCCGGCCAGTCCAACCGGTACGCGCGGGAGTCCAGTCCCGAAGCCAGGATCACGATCTGGCGGATCCCCGCCGCGACGGCGTCGGTGAAGAAGGTGTCGAAGAAGTGGGTCCGCACCGCTTGATAGCCGCGCATGTGGTGCAGGTGCGCCGCGGACTCTTCGTCCAGGGCTTCGACCTTGGCCGCGATCTCCGGGTCGAGCATGGCCTCCCACAGGACGCCGGCACCGGAATTTGTGACCAGGAGCTTGGCGTAGGGGTCGCGGATAAGCGCGTCGGGACGTTCGGTCTCGACGGCGCGCGCCGCGGCCACCATCACCGCGGTGGTGCCGACGCTGCTCTTGATGTCCCACGTGTCATCGTGGGTGCGCAGTGAACTCATGGCGGTGCTCCTTGCATCGATCCTTGGTCAGGCGGTGGGCTTGCCGAGACGCGCCCGCAGCAACGTGCTGCGGACCGCTTCGTCGGTCAGGTCGTCGGGTACCGGACGGCCCAGCCGGGCCATCTCGTCGCGGTTGCTCACGCTGTGCACGTGCCAGCCGTGGTCGGCCAGCCACGCGGCGGCGTCGGATCGGTCCGGCTCCTGGTAGGTCAGCGCCTGGACATTGACATCCAAACCGAGCCGGTCCCGCATCCGCACCCAGCGCTGCGAGTTGCTCCGGGAGTTCATGCCGAACATCTCGATCGCGATCTGGCTGTTCGGCGCGCTGAGCGCGGTGACCATCTCGAACAGCCGGTCCTGGGCGTCGCTGGGCAGGTACGGGAGCAGCCCTTCGGCAAGCCACGTGGTGGGTTTGGTGCGGTCGAACCCGGCGGCGGTCAGGGCCGCGGGCCAATCGTCACGGAGGTCGACCGGGACGGGATGCCGGATAGCGGATGGCACGGCGCCGTGCTGCTGCAATATGTCGGTCTTGTATTGGAGCACCTGGGGCTGGTCGATCTCGTAGACCGTGGTGCCGGCCGACCAGTTCAACCGGTAAGCCCTGGAGTCAAGCCCGGCGGCCAGGATCACCACCTGCCGGATGCCGGCGCCGGCGGCGTCCGCGAAGTACCGGTCGAAGAAGTGGGTGCGCACGGCCTGGTAATCGATTCCGCATCGATGCGCGCGCTGTCCGTGCTCATCACCGTCGAGCCAGGCGAGCTCCGGGTCGGCCAGCCTCGCCCACGCCGGACCGGCGGACGACACCAGCAGGCGCGCGAAGTCGTCGCGGATCAGCGGATCGGGGCCGGCGGTTTCCGCCGCGCGCGACGCGGCTACGCCGAGCGCCGTGGCGCCCACGAGTTCGGTGATGGTCCAGCTGTCACCGGCGGACCGTACGGATGGCGGCGACGAGGAATCCAGATCAGTCATATCCCGGCCATGGTACCGGAATAAGTTAGTTAGCCTATACGCTTTGTGCGCAACTTCACTGCGCGCCGACTAAGCCCCCGGCCGCCGGAACGCGCCTTCCAGGAGCTGGCGCATCACTCCGACGAGCGCCAGCAGGTTTTCCGGGCTCGAAACGTAGCCGGCGTATACGCCCACCCCGCAGACGAGAACCAGCAGCGCCTCGGCCAGCACCGTCGCATCGACATCGGCGACGATCTCGCCGCGCTCGATCGCCTCATTGATGACGCGCAGCAGGAATTCCCGGCTGATCCGCACGGAATCGTTGTCGGTCTCAGTTAGCTCCGGGTGTCGCTGCGATTCCAGCACGCCGCTGATTAGAAACGCGGACCCGGCAGGATTCTTCGAATTGGCTCTGGTCGCTTCGGCGATGAATGCCGTCAGCTGCGCCGCCAGGGTGGTCTCACGGTCGGCTTGTTTGATACCGGCGCCGATCACGAATTGGTTGGTGTCTGCCACCACTTCGCGATAAAGCGCGCGTTTGCTCGAGAAGTAATGGTTAATCGCAGGGCGGGTGAGGTCGGCGCGCGCGGCGATGGCCTGGAATGTCGCGCCGTCGTAGCCACGTTCGCTGAACACCAAACGAGCAGCTTGGATGATTCGTTGCCGAGTCTCGTCGGCCTTCGCGGCGGGCGGACGCCCCGGCCGACGAGTCCCCCGTGGAAGCATTGCTAAAGTGTGCCATCGCCGTGGTGCGGCATTAGCGCATTTGGCGGAATGCTGCCAAACTTCCCGGCCTGGTAGTCCTCGAGCGCCGCGATCAATTCCGCGCGGGTGTTCATTACGAAAGGCCCGTAGTGGAATACCGGCTCGCGAATCGGCTGCCCGCCCAGGAGCAGCAAATCAATGGCCGTCCGGCTGGGGTCCGGGGCCTGCCGGGCCCCGACAGTGATCCGGTCGCCGGGCCCGAGGACCGCTAACTGTCCCTGGTGGATCGGATGGGCGACCGGGCCGACGTACCCGCTGCCAGACAACACATAGACCAGGGCATTGAAGTCGCGCCGCCACGGAACGTCGAGGCGCGCCCCGTTCTCGACGGTCGCATGCGCGAGGGTGATCGGCGTGTGGGTGACACCGGGGCCCCGGTGGCCGTCGATCTCGCCGGCGATGATGCGAATCAGCGCCCCGCCGTCGTCGGATGCCAGCAACGCGACGTCGCCGCCTTCGATCGACTGGTACCGCGGGGATGCGAACTTGTTCTTCTTGGGCAGGTTCACCCAGAGCTGGACGCCGTGGAACAGCCCGCCGCGGTCGACCAGCTCGGCCGGCGGCGTCTCGATGTGCAGGATGCCCGAGCCGGCCGTCATCCACTGAGTCGCACCGTCGGCGATCAGGCCGCCACCGCCGTGGGAGTCCTGGTGTGCGAACTTCCCGTCGAGCATGTAGGTCACGGTTTCGAAGCCGCGGTGTGGATGCCAGTCGGTCCCCCGGGGCTCCCCCGGCTCGTATTCGACCTCGCCCATCTGATCCATGTGCACGAACGGATCGAGCGCGGTCGTGCTGACTCCCGCGAAAGCGCGCACGACGGGAAACCCCTCGCCCTCATAGCCGCGCGGACCGGTGGTGATCGATCGGACCGGCCGATCGGTGTCGGTGGGTCCGGGACCGCTGACCCGTGGCAATGTCAGCGTGTTAGCTGTGACTGCGGGCATCTGACCTCCTCTTATAGTGAATGTCCTATATAACCGGACTTGGGTCCACTTATTCCGGAGGAGGGAAAGGCTTGCGCGGGGATACCGGCCGACAATTTCGCCCCGGCACGAAGGTGCCGGGGCGAAATGCGCGATGCCTGCGCTTAGCGAAGCATCTCAGGCTTTGCCACGGGCGCTGCCTGCGGCGCCTTTCTCGGTGCTTTTACCTTGGTGCGCCAGCTTGCCGCCGGCGCTTTCCAGGTGCGCCCGGACGAACCACTGGAACTTCTCCAACTGACCCGCCTGGCCGATCAGCAGGTCCTGGGTGACCTGGTCGAGTTCGTCGGTCTCGTCGATGTACCGGCGGATGTCCTCGATGACACCGTTGTAGACGAGGTCCAGCGCCGCCAGGTGCGCCTGTACCGTGTCTCGACCGACCGAGTAGTCGTCCCACGACCGGTCCTTGATGATGGCGCCGGGCGTCCCCTGTGGCGAAGCACCAAGGGCCGCAATACGTTCGGCGACATCGTCGGCGTATCCACGCACCACGTCCACTTGCGGGTCGATCATCTCGTGCACGCCGATGAAGTTCGGGCCAACCACGTTCCAGTGAATGTGCTTCAGCGTCAGGTGAAGATCGTTGTAAGTGCTCAGTTGCTTCTGCAGCAGTTCGGTGAGCCGCGCCGCCTGCTTATCGGTCAATCCCGGAATTGTGAACTGAGTCATCGCTTATTTCCTAGCTTCCTTCCATGGTTCACACACAGCTACTTGCACTGCTGGGTACCCGATGGCCCCGCTGAAAAACGCTACGGATCAAAGCGAGTGGATTTGCTGCACCGGCAGCCGCGGTCCGCGGCGGGGTTCGTACGCCAGCCCGCTGGCTTCGAGCAGCCGAACCACCCGCTGGCGATGGGGTCGCATCGGTGCGAGCAGTTCGAGCATGCCCGCGTCGTCGACGGGCCGGCCCAACAGGGTCCAGCCGATCATTTTGGGAATGTGGTAGTCGCCCACCGACACGGCGTCGGCATCGCCGAAGGCGCGCTGTGCGGTCTCGGCGGCGGTCCACTCCCCAACCCCCGGCAGCGACATCAACGCGTCCCGCGCCTGCACCGCCGGCCGAGACACCAACCGTTCCAGCGAGGAAGCCCGCCGCGCACAGGTCACTACGGTCTGCGCCCGCCGAGGGTCGACGTTGGCACGATGGAACTCCCACGACGGGATGTGTCGCCACACCTGTGCCGACGGCATGACACGCATCCCCGCCGGTGCGGGTCCCGGCGCGGGGGTGCCGTATTTCGTCACCAGCACCCGCCACGAGCGAAACGCATCGGCGCCGGGCACCCGTTGCTCGATGATCGCCGGGATCAGGGCCTCCAGTACCAGGCCGGTGCGGCCCAGGCGCAAGTGCGGAACCCGTTGGTGCGCGGCCGCAACCGTTGGATGCCTCGGGACGAAGTCCGAGTCGTCGTCCTCGAAGCCCAGCATGGCGGGCAGCATCTCGATGAATTCTTCGGCGCCGCTGCCCCACGCCACGCCGTGCGCGGCATTGGGCGCGACGCGGCTGATCCGGGCCGTGACGGACCCGCTGGGCAGCAGGCTGGTGCGCCAGATCGAGCCGTCTCCGGGAGCCCGGAAGCAGGGATCGCCGAAACCGCGGCGAAGGGGCGCCAACGTGTGTCCGAAGCTGACGGCTCCGGGAAACACGACCGTGCGCGTGCTCGTCACCTGATGATTCTCCGACTGCCCTGATTGACCGTGAACTGCGGTCCAAGTCAATATTGCGTTGTGATGACGCCGTTCGATGACCCGCAGGGCGAACTGGCTTGGATGTTCTTGCAGACCGTCAGCGACGACGGCGATCTGGACGAGGGCTTCGCGCTGCTCAGTGAGGACTTCTCCTACTGGACCCTCTACACGCGGACCCCCTGCGACAAGGCCACGTTTCGTCAGGCGATCGAGCGACGCAAGAAAGACCTCGAGCTGATCATCGACCTGGTGCGCTGCGTCAACGAGGGAGAGACCGTGGTGGTGGAGGCGCAGGCCACCGGCACCACCTCCGACGGCCGCGAATTCGACAGCCCGTTCGTATGCATCTTCGACACCCGCGACGGGCTGATCGTCTCGATGCGTTTGTACAGCGACACCCGGGCCGTCGCGACTGCCCTTCCCGGGTGGATCCCCTACTGAGCCGAGACGCTGATGTCGGCCTTGGTGGGATAGAACGCCACATGCCCGGCAATCGCCGCGACCGCCGGATAGGGCTGCTCGTACGTCCAGATCACATCGTCGACGGTGTCACCGGCGGAGGTGGTCACGCTGTAATAGCTCGCGTCGCCCTTGAAGGGACAGTACGTGCTGGTGTCCGTCCGGGTGAGCCGATCCCGCACCACGTCGGCGATCGGAATGTATTGCACGGCAGGTAAAGTGGCTTCGCGCAATTCGAGTGCCGCAGTGGTGTCGGCGATCAACTCGCCGTTCACGCGCACCTGCACCCGCCCTTTGGTCGGCTCGATGGTGATCGGGTGCCCCGCGCTGGGCTCCTTGATTTCCGGATGGGCCATGGTGGTTCCTCCTTAGACGTCTATCCGACTTTCAACGCGCGTCCGCCGTCAAGGCTTCCCGTCCGCCGGACCGAATGCGTAGCGGTGGTATTGCGCCATGTTCGCCGCCGCAGGCAACAGCGACATGATTTTGCCCAAGGCCCGGGATGAGCGGGGCAACTGCGCGAAGGTGTACGACTCGAACCACCGTTCCCACGCCAGCAGCCGCACCGCCGGCACGGCTTCGATGATGTCGGCGGGCCCGTTGATCGCCCAGTGCAGCGTGGAACCCGACCGCCGCACCACGGTGTTGAGCCATTGGGACTTGATGCCGAGCCAGTTGAACACGTCGAACTGCAGCTCGCCCGAACCGAACCGGTCGACTACCCGGCGCAGCAGCGCGGTGCCCTCCCGTTCGGTGAGGTACATGGTGAGCCCCTCCGCGATCATCAGTGTGGGGCGGTCGGCGGGGATTTCCGCCAGCCAGGCCGGGTCGGTGACCGAGGCGGCAATGACGCGATAGTGATCGCGGCTCGGGTAAAGCTGGGTGCGCAGCGCCGCGACCTCGGGGTAGTCGACGTCGTACCACTGGACGTCCGGGCCGGGCCGCACGCGGAAAAACCGGCTGTCGAGCCCACAGCCCAGGTGCAGCACGACCGAACGCGGATGTACGGCAAGGAATTCGCGCGTCCACTGATCGAAGTGCGCCGACCGGGTGGTCACCGACGGTGCCCGGCGCGGTGTGATGGTGGTTTGCTTCCAGTCGTAGTCGATGCGCTCGACGATCTCCTTCGCGTAGCGATCGCCCAGGATCGGTTTCGGGAAGTCGGCGTCAAGCGCCTTCGCGTAGAACGTCGCCAGCATGGTCTGGGGCGCCCCGGTGAGATCGACAGGCACTCGCGCGGTAGTCACACCGCCCGAGGCTAGTCCCGCCCCGGACGCCGCGCCGCGTTCTGAACACGGGTCGGCGTGGTGTTCAGCCGGGAGTCGTGCTCCCGCTCTTGGCATTTCGCATCGCCGCCCAGAATCGGGCCGCGTCGCGAATGGACTCCTCGACCGGGCGCGGCTGCCAGCCCAGTTCGTGGACGGCCTTGCTGTGGTCGACGGGCGCCTCGGCGCGCATCATGCGCACCGAGGCGAGGCTGAGTTCGGCGTCCTTGCCGGTGAGGCGGGCCCGCAAGTCGCCCAGCGCGCCCAGCGCATACAGCATCGGGACGGAGATGGAGCGCCGCGGCGCGGGCACGCCGGCCTCGTCGGCTGCGATTCGGACCACGTCTTTCAGCGCGATCATCCGCTCGGAGATCAGGTACCGCTCGCCGATGCGCCCGTGTTCGGAGGCCAGGATCATGGCCCGGGCGGCGTCGGTGACACCGACGGCTTCCAGCTGAATGCCCTCCATCGTGAAGGGCAGCTTGCCGAAGACCGCGCCGGCGATGAACGCACCATGCGGGGTGCGGCCCCAGTCGCCGCTGCCGTATGTCGTCGACACGCACATCGCCACCGCGGGCAGCCCGCATTCGGCCACGTAGCGCATCACCAGGTTCTCGGCGTGGACCCGGGACCGGACGTAGTCCGACACCCCCCGGGTGTCGATGCTGTCCTCTTCGGTCGCGACGTGTCCGCGGCGCCGCCCGACGGTCGTGTAGGTGCTGGTGAAGATGAACCGGCGCAGGCCGGTTTGCGTGACGGCCACATCGAGGACGTTGCGCAGCCCTTCGACGTTGGTGCGAAACAGCGGCGAGGTATCACGCAGCCAGGCGCGGGTGTCGACGACGCAGTAGTAGACGTCGTCGACACCGTTCATCGCCTCCCGCAGCACGGCGGTATCGAAAACGTCGCCGTGGAAGCGGGTGAGCTCGAGGTCGTCGATGGAGCGGGTGTTGGCCCCTTCGCGCACCATGGCCCGCACCTCATGGCCGTCGGCGACCAGCTGGCGGGTGACGTGTGAACCCAGAAAACCGTTGGCGCCGATGACGAGTTTGGGCTTGATGCTCACCGGGCGCCTCCGTACTGCTCCACGAATTGCGCGCCGGCCTCGTCGAGGGTGCCGAGCTCCTGCGCCTTGCGGCACCACTTCAACGTGGCCTGCACGAAACGCAGCGGGTTGTAGATGTCTTCCTGCTGACGCCACATGCCATCGCCGGCGTAGGTGATGATCGAAATGTTCGTCGCGCCGATGACCGTGCCGTCCCCGGGATCGCGCATCGGGTTGTCGAGTTCCATGATGATGCGCCCGGTGGGTTCGTCGATCACCGACCACAGCGACGGGAACGCGACCATGTGGCTGCCCGGAAAGCTGCCCATCGTCCGGCTGATCCACTCGCGGACCTCATCGCGGCCATGCATGGTGCCCGCCGCGTGTTCGATGTACAGGACGTCGGGTGTGTAGTGCTGGACCCAGGCGTCCCAGTCCTGCGTTTGCGCCGCCGCATCGACGGTCGCTTCGAATTTTTCGAAGGCGGCGGCCAGTTCGCTACGGGAGAACTTGGGCGTGCTCATGATGTCGCGGCACCGTTGCAGCTCATCGGCGGAGTGTAGCCTGGCCTTGTTCCTGCCCGAGTGCTAGCCGGTTATGGAGGACGAAGCATGACCAACCAGAAAGCGATTCTCGCCGGCGGCTGCTTTTGGGGGATGCAGGAACTCATCCGCAAGCAGCCGGGCGTGGTGTCGACCCGGGTCGGTTACACCGGCGGTGACGTCCCCAATGCGACCTACCGCAACCACGGCACGCACGCCGAGGCCATCGAGATCGTCTATGACCCGGCCGTCACCGACTACCGCACGATGCTGGAATTCTTCTTCCAGATCCACGATCCGACAACGAAAGACCGGCAGGGCAACGATCGGGGCGCCAGTTATCGGTCGGCCATCTTCTATCTCGACGAGGACCAGAAGCGGATCGCGCTGGACACCATCGCCGACGTCGAGGCGTCCGGGCTGTGGCCCGGCAAGGTGGTGACGGAGGTCAGCCCTGCCGGCGACTTCTGGGAGGCCGAGCCCGAACACCAGGACTATTTGCAGCACTATCCCAACGGATACACGTGCCACTTCATCCGACCGGGCTGGAAGCTGCCGCGCCGGGCGACCGCGGACCAGTAGCGACGCTGGCCCCGGCTTCAATCGCCGAGATCAGCGCCGGCGCACCACAATCCGGCCGCCGTCCTTCGGGGTGAACGCGACCCCGCGGCAATGCCAGCGCTCGCCGGGCGCATCCGTCGACTCAATGGTCAAGCGGCGCAGCACCGTTCGAAGCACCACGTCCATTTCCATGTTGGCAAACGCCGCTCCCACACAGCGGCGCGTCCCCCCACCGAACGGGATCCACGACAACGCCGACGGCTTGGTCCCGATGAAGCGTTGCGGGTTGAAACGGTCCGGATCGGTGAACACGTCGGGGTTGCTGTGGATTTGCCCGATTCCGACAATGATCGAATCGCCACGCGGAATCACCCACTCGCCAAGCTGGAAGGTCTCGGGGTAGACGTGGCGACCGGCGAGGTCGATCACCGTCCTGGCTCGCTGGACCTCCAAGATCGTGGCCTGACGCAGCTCGCTGCCGTCGCTATCGACCTCTTCAACGAGGGCCTTCAACAGGTCGGGGTGCCGGCTTATCCGCTCGAACGCCCAGCCCAGCGTGGATGCGGTGGTTTCGTGTCCGGCCGCCAGCAGGGTGAGCAGCTCGTCGCCAATGTCCTTGCGTGACATGGCCGAACCGTCTTCGTAGGTGGTACGCAGCAGCATCGCCAGGACGTCGGTCCGCTCGGCGAACTGCGAATCGGCCCGCTCGTCGTCGATCAACTTGTCGATGACCTTGTCGTACCGGCGGCGCCATTCGGCCAGCCGGCCCCACGGGCTGTACCTGCCGAATTGGCGTTTGGGCATCGGCACCGACGCCAGCCGCGATCCCAGGGTGACCCACGGCGGAATGAGCCGGCGCAGCTCGTCGAGTTCGGCGCCTTGCGCGCCGAAAACCGCGCGCAGAATGGCGTTCAAGGTGATCCGCATCATCGGCGGCAGCGTCGGGAACGGGGTGCCCTGCGGCCAGTCGGCGATCTCGCGCAGCGCCTCTTCTTCGATGATGCTTTCGTACTTCTTCATGCTCTTGCCGTGGAACGGCGGCGCCAACAGCCGGCGCCGCCGGCGATGGTCGTCGCCCTCGAGCGCGAAGACGGAGCCGGTGCCGAACAGCCTGCCCAGATTGGGCTGGATGTTGCCGAGCTCATCGGGGCTTGTCGTGAAGATCTGCTTGGCCAACTGCGGGTCGCCGACGGCGATGACGCGCCCGTACATCGGCAGGTTGAGCGTGAACACATCGCCGTGGCGGTGCGCCAGCCGTTGGATCATCCACCGTCGCGACATCGAAAATCCAAGGCCCTGAAGCACCTTGGGGATCCGGACCGCCGGGGGCAGGTTGACGGCGGCCGGCGGGGCGGCGACTTGGTGGCTCATGACGATGGCGTCTCCCAAACATCTGCCCCGGCAACGGGGGTGGTACGGCGATGTACCGCAGCGTGTTCCTTGTACGGTACTCTGAAGTACCAAACCTGACAAGGCGCCGTACTCACCGAAAGGGGGCGCTCGCGTGACACCAGCGGTGACAGCGACCGCCGCCGACGCGGTTGGGGGCGACGCACTTTCCGGGCCTGATCCGTTTCGGCAACGGCTGCTCGACGGTCTGGCCACCTCGATCACCGAGCGCGGCTACCGCGCCAGCACGGTCGCCGATGTGGTCCGCCACGCACGCACCTCCAAGCGCACGTTCTACGACCACTTCGCCGGCAAGGAAGAGTGCTTCCTCGAGCTGCTGGCGGTCGACATCGAAAAACTGGGCGCGAAGATCACGGCGTCCGTCGATCCGGAGGCCGATTGGCATGTGCAGATCCGCCAGGCGGTCGAGGCCTATGTCGGATATATCGAGGCCCGGCCCGCCATCACGTTGAGCTGGATCCGTGAATTGCCCTCACTTGGGGCGGCCGCTCGGCCGGTCCAGCGGCGTGGCCTGCAGTTGTTGACCAGCCTGCTGATCGACCTCAGCGCCAGTCCGGGGTTCCGGCGCGCAAAGCTGCCTCCGTTGACCGCCCCGTTGGCCGTGATCCTGCTGGGCGGCCTGCGGGAGCTCACCGCACTTGCGGTGGAAGACGGAAAGCCGGTCCGAGGAATCGTGGAGCCGGCCGTGGATGCATCCGTAGCCCTGCTCGGCCCACGGCATTAGACTCGTCCGCTCCCGTAAGTGAATGTGTGGCAAGCCATTCCGGCCCTGCTCCGGCGGGCTAAGCTCACTGCATACCCCACCCGTTCCGACATGGAGGATCTTGCGATGCGGCTCTCGACTCGAAACCAGCTCAGTGGGACCATCACCGAGGTCGAACTCGGCAGCGTGATGGCCGTTGTGAAGGTGACGCTTGACGGCGGTAATCAGGTCGTCACATCGTCGGTCACCAAGGACGCCGCGATCGAGCTCGGACTCAAGGTAGGTCAGCCGGCGACCGTGTTCATCAAGTCGACAGAAGTCACCATCGGCGTCGACTAGCGTCACGTCGAACAGCCTTCACCTGGTTGACTTTTCGGCGAGAAAGGCGCGAACCCGGTCCAGGACCAGATCGGGCCGCTGGTCGACAATCCAATGGCCGACGTCGTCGACCAGCTCGACCTCGAAATCGTCGATGCGATCGGCATATCCGTCGGTGAGGTCGGGCGTGATCACCGGATCTTTGGTGCCCGTCAGCCAGCGGACCGGGACGTCGACGCGAGCATGATTGTATTCGCCGCGCATCCATTTCCTCATCTCTTTGGTCTGGAAGCTGCGATACCAGCGGGAGCCGGCCTCCGCGTGGCCGGGCTGTTGCATGCACTCGACGTACATGCGGATGTCATCCTCGGGCAGGGTGAAACCACCACCGACCCATGACCCGAGCATCCGGACGAACCGGGAGTCTGCATCGCTGATCACCCGCGGCCCGATGACGGGCAGCATGATCGGGATCTGATACCAGAACCGCCAGATATTACGCAGCGTCGACAGGCCCGGCTTCACCCATGGCGCAACGGTATTCGCCCCGAAAAACCCGGTCACCCGCTCCGGATGACGCAGCATCATGATGAACGCGACCGGCCCGCCCCAGTCGTGGGCCACCAGCTTGACCGTCGCCACACCCAACCGATCCAGCACGCCGGCCAGATCGTCGGCCATCTCGTCCTTGGTGTAACTCGAGCGCGGCGCGGAACTCCAGCCCGAGCCACGCAGGTCCGGACACAGCACCCGGTAGCCGTCGGCGGCCAGCGGCCCGATCAGCTGGTGCCATTCCCACCAGTTCTGCGGGAAGCCGTGCACCAGCATCACCGCCGGCCCGCTCGCCGGCCCCGCCTCCGCGACGTGGATGGTCACGCCCCCTCCCAGATCGACATATCTGTGTTCGACACCGTCCAGCGCGGGCATAGTCACCATGAGTTGAGAACGTAGTGGCTCGGAAAGGCTTAGGCCAGGAAGCGCTCGACATACGGCGCGAAGCGCTCGCGCAGATTGCCCTCGTCCAGCCCGAACATCTCGTACGACGTCTCGACATTGCCCAGTCGTCCGCGCCGGTGACCCGCGAGGTAGCCGCCGACGGCCGCGTGCACCTCGTCGGTGAACGGTTCGCCGGCCAGGGCGTATACGCGTTGGGCGACGCCGAGTTCGTCGGCCATGAAGTCGTCGAACCGGACGTCGATCGAGCGGTCCGGTCCGATGGTGTCGCGGTCGCGGATGAGCGCGGTGAGCATCTGCTCGAGGCGGTCAATCCAGGAGTTGGCGATCTTCTCGACCGGCACCGGCGAACGATGCATGCGCGCGGAGTAGGTGATCATCGCGATCATCGACAGCGCCACCGGTACGGGATCACGGTGGGTGAACACCAGGATGCTGTCGGGAAACACTCGATTCAGGACGGGCACCTGCTCCAGATGCTGGGGAGACTTGAGCAGCCAGCGCCGTCCCCCGCGCAGATACTGCATCGCCCGCAGTTGGGTGGCCAGGTATTGGTAGTGCGGCGTCTGATCGTGCGCCTGGTAGTAGTCACGCCAGCGGGGCACCTCGGCGAGTGTTTCCAGCAACATCGTGGACACGTCATTGGCCAACAACTGAATCTCTTCGTGGACATGGTCGGTGGTCATCTCGTGCATGAGCGCGAAATGCGGCATCACCATGTTGATCACCCCGACGGCGGCATCCATCCGGGTTCGCCGCGGATCCGGTTCAACGCCAACCTCATTCGGCATCGGGAACGGCTCGTTGCTCTCCCAATACGGCATGGTGCGAAAGGTCGGGGGCGTGGCCAGCATGTTGTGCAGGTGCGTGGTGCCGGTGCGGGGCAGCCCGGCGATGACCACGGGCGCGCGCAGGTCGATTCCGTTGATCTCGGGATGGCGGCTCAGCAGGTCCGTCAGTAGCAGCCGGTTCTTGAGCACCTGCAGCAGTTGACTGTAGAAATTCACCACTCCGGCGTCGTGCAACCCGTCGATCTCGCGCAGCGCGGCGAGATAGGTCTCGAGGCGCTCGCGATAATCGTTCGGCCCAAAATCGTGCAGACCGGTGTCGGCGCTGGCCTTGGCGTGCAGCGCGTCAGCATCCAGCGGGCACTCCTGCGCCATCGTGGCCATCATGTCCAGAATCTGTTGGCCCTCGGGGCTGAACCGCGGCGAGGCGAGGTCGTCGAGGTGAACGTTCACGGCGACTTATGTTACTCTGAGTTTCGTAATGGTAGTGGATTTTGGCAGACCCCGTGATCCCCGGATCGATGGCGCGGTGCTCGGCGCGACTGTTGAGCTGCTGGCCGAAACCGGCTACCAGGGCCTGTTGGTCTCCGCCATCGCCGAACGCGCGGGTACCAGCAAGCCCGCCATTTATCGCCGCTGGCCCAGCAAGGCACACCTGGTGCACGAGGCGGTGTTCCCGATCGGCGCCGGAACCGCCATTCCCGATAGCGGATCGACTCCCGATGGTTTACGCGAAATGATCCGCCGCACAATGGCTTTCCTCACCACGCCGGCCGCCAGGGCGGCGCTGCCGGGCCTGATCGGCGAGATGGCCGCGGATCCGACGCTGCATTCGGCGCTGCTGGAGCGGTTCGCCGGCGTCATCGGGGGTGGCCTCGCCGACTGGCTCGCGGCCGCCGCGGCGCGCGGTGAGGTGCGGCCGGAGGTGACCGCCGCCGAACTGGCCGAGACCATCGCCGGCATCACGCTAGTAGCACTGCTCACCCGCGCCACTGAGCTCGACGACGCGTGGGTCGATCGCACTACCCGGTTGCTCCTGAAAGGAATCGGCACATGACGCACCAATCGACGGAGGCGTGGCAGGAACTGCTGAAAACGCTTGGCGAACTGGGCCACTCGTTCCTCGAGGGTGACCGGGCCGTCACCGACGACCGGCATGTCGCCGACGGCTATCGCATGCTCGCCGCCACCCTGGGCGTCGCCCTGGACACTTACCTGTTTCCCGAACCGGGCCGGCCACAGTTCGTCGCGGTGAACACTCCCTTCCGCCGCGACCGCCGCTGGGGTGGGGACAACACCGACGCCTACTACTTCATCTGCCCGGTCGATCCTGTCCGCCGGTACCGCATCAGCGGGAATAGGGGTGACAGCGTGTACTTTTCGGTGACAGCTTACAACGAGCCAGCACCGGGCGCCTGGTCCGATCGGGTGGTCGCGATCGTCCGCGACACCGATCTCGATATCGACGCCGACGGCAACTTCTCTTTTGACTTTCCCGCCACGCCCGACGCGGCCGTGTTGATGACCCGCGACTATCAGGCCGATCCCCTGACCGGCCGTCCGGTGACGTGGCACATCGAGGCGCTCGACGAGCCCGACCCGATCCGGCACGGCGACGCCGAGACCGCTGCGAGTCTGCGCGCCGCCGCGACCTGGTTGCGGACCATGTTCGCGATCGTGCCGCTGGCCGTCGCGGAGAGGGTCCGCGAGAAGGACCAGGCGCAGCACGCGCTGGGGCACGAAACCGCCCATGCTGCCAACGCATTCGCAGATCCCTATCAGGTGCCCGACGCCAACTTCGGCTGGTCGGCGCGCGACGCCTGCTACTCCTACGGTAGTTTCGTGCTCGACGAGGACGAGGCGCTGGTCATCACGCACCGACCGCCGTCATGCAGGTTCTGGAACCTCGTGGTGTGGAACCAGTTCATGGCGACGGTCGGTCCGGAGGACGCGCGCTGCTCCCTCAACGGCCACAGCGCAGTCGCAAACAGCGACGGCTCGGTGACGGTCGTCTTGTCCCACGACAAGACGTCACACCCGAATTCGCTTACCACCCTGGGTTATCCGCGAGGAAACCTGGCCTTTCGGTGGTTCCTTGCCGACGGGGTGCCCCAACGGCCCGAGGTGGAACTGGTCAAGTCGGCCGACGCCCCCACGGCCGCCAGCTGATCCGCCGAGCGTGCACTGCATGCGAAGAACGCGCCCGCGAAAAACTCGCCGCCAGTGCACGTTCGGCGGTCGTCAGGAAGCCGGCGTCTGCCGGACCAGCTCGATCGCCCGGCCCAACGTCTCCAGCTTCGCGTCCAGGGTGTCGCCCGCGGGATAGAGCCGCACGGTATTCACCCCGGCATCGCGCCATACCGCGAGGCGCGCGGAGACCATCTCCTCGGTCCCGATGAGCGTGGTGGCCAGCACCATCTCGTCGGTCACCAGGGTGGCCGCCCCGTCCCGGTCGCCGCGCTGCCAGCGCTCGCGCACCTCGGCGGCAACGCCTGCCCAACCCTGCCGGCTGTAGGCCCGGTTGTAAAAATTCGTGCTGGACGATCCCATGCCGCCGAGGCTGAAGGCCAGCTCTTTTTTGCGGCCCGCGAGCATGCCATGCAACTCGTGTTCGCTTGCGGCGAAAGCGACTTCGGCGCCCTGGCAGATGTCGATATCGGCGCGAGTGCGGTTCGCGGCCGCCAACCCCTCATCGAGGTGGGCGAAGTAGGCGTCGCCGGCGCCTTCGGGGACGAAGCTGGTGCCCAGCCAGCCGTCGGCGACGCGACCGGTCAACCGCAGCATCGCCGGTGACAGCGCGGCCAGGTATACCGGAATGGCGTGCTCGGCGCGGGTCGACAAGCGCATCGGCACCGCCTCACCGCCGGGCCGGGGAATTTCCAACACCTCTCCGGCGTAAGAGACCTTCCCGCCGGCGAAGGCCTGCCGCACGATGTCGATCGTTTCGGACATGCGTGCCAACGGTCGGCTGAACGAGGCACCGTGCAGACCCTCGATCACCTGCGGGCCCGAGGCGCCCAGACCGAGCAGAAATCGCCCGTTCGACAGGTTGGACAGCGTGATCGCGGTCTGGGCGACCATGACCGGCGACCGCGTGCCGACCTGCAGCACGCCGGAACCCAGTAGGATCCGCTCGGTCCGCGCGGCGAGGTACCCCAGGGCCGACGGCGCATCGGCGCCCCACGCCTCGGCCACCCAGCAGACATCCAGCCCCAGCTTCTCCGCCTCGACGACCAACGCCGTGACGTCGGCGATCTCGCTGCCGGAGCCGGACAGCTCGACCGTCGTGGCCGTCCGCATCAATGCACGCCGTGTTCGGCGAGCCGTTTGATGGCCGCCAGGGTTTTTCCGATTGCGCCCTCGAATTCGCGCAGCCGCACGAACACGATCTTCTGTTCCTTGTCGGGCATTGCCTCGAGGGCCACCGACAGGCCCGAGCGGCCCGGCCCCATCTGCATCCAATAGTTCAGCAGGGTACCGCCGTCGCGGGGGACGAGCCGGAATCGCCACATCGCCGCGGGGTCGTCGGGTTGGCCCACGGCCCAGGCGAACTCGTGCGGTTGGTCGCAGGCGACGATCTGCGAGGTGCTGCTCCACTGTCCGAAGGCGTCGTGCTCGTTGTGGCCGATGAAGCGAGCGCCGACCCGGGGGCCTTCCGATCCCTCGGCCCATTCCACGGCCTTCAGCTCGTCGCTGAACGCCGGCATCAGCGCGATGTCGGAGACCAGGGCCCAGACCCGCGCCGGGTCGGCGTCGATCCACGTCGAAGCTTCCACTGTCGGGGTATCCGCATAGCGCGCGCCGGTCCATTCCACGGAGCTCATTGTCCCCCCGTCCCGGCGCCAGGCAATGCCCGGACCGCGGTTACGCGGCGACCGGCTCGCGCTCTTGGGACCTCTCGGCGCCGGCTTTCTGCGTCCACGAGTCGGGGAAGGTCAGCCGGACGATCTTGCGGACGACGGTGCCGAACTGGCGCAGTAGCGGGCCGCGGTTGTACGGGATGCCGTAGCGTTCGCAGATCTCCTGCACCTCGGGCGCGATCTCGGAGTAACGACGGGCCGGCATGTCGGGGAACAGGTGGTGTTCGATCTGGTGTGACAGGTTGCCGGATAACAGGTGAAACAGCTTGCCGCCGGTCAGGTTTGCCGAGCCGAGGACCTGGCGGAAGTACCACATGCCGCGCGACTCGTCCTTGGTTTCTTCGACGGTGAACTCCTGCGTCCCGTCCGGGAAGTGGCCGCAGAAGATGATCATGTACGACCACACGTTGCGCATCAGGTTGGCGGTGAGGTTACCGGTGAAGACGAACGGCGCGAAGGGTCCGGCCAGCAGCGGGAACGCGACGTAATCCTTGAGGGTCTGCCGCCGCGTCTTCTTCCAGATGGCCCGGAGGACTTCCCTCTTGTCCTCGAGCCGGATCTCACCGGAGCGAATGCGTTCGGTTTCCAGCTCGTGCAGCGCGACGCCGTACTGGAACAACACCATCAGCAGGAACGCATAGACGGGGTTGCCGAGGAAGTACGGCTGCCACGGCTGGTCCTCGCTCATCCGCAGGATTCCGTAGCCGATGTCGCGGTCCATCCCCACGATGTTGGTGTGGGTGTGGTGCATGTAGTTGTGCGAGTGCCGCCATTGATCGGCGGGGCAGGCGGTGTCCCACTCGAAGGTGCGACCGGAGATCGCCGGGTCGCGCATCCAGTCGTACTGGCCATGCATGATGTTGTGGCCGATCTCCATGTTGTCGAGGATTTTCGACAGGCCCAGCATGGCAGTCCCCATGGGCCATGCAGGCGGCAGGAACAACAGCGCCCGGCCCCCGACTTCCAGCGCACGCTGCGCCTTGATGACGCGGCGGATGTAGTCGGCGTCCTGTTCACCGAGTTGCGCCATCACGCGTTCCTTGATGGTGTCGAGTTCACGGCCGAATGCGTCGGCCTGTTCGCGGGTCAGGGTGATTTTTTGGTTCGACATTGCTTGTCCTCCAGGAGTTTTGTGAGCTGTGACGGCTTTTCTCACAGCGACAGGTCCACGTCACCGACCGGAACGGACACGCAGATCTGCACGTCCTCATCGGGAGCGGTCGAGACCGCACCGGTGACCAGGTTGCGCACGGTACCGGCAGTTTTGCGGCGCGTGCAGGTGTGACAGATGCCCATCCGGCAGCCGTTTTCGGGCGACAGGCCGACCGATTCGGCCTGTTCCAACAGCGACCGCCCGTCGTCGACGATGTCAACGCCGCTGTCGGAGAACGTGACTCGTCCACCCGACGGATTCGTCGGCGGCTCGAAGACCGGCGGCACGAAGCTCTCGGTGTACACGTTGTCACAGAGCGATTGGACGGCTTCGACCAGAGGCGTTGGCCCGCAGACGAATACCGCGTCGGGTGATGGCATGGCGGCGGCCAGATGCTCTGGGCCGAATCGCCCGGTGAGGTCGCCGTCGTGCGATCGGGTGTAGCCGTTCAGCACCCGCACCGGCGACATCGCGGCCAACTCGTCGCGGTAGCAGGCTTCGGCGGGCGTGCGCGCGTAATGGATGAAGGCGATCTCGCCCGAATGGCCCTGGGCGACCAGGGTGCGCGCCATCGCCAGCACGGGAGTGATGCCGCTACCGCCAGAGACGAAGAGGATGCGCTGCGGGCTCTGCGGTCCGCGCGCCGGCAACGTGAAGTCGCCGCCGGTGCCCGTCAAACCGACCACCATGCCCCGGTGGGCGTGTTCGTACAGATAGTTCGACACCAGGCCGCCTTCGTGCCGACCGATGGTCAACTCGAGGTTGGCCGTCCCTTCGGCGTTGGCGGGCGAATAGCAACGGGTGTGCCGGCGGCCGTCGATCTCGACGGTGAGGTTAACGTACTGGCCGGCCGTTAGGGTGTGAGCGGACAGGAAGGTGTCGTTGGGGGTCAGGGTCAGGGTGACACTGCGCGCGGTGGTGCGGCGCACGTCCGTCACTTTGGCGCGGCCTTCGCCCAGCGTCCAGGTCGGCGCCACCAGTTCGGTGTAACGGTCGACGCCGTGCGGACCGGTCAGCAGATCTAACAGCTCTGAACCCAATACGCGCTGCCGAAGGGTCCGTGCGAAGCCTCGGCCAGAAGTTGGAGCGGTTTGAGTGAACATGTGTATACCGTGCGGCGGCGAGGGCCGCGCCGTCAAGGGTTTACTGCCTGGCTGTGGTAGGGTTCACACAGTGAACGGCCGTACTCCTAGCTCACGCGGGCGCGGCTCTGGTCGTGAGCGCGCGCGCGAAAACCAGTCGCGGGAGGAGCGCAAGGAGGCGACTCGCCGGGCCATCATCGCCGCGGCGCTCAAGCTGTTGCAGGACCGCAGCTTTTCCAGCCTGAGCCTGCGCGAGGTGACCCGTGAGGTCGGGATCGTTCCGGCGGCGTTCTACCGGCATTTCGAATCGATGGAGGCCCTGGGCCTGGTCCTGATCGATGAGTCCTTCCGAAGCCTGCGCGACACCCTGCGCGATGCGCGGGCCGGCAAGCTCGACCCGAACCGGGTGATCGAGTCCTCCGTCGAGATCCTGGTCGCCAGCGTCGCAGACAGGCGCGAACACTGGCGGCTCATCGGCCGGGAACGCAACAGTGGCCTGTCGGTGTTGCGGTACGCCATTCGCACCGAAATCCGGCTGATCACGTCGGAACTCGCCACCGACCTGGCGCGATTCCCCGGGCTGAACAAGTGGACCACCGAGGATCTCAACGTGCTGGCGACCCTGTTCGTCAACGCGATGATCGTGATCGCGGAGGCCATCGAGGATTCGCAGAGCACCGAGGCGACCGAAGACATCCGCCGGCTCGCGGTCAAGCAATTGAGGATGATCGCGACCGGCATCGCCGGTTGGCGAAGCACGCCCTGATTGCGTCGGGCCGCAGTAAACAGCCGAACACTGACTTACTCGTCGACGACCTCGTACAGCGAGTCGCCGTCCTCGGGGGTGCCGTCGATCTGCCCCCGGTGGGCGCGCCCGGGTTTGTCATCGACCGGCTCGATGGCATCCGGGACGTCGGGCTCCTCGGCCGCCAACCGGGCGTCGAGGGATTCGCCCTCGCGTTCTTCCCTGGCCGTCATGCCGAACTTGTTGGCCTCGCTCCAGTCCTCGGGAGGATCGACGACGATATCGCCGTCGTCATTGCGCAATTCGTCCGAGTCGGTGCTTTCGCTCGCGTTCAAGGTGTCACCCGGGCCGCCCTCCTCGGGGAAGTCCGCGGGATCCAAGTCGGCCTGGGGGTTATCGTTCATGCGGAGACGATTGCCCGCGCCTTCGGGGGGTTAAACCCGGGCGGGCGCCGATTGGCAGGCCGTCACCGGGGCTGGCGCCACATGGCCCATAGGCTCGGGCCACCGTAGGGCAGCACGATCTCGCGGGTGACCGTGAAGCCGAAACGCTCGTAATAGGGCACATTTTCGGCCTTGCTCGACTCGAGATAGGCCGGGCAGTATTCAGCGTCGCAGCGGTCCAGCCGCGACCTCATCAACGCCTGACCGAATCCGGTGCCGCGGACCGCCGGATCACTGCCGATCACGGCGAGGTACCAGTGGGGTTCCTCGGGGTGCAAGCTCTTCATCAAATCCTGTACCGCGCGTCCGCGCATCGAGCGCAGGCCGAACACCCGGAGGAAGGTCGGCGTCATCGCCAGCTGCCCACCGGTTGTCTCCTGCCACTGGCCGGGCGGATCCCACAGCGCGGCCGCGCCGATACCGGCATCCGTGCCGGCCACTTCCACGCCCCCGCGTGCCAGGTGGTGGTGGCGCGTCATCGTCGCGAACAATCGGGACAGGTGCACGTTCCGCTTGTCCTGATCGGGAATCAGCCAGACCATCACCGGGTCGTCGTAGAACGCGCGCGCCAACGTGCGCGACAGTCCGCGGACATCGGCCTTGCCTGCCGGTCGGACCTGCGGGGTCATCCGCATCAGGCTAGTGCGTGTGAGCCCCGGTGGGACGGGTATGCCGATCCGGTGACCGGCATCTCGCGGCGAGCATTCGGGCGGGTGGCGGCCGGTGCGGGCATGCTCGGATCCGTCGGGCTGGCCGACGGATGCGCGAAACCGGCTGGCGAGCGCGGCAAATCCAGCGGTCCACCGCGGCCGCCCGGCAAGGGCGTGGGCTACGTGCTCTCCCACGAGCAGTTCCGCACCGATCGGCTCGTGGCGCAGGCTCAGGCGGCCGAACGGGCCGGCTTTCAGTACGTATGGGCCAGCGACCACATCCAGCCATGGCAGGACAACGAGGGCCACGCGATGTTTCCCTGGCTGACGCTGGCCTTGGTCGGCAGCGGCACCAGCCGCGTTTCGTTCGGCACCGGGGTGACCTGTCCGACCTACCGCTACCACCCCGCCACGGTCGCGCACGCCTTCGCCTCCCTGGCGATCCTCAACCCGGGCAGGGTGTTTCTGGGAGTGGGCACCGGCGAGCGGCTCAACGAGCAGGCCACCACCAACGCCTACGGCAACTACGCCGAGCGCCACGACCGGCTGGCCGAGGCGATCGACCTGATCCGCCAGCTGTGGAGCGGCTCGCGAATCTCCTTCTCGGGACGCTATTTTCAGACCAATTCGCTGAAGCTTTACGACGTCCCGGCCACGCCCCCGCCGATCTTCGTGGCCGCCGGCGGCCCCAAGAGCGCGCGGCTCGCCGGACAGCGCGGGGATGGCTGGATCACCCAGGCCCACGATGTCACAAATCCAAACCTATTGGCGGCCTTCGCTGCCGGCGCACAGGACGCCGGCCGTAACGCGGACATGCTGGGCAAGCGCGCCGAACTGTTCGCCGTCGTCGGCGACAACGCCGAGGCGACCCGGGCCGCCACGCTGTGGCGTTTCACGGCCGGCGCCGTCGATCAGCCCAACCCCGTCGAGATCCAGCGCGCGGCCGAGTCCAAGCCCATTGACAAGGTGTTGGCCGGCTGGACCGTCAGCACCGACGCGGGTCCGCACATCGACGCCGTGCAGCGGGTTCTAGACGCCGGTGCCATCCCGTTCCTGCACTTCCCCCAAGCTGATCCCGTCGCCGCCATCGACTTCTACCGCGCAAACGTCTTAACGAAATTGCGCTGAACGGACCTCGGCCGCCTACCGTTTCGGTTTCGTCAGCCCGGGTATCCGCACCCAACTTCTAACAGCCCCAACTGGAAGGCACGGCATGGACGCAATAACTTTTCTTCGTCAGGACCATAAGAGCGTGCTCGGCTTATTGGAAACGCTGGACGGCGCGCCGTCGGGCTCCGGTGCACAGGCGAGCGGTCTGGAGACCATGGTGAACAACCTCATCATCGCCGAGTCACAGCACGAAGCGATCGAGGAGCAGTTTTTCTGGCCCGCGGTACGCGACGCGATCGGTGACGGACTCGTCGATAAGGCGATCGAGCAGGAGCAAGCCGGCAAGAAGCTGCTGCAGCGCCTCGAGGACGGCAAGCCGGGCGACCCGGATTACCACGAAGCGCTGCAGGAATTCGTCAAGGCGGGCCGTGAGCACATCGCCTACGAACAGAACGAGGTGTGGCCACAGGTCGAAACCGTGCTCAGCCGTGAGGAATTGGAGAAGATCGGCGCAAAGCTGGAGCAAGCGAAGAAAATCGCTCCGACGCGGCCGCACCCCGCTACCCCGCCCAACCCGACCGTGCTGAAAACGATGGGGATGGGGGCGGCGGCTGTCGACCATGTCCGCGACGCGCTCACCGGCCGCGCAGAGGACAATCCGCCGGACCCTCAGATGCACTGACGAGTTGCGGAGGCCGGGCGTTGAATACTCAGCGCCCGGCCTCCTTCTCCAATTAGCCGGTGGGAAGGTGCTGCTCGTGGGTGAACGGCTTCTCGGCGTTGATGGCCGGTGAGCCTTGCGGGTTCTCGGCAGCGCCGGTGTTCTTGCGAGCGGTCCCCCCAAGCCACTGCTCTTCGGGCTTTTCGACGTACTCCCACTCCATGCCCTCGGGCCAGGGTCCCTGTCCTTGGTTCCACGGACCGCGAACGGACTCGCCGCCTCCGTTGGACATGTTGAACGCCACGTTCTGGAAGCGTGGGTCACCCGGCAGCTGTCCCGGTGGGAAGTTCACCGGCAGCTCGTTGAGCGCGGCGCTGAATTGCTGGTAGTGCGCTATCTCGCGTGTCATCAAAAACGTCAGGGTGTCCTGTACACCAGGGTCGTCGGTGAACTGCTTGAGGTATTCGTAGACGACCTTCGCGCGCGATTCCGCCGCGACGTTGTTGCGCAGGTCCACGGTCGGGTCGCCGTTGGCGTCGATGTAGGCACCCGTCCAGTTGTTTCCCCCGGAATCCTTGACGTCGGGCCCGCCGCCACTGAGCACCAGGAACAGCGGATTGACCGATACCGAGTGGATGAGGCCGTCCCGGCCGCCGCCGTTGGCCGCCACCGCCGGCATCCAGTCACATTTCTCGTTGGCGATCTTGAGGTTGTCGTTGAGCCCGTCGAGCAGCATCGTGATCATCGATCCGACCATTTCGAGGTGGCTGAGCTCCTCGGTTGCGATGTCCATGAACAGGTCATACATTTTCGGGTTCTTCTGCCGCAGCACGAACGCCTGGGTGAAGTACTGCAGTGCCGCAGTGAGTTCGCCGTTCGCGCCGCCGAACTGTTCCATTAGCAGCGACGCGAAGCGAGGATCGGGTCGGTCGACGCGAACCTCGAATTGAAGATCTTTGTTGTGCACGAACACTGGGGCCTCCTGGGGGTCGAGATCGGGGTGTCGACGCCGGATACCCGGGCCCTATACGGCCAAACTCGGGCGGCAGCAAATTTCTCCGACGCTGTCTGCAAAGCGTTGGGCAGACCGCGGGGGGTGACGCGTGGGGCCACATCGTGGAGAATCCGGTCCTATGGAGTCTTTAGACGCGACCTCTCGGCACGAGCTGGCTACCCGCATGGCGGACCTTGCCCGAGATATCGCGGCGCCGCGCTCGCTCAACCGGGTTCTCGCCGACGTGACCGCCACGGCGGTGGAGCTGATACCGGCGGCGGACATCGCGGGGGTCTTGCTGGTGAAAGGGGGCGGCGATTTCGAATCGGTCGCCGACACCGACAGCCTGGTCGCCAAACTCGACAAGCTGCAGCACGACTTCGGTGAGGGTCCCTGCCACGACGCCGCGCTGAAAGAGACGATCGTGCGCACCGACGACCTCCGCGACGAACCTCGCTGGCCGAAATACGCACCGGCGGCCGTGGAACACGGTGTCCTCAGCAGCCTTTCGTTCAAGCTGTACACCACAGAGCGCACCGCCGGCGCCCTGAACCTGTTCAGTTTCCGGCCTAACGTGTGGGACACCGAAGGCGAAACCATCGGAAGTGTGTTCGCCGCGCATGCCGCCTCGGCGATCATGGCCGGGCGGCACGGACAGCAGATGCAATCGGCCCTGTCCACGCGAGATCGCATCGGCCAGGCCAAGGGCATCATCATGGAGCGCTACGGCGTCGACGATATGCGCGCCTTCGAACTGCTGCGCCGGCTTTCCCAGGAGAGCCAGACCAAGCTCATCGACGTCGCCCAGCGCGTGATTGAGACCCGCGGCGACGACTGATCCTCTGCTGCCCCGCTCTTCCTCCGCTGCCCCGTTCTAGGATGGAGTGGCTTCATCAACGAGTCCGGCGCGGCGTTGCGCCGGGGATTGGTTGGCCACGGTGTGGGACTTCGAAACCGACCCCGACTACCAGGCAAAGCTGGACTGGGTCGAGAAATTCATGGCCGAGGAGCTGGAACCGCTCGACCTGGTCGCACTCGACCCGTACGACAAGAAGAACGCCGAGATGATGGCCATCCTGCGGCCCTTGCAGCAGCAGGTGAAGGATCAGGGACTGTGGGCCGCCCACCTGCGCCCCGAGCTCGGCGGTCAGGGTTTCGGTCAAGTCAAGCTCGCACTTCTCAACGAGATCCTCGGCGGTTCCCGTTGGGCGCCTTCGGTCTTCGGCTGTCAGGCACCGGACTCCGGGAATGCCGAGATCCTCGCGCTGTTCGGCACCGACGAGCAGAAGGCACGCTACTTGCAGCCGTTGCTGGATGGCGAGATCACCTCGTGCTACTCGATGACCGAACCACAGGGTGGTTCGGATCCGGGGATGTTCGTGACGAGCGCGACCCGGGACGGAGACGACTGGGTCATCAACGGCGAGAAGTGGTTTTCCAGCAACGCCAAGCACGCGTCGTTCTTCATCGTCATGGCGGTGACCAAGCCCGACGCGCGCACGTACGACAAGATGTCGCTCTTCATCGTCCCCGGCGAGACCCCGGGCATCGAGATCATTCGGAACGTCGCGGTGGGGGGCGAGTCGGGTAAGCACGGCTCACACGGATACGTCCGCTACAACGATGTGCGCGTGCCGGCCGACCATGTCCTCGGCGGCGAGGGACAGGCATTCATGATCGCGCAGACCCGCCTCGGCGGTGGCCGCATCCATCACGCTATGCGCACGATTGCGCTGGCGCGCAAGGCTTTTGACATGATGTGCGAACGCGCGGTCTCGCGCCAGACCAGGCATGGGAAACTGGCCGACTTCCAGATGACCCAGGAAAAGATCGCCGACAGCTGGATCCAGATCGAGCAGTTCCGGCTGTTGGTGCTGCGCACTGCCTGGCTGATCGACAAGCACCACGACTATCAAAAGGTGCGCCGCGACATCGCGGCGGTGAAAGTGGCCATGCCGCAGGTGCTGCATGACGTCGCGCAGCGTGCCCTGCACCTGCACGGCGCGCTCGGCGTCTCCGACGAGATGCCGTTCGTCAAGATGCTGGTGGCCGCCGAATCGCTGGGCATCGCCGACGGCGCGACCGAGCTGCACAAGATGACGGTCGCCCGCCGGACGCTGCGCGAATACGAGCCGGTGACAACGCCTTTCCCCTCAGCCCATATCCCGACCAGGCGCACCGAAGCGCAGGCGCGACTGGCCGAGCGGCTGGAACGCGCGGTCGCCGAGTTTTGATGGCGGAGCGTCAGGCGACGAAACGAACCACGCTTTCGGCCACGCACGCCGGCTTGGCCGAATTCTCGATCTCGACGGTGGTCGAGAGGGTCGCCTGCACGGCGCCGTTACCCACGTCGTCGACGCTGACCAAGGAACTCTGCGCGCGTACCCGAGAGCCGACCGGAACCGGGGCGGGGAAGCGAACCTTGTTGAGGCCGTAGTTGATTGCGAGCTTGATGCCATTGACGGTGTAGATCTGGTGCTGCAGCTGCGGCAGCAGCGCCAAGGTCATGAACCCGTGGGCGATGGTTTTGCCGAACGGACCGGACGCTGCCCGCTCGGGGTCGACGTGGATCCACTGGTGATCGCCGGTCGCATCGGCGAACAGGTTGACGTCTTCCTGGGTGACGGTGACCCAGTCGCTGTGCCCGAGGTCTTCGCCCACGGCGGCGGAAAGTTCGGTGACTGATTCGAAGGTGCGCATTGAAGTTTTCTCCTTGGTTTCGGCTGCTAAGAATAGCGCCGGGACTGCAAGCCCCGGCCAGCCCGCCGATGCGGCTGCGCTGAACATTGCTGTTCGCGGCTGTTTCGCGCGAGCTGCCGGGGGAATCCCCCGGGAACCGCCACCACCGAAAAGGACGCCATCATGCCAGATCACAAGGGCCACAAAGCCGAGGAAGACGTGGACGCTGAGACACACCAGACTCAGTCCCGCGCCGCCGCGGGCGAGGAAGACGGCTCGTATGTGGGGGCTGCAGGTTCAGATGACTCGTTTGACGCCGGTGAGTCGGGCGCAGAAGCTCGCAGCCAGGACGGTTAGTCCCGACTGCGAGCGCTTGGGCCCGCGGCGGCCGAGTTATCCCAGCGCGCCGATCGCCGCTTGCAGCTTGGCGGTGGCCTGGTCGGCGACCTCCTGTAGAGCTCCCAGCTCGCCGGTCACCTTGACCATGAGTTGGGGATCCATCGCTTCGACCAGAACCGCATCGGCAGCACCAGCGGGATCGGACCGCACTACCACGTTGCACGGCAATAGCTGGCCGATCTGGCGGTGGATGCCCAGCGCGCGATGCGCGAGCGCGGGGTTGCAGGCGCCCAGAATGAGGTAATTCTCCATGTCCTCGCCGAGCTTCTGCTTCAGCGTGGCCTTGACGTCGATTGTCGTCAGGACGCCAAAACCCTGATCCGCCAATGCCTTTGTCGTCCGGTCCACCGCATCCTCGAACGAGGTGTGCAGCGTGGTGCTCAACGTCGATGTCATTCTTTCCTCCTTATTTCAGCGTCGACCTGGTCGAGATCTCGCCACGTCTGCGGCTAGGCCGCGGTGCGTGGCCGTTGCAGCCGAGCGAACTGCGGAGTTGCGGCCAAAGTGGCCACCGCGTCGAAAAGTGCGAGCGCGGCCTCCGCGTCTGGTACTGCAGTGAGCACCGGCCCGAAAAATGTGTGGCCGCCAATCTGCAGGATCGGGCTGCCGCCGGTTTCACCCAGCGCGCGTTGTCCCGCCTCGTGTTGGTTTCGGATGAAGTCATCCATGGACGCGTCCGAGACCGCCGCCACTTCTGCGCCGCGGGCCCCCGCCGCCAGCAAGACGTGCGCAACGAGATCGGCGCTGACAGGTTCCGAGCGGTCGAAGTACCGCAGGGGACATTGCCTTTACCCCTCTCTCGGCAGCGTGGCCCTTCAGGCCAGGCTCAGAAACAGTTTCTCCAGGTCATCGATGGAGACGGCCGGCTGATCGGCTGGCCGCGTGATGCAGTCACGCAGCCCGGACGCGATGATCTTGAAGCCCGCGCGATCCAGGGCCTTCGAAACCGCCGCCAACTGAGTGACGACGTCTTTGCAGCTGCGACCGTGCTCGATCATCGAGATGACGCCCCCGAGCTGACCGTGCGCCCGCCGTAACCGGGCGAGGACGGCGTCGATGTCGCCGGGGTCGTGCTTGGCGACATCTGTGTTGTGCGATCCGCTGCCGTTACCTTCGCTTGCCATGGCTCCTGTATACCATACCCCGTATGGTATACGCTACCGTTGCACGTCGAAAGCGCTCGACCACTACGACAACGCGCCGCGAAAGGAAGTCCCATGCTCACGTTTCTCAAGAAGGCTTGGGTTGCCACTCGTCGTCGTGGTGGCGGTTGCCCTCGGAGGTGAAGCCGTCATGCGCTTGCGGGGCGTGTTCGGCTCCGACGAGATCTTTTCGGCCACCGGAGCCGGCGCCGCACCACTGGAAGCTTCCCACGTGAAGCGGGTCACCTACGAGGTCTATGGACCCGCAGACACAGCAGGCAGCGTGAACTACTTGGACAAGCACGCGCAGCCGGAACGGGCGACTTTTACCCGCTTGCCCTGGACTCTCACGGTCGCAACGACAGCGCCGGCCGCCCTGACCAGCGTTGTGGCGCAGGGCAATAGCGACAACATCGGATGCCGCATCACCGTTGATGGCAAGGTCGAAGACGAGCGGTCGTCGGCCGGGCATCAAGCGCAACCTCGTGTCTGGTCAAGGCCGCATGAAAGCCGGCAGCGAAAGCCGACCGAAATTCATGCGATTCGTCCGCGCCTTCGCGTGGCCGATCCTGCTGGCATGGCTACTGCTGACCGTCGCGCTGAACGTGTTTGTGCCGCCGATTGAATCGGTCGCACGAAACCACGCGGTGACCATGTCGCCTCAAGACGCACCCGCGATGATCGCCGCCAAACACCTGGGGAAGACGTTTCACGAGTCAGACTCCGACAGCATGGCGATGATCGTGCTGGAGAGCGATGGCCCACTTGGGGATGAGGCACACCGCTATTACGACGGCCTGGTGACCCGGACCGATTGGCGCAAGATGGGGCTGTGAGGCTGCTGCTGATTGCCGATACCCACATCCCCAAAAGGGCCCGCGACTTGCCCGCGCCGGTATGGAACGAGGTGTCCGAGGCCGACGTCGTCGTCCACGCCGGCGACTGGATAGCGCCGGAGTTCCTCGACGAGCTCGAGGCCCGGGCGGCCCGGGTGGTGGGCTGCTGGGGAAACAACGACGGCCCGGCGTTGCGGGCGAGGTTGCCCGAACGTGCGGACGTACAGCTGGCGGGGGTCCGGTTCACCGTCGTGCACGAGACCGGCGCCGCGAGCGGGCGCGACGTCCGGATGTCACGGCTCTACCCCGATAGTCAGGTGCTGGTCTTCGGGCACAGCCACATTCCGTGGGACACCACCACCGAGACCGGGTTGCGCCTGCTCAATCCCGGGTCGCCGACGGACCGCCGCAGGCAACCGTTCTGCACGTACATGACCGCGTGCGTCGGGGGCGGCGAGCTCACCGACGTCGTCCTGCATCGCCTTTCCAAGTAGCGGGTACATAACCGATACATAGCTTCCACACATAGATAGCTCCGCTACAGAGGTATTATGGGCGCATATGAAATCGCGTACTGATGTCGCGGGCGAGCTGTTTGGCGTGGTCGGTAGGTTCCGTCGGCAACTCCGCAGGTCGGCTGGCCGCGGCTTCGATTCGTCGCGACTGTCCGAGTCTCAATCGGAGCTGTTGTGGCTGGTCGGGCGCCGGCCGGGGATTTCGGTCAGCATCGCGGCCGCCGAGCTCGGGCTGGTGCCCAACACCGCCTCGACCCTGGTCACCAAGCTGGTGTCCGACGGACTGTTGCTGCGGACGGCGGGAGACACCGACCGCCGGGTCTGCCAACTCCGGCTCGCCGAGCCCGCCCAGCAGATCGTCGATGCATCACGCGCCACCCGGCGGGCATTGCTGTCCGAGGTGATCGACGAACTCGACGACGACCAAATCGAGTATTTGACAAAAGGATTGGAGGTCCTGGACACGATGACCCAAAAACTGCAAGAGCAGCGATCATGAGCGGATCGCTGCCGATGGCGGTCGATGGCCGCAACCTGACCTATCGCTATGGCCAGTTCACCGCCGTCGACGATGTGACATTGCAGGTGCGGCCCGGCGAGACCATGGGCCTGCTGGGGCCCAATGGGGCCGGTAAGACAACCATGGTCCGGATGCTGACCACGCTGACCCCCGTGCAGCACGGCGAACTGCGTATCTTCGGAATGGACGCACGCCGCCAAACCACCGACATCAGAAGCAATATCGGCTATGTGCCGCAACAGCTTTCGATAGAGCCCGCGCTCACCGGCCGGCAGAATGTGGCGTGGTTCGCACGGTTGTACGGCGTTCCTCGCAGCGAGCGCGCCGACCGCGTCGATCAGGCGCTGGCCGCCATGGATCTCATCGAGGTCGCCGACCGACTGGCGTCGTCGTACTCCGGCGGCATGGTGCGCCGCCTCGAGGTGGCGCAGGCGCTGGTCAACCGCCCGTCGCTGCTGATGCTCGACGAACCGACCGTCGGCCTGGACCCCATCGCGCGTGACGGCGTATGGGCGCAGGTGCAAGAGATGCAGGCGCAGTTCGGCATGACCGTGCTGCTGACCACCCACTACATGGAGGAGGCCGACGCGTTGTGCGACCGGGTCGCACTGATGCACCGCGGCCAGCTACGCGCCGTCGGTACCCCCGACAAGTTGAAGGCGACGGTATCGCCGTCGGCCACCCTCGAGGACGTGTTCCGCCACTACGCGGCATCGAATCTGGACGAGGAGGATCCAGCGGAAGCCAACGGGTCCATTCGCGAAATCCGTTCCAGCAGAAAGGTGGCGCGCCGTGTCGGCTGATAACGCCGTGGCGGGCACGCTGATCCGCGCCCCACGTGGCTGGCAACGAATCGGCGCGCTGTCCAGTCGGATCGGAGCATTCGCGATCGTCGAACTGCAAAAGCTGCAACACGACCGGACCGAGCTGGTCACCCGGATGGTGCAGCCCGCGTTGTGGTTGTTGATCTTCGGAACCACGTTCAGCCACCTGCATGTCATCCCCACCGGGTCGGTGTCGTATCTGGCATTTCTGGCACCGGGGATCATCGCCCAGTCGGCGCTGTTCATCTCCATTTTCTATGGGATACAGATCATTTGGGATCGAGACGCGGGCGTGCTGGCCAAACTCATGGTGACGCCCGCCCCGGCGTCGGCGCTGATCACCGGCAAGGCGTTTGCCGCCGGTGTCCGTTCGGTGGCCCAGGTGGTCGGCGTGCTGGCGCTGGCGTATGTGATGGGTGTCGGCCTGACGGTCAATCCGCTGCGGATCGTGGCGGCAATGGCCATCGTCATGCTCGGCGCCGCGTTCTTCGCCTGCCTGTCTATGACCCTGGCCGGCCTGGTGCGCAATCGCGACCGCCTGATGGGGATCGGCCAGGCGATCACGATGCCGCTGTTCTTCGCGTCCAACGCGCTGTACCCGGTCGACGTGATGCCGGCGTGGCTGCACGTGCTGAGCAAGGTCAACCCGCTCAGTTACGAGGTGAACGCGCTGCGCGGACTGCTGATCGGCACCCCCTTCAACCCCGCCGACATCGTCGTGCTGGTGGTGGCCGCTGTGCTCGGAATCGTCACGGCATCAACGCTTTTACGCCGCCTGGTGGCCTGAGGCGTTGTGCGGCGGTAGCGCATGCGCTAGCGTATCGCAAGGTGGGCGCATGGTTTCGAGAGCCGATCGTGACCCGACCGTGACGATTTCCGCGCGAGGCCCAATCGTTAGCTAACCGCGATCTGACATCCCGGCCGCGACAAGCGAATTCAACCGTCCCGCTGTGTTTCACTCCCCGAGAACAGATTCGACCGCACCTTGCGGCAGATGAAAGTTGGGATGGGTAGAGAGCTATGTCCTTCTTCGAAAAGTTGCGTGGCGCAGCGGCTACCATGCCGTGCCGACTGGCGATCGCGGCAGTGGGCGCCTCCCTGCTGTCGGGTCTCGCGGTAGCCTCCGGCGGCTCCCCCGTCGCGGGGGCATTCTCCAAGCCCGGCCTTCCGGTGGAATACCTCGACGTGCCCTCGCCGTCGATGGGCCGCAACATCAAGGTCCAATTCCAGGGCGGCGGATCGCACGCCGTTTACCTGCTCGACGGCCTGCGCGCGCAAGACGATTACAACGGCTGGGACATCAACACCCCAGCCTTCGAGGAGTTCTACCAGTCCGGCCTGTCGGTGATCATGCCCGTCGGCGGCCAGTCCAGCTTCTACAGCAACTGGTACCAGCCGTCGTCGGGTAATGGACAGAACTACACCTACAAGTGGGAGACCTTCCTGACCCAGGAAATGCCGCTGTGGATGCAGGCCAACAAGCAGGTCTCCCCGGCCGGCAACGCGGCGGTGGGCCTGTCGATGTCGGGCGGCTCCGCGTTGATCCTGGCGTCCTACTACCCGCAGCAGTTCCCGTACGCCGCGGCGCTGTCTGGCTTCCTCAACCCCTCCGAGGGCTGGTGGCCCACCCTGATCGGGTTGGCGATGAACGACGCGGGTGGCTACAACGCCAACAGCATGTGGGGCCCGTCCAACGACCCCGCATGGAAGCGCAACGACCCGATGATCCAAATCCCGCGGCTGGTCGCCAACAACACCCGCGTCTGGGTCTACTGCGGTAACGGCACCCCGAGCGACCTCGGGGGCGACAACATGCCGGCCAAGTTCCTGGAGGGCATGACGCTGCGCACCAACGAGCAGTTCCAGAACAGCTACGTGGCCGCCGGCGGACGCAACGCGGTGTGGAACTTCCCCGCCAACGGGACGCACTCGTGGCCGTACTGGAACCAGCAGTTGGTCGCGATGAAGCCCGACATCCTGCAAACCCTCAACACGGTCAACGCCGCGCCGGCTAGCGCCCCCACCGCTAACCCACCCGCGGCCTGAGGCCAAAGCCAGCATCGGCAGTAGCGCACCGGTCAGCGCTACTGCCGATGCTCTTTTCACGCCTCGTCGAGCAGGGCCCGGCGATCGGAGTGGAAGTAGGTGTAGCCGGTGGTCAGCCCGCACACGACGGTGGCCACCACCAGCATCCACGTCCCGTTGACCAGCGTGCTGATGAAGCCGCCCACCGTCGCGCCGACCGTGAAGCTGGCGAACAGCAGGAAGTAGCCCAGCCAATCCGCCGCCGTCCCGCCCGCGATGTGACGTTCGATCCCCTGGCCCATCTTCACCAGCGTGCCGGTCACGTAGCTCAGCGGGACCGACACCTCGCCGTCCTTGACGAACGATGTGTTCAAAGTGCCAATCCCGAAGGCCACCAACATGATCGGTGCGAAGTCGAGCAGGTTCTCCTCCCAGCCCTCATCGACGATGTCGACAATGGTGGCCGCGGCCAGACTGAACGTCGTGAGCACCGTCGGGCCGTGCGGGTGCGCCACCCAGAAGTGCCGCCGGCACACCGAGGCAACCACCACGCCCGCGACGAAGCAGGCGATCAACACACCCGCCGTGACCGACAGCAGCAAGTCGCCGCGAAAATACCCGAGCACCGCGCGCTGGGCGTTACCGGTCATGAACGTCACGAAGTAGCCGGCGGAGTGGGTGAAGGCGGTGGCCCCCAGCACACCCGCGAGTGCGGCCAGCACCCACGACAATCGTGATTCGCTGTTGTTTATCTCACTCGGCACACGCACATGCTTTCAGACGGCCGCGGCACGCGCAGCGCACGCGAAGCCGGCCCGATGGCGGCGACCCGTCAGGCGGCGGTCAGACGAGCGATGGAGCGCAACGGAATTGGCAGCCAGCCCGGCCGGTGCCGCGCCTCGTAGCCTGCCTCGTAGACGGCTTTGTCCAGCTCGTAGGCGGCCAGCAGTTGCGCCGAATCGCGCGGGTCCGTCCCCGAGCCGGCCGCGTAGCCGTCGCAGAAGGCCGTGCGGTTGCGCGCGACCCACTCCCGGGCGCGGGCCGCCAACTGCTTGTCGTTCGCGTGGTCGACCAGCGGTCCGTACGCGGCGTATTCGAACGACCGCAGTACGCCTGCCACGTCGCGCAACGCTGAGTCGGGCGCCCGGCGCTCCTCGAGCGGCTGTCCGGGTTCGCCCTCGAAATCGATGAGCAACCAGCGCTCCGGCGTGCGCAGTACCTGGCCCAGGTGCAGATCGCCGTGGATGCGCTGGACGGTGATCGTCTCCGAGACCAATTTCTGGAATCGCTCTTCGATCGTTGCCGCGTGCTCCTCGAGCGCGGGAACCAGCGCCACCGTCGAGGTCAGCCGCGACAGCACGTTGTCCACCGGGAAAACGGCCTGCGAGGTACCCAGCGTCTCGGCCAGAGTGGCGTGCACCGACGCCACCGCCTCGCCGAGTCGGTAGGACTCACCGGCGAAGTCGCCGCCGACCTCGTACGCGTAGAGGTCGCCCTCGGCGAACAGGTCGCGGACGCTGGCGGTGGCCATCGCCCAGCCTTCGGCGGAATTTGCGGCGAACTCGGTCACCATACCCAGCGGGGACACCTCGTCGGCGCCGCCGTCCGGACCTGTCATCTCGTAGGTTCCCAGCAGCCGCGCGACGTGCGGGTTGCCGGCCCGGCCGAGCACCCGGTTCAGCTCGACGTCGGGATTGATGCCGCTGCTGACCCGGCGGAAGACCTTGAAGATGGCGTCGCGGTCGAAGATGACGCTGGTGTTGGACTGCTCGGCATCGGACACGTGCGCCATCGCCTTTAGCGGCAGCTTCGCGTCCGGCTCCTTGGCGAAGTTGACCTCGGTGCCGGACGCGCTGCGCGAGGCGGACGAGTCGATGAGCGAGAGCAGAAAACGCGGCGCATCGGCGTCGTACATGGCGTCGAAGCCGGTCCGGTTGTCGGCGGCGCCGATGGTGGCGACGTTGCTGTATTCGGAGACCGGCGGGGCATCCCAGCGCACGATCACCTGGTATCGGTGCCGGGAACCGTCGACGTAGTCGGCGTCGACGAGCACCAGGTCGAGGCCGTCGCCGAGCGGGACGACCACGCTCGCCTCTGCGCTGGACAGTTCACGGTTGCGTCCGGCGTACCAACGTTGCTGTGGAAGCCACTCAGACCAAGGCAGCTTGGCCGGCTGAGTCATTTGCGCCACTCCTTCTCGTCGGCTCCGTCCCCCGCCGGCGGGTGGGGGTACCTCCCGCTTGTGGGGGCGGACCCGCATTGCATCGTCGCGGTGCGAGCCCTCATCATGAATCCTCCTCGCATCCGGTCAACTGGAACCAGTAGAACCCGTGTCCCGGCAGTGTGAGCAGGTAGGGCAGGTGGCCGATGCGCGGAAACTCCACCTGCCCGGTCAGCTCCACGGGCGTGCAACCGCTCCAATGCTGGAGGTTCAGCTCGATCGGCTGGGGGAAACGCGACAGGTTGTTGACGCACAGCACGGTGTCGCCGTCTTCGGACACCTGCCGCACGAAGGCGAGCACCGAGGGGTTCGAACCGCCCAGCTCCTCGAACGTCCCGATCGCGAAGGCCTCGTGCCGGCGCCGCACCGCCAGCATCGTCCGGGTGAAGTTGAGCAGCGACGTGGAGGTGTCGCGCTGCGCCTCCACGTTCACCGCCTGATAACCGTAGACGGAGTCCTGGCTGGGCGGCAGATAAAGCCTGCCCGGGTTCGCCTTCGAGAAACCCGCGTTGCGGTCCGGTGTCCACTGCATCGGTGTGCGCACCCCGTCGCGGTCACCCAGCCAGATCACGTCACCCATGCCGATCTCGTCGCCGTAGTACAGCACCGGTGAGCCGGGCAGCGACATAAGCAGGGCGGTGAACAGCTCGATCTGGTTGCGGTCGTTATCCAGCAGCGGCGCCAGCCGGCGGCGGATCCCGACATTGGCCTTCATCCGCGGATCCTTGGCGTACTCGGAGTACATGTAGTCGCGTTCTTCGTCGGAGACCATCTCCAGCGTCAACTCGTCGTGGTTACGCAGGAAGATCCCCCACTGCGCCATATCGGGGATCTCGGGCGTCTGGGCCAGGATCTCCGAAATCGGAAAGCGCGATTCCCGGCGCACCGCCATGAAGATGCGCGGCATCAGCGGGAAGTGAAAAGCCATGTGGCATTCGTCGCCGCCGGTGGTGGTGTCGCCGAAGTACTCGACCACGTCGGCCGGCCACTGATTGGCCTCGGCAAGCAGCACCCGGCCGGGGAATTCATCGTCGATGACCTTGCGGACGCGCTTGAGGAAGGCGTGCGTCTCGGGCAGGTTCTCGCAGTTGGTGCCCTCGCGTTCGAAGAGGTAGGGCACCGCGTCCAGGCGGAAACCGTCGATACCAAGCTCGAGCCAGAACCGGAGCACGTCGATCATGGCTTCCTGGACGGCCGGGTTGTCGTAGTTCAGGTCGGGCTGGTGGGAGAAGAACCGGTGCCAGTAGAACTGTTTGCGCACCGGGTCGAAGGTCCAGTTCGACTCTTCGGTGTCGATGAAGATGATCCGGGCGTCGGTGTACTTCTCGCTGGTGTCGCTCCACACGTAGAAGTCGCCGTACGGACCGTCGGGGTCGTGCCGCGACTCCTGAAACCAGGGGTGTGAATCGGAGGTGTGGTTCATCACCAGGTCGGTGATCACCCGGATGCCCCGCTCGTGCGCGGCGTTGAGCAGCGCGACGAAATCCTCAACCGTCCCGAACTCGGGCAGCACCTTGTAGAAGTCCCGGATGTCGTACCCGCCGTCGCGTAGGGGCGAGTCGTAGAAAGGCGGCAACCAGATGCAGTCGATGCCCAGCCACTGCAGGTAGTCCAATCGTTGCAGCAACCCGCGCAGGTCGCCGGACCCGTCCGCATTGCCGTCGAGGAACGCCCGCACCAGCACCTCGTAGAACACCGCGTGCTTGAACCAGGTCGGGTCGGTGGGCAGCGCGGTGGCGTTGTTGAAGTCCTCGGCGTCGGGGTGCTCCACGACGCCGTCCTGGACGTGACTGCCCCCCTCGGGATGGTGCTCGACAGCTTCTCTTGCGTCGTTCATCAAATCCACGATGCCACGGGTACCCTGGGCGCCACTTTCGGAATCACGCCCCCACGCTTACGCCGAAATACGCGCGGTCGCAAACGAATTGGCCACCCACCCGGTTCCGTCAGTGCGGATGTCAGGCCGGCGGTCCCTCCGCCAGGGTGATGTTCACGGTGTGATCGCCACCGTTATCGGACCGGTAGTGCACCGCGATGTTATCCCCGGGGTGATGCGGGACGAGCGCCGCCGTCATGGACGTCGCGCCGTTGATCGCGACGTTGTCGACGCCGGTGATGACGTCGCCTGGCGCGATGCCGGCGGCCGCGGCGGGACCGTTGCTGACTACCCGCTGCACCCGCGCGCCGTTGCCATTGTTGTCCATCACACCCAGGCCGAGGAAGGCGGTGGGACCGATGTGAACCGTGCTCGAACCGGCGCCGGACCGGATCTGCCCGGCCACCCCCATCGCGCGTCCGATGGGAATGGCGAAGCCCTGCCCACCCGACATCTTGTAACTGTCGGTGGCGGCGGTGTCCACACCGATCACCTGCCCGGCGTTGTTCACCATGGGCCCACCGGAGTCACCGGGCTTGATCGGGGCGTCCGCCTGGATCAGGCCGCCCAGGCTCTCTTGCGCGCCGGTCAGCGTGTCGGTCGCCGACACACTCTGGTTGAGCGCGACGACCTTGCCGGCCACGGCGTTGGGCGTGCCGCCCTGGCCATTGACGTTTCCGAGGGCGACGATGGGCTCGCCCACGGTGGCCTCGCCGCCGATCGCGGCGGTGGGAAGGCCGGACGCGCCGCGAAGTTGCAGCACCGCGATGTCCTGCGTGCGGTCGTAGCCGATCACGTCAACGGCATAGGTCTGGCCGTTGCCGACGGCGAATGCGGTGATGTCGGTAGCGCCGGAGATGACGTGGTTGTTGGTCAGCACGACGCCGTTGGGATCGATCACGATGCCGGTTCCAGCACCCACCGCGTCGTTGTAGCCGAATTTGGTGTCGATGTTGACCACCTGCGGCCCGACCTGACCGACCGCCGCCGATGGGTCGAGTGGCGCCAAGGGACGGTCGATGAACCGATCCAGCGTCAGGTCCGACGGTGACGCCGACGCCGGCGCAAGGCCCACGCCGGACCCCAGACCAAGGCCCAATCCGATCACGGTCAGCACGCTGACCAACCATGACCGCAGGACCGAGCGGTGGCGCGGTTTGCTCATCGGTGTCACCCTCCTGCTTCGCGGTAGAGAACAAACTGTCCCGGCCTCAGGCTCCTGGCGGCACATTTGTGTGTATATAACCGTAATGCAGGTAGCTATGCACGGCATGTGTGAGGTTCCGACCATCCGGTCCTCACCTACCGCGCGTCTTAAGCTGGCACGGTGGGCGAATTCGAACCCAAGGCCAGCTTCGGCCGGGCCCGGGTAGCCCGACTGGCCACGGTCGCGCCCGGTGGCATACCGCACCTGGTCCCGGTGGTCTTCGCGGTCGCGGCCGACAACGGCGACGTGGTCTACACGGCCGTCGACGCGAAGCCGAAAACGACGCGGCGGCTGCGCCGCCTGGCCAACATCGACAGCAACCCCCGGGTGAGCCTGCTCGTGGATCACTACGCCGACGACTGGACTCAGCTGTGGTGGGTGCGCGTCGACGGCGTCGCCACCGTCCACACCGACGGCGACGCCCTTGAGCTTGGGCGCCTCCTGCTGCGCGCGAAATACCCGCAGTATCAATCGGTTTCGTTGGACGGCCCGGTGATCGAGGTCGCGGTGCGGCGTTGGTCCAGCTGGCATTACTGAGCGGTGGCTCGGCGGGCGGGTCGCCGCAACGGCACCTGATCTGATCCGACGGTCTTGTGGTCGACCGAAGTTGGGTGGATGGTAGCTAGATAGGTGCTGGCTAGGACAGCAATGGCGCGCGCCGGGCAACCTGGAGGAAAGTCATGGCCGACAGGACAAACGCTTCCCAAGGAGCGGGGAACGCTCCTACCCCCAACGGTCCCGACGAAATCCGCAACGTGGTGCTGGTTGGCCCGTCGGGTGGCGGCAAAACCACACTCGTAGAAGCCTTGTTGGTCGCCGCGGGTGTGCTGACCCGGAGCGGCTCGGTCGCCGACGGCAGCACGGTTTGCGACTACGACGATGCCGAGATTCGCCAACAACGGTCGGTGGGCGTGGCGGTGGCGTCCCTGTCGCACGACGGCATCAAGGTGAACCTGGTCGACACTCCCGGATACGCCGACTTCGTCGGCGAGTTGCGGGCGGGGCTACGCGCCGCGGATTGCGCGCTGTTCGTCATCGCGGCCAACGAAGGCGTGGATCAGCCCACCAAGTCGCTATGGCAGGAATGCGACCAGGTCGGCATGCCCCGCGCCGTGGTGATCACCAAGCTCAACCACACCCGGGCGAACTACTCCGAGGCGCTGGCAGCTGCGCAGAATGCGTTCGGCGACAAGGTTTTACCGCTCTACCTGCCCACCGGCCTGCCGTCCTGCCACGGCCTGATCGGGCTGTTGTCGCAGACGCGTTACGAATACACCGACGGCACCCGCACCGTGCAACCGCCGGACCCCTCCGACGCCGAGCAGATCGAGGAGGCGCGCGGCGCCCTGATCGAGGGGATCATCGAGGAGTCCGAGGACGAGTCGCTGATGGAGCGCTATCTCGGGGGCGAGGTCATCGACGAGTCCGTGCTCATCCAGGATTTGGAGCAGGCCGTCGCCCGGGGCTCGTTCTTCCCGGTGATCCCGGTCTGCAGCAGCAGCGGCGTGGGCACCCTGGAATTGCTGGAGGTCGCCACCCGCGGCTTCCCGTCTCCGATGGAACACCCACTGCCGGAGGTCTTCACCCAGGTCGGTGCTCCGCACGCGAGCCTGACGTGTGCCCCGGACGCGCCATTGCTCGCGGAGGTGGTGAAGACGACGTCGGACCCCTACGTCGGCAGGGTCAGTCTGGTCCGGGTATTCGCCGGGACCATCAGGCCCGACACGACAGTTCATGTGTCGGGCCACTTTGCGTCGTTCTTCGGCACCGGCAACGGCAGTGGCCATGCGCATCCCGACCACGACGAGGACGAGCGCATCGGGGTGCTGTCCTTCCCGCTGGGCAAGCAGCAGCGCCCTGCGCCGGCGGTGGTGGCGGGTGACATCTGCGCGATCGGCAAACTGAGCCGCGCGGAAACGGGTGACACACTTTCGGATAAGTCGGAGCCATTGGTCTTGAAGCCCTGGACCATGCCCGAGCCGCTGCTGCCGATCGCGATCGCGGCCCACGCCAAGACGGACGAGGACAAGCTGTCGGTGGGGCTGGGACGGTTGGCCGCCGAAGACCCGACCCTGCGGATCGAGCAGAACCAGGAGACCCACCAGATCGTGCTGTGGTGCATGGGCGAGTCCCACGCCGGCGTCGTGCTCGAGGCGCTGGCCAACCGGTACGGCGTCACCGTCGACACCGTGGAACTGCGCGTCCCGCTGCGAGAAACGTTCGCCGGCAAGGCGAAAGGGCATGGGCGCCACGTCAAGCAGTCGGGCGGGCACGGCCAGTACGCGGTGTGCGACATCGAGGTGGAGCCCTTACCGGAAGGCTCGGGGTTCGAGTTCGTCGACAAGGTGGTCGGCGGAGCGGTGCCGCGGCAATTCATTCCGAGCGTGGAGAAGGGCGTGCGGGCCCAGATGGAGAAGGGCGTGCACGCGGGCTACCCGGTGGTTGATATCCGGGTCACGCTGCTCGACGGCAAGGCCCACAGCGTCGACTCGTCGGACTTCGCGTTCCAGATGGCGGGCTCGCTGGCGTTGCGGGAGGCCGCCGCGGCGACCAAGGTGGCGCTGCTCGAACCCATCGATGAGATCTCGGTCCTGGTGCCCGACGATTTCGTCGGCGCGGTGATGGGTGATCTGTCCAGCCGGCGCGGGCGAGTGCTCGGCTCCGACACCGCGGGCAACGAGCGCACCGTGGTCAATGCGGAGGTGCCGCAGGTGGAGTTGACCCGCTATGCCATCGACTTGCGGTCCCTGGCCCACGGGGCCGCGTCGTTCACCCGGTCGTTCGCGCGGTACGAACCCATGCCGGAATCTGCGGCCGCCCGACTGCACGCCGCCGTCTAGAACTCCTCAGCCCTTGCGGCCGAACCGCTCCGCCACCGCGCGCCGGTCCAGCGAACCTTTCGCGGTGTGCGGCAATTCGCCGGTCTGCTGGAACTCGGCGGGCACCTCGAAGGGCGCCAGACGGCCACGGCAGAACGCCGTCAGTTCGTCGGCCGTCGGCGCCGCGGATCCGCGCGCGACGATGACCGCGGCCACGGTCTCGCCGTACAGCTTGTCCGGCACGCCGAACACGCCGACCTCCAGCACGTCGGGGTGGGTGGCCAGGATGCCCTCGACGCGCTCCGGCGAAATCTTTTCCCCGCCCCGGTTGATGAGCTCCTTGATGCGGCCGCGGATGACGAGGTCGCCGGCCGACGACAGCGTGCCCAAGTCGCCGGTGTGCAACCATCCCTCGGTGAAGTTGGCGGCGGTGATGGAGGGGTCGCCGAGGTAGCCCCGCACCACGGTCGGTCCGTGCAGCCAGACTTCGCCGACCGTCTCCGGCGGCAGCGCCCGGCCGTCGGGTCCGGCGATCCGGATTTCCGGTCCGGTCGACCGCCCGACGAGTCCGGGTGTGGCACCGGGGTTTTCACTCCTTCCGGCACCACCGATGGCCGTCGTCGCCACCTGGTGGGTCGACTCGGTCATCCCGAAGGCGCACACCACCGGCGCCGAGAAGGTATCGTGCAGCGCCTGCGCGGTCTCGGCGGTCAGCGGCGCGCTGCAACTCCGGATGAACCGCAGCGCGTGCGTGCCACCCGGCTGCTCGGTTCGGGCGCGCTCCAGCAGAATCTGATGGATCGTCGGGACGGCGGTGTACCAGGTGGCCCCGACGGCCTCGATGTCGTCCCAGAAGGTGTGCGCCGAGAACTTTCCCCGTGCGGGCAGCAGCACCGCTCCCCCGGATACCAGGGTGCCCAGCAGCGCCGCGAGCAGGCCGTGCCCGTGGTAGAGCGGCATCACCGCCACCGTCGCGTCCCGCGACCCCAGCCCGTAACCGTCGATGATGGCGGCGACCGAGCGGGCGATGTTGTGGCGCGTCCACGGAACCATCTTGGGCACACCGGTGGTTCCGCCGGTGAACATGATCATGGCGTCGTCGTCGCGTAACCCCTCCGGAGTCGACACGTCACGCAGTGGGGCCGCGGTCACGTCCAGGCTGACCGTCGCGGCGGTGCCGTCAGACCCGACGGCCACCGCGATCGGCCACGACGGCAAGCCGTCGGGTGCGGCCGCGACGCTGTCGCCGGACCGGTCGACGAGCACGGCCCGGGCGCCCACCGCCGCGCTGCGAGCACGCTGTTCGGCGGGGGGGAGGGCCGGATCCAGCGGAACCACAACAAGATCCGCGCGCGACGCCGCCAACAGCCCGACGACGAATTCGGCGTTGCTGCCGGCGCGCAGCGCCACCCGGTCGCCGCGCAGCAAACCGGCGGCCTTCAGCTGCGCGGCCAGGTCATCGATTAGCCGGAGCAGATCGCCATAGTCGACCGGTAGGTGCTCGGCGGTGACCACGAGCGCGGGCGCCTCCGGCGATCGGCGTGCGGCCGCCTCGACCAGATCGGCGATGCTGGTGGATTCTGTCGACCCCGCACCGCTGTCACTCGACCCCATCGCCGAACTCCTTCCGCTGTTGCTCACCGATGCCACCCTGCCGGTCGGCTTCCTGGTGCGTCCAATACCGATTCGCTCACGACCGATAACCGGCGGCTATCGAGCCGCCTCAACACAGCCCCGACGTGCAACGATAGACAACGTAAATCGCCGGATAGTGCCATCGACTTGGACACTTGGTGCGCGCTCGGGTCACAGTGATGGCGACGGCAGTACCGCAAGCATTTGAGGAGTCGCCACATGTCCGCAGCTCCGGCATCTCCCACCCCGACACGCCAGATCGATGGGTTCCACCTCGTGGTGGACGCGCTGAAGGCCAACGACGTCGGGACCATCTACGGGATCGTCGGCATCCCGATCACCGACCTCGCCCGCGTCGCGCAGGCGTCCGGGATCCGCTACATCGGTTTCCGGCAGGAGAACTCGGCTGGCAACGCCGCGGCCGCCGCCGGATTCCTGACCCGACGACCCGGAGTGTGCCTCACGACCTCCGGACCCGGTTTCCTCAATGGCCTGCCCGCCCTGGCGAATGCGACGACGAACTGCTTTCCGATGATCCAGATCTCCGGCTCCAGCAATCGGGCGCTGGTGGATCTGCAACGAGGCGACTACCAGGACCTCGACCAGCTCAACGCGGCGAAGCCGTTCGCCAAGGCGGCCTATCGGATCAACCGGATCGAAGACATCGGGCGCGGCGTCGCGCGTGCCATTCGCACCGCCGTCTCCGGACGGCCCGGCGGCGTCTATCTGGACATCCCCGGTGAGGTTCTGGGCCAGGCCATGGACGTTGGCGCCGCGGCGGAGACAGTCTGGCGCGTCATCGACCCCGCCCCTCGACAGCTGCCGGCGCCGGACGCCGTCGATCGCGCGATCGGTGTGCTGGCTCGAGCGCGGCGACCGTTGATCGTGCTCGGCAAGGGCGCCGCGTATGCCCAGGCCGACAACGTGATTCGGAAATTCGTCGAGGCTACCAAGTTTCCGTTCCTGCCGATGTCGATGGCCAAGGGCCTACTGCCGGATTCGCATCCGCAGTCCGCCGCGGCCGCCCGCTCGCTGGCGATCTCGCGCGCCGACGCTGTCCTGCTGGTCGGTGCGCGGCTGAATTGGCTTCTGGGGCATGGTGAGTCGCCGCAATGGAGTCGCGAGGCCAAATTCGTCCAGGTGGACATCGCCGCGTCCGAATTCGACAGCAACCAGCAAGTCGCGCCGCTGGCCGCAGACATCGGATCGGCGATGTCCGCGCTGTGTGACGCCGTGGCCGCCCGGCCGATCACCGCGCCGGCGCAGTGGACCAGCGAGCTGGCCGAACGCACGGCACGCAACGAAGCGAAGATGAGCGAGCGCCTGGCCGAAAACCCGCACCCGATGCGGTTTTACAACGCCCTCGGTGCAATTCGTTCTGTGCTGCAGGACAACCGGGACGTGTACGTCGTCAACGAAGGCGCCAATGCGCTCGATCTGGCCCGCAATGTCATCGACATGGAGCTGCCCCGCCACCGGCTGGACACCGGAACCTGGGGCGTGATGGGCATCGGGATGGGCTATGCCATCGCCGCCGCCGTCGAGACCGGCAACCCGGTGGTCGCGATCGAAGGCGACAGCGCATTCGGCTTCAGCGGCATGGAGGTCGAGACCATCTGCCGTTACCGGCTACCGGTGACCGTCGTCATCCTCAACAACGGTGGCGTCTACCGCGGCGACGAGGCCACACCCGGCACGGCCGCGACGAGATCGGATCCTGCCCCGACGGTGCTGAACGCCCGGGCGCGACACGAGCTGCTCGCGGAAGCGTTCGGCGGCAAGGGGTATCACGTCACCACGCCGTCCGAACTGCGCGCAGCGCTGTCCGAAACGATCGACACTCGTGCGCCGTCGATCATCGACTGCGAACTCGACCCGTCGGCGGGGGTGGAAAGCGGGCACCTGTCCAACCTGAACCCGGCCACCGCGGCCGCCCCGGCGCCGGGCGCGGTCAGCGCCGGCGAGTGAGCCCCAGCAGTTGGGCGTCGAAGAATTCGTCGAGCGCCAGCTGCCCGGCGGCGGTGGCAAGCGCGCGGGCGATCGGCGACCCCGGTCCGCTCGAGTTGGTGGCCAGGGCCACATCGGCTTTGAGAACCGGATCGACCAATTCCACCGCCCTGATGGCCGGACCCAACGGCGACGTCCACAGCCAGGTGTGCGGCACGATCGACGCCCAGTTGCCCGCCGATACCTGAGCGAATAACGAAGCGACGGAATCGGTTTCGACCTGCGGGCTGACAGTGATGGAATGGTCGGCGAACGATTTGTCGATGATCTGTCGGTCACGCATCGCGGGCGTGAGTAACGCCAGCGGCAACTGCGCTGCCTCCACCCAGGTCATCGTCGCCGCCCCGGATCCCAGCATGTCCGCCGGCGCCAGCAACACATATCGCTCCTCGTACAGCGAAACCAGGTTCACGTCGTGAGCCTCTTCGGGCGCCGCATGCACGATGGCGGCATCGATCTCGAACTCGCGCAGGCGCCGGTACAGTTCGCTGGCCGCCAGCCGAGAGAGGATGTGCACCTTCACCAATGGGTGCGCCGAACAGAACGTCGAGAGCACCAGCGACGCGGTGGTGGAGGCGGTGGGAACGGTGCCCAGCCGAAGCGCCCCGGTGATCCCCGAGCGCACGGCGTCCACTTCGGACTTGAACGCGTCGTGTTCGGCGAGAATCCGCCTGGCCCACACCACCAACCGCTCGCCTTCGGGAGTGAGGCCTTCGAAGCTGTGCCCGCGGTTGATCAGCGTGACGTTCAGTTCCCGTTCCAGCTTGGCGATCGCGGCCGAGAGCGCCGGCTGGGAGACAAAGCATTTCTCGGCCGCCCGGGCGAAGTGCCGCTCGGAAGCGACCGCCACGAAGTACTCCAGTTGACGGAAGAGCACCCGCACTCCTCGGGTTCGGCCTGGGCCCGTGGGCACCGATCCGCTGAGGCTAGCGCGTTGCCGACGGGCGGGCCAGCCGAAGTTTGCGCCGCGGCCAATGCGGCTATTCCCACGGATTCGGCCTACGGGGCGGGTCGTGACACTGCGGCCGCGAAAGCTGAAGCATCGGTACCGGTTTCACGCAACTGCGGCCTGGCATCCCGCAGTCGTAATGGATCGCGACGGCGTGGCGGCACCCACACGACGGGGTTCGGACGCGGTTGAACTCGATCGGTGACCGAATCGTTACCGTGACGACCGAGCCGGGCTGTCATTGTTTGCTGAAACCGGTGGTCAGTGGGTAACCAGTAGGATATCGGTGTGTTGGTCACACCATCTCGAAGGGCGGACGGTATGCGTCGGGGTGTTCGTTATCTATTTGTTATGGTCGCGATCACAGCTGTGGGCCTGGTGGCGCCGGTCGGTCGCAGCACCGCCGCCGTGCCGCAACCGCAAACCAGCCCCGAGATCGCCTCGATTTTGCCCGCCGATGGCGCCGTGGTGGGGGTCGCCCACCCGGTCGTGGTGACCTTCACCGCTCCGGTGGCCGATCGCACCGCCGTCGAACGGTCAATCCACGTCACGTCGCCCAGCGGCACCCCCGGACACTTCAACTGGGTCCACAACACTGTCGTGCAGTGGGTTCCCGACCAGTATTGGCCCGCCCACACCCATGTGTCGGTCGGCGTGCAGGCTCTGTCGACGGGCTTCGACACTGGCGATTCGCTACTGGGCGTCGCCAGCATCTCCAAGCACACCTTCACCGTCAGCAGGAACGGCGAGGTCCTGCGCACCATGCCGGCGTCGATGGGCAAGCCCAGCCGGCCCACCCCGATCGGTAGCTTCACCGCGTTGGAAAAGCAGCGCACCGTGGTGATGGACTCCCGCACCATCGGCATTCCGCTCAGCTCCCCCGAGGGATACAAGATCACCGCCCAGTACGCCGTACGCGTCACGTGGAGCGGCGTCTACGTCCACTCGGCACCGTGGTCGGTTGACTCCCAAGGCAACGCCAACGTCAGTCATGGCTGCATCAACCTCAGCCCCGACAACGCCGCCTGGTACTTCAATGAAGTGAACGTTGGAGACCCCATCCAGGTCGTGGCCTGAGCGCCGCCTCATCGCCGGCGCGGCCCGGGCTGCCCGGCGGGCGCACTGTGCGGGGTGGCACACGGTCACACCGAATGATGGCGATGGCGATGGCGTTGGCGTGCGGGCGCCGAAAATTGTAGCGGGCGAGGGCTTTTCACATCTGCCGAAGGCAAGGCCGAGCTAGCCTGCTAGCCCGGCCTTTATCGCCGCATCTTGCTTGCGGCCGATGTCGAGCGCTACGGCCGGATCGACCGGCTCGGTGGGCGGGTTGTCGAATTCCAGGGTCACCAGCGCCTTGCCTTCGGTGAAAACCAAGACCATCATCGCTTGGGAATTGTCCGGGGAGGTACCCGAAATCGTTACGCCGTTCGCGCCGACGGCGAGCGGTTGCCAGCTGCCGCTCACCTTGCCGTTGTAACTGCCTTGGGTGGCGGCTAATTCGGCGGCGGCCGCCGACGGATCGGGGGCGACCACGATGGTGTCCCACAGCCGACGGCTGCTGTCGCCGTTGGCGAACAGCTGGGCAACCCCCGGAGCATTGTTCGGGTTGAGCATGGGCGACTGCGGCGCGGTGAGGCCGCCACCGACGTCGTTCGACTTGATCAGCAAGAAGCCGTAGTCCGTGGGCTTTCCCGACGGCGGACCGGTGACCGCGCTCGAACTGGTCGAAGCGGGGGAAGTCGACGACGGCGACGAGGCTTTGTCGGTGCTGCCGCATCCGGCGCTCGCGCTGATTACGACGATGGCAACGGCCAAGCCGGCGGTGCCGCTTCGACCAACTTGCACGCCTGCTCCCTCCAGGTGTCATCGGTTTCCGGCTTTCACCGCGGCTCCCGGTGCCGCCGGCGAAACACTGGTGCAAACCAGGCTTGCTACGAACATAGGCCCACTCGACGCACGCTGGGTAGCACTTTGGCATGCCTATGCTGGCGTGGGTAGGCGCATCCTCGCGTTGGAAAAAGGAGATCGGTATGACGGCTGTAAGGGCGCGCGCAGTACGGTTCGACCGTTACGGGGGACGTGAGGTGTTGTACGTCGCGGACATCGAGATGCCCTCCCCCGGGCCGGGTGAGGTCGTCGTCGAAGTGCGCGCGGCCGGGATAAACCCCGGCGAAGCCGGCATCCGGGTCGGGGCGATGCACGAGATGTTCCCGGCCACCTTTCCCACCGGCCAGGGCAGTGATGTGGCCGGCGTCATCACCGCCGTGGCGCCCGGGGTCACCGAGTTTTCGGTCGGCGACGAAGTCTTGGGTTTCAGCCTGCGCCGGTCCAGCCACGCCACCCACACCGCGGTTCCGGTCAGCCAATTGATCCGCAAACCTCCCGAACTCAGTTGGGAGGCAGCGGGTTCCCTGTACGTGGTGGGGGCGACCGCTTATGCGGCCGTCCGTGCCGTGGCGCCTCAAGCCGGCGAGACGATCGCCGTGTCGGCGGCAGCGGGCGGGGTGGGCAGCCTTGTCGTGCAGCTTCTGGTACTGCGTAAGGCGCGAGTGCTCGGCATTGCTGGCGCCGGCAACGCCGACTGGCTGCGCGCGCATGGCGTCATCCCGATCGGCTACGGTGACGGACTCGCCGAGCGGCTGCGGGCCGCGGCGCCGGACGGCATCGACGGTTTCATCGACCTGTTCGGCCCGGACTACGTACAGCTCGCCGTGGATCTCGGCGTGGCGCCAGAGCGGATCGACACCATCATCTCGTTCCAGAAGGCGGGCGAGGTGGGCGCGAAGACCGAGGGCAGCATGGAAGCCTCGACGCCCGAGGTGCTCGCCGAGATGGCCGATCTGATCGTTTCGGGGGCCATCGAATTCGACATCGCCGCGACCTATCCGCTGGACCGGGTCGCCGACGCTTATGCCGAGCTCGAGCAGCGGCATACCCACGGGAAAATCGTTCTGCTGCCCACTAACTCAGAATGATCCGGCCGGTCCGACAACACCGGCCTGCACGATCTTGATGATGACGAAAGTGACGGCCACGACCAGGTAGCCCCGCAGGGTGAAGAGCCCCGCCCGGCGCATCGGTGACATCGTCGGTCGATCGAGCAGGGCGAGGGTGGGGGTCTGCCAGCTCAACCGGTCCTGGCGACGTATGGCTCGCCGCTCGGCACGCGTCAGCGACGAGGCGTCGTCGAGTTCGTCGACCTCCTCCGGGTCGAGGCCGCCACCGAGAGTGCGCACGATGGCTTCCGCCTCGGTCAGGTTCTGGTGTCGCCGGCCCACAACGATCATCACGGCACCGCCGACGATGCCGAGCACCGCGCCGGCCGCGAGCCCGGCCTCGATGGCGGCCGTGGAGAGGCCGGGGAAGAAGGTGGCTGCCGTCAACGCCAACGACAGCAGCACCAGACACCACACGATTGTCCACGCAATGATGTTCTGCCGCACCGTGTTCACCCACGGTCCCAGCACCGCCCGATCGTTGCACAGCAGCACCAGGAAGACGGTGGCCGAGGGCAACAGCACACCGGCCAGTGCCTGGACGCCCTGGGTCACCAGGCCCAGGATGTTGTCCGGGCTGAAGGACACCGCCGCCGACACCGCGAGCAGTATCGCGTAGCCGCCGTAGAACAGGGGGGCCTCGCGGATCTTCCAATGCAGCGAGTGCCGCTTACCCATGGCATCGCCGACCGCATAGGTGGTCGCCAGGCCGACGGCGTTGGCGCCGATCAGCGACGCGTCCAGCAGGATGATCGCGAACAGCGCTCCCGCCGTGGGGCCGAGATGATTCGACAACCCCGACGCGACGGCGCCCGCATCGGTGAAATGACCCGCATCGGAGGTGCCGGTCAATCCGAACGCCGCCACGGCCATCAGCGCTGTCGCACCGACCATGACCACGACGATTCCAATGGCCAGATCGGCTCGGCCGTACGGGATCCAGCGGGCGGTGATGCGCTTGTCGACCACGTTGGATTGCTGGAAGAACAGCTGCCACGGCGCGACCGTGGTGCCCACGATGGCGACCACCAGCAGTAGCACCGTCGAGTTGAGCCCACCGGGGAGCTGTGGGATCAGCCCGGCCGCAGTCGCTTTCGGGGAGGGATGCGCCAGTAACACCATCGGGAAGATCAGCACATTCACCGCAATCAGGAGGAACATCAACCTCTCCCAGCGGCGGAATGATCCCCCTGCCACCACGGCGAACAGCAGCGCGGCGGCGGCCGGGACAGCGACGATCTTCGGGCAGCCCAGGAACCCGAGAGCCAGTGAGACGCCGATGAATTCGGTGACGATGGTCAAGGCGTTCAGGACCAACAGATCACCGACGCTGAACGCGCCCCAGAACTTGCCGAACCGCTCGAATATCAAGCGCGCGTGCCCAACCCGGGCCACCGCGCCTAACCGCAGCACCATCTCCTGGTTGACGTACAGCACCGGAATCAGCAGTGCCAGCGTCCACAACAGGCCCATGCCGTAGTTCTGGCCGGCTTGGGCGTAGGTCGCGACGCCACCGGCGTCGTTGTCGCCCACCATGACGATCAGTCCCGGTCCGGTGATGACCGCCAGTGTGCGCAGGCGCCGCCAGCGTCCACTGAACGCCCCGTCCCCGTCGCACCGGATGCGCCCGAACGCGCCGACGATGCCGCCGACGTGCGCGGAATCCAGCGCGCTCGGACGTTGCGCCTCGGCGCGTGCGCCTTCCGGCGCGGCGGCGGAGCGGCCGGGCGCCGGGGTGCGTCGGCCGCCGCCGGTGTGGATCGAAGTCATCGAATCCTCGCTAACTCGAGCGGTTCTCAGACCGCGGTGAGGCAGTCGTGGTTGCGGCGCTCAACGCGCCTGCGGCGACGGGCGGCGCTGTGACGCCCGTCGCCGAGGCGGTGGTTCAGCGGTGGTTGCTGTCGAGACCCGAGACGTGGCCACCCAGCGACGCGGTGACCATCGCGACCGGCATCCTCGAGACGTACAGGTTGGCCCGCTCCTGCGGGGTCAGGCTGGCGCGCAGGTGAAACCTGTTGGCCAGCAACCGGCCTGCACGCAGCATCGACCGGCCGCGCATCCTGGGAGCAACAGAAAAACGGTGCGTAACAACAAAAGCCATGATCTTCTCCTGACGGAGGTCCGATCGGCGTCGGCACGGCGTGTCAGCCGCGCGGGACCAAGCAAGGTCAGGCGGTGAAGGAAATACCGGAGCCGGATCGGGACAAGACGGATTTCGGATAGGGACTATCGCCGGGACTCATCTCGCCCTCACCTCCTCACGGCCGGGACACACGCGGGTGTCACTACATTTCACCTGAACGAGAGAGGCATGAGTGACCGGCAGAGCAAACCGCCGGTCGCACCCCTCTCGTCGGAGCTTCGGCACTGCACGGCGTATCCGGAACATTCCGGAAGCCACTTGGGCTCAACCCTTGGGTCCGGGAAGAGCTGTCCTGACCCGGGGCGTCTCTCGACGTTCGGGGTCAGTGGCCTATATCCATGCAGACGCCTCACCTACCGAGGTGCTTGCGGGGTCCATAGTGGCACCGGGTGCGCGGGCTCGTCAAACCGCTTAACAGATCCTTGACGCCCACCGATGCTCACCCACGCCCGCTCAGGGGAGGAAGCCTAGGCTCGATGACATGACCACAACCTTGCAGGATTCCCGGGTCGCATCGACGCTCGACCGGATGTACGCCGAGTCGAAGAACCAGATGCCGCTGTTGCGCGAGCGACGCGGCACGTTTGATCGGCCGATGACCACGCAGGAACGCACCGAGGCGATGAGCGAGTTCTACATCCCGGTGACACCGGAAGCCGGACGGCTGCTGTATTCGCTGGTGCGGGCCACCCGTCCGGCCACCGTGGTCGAGTTCGGCATGTCGTTCGGCATCTCCGCCCTGCATCTGGCCGCGGCGGTGCGCGACAACGGCACCGGGCGGGTGGTGACCACGGAGCTCAGTGAGACCAAGATCGCGGCGGCGAAAAAGACGTTCGCCGAGACGGGCCTGGACGATGTGATCACGATTCTGGAAGGCGATGCGCTGACAACGCTGGAAAGCCTGGACGGGGCAATCGATTTCCTGCTGCTCGATGGATGGAAGGATTTGTATCTGCCCGTGGTCGAGCTGCTGGAGCCTCGCCTATCCACGGGTGCGCTGGTCATCGCCGACAACGCCAGCTCGGCCGACATGGCGCCCTATCTCGATCGCGTGCGCAACCAGGACAACGGTTACGTCAGCTTCAACTTCCAGGTCCGCGACAGCGACAGCATGGAGATCAGCTGCCGCACAAGCGGTTAGGGGCTACCGCAGCGATTCCTCGAGCCACGGCGTGAGCCACTTCACCCCTTCGGGCGTCAGGTGGACGCCGTCGCTGCGCACCTTGATGCCATCGACTTTGGCGGTATAGACCCCGTCGGGGCACAGCTTCTTGTTCAGGTCGAGGATCGCGACGTTGGGATGGTGGCTAACGGTCTTGCGCAGCATGGTGTTCCACAGGTTGACCCGATCCGGCTGGTCCTCCGGATAAAGCCGGCCGTCCGGCTTTTCGCCGCCCCGGCTGTAGGGGACGGTGGCGACCACCACGTGCACACCGGTAGCACCCACGATGGTCAGCGCCCGTTCGAGCTCGCCGTTGAGGTAGGCGTCGAAGGTCGGGTCGCCGATGTGAGTCCACTGGCCCTCGTTGACCCGATCCACCGTTTCCCAGCGGCCGATGACCAGCAGCGCGACGTCCGGCTGATCCCGGGCGACCTGCGTCGACCAGCGAATCGGCCAGCCGTCGCATTCCGACCGTTGCTCCAAAGTCTGGCCGATGTAGCGGTACGGCGTGCCACGTACCAGGCTGCATCCGATGACGGTGTGGTCAAGGAATGCGAACCCGGGTGTCGGGGGCAGGTAGTGCATCCAGGTCCACCCGATCGAATCACCGAACACCGAGACGGTGAACGGCCGGTTGGCATCTCGGGGCCGGCTCGGGCCGGGCGGCGACGGTGAGACCGCAGCGACGGCCGAGACGCCGGGCGGTAGACCGACCTCACGCAGACCGGGCCCGGTACCCACCGGGATCACCAACAAGGTCACCGCTGCCGCGCTGGCCACGGTCGCGGCCGCCAGCGGCAGCAGCGGTACGCGCGCCGGTCGCCAGCGCCGAATGGGTTGTTCGAGCAGCCAATACGACGTTGCGGCCAGCACCAGCGTGGCGCCGCACCGCGCGGCGAACAGCGGTAGCCCGGACCACCCGGTGCGTTCGCCGTTGAGCGCCAAGAAGATTGGCCAATGCCACAGGTAGACGCCGTAGGAAATGGTGCCCAGCCACACCAGGGGGCGCAACGCGAGCACACGGGCCACGATTCCGCGCTGCTCCAGCGCGACGGGTGCGATCACGATCACCGCCGCGATCGCGACTCCAATCAGCAAGCCGTGGCGGAATTCGCCGCTGGCCCCGGTGGCGTAGTGCGTCGCCGCCGCCAGTCCCGCCAGACCGAACAGCGGCAGGATCCGGGCGAGCCGGCGCCCCCACCGCGTGCGGATCATGCACCACCCGCGGTTCATCGACGGCCAGTCCCGCACCAGCAATGCGGCCGACGCGGCGCCGAGCAGCAACGCCTGCGCACGGGTGTCGGTGCCGAAATAGATCCGGTCGCGGGTCCCATCGGACGCCAAGACGACGGCGAGCGCCGCCGAAGCCAGTGCGCCGAAGGTGGCTATCAGGAACGTGGCGAACCGCACACCGCCGACGGTCGCCCGGGACGAGCGGCGCCTCGCGCGGGCGGCGAGCAGCAAGGTGACCGCGATGAGCAGCACCGGCCAGACGAAGTAATACTGCTCCTCCACCCCGAGTGACCAGGTGTGCTGCAGCGGCGAGGGTGGAGCACCCTGCGTGAAGTAGTCGGTCTTCTGGGCGACGAACCGCCAGTTCGCCATCCACACGAAGGCCGCGACGGCGTCGTCGCGCAAGCCGGCCAGCGACCGGTCGGGCAATAGCTGGCGGGCAGCGGCCACGGCGAGCACCATCAGCACCAGTGCGGGCAGCAGTCGTCGCGCACGCCGAATCCAGAAGCCGGTCAACTCGATCCGGCCGGTGCGGCCCAGCTCGTCCAGCAGCAGCGAGGTGATCAGGAACCCGCTGAGGACGAAAAACACGTCGACGCCGATGAATCCGCCACCGACGCCCGGGATGCCGCCGTGCCCGATGAGCACTAGGGCGACCGCGATCGCACGCAGTCCGTCGAGTGCCGGGATTCCGCTGGCCCGCTCGGGCCGGTCCCAGATCGCCAGCCGGCCGATGCGGCGCACGGGGGCCACCCACCGGGGCCGAGTACGACGAGCCGACGCGGGGTGAGACCCGCCCGGCTCTCTGCTTGCTGTCAGCGCGCCGTAACTACCATTTCGCCCGGCGCCATGGTTGATGCCGATACGTCGCTGCCCCTCCTGTTGAGTTCAGCAAGCCAGCCTAGAGGCGGGCGCACAGGATCAGGTGGAGGACACGCGAGGTGTTTTCTGCCGTGCTGCGTTCGGAATTCACCCCTGACGCGTCAGCTCTTGTCGGGTGCGTAGCCCAGGGTGCTCTTGACCTCCAGATACTCATGGAAGCCGAACTCGCTCCATTCCCGACCGTTGCCGCTGTGCTTGTAGCCGCCGAACGGCGCGTTCATGTCGAATGCGTGATTGATGGTCACCCATCCCGCGCGGATCTTGCGGGCGATCTCGCGCGCCGTGTCGAGGTCGGCCCCCGATACGTAACCGGCAAGGCCGTATTGGGTGTCATTGGCGATCTCGACTGCGTGGTCTAGGTCGTCGTAGCCGAGAATGCACAGCACCGGCCCGAAGATCTCCTCGCGCGCGATCGTCATGTCATTGGTGACATGCGCGAAGACGGTCGGCTTGACGTAGTACCCCGTGTCCAGTCCCTCCGGCCGGCCCGGGCCCCCCGCGACCACGGTCGCGCCCTCATCGATGCCCTGCTGGATCAGGCGCTGAACCTTCTCGAACTGTGCCCTCGACGCGACCGGACCGATGGCGGTCGCGTCACTGCTGCCCACCGGTACTTGTCCGGCGACTTCACGCGCGATGTCGATGGCCTCCTCCATCCGGGAATTCGGGACCAGCATGCGCGAGGGCGCGTTACAGCTCTGCCCGGAATTGGGCATCATATTCGCCACGCCGGCCTTGACGCCCTGCGCGAAGCCACTGTCGTCGAGGACGATGTTGGGGCTCTTGCCGCCGAGTTCCTGGGTCACTCGTTTCACGGTCGCGGCGGCATTCGTGGCCACATCGACACCGGCGCGGGTGGATCCGGTGAACGACACCATGTCGATGTCGGGATGGCTCGCCAGCGCCACACCGACGCCCGGGCCATCGCCGTTGATCAGGTTGAACACCCCGGCCGGCACGCCCGCGGCATCCAGGATCTCGGCGAAGATGTAGGGCGAATACGGGGCCACCTCGGAGGGTTTCAGGATGACGGTGCAGCCGGTCGCCAGCGCCGGGTAGACCTTGACCGCGACCTGGTTGATCGGCCAGTTCCAGGGGGTGATCAACCCGCAGACGCCGATCGGCTCCTTGGCGATCAGGGTCGCCCCTTTGTGTTCCTCGAACGAAAAGTTCTTCAGGGCGTCGATCGCGGTGGTCAGGTGACCGATCCCGAGGAAAACCTGCGGACCGGCGGCCAGCGAGGGGGGTGCGCCGATTTCTTCGGTGACCGCCTCGGCGAGATCGTCCGCGCGCTTCTGGTATTCGGAGAGGATGGCCTGCAACAGGTCCAGGCGCTGTTCGCGGGTGCTCTGCGACCAGCTGGTGAAGGCTCGCCGGGCGGCGTTGACCGCAACATCGACGTCGGCCGCCGACCCCAGCGAGATCTTCCCGGAAACCTGCTCTGTCGCCGGGTTCTCGACGTCGAAAGCATTGGGGCGCAACGGGTCGACCCATTGTCCGTCGATGTAGAACTTCAGGTATTCGCGCATGACATCGATCCTCTTTCTTACTGAGTGCCTTCGGCGTACCAGGTGCGGAATCGGTCGTACTTGGGCATCTCCTCGGAGTTGGCCTTCGGATCGATGCACACGTGCACTACGCCGACTTTGCCACTGGCGTAGGCGCGAGCGATCGCCGGGCCGATTTCCGATTCCTTTTCGACGTACTCGCCGTGGCAACCGAAGCCCTCGGCGACCTTGTCCATCCGGACGTCCTTGCTCCAGTGCACACCGGGCTGCGGCGAGGGCTGGGAGAACGTGCGCTTGTACACACCGACTTCCAGGCCCCACTGATGGTCGACGCCCACCACGCACACCAGCGGAAGGTTCTGCCGCGCAGCGGTTTCCAACTCAGCGATGTGGAACAGGAACGCCGAATCGCTGGTCAGCAGCATCACCGGCCGCTTTCCGCCCTCGGCGACGGAGGCTCCGACCGCGTACGGCAGGCCGGTGCCGAGGTGGCCGAAGTTCTGGTTCCAGATCACGTCGCGCGGCTTGGACTGCGAGTAGGTCCACTGGAAGATCACGGTCGCGCCGCCGTCGCGCACCAAGATGCCGTCGTCGAGTTCGTTGAACGCCTTGGTGGCCTCGACGACGTAGCGCGCCGGGTGGATCGGCGAACGCCCGGACGGTGCCGATTCAGCCATATCCGCAAGCTCTTTCGTGTCCTTTTCGATCAGGACCTGCAGCGCGGGCGCGAGCTTGCGCGGTGAGTCTTTGAGCGCGTCGACCAGCTGCGGCACCACACCGCGCAGATCGCCGACCAACGCCACGTCGACGGGACGGTTGACGCCGATGGCGGCCGGGTCTTGCTCGACCAGCACCCACTTGCGGTTCGCATTGTTGCCGGCCCAATGCTGGGTCCGCCCATAGTGCATCGGCTCACCGAGCTCGGTACCCAGCGCTACACACAGGTCGGATTCCTCGACTGCCTCATTGGCGGCCGGGGAGAACAAATACGGAAACGTCCGCTCCTGCAGTCCCGGGATGAACGAGGTGCCTCCCGAGGTCTGGATCACCGGGCAGGCCATCAGCTCGGCCAGCTCCTTGACCTGCTGTTGGGTCCGGGAGGTGTGGACCCCGTGCCCGACCAGCAGCACCGGGCTCTTGGCCTCGCGGATCAGCTTGACGGCCTCGGCCACCTCGCGGGTGCCGGCGCCCTGGTCGACCAGCCGGTAGGCCGCTGGGGGCGGCGCGGTGTCGACGTCGAGCTCCTCGAGGATCACGTGCGAGGGGAACTCAACGTAGGCCGGACCCGGGGTGCCGGACATCGCCCTGCGGATGGCCTCGTGGATGATCTCGTCGGTCTGGTCGGCGTACTCGATGGACGAGCTGTACTTCACCGACGCGGCGAAAAGCGGCTCCTGCTGGACGAATTGGATGCGTCCGCGCCGCACCCGGCGTTCGGTGATGCGGGCGCGCTGGCCACCGAGGAAGATCACCGGTGAGTTCTCCACGAGGGCACACTGGATCGCTCCGGCGATGTTGGCCATGCCCGGGCCGAGCGTGCCGATGCACAGGCCGGGCTTACCCGTCATGCGCGACGCGGCCTCCGCCATGAAGCCCGCGCTCAGCTCGTGGTGCGGCGCGACCACCGACCATCCGCGGGCGTCGGCCTCGGCGAACATGTGCACGAAGTTCGGGTCGGGGATCCCGAAGATCGTGTTCACGCCCTCGGCCTCGAACAGGTCGAGGATGCGTTTGTAGACGGGGACGCCCATGGTTAGATTCCCTTTCCCTCGGGAGCAGCAATTTCGGCGAGCACTTCTTCGGTGTGGGCCCCGAGCTCCGGCGCCGGCCCGGCCACGCGGCCCGGTGTCTGCGAGAACCAGGTGGGCACGCCCGGGAAACGCACCGGCCCGTGGGGGCTGTCCACCGTCTCGAACATGCCGACGGCATTGAGATGCGGGTCGTCGAACAGCGCTCCCGGTGTGTTCAGGGGCGCCGCCGGTATCTCGAGTTCGCGAAGGAGCGCCAGCCAATCCGCGGTAGTACGCTCCTTCATGGTTTCGGCCAGCAGCCCGTAGACGGTGTCGATCTCGCGGGCGCGCTGCTCCAGCGTCGCATACAGCTCGCTGTCCCATGGTGGCTCAACGGCTTTCATGAAGGCGTTCCAGTGCTTGTCGTTGTAGATCAGCGCAGCAATGTAGCCGTCGCTGGTGCGGTACGGGCGACGGTTCGGCGCCACGGTGCGCGGGTACACGGCCGGCCCGAGGGGTGGGTCGAACATGGCACCGTTGGCGTGTTCGACGAGCATGAACGAGGCCATGGTCTCGAACATGGCGACCTCGACTTCTTGTCCCTGCCCGGTGCGCTCGCGATGGAACAACGCCATCGTCGTCGCGTACAGCGCGGTCAGCCCGGCGATCTTGTCGGCCATGATGGTCCCGACGTAGTCGGCCTCGCCGGTCAATTGCTGCTGCACCGCGGGCAGGCCGCACTCGGCCTGGATGGTGTCGTCGTAGGCGGGGCGGTCGTGGTCGGGTCCGCGGCGTCCGTACCCGTAGCAATTGGTGTAGATGACCGCGGGATTGACCGCGGCGACGTCGTCGTAGCCGAAGCCGAGCTTGGCGATCGCCTTGGCCCGCATCGAGTGGATGAACACGTCGGCCGTCGCAACGAGAGCGCGTAACGCGCGCGCTCCGGCGTCGGTCTGTAGGTCCAGCACGACGCTGCGCTTGCCGCGGTTGACGTTGGCGAACACCCCGCTCATGCCCGGGGCCGGGCCCACCGAGATGTATCGGGTGTTATCCCCCTGCGGCGGCTCGACTTTGATCACGTCGGCACCCATGTCCGCCATGATCTGTGTGCAGTACGGCCCCATCACCATCGCGGTCAGGTCGATGATGCGCAGCCCCGCCATCGGGCCCGTCGGGCTAGCCATTGGGCGCTCCTTGGTCGGTTGAGCGGTGCGCGAGCTCGAAGCTGTAGCGGATGTGCTCGTTGTGTCCGTCCGGGACGACCGGGAAAATCAGCGGCGCCTCGACGTAGCGGATCGCGTCCAGGTGGCTGCCGACCTCCTCGATGCTCCAGGCGGGCCGGCACACGCCGGGACTCTCGGCGATCACCGCCCGCGCCACCCGGCCCGCCAGCGCGATGAACAGTTCACCGGTCACCGAACAGGACTCGTGCGCAAGCCAACCCACCACGGGCGCAACGAGTTCCGAACCCATCGGCGGATAGGCCGACGTGTCGATGCCCTCGGCCATGCGTGTCACCGCGGCCGGCACGATCACGTTGCACCGTACCCCCTCCGCGGCGCCCTCCAGCGCGACGACATTGGCCAGCCCGATCACGCCGGCCTTGGCAGCCGCGTAGTTGGCCACGTCGTAGTTCCCGTACAGCCCGCCGATCGACGACGTCAGCACGACGCGGCCGTAGCCCGCGTCGCACATGAGTGGAAACGCGGGCCGCACAACGTGAAACGCACCACGCAGGTGCACGTCGAGCACGGCGTCGAAGTCCTCGTAGCTCATCTGTTTGAGCGAGCCGCGGCGGACGTTGCCGGCGTTGTGAATCAATATGTCGATGCGACCGTAGTGCTCGAGCGCGGTCGCGATGATCTCCTGGCCGCCGTCGCGGGTCGCCACCGAGGCGCCGCAGGCGACGGCCTCGCCGCCGGCCGCGGTGATCTCCCCGACCACCTGCTCGGCCGGCCCGGAGTCGGCGCCCTCACCGTCGAGGCCGCCGCCGGCGTCGTTGACGACCACCTTGGCCCCACGCGAGGCGAGCAGTTGCGCGTACGCACGGCCCAGCCCGCGGCCGGCGCCGGTCACCACGGCGACGCGGTCATCGAATCGGAGTTGTGGCGCAACGGTTTCGGTCAAGCGCCGAGCACCAGCCCTTCCAGCGCCCCCTTGTCGCGCCAGACCCGCAACAGGTCCTCGAAGGCGTAGAAACCGGGGCCGTACGGCTCGCCCAGGTGCGACCGGATTCCCTCGCCCCCGCCGCCACCTTCGTTGTTGTAATAGCCGGGGGTGCACTGGGCGTCGAACGCCGAATTGTCGATCGCGGTTTCCCGGATCGTCGCGCACCAATGCTCCTGCGCCGCTTGGCTGGGTTCCACGGTGGTGGCTCCGCGCTTCAGCGCCTCGGCGATGATGTAGGCGATGTGCTCGCCCTGCAGCTCATAGTTGGCCGCGATGTTGGCGGAGATGCCGACCTGGGTGAAACCGGTATAGAACTGGTTGGGGAATCCTCGGCTGGTCATCCCGTGCAGCGTCTTGTAACCGTCGCTCCAGTAGTCGAACAGCGACAGCCCGTCCCGTCCCTGGATGGTCTCGATCGAGTAGCGGCGGCTGATCTCGGTGGTGATCTCGAAGCCGCTGGCGTAGATGATGCAGTCGACCTCGTACTCGATACCGTTGGCGACCAACCCCTTTTCGGTGATACGTTCCACGCCTTTGGAATCGGAGACGTCGACGAGGGTGACGTTGGGCCGGTTGAACATCGGCAGGTACTCGTCGTTGGACAGCGGCCGCTTGCACAGGAATCGGTAGTAAGGCTTGAGCGCCTCGGCGGTGTGCGGATCGTCGACCAACGCGTCGATTCGGCGGCGCAGCCGCTCCATCAACTTGTAATCCTCTTCCTCGCGGATCGCCATGAACTGCTCGGGCGTCATCGACGCGGGGTCGGGCAGGGCGAGCACCCGCGCGGCGGTGTTGCGCCCGAGCTCGGTCCAGAAGTCGCACACCAGATCCGGTTGGCCCAGCGCCATGCCCTCGAACGTCCAGGAGTGGAAGTTGCGCTGACGCTCCCGCTGCCAGCCCGGCCGCAGCGTCTTCACCCATTCCGGGTCGGTGGGCGCGTTGTTGCGCTCGTCGACCGTCGAGGGGGTGCGCTGGAAAACGTAAAGGTGCTGGGCGTCTCGCGCCAAGAACGGGACGATCTGGATCGCGGTGGCGCCGGTGCCGATGACGGCGACCTTCTTGTCGGCGAGCTTGTGCAGGTTGCCGCCGCTGTCACCGCCGGTGTAGTCGTAGTCCCACCGCGACGAGTGAAACGCATGGCCCTTGAAGTCCTTGATTCCGGGGATGCCGGGCAGCTTGGGGCGGTGGAACGGGCCCGAGGCCAGCACGACGAACCGGGCGCGGATGTCGTCGTCGCGGTTGGTGGTGATCCGCCAGCGCTTGATCTCGTCGTCCCAGCGCAGGTCGCGGACCTGGGTGGAGAAGATCGCCGAATCGTAGAGGCCGAAGTGCTTGCCGATGTTGCGGCAGTGCTGGTAGATCTCGACGCCGTCGGCGAATTTCTTCGACGGCATGAAATCGAGCTCTTCGAGAAGTGGTATGTAGCAGTATGATTCGTTGTCGCACTGGATGCCGGGGTAACGGTTCCAGTACCAGACGCCGCCGAAGTCGCCGCCGAGTTCGATGACGCGGACGTCGTCGACACCCGCCTTCTTGAGGTAGGCCGCCGACAGCAGTCCCCCGAAGCCACCGCCCAGCACCGCGACGTCGATGTCCTCACGAATCGGCTCACGCGTGCTCGCGGGTGTGTAAGGGTCGACTTCGTAGTACCCGGCGAAGTCGTCCTCCAACTCGACGTACTGCTTGGAACCTTCCTTGCGGAGCCGCTTTTCGCGCTCCCGGGCGTACTTCTCGCGCAGCGCGTCGATGTCGAAGTCGTCGGGCGTCTGGGTGGGCCCGCAACCGTCTTGGTGCTGTGTCACGTCAGCGGTCATGCCTGGGGGCGCTCCTTGTCTGAAAGCTCTCGGGGCTCACCGGTGCCCATGTACCTCGACAACTGGTAGTGCAGGTTGACGGTGCTCCGTTCGCGGTACGGGTTGGGCTTGGTGCCGGGGAAGCCTAGCGACTTCATGCCCTGCTGCACGGCGGCCATGTTGGAGAAGTCCTGCGGCAGCACCGACCGCCACCGGGGGTCCCCGACCGGGGTGTATTCCCATTCCGTCTGCGGCTCTTGGCCTTTGGGGTACAGCTCGAACACCGATACCTCGAAGATGCACTTGTCCGGGTTGTAGCTGGGATGCGGTCGCGCGCCGTAACACAGGGCGCTGGTGAGGCCCTGGCCGATCTGGAAGTTCGGGAAGATCTGCCAGGCGGTGCCGGCCTGCCCGAGGATGTCGGCGGGAATCGTCGGCCAGATCACGCCGCGGGCCTCGTCATCGCGGCGTGCCGAGGCCAGCCAGTGCTCGAGGACCTTGTCGGCCGGTGTCCCCTCGGGCAGCTCGTCAACCAGTCGCTTGGCGGCGTTCACCAGCGTCTGGGTGGTGGTGGCGTTGGTTTCCTCCATGGTGTACACCTGCATCTCCGCGGTCGACACGCGGGGATCGGCGCCGATGCCGAGGCGGATTTTGGACTTGGTGGCCTCCATGTCCTCGGGTGCGTCGTAGCCGATGTGGCTGTGCTTGCCTTGGGCTTTCGCCCATCCCTTGAATTCGCCGAACTTATTGAACTCGGGATGGGTGGTGTAGACGTGGTAGGTCTCGTTGAAGGCCTCCAGCGCGACCTTCCAGTTGCAGTCGAACGAGAGCCACTTGCGCCATTTGTAGCGCATGTTCTCCAGCCCGAACGGGTCGAGGATCTTCGCGGCGGGGAACAGGAAATCGGCGAGCGGCTCGCAGTCGGGGTCCATGTTGATCCACAACCAACCACCCCAGGTGTCGATCCGCACCGGACGAAGGTGGGTGTTGTCGGGCGTGAGCGTGCCCTGCCAGTCCTGCTGTTCGCGAATGTGGGTGCATGCACCGTCCAGGCCGTAGGTCCAGCCGTGGAAGCCGCAGACGAACGACTTTCGGGTTCGCGCGCAGGCGTTCTTGGCGCCCTCGGGGGTGTCGATCAGGCGGCGGCCGCGGTGCATGCACACGTTGTGGTGGGCGTGAAATTCTGCTGCGCCGGTGCGCACCACGATGATCGAATCGTCGAGGATGTCGTAGGTCAGATAGCTGCCCACCTCGGGCAGCTCCTCGACACGGCCTACCTGCTGCCATACCTTGCGCCACAGCTTGTCCCGCTCGGCGCGGGCGTAGCCCTCGGAGATGTAAGCCTCCACGCCGATGGTCATCGGTGCCGAGAGTTCCTCGGCCGCTTCGGCATTCGCGCCCTTGGCCAGATCGGTCATCACATCCTCCTGATCGCCGCGCGGAAGGATTCGTCCTTGAGGAAAAGCGACGTGTTGTCGGCGCCGAGGTGGCTCCACTTGAGGTCCAGCCCGCCGTCGACGAGCAGTGTTTGGCCGGTGACGTAGCTGGACATCTTTGAGAGCAGGAACAGGATGGCGCCGGCCTGCTCTTCGGGCCGCCCACGGCGCCCCATCGCGATCGCCTGCCGGTCGCGATCAGGGTCCTCGTCGACGTACGTGCGGGAGGCCACCGTCTCGGTGACGCCCGGAGCGACGGCATTGACCCGAATTCCCGCCACCGCCAACTCGAGTGCCATCGTGCGGGTCATCGCCACGATCGCGGCCTTGGCCGTGCCGTAGGCGATGTGAAACGGTGCGGTGTTCATGCCGCTGATCGAGGAGATCGACACGATCGATCCCTGCTTGTGCTGCGCGACGAGCTCGCCTGCCACGGCCTGACTCATGAAGAAGGTCGTTTCGAGGTTGTCGGCGAAGATCTTGCGCCAGTCGCCGCGCGCCACCCGGGTGGTCGGCATCCACGTCGACGGCTCGGCGCCGCCGGCGACATTGACCAGCCCGTACAAGTCGCCGTCGGCGCGGCGCGCGTGGTCGAGCACCGCGGCGATGCCCTCGTCGGTCGACGCGTCGGCGACGACGGGCAGCACGGGCAGGCCCTGCTGTGCCAGCGGGGCGATGTGTTCGTCGAGGTTTTCCTTCGACCGACTCACCGCGATCACGGTGGCCCCGGCCCGCGCGGTCATGGCCGTGACGGTTGTGCCGATGCCGCCCCCGCCGGCGCCGGAAACCACGACGACGCGCCCGTCGAGTCCTAGGAGATCCCCGTGATCGGCCATGACCTGCTTTCCCCCGCCGCCGGGCGTCGCGTCGCCCGGAGCGGGATCAGTGCTAATTTTGTCCGGACAAGATATCGCATTCTGCTCGTTGGAGAACACTATTCCGATCGGTGGACTTCGCTGTCAAGGTCGGTCCGCCACGCTTCGGCGGCTATTGTCTGGACTAGGAGGAGTTGATAGCGTCCAGCTCAAACGGCTGACGGAAGGACCTCGGCGAGCCATGCCCATCTCAACGCAGCCATCGCGGTACCCAGTGGCGCATCCCATCGACGTCGCCGAGGGTTGGGAGCTCGAACGGGTCACCGCGCCCAGCCGGCTGTTCGGCGCCAACGGTCTGCGCGCCGGTCCGGACGGTCGCATCTACATCGCCCAGGTGACCGGCAGCCAGATCAGCGCGCTGGACCACCGCACCGGGGAACTGGTGACCGCCAGCCCCAAGGGTGGCGACATCGTGGCACCCGACGACGTCGCGTTCGACGCCGCCGGCAACCTGTACGCCACCGAGGTGATGGACGGCCGGGTCAGCGTGCGCGACACAGGCGGCCGAACGCGAGTGCTGCGCGACGACGTGCCGTCGGCCAACGGCATCACCTTCTATCGGGACCGGTTGTTCATCGGTGAATGCCGTGAAGGCGGACGGCTGCTGGAATTCGACCTGGCGGGCGGGCCACCGCGGGTGCTGTTGGAGAACGTGCCCTCACCGAATGCGATGGAGGTCGGCCCGGACGGCCTGCTGTACTTCCCGGTGATGGGGGCCAACGAAATCTGGCGCATCGACCCCGACGGGGGCGAACCGCAATGCGTGGCAACCGGTCTCGGCGTGCCCGACTCGGTCAAGTTCGACGCCCAGGGCCATATCGTCTCGACGCAGGTAGCAACCGGACAAGTGCTGCGCATCGATCCGCGCACCGGCGAACAGCGTCTGCTCGCCCAGCTGAACCCGGGCCTGGACAACTGCACCTTCGTCGGCGATCGGCTGTTCGTGTCCAACTTCACCGGCGAGATCACCGAGATAATGCCCGACGGCACAACGCAATCCGTACTGGCAGGCGGCCTCAACTGGCCGCTTGATCTGGCGGTCAGCCACGATGGGCAGCTCTACATCGCCGACGGCACGTACTTCTACGTTGCCCTGCCCGACGGGTCCCTGCACACCGCCGGGATGTTGTTCAGCCCCGGCTACCCCGGATTCCTGCGTGGCGTTGCGGCCAGCGGGCCCGGCGAGTTCGTCGTGACGACATCTGGCGGCCAGGTCGGCCGGTATCGGCCGGAGGCCAACGAAACCGACGTGCTGGCAGACGGTTTCGACCAGCTCTACGGCGTCGCCCTGAGCCCGGGAGGCGTGGTGTTCGCCGAGCTGGGCACCGGGCGGGTGCTGTCGTGGGAGTCCGGTGACGTCGAGGTGCTGGCGACCGGGCTGCGCGAGCCGGTCGGCGTCGCGATCGACGCGGACGGGTCCGCGCTGGTGGCGGAGGCCGGAGCCGGGCGGGTGGTGCGGATCAACGGATCGAACCCCGACACCGTCGTCACCGATCTACGACGGCCGCAGGGCATTCTGGTTCGCGGAGATGTGCTCTACGTCGTCGACGCCGGCGCCAAGGAGCTGATCGCGTTCGATCTGAGCACCAACGCGCGGCGCACGATCGCATCCGGTCTGCCGGTCGGTCCCCCGCCGGGGGTCACCCCTAAACCGCTGCGCGGCATGCCGCCGTTCTCCGGGCCGCAGGGCCCGTTCGCCGGCATCGCCGCCGCGGGCGACGGGACGCTCTACATCTCGGCCGACGGCGACGGCAGCGTGCTGGCGTTACGCCCGACCCCGGGCGGTCCCTGATGCCCCAGGCCGTTGCCGGCGACCACCGCTACCTCCAGATCGCGCGCACGCTGCGCAAGGAGATCGTCGACGGCGTATACCCGGTGGGATCGCAGCTGCCCACCGAACACCAGCTGTGCGAGCGCTTCGCGGTGAGCCGCTACACCATCCGCGAGGCGCTGCGCCGGCTGCGCGAGGACAATCTGGTCGCATCCCGGCCGAGGGCGGGCACCCGGGTGGTACCCCGGCCGGCGTCGAGCTCCTATGCCCAGGACGCGATGTCGATCGATGATCTGCTGGCGTTCGCGGCCGGCGCGCAGCTGACGATCGAATCCAACGCGATGGTGACGATCGATGACGAGCTCGCCGCTCGCACCGGCCTCGAAGTCGGCTCCCAGTGGTTGTCGGTGCGCGGCTACCGGCTGGCCGACGGTGCGTCGGTGCCGATGTGCCGGACGGAGTACTACATCAACCGCAGTTTCGCCGCCGTCGGCAGGCTGCTGCAACGCCACGTCGGCCCGATCTTTCCGTTGATCGAGGATCTGTTCGGCGTGAGCGTCGCCCGGTTGCACCAGGAGATCGCCGCCGTCCTGCTGTCACCGGAGCTGGCGGACGGACTCGGTGTGGAAGCGGGGACGGCCGCGCTGCAGATGCGGCGCACCTACACCACCTCCGACGGTGAGGTGGCCCAGGTGACGATCAACACCCACCTGTCGTCGAGGTTTCGGTACGCGATGACCATGCGTCGCGTGGATGAATAGGCCGCTCCGAATGAGGTCGCGGTGACTGCCCGGGCGCCCCAGGACACGGTCCAAGCTTTGGAGGCATACCGGCGCGGGTTATGGGTGCACACTACGCTGGCGGACACGCTGCGTGCGGCAGCGCAGGAATCACCTGGGCGAATCGCCCTGGTGGACAGGGATACTCGGATAGATTGCGCCGCGCTCTACGCCCAGGCCAAAGCACTCGCGGCCGCCCTGTCGGCGCGCATGCCGACGGGCAGCGTCGTGTCGTTCATGCTGCCGAACTGGCACGAGGCCGCCGCAATCTACCTGGGCGCAACACTCGCCGGGATGGTGGTGAACCCGATCCTGCCGTCGCTGCGCGACCACGACCTACGCTTCATCCTCGACGATGCCCGCACCACAATGCTTTTCGTCCCGCAAAGCTACGGCGGCCACGACTACGCGGCGATGATCGAACGCGTGACGGCCGCAATGAGGCGCGCGCCGGAGGTGGTGGTGCTGCGCGGTGACGCCGGTGCGCACACACCGTACGGCTCACTGCTTGAGCAGGCCCCCGACGCCGCGGCGCTTCCGGCGCTGGATCCCGATTCCGTACGGATGATCCTCTACACGTCCGGGACCACGAGCCGCCCGAAAGGCGTCCTGCACACGCACAACTCGATGCATGCCCTGATTTGTCAGATCCGCGACCACTGGATGATCGCGCCGGGTGACACGTTCCTGGTGCCGTCGCCGGTCGCGCACATCGGCGGTTCGATATATGCCTTCGAATGCCCGCTGCTGCTGGGCACCACCGCGGTGCTGATGGACCGGTGGGACGCATCGGAGGCGGTAGCCCTGATGGATTCGCAGCGGTGCACCCACATGGCGGGGGCCACACCGTTTCTGCAGCAGTTGTTGTCGGCCGCCGAGCGCACCGGGACCCGCCTGCCGGACCTGAAGGTGTTCATCTGCGGCGGCGCGTCGGCGTCGCCGTCGTTGATCCGCCGCGCCGCGGGGTATTTCGACCGCGCGGTGATCACCAGGGTGTACGGCTGCACGGAAGTGCCCGTCGCGACCGTCGGCGCTCCCCGTCCCGACGAGGCCGGTGCCGCGGCGGATACCGACGGCAGGCCCGGGATCGCCGAGATCAAGCTCGTCGCCCACGAAGCCGCGCCCACCGGCGACGGGGAGATCTGTGTGCGCGGCCCACAGATGCTGCGGGGTTATCTTCACCCCGAAGACGGCGCCGAGTCTTTCGATGACGCAGGCTTTTTCCGCACCGGCGACCTCGGGCGCTGGATCGACGACGAATACCTCGTGGTGACCGGCCGGGCGAAGGACGTCATCATTCGCAGCGGGGAGAACATCTCGGCCAAGGAGGTCGAGGACCTGCTTGCCGACCATCCCGGCATCGCCGAGGTCGCGGTCGTCGGGCTGCCCGACGACCGCACCGGGGAGCGGGCCTGTGCGGTGATCGTGCCCGCGGGCGCGGCGGCCCCGGACGTCGCGAGTTTGCTTGCGTTGCTGGTGAGCAAGGGCGTCGCCAAATTCAAGGCACCCGAACAGGTCGTGATCCGGGACGTCCTGCCGAAGAACGACGCGGGCAAGGTTCTCAAGCATCGGATCCGGGTGTCGCTGATGCAGGAGTTGACGAAGGATGGGTGAGATGCAGGTCGCAATCGTCACTGGCGCGAGCAGCGGTATCGGCTTGGGGTGCGCGACGAAGCTCGCCGAGATGGGCATGGCGGTCCTCGGCACCGGCCGCGACCGCAACCGGCTCGCCGAGCTGGAAGCGGCGGTCGGCGATTCGGAACGCATCGCGACCCTGACGGTCGACCTGACCGACGACGACGCACCGCGCCGCATCGTGGACCTCGCGGTCGACCGGTGGGGCCATATCGACTTCCTGATCAACAACGCCGGAGTCGGTAGCCCCAAGCCGCTGCACGAGACCGACGACGAAACCCTGGACTACTTCCTGGGTTTGATGCTGCGGGCGCCGTTTCGGCTCGCCCGCGAGGTGCTGCCCCACATGGAACCCGGGTCGGCGATCATCAACGTCACCTCGACATTCGCGGTCGTCGGCGGCCTGCGCGGCGGCGCGTACTCCGCCGCCAAGGGCGGCCTGACCGCGCTGACCACTCACATCGCGTGTCAGTACGGCGCGTCCGGCATCCGCTGCAACGCCGTGGCCCCCGGGGTGACGGTGACGCCGATGGTGGAGAAGCGCTTGGAGGACGAGCGATTCCGCAAGATCAACACCGAGATGACGCCGCATCAGCGGCTGGGCCGCATCGACGACATCGCCAGCACAATTGCCTTCCTGTGTTCGCCTGGTGGCAGTTTCATCAACGGTCAGACGATCGTCGTCGACGGCGGCTGGAGCTCGACAAAGTACCTGTCCGAGTTCGCGCTGTCGTCGCGGTGGATCGAGCAATGAATCTGTTCGCCATGCTCGACCAGGCCGCGAGCCGGTTCCCCGACCGCGGCGCGCTATACCTCGGGGAACGCCGCGTGTGCACCTGGATCGAGTTGCGGGACCGGACGTTACGGCTGGCCGCTTCGATTCGCGGGCAGCACGGCGCGGGCGCTCGTGTCGCGATCGCGACCCACAACCGCCCCGAGATCGTCGAGTTGATGTTCGCGATCTGGGCCGCCGAATGTGTGGTCGTCCCGATAAACTACAAGCTGCATCCGCGCGAGATGGCGCAGATCCTTGACGACGCCGTCGCCGCACGGGTATTCGCGTCATCGGTCATCGGTGCCGAGCTCGCCCCCATAACCACGACGCCCACGGAAATCCTTGATTCCGAGGAGTATTCGCGGCGCTTCACCGTCACCCCGGCGCGACCGCCACGCACGGACCCGTCGGCGCTGGCGTGGCTGTTCTACACCAGCGGAACCACCGGCCGTTCGAAGGGCGCGATGCTCTCGCACCGCAACCTCACGGCGATGACGGTCGCCCACCTCGCCGACATCGACGAACCGGACGAGAACTGCAGCCTGGTGCATGCCGCTCCGATGTCGCACGGGTCGGGGCTTTACATCCTGCCGTACACACTGCGCGCTGCCCGGCAAATCCTGCCCGCCTCAGGGGCATTCGATCCCGACGAGTTCCTCGATCTCTGCGAACACCATCCGGCCGCCAGCGCGTTCCTGGCCCCGACGATGGTGCAACGGCTGGTCGATACGGGCCGCAGCCGCCCGGCCAATCTGCGGACGATCGTCTACGGCGGCGGGCCCATGTACGTCGAAAGCCTGCGCAAGGCGATCACGGCGTTCGGCCCGATCTTCGCGCAGATTTACGGGCAGGGCGAATCGCCGATGACCATCACCGGGCTGCGCCGCGCCGATCACGAGTCGGACGACGACGCGATCCTGGGATCGGTCGGGTATGCGCGGTCGGGCATGGAGGTCGCGGTGCTGCGCGCCGACGGCAGCGCGGCGCCCGTCGGCGAAATCGGCGAAATCGTCTGCCGCGGTGACGCGGTCATGTCCGGATACTGGCACAACCCCGAGGCGACCGGCGACGCGCTCAAGGACGGCTGGCTCTACACCGGCGACATGGGTTCGTTCGACGCGCGCGGTTTCCTTACCCTGCGGGATCGTTCGAAGGACGTCGTCATCAGCGGCGGCAGCAACATCTACCCGCGGGAGGTCGAGGAGGCGCTACTCGAGCACCCCGGTGTCGCCGAGGCGTGCGTGGTGGGCACCCGCGACGAGGAGTGGGGTGAGGTGGTGGTCGCGTTCATCGTCGGCGTGGTCGAACCCGCGACGCTGGACGCCCATCTGGTGGAGCGCATCGCCCGCTTCAAACGGCCCAAGCGTTACGAATTCGTCGACGAGTTACCGAAGAACAGCTACGGCAAGGTGCTCAAGCGGGAACTGCGGGCGAGCCTGGCTCATTGAGCCCCGCCAAGCCACGAAAGGGAGGTCGCTAATGAAATGTCGTGCCGCCGTCATCCGCGGGGTCGGCCAGGACTGGGAGATCCGCGAGATCGAGCTGGACCCGCCCCACGCGGCTGAAGTCATGGTGCGGATGGCCGTCGCCGGAATCTGCCACTCCGACGACCACCTGTTCACCGGTGACGTGGTCCCGACGGCCGAGGCGATCGCCGCCAGCGGCCAGCCGGCCCCGGACTGGTTCCCGCTGCTCGGAGGTCACGAAGGTGCCGGTGTCGTCGAAGAGGTCGGGCCCGGCGTGACGTCGGTGCGGCCGGGTGACCACGTTGCGCTGTCGTTCATTCCGGCGTGCGGCAGTTGCCGCTTCTGCGTGAACGGGCAGAGCTACATCTGCGACATCGGGGCGAGCCTGTTCGTCCGGGAGATGCCGACCGACGGAACCTGCCGCAGGCACCTGGGCGACGAAGACCTGTTGGCCTACGGGCAACTCGGCACATTCGCCGAATATGCGGTGCTGTCGGAGAGGTCGGTCATCAAGATCGACGACGCGATCCCGTTCCATGCCGCTTCGCTCGTGTCGTGCGGGGTCAGCACCGGCTGGGGCTCCGCGACGATCTCGGCGGGCACCGAACCCGGCGACACCGTCGTCGTCCTCGGCGCCGGTGGTGTCGGGATGAACGCCCTGCAAGCGGCGCGCGCCGTCGGTGCGAAGTACGTCGTCGCGGTGGATCCGGTTGAGTCCAAACGAGATTCGGCCAAGATCTTCGGCGCTACGCACACCGCCGCCTCCGCGCAGGACGCGATGCCGCTGGTCAACGAGATCACGGCGGGGCTGATGGCGGACCGCGTCGTGATCTGCCCCGGCGTGGTGCATGTCGACTTGGTGCCGTTGGCGATGGCGCTGCTGCGCAAGGGCGGGGTCTGCGTGCTCACCGGCATCACCCCGTTCACCGAACCGCCGGTTCCGCTGGTGCTACAGGAAATGACGCTGTCGGCCAAACAACTGCGGGGCGCGCTGTACGGCGGGATGAATCCGCGCACCAGCGTGCCGATGCTGTTGTCGATGTACCAGGCCGGCGCGGTGAAATTGGACGAGTTGGTCACCCGCCACTATCGGCTCGACCAGATCAACGAGGCGATGACAGACCTGCGGGAGGGCCGCAACATTCGCGGCGTCATCGATTTCGCCGGCGTGTGATCCCGGGCGCCACCTCGGGCGTTCGGTCAACCGGACTCGAAGTGGCTGCGGATGCCGGCCAGCATCTTGACGTGCGCCTTGACCCCTTCGCGGATGGTCACCCCGGCCAATAGCCGCGGAGCGGTGATCGAAATCCGTTCGGTGACCCGGGTGCCGCCGTCGACCGGATCGAAACTCACCGTGCCGCGCAACCGGACCCCGGGCGACTGGTCGGCCTCGGTCAGCACGTCGCCGCTGACCGGCACCCGCACCCGGGCGTGATAGCTGATTCGAATCATGAACGGCCCCAATGGAATCCGGTCGATCACGCGGAACGTCTGCTGGTAGCCGTCGGGGGTTTCGCTGCGGGACACCCTTTCCACGGACACGATCAACGGGTGCACGAGCTTGATGTTGTCCAGGTCAACGTAGAAGTCGCGCACGGCGTCGGGCGGCGCGGGCACATGCTCGCTCAGTGTCCGGTCGGCGTGCACGGTCCACCAGCTCATGAAAGAAACCTAGCCTTGCGATGACGCCGCGCTTACCGTGGACCCACGAGCGAGCGGAGACGACATGGGCACCCGAGACAACGTGGTCGAGCGCTACCTGGAATGCCTGGCCGCCCACGACTGGGACGGACTTGCCGACACCATCGCCGAGGACGGCCTGACCCGGGAGGGGCCGTTCTGCGACGTGGTCGAGGGCAAGACGCGCTACGTCGCCTACTTGCGCAAGGTGTGCACCAATCTCCAGGGGCATCGGTTGGAGGTGCGGCGGGTCTCGCACGTGGATGCGCGGGTGGCCTACGCCGAGCTGTCCGAGACGTTCGAGATCGACAGCGTTGCGACCACGTGGCCCGAGTGCATCCTGTTCGAGCAGGGCGACGATGGATTGATCTCTCGGGTCAGTGTGTTTTTCAAGCAACGGCAAGGCGCCACCGTGTAGCGGAAATTCGGTATGCCTTAACCGATTTCACCTTCGATACGACGCCGCTAACTGACTAGTTGGGTGTTGGTGGTGGTTGCGGCTGGAAGGGTTCGTACCACCAGTCGGCGCGCTCGCCGGTGGGCCCTCGGCA
>NZ_LZIF01000108.1 GCF_001667145.1 Mycobacterium sp. 852002-51971_SCH5477799-a
CTCGATGCGATACCCGCGGATCTTGACCTGCTCATCAGCACGCCCCACATACCGCAACTGACCATCAGCGCCCCACGACACCACATCCCCAGTGCGATACATCCGGATGCCCGACGCTGCTGGCCCACCGAACGGACACGCCACAAACCGCGCACTGGTCAACCCCGCCCGACCCACATAGCCATAAGCCAACCCGCCACCAGCCACATACAACTCACCGACCACCCCAGCGGGCACCGGACGCAACCAGTTATCGAGCACAAACAACGCCGCTCCGGGCACCGGCGACCCGATCGGTACCTCCCTGGAACCCGCTGCCAGCGGCGCGCTGATAGTCGCATACACCGTCGTCTCTGTGGGGCCGTAGGCATTGACCATCAATTGCCGGGCTGCCCAGCGGTCTACCAGCTCGGCCGGGCAGGGCTCAGCGGCGACCACCAACGCCGCCAAATCCAGCCCTTCAGGTGAGAGCATCCCCGCAGCCGATGGGGTTTGGCTTAGCACGCTGACCTGCTCACGAACCAGCAACGCGTGAAGGTCTTTTGGTGAGCGGACCACCGACTCGGGCACCACCACCAACCGCCCGCCGTGCAACAGCGCGCCCCAGATCTCCCACACCGAATAGTCAAACGCCAACGAATGACACTGCGACCACACCTGCTCTGGCGCAGGGATGATACCGAAATCCAGTGCCTCGAACAGTCGGGTCACGTTGCGGTGGGTGGTGGCCGTCCCCTTAGGCACACCAGTAGTGCCCGAGGTGTAAATCAGATACGCGATGTCGTCCTCTGCCGGCCCCGGCAATCCAGTGCTGGGCTGGGTGTCGATGCGCGCATCGTTGACCTCGATCACCGACAGCTCATAGCCCTGCACCCGCTCGGCCAACTCCGCGGTGGTCACCACCGCGACCGGCCCCGCATCAGCGAGCATGAACTGCATCCGCGCCCCCGGCTGTGTCGGATCGATCGGCAC
>NZ_LZIF01000109.1 GCF_001667145.1 Mycobacterium sp. 852002-51971_SCH5477799-a
TCGGCCAGGGCGACTCCCAGCGCCGTGGCATCCAGATGCCCGCTCAGCCGCAACGCCACCGCCATGTTGTACACCGCCGAGGGCCCCTGCAACTGATCGATAAACCACAACCGCTGCTGGGCAAACGACAACGGCACCACCGCCGGACGCTCCTGGGCCACCAGCGGGGCCAGCCCACCGCTTGACCCACCGACGCGGGGTGCTAACTGGGCGATCGTGGGTGCCTCGAACACGGTGCGCACCGCAAGGTCGGTATCCAGGGTGGTGTTGATCGCCGCGATCACCCGCATCGCCGCGATGCTGTCCCCACCCAGCTCGAAGAACGAATCATCGACCCCGACCCGCTGCACACCCAGGACCTCGGCATAAATGCCGGCCAAGATCTCTTCGACCGCATCGCCCGCGGCGCGGTAGCGCCCGGCGCTGGTGTAGTCCGGGGCGGGCAGGGCGCGGGTGTCGAGTTTGCCGTTGGCCGTCAACGGCAACGCGTCAAGCGCCACCACCGCGGCGGGCACCATATGCTCGGGCAACCGCTCGGCCAGCGCGGCGCGCGCCGCGACCGGGTCAGCGGCCCCGGTGATGTAGCCGACCAGCCGGGGGGTGCCGGGCTGGTCGTCGCGGGCGATCACCACCGCCTGGTCCACCCCGTCCAGCCCGGTCAGGGCGGCCTGGATCTCGCCCAGTTCGATGCGATAACCGCGGATCTTGACCTGCTCATCGGCGCGGCCCAGATAATCCAGCTGCCCATCAGCGCGCCAACACACCC
>NZ_LZIF01000110.1 GCF_001667145.1 Mycobacterium sp. 852002-51971_SCH5477799-a
GGTCCCCCCGGCGACGGCCCCGCCCCGCCGGGCGACGCCAAAGACGCCATGTCGCGGACCCGTTATCAGCCCATCCCGGTCACGCTCGAGGAATGAGCGGACTGCATCGCAGGTGGTCCCTGCCGAGGGGGATGGGTACAGTTGGCGCAGAACATCAGCGGGACAGCCGAGAGGGAGCGCCATGTGGTACTGGCTATTCAAGTACGTGCTCCTCGGCCCGCTGCTGTCGCTGCTGGGGCGGCCGAAAGTTGAAGGCTTAGAACATGTTCCGAGTTCCGGGCCGGTGATCCTGGCCAGCAACCACTTGGCGGTGATGGACAGCTTCTACCTTCCGCTGGTGGTGCGGCGCCGAATCACGTTCCTGGCCAAGTCGGAATATTTCACCGGCACCGGTTTGAAGGGCTGGTTCCAGCGGTGGTTCTTCACCGCCGTCGGCCAGGTCCCGATCGATCGCACCGACGCCGACAGCGCCCAGGCCGCGCTCAACACCGCCCAGCAGGTGCTGAGCCAGGGCAAGTTGCTGGGCATGTACCCCGAGGGGACGCGCTCGCCGGACGGGCGGCTGTACAAGGGCAAGACTGGGCTGGCGCGATTGGCCCTTGAGACCGGTGTCCCGGTGATCCCGGTCGCGATGATCGGCACCAACGTCGTCAACCCGCCCGGGACGAACATGCTGCGATTCGGCCGGGTCACCGTGCGCTTCGGCAAGCCGATGGATTTTTCCCGGTTCGACGGGCTGGCCGGCAACCGCTTCATCGAGCGGGCCGTGACCGACGAGGTGATCTACGAGCTGATGGGGTTGTCCGGCCAGGAATACGTCGACATCTACGCGGCGAGCCTGAAGAAGGACGGCAGTGACGACGCGGCCGACGGCGAGGCCGTGCGGATCCCCGAAACCGCCGCCGGTTAGCCGGCCGCGGTCACCGGCGTCAGCTGCTGCGGAGCCGCATCCCGCGCGACCCTGCGGGCGGTGACGGTGACTCCGACAGTGACGATGACCGCCAGCGCCCACCACACGTAGGACATCCCGGCCAGCTGCCGCCACCAGGCCGCGCTGGCCTCGTGATGCTTGGGCATCAAGTCGATCGGCGACCAGCGCATCAGCGCCACTCCGATAGTCGTGATCACCAGCAGCGCCGCGTTGCGTCGACGCCAGCCCAAAATTCCGGTCACCAGCAGCGTAGGCAGCACCCAGACCCAGTGGTGCGACCAGGACACCGGCGACACCACCAATCCGAACAGCGCGACGCATACCAGCGCAAGGGTGGGCTCTTCGGCGCGCAGCGCCCGTCGCATCGCCCAGACGGTCATCGCGAGCACCAGCAGCGACGCGGCCACCCAGAGCAGGGACCGTTCCTGCTCTCCCAGCCCCAGCCGGGCCAGGGCGCCGGCGATGTTCTGATCGGTGTTCAGGGACGCAGAACCGATCCGGTCGGTGTGATGCACGGTGTGCGTCCAGTACTCCCACGAGTCGTTCCACGCCAGAACGAAGCCGAGCAGCGTCGCCCCCACAAAAGATCCCAGCGCGGTCAGCGCCGCGCGGTTGTCACGGCGCAGCAGGAAATAGAGCAGGAACACCGCCGGGGTCAGTTTCAACGCCATGCCCAGGCCCAGCAGTAAACCGCGCGGCCACGGCGTGCGCCGCGGCAGACAGTCGGCGATCACGAGCGTCATCAGTACGACGTTGATCTGGCCGAAGGCGAAGTTCGAGCTGATCGGTTCCAACCAGATCGACGCCGCCGCCGCGGCGACGATGGCCAGCCACAACCTGCGCAGCCAGGCCGGGCCGGGCAGGGCCGCCGAGGTGCTCCACACGTCCAGGCGCGCCAGCACCATCACCGTCGCCACGACCAGCAGCACCAGCGTCAAAGCGGTGATGGCGACACTGGCGGTGGGCATGTGCATCCAGGCGAAGGGGCAGAACACGATGGCCGCCAGCGGCGGGTAGGTGAACGGCAGATCCACGATCGGTGTGTGGAACAGCGCATCCCCGCGGTACAACGGGTGGCCGTCCATCCAGGCCCGGGCGCCCATCTGATACACGTCAATGTCGATGCGATAGGGCGTGTGCCCGAACAGCTGCCACGCCGCATAACTCAGCCCCGCGGCGGCCACCAGCCAAGCCGGCACCCACCACAGCACCCACCCGGGTCGATTGCCCGCGCCGGGCGCCTGCCGTGTACTCATGTCGCACCACAGCGTAATGGGTGCCCGGTCCCCGACCCGCCTGGTGCAGCGCGGGTCCCACCCCGATGGCGCAGACAGGCGTAGGTTTCAGGGGTGCTCCGTTCGTTCGTGGCCGAGGTGACCCGATGGTTCGCACACGATGTCCACGACAGTGGCCACCTGCCACTGCTGTGCTGCCTGGTGGCCTTCATCCTGACGTTTTTCGTCACGCGCACGTTCGTGCGCTTCATCCGCCACCGCGCCGGCGCCGGCCGCCCCACGCGGTGGTGGCACCCGCGCAACGTCCACGTCGGGGGGGTTCACATCCACCACGTGACCTTCGGGGTGGTGCTGACCCTGCTCTCCGGCTTGATGCTGGTCACGCTGTCAATCGATGGTCATGAGCCCGAGTTCATCGTTGCTGCAACGCTTTTCGGAATCGGGGCCGCTTTGGTCCTGGACGAGTACGCACTGATCCTGCACCTGTCGGACGTCTACTGGTCAGAGGACGGCCGCACCTCGGTGGACGCGGTGTTCGCCGCGGTGGCCGTCGCCGGACTGTTGATCATGGGACTGCATCCGCTGATGTTCTTCCTGCCGATCTGGCACGGTGCCGACTCGACGGTGCTGCGGGCCGTGGTGGGCAGCGCGATGGCGTTGACGTTGCCGATGGCGGTCGTGGTGGTGCTCAAGGGCAAGGTGTGGACCGGCCTGCTGGGCATGTTCCTGGTCATCCTGTTGGTCATCGGCGCCATCCGGTTGTCGCGCCCGCACGCCCCGTGGGCTCGCTGGCGGTACTCCACGCGGCCGGACAAGATGCGCCGCGCGCTGCAACGCGAGCGGACGCTGCGGCGCCCGGTGGTGCGCGCCAAGCTGTACTTGCAGTGCGCCATCGCCGGCACACCTCGGTTGCCCGACGAACGCACGGTCGACGCGACGCTCGATCACGAGGTCCACCCCGCGCCTGCGCCCACTGGGCCCATCCTGATCAGTCGATAGTCCGCGGCCCCGATCGCCCGGCTCCTCGCTCGCGTCGTTCCGGCGCCAGCCGTCGTCGGTCTAGGCTTCCCCGGGTGCGGTATTTCTACGACACCGAATTCATCGAGGACGGCCGCACCATCGAGCTGATTTCGATCGGTGTGGCCGCCGAAGACGGCCGGGAGTACTACGCGGTGTCCACGGAATTCGACCCCGAGCGCGCCGGGCCCTGGGTGCGCGCCAATGTTCTGCCCAAGTTGCCGCCGCCGGCCTCGCAGCAGTGGCGCTCACGCCGGCAGATCCGGGAAGACCTGGAGGCCTTCTTCGGCCTGGATTCTGGGGGGGCGGCCCGCGAGCCGATCGAGCTGTGGGCGTGGGTGGCGGCCTACGACCACGTGGCCTTGTGCCAGCTGTGGGGGACCATGCCGGAGCTGCCGCGGTCCATTCCCCGCTTCACCCGCGAACTGCGGCAGCTATGGGAAGACCGGGGCAGCCCCCGGATGCCGCCGCGGCCGCCCGATGCGCACGACGCGCTGGTCGATGCGCGCGATCAGCTCCGCAGATTTCGGCTCATCACATCCGGCGACTGAACCGCGGGCCGAACACGCCGGCGAGTCACGTTCGCGCAGATCAGCCCTGACCGGGGGCGTGCGCGCCCCCGCTAAGATGGACCGATGAACTGGACCGTCGACATACCGATCGATCAGCTGCCGCCGTTGCCGCCGCTGCCGACCGATCTGCGGGCCCGGTTGGACGCCGCGCTGGCCAAACCGGCCGCCCAGCAGCCCAGCTGGCCTGACGACCAGGCGACGGCGATGCGTACGGTCCTGGAGAGCGTCCCGCCCGTGACGGTGCCGTCGGAGATCCTCCGGCTGCAAGAGCAGCTCGCCCAGGTGGCCCGGGGTGAGGCGTTCCTGCTGCAGGGCGGCGACTGCGCGGAGACGTTCACCGAGAACACCGAACCTCACATTCGCGCCAACGTGCGCACCCTGTTGCAGATGGCGGTGGTGCTCACCTACGGCTCGAGCATGCCGGTGGTCAAGGTGGCCCGCATCGCGGGGCAGTACGCCAAGCCGCGGTCGGCCGACATCGACGCGCTGGGGCTGAAGTCTTACCGGGGTGACATGATCAACGGCTTTGCCCCCGACGCCGCCGTGCGCGAGCATGACCCGTCGCGGTTGGTGCGCGCCTACGCCAACGCCAGCGCGGCGATGAACCTGGTTCGGGCGCTGACGTCTTCGGGATTGGCCTCGCTGCATTCGGTGCACGACTGGAACCGGGAGTTCGTCCGGACGTCGCCGGCCGGCGCCCGGTACGAGGCGCTGGCCACCGAAATCGATCGCGGCTTGCGCTTCATGAGCGCCTGCGGGGTGGCCGACCGCAACCTGCAGACCGCCGAAATCTACGCCAGCCACGAGGCTTTGGTGCTCGACTACGAGCGATCCATGCTGCGCCTTTCCCAGAGCGACGGCGGCGAACCACGGCTGTACGATTTGTCGGCGCACACCGTGTGGATCGGCGAGCGGACCCGCCAGCTCGACGGCGCCCACGTCGCCTTCGCCGAGGTGATCGCCAACCCGATCGGGGTCAAGATCGGCCCGACGATCACCCCCGAACTGGCCGTCGAATACGTCGAGCGGCTCGACCCGCACAACAAGCCCGGCCGGCTGACCCTGGTGAGCCGGATGGGCAACAACAAGGTTCGCGATCTGCTGCCCCCGATCGTGGAGAAGGTCCAGGCCACCGGTCACCAGGTGATCTGGCAGTGTGATCCGATGCACGGCAACACCCACGAGTCGTCCAACGGCTACAAGACCCGCCATTTCGACCGCATCGTCGACGAGGTGCAGGGCTTCTTCGAGGTGCACCGCGCGCTGGGCACCCACCCGGGCGGCATCCACGTCGAGATCACCGGCGAGAACGTCACCGAGTGTCTTGGTGGGGCGCAAGACATTTCGGACAACGATTTGGTCGGCCGTTACGAAACCGCTTGCGACCCACGGCTGAACACCCAGCAGTCGCTGGAGTTGGCCTTCCTCGTTGCCGAGATGCTGCGCGACTGACTTCCTCCAGAGGTGTTCGCCGGGCCCTGCCCGGCCACCAATCCGTTGAGATTGCTCCCGACGGTCCACGCCGCGGTGGCGGCCAGCCCGGTGATCGCCAGCACCAACGCCACCCAGACCAGCACCATGCGCCGGCCGTGCTGGCGCGCCCACACGAATTCGCTGATCGGGATGCCCGCGAATTCGCCTGTGACAGGCTCGTATTCGTATTCATCGTCGGGCTCGTCGTCGGTCGGTGCGGGGCGGTTCGGCTCCGGCCAATCCTCGGGACCCCGTGTCATCTGGCGAGTGGGTTGACGCACCGGCGCCGGCCCGGCTGGCGCGGGCTGCTGCGCGGTGGCCGGGCGTTGGGTGGTCCGGCTGCGCTGCAGCGCCGCCGACCGGTGTTGTGCGGAGTTTTGTGGCGCCGGCACCCGAAAATCTGGCAGCGCAAGCTCTTCGGCGATCGCATCGAGGTCGGCACGCATCTGCATCGCGTCGGCATAACGCTCAGCCGGGTCGCGGGCAGTCGCACGCTCCACGAATTCGTCGAATTGCGCGGGCACACCGTCGATGGCCGCGCTGGGCGGCGGCACGTCGGTGTCGAGCCGTTGGTAGGCGAGCGACAACGCCGAATCGCCGGTGAACGGCGTGCGCCCGGTCAGCAGCTCATAGGTCATGATCCCCGCGGAGTAGACGTCGCTGCGCGGACTGGCGTCGCCGTTGCGCACCTGCTCGGGTGACAGGTAGGCCGCGGTGCCCAAAATCACGCTGGCAGAGGTGATTCCGGCCGCTGCGACGGCCCGGACCAACCCGAAGTCGGCGATCTTCACCTCGCCGTCGTCGGAGATCAGCACGTTCTCGGGTTTGACGTCGCGATGTACAAGGCCGGCCCGGTGCGCGGCGGCCAGCCCGCCCAGCACCGGACGAAGCACCGCCACGACCGCGTAGGGAGGCATGGGTCCGCGTTCGCCCAGCAACTCGCGCAGCGTGCCACCCTCGATGAGCTCCATCACCAGAAACGGGTGCCGGGCGTCCAGGCCCTGGTCGTAGACCGCCACCAGCCCGGGATCCTTGAGCCGCGCCACGGTTTGGGCCTCGCGCTGGAACCGGGTCAGGAATTGCGCGTCGCCGGCGTAGCGGGAATCCATCACCTTTATCGCGACGGGCCGATCCAGCCGGGTGTCCAGGCCGCGATACACCGTCGACGTTCCGCCGCTGGCGATCCGGGACTGAATCCGGTAGCGGCCGTCCAGCAAAGCGTTGTCCAAGGGATCGGCCGGCCCGGCTTCGGGTCGGCGACGATGCGGCCCGGCCCGGCCCGAGGCGGGGGTCCCGCCCGCTCGCGGGGAAGGGCCGGGCGGTTCGGCTTTGGCCACTGGGCCATCGTAAGTGCGCGCCCGGGATTGCCCGGCAGAACACGGGCTCAAGGTCGGCATCTAGGCCTACACTTGCCCGGATGAGCAGTATTCCTGCCGGCGACGATGTGCTCGAGCCCGACGAGCCGATTTATGACTTGAAGCGGGTCGCCGAATTGATGGGGGTGCCGGTCACCAAGGTGCATCAGCAACTCCGGGATGGCCACCTGGTTGCGGTCCGGCGCGGGGAGGGCCTGGTGGTACCGCAGTTGTTCTTCACCAAATCCGGTGAGGTGGTCAAAAGCCTGCCGGGCTTGTTGACAATCCTGCACGACGGCGGCTATCACGACACGGAGATCGTGCGCTGGTTGTTCACCAGGGACCCCTCGTTGACGGTCACCCACGACGGCAGCCGGGATGCCCTCAACAACGCGCGTCCCGTCGACGCCCTGCACGCCCATCAAGCGCGGGAAGTCGTGCGCCGGGCACAAGCGATGGCCTACTGAGCCCGGTCGCTCATCCGACGGTGACGTCGGCTCCCTCGGTTTGCCGTGCGGGTGCTCGATGCAGGCTGTACCAGGCGATCAGCGCGCAGGTGGTGGCCAGCGAGAAGTGCAGCCACGAGTACATGCCATGGGAGCCATCGGGTTTGAAGATCACCATCACCCAGGTCGACAAGCCGCCGATGATCGCGACCGCGCTTCGCGACTGCGCCAGCGGGGCGACGATCGCCAGCGGCCATGAGTAGTACCAGGGCAGGGCGGCCGGCACGAACAGCACCACGATCAGCATCGACCAGGCCATGCCGGTCAGCGCGGCCCTATCGTCGCGGCGAAACCGCCACCACAACAGCGGCAGCGAAACCGCGATGACCGCGATGCCGACCAGCCGGGTGACGCGAAGAATCGGATAGAAGCTCACCGGGAAGAACCCGCTGCCGATCGCGTGGATCAGGTTGGCGGCCGCGGTCGGCACCGTCAGCCAGTTGATGATCTTCACCGAACCGGCCAGCGCGGTCAGCCAGCCCAGCCCGACGCCGGCCACCGCGGACAGGACCGCGAAGACCACGGCGAAGATCAACAGCGATAACGCCGTCGCCGCGAAAAACGCTGGCACCGGCTGATACCCACGTCGATCGCACAGATGCCGCATCCACACCCACACCAAGAACGGCAGCGCGATGCCCGCGGTGGCTTTGACCGCGATGGCGACCGTGATCAGCGTGATGCCCGCAACGTGGCGGCCACCGAACGTCAGCGCGACACCGGCGGCCATCAACCCCACCATCAGCATCTCGTTGTGCACACCGCCCATCAGATGAATGAGCACCAGGGGGTTGAGCACACAGATCCACAGCGCCGTCGAACCGTCGGCGCCCAGGTGGCGCGCCACGCGCGGTGTCGCCCAGACCAACAGCACCAGGCCGGGCAGCATGCACAGCCGCAGCAACGCGGTGCCCGCCACCACGTTGTTGCCCACGATGATGGTGATGATTTTCGCCACCAGAATGAACACCGGGCCATAGGGCGCGGTCGTGATCGACCAGATGGGACTGACGTTGTCCAGCAGGCCGTTCGGGTTGGCGACGGGACCGACCGTGTACGGATCCAGGCCGTCGCGCAGCAGCGCACCCTGCGCCAGATACGAGTAGGTGTCCCGGCTGAAGACGGGCACCGACACCAGCAGCGGCGCCAGCCAGAAGCCGGTGGTGGCTTTCATGACGAACTCGCTCGCCTCGCCCGCCAGCACCCGGCGGCCCAGGCTCAGCCACGCGATCAGCATCAGGCCGACGCCGGTCCACAACACGATCGACGACAGCACCAGCCCGTGGCCAAAACGCAACCAGGACATGTGCATTGATTCGAGCAGGGGGTCGTGTTGGCGCGTGCTGCCGGCGCCCAGGCCGCCCAGGGTGATCAGCACCGATCCCAGCAGGCCCAGCTTCGCGGGTCCGGAGTCGCCGGCGGCGACGAACGCCTTCAGCTGTGAAAACCATTCGCCCCGAGACGATTTGGCGGTCGGCGAATCCGCTGCGGGGCTGTCGGTGGGCGTCGTCATCGGTTCAGGCCGACCGGTTCGTGGCCAGCTTGGCCAGTTCGGACAGCCCCGCTTTGGCCGCGGTGTTGATGGGCGCGGCCGCCAGCGTGGCCAGCGCCCGCTGGGTAAGCGTGGCGATCCGTTGTTCGGCCGCGGCCAGGGCGCCCACCGCCTCGATGACGTCGCGCAGCTGATTTACCTGCGCGTCGGTCAGGCGGGCCCCCACCGAGGTCCGTAACAGGTTGGCCGCCACCGGGTCTGACTTCTCCGCCAGCTCCACTGCCTCGGCCAGCAGCACGGTGCGCTTGCCGGATCGCAGATCATCCCCGGACGGCTTACCGGTGACCGCGGGGTCACCGAAAACCCCCAGGACGTCGTCGCGCAGCTGAAACGCCACCCCGAGGTCCGTCCCGAACTGGCTGAAGACGTCGTGGACGTCGGGCCGGTCGGCCGCGGCGGCCGCCCCGAGCTGCAGCGGCCGGGACACCGTGTAGCAGGCCGTTTTGAAGGTGTCGACGTTCATTGCCGAGGCGATCGAGGCGGCCGCGCTGGCCTCGGCGACGATGTCGAGGTACTGCCCGCCGAGCACCTCGGTGCGGATGTTGGCCCACACCCGTCGCACCCGGCGCCCCGCCTGCGGCGTCAACTCGACACCGAAGACGATGTCGTCGGCCCACGCCAGCGCGAGATCGCCGAGCAGGATGGCGGCCGACATGCCGAACCGCTCGGGCGAGCCTTGCCAGTGCCGGTCGCGATGCAGCTTCGCGAACTGCACGTGCGTGGTCGGCCGGCCCCGGCGGGTCGAGGAGTCGTCGATCACGTCGTCGTGCACCAGCGCGCAGGCGTGCAGCAGCTCGAGAGCTGAAAACAGCAGCAGCACTTGCTCATTGGGGGATTCGGAGTTCACCGCGCGCCAACCCCAATAGGCGAACAGGGGCCGTAGCCGCTTGCCCCCGTTGAGAACGAAATCTTCCAGCGCCGCGATCAGGCCGCTGTAGTCGTCACCGATGTACGCGGTCTCGGCGCGCCGGTCATGCATGTACCGCCGCAATTGGTCGGTGATGGCCCCGGTCAACTCGACGGTTGCCGCTGCTTCTGAAGCTCCTGGGCTCAGCGCGGCACCCCTTTCTGCTCGGCTGACTGGGTGTTCCAGGCCCGACCAGTGTATTCGCCGCCACACCCGGGCCGCCCCGCACATGACCCGGACCGCCGGACCCAGTTGCTTCGCCTGCCTCACTAACCCGCCCCTATGCTGGCGGGTGCGCTGGGGCTCGCGCGGAATCCGCGCGGCCCACAGGGCGCGCCCCCGGGAATCGTCAGATGGAGAGAAGCCGCGTGACCCTCAACACCATTGCGCTCGAGCTGGTGCCGCCGAATGCCGACGAGGGTCGGGAGCGGGCACTCGAAGAGGCGCAGAAAGTGGTGCGGAATTCCGCCGAGTCCGGCCTCGACGGCCGGATCCGGCACGTGATGATTCCGGGGATCATCGCGGAGGACGACGACCGTCCCATTCAGATGAAACCCAAGTTGGACGTGCTCGACTTCTGGTCGGTCGTCAGGCCGGAACTTCCCGGCATCAAGGGCCTGTGCACGCAGGTCACCGCGTTCATGGACGAGCCGTCCCTGCGCGCGCGGCTGACCGAGCTGACGTCGGCAGGCATGGAAGGCGTTGTCTTCGTCGGCGTGCCGCGCACCATGAACGACGGCGAAGGCTCCGGCGTGGCCCCCACCGACGCCCTGTCGATCTACCGCGAGCTGGTGACCAACCGCGGCGTCATCCTGATCCCCACCCGGGACGGCGAACAGGGCCGGTTCAACTTCAAGTGCGACCAGGGAGCCACGTACGGCATGACCCAGCTGTTGTACTCCGACGCGATCGTGGGCTTCCTGAGCGAGTTCGCCGAAAAGACCGACCACCGGCCGGAGATCCTGCTGTCGTTCGGCTTCGTACCGAAGATGGAGAGCCGGGTCGGACTGATCAACTGGCTCATCCAGGATCCCGGCAATCCGGCGGTGGCGGCCGAGCAGGAGTTCGTCAAGCAGCTGGCCGCCGGCGAACCGGCGCAGAAGCGCCAACAAATGGTCGACCTCTACAAACGCGTCATCGACGGGGTCGCCGAGCTCGGCTTCCCGCTGAGCATCCATCTCGAGGCGACCTACGGGAATTCCGGGCCGGCCTTCCAGACGTTCGCGGAGATGCTCGCCTACTGGTCACCGGCGGGTCAGTACAGCTAACTCGGCGGCGGTTGGTCACGCGGCGCGGTCACGCGCGGTGACCGGTCCCGGCTGACCCAGGCCAAGAGACCCACCACGCCCGCGGCCGCGAACGACGCGATGCACAGCCACACCACCGCTCCGGTGAAGGACCGGGTGTTGGGGTCGGTGTAGCGGGCCTGGGCGGTCATGGTGCTCACCACGCCGGGTTTGAGCTTCCACGCCACCACGTCGGGTTCGACCCGGTCGCCGTTGGTCGAGGTCACCACTCCGGGAAAGGCTACGGTCAGCTCGACGTCGGCCTCGGGGTCGGTCAGCGAGGTCAGGTCCGCCCGGCCCTCCAGGAGCACCAGGTTGCCGTTGCGGCGCAGCGTCAGGTTCACCCCGGAGGCGTCGGAGTTCATGTTGGCCAGCTGCGGCAACTCTGCGAACGTCAGATCGGAGAACACCGCCTGCGAGCCGACGTAGCCGTCGCTGTCGTAGTTCGATACCGCCACCTTCTGGCTGAACGGCAGGTTGTTGCTGTCCAATTGTGGACCGGTGTCTTTGGAAGTCTTGGGCTTGGCGGCGGCGACGATCTCGCCGGACACCAGGTCGTCGGGGGAGATGGTGAGCGAGGCCCTGACCCGCAGGCATCCCGTGGCCAGCGGCACGAGCAGCAGCAACATCGCGATGGCCGTCAGGCGGCGCCGCCGAGCTCGAAACGCTCGGGATTTTCGGCTGCGGGACGGGGGAGAGCTGGCTCGCACCACGTCATCGTGCCAGATCCGATGCGCCACTTAATGGAGTCTTCCGGTGTGTGCCGACTTCGGGTGTCACAGCGGGAGCTTGCGGCCCAGGATCGCGAACGCCCGCGGGTCGCCGGCGAAGTGGTAGCCGCGGATGACATCGGTGAATCCCAGGCGGCGGTACAACCGCCAGGCGCGGTTGGGCTCACCGTTGGTTTCCGGCGTGGAGAGCAGCACATTTTGCTCGGCGCGACCGGACAGCAGCCGTCGCGCCAGCTTCTCGCCGAGACCGCGGCCCTGGGCGCGGGGATGGATGTGAAGCTCGGTCAGCTCGAAGTAGCTGTCCATCAGCCGGGAAATCTCCTGGGGTGGCGAACCGCCGCGCTGCATGCCCAGCACGACCTGCTGCTGCCACCATTGCCCGGGCGCACCGGGATAGCCGTAGGCCACGCCGAGCAGCGGGGCGCTGGCCAAGTCTTCCGCCGAGGGCGGTTGCGCGCCTGCGTCTTCGGCTTCCGGGGTTTCGACGACGCCCGCGCCCTGCCAGCCCCGCCGCCGGATGTGTTCGAGCCACATCGCGGCGCGCTGGTTCTCGGTGCCCCGCGGGTAGCGCATCGCATCGACGTACACCGCCAGGGCGTCACCCAGCCGACGTTCCATGTCGTTGGGAAGCAGATCGATGAGGAATATCGCCAACGCGCGTCCCCTCCTCATCGGTCGTGGCCTCGTGCGGCACCTCAGCTTTGGGCGCTCGCAGTGGACCCTGTCTTATCGCCCATTATCGGACTCAGGTGCGACGGCCGGACGGGCGGTCGCGGCACCGGGCCGGCGAGCCGCCGCGGTTCGGGAAGGCGGTTGTAGCGCACGGCCGTTCCGGTCTGGCAGAGGGCCATCGGGCGGGCGGGATAGAATCGGCGGCGAACCAGTGGTATGGGGCAGATCGACCTCGTATCATTGAATTAATGCCCCCGCAACGGGCATCTGCGTGTCACCGATAGTCACGTGCCACACCGTCGGCAAGGAGGGACGAATGCCACTCTCCGATCATGAGCAGCGGATGCTCGATCAGATCGAGAGCGCGCTCTACGCCGAGGACCCCAAATTCGCGTCAAGTGTTCGCGGTGGCGGGTTTCGTGCACCTACCGCACGTCGGCGGCTGCAGGGCGTGGCGCTGTTCGTCATCGGTTTGGCGATGCTGGTCTCCGGGGTGGCATTCAAGGCAACGATGATCGGAAACTTCCCGATTCTCAGCGTCTTCGGGTTCATCGTCATGTTCGGCGGAGTCATCTTCGCGATCACCGGGCCCCGGTTGTCCGGCAGGGCCGACCATTCCGGGCCGGCCCCCACTTCGCTGCGTCAGCGCCGCAACAAGGGCGGCGGTTCGTTCACCAGCCGCATGGAGGACCGGTTCCGCCGCCGCTTCGACGGTTAGGCGCGCGCACACGTTCGGGGTAGCCATCGGCTGCCCCGATTTGTTTTTCCCGGGACTCGGTGGCGTCGACCGCGCACCCCTGACAATCAACCGCCGATGCCGTTTTGCAGCTCAATCGAGCCCCAACCGAGGCGCGTCCCGGCATTCGCGCCCCACCGCGCCCCACTAAAGTTCCCACTACGCCCCACTAGGCGCGTTTTACCTGGTAAGCGCGGTTCGCCTGATGTTCCCGAACGCCCCCGCGCCTCCCTCGACACACCCCGTGCGACCTTTCCGCGGCGCTCTGACGCCCGATAACCCCGAAAACGCCACGACGACACTCCAAGAATGGGGCAGAGTGGGGGATTGTGGGGTATGGTGGCTGCAGTGTTTGGGTGACCCCAAAGGGGAGGTGAGCTGGTGTTTCTCGGCACCTACACGCCCAAACTCGACGACAAGGGGCGGCTGACGCTGCCCGCCAAGTTCCGCGACGCGCTGGCAGGGGGGTTGATGGTCACCAAGAGTCAAGACCACAGCCTCGCTGTCTATCCGCGGGCGGAGTTCGAGCAATTGGCCCGCCGCGTCAGCAAGGCCTCGCGGAGCAACCCCGAGGCCCGGGCGTTTCTCCGCAACCTGGCGGCCGGCACCGACGAGCAGCATCCCGACGCGCAGGGCCGGATCACGTTGTCGGCCGATCACCGGCGGTACGCGAACCTTTCGAAGGACTGCGTGGTCATCGGCGCGATCGACAACCTGGAGATCTGGGACGCGCAGGCCTGGCAGGACTATCAGCAGACCCACGAAGAGAACTTCTCCGCGGCCAGCGATGAAGCACTCGGCGACATCATCTGAGGCGCATGCCCGTGCAACGTGGCCTCTGACCGAACCGACCCTGGCGTACTTCCCCAACGCCAGGTTCGCCACTTCGGTCAGAGACCTCGATGCAGGGGCTGCCCATCTTCTCGAGCACCGGGTAAAGCCCGCCCGGGCGACACAGAGCGGCGCGAAGGTCCGTCACATGGGGCTCGCAGTGGCCGACGGGTGCCGGCAGATCCGTGGAGGCGTTGCGGTGGCGGAGAATTCGAGTTCCGACGACCACGGCCATGTCCCCGTCCTGCTGGAACGCTGCGTCGAACTGCTCACACCCGCGCTGACCCGTCACCACCCCGACGGGTCGGGCGCGACGCTGCTCGATGCCACCCTCGGTGCGGGCGGGCATGCGGAACGGTTCCTCACCGACCTGCCGGGGCTGCGGCTGATCGGACTCGACCGCGATCCCAGCGCGCTGGACATCGCGCGGTCCCGGCTTGAGCGCTTCGCCGACCGGGTCACGCTGGTGCACGCCCGCTACGACGGTATCGCCGCGGCGCTGGCCGAATCCGGTTATGCGGCAGCCGAATCGGTGGATGCCATGCTATTCGACCTCGGGGTGTCATCCATGCAGCTGGATCGCCCGGAGCGGGGCTTCGCCTACGCCCAGGACGCGCCACTGGACATGAGGATGGACCCCTCGTCGCCGCTGACCGCAGCCGACATCGTCAACACCTACGACGAGGCGAAGCTGGCGAACATCTTGCACCGCTACGGCGAGGAGCGGTTCGCACGTCGCATCGCCGCGCACATCGTGCGTCGCCGTACCCGTGAGCCGCTCACGTCGACATCGGACCTGGTAGCCCTGCTGTACCAAGCGATTCCGGCCGCTGCCCGGCGCACCGGCGGACATCCGGCCAAGCGCACGTTTCAGGCGCTGCGGGTCGCGGTCAACGACGAACTGGACACACTGCACCGCGCCCTCCCGGCCGCCCTGGACGCGCTGGACGTCGGCGGGCGCATCGCTGTGATGGCCTACCAATCGCTGGAGGACCGGATCGTCAAGCGGCTCTTTGCCCAGGCGGTCGCGTCGCGCACCCCGGTGGACCTGCCGGTCGAGCTCCCCGGCCATCAGCCGAGATTCACGTCGCTGACGCACGGCGCCGAACGCGCCGACACCGCCGAGGTCGAACGCAATCCACGCAGTGCCGCAGTGCGATTGCGGGCGCTGCAACGAATGGAATCCGAGCAGGCTAGCGGGAAAGGCGACGCATGAGAGCAGAACGCGAGACCTCGAAACGGCGCGGTGGCAGCGACCGTCGGGGCGGACGCGACGGTTCTGCGCGGCGGAGCACTCGTCGGGCGGCCGAATCCGGATCGGCGCGGCGCACCCGAAGCGGCCGGGGCTCGGCGCCCGTCCGCGAAGCCCGCGCGCCCAAGTCCGGACCGCAGACCAGCCCCATCGCCCGGCCGGTCGAGCGTCAGGCGCGGCCCAAGAGCGCCAGCCAGGCCAAGGCGCGGGCCAAGGCGCGAAAAGCCAAAGCACCCAAGGCGATTCGTCCACGCCTGACCGAACGCCTGGCCGCCCGGCTGGCATCGATCGATTTGCGGCCGCGGACGTTGGCCAGCAAGGTTCCGTTCGTCGTCCTCATCATCGGTGCGCTCGGCATCGGCCTCGGGCTCACGCTGTGGCTGTCCACCGACTCCGCCGAGCGCTCCTACAAGTTGAGCCATGCCCGGGAGCGGACCCGGTTGCTGCAGCAGCAGAAGGAAGCGCTGGAGCGCGACGTGCGCGAGGCGGAGGCCGCCCCGGCGCTGGCGGAGGCGGCCCGCAAGCAGGGCATGATCCCGAGCAGGGACACCGCGCACCTGGTCCAGGATCCGTCCGGGAACTGGGTGGTGGTGGGCACACCCAAGCCGGCCGACGGCGTTCCGCCGCCGCCGCTGAACAACAAGCTTCCCGACGAGGTGCCGCAGCCCCCCAAGCCGCCGGCGGCGCCCCCGGAGGTCTCGACCCGCGTCGAGTCGGCGCCCGGCGGCCCCGCCCCGGCCAGGTCAGGACCCGAAGCGCTGCTGCGCGCCCCGGACGGCGCGTCAACGGTGGGCGGTCAACACCTGCCGCCGGCGGTTCCGCCGGTGCCCGGCGCGCCTGCCGCCCCGGGGCTGCCGGTGACCGGTACGCTGCCCGGCATGCCAGGCGGACCGGCGACCGGTGCATTGCCCGGCGTGCCCGCTGCACCGGCAACCGGCCCGGTCACCGGGCGCGTACCCGGCGTCCTGCCGGGCTTGCCGACGCCGGGATTGCCCGTGCCCGGCGGACCCGCGACCCCTGCGGCCCCGCCCGAGATCCCGATTCCCCTGGGCGGGCTGCCGATTCCGGCTCCTGGCCAGGTGCCGACGCCGTTGCCCGCCGAGATTCCGGTCCCGTTGCAGTTGGGCCGTCCGGCGGCGCCGGCTCAACCGGTGGCCCCGGCCGCGCCGGCTAACAGCCTGCCCGGGCCGGCGGCCGTCGCGCCGCCAGGTGTGCCCAGGTGAGCCGCGGTGAATCCCCGCGGGCACGACGGTCGCAGTCCACACGGCCGACGCGTGGTCCACGCAAGGACCTGGAGGCCAAGGGCGTACGTCAACCCAAGCGGCGCGTGAAGCCTCAGGAAGCAGACGTTCGCGAGCCGAAGCGATCCCGCAAGGCCAAGCAAGCCAAAGGCGTCGGGGCGGCACAGCGGTCCGAGGCGGGAGTAACGGGGCACTCGGCGCGGCAGCGTCGCACCCGCCAGATCGTGGAGTTGACCAGCCGCGGCGGGTCGTTCGTCTTTCGGCATCGGGCCGGCAACGTGGTCATCCTGGTGCTGATGCTGATGGCCGCCGCCCAGCTGTTCGTCCTGCAGGTGACCAACGCCTCGTCGCTGCGCGCGCAGGCCGCCGGTCAGCTCAAGGTCACCGATGTGGAAAAAGCGGTGCGCGGCAGCATCATCGACCGTCATAAAGACCAGCTCGCCTTCACCATCGAGTCGCGTGCGCTGACCTTTCAGCCGAAACGGATCCGCAAGCAACTGGAGGAAGCCAAAGCGAAGAACTCCACCGCCCCGGATCCGCAGCAGCGGTTGCGCGATATCGCCAAAGAGGTTTCCAGCCGCCTGGACAACAAGCCGGACTCGGCAACCGTGTTGAAGAAGCTGCAAACCGACGACAACTTCGTCTATCTGGCGCGCGCCGTCGATCCCGCTGTCGCCAGCGCGATTTCGGACAAGTATCCGGAGGTCGGTTCGGAACGCCAGGATCTGCGCCAGTACCCGGGCGGATCGCTGGCGGCCAACATCGTCGGCGGCATCGACTGGGACGGCCACGGCCTGCTGGGTCTGGAAGAGGCGATGGACTCGGTGCTTTCCGGCACCGACGGTTCGGTCACCTACGACCGCGGATCCGACGGCGTTGTCATTCCGGGCAGCTACCGCAACCGGCATCGGGCGGTCAACGGCTCGATGGTCCAGCTGACGCTCGACGACGACATCCAGTTCTATGTGCAGCAGCAGGTTCAGCAGGCCAAGAATGTGTCTGGGGCGCATAACGTTTCGGCCGTCGTGCTCGACGCCAAGACCGGCGAAGTGCTGGCCATGGCCAACGACAACACCTTTGACCCGTCTCAAGACATCGGGCGTCAGGGCGACAAGCAGCTGGGCAACCTGGCGGTGTCCTCGCCGTTCGAGCCCGGCTCGGTGAACAAGGTGATCACCGCGTCGTCGGTTATCGAGTATGGGCTCACCAATCCCGATGAGGTGCTGCAGGTTCCCGGCACCATCCAGATGGGCGGGGTCTCCATCCACGACGCGTGGGAGCACGGCGTGATGCCTTACACCACCACCGGCGTGTTCGGAAAGTCCTCCAACGTGGGCACTTTGATGCTCGCGCAGCGCGTCGGGCCGGAGCGCTTCTACGATATGGTCCGCAAATTCGGTCTGGGGCAACGCACCAACGTGGGCCTGCCGGGGGAGAGCGCCGGGCTGGTGCCGCCAATCGATCAGTGGTCGGGCAGCACCTTCTCCAACCTGCCCATCGGGCAGGGTCTTTCGATGACGCTGTTGCAGATGACCGGGATGTATCAGACCATCGCCAACGACGGCCTGCGGATCCCGCCGCGGATCATCAAGGCCACCATCGCCCCCGACGGCACGCGCACCGAAGAGCCGCGCCCGGAAGGCGTGCGAGTGGTGTCGCCGCAGACCGCGCAGACGGTGCGCAACATGCTGCGTGCCGTCGTGCAAAAGGACCCGATGGGCTACCAGCAGGGCACCGGGGCAGCCGGCGCGGTGACGGGCTATCAGATGGCCGGCAAGACGGGTACCGCGCAGCAGATCAACCCGGCCTGCGGCTGCTATTTCGACAACGTCTACTGGATCACGTTCGCCGGAATGGCCACCGTCGACAACCCCCGGTATGTCATCGGCATCATGATGGACAACCCGGAGCGCAACGCTGACGGCACGCCGGGTCACTCGGCGGCCCCGCTATTCCACAACATCGCCGGCTGGCTCATGCAGCGCGAGAACGTGCCGCTATCGCCCGACCCGGGCCCGCCGCTGACGCTGCAGGCCACCTAGCGGGTCGCCGCCCGACCGCCGGGGTCCACCCAAACCTCCCGGAGCCGCCCGACGGCTGCGTCGGCGCGCGGATCGCCTCATGGCCGGTTGCGGCTAGGTAGGGTGTCATGGCCGATCATGAGGATGACGCGGGCGTCGGAGGGAGGTGCGAGCAGAAGTGGTGCCGGTGCCCACTGGGTTACGCCCCAGCGCCGCCGCGGGCGTGCTGCTGCCCGCGCTCGCCGAGCAGGTCGGCGCCGTGTTGGCCGACGGTCCTGGTCAGGGCACCGGCGTGACCATCACCGGGGTCACGCTGCGCGCCCAGGACGTGCTACCCGGTGACCTGTTCGCGGCGCTGCCCGGCCTGACCACCCACGGGGCCCGGTATGCCGCCGACGCAATCGAACGCGGCGCGGTCGCCGTGCTCACCGATCCCGCCGGAGTCGCCGAGATGACCGCGCCGACCGTCCCCACGCTGGTGCACCCCGATCCCCGCGGCGTGCTCGGCGGCCTGGCGGCCACGGTGTACGGGAACCCGTCCGATCGGGTGCCCGTCATCGGCATCACCGGCACGTCCGGCAAGACCACCACCACCTACATGGTCGAATCCGGTCTGCGCGCCGCCGGCCGCACGGCCGGGCTGATCGGGACCATCGGCATTCGCATCGACGGCGCCGACGTCCCCAGCGTGCTGACCACCCCGGAGGCGCCCGCACTGCAGGCGATGCTGGCCGCTATGGCCGAGCGGGGCGTGGACACCGTCGTCATGGAGGTCTCCAGCCATGCGCTGGCGTTGGGCCGGGTGGACGGAACCCGCTTCGCGGCGGGCGGTTTCACCAACCTGTCCCGTGATCACCTCGACTTTCACCCGACCATGGAGGACTACTTCAACACCAAAGCCCAGCTGTTCGAACCGGATTCGCCGCTGCGCGCGCGCCGCGTCGTGGTGTGCGTCGACGACGAGGCGGGGCGGGCCATGGCGGACCGGGCCGGCGACCCGATCACCGTCAGCGCCGAGGGCCAGCTCGCGCACTGGCGCGCCGTCGACGTGGCCCCGATGGGCGCTGGGGGACAACGGTTCACCGTCGTCGATCCCGCCGGCGCCCGGCATCGGGTTTCAGTTCCGCTACCCGGTCACTACAATGTTGCCAATTGCCTTGTGGCACTGGCCCTTCTAGAAGTGGTGGGAGTGGCGCCGGAGCGGGCGGCGCCGGGCCTGCGACAGACCCGTGTGCCGGGACGCATGGAACAGATCGACGCCGGCCAGGACTTCCTGGCGCTGGTCGACTACGCCCACAAGCCGGGTGCCTTGCGTGCGGTGCTAACCACGCTGGTGCGTCCGGGCCGCCGCCTGGCGGTGGTTTTCGGCGCCGGTGGCGAGCGCGATCCGGGCAAACGGGCGCCGATGGGCGCCACGGCCGCCGAGCTGGCCGACCTGGTCGTCGTCACCGATGACAATCCGCGCGGTGAGGACCCTGCTTCTATTCGTCGGGAGATCTTGGCCGGTGCGATCGAAAGTGGTGGCACGGCAGAGGTTGTCGAGGTCGCTGACCGGCGAGACGCCATCAGGCACGCGGTCGGCTGGGCGGGTCCAGGTGATGTGGTGCTGATCGCGGGCAAGGGTCACGAGACCGGGCAGCGCGCCGGCGGACACACCCGTCCCTTCGATGACCGGGTGGAGCTGGCCGCGGCGCTGCGGGACCTCAACGGGATACAGCGGTGATCGACCTGACCGTCGCCCAGATCGCCCAGATCGTCGGGGGCACCCTGTCCGACATCGCCCCGGACGACGCCGCGCAGCGTCACGTCACCGCTACGGTGGAATTCGATTCGCGCGCCGTCAAGCCGGGCGGGCTGTTCCTGGCGCTGCCGGGCGCGCGGACCGACGGGCACGACTTCGCGGCCGCGGCGGTGGCCGCGGGCGCGGTCGCGGTCCTGGCGGCGCGACCGGTCGGGGTTCCGGCCATCGTGGTGCCACCGCAACCGCCGGCGGCGCACCCGGATCGGGGATTGGCCGGGCTGCTTGAGCACGACGCCGACGGGTCCGGCGCGGCGGTGCTAAGCGCGCTGGCCAAGCTTGCTCGGGTGGTCGCCGCCGAATTGGTGGCCGGCGGGCTGACCATCGTCGGCATCACCGGATCTTCGGGCAAGACCTCGACCAAGGACCTGGTGGCCGCCGTGCTTGCGCCGCTGGGTGAGGTGGTGGCCCCGCCCGGGTCGTTCAATAACGAGCTGGGGCACCCGTGGACGGTGCTGCGCGCGACGGCCGATACCGACTACCTAATTCTGGAGATGTCGGCCCGCCATCCCGGAAACATCGCAGCGCTTGCCGAAATCGCCACACCGTCCATCGGGGTGGTTCTCAACGTCGGCACGGCGCACCTCGGCGAGTTCGGCTCACGCGAGGCCATCGCCCAGACGAAATCCGAACTGCCGCAGTCTGTTCCGGCTTCCGGCGTGGTGATCCTGAACGCCGACGATCCGGCCGTGGCGACCATGGCGAACGTGACCCCCGCCCGGGTGGTGCGGGTCAGCCGCGGGGAGCACACTGACGCGGGCGCCAGCGACCTGTGGGCCGGGCCGGTGTCGCTCGACGAGCTGGCCAGGCCGCGGTTCACGCTGCACCGCCGCGACGGGTCCGCGGTAAAGCAGGTGCCGGTGCACCTCGGCGTGTTCGGGGATCACCAGGTGAGCAATGCGCTGTGCGCGGCCGCGGTGGCGCTGGAATGTGGCGCCGACCTCGAACAGGTGGCGGCCGCACTCGCGGGCACGGGCCCGGTGTCGCGGCACCGGATGCAGGTCACCACCCGCGCCGACGGGGTTACCGTGATCGACGATGCCTACAACGCCAACCCGGATTCGATGCGGGCCGGCTTGCAGGCGCTGGCCTGGATCGCCCACGGCGGGGGTCAGGGGGGCTCACAGCGGCGGCGCAGCTGGGCGGTGCTCGGCGAGATGGCCGAGCTCGGTGAGGACGCTATAGCCGAGCACGATCGCATCGGCCGGCTCGCCGTGCGCTTAGATGTGTCTCGACTCGTTGTCGTGGGAAGTGGGAGGTCGATGAGCGCCATGCACCACGGAGCGGTCATGGAGGGTTCCTGGGGCGCGGGTGACAAAGGGGCCGTCAACGTCGCGGACAGCGACGCCGCGCTGGCCTTACTGCGGGCCGAGGTGCAACCCGGTGACGTCGTCCTGGTCAAGGCGTCGAACTCGGCGGGCCTTGGTGTGCTGGCCGACGCTCTGGCGGCCGAGGGCGGGACGCGCGCATGAGACAGATCCTCATCGCGGTCGCCGTCGCGCTGACCGTGTCGATCCTGCTGACCCCGGCGCTGATCCGGCTGTTCACCCGGCAAGGATTCGGCCACCACACCCGCGAGGACGGGCCGCCAACCCATCACGCCAAACGGGGCACGCCGTCGATGGGCGGCGTGGCCATTCTGGCCGGCATCTGGGCGGGCTACCTGGGCACGCACCTGGCCGGGATGGCCTTCGACGGGGAAGGCGTCACCGTGTCGGGCCTGTTGGTGCTGGGCCTGGCGACCGTGCTCGGCGCCGTCGGTTTCCTCGACGACCTGATCAAGATCCGCAGGTCGCGCAACCTCGGCCTGAACAAGACGACCAAGACCATCGGGCAGGTCGCCGCAGCGGTGCTGTTCGGCGTGCTGGCGCTGCAGTTCCACAACAACAACGGCCTGACGCCGGCCAGCGCGGACCTGTCCTACGTGCGCGAGATCGCCACCGTCACCCTGGCCCCGGGCCTGTTCGTGTTGTTCTGCGTGGTCGTCGTCAGCGCCTGGTCCAACGCGGTCAACTTCACCGACGGCCTGGACGGGCTGGCCGCCGGATGTATGGCGATGGTCACCGCCGCTTACGTATTGATCACCTTCTGGCAGTACCGCAACGCCTGCGTCACCGCCCCCGGGCTCGGCTGCTACAACGTGCGCGATCCGCTGGACCTGGCGCTGGTCGCGGCCGCCACCGCCGGCGCCTGCATCGGCTTTCTGTGGTGGAACGCCGCGCCCGCCAAGATCTTCATGGGCGACACCGGATCCCTGGCCCTGGGCGGCATCATCGCGGGGATCTCGGTGACCAGCCGCACCGAGATGCTCGCCGTCGTGCTCGGTTCGCTGTTCGTCGCCGAGGTCAGTTCGGTTGTGTTGCAGATCTTGACTTTTCGTACCACCGGGCGCCGGGTGTTCCGGATGGCGCCCTTTCACCACCATTTCGAGTTGGCCGGCTGGGCCGAGACCACGGTCATCATCCGGTTCTGGCTGCTCACCGCGATCGCCTGCGGGCTGGGCGTCGCCCTTTTCTATGGTGAGTGGCTGGGCGCGATCGGTGCCTGATGAGCGGTCTTGAGGCCCCTCTGGAACCCGTGCGACCCGGCACGCCGGTGCTAGTGGCCGGCGGTGGGGTAACGGGCAAGGCGGTGCTGGCCGCGCTGACCCGATTGGGCGCGGTGCCGACGCTGTGCGACGACGACCCCGTCCGGTTGCGGGACTACGCCGACGCGGGAGTGGCGACCGCGTCCACGTCGACCGCCAGCGAGCAGATCTCGCGCTACGCCCTGGTGGTCACCAGTCCCGGCTTCGCGCCGACGACGCCGCTGCTGGTGGCCGCGTCGGCGGCGGGGGTGCCGATCTGGGGTGACGTGGAGCTGGCCTGGCGGCTCGACGCCGCGGGCCGGTACGGGCCGCCGCGGCGCTGGCTGGTGGTGACCGGGACCAACGGCAAGACGACCACGACGTCGATGCTGCACGCGATGCTGACCGCCGGCGGCCGGCGCAGCCTGCTGTGCGGCAACATCGGCGACCCGGTGCTCGACGTGCTGGAGCAACCCGCCGAGCTGCTGGCCGTTGAGCTGTCCAGCTTCCAATTGCATTGGGCCCCTTCGCTGCAGCCCGAGGCCGGCGTGGTGCTCAACATCGCCGAAGACCACCTCGACTGGCACGGCAGCCTGGCCGCCTACGCCGCGGCGAAGGCGCGGGTGCTCGACGGCCGAGTGGCGGTGGTGGGCCTGGACGACGGCCGGGCGGCGGCGCTGCTGGACACCGCCCGGGCGCCGGTGCGGGTCGGCTTCCGATTGGGCGAACCGGCGGCGGGGGAGCTGGGCGTGCGCGAGGGCCACCTGGTCGACCGCGCCTTCGCCGACGACTTGGCCCTGTTGCCGGTCGACTTCATCCCCGTGCCCGGGCCGGTCGGGGTACTCGACGCGCTGGCCGCCGCGGCGCTGGCCCGCTGCGTCGGTGTGCCGCCGGAGGCGATCGCGGCCGCGATCGCCTCCTTCCGGGTCGGCCGGCACCGGGCCGAAGTCGTGGCCGTCGCGGACGGCATCAGCTATGTCGACGACTCGAAGGCCACCAACCCGCACGCCGCCGAGGCGTCCGTGCTGGCCTATCCCCGGGTCGTCTGGATCGCGGGCGGTCTGCTCAAGGGCGCGTCGGTCGACGCCGAGGTCGCCCGGATGGCGTCCCGGCTGGTCGGGGCGGTGCTCATCGGTCGAGATCGGCGAGAGGTTGCAGAGGCGTTATCGCGACACGCGCCGGATGTCCCCGTCCTGCACGTTGTGACAGGCGAGGATGCTGGTATGGATGCGACTGCTGTGGTTTCTGGGGCAGATGTGACAGAAGTGCAACTATCAAGTGACGATGTGGCCACAGCGGTGATGGACGCGGCGGTGACCGCGGCCCGCACTCTGGCGAAGCCCGGCGACACCGTCCTGCTGGCGCCGGCGGGCGCGTCGTTTGACCAATTCTCGGGTTACGCCCACCGTGGCGACGCATTCGCGTCCGCCGTGCGCGCGGCGCTCCGGTAGGGCGGGCGTGGGTAACGCACTGACCCGGCTGCTGGGCCGGGGTAAAGACCGCACCGAGACCGCCGCGGGCGAGCCCGCGCCGGCCGACGACGACGTCACGGACGACGCCCCGGAAGCCACGACCAAGAAGGCCGACAAGCCGCAGAAGCCCGCCAAGGCCGCCGCCCAAGAGGGCGGCTCACACAGCCGGTTCGGCGCCTGGCTGGGCCGGCCCATGACGTCGTTTCACCTGATCATCGCGGTGGCCGGGTTGCTGACGACGCTGGGGCTGATCATGGTGCTGTCAGCATCGGGCGTGCGGTCCTACGACGCCGACGGGTCCGCCTGGGTGATCTTCGGCAAGCAGGTGCTGTGGACCGTGATCGGCCTCATCGCCTGCTACGCCTCGCTGCGCATGTCGGTGCGGTTCCTCCGCCGCGTTGCGTTCACCGGCTACGTCGTCACGGTCATCTTGCTGGTGCTGGTCCTCGTTCCCGGAATCGGGAACCTGGCCAATGGGTCTCGTAAGTGGTTCGTGGTCGCGGGCTTCTCCATGCAGCCGTCCGAGCTGGCCAAAATCGCTTTCGCCATCTGGGGTGCCCACATGCTGGCCGCCCGCCGGCTGGAGAGGGCGACCCTGCGCGAACTGCTGATCCCGCTGGTGCCGGCGGCCGTCATCGCGCTGGCCCTGATCGTGGCGCAGCCCGACCTCGGGCAGACGGTGTCGCTGGGCATCATCCTGCTGGCCTTGCTGTGGTATGCGGGCCTGCCACTGCGCGTCTTCGTCACCTCATTGATGGCCGTCTTCGTGGCCGGCGCGGTCCTGGCCATGTCGGCCGGCTACCGGTCGGAGCGGGTGCGGTCCTGGATCAACCCCGAGAACGACCCGCAGGACACCGGCTACCAGGCTCGACAGGCCAAATTCGCGCTGGCGCACGGCGGCATCTTCGGCGACGGCCTGGGCCAGGGCGTGGCCAAATGGAACTACCTGCCCAACGCCCACAACGACTTCATCTTCGCGATCATCGGCGAGGAGCTCGGTTTCATCGGTGCGTTCGCGCTGCTGGTGCTGTTCGGGCTGTTCGCCTACACGGGAATGCGGATCGCCCGGCGCTCGGCCGACCCGTTCCTGCGGCTGCTGACCGCCACCACGACCATGTGGGTGCTTGGCCAGGCGTTCATCAACATCGGCTACGTGATCGGCATCCTCCCGGTCACCGGTATTCAGCTGCCGCTCATCTCCGCCGGTGGGACCTCCACCGCGGCAACGCTTTTCATGATCGGCATCATGGCCAATGCGGCTCGTCACGAACCCGAGGCGGTGGCCGCGCTGCGGGCGGGCCGCGACGACAAGATGAACCGGATACTGCGGCTGCCGCTGCCCGAGCCCTACTCGCCGACGCGCCTGGAGTCGGTCCGGTATCGCAAGCGCGCTCGTCCGAAGGCGGCCGAGCCGGCGCGCAAGGGCGCCGGCGCAGCCGGACGCAAGGCTGCCGGCAAGGCCTCCCGCAAGGCCGACGCGTCGCTGCGGCCGGCGTTACCGCGAACGGCCGGCGGGCCGGCTCGCCAGACTGGGGGTAACGCGCGATCGCGGGCGAGGCATCATGGATCTGGCCAACGCCGCGTCAGTCAGGCGGCCGGCCAGCGTCAGCCACGACGCGCTCGCGCACTGGAAGGTCAGCGTTACGGGTGAACGACACGGTCAACAAACAGACCGGCGGGCGGGGGGAAACCCCTTTGCCCGCCGGTGCCGCGTTGTCGTCTTTTAAGACCTCCAAGCCACTGTCGGTCGTGCTCGCCGGTGGCGGAACCGCCGGTCACGTCGAGCCGGCAATGGCCGTCGCCGATGCGCTGAGCGCCCTCGATTCGCAGGTCAGGATCACCGCGTTGGGCACCGCCCGGGGGTTGGAGACTCGGTTGGTGCCCGAGCGCGGCTATCACCTCGAACTGATCACGCCGGTGCCGCTGCCGCGCAAGCCCAGCGGCGACCTGGCCCGGCTGCCCTCGCGGGTGTGGCGGGCCGTCCGGGAGACCCGCGCCGTGCTGAAGGCCGTCGACGCCGATGTGGTGATCGGTTTCGGCGGGTACGTGGCCCTGCCGGCGTATCTGGCCGCGCGCGGAGTCTCGTCGCGCAAGCCTCGGGTCCCGGTGGTGATTCACGAAGCCAATGCCAGCGCCGGACTGGCCAACCGGGTCGGCGCCCGCACCGCCGTGCGGGTGCTCTCCGCGGTGGCCGATTGCGGGTTGCCGCGTGCCGAGGTGGTCGGGGTGCCGGTGCGCGAGGCCATCACCTCGCTGGACCGCGCGGCGCTGCGCGACGAGGCGCGCCGCCACTTCGGTTTCGCCGACGACGCCCGGGTGTTGTTGGTGTTCGGTGGCTCGCAGGGCGCGGTATCGCTGAATCGGGCGGTATCCGGGGCGGCCGCCGAGCTGGCCGCCGCCGGCGTGGCCGTCTTGCACGCGCACGGCCCCAAGAACACCCTCGACCTGCGCGAACCCCAGCCCGGTGACCCGCCGTACGTGGCGGTTCCCTACCTCGACCGGATGGACCTCGCCTATTCGGCCGCCGACCTGGTGATCTGCCGGTCCGGTGCGATGACGGTCGCCGAGGTCTCGGCGGTCGGATTGCCGGCGATCTACGTGCCCCTGCCGATCGGCAACGGCGAGCAGCGGCTCAACGCCCTGCCGGTGGTCAACGCCGGCGGCGGCATGATCGTCGCCGACGCCGACCTGAGACCCGAGCTTGTCGCGCGCGAAGTGGCGGGGCTGGTGGGCGACCCGCCGCGGCTGGCGGCCATGACCACTGCCGCCGCGCGCGTGGGCCATCCCGACGCGGCCCGCCAGGTCGCCCAGGCGGCACTGGACATCGCCAGGACGGCCCAGCTAGGCCGCTGGCCGGCCGGAGGAAAGTCGTGAGCAACGACCAGTTGCCACCCGAGCTGCAGCGAGTGCACATGGTCGGCATCGGGGGAGCCGGCATGTCGGGCATCGCCCGCATCCTGCTCGACCGCGGCGGCCTGGTGTCCGGCTCGGATGCCAAGGAGTCCCGCGGCATTCACGCCCTGCGCGCCCGGGGCGCGCAGATCAACATCGGGCACGACGTGGCCTCGCTCGATCTGCTGCCCGGAGGCGCCACGGCGGTCATCACGACGCACGCCGCCATCCCGAAAACCAACCCCGAGCTCGTCGAGGCCCGCCGGCGCGGCATCCCGGTGATCCTGCGGCCCGCCGTGCTGGCCAAGCTGATGAACGGGCGCACCACGCTGATGGTCAGCGGCACGCATGGCAAGACGACGACGACGTCGATGTTGATCGTGGCGCTGCAGCACTGCGGTCGCGACCCGTCCTTCGCCGTCGGCGGCGAGATGGGGGAGGCCGGCACTAATGCCCACCACGGCAGCGGCGACTGCTTCGTGGCGGAGGCCGACGAAAGCGATGGGTCGCTGCTGGAGTACACGCCGAACGTCGCCGTGGTCACCAACATCGAGACCGACCACCTGGACTTCTACGGCAGCGCCGACGCCTATGTCGCCGTGTTCGACGCCTTCGTGGAGCGGCTGGCCCCCGGCGGGGCGCTGGTGGTGTGCGTCGACGACCCCGGGGCGGCCGAGTTGGCACGGCGCACGGCCGAGCTGGGGATCCGGGTGCTGCCTTACGGGTCCCCGGACTCCGGTGACGGACTGGCCGCGACGCTGATGTCGTGGCAACAGCAGGGCACCGAAGCCGTCGCGCAGATCCGGCTGGCTCCCGAACTGGACCCGGAGCAGCACCCGCGGGTGATGCGGTTGTCGGTGCCCGGCCGCCATATGGCGCTCAACGCGATGGGCGCGCTGCTGGCGGCGATCGAGATCGGCGCCCCAATAGACGCCGTGCTGGACGGCCTGGCCGGCTTCGAGGGCGTGCGCCGCCGGTTCGAACTGGTCGGTAGCGCGGCCTCGGTGCGGGTGTTCGACGACTACGCCCACCACCCCACGGAGATCGTCGCCACGCTGGCGGCGGTGCGCACCCTGCTCGAGCAGAGCGGTGACGGCCGCAGCATCGCGGTTTTCCAGCCCCATTTGTATTCTCGGACAAAGGCTTTCGCCAAGGAGTTCGGCAAAGCCCTGGACGCGGCGGACGAGGTCTTCGTTCTCGATGTGTACGGCGCCCGCGAACAACCGCTGGCCGGCATCAGCGGGGCCAGCGTCGCCGAGCACGTCAGCGCGCCGGTGCGCTATCTCCCGCACTTCTCCGCGGCCGCCGAGCAGGTGGCGGCGGTCGCCGGCCCCGGCGACGTCATCGTCACCATGGGAGCAGGCGATGTGACGCTGCTGGGGCCCGAGATCGTCACGGCGTTACGGGTGCGGGCCAACCGCAGCGCTCCCGGGGCATTGCGATGACGCAGCCGGACGACCCCGTCCCTGCCAACGCGGTCGGCGAACAGGCCGAAGCTCGGCCTGCCGGCGACGCTGGCGCGAGCGCGGTCACCGAACCGCTGGCCACCGGCACGAGCGCGGACCGGCCGGACAGCGATGTCGGTGACGATCGCGAGGTCGATCAGGCCGAGGTCGAGGGGCCGCGCCGGCGCGCTCGCCGGGAGCGGGCGCAACGCCGCGCCGCCCAGGCCCGCGCCACCGCGATCGAAGAGGCCCGCCGCGAGGCGAAGCGCCGGGCCAGCGGACGGCTGATCAACGAGCCCAAACCCGTTGCGCGGGGCGTTGTTCGGGGCCTGAAGGTGCTGTTGGCGACCGTCCTGCTGGTGATCGTCGGCATCGGGCTGGCGCTGATCCTCTATTTCACGCCCGCGATGGCGGCCCGCAACATCGTGGTCGTCGGCACCGGGGCGGTGACCCGGGAAGAGGTTCTGGATGCGGCGCGGGTGCGGATCGGAACGCCGCTGCTGCAGATCAATACCAGCCAAGTCGCCGACCGGGTGGCCGCGATCCGGCGAGTGGCCAGCGCGCGGGTGCAGCGCCAGTATCCATCGGCGCTGCGGATCACCATCGTCGAGCGAATTCCCGTGGCCGTCAAGGATTTTCCCGACGGTCCGCATCTCTTCGACCGGGACGGGGTGGACTTCGCGACCGGGCCGCCGCCACCGGCGCTGCCGTACCTCGATGTCGCCGACCCCGGGCCGGACGACCCGGCCACCAAGGCGGCGCTGCAGGTGCTGACCGCGTTGCGTCCCGAAATCGAGGGCCAGGTCGGCCACGTCGCCGCGCCGTCGGTGGCCTCGATCACCCTGACGCTGGGCGACGGCCGGGTGGTGATCTGGGGGACCACCGACCGCACCGATGAGAAGGCCGAGAAGCTGGCCGCGCTGCTGACCCAGCCCGGCAAGGTCTACGACGTGTCGAGCCCCGACCTGCCGACCGTAAAGTAGCGATTTTCATCACGTCCGAGGACTCGACGCCCGCGGAGCAGCGCGCACGCCCGAAGACGCGGAAAAATTGCCCGAAATTTGCGGGGCGAGTGTCGGCGCGCCTGCGGTGTTAGGGCGCGCCATACCCATACCGTTCTGGTTGCGCGGAACTACTTGACATAACTCTAACTCTATGGTTGAGGTTGAGGGTTTGCCAGGGAGGCCCGCGAATGTCCGGAGGAGCCCACCGCCGGGAGAGCTGAGCCAAGCCCATCAGGGAGGAAGACGAATGATGACCCCCCCGCACAACTACCTGGCCGTCATCAAGGTCGTGGGTATCGGTGGCGGCGGCGTCAACGCCGTCAACCGGATGATCGAACAAGGCCTCAAAGGCGTGGAGTTCATCGCGATTAACACCGACGCGCAGGCGCTGTTGATGAGCGATGCCGACGTCAAACTCGACGTCGGGCGCGAGTCCACGCGCGGCCTGGGAGCCGGGGCCGACCCGGAGGTCGGCCGCAAGGCCGCCGAGGACGCCAAGGACGAGATCGAAGAGCTGCTCCGCGGCGCGGACATGGTGTTCGTCACCGCCGGGGAGGGTGGCGGGACCGGGACCGGCGGGGCGCCCGTCGTCGCGAGCATCGCGCGCAAGCTGGGCGCGTTGACGGTGGGTGTGGTCACCCGGCCGTTCTCGTTCGAGGGCAAGCGGCGCGGCAACCAGGCCGAGAGCGGCATCTCGGCGCTGCGCGAGAGCTGCGACACCCTGATCGTGATCCCCAACGACCGGCTGCTGCAGATGGGCGACGCCGCCGTATCGCTGATGGACGCCTTCCGCAGCGCGGACGAGGTGCTGCTCAACGGCGTCCAGGGCATCACCGACCTGATCACCACCCCGGGCCTGATCAACGTGGACTTCGCCGACGTCAAGGGCATCATGTCCGGCGCGGGCACGGCCCTGATGGGCATCGGGTCCGCCCGCGGCGAGGGCCGCTCGCTGAAGGCCGCCGAGATCGCCATCAACTCACCGCTGCTGGAAGCGTCGATGGAAGGCGCCCAGGGCGTGCTGATGTCGATCGCCGGCGGCAGCGACCTGGGCCTGTTCGAGATCAACGAGGCGGCCTCGCTGGTGCAGGACGCCGCCCACCAGGACGCCAACATCATCTTCGGCACCGTGATCGACGATTCACTGGGCGACGAGGTGCGCGTCACCGTCATCGCCGCGGGCTTCGACGCCGCGGGCGCCGGCCGCAAACCCGTTATCGGGGGCAGTGCCGACAAGGAAGAAAAGGGCGGTGCGCATCGGATCGAATCGGCGAAGGCGGGCAAGCTCACCTCGACGTTGTTCGAACCGGTCGACGCCGTCAGCGTGCCCGTCCACACCAACGGATCGACCTTGAATATTGGCGGCGACGACGATGACGTCGACGTGCCGCCGTTCATGCGCCGCTGAGGGTCTCAATTTGCTTGCCAGCGCGCGACAAACCGGCCGCGGCCGGATGGCGCTGCCTCCTGGCGGGCACGGTGCGCCGGATACTGGTCACGTGAGCGTTCGCATCAGGCGGGTCACCACCACCCGCGCCGGCGGTGTCTCGAAGCCGCCCTTTGACACCTTCAACCTCGGCGACCACGTCGGGGACGATCCGGCGGCGGTGGCCGAGAACCGGGCCCGGCTGGCCGCGACCGTCGGCCTGCGCGCCGGTCGCGTCGTGTGGATGAACCAGGTCCACGGTGACCGCGTCGAGGTGGTCGACGGGGCGCGTGACACCGCGGTCGACGACACCGACGCGTTGGTGACCCGCACCGCGCGACTTGCCCTGGCGGTGATCACCGCCGACTGCGTTCCGGTGCTGATGGCCGATGCGCGTGCCGGTGTTGCCGCGGCGGTGCACGCCGGCCGGGTCGGCGCCCAGCGCGGGGTGGTGGCCCGAACGGTTGAGGCAATGCGGGAGCTCGGCGCGCAACCCCAGGACATCTCGGCGTTGCTGGGCCCGGCGGTCAGCGGCCGCAACTACGAAGTGCCCGCGGCCATGGCCGACGAGGTGGAGGCGGCGTTGCCGGGCAGCCGTACCACCACCGCCGGGGGAACTCCCGGGCTCGACCTGAGGGCCGGAATCGCTTGCCAGCTAAGACATCTGGGTGTGACGGCGGTCGAGATCGATCCGCGGTGCACGGTGGACGACCCGGCGTTGTTCAGTCATCGGCGCGATGCGCCAACCGGCCGGCTGGCCTCACTGGTCTGGATGGAGTGACCGCGATGGCGGTAGGAATGCACGCCCCTGACAGTCGCAGCGGACGCGACTCGGAATTGACCCACGCTTTGGCGTCGGTGCGCTCGCGCCTGGCGGCGGCGGCGGAGGCGGCGGGTCGCAATGTCGGTGAAATCGAAGTTTTACCGATCACCAAATACTTTCCAGCAACCGACGTCGTGACTTTGTCCCGATTGGGTTGCCGCGTAGTCGGCGAATCTCGCGACCAAGAAGCAAGGGCAAAAGTGGCCGAAGTCACCCGATTGCTGGCGGCATCGGGGCACAGGGATGATGTGGGAAATCCGCGTTGGCACATGGTCGGACATATCCAGCGAAACAAGGCCAAATCGGTGGCGCGCTGGGCACACACCGCGCACTCGGTCGACAGCGCGCACCTGGTATCCGCGCTCGACAAGGGCGTGGCGGCGGCGCTGGCCGAGGGCCGCCGCACCGCCCCGATGCGGATCTACGTCCAGGTCAGCCTCGACGGCGACGAGTCTCGCGGAGGCGTCGACATATCGCGACCGGGCGCCGTCGATCGGGTGTGCGACCAGGTCGAGGACTCCAAGCATCTGGACCTGGTCGGGCTGATGGGGATTCCGCCGTTGGACTCCGACCCCGACGAGGCCTTTGACCGGCTCCAATCCGAGCATCGGCGGGTTCTCGAGTCGCATCGCGACGCCGTCGGGTTGTCCGCGGGCATGTCCAACGACTTCGAGATTGCCGTCAAACACGGTTCGACATGTGTGCGTGTCGGTACCGCGCTATTGGGCCCGCGGCGGTTACCGTCACCGTAAGTAGTCACTGTAGTAACAGCTTTATCACTAACACCAGTACTCCCAGGGGCTAGAAGGGTCAACGCAATGAGCACACTGCACAAAGTCAAGGCCTATTTCGGTATGGCCCCAATGGACGACTACGAGGACGAGTATTACGACGACCACGCTCCGTCCCGCGGTTTTCCGCGCCCGCGATTTGACGACGGATACGGTCGTTACGAGCAAGACGACTACGACGATCCGCGCCGCGAGCCCGCCGACTATCCGCCGCCCGCCGGTTATCGCGGCGGCTACGGGGACGAGCCCCGTTACGGCGCCGTGCACCCCCGCGAGTTCGACCGCGGCGAGCGGGGCGGCCCGCGCTTCGGGTCGTGGTTGCGCAACTCCACCCGCGGCGCGCTGGCGATGGACCCCCGCCGGATGGCGATGATGTTCGAAGAGGGCCACCCGCTCTCGAAGATCACCACGCTGCGGCCCAAGGACTACAGCGAGGCACGCACCATCGGTGAGCGTTTCCGCGACGGCACCCCGGTCATCATGGACCTGGTGTCGATGGACAACGCCGATGCCAAGCGCCTCGTCGACTTCGCGGCCGGCCTGGCGTTCGCGCTGCGCGGATCCTTCGACAAGGTCGCGACCAAGGTGTTCCTGCTGTCGCCCGCCGACGTGGACGTGTCCCCGGAAGAGCGGCGCCGGATCGCCGAAACCGGTTTCTACGCTTACCAATAGCCACATCCGCCGCCCGCTTCACAGCGGGAACCCGCATTGTCGACGACCTGAAGTGGCCACGTGAAATAAGGCCTCTTACTCGGAGTCGGTACGCTGGCAGGCGCCGCGATGGTCGGCGGCGCTTGGCTTCTCACGGGTAAGGTCGGGGCACTTCAGTTGGTGTTGTTCTTTCAGATCCTTGGGTTTGCGCTGTTCATTTTCTGGCTGCTGCTCATCGCTCGGGTCGTCGTTGAGTTCATCCGCTCGTTCAGTCGGGACTGGCATCCGACGGGCATCACCGTCGTGGTGCTGGAGATCATCCTGTCGATCACGGATCCGCCGGTGAAATTGCTCCGCCGGCTCATCCCGCAGCTCACCATCGGAGCGGTCCGCTTCGACCTGTCGATCATGGTGCTGTTGCTTGTCGCGTTCATCGGAATGCAGCTGGCCTTCGGCGCCGCGGCTTAGCCGCCCATTGCCACCCGTCGGGATGAACCCATTCCGCCGCGGAGACGGTTAGGCCACGTTTTAGCGTCGGTTTGGTTCCCGCGATTTAAAAGTTCTAAGGTTTCGGATTTTATTGCCCTCAAAGTTTCAAACTGGTCCTTATTTATTGGGCTAATCAGCAACGGTCGCGCCTGGTGTGACAGGATGGACGGCAGTTGCACTACGGCTACCACTGCGTTCTACACTTTCCAGAACGTTCGAGAAGGAACTTGAGGGGACGAAACAATGCCGCTTACACCAGCCGACGTCCACAATGTGGCGTTCAGTAAGCCACCGATCGGCAAGCGGGGCTACAACGAAGACGAGGTAGATGCCTTCCTCGATCTGGTGGAAGCCGAGCTGACGCGGCTCATCGAAGAGAACAGCGATCTGCGCCAGCGGATCGAAGAGCTCGACCACGAGCTGGCCTCCGGTGGTGGCTCGGCCACCCCGGCCGCCGCCGCCGCGCCCACCCAGGCGATTCCCGTCCGCGAGCCCGAGCCGGAGCCGGTCAAGCCGGCGCCTGCCGCAGCCCCGGCCGCCGCGGCCAACAACGAGGAACAGGCCATGAAGGCCGCGCGGGTGCTGAGTTTGGCGCAGGACACCGCCGACCGCCTGACCACCACGGCCAGGACCGAGTCCGAGAAAATGCTGGCCGACGCCCGCGCGAATGCCGACCAGATTCTCAGCGAGGCGCGCAGCACCGCCGAGACCACGGTCACCGAGGCCCGCCAGCGTGCCGACGCCATGCTGGCCGACGCGCAGACCCGCTCCGAGACTCAGCTGCGCCAGGCCCAGGAGAAGGCCGACGCCCTGCAGGCCGACGCCGAACGCAAGCACTCCGAGATCATGGGCACGATCAATCAGCAGCGCACCGTGCTGGAAGGCCGCCTCGAGCAACTCCGCACGTTCGAGCGCGAGTACCGCACCCGGCTCAAGACCTACCTGGAATCTCAGCTGGAAGAACTCGGCCAGCGTGGATCCGCCGCACCCGTGGACTCCAGCGCGGATGCGGGCAGCTTCGAGCAGTTCAACCGGGGCAACAACTAGCTTTTCTGACGTGCCGGTCACTCGCCGAGCTTCGGGGTTGGCACACTAGGTCATGAAACCGCGGTCCCACTCGTCGCTTGGAGGATGACTGATGCTCATCATTGCGCTGGTATTGGCGCTTATCGGGCTCGTCGCGTTGGTGTTCGCGGTCGTCACGAGCAACGAGCTGGTGGCCTGGGTGTGCATCGCCGCGAGCGTGGTGGGCGTGGTGTTGCTGATCCTCGACGCCCTGCGCGAGCGTCAGCGACCTGACGTGGCAGGCGACGAAACACCGGCTGCCGACGAGGCCCACGAGGACGACTACGTCGACTACCCCGAGGAAGCCCCGGCAGCGGGCGAACCGGCGGCCACCAGGGAATCTACGCAGACCGAGGAGTCCAGTGTCGCGGCCGAGGGCCGCGGCGACGAGCCCGCCAAGTAATCCCTGTCGACGCCCATCGGGGGCGGTTCGACGCTCAGTAGGTCGGCGTGGCGAGCAGTTCGCGGACCTCGTCGTCGCTGATCTGATGAAAGTCGTCATAGACCTGCCCGACCGCTTCGAATCCGGGCGGTGTGGTCGCGCACACCACGTCGTCGGCCTCTCGTAGGAGTTCGCGGCAGGTCGACTCCGGTCCCACCGGAACGGCAACCACGATCGACTTCGGGCCGGCGGCTCGGACGGCGCGTACGGCAGCGAGCATGCTTGCGCCCGTTGCGATTCCGTCGTCGACCAGGATGACGATCCGGTCGCGCAAGTCGGCGATGGGGCGACCGCCCCGGTAGGCGTGTTCGCGGCGGAGCAGCTCGGCCCTCTCGCTGTCGATCACCTCGCGCACCTGCTCGTCGGTGACGTGCAGGCTGGCCACCACGTCCTGGTTCATCACCACACCACCACCGCTGGCCAAGGCGCCCATCGCCAATTCCGACCACTGCGGTACTCCGAGCTTGCGGACCAGGAAAACGTCGAGCGGCGCACCCAGCGCGGCGGCGATCTCCCAGGCGACCGGCACACCGCCGCGGGCCAGCCCGAATACCACTACATCGCCCCGGCCGCGATACGCGGCCAGCCACCGCGCCAGCTCGCGCCCGGCCTCGCCTCGGTCGACGAACGTCTTCGCTGATGTCCGCCGGACAAAGCGACTCGATGGGTTCATTCGTTTACGCTCCCGGCTGCTGCGCCTCTTTCCAGGCTACGTGCGCCAGGCCGAGTGCGGTGGCAGAGTCCGGGTTAGCGGCAGGGTCAGGCACGACTGAGAGGATCCGCGAGATGAGACGGCGTTATGGCACCTACACGGCCTACAGCATCGGTTGCGCGATCGTCTGGGCGGTGATTTTGGCGGTGGTTTCGACGACGGGTGACGCCGCCAGCCGGCATACGTTCCTGCTGGTGTGCGGCGGGTGGGCCATCGGATGGCTGTCGGCGACGATAGCCAGGGCCGTCTACCCGCCACCGAAGCGGCGTATTCCGCAATGAGTTAGAGGGGTCTGATCGCGGCTTCGCCGCTCAACACACGCCATCGACTCGGAAATGAACGCAAGCGTCCATTTCGCTCGCCTCAGTCGTGTGTCCGAGGGGGGACTTGAACCCCCACGCCCATTAGTAGGGCACTAGCACCTCAAGCTAGCGCGTCTGCCATTCCGCCACTCGGACAAGGCCAAACCAGCATGGGTTGGCAGCTAAGGCTATCGGATCGCGCGCCGCGAACCCAATCCAGCTCCCCGAGAAGGCGCGACGATCAGCATCAAGCCGGCCAGCCGCGGCAATGGTAGGAAAGGTGGTTGTGACCATTCAGAGCGGGGCGACCGAGGTGCCAAGCAACGCGAGCGACGACGTGGTCGAGGTTGTCAGCAAGTTGATCCGGTTCGACACCACCAACACCGGCGAGCCGGAAACGACCAAGGGCGAAGCCGACTGCGCGCAATGGATCGCCGAGCAGCTCGCCGAGGTCGGTTACGCGCCGCAGTATGCCGAATCCGGGGCGCCGGGCCGCGGCAACGTGTTCGTCCGCCTGCCGGGCGCCGACAGGTCGCGCGGCGCGTTGCTGATCCACGGGCATCTCGACGTGGTTCCGGCCGAGCCGACCGAATGGAGCGTGCACCCCTTCTCCGGCGCGGTCAAAGACGGCTTCGTCTGGGGCCGCGGCGCGGTCGACATGAAGGACATGGTCGGCATGATGATCGTGGTAGCGCGCCAGTTGAAGCGCGCAGGCATCGTGCCGCCGCGCGACCTGGTTTTCGCGTTCATTGCCGACGAAGAACACGGCGGGACCTTCGGAGCCCAATGGCTGGTCGACAACCGGCCGGAGCTCTTCGCCGGCGTCACCGAGGCGATCGGCGAGGTGGGCGGGTTCTCGCTGACGGTGCCGCGCCGCGATGGGGGAGAGCGCCGGCTGTATCTGATCGAGACGGCCGAAAAGGGGCTGTCCTGGATGAAGCTCACCGCCCGGGGCCCGGCCGGACACGGCTCGATGGTCCATGATCAGAACGCCGTCACGGCCGTCGCCGAGGCCGTCGCCCGGCTGGGCCGCCACCAGTTTCCGTTCGTGGTGACCGACACGGTCGCGCAGTTCCTCGCCGCCGTCAGCGAGGAAACCGGGCTGACGTTCGACACCGAATCAGGCGACCTGCGCGGAGCGATCGAAAAGCTGGGCCCGATGGCCCGCATGCTCAAGGCGGTGCTGCATGACACCGCGAACCCCACCATGCTCAAGGCCGGATACAAGGCCAACGTCGTACCGGCGATCGCCGAGGCGGTAGTGGATTGCCGCATCCTGCCGGGGCGCAAGGCGGCGTTCGAGGCCGAGATCGACGAGCTGCTCGGGCCGGACGTGACGCGCGAGTGGATCAAGGACTTCTCGTCGTATGAGACCAGCTTCGATGGCGACCTGGTCGACGCCATGAACGAGGCGGTGCTGGCGCACGACCCGGGCGCCCGTACCGTGCCGTATATGCTTTCCGGTGGTACCGACGCGAAATCGTTCGCGCGCTTGGGTATTCGCTGTTTCGGGTTCAGCCCGCTGCGGTTGCCGCCGGATCTCGATTTCACCGCTCTGTTCCATGGCGTCGATGAGCGGGTACCCATCGAAGCGCTGCGGTTCGGCACCGACGTGCTGACCCACTTCCTGACCCACTGCTAGACGCTGACCCACTGCCAGACGACCAACGCACGCCGATTACACGAGAGGACCGCCATGAGCACTGCTCCTGACCCGTACGCATCGTTGCCGAAGCTGCCGACCTTCACGTTGACCTCGGAATCGGTTAGCGACGGCCAGCCGCTGGCCAATCCGCAAGTCAGCGGAATCATGGGTGCGGGCGGTGAAGACGTCAGCCCCCAGCTGAGCTGGTCGGGATTCCCGGACGAGACCCGCAGCTTCGCCGTTACTGTTTATGACCCCGATGCCCCGACGGCCTCCGGCTTCTGGCATTGGGCGGTGGCCAACCTGCCGGCCGACGTCACCGAACTGCCTGCGGGCGCCGGCGACGGCAGCAACCTGCCCGGCGACGCGCTGACGCTGGTGAACGACGCCGGGCAGCGCCGCTACATCGGCGCCGCGCCGCCGGCGGGCCATGGCGCACACCGGTACTACATCGCCGTGCACGCCGTAGACACCGACAAGCTGGATCTGCCCGAGGACGCGAGCCCCGCCTTCCTCGGCTTCAACCTGTTCCAGCACGCCATCGCGCGTGCGGTCATCCACGGCACCTACGAACAGAAGTAGGCTTCGGCCCGGTTTGGGCCGTTCGCCCCGAAAGGGGCCGTCCGCAAGCCACGCCGTCCGTCCGCAAGCAGGCCGTCCGCCCGTAATCACTTGTGCCACTTCTGTCCCGGGGTTCTCATCCTAGGAAGTTTTGTCGGCAGGCAGCAGTAGCATTCGAACATGCGTTCGGTTGAATATGAGCTTCGCAGCCCGCTCGCGCGGCCCTGGGGGCGGCGCGAATGACGGACCGTGAGCAGATTCAGCGCGACGTTGACGCGTTGTGCGCTATGGCCTCCCGCGTCCAAGAGCATTCCTACGAGGCGCTGACCAACCCGGAACGCCTGGGAATGTTGGAGAAATTCGAATGCGTAATACGCAAACTCCAGACGCCAAGTCATCAACTCATCAATCAGATTGGTGAGCAAGGGGATTCCACCGAGTTGGGCGGCAAGCTGTCCTGGGTGCTGGCCGACCGGCTGCACATCACCCGGGCCGAGGCCGGTCGTCGCATCGCCGAGGCGGCCGACCTGGGCCCGCGCCGGACGCTTTCCAGCGAGCCGCTAGCGCCGGTGCTGAACGCCACCGCGGCGGCGCAGCGGGAAGGGGCGATCGGCGCCGACCATGTGGCCGTGATCCGGCGGCTTTTCCACCAGCTGCCCGAATCCGTCGACTTCGACACCCGCGAGCACGCCGAGAAGCAGATGGCGGCCAGAGCGGCCGAATTTCGCCCCGATCAACTCGCCAAACTCGCCCGCCGCCTGATGGACTGCCTCAATCCCGACGGCAGCTACACCAACGAAGACCGGGCGCGGATGCGTGGTCTGGTGCTCGGCAATCAGCAAGCCGACGGCATGTCGCGCCTGAGCGGCTGGCTGACGCCCGAAGCCAGAGCCAGCTGGGAGGCGGTGCTGGCCAAGCTCGCCGCGCCCGGCATGTGCAACCCCGACGATGACACGCCGGTAGTGGACGGCGCCCCTTCGGAAGAAGCGGTGCAGCGCGACACCCGCACCCCGGGCCAGCGCAACCACGACGGGCTCAATGCCGCGCTGCGAGCGATGCTGGCCAGCGGAGACCTGGGCCAGCACAACGGATTACCGGCCAGCATCATCGTGACCACCACGCTCACTGAGCTCGAAGCCGCCACCGGAAAGGGCTTGACCGGTGGCGGCACCATCCTGCCGATGTCGGAGGTCATCCGCCTGGCTCGCCATGCGCACCATTACCTCGCGATCTTCGACAAGGGCAAGGCGTTAGCGCTGTATCACGCCAAACGCCTCGCGTCACCCGGTCAACGAATTGTCTTGTATGCCAAGGACCGTGGGTGTTCGCATCCCGGCTGCGACGTGTCCGGCTATTACTGCGAAATTCACCACGTCGAAGATTGGGCCAGCACATCTCGCACCGACATCGACCAACTCGCCATGGCTTGCGGACCTCACCACCGGCTTCTCGAGAAGGGCTGGACCACCCGAAAACGCGCCAACGGCGATACCGAATGGATACCGCCGCCGCATCTCGATCGCGGGCAACCCCGCACCAACACCTTCCACCACCCGGAGGATCTGCTGTGCGAGAACGAAGACGGCGAAGACGACAACGCAGTGGGGGCAGCTTAAGGCGGCGACTCACATGCGTCCGTACGCGACGGCCATGATCAGGCCCAAACCAGCTAGCAAAAGAAACATGATGGTTACCGGGTCGATCACTTCGAAGATCATGTGATCACCCGTGACCGGGCGCGACGGTCAACGATGGCCGATTGACCGGTCGCGGACACCGTGCAAAGAGACTCGGTCATTGCTTCAATCCGGCTGTGTGAATTCCGTACGGCGCGGCTTCAAGCAATGTGACGTCCATGGCGTCACCGCTGGGCAGAGTATAGGTGCGTCGTTCGCCCGGGCGTGCGCCGGCGATTGCGGCGCCTAGCGGGGATTCGTTCGAGTAGACCTCGATGTCGCTGTACTCGGCGCCGCGCACACCTAGCAGGAAGGTCTCGGTGTCACCGGTATCGTCGTAGCAGATGGTCAAAACCATGCCGGGCTCCGCAATCCCGTCGTCCGGCGGGTCCTCGCCGACGACGGCATTGAACAACAAATCATGAATTCGTTGGATCCTGGCCTGCCACGCCTGTTGGACGGCAATGGCGTTGTCGTCCGACTGACCGTCGGTGGCTGCACTGCTGTGCAAGACACGTAAGCTGGCCAGTTCCTTTTGTAACCGCTCATAGCCTTGCGGCGAAATCCACGCGGGTTGCGTGCTGGTCATGTTCGTTGCTCTCCTTATGCGATGGCAAGTTGAGGTCGCGATCTTCGCGCAAAGTGAACCTCGTTGGGGCGCGGTGAGTTTTCGGAACGCTCTCTATTCGTTGGACACTCGGGTCGCGGTGGACTGTCTGTGGCCGAGGATGTTTCGCTAGGTGCATTTCATAGGGCACGGCCTCCAGCAGCGTCACCAGTCGTCCCGTCTCACCGGGGGTTGAGTAGATGCGTGTGTCGCCGGGCCGCGCGCCGGCTATCGCGCGGCCCAATGGTGACGCCATCGAGTAGACCTTGATGTCGGCGCCTTCGCTGCCGCGTCTGCCCAGCAGGAAAGTTTCGGTCTCGCCGGTGCCGTTGTAGCGAATTGTCAAAACCGTGCCCGGTTCAGCAATGGAGTCGCTGGCGAAATTCTCGGCAATGACCGCCTGCGCCAACATGTTCTGGAGCTTGCGAATACGTCGTTGTAGCGCTGAGCGGTTCGCGTCGAGGTCCATCATGTCGTCAGGGACTTCAATGATCAGCTCCGACCGCAACGCGTCGAGAGTGTTCCGCAGACGGGTGTACTGCTGTCGGGTCATGCGCATGGGTTTGGTACCGGTCACTTTGAGTCGTGTCCTTTCGGGGGAGCGTCGTCAGAGGCGGGCCAAAGGAGGCAGCCGCCGCTGACGACTCGGGACGCCCATCGTGGGCGAGATTCCTTTGCGGTTGAGTGTTTTCCGCTGGGGCGGTTGATTCCATGGTGGCGTGGGCGGGCTCGACGGTGTTTGCCGAAAATCGACAAAGGCGCTGCGATGCGTTGTCACGCCTCGACAACGCTGCGGTCGATGCTGCCACGAAGCGACCACGACCTAAGTGGCGAGAGACGCTCACCCGGAACGCGTATGAACTGGCGATCGCGCTGCTTATCGTCGCTCGACGAGGCGCTCGAAGTTCCGTTGCCACCTGTCGTAGCGGAGTCGGTCAAGGGTGATATGCGCACGCGCAAACATGGCCACTGCCAAGGCACTGACGGCCCACCAGGTCGCTACCGCGAAGGCCAGTGCCTCGTCGCGGGCGGTGTTCACCGGCCGGGCAACCGGACGGCCCTCGTCATCTACCCAAATCTCGACCTTGTCGCCAATCTTGGCCGTCAGCGGCGCGGTGACGTCGCCGGTGCGTTCGGCCCCGGCCGCGAACCATCGGGCAGGCACCGTCACCGTTGGGCTTTCAAGGTTGCGGCGAGGGTGACTCTCCCCGATGACAGTCGCGGTCACCGGGCGGCGAGTTTGAACCTGCTCGGCGTAGTGGCGGCTACGGGAATCGTGGACCGCGGTGCCCACCGCGGCACTGATCGGCACGGCAATCAGCGACACCGCAACGACCAACACCAGGATCAGCGCCTCCACCCGATCTGTGGCGCGTATCAGTGGATTTCGGCTGAACAGCCGCTCGAACAGCCGCTCGAACAGCCTCCGCGGCAACGGCACGGTGAAGGTCTCCATCGCAGCGCCATCATCCGGCCGGCGGTCGGCGATCGATTCATGATCGGGGTCTGAGGTGGACATCGAAGACCTCCTATCGGAGAGTCGGCATGGGTCGCAGGTACCGCGCAGCTGGGGAGATGGCGGATAGCAGCCGCCCCTCGAACCTGCCGGGCACCTTCATGATGGCGTCGACAGCCGTCGCAGGCTTTGCCACAGCCAGACAACGACGCTGTCTCGCTTTGTCGGGTTGCGACAGCGCCTTTGGTCAATCGGTGTCGATAGCCGCGAGTTCTATCATCATCGCCAGCCGCTTTCTGGCATCGTCCAATGGCAGACTGGTGATCTCGGCCATCTTGCGCAGCCGGTAACGCACGGTGTTTTCGTGCACTCCCAGCCGGTCACCGGCCTCGGCCGGGTCGCCCTGGGCCTCCAGCCACGCTCGCAGCGTGGCCACGTAGTCGGTCCCGTTGGCGCGATCATGGCGGCCCAGCTCGGCCACCGGCCCACGCGATGGGGACCGGCCTGAGCGCGCCGCGGTGCGCAACCGCTGTAGCAGGACGTCAGCCCATGACTCGTCATAGACCGCAGGGCTGGCCGCGGGGGATATCTCATGCAGCGCTAGACATTCCTCGGCTTCCTGACGTGCAGCGGCGAGCTCTGTCACCTCAGCCGCGCCACTTACGCCGGCCAACACCGTCGCCTGTTCGGGGAGGGCCGCGCGCAGGCCGGTTACCCAGCGCCGCGCCGTCGCCGCTTGCCCACCGGGAAGCAGTGTGTACACGATATTGCCGGCCAAAGCGCTGCGCCCCGGCCGTGACCAGCCGAACCCAGTCGTGGCACGCTCGAACGCCAACAACAGAGCGGCATCGCGTTCGTCGCCGATGAACGCCTGCAGCGCAATAACTCTCAAACCGTCGTGCGGCAGGCCCAACCTGCTCGCCACCATGGCGGCATCGGCCGTGCCCTCCAGCAAGCGAATCACCAGTTCGGATTCGACTTGGCGCTCCAAATCCGCGCTGGCCCGCGAGCGTAGAAGATGCAGGGCCACCGTGTGTGCACCATCGGCCAAGGCCGTGCGGGCCGCTTCGTCCAGCGGCACCGAACACGCCACCCACACCGACCCGATCAACTCACCCCCGGAGCGCACCGCCACCACCATGCGCCCGATCAAGCCGTGTTCGGAGTCCTCGGGGACAAACAGCGGCTCGTCGGAGACCCCCAGGTGCGCGAATACGCCTCGCGCATCGAACAATGCGCGCAGCTGCTCCGGTGTCTGTCGCTCGAGGATCGTCTGCACCCGCGCCGGGTCGGCAGGTTGCTGCAGTTTCGAATACGCCAACACTCGCAACAACCGATCGTGGATGACAATTGAACTGCCGATAGCGTCCGCCAGGCTATCGGCCAGTGCGAACAGATCCGTTGGGCCACGGCCGGATTCGGTCTCGCGGCCCTCCAGCACCAGCCCGTAGACGACCGCGCCCACCTCGCTCCACGTGACCGTCTCGTCGACCACCATGACCGCGCCGACCTCGGCGTCGCTGTCAATCGCGACCGGCTCGTCGCCACCGCGTACCAACACCACGACAGCGCGTGCTGAAGCTGCCCACTGCACCGCTTCGCGGAACGAGCCGGCACCGATGGCCAGCAATACGTCGCCCACCACCACACGATTCGGCGCGGCTTCATGGATCACCACGCTGCGCAGTTCGGTAGACCTGGGCACCGACGACCAACGCAACCGGACTCCATAACCACCCAGCACGTTCACCAGGCGGTCCAACGTGATCACCAGCCGCTCCTTATGCCGAACTGGTAGTCAGCCTAACCAGGAGTCAAGCTCGGCTTGACTCAATCCGGTGTCCGGGCCGCCGAACCGATGGCGTCGGCGAGCGAGGCAAAGCCGACGTCGTGCATCCGCAACGCGATGCCGTCGTGAATCTGCTTGGCCCACAAGCCTCCTCCGTAGATGAAGCCGGTATAACCCTGCAGCAGCGACGCACCGGCGGTGATCCGCTCCCAGGCGTCGTCCGCGGTCTCGATGCCCCCGACGCTGATCAATATGAGTCGGTCGCCGACTCGGCTGTACAGCCGGCGCAGCACCTCGACCGCGCGGCGTGCCACCGGCGGCCCGGAGACGCCGCCAGGGCCCAGCTCGTCGACGCCCGGTGTCTTCAATCCCTGCCGCGACACGGTGGTGTTGGTGGCGACGATGCCGGCCAGGCCGAGTTCGACTGCCAAATCCGCGATGTCGTCGACGTCGGAATCGGAGAGATCCGGCGCGATCTTCACCAGCACCGGCGTGGACGTCTCGGCGAGCACGGCCGACAGGATGGGCCGCAGCGACTCGACCGCCTGTAGATCACGCAGCCCGGGTGTGTTCGGCGAACTGACATTGACCACGAGGTAGGACGCCAGCGGGCCGACCAGCCGGGCGCTCGCCCGGTAGTCGTCGACGGCCTGCTCGGCCGGCGTCACCTTCGTCTTGCCGATGTTGACCCCGATCGGCACCTCGGGCCGCTGCCGGGAAAGCCGCATCGCCAGCGCGCCCGCACCCAGATTGTTGAAGCCCATCCGATTCAACAGGGCCCGGTCGGCCGGCAGCCGGAACATGCGCGGGGCGGGATTGCCGGGTTGCGGGTTCGCGGTGACCGTCCCCACCTCGGCATGCCCAAAACCCAGCGCACCCCAGGTGAGCAGCCCCAAACCGTCCTTATCGAAGCCGGCCGCCAGTCCCAGCGGGCCGGGAAAACGCACGCCGAACACCGTGCTGGCCAGCACGGGATCCGTCGGGGCCAGCAGCCGGTGTAGCAGCCGCCGCGTCCAAGCGGTCGCGGTGGCACCACGTAGAACGGCGAACACCAGTGTGTGAATCCGCTCGGGCGGGATCAGGAAAAACAGCCGGCGCAGCGCGCCGTACATCCGGTGTCCGCCCTCGCGTGGCCGGGCCGGTGTCACAGTTCCGGCTGGTCGGGCCGTCGCCCGTCGGTGCCGCCGACGTCTAACCGAGACTTCTTGCGGCGCAATAACACTCGCCTGCTGCCGTCGGTATAGAGCCGCACCCTGGTCAATTCCCAGCCTCGGTATTCGGCCTCGATGGACAATCGGGTCGACGCGCTTACCCGGGTCACGTCCGGTGGCAGGCGCAGCGGCGCCCATTCGTATTCGTCGGACATCTCGGTGTCCCACCCCGCGGGCAAGCGGCTACTGCGCGCCGCGGTCAACGCGTGCCCGCCGCGTGCTCGATGACCTGAACTCCCGCACCGGAACCCGACACCACGTACAGGGTGTCTGACGCCTCGTCGAAGGCCAGCGAGTTCGGTTGCTGCACGGTCGGGTAACGCACCTTTTCGACGGGAATTCCGGTGGATAGATCGTAACCAATGACGATATTGGAAACGGTCTGCGAAACCCAGGCTAACGCGCGGGAGCCGGCCAGGCCGTATGGCGCCTGTGGAACCGGGTAGGCCTGACGCAGGATCAGCGGATCGACGCCGTACACCAGCAGTTGGCCGCCGCGGGTGTCGGCGACCAGCACCCGACCGGCCGGGTCGGCGGCCATGGTGGTGGCGCCCCGGCCCGCCCGCAGCGCCTGCTGGGCATGGCCGTCGGCGTCGATCGCCGTCACCGAAGTCTGCCCACGGTCCAGCACCACCGTCGTATTCCCCTGTGTGGCAAGCCAATCGACGCGCGCAAAGATCCTGGTTTTGTTGGCGACGGCCGCGCTGGTGGCGGCGCCCGGTGCCTGGGAGGCGAGTGTGTAGACGGCGCCGTCGGCGCTGCCCAGCACCAGCCTGCCGTCGGCGCGCTGGGCCACCGCGGTGAATTCAATCTGGCCGGCGTCGGCGACCGCGACCTGCGTGACGCGACCGGTGGACAGGTCGACCGTGTAGTAGCCGCCGCGGGTGGACAGGTAGGCGGTTCCGCGGCCGCCGTCGGCCAACGCGCTCGCCGGTCCCGGGAGCTCGACGACGCGCGGCGTGACCTGCGGGTTGCCGAAGACGGCGACGCTGGCGGGCGCGGCCGGGTCGGCGCCCGGCGTCAGGACCGCCAGCTGATGAGTGCCGCCATCGAACACCGCCGCCGCGGCATGACCGGCCAGCGGCCGTACCGCCCCGGGCGGCCGCTGCGACGCCGGCGGCGACACCGCTGCGCGCGCGGGTTCGATGGTGCGCGGCGCGGTGTCGAGCGGATTCGATGAACACCCGGCGGCCGCCTCCAGCAAAACCGCTATAGCCAAGGCGCCGCCCCGAACTGCCAATTTGGGACGTCGTCGTCGTGGCAGCAATTTTTTTCCTCGTGGTGCGGCGGTGGAAGACAAATTGTAAGAAACCCTCTCGCGTTCGCTTGGGGCATGCCGCCTTCATCCGACCCTACCGGGGCGGTATGGTCGGCTCATGGCCGTCACTGCTGACCGTCATCTGGCGCAGAATGAGTTTGCTGTCGAGGACATGTCGACAGGGATTGCCGCAAGCGGGTACGGACAAGTCGGTGATGGACGCAGTTTTTCGTTCCATATCGAGAACCGATCCCTAGTCGTCGAGATTTACCGGCCGCGCCTGGCCGGGCCCGTTCCGCAGGCCGACGAGGTCGTTGCCAGGGCGGTCCGCAGCGTGATCGACCTCGATCTCACCGACGAGCGCAGCCTGAGCGCCGCGGTGCGCGACTCCGTGGCGCACGCGGTGCCCGTTTCTCGCTAGTCATTCACCGACCCGTCCACCGGGTACCGTCGTGGTCGATATGACCGTCATCCTGTTACGGCACGGCCGCTCGAGTTCGAACACGGCGGGCGTTCTCGCCGGTCGCTCCGAGGGCGTCGACCTCGATGACAAGGGCCGTGAACAAGCCGATGGCCTGATCGATCGGATCGGTGACCTGCCCATCCGGGAGCTGGTCAGTTCGCCACTGTTGCGCTGCCGTCGCACCCTCGAGCCCTTGGCCGACGCGTTATGCCTGACGCCGCTCGTGGACGATCAACTCGCCGAGGTGGATTACGGGGAATGGACGGGCCGCAAACTCGGCGACTTGGTCAGCGAGCCGTTGTGGAAGGTCGTCCAGGCTCACCCCAGCGCCGCGGTGTTCCCCGGCGGCGAGGGCCTGGCTCAGGTGCAGGCGCGCGCGGTGTTCGCCGTGCGCGAGCACGATCGCCGGTTGGCCGCCGTGCACGGCGGGGATGTGCTGTGGGTCGCTTGCACTCACGGTGATGTCATCAAGGCGGTCATCGCCGACGCGTACGGCCTCCATTTGGATGGGTTCCAGCGCGTCACCGCCGACCCCGCGTCGGTGAGTGTGATCCGCTACACGGAGCTGCGCCCGTTTGTGTTGCACGTCAACCACACCGGTGCACGGCTGTCCGCCGGCCTGCGGGCCGGCCCCCCGGCGAAGGACGAGACGAAGCCCGACACCGACCCAAAGTCCAACGGAGAGCCGCGGGGATCGGCAGACGCGGCACCGTCCAGCGACGCGGTGGTCGGCGGTTCCACGGACTAATTGGGCGGCTACCTCCATCGGATCGCACGGCCGTGGCAATAGCCGGTATTTTGGGAAGTGCCATGGCCCGCGCAATTCATGTCTTCCGCACACCCGACCGCTTCGTGGCCGGGACCGTCGGCCAGCCCGGAAATCGTACGTTTTACATCCAGGCGGTGCACGACGGCCGAGTGGTGTCGGTGATATTGGAGAAGCAGCAGGTGGCGGTGCTCGCCGAACGGATCGGCGCGCTGCTGCTCGAGGTGAACCGCAGGTTCGGCACGCCCGTTCCGCCGGAGCCCGCCGAGATCGAGGACCTCAATCCGTTGGTCACCCCCGTGGACGCCGAGTTTCGGGTCGGAACCATGGGCCTCGGCTGGGACTCGGAGGCCCAGACGGTGGTGGTCGAGTTGCTCGCGGTCACCGACGCCGAGTTCGACGCGTCGGTGGTGCTCGACGACACCGACGAGGGTCCCGACGCGGTGCGGGTCTTCTTGACGCCGGAGTCGGCGCGCCAATTCGCCACCCGCTCCAATCGCGTCATCTCCGCGGGACGTCCGCCGTGTCCGTTGTGCGACGAACCGTTGGACCCGGAGGGCCATATCTGCGCACGCGCCAACGGATATCGGCGCACTGCGCTGCTCGGGCCTGACGATGACCCCGAGGTCTGACGACCGTGAGGTGTTGCGCGACGGCGAGCTGACGGTCATCGGACGAATCCGCTCGGCCAGCAACGGCACCTTCTTGTGCGAATCGACGCTCGGCGAGTCCAGCGTGCACTGCGTCTACAAGCCGGTCGCCGGGGAGGCGCCGCTGTGGGATTTTCCGGACGGGACGCTGGCCGGCCGCGAACGGGCCGCCTATCTGGTCTCCGCGAAGCTGGGCTGGAATATCGTGCCCTACACGATCATTCGGCACGGGCCGGCGGGGCCGGGCATGTTGCAGCGGTGGGTGCAGCAACCCGGCGACGCGGTGGACACCGAGCCGCGACCGGGGCCGGATCTGGTTGACCTGTTTCCCGCCGGCACCAAGCCGCCGGGCTACCTGCCGGTGTTGCGCGCCCTCGACTACGCCGGCGACGAGGTCGTCCTGATGCACGCCGATGACATTCGCTTATGGCGGATGGCGGTGTTCGACGTGCTGGTCAACAACGCCGACCGCAAGGGCGGCCACGTGCTGCGCGACCTTGACGGCCACATCTTCGGGGTCGACCACGGCGTGTGTCTGCACGTCGAGGACAAACTTCGCACGGTGCTGTGGGGATGGGCCGGCAAGCCGATCGACGATCAGACTCTGGAAGCCGTCGCCGGCCTCATCGACGCGATCGACGACCAGTTCGGCGACGAGCTGGCCGAGCAGATCACCCGGGCCGAAGTCGCCGCGCTGCGCCTGCGCGCGCACGAGCTGCTGGACAACCCTGTCATGCCCGGCCCGAACCGGCATCGCCCCATTCCGTGGCCGGCTTTTTAGCGGCGATCTCAAGCGCGACGCTGCCATCGGTGAAGGCCGCCCTCGTCCGTCGGCGATACTGAAGCGGTGAGTCCCGCCGCCGACGAGATTACCGATGCCGCTTTGGCCGCCGATCTCGCCACCGACGCGGGGGAACTGCTGCTGAAAGTCCGCGACGAGGTCGGCTTCGGGTATCCATGGGCGCTGGGCGACGCGGGCGACAGCCTGGCGAACGCCCTGATCCTGCGGCGCCTGCACGCGGAGCGGCCCGACGATGCGGTGCTCAGCGAGGAGGCGTACGACGACCTGTCCCGGCTCAAGCACGACCGTGTGTGGATCATCGACCCGCTGGACGGCACCCGGGAGTTCTCGACGCCGGGGCGTGACGACTGGGCGGTGCACGTCGCGCTGTGGCAACGCCCCAGCGACGGCGAGCGCGAAATCACCGACGCGGCGGTGTCGTTGCCGGCCCGCGGAAACATCGTCTATCGCAGCGATACGGTGACCGCCGACGCAGCACGCATCGGCGTCACCGACACCATCCGCGTCGCCGTCAGCGCCACCCGTCCTCCCGCGGTGCTGCACCGGATGCGGCAAACACTGCCCATCCAGCCCGTCGCCATCGGCTCGGCGGGCGCGAAGGCGATGGCCATCATCGACGGCGATGTCGACGCCTATGTGCACGCGGGCGGTCAATGGGAGTGGGATTCGGCCGCCCCGGCCGGGGTGGTGATGGCCGCCGGCATGCACGCGTCGCGGCTCGACGGATCGCCGATGCGCTACAACCAACTCGACCCGTATCTGCCCGACTTCGTGATGTGTCGCGCCGAGCTGGCGCCGATCCTGCTGGGGGCCATCCGCGGCGGCTGACGCCGATGGGCCGTTAGCGGCCCAATCGACGCCGCCAGTCTTTCGCCGAAAACATCCGGACCATCTTTACGACGAGGCTGCCCTTCTTGCGGCTGTACGGAGAAGGCCATCGTCGCCGACCGCACCTTCATCACCGGCAGCGTCGGGCCGAAGGTCTCTTCACGCATGCAATCCATGTCGTGGTTCACGTCGACCAGCACGGTCGGCCCGTAGAACAGGCCGCGGCATCTGACCACGACTTCTTGCTGCGCGGCCGCTCCCGCGGTCTCCGGTCGGTCAGTTGTATGAGTCGACATCACAACCACCTCGCTCGTCGACGTCGAGCGACTTTGCCCCATACCGGATTCAGCAAACCACAAACGGCGCGGTGGCGATCTAGCTCGCGGGGGCGCGGCTGCCGATTCGGAGGTGCCTCGTCGGCGCGCCTAGGCTGATTGCCATGCGGTCGTGGTCGTCCCCACAGGTTCCGGTGTTGCCGGGACGCGGTCCGGAGCTTCGGCTGTACGACACGTCTGACCGGCAGGTGCGTCCCGTGGCGGCCGGTTCGACCGCCACGATGTATGTCTGTGGCATCACCCCCTACGACGCGACCCACCTGGGGCACGCCGCGACCTATTTGGCCTTCGACCTGATCCACCGGCAATGGCTGGATCTCGGCCACGACGTCCACTACGTCCAGAACGTGACCGACGTCGACGATCCGTTGTTGGAGCGCGCCGAGCGCGACGGCATCGACTGGGGCGACCTGGCCGAGCGTGAGGTGTCGCTGTACCGCGAAGACATGGCGGCGCTGCGCATCCTGGCGCCACGCGAGTACGTCGGCGCGACCGAGGCCATCGCCGAGGTCGTCGAACTCGTCGAGAAGATGCTGGCGTCGGGAGCAGCTTACGTCGTCGACGGCGAATATCCGGACGTCTACTACCGCGCCGACGCCACGCCGCAGTTCGGGTACGAATCCGGCTATGACCGCGACACCATGCTGCGACTGTTCTCCGAGCGCGGCGGCGACCCGCAACGCCCCGGCAAGACCGATGAGCTCGACGCCCTGCTGTGGCGGGCTGCCCGGCCCGGGGAGCCCAGCTGGCCCTCACCATTCGGCCCTGGCCGCCCAGGATGGCATGTCGAATGCGCGGCGATCGCGCTCAGCCGCATCGGCAGCGGTTTGGACATCCAGGGCGGGGGCAGTGACTTGATCTTCCCGCATCACGAGTTCACCGCCGCCCACGCCGAATGTGTTCGCGGCGAGCGGAGATTCGCGCGTCACTACGTGCATGCCGGGATGATCGGCTGGGGCGGGCACAAGATGTCCAAGAGCCGCGGCAACCTGGTGTTGGTGTCGCAGCTGCGCGCCCGGGGTGTCGAACCGGCGGCGATCCGGCTAGGACTGCTGGCCGGCCACTACCGCGCGGACCGGCATTGGAGCGATGAGGTGCTCGACGATGCCGTCGCCCGGCTGCGGCGCTGGCGCGACGCGACCGCGCTGGCGGCGGGTCCGGACGCCGCCGATGTGATCGCCCGGGTGCGTCAATACCTGGCCGATGACCTGAACACGCCCAAAGCGCTTGCCGCACTTGATGGTTGGACCACGGACGCGTTGGAATACGGCGGCCACGATGCCGAGGCGCCCGAGCTGGTGAGGACGGCCATCGACGCCCTACTGGGAGTGGCCATCTAGCCGAAGTCGCCCGCAACGGTACGTTGGCGAACATGCAATCGCTGCAGGATCAAGTCGTCTTCATTACCGGCGGCGCGCGGGGGATCGGGGCCGAGACCGCTCGCCGACTGTGCGCCAAGGGCGCCAAACTTGTGCTGACCGATCTCAACGAAACCGATTTGAAGTCGGTTGCCGCCGAGCTGGGCGAGGAACGGGTGCTGACGGCCGTCGCCGATGTGCGTGATCTGTCCGCGATGGAAGCCGCCGCCGCCCGCGCCGTCGAGCGTTTCGGGGGCATCGACGTGGTGGTGGCCAACGCCGGCATCGCCAGCTATGGCTCGGTGCTGCAGGTCGACTCCGACGCATTCCGACGGGTGCTCGACATCAACGTGCTGGGCGTCTTTCACACCGTGCGTGCCACTTTGCCGGCGCTGATCGAGCGCCGCGGTTACGTGCTCATCGTCTCTTCACTGGCCGCCTACACGGCCTGCCCAGGTCTGGCGCCGTACAACGCCTCCAAGGCGGGCGTCGAGCTGCTGGCCAACGCCCTGCGGCTGGAGGTGGCGGGGCGGGGCGTCACGGTCGGCTCGGCGCACATGTCCTGGATCGACACCGCCCTGGTCCGTGACACCCAGTCCGACCTGCCGGCGTTCAGCCAGTTGTTGGCCAGCTTGCCGTGGCCGCTGAACAAGACGACGACGGTCGACAAGTGCGCGGCCGCTTTCGTCAAGGGCATTGCGCGCCGTCGCACCCGCGTCTACTGCCCGCGCTGGGTGGCGCTGTTCCGTTGGGTGAAGCCGGTGCTGTCCAGCCGGGTGGGTGAGCTGCCCCTGCACAAGCCCACCGCCGAATTGTTGCCTCAGCTGGACGCCCAGGTCGCCGCGCTGGGCCGCTCCACCAGCGCCTACAACCGCGACCTCGGCACGTCCTAGCGGGTCTGGGCCCCGCGTTCCGACGCGACGGCGGCCACCCGGTTGCGCACCAGGAACCATCCGGCGCTCAGCGCCGGGATGACGACCACCACGGTCGCGATGGTCCAGGGGCCGGTCTCCTTGTCGAAGGCCATCATCACCAGCACACCGGCCAAAAACGCCAGGGTGAGATACCCCGAATACGGCGCCCATGGCATGCGGAATCGTGGCCGTTGGACGAGCCCGGCCCTGGCCAGCCGGTAGAACCGCAGCTGACACAGCACGATGGTCGCCCAGCACGCGATGATGCCCGGCGCGACGATGTTGAGCACGATCTCGAAGGCCTGGCCGGGGTTGACGGCGTTCAGCGCGATGCCGAGCAAGCAGATGGCGGCGGCCATGGCGATACCTACATAAGGCACCCCGTTCTTGGACATCCGGGTCGCAAATCTGGGCCCGCTGCCGCTGAACGCCATCGAGCGCATGATGCGCCCGGTGGAATACAGCCCCGCGTTAAGGCTGGACAAAGCGGCGGTGAGGACCACCACGTTCATCAGGTCGCCGGCGCCCTGGAAGCCGATCTTGGAAAAGAAGGTGACAAAAGGACTTTCGGTGGCCTTGTAGGACGTGTACGGCAGCAGCAGCGCGAGCAGCCCCACCGACCCGACGTAAAAGATCGCGATGCGCGCGATCACCGAATTGATGGCGCGCGGCATCACCTTCTCCGGCTCGGCGGTCTCCCCGGCGGCCGTCCCCACCAATTCGATTGCGGCATAGGCGAACACCACGCCGGAGGTGGTCAGCAGCACCGCTAGCACGCCGGAGGGGAACAGTCCGCCGTGGCCGGTCCACAGACTCGGCCCGGTGCTGTGACCGTCGATCCGGTAGCGGCCCACCAGAAAGACGATCCCGACGACCAGGAAGGCGACTAGCGCGAGAACCTTGACCAGCGCCGCCCAGAATTCCAGCTCACCGAACCACTCCACCGAGATCAGGTTCATCGACAGCACGACGACGAGGGCGAGCAGGGCCAGCACCCACTGGGGGATCGATTCGAAGGTCGTCCATCGACGCAGATAGGTGGCGATCGCGGTGGTGTCGACGATGGCCGTCATCGACCAGCCGAGGAAATACATCCAGCCGATGGCGTAGGCGGCCTTCTCGCCGAAGAATTCGCGGGAGTAGGACACGAATGAGCCGGAAGACGGACGGTGCAGGACCAATTCGCCCAGCGCTCGCAGGATGAGGAAGACAAAAACGCCGCACACGGCGTAGACCAGGAACATCCCGGGTCCGCCCTTGGCCAGCCGGCCGCCCGCGCCCAGGAACAGCCCGGAGCCGATCGCGCCGCCGATGCCGATCATCTGCACTTGCCGGGCCTTGAGTCCCTTGCGGTAACCGGCGTCCTCGCCGACCTCGCCGGCTACAGGGTCTGCGCCGGCGACAGGATTTGGGTTGCCGTCACCAGGCAACGCGGCCATGAAACGTCCAATCGTGGTCGTCCGCCCAGCCCGGGACGGGTGGCTACCGGATGAAGAGGCTGCGCTTAGCGACCGAAGCCCGGGCGACGGCGGCGCAGATAACGCTCGAACTCGGCCGCCAGCGCGTCGCCGTCGATCTTGCCCAGGGCGTCGTTCATGTCGACCTCGGCGTCGCCGCGTTGCTCGAGCGACAGCACGTACTCGGCGAGGTCCTCGTCCTCGGCGGTCATCTCGGTGACCGCCTGCTCCCAGTCCTCGGCGTCCGTTGGCAGGTCGGCCAGCGGCACCTCGATGTCGAGCACGTCTTCGACACGGCGCAGCAGGGCCACCGTCGCCTTCGGGTTCGGCGGCTGTGAGACGTAGTGCGGCACCGCCGCCCAAAACGTCACCGCGGGAATCCCGGCGGCCACGCAGGAGTCCTGAAACACCCCGGCGATGCCGGTCGGGCCTTCGTAACGGCTTTCCTCGAGGCCGAAGCGTTTCGCGGACTCGGGGGAGTAGGCGGCGCCCGACACCGGGACCGGCCGGGTGTGCGGGGTGTCGGCCAGCAGGGCGCCCAGGATCACTACGGTGTCCACGTTGAGCTTGTCGGCGATGGCCACCAGCTCCGAGCAGAAGGTGCGCCAGCGCATGTTGGGTTCCACCCCATGCATCAGGACGACGTCGCGGTCGCTGCCCGGGGGCCGGCAGTGCGAGATCCGCATGGCCGGCCACACCAGCTCGCGGGTCACCCCGTCCACCTGCCGGATCACCGGGCGATTCACCTGGTAGTCGTAGTACGCCTCGTCGTCGATCTCCAAAATCGGGTCGGCTTCCCAGATGGCCTCGAGGTGTTCCAGCGCGTCGCTGGCCGCGTCACCGGCGTCGTTCCAGCCCTCGAACGCGGCCACGACGACGGTCTGGTGCAGTTCGGGCAGCGCGGCTTTGCCGAAGGGGGGGCCGTCGGGCGGAGTCACAGAATCAGCGTACGGCCTCACGGCCCGATGTTCGGGGCGTGGTGGCCGTGGATTGTCGGCCGATTGACGCTCACCGGGACTTTACATAGGACGACTATGCTTATGGCGTGACTGCCGCTGACGAACACCGCGACGACGCGGCCATCTGCCACACCCTGGCGCGGCGGGTGGTGGTCGGCGACGACGCGATGGGTACCCAGCTACGGGCTGCCGGTTTGACCGCGGACGACGTCCACCACCGGCGTCAACGGAGTCAAGACGAAATGCGCTTGGCTGCAAACTGGTTAACCTTGGTAAGTACCTCGCCGCTGGTCTTCGCGAACTGTCGATCGCGGCGATGAGTTGGGCGTCCAGAAGTCGATCGGGTGACGACGTAGACTTCTCTGGTCGAGAGGCGTTGCAACGGTTCCGGTTCCCTGCCGGTATCCGCCACGCTCGGCAGAGTCAAGGACGCCTTCCGCTACGGAAGGAACGTGCGTGAACGCCTCTGAGTCGAATAGCTCGGCGTCGAAGACATTCGCGCCGAGCATCCGCGCCGACTGCACCGATGAGCTGACGGCGGCGCTGCGCCGGCGGATCATGGTGATCGACGGCGCGATGGGCACGGCGATCCAGCGGGACCGGCCGGACGAGGCAGGCTACCGCGGCGACCGGTTCACCGAGTGGCCGACGGCTCTTCAGGGCAACAACGACCTGCTCAACCTGACGCAGCCGCAAATCATCGAGGGCATCCACCGCGAGTACCTGGAGGCGGGCGCCGACATCCTGGAGACCAACACGTTCAACGCGAACGCGATCTCGCTCTCCGACTACGACATGGCGGACCTCAGTTACGAGCTGAACTACGCAGGCGCCGCCCTGGCCCGCAAGGCGGCTGACGGGTTCAGCACCCCGGAAAAGCCCCGCTACGTCGCCGGCGCAATCGGGCCGACGACGCGCACCGCGTCGATCTCGCCGGACGTCAATGACCCCGGGGCCCGCAACGTCTCCTACGACCAACTGGTGGCCGCCTACCTCGAAGCCGCGAACGGCCTGGTGGACGGCGGTGCCGACCTGCTCATCATCGAGACGATCTTTGACTCGCTGAACGCCAAGGCGGCGGTGTTCGCCGTCGAGACGCTGTTCGAGGACCGCGGCCGCCGCTGGCCGCTGATCATCTCGGGCACCATCACCGATGCCTCCGGCCGCACGTTGTCCGGCCAGGTCACCGAGGCGTTCTGGAACTCCATCAGGCACGCCAAGCCGATCGCGGTGGGCCTCAACTGTGCCCTGGGCGCGCCGGAGATGCGGCCCTACATCGCCGAGGTGTCGCGGATCGCGGACACCTTCGTCTCCTGCTACCCGAACGCCGGCCTGCCCAACGCCTTCGGCGAATACGACGAGTCCCCGGAGCGGCAGGCCTCCTACATCGCCGACTTCGCCGAGGCCGGCCTGGTCAACCTGGTCGGCGGTTGCTGCGGAACGGCGCCGCCGCACATCGCCGAGATCGCCAAGGTCGTCGAGGGCAAACCGCCGCGCGACGTGCCGGAAATCCCGGTGGCTACCCGGCTTTCCGGGCTGGAGCCTCTCAACATCACCGACGACTCATTGTTCGTGAACATCGGTGAGCGCACCAACATCACCGGCTCCGCCCGGTTCCGGAATCTGATCAAGGCCGAGGACTACGACACCGCGCTGTCGGTCGCCCTGCAGCAGGTCGAGGTCGGTGCGCAGGTCATCGACATCAACATGGACGAGGGCATGATCGACGGCGTCGCCGCGATGGACCGATTCACCAAGTTGATCGCGGCAGAGCCGGACATCAGCCGCGTCCCGGTGATGATCGACTCCTCCAAGTGGGAGGTCATCGAGGCGGGCCTGAAGAACGTGCAGGGCAAGCCGATCGTCAACTCGATCTCCATGAAGGAGGGCGAGGAGAAGTTCATCCGCGAGGCACGGCTGTGCCGCAAGTACGGCGCGGCCGTCGTCGTGATGGCCTTCGACGAACAGGGTCAGGCCGACAACCTGGAGCGCCGCAAACAGATCTGCGGGCGTGCCTACCGGATCCTGACCGAAGAGGTCGGCTTCCCGCCCGAGGACATCATCTTCGACCCGAACTGCTTTGCGCTGGCGACCGGCATCGAGGAGCACGCGACGTACGGCATCGACTTCATCGAGGCCTGCGCCTGGATCAAGGAAAACCTTCCCGGCGTGCACATCTCCGGCGGCATCTCCAACGTGTCGTTCTCGTTCCGGGGCAACAACCCCGTCCGTGAGGCGATCCACGCGGTGTTCCTGTTCCACGCCATCAAGGCCGGGCTGGACATGGGCATCGTCAACGCCGGCGCGCTGGTGCCCTACGACTCGATCGACTCCGAGCTGCGGGACCGCATCGAGGACGTCGTCCTGAACCGACGCGAGGATGCGGCCGAACGGCTGCTGGAAATCGCCGAGCGGTACAACAAGTCGGAAAAGGCCGAGGACCCGAAGGCCGCCGAGTGGCGATCCCTGCCGGTCCGCGAGCGGATCACCCACGCTCTGGTCAAGGGCATCGACGCCGACGTCGAGACTGACACCGAGGAGCTGCGGGCCGAGATCGCCGCCGCGGGTGGTCGGCCGATCGAGGTGATCGAGGGTCCGCTGATGGACGGGATGAACGTCGTCGGCGACCTCTTTGGCTCCGGCAAGATGTTCCTGCCCCAGGTGGTGAAGTCGGCGCGGGTGATGAAGAAGGCCGTGGCGTACCTGCTGCCGTTCATCGAGGCGGAGAAGGCGGCGCCGCTGCCCGGGGAGGCTGTGAAGAAGGACACCAACGGCACCATCGTGATGGCGACGGTGAAGGGCGACGTCCACGACATCGGCAAGAACATCGTGGGGGTCGTCTTGCAGTGCAACAACTTTGAGGTGATCGACCTCGGCGTGATGGTGCCCGCTCAGAAGATCCTGGACGCGGCGAAGGAGCACGACGCCGACATCATCGGGCTGTCCGGCCTGATCACGCCGTCGCTGGACGAGATGGCCAACTTCGCCGTCGAGATGGAGCGCGAGGGCCTGGAGATCCCGCTGTTGATCGGTGGCGCGACCACCTCGCGCGCCCACACGGCCGTGAAGATATCGCCGCGTCGCAGCGGTCCGGTGGTTTGGGTCAAGGACGCGTCCCGCTCGGTGCCCGTCGCCGCCGCGCTGCTCGACGACAAGCAACGGCCGGCCCTGCTGGAGGCGACCGAGAAGGACTATGCGTCCCTGCGCGAACGGCACTCGCAGAAGAACGAGCGGCCGATGCTGACGCTCCAGATGGCCCGCGCGAACCGGACGCCGATCGACTGGGACGGCTACACGCCGCCGGTGCCGGCCCAGGGTCTCGGTGTGCGGGAGTTCCTCGACTACGACCTCGCCGAGTTGCGCGAGTACATCGACTGGCAGCCGTTCTTCAACGCCTGGGAGATGAAGGGCCGCTTCCCCGACATCCTCAACAACCCGTCCTCGGGTGAGGCCGCCCGCAAGCTCTACGACGACGCACAGCAGATGCTCGACACCCTGATCAAAGAGAAGTGGCTGACGGCCAACGGGGTGATCGGGTTCTTTCCGGCGAACGCGGTCGGCTCCGGTAGTGAAGACATCGAGGTGTACACCGACGACACCCGCACCGAGGTGCTGACCACGCTGCACCACCTGCGCCAGCAGGGCGAGCACCGGGAGGGCATCCCGAACCGGTCGCTGGGCGACTACATCGCGCCCAAGGACACCGGTCTGGCCGACTACGTGGGCGGCTTCGCGGTCACCGCCGGGCTCGGCAGCCAGGAGAAGATCGCGGAGTTCAAGGCGGCCCTCGACGACTACAGCGCGATCCTGCTGGAGTCGGTCGCCGACCGGCTCGCGGAGGCCTTCGCCGAACGGATGCATCAGCGAGTCCGCAAGGAGTTCTGGGGATTCCAGCCGGACGAGCAGCTGGATAACGAGGCACTCATCGAGGAGAAGTACCGGGGAATCCGCCCTGCCCCCGGCTACCCGGCCTGCCCGGAACACACCGAGAAGGTGACGCTCTGGGAGTTGATGGACGTCCGGGCGCGGACCGGCATCGAGCTGACCGAATCGATGGCGATGTGGCCCGGTGCGGCGGTCAGCGGCTGGTATTTCTCGCACCCGCAGTCGCAGTACTTCGTGGTCGGCCGGATGGCCCAGGACCAGGTCGCCGACTACGCGAGGCGCAAGGGGTGGACCCTGGCCGAAGCCGAGCGCTGGCTCGCGCCCAACCTTGGCTACAACCCCGAGGACTGACCTGATCGTGCCGAGCCAGGGGGAGGGACGCTCATGCTGGGGCGAGAGTTGAATCGCATTGCCGACATCGCCGTCGAGGCCGGCAATGCCACGGTTCTGCACGTTCGGCGCATCGTTGGAGCGCTGGGCACCGCCCTTGACCGCAGCAGGCGTGAACTCAGCGACTTAGCCTGGGACTACAGCGATCTGGTGGCGAGCGTCCATTTCACGGCCAGCAGCAGCCGCGCGTCCACCGGGGACGACGGTCAGGTGATGCACAGCGAGCACGTTGCCGATGTGATATCGATCGACTTGCGTCGCGGGCAGGCCAACTGACCCGTACCGCGGGTCAGCCCCCGGCGGCGGCCTGAAATATGGCGGCGATCTCGGCGACTCGTGGATCGTCGCGCAGCTGCTCGACCGTCTCAGGGAGCGGCAAACGCCAATTGGGGTATTCGTCAATGGTCCCAGGCAAATTCGGTTGTCGCGGCTCGGCGACGATGTCGTAGGGCGAGATCAGCTTCAACCTGCTCGGGGTCGCGGCCAGGAAGCGGTGCATCGCGACGATGACCTCGTTATCGTCCGGGTCGTCCGGGTCGGCCGGCAGCAACCCTTCCGAACGCAGCAAGGCCAGCCACTCGGCCTTTTCCTTCTCGGCTGACGCTTGTTCGGCCGGCACATCATCGAGCAGGCCGAGCTCCGCGCGCACCCGCACGTGTTCGCCGCGCAAAAAGCCGGCCGCAGTGGGCAGGTCGTGTGTGGACAGGCTCGCGGCCGCGCGCTGGGGCCACCGCGACGAGGGCAGCAACGGTTGCTCGGCCACGGACTCGTCGCGGGTGAACCAGGAGACCGCGCAACCCAGCATTCCGTTGTCGCCCAATGCTTCCGTGACTTCCGGCTCGACAGTGCCCAGGTCCTCGCCCACCACGGTCGCCCCGGCTCGCTGCGCTTCCAGCGCGAGCGCGGCAAGCATGACGTCGGCGTCGTAATGGACGTAGGTGCCCCGGTCAGCGGAGTCGCCTGGCGGTATCCACCACAGCCGCCACAAGCCCGCGACGTGGTCAATCCGTAGGCCGTCGGCGTGAACGAGTATGGCGCGCAACATTTCTCGCAGTGCGGTGTATCCGGTGGCGGCGAGCCGGTCCGGCCGCCAAGGCGGTAACCCCCAGTCCTGGCCGCGTGGGGTGAAATTGTCGGGCGGGGCACCGACGTGAACTCCGGTGGCCAGCATGTCCGCCAGGGCCCAGGCGTCGGCGCCGTCCGAGTCGACCCCGACCGGTAGGTCGTGCAAGACGCCCAGCGCCATGCCATTTCTTCGCGCGGCGTTGCGTACCTCGCGGAGCTGTTCGGCGCAGCATTGCTGTACCCAAGCATGAAAGGCGATCCGGGGCGCCAGCTCTCGGCGAGCCGCGGTGACGCCCGGCCCGTCGACCGTGTGCAGCGATTCGGGCCATTGCGGCCAGCGGCCGCCGTATCGCTCGGCCAGCGCGCAGTATGTAGCCCAGTCCCGCAATGCCGTGAAGGCGGGTGACTCATCCAATGGGCAAGGCCGGTTCTCGGCGCGCCACAGCAACTCCAGCGCCGAGCGCTTGGCCGCCCAGACGAGATCATGGTCGAGCCGCTTCGTGCCGGGTGAGACACGCAGTGCGTCAACTTCGGCGCGGGTTGCCGGGTCGGCTCGACGATAAGCTTCGAGGTCCTCGATGCGCAGTGCCAGCGGGTTGGCAAATCGTCGGCTGGACGGGGTGTAGGGCGAGGGCTGCACTGGGTGTGTCGGTCCCGGCGCATTCAGCGGGTTGAGCAATATCGCGCCCGCTCCGTGGTCGGTTGCGGTCCATTCGATGAATTCCCGCAAGTCCCCGAGATCGCCGATGCCCCACGAGCGACCCGAGCGCAGCGCGTACAGCTGCAGCATCCATCCCCAGGTGATTGGAGTTTGGGGCACCCGTGGCGGAGCCGCTACCAGGGTGACTTCCTGGCCAACCTTGGTGTGCAGCCGGTACCAGCCTGGCGACAAATCGCCGGGCAGTTCGTCGCGTACATCGGTCTGGCTACCGTCCTCGCCGACCAATGCGGTCGCCCCGGGAAACGGTCGCGGCCGGCCGTCGACCCGTGTAGCGACCGTCGGCGCCAAAGCTCCCGCGCGGTCGCGCTCGGCTAACCGTGCCAACTCGCGGCGCCGGTCGGCATCTGTGCCGGCATCGATCTCGAGCAACGCGAGTACTCGGACGACGACGTCGGCATCGACCTCGACCGGTTCGCGTCGTTCGTTGCGGTAGGAGGTCGCCACCCCATGGGCCTTGGCCAGTTGGCGCAGGTCGTCGGGCACCCGTCTCGGTGTCGCCATCACAGTGTTCGCGATGGCGGCACGGTGAGTTGAATCTGTGAATGGTTGGCATCGCAAGCACGGGAGGTGCTCACACAGCGAAAATGTCGGCGCACTTCTGCAAGGTACCCACCCGGCGTTGGCTTACACCGAATCGCCGTGAGCGGCAGAGCCATCATCCAACGGCATTGCCCCGCAAGCACTGCGCGATCACAAACCCGCTCAAACGCGCAGCACCGGGCTCAGCGCCGACAGCGGGATGTGCGCCTGCACCGTGCCGCCGTCCATGAACCACTGCGGCAGGCCGGGGGAGAAGTTGATCGGCTCGTCGTGGCCGACCGGGTAGTCGGGCATGTAGATGATCAACTCGTCGGGTGTCAGCGCCCACGCCTTGTACGCGCCCGAGTAGACCTTGTCGGGGGTCCAACGGTCGAGGATGAACGGGTAGGTGCCCGGATCATGCGGTGGCGGAGCCTGATTGAGCGCCGTATCGATAAAGGGCGCGGCCAGCGGCGGGATGGCGGTCAGCGGGTTCGACGTCGTCAGATCGGCGAGCTGCACCCGTCTGCCCGCCGCCATGTCAAAGGTGAAGGTCCGGTAGGCGTTGTTGGGTTTGGGTCCGTCGGCGTGATAATCCTCGTGGAATACCGCACTGAGCAGGTTGCCGTGCCGGAAGACTTCGAAGTTCTCCTCGCCGTAGCTGTCGGCCGCCATGCTGACGTTGGCGGTCTTCCAGTTGTTGACCAAGGTGCGCAGATAGTCCCGGATCACCGGGCCGGTGGTCGGATTGTCGACCAGATCGTCGGGCACGGCGACCTTGATGTCGCGCACGGCGTTGCGTTCCGAGGTCACCGCGGTGTGGCAGTACTGGCCGTCCCAATTACCGCCGAGCTCGCCGCAGAATGACGGCGCGGACGCGTGCGTGGTCGCGGTGCCGAAAATGGTTGCGGCCGTTAACAATACGAAGGCGGCTGACAGTCGCTTCAGCATGAGAAGGTTCCGCTCGGCTCAGAGGAGTTGGACTTTGCTCGCGCGCCAGCGACCGTCGACCTTCTCCATGGTCATCTTGATCCTGCTGCGGTCGATGCGCGGGTCGGGTGCGGCCGTGTTGGTGACGGTCTGGTCGATGAAGAGCAGCACGACGACCCTGTCGGTGGATTCGGACTGAATCGCCGAGTCCACCACCACCCCGTGGGCTGTCGCCTTGTTGTCGATCAACAGCTGCCGGAGTTTCACGCTGGACTGGGTGTACATGTCCTTGAATTCGCCGGTAGCGCCGTCGAGCACCTGCTTGAAGTTGTCGTCGACCTTGTTCGAGTCGATGCTCGTCAGCACCTGTGCGTAGGCGATGGCCGCCTGCTGGGCCTGTTCACCCGCAGCCGTAACCTGGTGGTCCTGCCATTGCCGCCACCCGAAGTAACCCGAAACGGCAAGTGAGGCAACGAGTAACGCCGGCAGCGCGCTGCGACGCAGGTACTGGCGCCAGGGGCGCTTAGCCCGCTGAGCCCTGGGACTCTTGCGTTTGAGGAGCCCGGCCTCTTCATCCTGCTCGTCTTCGGCCTCCTCGTCTTCGGCCTGCTCGTCGCCCTCGTCCTGGGTCACTTCCTCGGCCGAATCCTCGGGGGCTCCGGCGGATTCGTCGGCGCGCGCCTCCTCGGCTTCCGCAACTCCCGGTGTGTCGGCGCCGGATTCCGTTTCGGTTTTCGGGTTCTTCTTGGTGGTCACGACCACGATCATCTCCTAAAGGTGGATGGGCCCGATGCTCAGTGCGGCGGTTCGATCGGCAGCTGCGGACCGCCGTAGGGGGTGGGAATTGTGTAGCGGCCCCGGGGGGTCGGGTCGGTTCGCTGGCCGAGGTTCGCGCCCGGCGGCGGACCGGCGGTGTCGTCGCCGCCCGGGCGCGGCGCGTTCTTGGCTCCGCGGATCGAGACGGCCGGGTCGTCGTCGCGGCAGTAGGTGTACATAAACGGCTCGTAGTAGTCGGCGGCGGACGGCGCGTGCGACGGCGTCCCGTAGTCGCACACGTAGCGGGGGTAGAGGTCGGCCGTCGCCCAGACCCCGCCGTCGTGAAACGCGCTCGTCACCGCGTCCAATACCGACCCGCGGTAGTCGGGGAACAGCGCGTTGAGCGCCGGCACCCGCAGATAGAACAGGTGCGACATGGTGGCCATGCTGCCCAGCAACTGCACCATGGTGTCGGAATTGTCCGCGAACAGATTGTCGACGGCCGAAAGGGTGCGCGGCGTCTGCCCCGTCAGCCGACGGTACCCGGCTTGCATTCGGGCGACACCGGTCAGCGTTCGATTGAGTTCGGTTGCGGTGGCGCCCAATCCGGCGTTCTTGTCGCTGGCCAGGGTGAGCACGACGCGGCTGGTCTTGATGATGCTGGTGGTTTGGGGCAGCACCGAATCCAGGGTCGAGAGCAGGAACGTGCCGCCGTCGACGATGGCGGTCAGCTTCGCCGGACCATCCTTGCTCAGACTCAATTCCTTCTTGATCAACTCGATCTTGTGCGGGTCGACCTGAGCCAGCAACCCGTCGGCGTCACCGAGCAACTGCGCCAGGCTGACCGGGACGGTCGTGTGGTCCAGGGCGATGCGGCTGCCGTCGTGCAGATACGGCCCGGCGTCGGACGCGGCTTCGAAGTTGATGAACTGCTCTCCTGCCGGCGAGAGCGCCGACACGTGCACGACGCTGTTCGCCGGGATCCGCACATTGGACGTGATGCTGGCGACCGCGTTCACCCCGTTGTCGGTGATCTGCAGCGACTCGACGCGGCCGATGCGCACTCCGCGCAGTGCGACGTCCTGATTGGGCAGCAGGCCGCCCGATTCCGTCAACTGCACGGTGACCCGGTAGGAAGAGGCGAAGGGCTTCACCCGCAGCGCGCCGATGAGCAGATAGGCGGTCGCCACGACCAGGATGAGCACCAAGCCGGCCACCGAGAGCCAAACCTGTTGCCGGTGACCCGTGCGCACCGCGCGGACAATGACATTGGCGGGGTTGGCGACGGCGCGCATCATGGCTGCGGTCCTGGCGGTCGCCCGGCCGGCGGTGGGGCCGGAGCCGGCGCTGGCCCGGGGGCAATGTCGATTTGGCCGGGGATGTTCGGGTCCGGGATGACCGGAACCTGTGGTGAATTGGGCCCCCGGCCGACCACGCGTTCCTGCAGCCGCCACAGGGTGTACTTGAGGGTGCCGACGAGCAGGTTGACGTTGTAGTGGTGCGGTCCGTGCAGGCCGATGTCACCGGGAAATCCGATATCGGGCAGCGACCCGAGCATGATCTTGTCCACGCCGACATTTACCGAAATCGAGTTGCCCGCAGTCGATTTAACCAGCGCGGGGACCAGCCGGTTGATCGACAGCCAGCTGGTATCCGGGCTCATCGCAACGTCGTTGGCGGCCTCGGCGATCGTGTTCAGGTCGCGGATCATGCTGCGGCCGCTGGTGTCGGTGCCGCCGATAGAGGGGAACCTCGCCAGTAATCGGGAGGTGTCACCCACCTGTACGGCCAGATTGGAGAGCTGACTTGTGTTGTCGGCCAGGGCCGAAGTGGCCGGGCTGGCGGCCACCACCAGATCGCTGATGGTCTGGTTCTTGTTGTCGAGTTGGTCGGCCAGGTTTGACAGTTGGGTCAGCGCGTGTGAGATCTGATCGGACCGGGCGTCCAACGTCCCCAGCAGCTCGTTGGACTTGCGGATCATGTCTCCGAACGCCTGGCCCTCGTCGCCGGTCGCCTTGCCGAAACCGTTGATGATGTTGGTGAAATTGCGAATCGCCCCGCCGTTCACCAGAATCGCCGCCGAGCTCAGCACCGACTCGACGGTCGCGGCGGCCGCGGTCGAATCCAGGCCGATGGTGTCGCCGTCGCGCAGCAGCGGTGTGTCCGCGGGATCATCGGCCGGTGGCTTGAGGGCGACGAACACGTCGCCCAGTGGTGTCGCGGTCCGCAATTCGGCGGTGCTGCCCCGCGGCAGTTGCACGCCTTCGCGGATGCGCAGCCGGGTGACGGCGGTGTAGTTGCGCGCGACCATCGATTCGAGCTGACCGACGTCGGCGCCGGCGAGTTTAACCTTGGCGTTCATCGGCAGATTCAGCGCGTTGGAGAAGACCGCGTTCAGCGAATATCCTCCCGAGCCCAACCCCGGGGCCGGAAGGGGCAGGCTGGCAAGGCCGTTCGTCGCGCAACCCGCGGTGACCATCGCCGCGGTGACCGCGGTCAATATGCCCCGCGCGCCCGTCGTCATCACTTCTGCCCCATGGCGGCCATACCGTCGAGCACATACGTCAGCCCGAAATCGGGGCCGAAGTCCTGGATGGTCCCCGTGCTGCAGCCCAGTTGCCGAAGGCCCATCAGATTGCAGATCTCTTTGGTGTACTGGCTGTCGAAGAGCAACCGATCCGTGAGGAAGCGGGCCCGCACACTGCCGTTCGCCCGGTCAATCATGTTGTAGGCGTTGTCGGCCACCAACGGAGCCAGATCCAGCAGCTCGGCCAGGTCGCGCCGCTGGTCGATTACCGTCTTCAGCGTGTCGTTGCCGTGGAGCACGGTCTTCTTGATGCTGTCGCGGTTTTCGTCGAGGAGGTCGCCGGCCCGCTGTATCAGCCGGTCGAGTTTGTGTCCGGTGCTGCCGCTGCCTAGGTCCTCGTCGGCCATGACCTGACTGACTTGGTGGATGGTGGAGGCGAATTCGCGCAACTTCGTGTCATTGGCGGCCACGGCGTCGAACAGCGTGCTGATGTTTTTGACGATGGTGGTGATCTGCTCGCGGGTCGCCCCGCCGCCGTCGCTGGACAGCCGCAGCGCCTCGGACAGCTCACCCAGCGCCGCCTTGATCTTCTCGCCGTTGCCGTTGACCACCTCGGTGCCGCCGCCCAGTACGTCGGCGATCGGCCCGCCGCCGTGGCCGTCACCCTCGAGCGATTTGGTCACCTTGTCCAAAACGTTGAGCACACTGCTGAATTCGACGGGCGTTTTGGTCCGGGGCAGCCCGATGGTGTCATGGTTCTCCAGGGTCGGTCCGCCGTGATAGGGGGGCGTGAGCTCGATCTGGCGGTCGGTGAGGATGGAGGTCGACACCGTGACGGCCTGTGCGGTGGCGGGCACTTTGACGTGCCGGTCGACGGTGAACTCGACTTCGACGTAGCCCCCCTTGGCGTTGATCTTGGTGATCTTCCCCACCGGCATACCCAACACCGCCACCTCGTTACCCTCGTAAAGGCCCGAGGCGCTGTCGAATTGGGCGGTCAGGGTGATCGTGTCCTCGTCGGAGCTCAGGGTCCAGCAGCCGATACCGACCGCCGCGGCGATGACAGCGACCACGGCGACGACGACCAGCGCCCTGGCGCCCAGCCCCTTCACTTGCAGTCCTTGAAGTACTGGATCATGCCGAACTGCTTGCCGCGCCCACTGATTGCGCACATCCAGGAGTCGATCAGCGGGACGTTGGGGGCGTTGAAGTTGATCGCGTTGCCGTCACCGGTGAGGTTTGCGGCTTCGCGGAAAAAGATCGGGCTGGTCTGCAGCATGCTGTGCAGCAGGTCGTCGTGTTGAGACATCAGGTTGGTGAAGTCGCGCACGTCTTTGATCAACGCGTCCAAACCCGAGCGATCGTTGACCACGACCTGGCTCATGGTGTCGACCAGGCTCGACAAGGACTGCATCATCGCGTGGAAAACGGCGCGCCGGGCGACGAATTGGCCCAACAGGTCTTGCCCCTGATCCACTAGAGCGCCGATGCCGGCTTGCTGGCGCCGCAGCGTGTTGGTCACCTGCTCGGTGCTGCGGAGCAGCTGTCCCAACTGGTCGCGTCGTACCGCGATGATCGACGACAGTGTGTTGATGTTCGTGATCGCCTGCGGCACAACGGCGGGCAGGCCCTCGAGTTGCTTGCCGAGCACCGCCAGCGACTGCGCGAACCGGTCCGAGTCCACCTGCTCGAAAGTGGTGGTCGCGTCCTGCAGTGCGGCCTGTAGGTCGTAGGGCACCTCGGTGTGCGCCAGGTCGAAGGTGTCGTGGGGCAGGCGAGCCGGGCCGCCGGGTTGCAGCGCCAAATAGCGCGAACCCAGGATGGTGGTGACCCTGATCTGCGCTCGGGAATCCTTGCCCAGCTTGATGTCGTCGCGGACCTTCAGGCCCGCCTCGACATGGTCGCCGACGAGTTTCATGCTGGTGACATTGCCCACCGGGATGCCCGCGACCACGATCGGGTTGCCGGCACGCAGCGAGGCCGCTTGGAGGAATTCGGCGGTGTAGTGCCGATAGCCGGCGCCGATCGCATGCACCAGCAGCATGACCGAGATCACCACCGCGACCACGGCCACGGCGATGAACCCGAGCCAGGTCTTGTTGTAGCTTTCCAGCGGACGCTTCGTCATCCCCGAAAGCCGTTGCCGTATCGACGCGTCAGCCATCGACCGTGCTCCTGCACCTCGGGGTGTGCCAGGCCCTGTTACCCGGCGTGGCAGCATTGATGATGATCGGCACCACGTCGTTGAGTCCGGGGAAGAACCCCATGAAGTTCACGTCGCACACGTAGGCATTGCCGTAGGCGCCCTGATTACCGACCCGGGTAAGGCCTTTGAGTAGCAGCGGGATGTTGTCGCCGAAGAACGCGACCTGCGGCTCGACGTCCATGATGTGTTTGGTGACACCGGGCTGACGATCGATGAATTCACGCAGTGCCGGATACACGTCCGTCGCCGACGCCGACAGCCGGTCGGTCACCCGGGCCAGTGAACCCACCGATGCGACCAGGTCCGGACGCCGCCGGTCGAGCTCGCCGACCACGCTGCGCGTCTGCGTGATGACCCCGTCGAGATTGTCGTTCTGCTGGGCCAGGTTGCCGACCACCTTGTTGAGATTGGTGATCACGCTGCCGAGGGCCTGATCGCGGCCCGCGAAAGTCTGTGTGAGCGTGGAGGTCTGGCCGACCAGCGTGGTGAGCGACGAGGTGTCGCCCTGCAACGACTGGATGATGCCCTTGGTGAGGTTGTCCGCATCATGCGGGTTCAGCAGGCTGAACAACGGTTCGTAGCCGTTGAGCAGGGTGGTCACGTCGAAAGATGGCTCGGTGCGTTCCGGCGGGATCGTGCTACCGGGCGGAAGCAGTTGCGGACTGCCTTCCTTGCCGATCGACAGTCCGAGGTAGCGCTGCCCGACGATGTTCTGATAGGTAACCGACGCGAGCGTGTTTCCGAACAGCCGCTGTTCGGACTGCACGACGAACGAGACCTTCGCCAATTTCCCGTCGAGTTCCACCTTTTCGACGCGGCCCACGCGAACCCCGGCTACGCGGACGTCGTCGCCTTCGCGAAGCCCATACACGTCGGTGAACACCGCCGAATACCTGGCGGTGTTTCCGGCCACGTCACGGCGCAGGCTCACATACACCAGCCAGGTCAGCGTCAACGAGACGATCATGAACAGGGTCAGCGCGATGAGGGGGCCCCGAAACCTCATGGACATGTCAGTTGGCCTCCCCGGGCGGATGAGTCAGTGACACCGTGGTTCCGCGGGCAACCGGACCCAGCAGCAGCTCGGTGGCTTCGGTCGCGGGGGCGCCGGTGATCACACCGAGCATGTTTCGTTCGTACTGACTCCCCACGGGGCCCACGTTGCCCCCGAAAGCGGCCTGCGGAATCCAGGGCGCCTTGGGCGCCACCGGCGCGACCCAGGGCTCGTGCTCTTGTGGTGTCGCCGGCGCACCGGGCCTGGGGTTGTCGGGATTCGCGCTGCCGGGAACTGGTGGCGACGGCGTAATCCCCGGGGCCAGCGGCGGATTGGGATCGGTCAAGTTCGGGGTCGGGTTGATCAACGGCGGACCCACCGCGACGAGGTTCCCATCCGGGCCGATCACGGTGCCGGGCGGCGGAGCCAGGTCCTTGGGCGGCTGATAGTTCTGGGGCAGCAGCACCTCGGGCAGATCGGGCCGCACCGGAATCAGCGGTGCGGTAAAGCAACTGGGTGCCTTGAGCTCGCCGTAATGGGGACAGTCGGCGCGCGTGTAGGTGGAACTGGGCGTGAAGGTCAGCATCGCGCGCATATTGCCCAGGTTCGTGCGCGGGTTCCACACCTGTTGCATGAACTGGTTGGCCAGGTTGTCCAGCTTGGCGATGGCGGGCACGAAGTTGTTCGACTTCTGCGCCAAGATGCCGAGCACCGGCGTGAAATCCGTGGTGATCTTGATCAGCTGATCGATGTGATTGTCGAAGGATTGGCGGGTCGTGCCGACGGTGTAGTCGGCGCCCGACAGCAGCGAGGCCAACTGCCCGCGGGTCTCGGCGAAGGTCCGCATCGGCTCGACGGCCTGATGCAATGCGTCGAGGAGATCGGGTGCGGTCTGCGCGAGCCCAGTCGTCGCGTCGAGCAGCGCCGACACCGTCGATGGTCCGGCGTCGGTGCTGACAATCGAATTGAGTTGGTCGAGAGCGCGATTCAGTTGCGCACCGGCGTTCAGCAGGGTGACGCGGCGGTGGTCGGTGGCGGCGCCCAGGGCGGCCAGGATCCCGACCGACCGGTCGTCGCGGCCGCGTCCCGCGGCGGCGAGCAGATCACGCAGCTTGCTGACGGTCGTCTGGAACAGAACGGTCGGCATCCGCTTGTCCTCCAAAATGTGGGCGCCGGCGCGAATGTTCGCGCCGGGGCCGTTGCCCACCAGTTGGACCGACGACACGGCGAAAACGTTGCTGGGCACCACGCGTGCGGTCACGGCGGCCGGAATCGACTTGGCGTATTCCTTTTTGAGGTCGATGTGGACGTAGTTGGGCTTGCCGTGCGCCGCAGGGACGACGCCATCAACCATTCCCACGAGCACGCCGTGGTATTTGACGTCGGACTTCTGCGGAAGGCCATCGCCGACGTTGACCAGATCGGCTACCACCCGCACGTAATCGTTCAGTCTGCCAGTGGATTTGACCAACATCGCGGTGGTGACCAGGACGCTGACCACCACCACCGCAATGCCGATGCCGAACAGCTGCCGGTCGGAGGGGCCGCGACCGTCCAGCTCAAAGGAATTGGGCATGTTCCACCGGCCTAGCCGCCGAACCTTGCGCCGGAGTCGACGCCCCACAGCGCCATGGTGAGCAGCATGTTCACGATGATCACGACGGTGATGCTGGCCCGCATACCGTGGCCAGCGGCGACCCCGACGCCTTCGGGCCCGCCGCTGGCGTAATACCCGTAGTAACACTGGATCGTGGAGGCGATCCACACGAAGATGACGGCCTTGATCAAGGAATAGATGATGTCCTGGCCCGCCAGCATCAGCGTGAAGTAGTGCAGGTAGGAACCGGTCGAGCCGCCGCTGCCGATACCGACCACGATCTGTGTGCTCAGGTAGCCGATCGCCAGGCACGCGGCGTAGAGCGGAACGATCGCCACCACCGAAGCGATCAGCCGGGTGGTCACCAGATAAGGGATCGGGCGGATGGCAATCGATTCCATCGCGTCGATCTCCTCGGCGATGCGCATGGATCCCAACTGCGCGGTGAAGCGGCAGCCACCCTGCATGGCGAACGCGAGCGACGCCATCAGTGGAGCCAGCTCGCGGGTGTTGACCAGCGACGAGACGAATCCGGTGGCGGGTCCGAGCCCGAGCAGGTTCAGGAAGTTGTAGCCCTCGATGCCGACGAGGGCGCCGACGGTCATGCCGAGCACGACGGCCACGCCGGCGGTTCCGCCGCCCACCACGATCGAGCCGTTGCCCCAGGTGATGTTCGACAACAGCCGCAGGAATTCGGCGCTGTACTGACGCAAGGCGAGTGGGACGGCGACCAGCGCCCGGACGAAGAAGACGAGCAGGTGGCCGAGCCGGATGATCGGCACCTTGCCCCGGCGGTAGAGCCGGACGAGCGGCATCGAGATCGGTGCGAAAGGCCGATAAGCGGAAGCCGTCACGTCACAGTCCCGTCCTGGGCGACAACATGATGTAGAGCTGGCTGATGGCGACGTTGACGATCATCAATAGCAGGATCGCCTCGACCACAGCGGCATTCACGGAGTTCGCGACGCCGGTCGGTCCGCCCTCGGTGGACAAGCCTTTCTGGCTCGCGACGACCGCTACGATGGCGCCGAACACGATGGCTTTGATCAGCGCCAAGATCATGTCGCCTGTGGTCGCGAACGACGCGAACGTCGACACGAAGCTGCCCGGCGCCCCATTTTGGAAATACACGTTGAACATGTAGCTCGCGAAGAACCCGGCGAAGCACACGACCCCGGTGAGGGCCACGCCGATCATCACCGCCGCGGCGAAGCGGGGGACAACCAGGCGGCGGATCACCGAAACGCCCATCACCTCCATCGCGTCGGTCTCTTCGCGCATGGTCCGCGAACCCAGGTCGGCGGTGATCGCCGACCCGACGGCCGATGCCATGAGGACCGCGGCCACCAGCGATGCCCCCTGCCGGATCACCGCGAGTCCGCTGGCCGCCCCGGCCAGCGACGTGGCACCGACCTGGCCGGCCAGCAACGCGAACTGGATCGACAGCGTGACGCTGATCGGCAGCGACACCAGAATCGTCGGCAACACGGCGGTGCCGGCCATGAACGCGCCCTGCCGGACGAACTCCTGCCACTGGAATCGCCCTGTCGCCAGGTCGTAGAAGAAATATTGAGCGGTTCGCACACCCAGGACGAACTGTTCACCTACCGTCGTCAGCGAGGCGACCGGGTGACGCTTGACGTACCCGACGGACCAGCCCCTGATGGCGGTAACACCATCAAGTTGTGTCGTCGTCATAGCGGCGCGACCTGCGGTCCGTGCAGCAAACTCATCGTGCAGGTCATCGCGTGCCAGCTACCGCGTCCATCGGCGCTCTTCCCCACCCCTAAGCCGTGAGTGCCGAGCGGAGGCCTCTGCGCACCGTTGGACGCTATCCTTATTAAAATAGTGTCAACAAGTGTCGGGACTCCGCAGCTCACATGTGTGTGCCGCATCACACTAGCCTACTTGATAGGGACTTTCAATAGTGTAGAGTCACTCATCTCAGGTGATCACCTGACGGCCGCCTGGCGCTCGGCTGTCGAATTGACGAAGGTGGTGGCATGCCCTCAGCAAACATATCGTTGCGGGACCGACGCCGCGCTGAGCTGCTTTCCCACATCCAACAAACAGCGCACCAGCTGTTCGCCGAGCGCGGTTTCGAGGCGGTGACGACGGAGGACATCGCTTCGGCCGCCGGGATCTCCATCAGCACGTATTTTCGGTACGCGCCCACCAAGGAGGGCTTGCTGGTCGATCCGGTCCGGGAGGCGGCCTCCGAGATCGTGGGCGCTTACAACGCCAGGCCGCCCCACGAGTCCCCGGTTGAAGCGTTGATCCAGCTGTTCGTCACGCGCGCCATGGATGTCAGCGGGGTTGACAACCTCGATACCTGGCGCCTCGCTGTCGCGACGGCGCCGCACTTGTTGACCAAATCCGTGTTGGTGAGCGAAACCGACCACGGCACGCTGATCGAGCAGGTCGCTTACCGGATGAACGTCGATGCGACGGTTGATATTCGGCCCGCGCTGATGGTCCATACCAGTTTGGCCACGGTGCAATTCGTCCTCGATGGATGGTTGACCTCGGACATGGCCGAGAGCCCACCTTTCCACGAGCAGTTGGAGGAAGCGCTGCGGATCACGCTCGCCGGATTCGACGGACAAAGCGGCTCGAAAGCCTGCCGGGGCTAAACCGCCGTGACTTTGCTCGTCACCGCGTGAAACAATCGCTGGCCGTGAAGACCTTCGAGGATCTGTTCGCCGAACTGGGTGAGCGTGCCCGTACCCGGCCGGCCGGCAGCGCGACGGTCGCCGCACTCGACGGTGGCGTCCACGGGCTGGGCAAAAAGATCCTCGAAGAAGCCGGCGAAGTGTGGCTGGCCGCCGAACACGAATCCGATGACGCGCTGGCCGAGGAGATCAGCCAGTTGCTCTACTGGACGCAGGTGTTGATGGTGGCGCGCGGGCTGACCCTCGACGACGTGTATCGGAAGCTGTGACCATGTTGCGGGTTGCGGTGCCCAACAAGGGCACGCTGAGCGAACCGGCCAGCGAGATTCTTGCGGAGGCGGGCTACCGGCGCCGGACCGATTCCAAAGACCTCACCGTCATCGATCCGGCCAACCAGGTTGAGTTCTTCTTCCTGCGGCCGAAAGACATTGCCATCTATGTGGGTTCAGGAGAGCTGGATTTCGGCATCACCGGCCGGGACCTGGTGGCCGATTCCGACGCACCGGTGCGCGAACGGTTGGCGCTGGGGTTCGGCTCCTCGAGCTTTCGCTACGCCGCACCGGCGGGGCGCGACTGGAAGATCGCCGATCTGGCCGGCAGACGAATCGCCACAGCGTACCCGCATCTGGTCCGAAAAGACTTGGCCGGGCGCGGTATTGAGGCAACCGTCATCAGGCTCGACGGTGCGGTGGAGATCTCGATACAACTCGGCGTCGCCGACGCGATCGCCGACGTGGTGGGTTCCGGACGCACGCTGAGCCTGCACAACCTCGTCGCCTTCGGCGATCCGCTGTGCGATTCCGAAGCGGTGCTGATCGAGAGCGACCACGCCAGCAAGTCCGGGACGCAGACTGCGCGCGATCAATTGGTGGCGCGGATCCAGGGCGTGGTGTTCGGCCAGCAATACCTGATGCTCGATTACGACTGTCCCCGTTCTGTGCAGGACAAGGCCACAGCGATCACGCCGGGGCTGGAGTCGCCCACCATTGCGCCCCTGGCCGACCCGGACTGGATCGCCATCCGCGCGCTGGTGCCGCGTCGGGGCATCAACGAGATCATGGACGAGTTGGCCGCCATCGGCGCCAAGGCGATCCTGGCGTCCGACATCAGGTTTTGCAGGTTCTGATTTGCGCACGCGGTGCACAAGCCGCGGTTGTGTTAGCGTCCGCCTCGGGGGACAGCCCGGGTTGGCGTGTGGGTCGTCCCCGCATTCGTCGCCGGTGTTCGTCTCCCAGGAAGGTCTTCCGTGACACACGCACTTCTTGTCTTGCTGGCTTTACTGATTGGCGTCGTGGCCGGGCTGCGGTCGCTGACGGCGCCCGCCGTCGTGGCCTGGGCTGCCTTCATCGGCTGGGTCGATCTGCACGGCACGTGGGCGGGTTGGATGGCCAGCATCATCACGGTCATCGTCTTCACCGTTCTTGCCGTGGGCGAACTGGTCAACGACAAGCTGCCCAAGACGCCGGCGCGTACCGCGGCACCGATCTTCGCGGCCCGGATCATCACGGGTGGGCTTGCGGGCGCGGCCCTTGGCGCCTGGCCGCACTGGACATTCACCGCGCTCGGCGCCGGCGTCATCGGTGCGGTGCTGGGGACCCTCGGCGGTTACCAGGCGCGCAAACGGCTGGTCGCCAGGACGGGCGGCAGGGACCTGCCGATCGCGCTGCTGGAGGACGCCGTCGCGATCGTGGGCGGGTTCGCCATCCTTGCGGCGACGGGTCACGTGCTGACCGAGTACCTGCTGACTGCGGTTAAGTGACGGAACATTTCGACGCGATCATCGTTGGCGCCGGCCAGGCCGGCCCGCCGTTGGCAGGCCGGCTGACCGCAGCCGGGCAGCGCGTCGCGGTGGTGGAGCGCAAGCTGATCGGCGGCACCTGCGTCAACACCGGGTGCATCCCAACGAAGACCCTGGTGGCCTCCGCGCATGCCGCGCACCTAGCGCGCCGCGGCGCCGAATACGGCGTCGGCACGGGTCCGGTCAGCGTCGACATGGCGAAGGTCAAGGCCCGCAAGGACGAGATCATGCTCGGCGACCGCAAGGGCGTCGAGGATTGGCTCGAGGGCATGAACGGCTGCACCGTGTTTCGCGGTCACGCCGTCTTTCAGGATCCGCACACGCTGCGGGTCGGTGATGAGGTGCTGCGCGCGGACCGGATCTTCCTCAATGTCGGCGGGCGTGCCGTGGTGCCCGACATCCCGGGCCTGTCCGGCGTCGACTTCCTGACCAACGTGTCGGTTCTCGAACTCGACACGGTGCCAACACATCTCGTCATAGTCGGCGGCAGTTACATAGCGCTGGAGTTTGCGCAAATGTACCGGCGGTTTGGGGCCCGGGTGACCGTCGTCGAACGGGGACCGCGATTGGCGTCGCGCGAAGACGAGGATGTCGCGGCCTCCGTGGAAGGCATCCTTCGTGCCGAAGGCATCGATATCATCGTCGGCGCCGACGATGTCCGAATAACCAAGACCGGCAACGGGTTCGAATTGACTCCTCGCGAGGGTGCCTCCGCCGTCGAAGGAAGCCATTTGTTGCTGGCGGTGGGCCGGCAACCCAACACCGACGACCTGGGCCTGGAAGCCGCCGGGGTGCAGACCGACGCCCGCGGCTACATCGTGGTCGACGACCGGCTCAAGACCAGCGTCGATCACATCTGGGCGATGGGTGACTGCAACGGGAGGGGCGCGTTCACCCACACCTCCTACAACGACTTCGAGATCGTCGCCGCCAACCTGCTGGACGACGACCCGCGCCGGGTGAGCGATCGCATCACCACCTACGCGCTCTACATCGATCCGCCGCTGGGCCGTGCCGGCATGACCGTCGATCAGGTGCGCTCGTCCGGGCGCAAAGCACTGGTCGGCAAGCGGCCGATGACCAGAGTGGGCCGGGCGGTGGAAAAGGGTGAGACACAAGGCTTCATGAAAGTCGTGGTGGATGCCGAAACCCAGGAGATCCTGGGGGCGGCGATCCTCGGGGTCGGCGGCGACGAGGCTATCCACGGCATTTTGGACGTGATGTCGGCCAAAACTCCCTACACCACGCTGTCGCGGACCATGCACATCCATCCCACGGTCAGCGAGCTGATTCCCACGATGCTGCAAGAGCTCTCGCCGCTCGACTAGGGGCCCGCCGACTAGGCCGCCGGTTCCGTCGGGCACGAAACAGTCTGTGCGCCAAGCGATTCCGGCCACCCCGGGTACGGCGGTGGGGTTCCGCCGAACAGCGGGCAGTGCTGCTGATGGGGACACCAGTCGCACAACGGCGACTTGGTGGGACGGAAATCTCCCGTCTGACCGGCGGATTGGATCGCCCGCCAGATCGCCATCAGCGTCTTCTCGAACCGCAGCAGCTCGTCGTGGTCCGGCGTGTAGTCCAGCACCTGGCCGTCGGCCAGATAGATGAGCCGCAGCCGGGTGGGCTGCACACCTCGCGACCGCAGCAGCGCCACCGCATAGAACTTCATCTGGAACATGGCCTTGAATTCGGCCAGGGCTCGTGCTTCCGGCGGTGCCTTGCCGGTCTTGTAGTCGACCACACGAAGCTCGCCGGTGGCGGCGACATCGATCCGGTCGATGAAGCCACGCAGCAGCGTGCCGTCGGCGAGTTCTACCTCCACCCGCTGCTCACAGCACTCCGGGTTGAAACGGGTGGGGTCCTCGAGCTGGTAATACCCGGCCAGCAGCGCCTGCGCCTCGACCAGCAGCTGGGTGCGCTGCGCCGGATCCAGCTCGGCGGTCACCCCGGGTGTCGCGGCGACGATCTGTTCCCACGCCGGCTCTACCAGTGACATTGCGGTGTCGCGGCCGCGCTCCTCCGCGGGCAGGCCGTAAAGATGCTGCAGGGCGGCGTGGACCAGGGATCCGCGCATCTGCGCGGTCGACTGCGCCTCGGGCAACCGGTCGATGGCCCGGAACCGGTATAGCAGCGGGCACTGCTTGAAGTCGGCGGCACGCGAGGGCGACAGGGCCGGGCGGTACACCTGCCCCGCTGGGCGCTCCGCCGACCCCGGTGCCTCCGGCTGGACCATCATGTCGGCAGCCTAGGACTGGGCGCCGACAACCCCCAACACCCGCGGCGGCGAGTCGGCTGGCACGCTGGACCGCGTGTCCGTAACCGGCCCGTTCACCGAGGGCGAGCGTGTCCAGCTCACCGACGCGAAGGGTCGCCATTACACGGTGGTGCTCACCGCGGGCGCCGAGTTCCACACGCATCGTGGGTCGATTGCGCACGACGCGCTGATCGGGCTGGAGCCGGGCAGCGTGATCAAGTCCACCAACAACGCCGTGTATTTGGCGATGCGGCCCTTGCTGATCGACTACGTCATGTCGATGCCCCGCGGACCCCAGGTGACCTACCCCAAGGACGCCGCGCAGATCGTGCACGAAGGCGACATTTTTCCGGGCGCGCGGGTGCTGGAGGCCGGCGCCGGCTCCGGCGCGCTGACCTGTTCGCTGCTGCGCGCGGTCGGACCCGAAGGGCGGGTGACCTCCTACGAACAACGCGCCGACCACGCCGAGCACGCGGAACGCAACGTGTCGGTATTCCACGGTGGTCGCGCACCCGACAACTGGCAACTGATCATCAGCGACGTCGCCGACTCCCAATTGCCGGACGGCTCCTTCGACCGTGCCGTGCTCGACATGCTCGCGCCGTGGGAGGTGCTGGAGTCGGTCGCGCGCCTGTTGATCCCCGGCGGCGTGCTGATCATCTATGTAGCCACCGTCACCCAGCTGTCGCGCGCGGTCGAGGCGCTACGGGCGCAGCAGTGCTGGACAGAGCCGCGTTCCTGGGAGACATTGCAACGCGGTTGGAACGTCGTGGGTCTGGCTGTGCGGCCGCAGCATTCGATGCGGGGACACACGGCCTTCCTGATCTTCACGAGACGGCTCGCGCCGGGCGTTGTCGCTCCGGTGCCATTGGGTCGCAAGCGCGAAGGCCGCGACGGCTAGGCGATCTATCCAAGCGCGGCGTGGCCGGGCGCGGCGGGTCGACCACCGTTTGGCTAGGCGATCTAGACGAGATCCTCGCTGCGCACCAGGGAGCGCCGCACCGACAGCAACTCGAACTCGGGATGCGCGGCCACCAACCGTTCGGCCGCGTCCAGGACGTCGACGGCGTGGCCCCGGTCGCCAGAGACCGTGGCGACGCCGATGCCCGCTCGCCGGTACAGCTCGTGGGAACCCGTCTCGGCCGCCGAGACGCTGAACTTGCGCTGCAACTCGGCGACAACCGGGCGAACGACCGATCGCTTCTGTTTGAGGGATCGAACGTCGCCGAGCAAAACGTCGAACTCAAGCCAGCCGATCCACATGCCGCGGGTCAACCCGGCGGGTTTTGCTGATCGGGAGCGGGCTCCGGCGCGGGGGCGGGCTCGGGAGC